>CAWBRQ010000001.1:0-270096 GCA_963791315.1 uncultured beta proteobacterium
TAGAAGCGCGGCGTTGTTTGGAAGTAGCGGTGCTCCCAAACGGCGTCCCGGCGGGCAACGCCGTAGCGACTTCCCAGGTCGGCAGGCGGATCTGGGCCGTTTCCGGTCGCACACGTTGCAGCAAGCGGCCGAGATGCGGCCCGACCAGTCGCGGATGACTCTCCCGGATTGTCGCCACTGGCGAATTCGTCCGGATCGATGGTGAGCAGCCAGTCAAATCCCTCCTGGCGAGCAAGGCGGAGGCCGAAATTCATGCAAGCGCAATGGATATCGCACACATAATGGAATTGCTCAACCTGGATGGCATCCACGCGAAGGACCGTAACCCAGGAAAAGGAACGTGCAATCGCTTCGCTGGCGTCGGTGCAGCGATCGCAAAAGAGGAAACGCGCCTCGACGCCCACGGCCTGGTGGTAGCTCAGAAATGCGGGGAGCCAGGCCGCTTCGTTGCGCACGATGGCGACCAGCGCCAGCCTGGGCTTCTTTTTCCAAAGGAACATGAATCTCTCGATCTGTCAGTCGGCCCCTTGTCGGCACGACGAGCGCGCGACACGTCACGCTGCTTCGCGAGCGAGTCCTGGAATCAGACAGCGGCCCGGCAACACGTGGCCGCTGCTGCGAACCGGCCAGCGCCAGGATCGTCGGCACCACATCCAGCGGCGAACCTGACGCGAAACGTGCCCGGCGGAATCCCCGGACCTGAAGCACACAAAAAGCCATCTGGAGAATGCCCCGACGCCCGATGATAAGGCACCGGACCCAGCATCCCGAAACGCGGACTGGACAAGCACGCCTTGACTCCGGAGTTCCACAGGACGATCAGGTCCGCGGCATGCGCAGTTGGCGTCGCCGTCATGCGCTCCAACCGGATGGGCACGACTTGCGCACTGCCGGCCGCCCCGTACCTGGGTCGCGCAAGTCGGAGAGGAGAGCGGTGACGTCCGCGCAGGCACGGCGAAAATCCTCCGCGGCGATCAACCCGTGGCTCTCCCGGCCCCGCACATTCAAACGGATGTACCCATCCGAGGCGGATAGCAAGCTGAAGGCTTTCATGTAGGGGCGATAGGGGATGGTCCAGGTAGTCGGCTGAAAGTTCCAGAAACGTGTGGACAGGGGGTGATATAGAGGCGGCTGCAACCCAAGCCACCGGTACAGACGCAGCGCCCGAAGAAACAGGCAGATGGTCGCGAGCCAGGTCTCCAGCGGACGCGGCCGTCGGCGCTGATGCCAGACCTTCCATCACCCAGTTCTTGATGCCTGCCTGGCTTTCTGGCGACGGCGGCCGTTGCGGATCGAAATCGAAACCGACACAACCAGGGAATGAGTAGCGAAACAACAGTTCGGACAGCAGCACGAAATTGGGGACGTCGAAGTTATCCGCATTCATCCCCTCCGTGGAGAATACGACCACCCGCGCCGCTGTTCCCGCCGCCGTCACAATGTTCCCCAACGCCTGATCCGAGGCGAGATAGACCTCGCGCATCATGTCGGCGGTCCCGCTCGCCTCCAGCAACGGCAGACATTCCGGGTGTGGCCAATAGACATGCCCCGCGGCGTGCATCTCGCCGAACGCCATGAAGAACAGATCCCAATCCGCACGCGCCAATAGATCGCAAGCGACCGCCTGTCGCCGCGGAAGTCCCGCCAAGAGTCGGCTGCAAATCCGCAAACTTGCCGGATCTTGCAAGCACGCGCAATCGTTGTACTTTCCGGCGGGATGTTCTCCATGCTTGGCCGCCAGTTCCGCCCAGAGTCCCGAAGGCAGGGACGCCGGCGGCACTTTGGGGGAATGCGCTCCCCACGACTGCACCTGCACCCCATTCAATTGCAGGAGCAGCGGCAGACAGGGAACGTCGAACACGCACGTCCGCAGCGTCGAATCGAACTGGGGAAAGAAAGGCTGGCCCGCATAATCGGTGAGTTCCACTTCGCCTTCGTCGTACGTCTGGCGATTGAATCTGCCAATGTTCCAGGTGCCTGTTTTGTCCGGCGGCTGCCCCGTGAGCACCATGCCGTAGACCGTCTCGGACAGCGTATGGTCCAGACTGCGCAGACGACCATACATCCCTCGCGTCCGGAGCGCCCGAAGCTGGGGCAACTCACCGTTCGCCATCATCTCTTCGAGCAACGCTGGTTCGGCGGCATCCAACCAAATGGCAATTAGCTTCGCGCTCATCTGCACTCCTGGCAACGATTCGTTGTTGGGGAGGCGAGGGAGATATGGGTAAGGGCGAATTCGCAAATACCAAGAAGCAAGGAAGCCGACATGCGGCGCTCATTCGTCATCCTCTTCCTTTCGGTCTTAGTACCTGCTCTATCGTATCGGTCATTTGGATTGCTGAATTTCAGTTTGGTCTGGATCGACCGCCGACGCTGCGTGCGGATCACGCTTCTGCTCTCATCGCCCTCAGCTTCCTTCGTCGGTCGCGCACTGCTCGGGCGTTCGCCCTGTCTTTGCGGCAACGTCCTCTGTTGGCAGCGTGCTCAGCAATTCGTCTTCTTCTGGAGTCTACTCCGTACGGTCATGGCTGTTGCCGCCAGCGCGAATGACATCGAGCCTCGCAAGATAAGTTTCAAAGGGGCCAAGCAGGCCTTGATGGCCTTCGCCCGAAGATCGAAGCCGCGCGCCAGAGGAGCGTGCACCATTGATTGATGCATTGCTTGCGACCATTGCTTATCACCGTGTCGGCGACCGCCCCGGACGCTGGGAGCCGCGGGCACGGAAACGTCGACCGAAGCATAGTGCCATCCTCACGCAACCTCGCCCTACTGCCAAGCTGCCTGACAATCGCTCGAAATGGTCATAGTGCAAATGACCAATCGTTGCAGATATCGCTGAAGTGCCTTCTCGATTAGTCGGCCGCAGCGCACTGCGAACTCCGCCATCATCCATTTCCTATTTCCGGCATTGCCGAAAGCCGAAGAGCCCTCTCTTGAATCACAACGCGATAATATGAACGGCAAGCACTGTGTCATCGGCGCTCGGGCGACTGTCAAATCGATTCGCGACGGATAGCCGTGAGTCTCGGCATGGATCAGTAGCGACCGGCAGCAATTTTAAGTTAGTGCCATTCGTCGATGGGACCGACGCAGTATTACACATCATTGCTACCGCGGCCCGAGTTTTGCTTTGATGGATCAACGGTACCTTAGCGAAGGCCAACATTTGACTGCTGTGCCCACATCAGTCGCGGTGTGCAAATGGTTGTATGCGGTTGCGGCGAGCGATCAAGCGTGATGGCGCGGGTCGACCGGTTCGCACCATCCCGTCCCGTCGGCCAATTTCCAGAAGCGGATCTCCCACTGCCAGCCCTGCGGCCCTCCTCTTCTAAGCTCCGCGGCCACCAGCGTCTGCATCCCGCGGAGACGGCACAGCGCCACGACCCAGTTACCGGTTCTTTCAGCGTCAGCACCAACTTGCCGGTGTGCACATCCCAGATTCTGACAAGTCGGTCAGCGTGCACCGTTATCAATCGATCATTCCCAACGGCGTGAAGGGTCCGAACGCCATCTGGCGATCCTTGGCGAGAACTCGGTCAAGTTGCGTGTCCAGGTCGGCGACCACCCAGAAATGGGCCATGGCATCTTCCACGCCAGCCCGGCGGACCAGCGGCCGTTGGCGGCCATGGTCAGCGCTTGCCGGAACGCCTTGGCTGGTATGGACTTGATCGGTTTGAGGGTTGCGGCGTCCCAGAAGTAGATGGCATCGAAGTAGCCAACCCCCGCGATCTGGCCGTCGGCGCACGGAAACAAGCTTGCCAGTCCTCCAGGAGCATTTGTCGCGCCAGCACGGCACCCGTCTTCGCGTAGAGAGGCATTTCCGTCCTGATGCGCCGCCACAAGGCGGTCGGCGTTCGCACTCAGCACCGGCGTGCCCCTCCATTTGTCGAACATGACGGTCGCCTCCTGGTTACGCTCGGTGTCCCAGAGGATGTGCGAATCCTCGGCGGAGGAAAGCAGTTTACTTCCGTCCTGACTGAAGGCGAGTGTGAGCGGCAGCGTATTGTGGCCGATCGGCAGCGGCGGGGAAGCATTCCACAGCTTGATCGTGCCGCCGCGCACGCCGGCAAGATAGGTCCGATTCTGGTCCCCCGAGGCGAGCATGGCGCCGTCCGCGCTGAAAGCCAGGGCGCTGATTTCACGTGCATGTCTGGTCAGTGTAGGCACAGAGCCCATTGCTCGGCAGATCCCAAAGTTGAATGGTGCGATCTTCCAGGCCGATGGCCGCGGTACGTTCATCCGGAGAAACTGCCACGACGACAAGGGTGCCCTTGGTGATTTTCAGCCCCGCTGTTGGCCACTCTTTTGCGGGATCGAGCATCCAAATGGCTTCGCCCGAATGGAAGACCAGCCGACCGGAAGAAGTGAAGATCAACGCGGTGGCGGGATTTGGCTGTGGCCGTTCTTCGCCACCCATGGGAGGCATGGAATTCTGCTATCCGCGGGCCGAATAAATCTTCTGCGTTCCTCGAATTTGCCACTGGCAAGGTCCCAAATGACGCCCTGCGCAAGATTGGGGGGCACAGGCGAGGAGCTTTTCCGAGGGGTGAAAGGCAAGCATTGCAATTTCCCCGCCTCGGGCAAATCGACATGCGCGATCTCTTTGCCGGATTGCATGTCCCACAGCTTGACAACCGCGTCGCTGCCTGAGGCCAGCAGTTGATGTTTGCGCGAAACCGCCAGGGCGGTAATCGGCGCGTTGTGTCCGAGCCAGGGTTCGAGACTTTGCCGCTTTGCACATCCCAGCGAACGATTGGCCCCGTTGTCTTTCCACCGGCTGTCAGGGCCGTGCCCACAAATACAGTCCGACTATCCGGTGAGAAAACGATGCCGCCGGGAATCTCCCCGGAGAAAACACCGATCTCGCGCCAGTGCCTGTCTGCGTGTTCCACAGGCACAGGATCTGTCCTTGCTGATCGAAGCCAGAAGCTGGCCATCCGGAGAAAATGCCAGGTCGCGAACCGCGTCCTGTTGTTCGAAGCTCTGATACTCCTCCTGAATGGGCAAGGCGTGATGGACCAGGCCGGAGCCTTGCTGGACGATCGAGCGGTCGTCGGGCGTGAAAGCAATCGGAAACGCCTCACAGTCGCGCAAAATCAGCCGTTCCCTGACACTATCACGCGGGGACTGTCAACGTCCCAGACGCACAGGTTTTGTCCCAACTACTGGAGACGAGCAGTTTATCACTGCGCAAAAATGCGACGCCCCAAAGTTCGTGGACGTGCCCCGCGAATGACCGCAATTGCGTCTTCTTGGCGATGTCCCAGAGACGGATCTGAAAATCGGCGCTGGCGAACGCGAGACGCGTATTGTCATGGCTGAAGGCCAGGCCTTGCACCCAGCCGACGTTGTCCCCTTTGAAAGCAGCGTACTCTTACCAGTTTCAATGTCCCATATTCGCACGCTGAAATCGTGTGTTGTTCCAGGCGGCGAGCCACTTGCCGTCGCGCATAGGCCACTTGCAAAACGCCGGCAGGGTTGCTGCGAGCAGGTCCGTGCGTTCGCCTGTGTCAATATTCCAAAGAACGACTTCCCCCGCGACGAGGCGATTGTCCGGGTTCGCCGCCTTGCCATCGAGTTGATGACTGCCGGCCGCGAGCCGCTTGCCGTCGGGATGGAGCGCCAGGCCGTGCACCATTCCGGACATGGCCAGCGGCGTGCCGATTTGCTTCCCGCTGCAACTTCCCGGCGCAGGATGTGGGTGTCCGCGCACGCCGGTGAACAGCGTCTGGCCGTTGCCGGAGAAAGCCATGGCTTCAACGGCGTTCTTGTGAGCCGTGAAGTGGTGGCCAAACTCCCGGAACCCAGATCCCAAATATGCACAGTGCCCGCGGCGCAGCCGGCGGCCAGCAGCTTGCCGTCCGGGCTAATGGCGAGGCACTTCTGCTGTCCACCGCCGGCACTGCGGAACAGCGTGCGCTGCGTTTGGCACAGGCGGTGGTAGAAGTGCCAGGCGAAATCGCGTGCCGGAAACGGACAGGCGGCGTAATCGCGGAGGAGCATTTGTGCCTGCATGGGATCACTCTGCCACAGGTTCGCGGCGAGAGCCACCTGGCCTGTGAATAGTGCTTCGTGTGTTTCCGCCAGATGCTTCTTGGCGTCGCTTTCCGCCCCTTCCGCACGAATGCGCAGGGCGTTGGCCTCATTCTTTTGGTCCTCCGCGTGAAGCCGCAACTTGTCGGCAAGCTTCTTTGCCTGGTCCGCCTTGGCTTTCTCCTGATTGGCGCAGTAGCATCCAACACTGCGTCTCGCCGCTGCTTTGCTTCTTGTCCGCACCACATGCACATCTGGTCATGCTGGCGAGCTTCCACGAACCGGATCGTGCCGATGATGCCAAGAATCAGCGACAACAGCACGAACGCCACTGCGGTGACCGCGCTTCTCGTTTCACGAATTTGCCAGGCGATAGGACCGTGACGGCGGCCCTGCTTGCACTGGCTCATCACGCAAATAACGGCCAAGATCCGCAGCCAGGTTAGCAGCGCTCTCGTAGCGTCGGTTGCGGTCCTTTTCCAAGCACTTCATCACGATCCAGTCGAGTTCGCCGCTGACTTCCTTGCTCAGACGGGCGGGCTCAGTGTGCCGATTCGCGGCGATCGATGGCAGTGCTTGGCTGGAACTAAGGCGGGTGCTGGGCGCGGCGGTTCCTCCTCGCGAATGATTCGCAGGATTTCATCGAACGCCGCCGCCGCAGCCGTTCCTTGTCGAGCGGCGTCGTGCCGGTCAGCAGCTCGTACAGCAGCACGCCGAGCGAATAGATGTCGCTCCGTGTATCGACATCGAGCTGATTCAACTCGGCCTGCTCCGGGCTCATGTATTCGAGCGTGCCGACAACCTGCGCCGAATTCGGTGAACAGCGTCCGTTCGGTCAGCTTCTGGCCAGTGGCCTTGGCGACGCCAAAGTCGATGACCTTGGGCACCGGCTTGCCGTCGTGACTCGGCCACCAGGACGTTCGACGGCTTGATGTCGCGGTGAATGATCCCTTTCTGGTGCGCGTGCTGAATCGCCTGGCAGACCGTGGATGAACAGCTCGAGTCGCTGCCGGGTCGACAGGTGATGCTCGATCGCAGTACTCGGTGATCGGCACGCCCTTCGACCAGCTCCATGACGAAGTACGGCCGGCCGGCGTCGGTCGCGCCCGCGTCAAGAACCTGGGCGATGTTCGGGTGATCCATCAGCGCCAGGGCCTGCCGCTCGGCTTCGAACCGCGCGATGACCTGCCGTGTGTCCATGCCCGGCTTGATGATCTTCAGCGCCACCCGCCGCGGACCGGCTCTGTCTGCTCGGCCATAACACGACGCCCATGCCCCCTTCGCCGATCTTTTGCAGCAACTTGTACGGCCCAATCCGGCTACCGGCCGTGTCCGCGACACTGTCGGCTTCGGGTACGCTCGGCGCCATTGTGGTCGAGTCGCCGCCGAGAACCGGCTGCTCCAACAAGCTGCCGGCGGCGGTGTGCCGCCTGCAGCAGGTTCTCGACGGCCTGCCGCAACGTTTCATCGCCGCCGCAGGCCTTGTCGAGAAACTTCTGTCGCTCGGTTGCCGATGTGAGTTCCAGGGCGTCGAGAAACAGATCGTTCGCTTTGGGATTCCAGTTGGCCATGCCGGCACACTCGATTACTACACTACTTGCCAACCTGCACAGGAAAGCTAACCTGGCGGTCTTCAGCGCCTTCGAACAGGTCCTTGCCATTCAAGGTCGGCCACCAACTCCCCTGCACGATGCGCGTGCCTTCCGCGGAAACCAAAATGAACTCGGTTGGATGCGAAAAGCGCACTCCCGGCATCAGATCCACCCAGATCAGGATCGTTTCACTCTTGATTTCAATCGGTTCGTCGGCGCCGCTGGTCGGCTCCCGGCACAGCTTGTGCGGATAGACGAATACTTCCGCGTTCTGAGATGGGCGGTGTTTCTTATTCATGTGATCATTCATCGCTTTTTCGTGCAAGCGACCAAGAATGCCCTTACCGAACCGAGCCTCGATCTCCAGGCGCATCACTTCGTTATAGCCTTCCAGTTCAGCACAGGACGGTCGGCGTCCGTCAGCACGCTGCCATCTTCGATGTTCACATAGTCCACGCCGCATTGTTTCTTCACGGACGGTACAAGAAGTCCGCGTACCAGGGAGGCGAAGGCAGCGGGAACTGTTTCTGTTTGAGATGGCCCAGCTCAATGTCGGTGACGGCGTCGCGCATCCCTTTTAGACGTGCCTCGCCCGGGCGAGCCTCCCGTTCCTTTCCGTCGCCACGTCGATCAACAGCACGCGTTGAATGCCGCCGGGACTTACCGTTTTCGCGGCCACCGTTTTCCCGTTGGCCAGAAACGACAGCAACTCGAAGTTTGGCGGAGTGCCCGGAACAGTCGCGGGCGCCGAAACCCGCATCAGTGTGCGATGCTTGCCCGAAACCACATCAAGCAAACGAATCTACGGCCGGATCTCCGCGTTCAGGTTTTCTCCTTCTCTGCCGCTGGCCACGTACGCCTGGATCACCTTGCCGTCAACGATCGCGACAAGCCCAGGTTTGGTCGCTTGTTGCGCGACGACAGGAGTTGCGGCGGCCGACATCCCGGCCAGAAGCAACCCGCAGAAAAAACGTGCCATGACTCACCCTTTCATGCTTTAAGTTATCGGCGTCCCACTTCTCCATGCGAAGAAAGGGTCAGTCTTGCACGCCTTGCGGGAGGAATTTTTCAAAATTCTTGCAGACGCTGGTACAGCCAGGCACGGCCAGCACCCAAAGGCGGTCGGCCGCACGGCGGGTGACGCCGAGCCTCGGCTGCTTGCTGGTGCGTCAAGCCGGCAAAGTAACGCAACTTGACAAGCTTTGCAGCTTGCAAATCGTGCTGTTCCAGTTCGGTGAGCGCGTCATTGAGGGCAATAAGGGGTATCGGCCTGTTCGTCGTTAATGATGAGGGCATCATCAGCACGACCCGATGTTGCGCCTGGCCGCCATGCTTGACGGCGGCCTTGCGTCGTGCGTTGTCGATGAGAATGCGGCCATCGCTTCGGCCGCCGCGGCGAAGAAATGGCCACGGCCATCCCAGGGATTGCACTGCCCGTCGGCACCCAGCAATCGCAGGTAGGCTTCGTGAACGAGAGCGGTTGGCTGCAGCGTTTGCCCCGGTCTTTCCCGCTGCAGCTTGTGGGCGGCCAGCCGGCGCAGCTCATCATAGACCAGCGGCAGAAGCCGGTCGGCCGCACCGATGTCCCCGTCTTCGAGCACTTCAGAATGCTGGTGAACTCGGTCATAATCTCACGTTATTGCCAGCATGCTGAAAAGGAAATGTGCGGCCGATCCACTCGCCAGAAGCTGCACTGAATCATCGCTCCTCAAGACTTCGCCAGCATTGCAATAGCCCGGCGGATGGGCTCCGAAAGTTTGGGCCATGCAGCGATGACGGCAGCCAAGTCGGGATCTTGCTCGCTGGTGCAAACCGGGGTGCAAACGGATGATTGCGTGGCGCAAGTGTGATTGTTATCTGGGTTAGCGTCGCGGACACGCGGCTTCATAAGCCGCATATCACCGGTCGTTTGGTAGTCCCGCGAATCACCTGTTGCAACGATCCAGGCTGGGGTAGATTTTGGTCTCTTTGACCAGTCACTCTCGGCGCTCATATCTGTCCATTTGTTTCGTTCGGTCGATCCACGTCGGCAGCTTCACCTCAGCCGATTCTGCGTCGGTGTGGCGGTCCTCAGCGAGTTGCGCAGATTGCTTTGGACGCGGCGGCCGATGAAACCGAAGCGCAGATGGCAAGAGACGATTTGCTTTCGGCGTGGCGGACCGGAGCACGCAAGCTCTCCGGAGATGATCCCTGCCATTATCAAGGCGGGTTGCAGTCCTGACGTGTTCCAGTGTGATGTGACTCCGCTGATCAGGGCGATCCAGTACGATCCGAAAGGCCAGCGAAAGGATCTCGTGCGGGCCTACGTCAAGGCCCTAATCGAAGCCAAGGCCGACGTGAATCTGAGAGACAAGGGCAAAGAAAAGATGAGCACTCTCCAGTGGGCGAAACAGCGGGGCGATAGCACGATCATTGATATGCTGGAGAAAGCGGGAGCGAAAGAGTGATTGCGGGAACGCAACCAACAACCTCGCAAAATCCCGGTCGCTGCACGGCTTGCCGGCATTAGCCGCGCTAGTGCTGCCGCCCATTTCCTTACTTCCTTATCCGGTGTCGAGGCAGTCGACAGCGTTTGCTTGCTAGCTAGTTGCAGCGATGCGCTTGCTTCGCGAGTCAGTTGGGCGTCTACCGGTCCCCTGGCCAACGTTTCCAAAAGCCGCTTGGCCTCCGGCGTCCCGGCATATTCCAACACCTGGATGGATCGCAAATGGCGTAGCACTTGGCGGAGGGGGCCTCGATCTTATTCAGCAATTGCTCCAGGCGTCGCCGGGTCTCCTGGGAGGGGGATCGGCCAATGCCTTGCGGAGTGCCGCTTCCGCTGCACGGATAGTTTGCCTAGGTCGTCGGTCGCCTTCTTTACGCACCGAGTAATCTTCGCTATCGAGGTCGGCGATCGATCGGGCCAGTCGCTGCGGATCGGCAGGTGAGTCTGCCGCAAATCCTGCAGCAATTGCTCCTGCAAGAAAGTGACGGCTTGTTTGGGAACGGATACAAGGGCGGCAATTGCTTCGTAAGCTTGGGCAGGGTCGTCGTGGCTCGCCGCGATGGCCTGGAGAGGCACGTCGGATAGGGGTGTCAGGCTTCCCGAACACGAAGATGCCTAAGAAGGTCAGGTAAGCGGTGCCGGCCATAGCAACAACGGGTCGAAGGTCGGCGATCGGAGCGAGGTCGCCCAGCCATCCCGCGAGGCAAGCGAGGCCGCCCCGGCGAAGCATGGCGAGGGCTACAGTGCTCTTGCCGACGAGGTCCAGCACGGCATCGATCCTTGCGACTTCGGCGATTGGCTTGAAAAGGTCCGGCCTCTCGACTTCCGCCCGGACAGTGCCATTCGGAGCTGACCGCCACTTCGGCGCTCGCCGGTCGCTGGCGGCCTGCGGCCGCGAGCGACATGGCGACGGGCGAAGGTTCCTTCTGCCACAGACCGATTATTTACTGCGTAAACAATTCAGCCGTTTGATCACATCGACAGCCTCGAACAAGCCCATTGTGCGCAGACGCCGACGGGCATGGCTTGAACGTTAAAGACCGTCAGGGCTCGCCAGCGGCAACATACGTATGATAAGTCCATCTGAGCCCTAAGCCGCTTCGTGGCCCACGAGGACTCCACGCATGTTTCGCCTCACGACCTTCCCCTCATCACCCTCGCTCGTCGCCCATCAATGGCCGCGGCCGCGGAGGCCAAGCGGCCCAATGTCGTCATCGTGCTGGCCGACGACATGGGCTGGCGCGATACCGGTTACAGCGGCAACAAGGTGGTGAAGACGCCGCACCTCGATAGTCTCGTCCAAGACGGGGATTCGCTTCGACAACTTCTACGCGGCCCAGGCGAATTGCTCGCCGGGGCGGTTCGCGATCATGACGGGACGCAATCCGTTCCGCACCGGGCTGCCTTCGCTCGGGGCCATGCGGCCGCAGGAGGTCACCATCGCCCAGCTCTTGAAGAAGCTCGGCTACGCGACCGGGCATTTCGGCAAGTGGCACCTGGGCGGGCAGACCACACACCCGGTCCGCATGGGCTTCGACCTGTCGTACTTCTCGCCCAACTACTTCGACATCGGCGACGCGCTGACCGTCAACGACACCAAGGAGAAGGTCAAGGTCACGGGCGACAGTTCCGTGTTCGCGATGAACCTGGCGCTCGACTTCATTCGCAAGCAGGCGGCCGAGAAGCAGCCGTTCTTCGCCTACGTCTGTTTCGGCTCGCCGCACAGTCCGCACGTCGGGGCCGAGGAGTTCTTGAAGCTCTACGGCGACACGAAGGGGGGCAACAAGCAGTTCCTGGCCGAGGTGAGCGGTCTCGACGCGGCGGTCGGCAACCTGCGGGCCGAGCTGCGGAAGCTGGGCATCGCCGACGAGACGATCGTCTGGTTCGCGAGCGACAACGGCGGCATCACGCCGCCGCAGGCCGACGACGAACTCGGCGGCTCGGCGAGTATCGCATCCTCAAGGTGCTCGGCCACGGCGGCATGGGCGTCGTCTTCCAGGGCGAGGATCGCCAAGCTCGGCCGCAAGGTCGCCCTCAAGGCCATGCTGCCGCACCTGGCCGAGAGCCCGTCCGCGCAGCAACGCTTCCTCCGCGAGGCCCGTGCGGCCGGCGACCTGGAGCACGACACATCGTCACCATCTACCAGGTCGGCGAGGACCGCGGCGCGCTCGTCCTCGCCATGCCGTTCCTCAAGGGCGAGCCGCTCGACGACCGTCTCGAGCACGGCGCAGCGGCCGATGCCCGTCGGGACGTGCTGCGGATCGGCCGGGAGATCGCCGAGGGGCTGCGCCGCGCCCACGGCGCGGGCTGGTCCACCGCGACATCAAGCCGGCCAACGTCTGGCTGGAAGCGCCGACCGACCGCGTCAAGATCCTCGACTTCGGCCTGGCCCGGCCGCGACGCAGGAGCCGGGGCTGACGCAGCAGGGGGCGATCGTCGGCACGCCGGCGTACATGGCCCCCGAGCAGGCCCGCGGCGAGCCGGTCGACGCCCGCTGCGACCTGTTCAGCCTCGGCGTCGTCCTCTACCGCCTGTGCACGGGGCAGCAGCCCTTCCAGGGCAAGGACACCGTCTCCACGTTGATGGCGGTCGCCATGAATGATCCCGCCGCTCCAGCAAGATCAACCGCGAAGTATCGGACGAGCCGTGTCCAGCGACGTCCCGCAAGGTGCGAAGAAGTAAGCCGACTGGGCGGGCGGAGTGGCCGGCTGGCCGTAAAATGCAGGACATTTTCGGGAGCATCACTTTGAAATTGCACGCCATGGGGAATATGCCACGCAGCCTGGCTGCTGCACAAATTATTTATTCCGTAAATAATCGGTGAAGCGCACTGTGGTGCGAGGACCTCTCGGGGCTGTCGTTCCTGGCTGCTTCGGATCACCACCCATAGTTCTAGCACAGCCTGTGCTCAATGTTTGTCACGGCTCGGGAGGGCCACGCTTTCCCGTTCGACCTGCTCTGTCTCGCGTGCCGCTTCGCCGACGAACACTGAACACCCCGGGGCGCGTACGAGCGAACCGGATGAACTTCGCGGGTCGCGATCTGCTGACGCTCAGCGAGCGCGAGCGGCGTCAGCTGACCGGACGCGATATGGCGATGATCTTTCAGGAGCCGGCGACCAGCCTTAACCCGTGCTTCTCGATCGGATTTCAGCTGACCGAGACGCTGCGCACGCATCTGAAGCTGTCTAGCAAGCAGGCGCTCGATCGCGCGGTCGAGTTGCTCGAGCAAGTCGGCATTCCTGACCCGGCGCGGCGCTTGCGGGACTACCCGCATCAGATGTCGGGCGGGATGAACCAGCGCGTGATGATCGCGATGGCGATCGCCTGCAATCCGAAGCTACTGATCGCGGATGAACCGACCACTGCGCTCGACGTCACGATCCAGGCGCAGATTCTCGATCTGCTGCGGCGATTGCAACGCGAGCGTGGCATGGCGCTGGTGCTGATCACGCACAACATGGGCGTGGTCGCAGAGATGGCGCAGCGCGTGGCGGTGATGTATGCCGGCCAGGTGGTCGAGGATCGCGCGGCGCAGGGATCTGTTCGCAGCGCCGCAGCATCCGTACACGGCCGCGTTGCTGGCGGCGCTGCCGGAGCAACACGCCGATGACAGCGATCGCCTGGCGACGATTCCGGGCATGGTGCCGGGTCTTTACGACCGGCCGCGCGGGTGCCTATTCAGCCCGCGCTGCGCGAGTGCGACCGTGCACTGCCATAAAGTCCAGCCGGGGCTGGACCGGATCGAAGATGGACGCGTGCGCTGCTTCTACCCGCTCGGCATGCCGGGTCGTGTCGAGGCGATCGAGCGCGATGGCCATGTCGGCGCGATCGCCGCGCGGCAGGAAGAGGCGGCCTCGACCTGATGAGCCAGCACTCGGCACCTGTCGTTGAAGCGCGCGACCTGAAGCGGGTCTACGTCGTGCGCCAGGGAATGCTGCAGAAGCCGGCGTCGTTGCAGGCAGTCGGCGGTATTTCCTTTTCGCTGCAGGCCGGTCACACACTGGCGGTGGTCGGCGAATCGGGCTGCGGCAAGTCGACCCTGGCGCGTCTGGTCGCGCTGATCGAGCCGCCGAGCGCCGGCGGACTGCGGCTCGGAGGAATCGATGCGATCACGGCGACCAAAGAAATTCGCGCGCGGTTACGGCAGACAGGTGCAACTGGTTTTCCAGAATCCCTTTGGATCGCTGAATCCGCGCAAGAAGATCGGCTCCATCCTCGAAGAACCGCTGGCGATCAACACCGAACTCAGTCCCGAGGAACGGCGCGAACGCGTCGCGGAAATGATGCGTCGGGTCGGACTTCGTCCCGAACACAGCGGGCGCTATCCCGCACATGTTCTCGGGTGGCCAGCGGCAGCGCATTGCGATCGCGCGCGCGTTGATGCTGCGGCCTGCGCTCGTGATCGCCGACGAACCCGTATCGGCCCTCGACGTCTCGATCCAGGCGCAGGTGCTCAACCTGCTCGCCGATCTGCAGCGCGAATTCGGTGTGTCGTACCTCTTCATCTCGCACGATCTTGCCGTCGTCCGTCACATCGCCGAAGACGTGCTGGTCATGTACCTCGGTCTGGCGATGGAGCAGGGACCGAAGGAGCGCATCTTCGGCGCGCCGCTGCATCCGTACACGCAGGCGTTGCTGGCCTCGACCCCCGGTCTGGGCGCGCCCGAACGCCGCACGGTGCTCAAGGGCGAGTTGCCATCGCCGCTGGCGCCGCCGCCGGGCTGCGTGTTCTCGACGCGGTGTCCGCTATGCGACCGACCTCTGCCGCGCCGAGCGTCCGGATTTACGCCCTCTGGACGGTAGACTGGTGGCCTGCCACTATGCTGAGTCGTTTATCGGTGCCGGAACTCCGGTGCCGGATCCAGAATTTCTTCAAAACGCGCCACAGTGCGCGGTCCAAGGAGTTGGGAACATGAGAGCTAGGAACAGGACGTACGGAAAACAGGTATTCGCGCGGCGGTGATCGCCACGGCGTTGGCGCTGATCGGCAGCGCATCAGCCAAAACATTGGTGTTCTGCTCGGAAGGCAGCCCGGAGAACTTCTATCCCGGCATCAACACGACCGGCACGTCGTTCGATGCCAACAGCCAGATCTACAGCCGCATCGTCGACTTCGAGCGCGGCGGCGACGAAAGTCGTGCCCGGCCTGGCCGAAAAGTGGGACATCTCGCCCGACGGCAAGGAATACACGTTTCACCTGCGCAAGGGCGTGAAGTGGCACGAGAACAAGAACTTCAAGCCGACGCGCGACTTCAATGCCGACGACATCATCTTCGCGTTCGAGCGTCAGTGGAAGGAATCGAATCCGTACTTCAAGGTCACGAGCTCGAACCATTCGTACTTCAACGACATGGGAATGCCGAAGCTGCTGAAGTCGGTCGAGAAGGTCAACGACTACACCGTAAAGGTCACGCTCGAAAAGGCCGAGGCGCCGTTCCTGTCGAACCTGGCGATGGAATACGCGGGCGTGCAGTCGAAGGAATACGCCGACGCGATGCTGAAGGCCGGCACGCCCGAGAAGATCGATCAGGAGCCGATCGGCACCGGGCCGTTCTATCTGGTGCAGTACCAGCGCGACGCGATCATTCGCTACAAGGCGTTTCCTCAGTTCTGGGGCGGCAAAGCGAAGATCGACGACCTCGTGTTCTCGATCACGCCGGACGCCTCGGTGCGCTGGGCGAAGCTGCAAAAGGGTGAATGCCATGTGATGCCGTATCCGAACCCGGCCGATCTGGACGCGATTCGCAAGGATCCGAAGATCCAGGTGCTCGAGCAGGCAGGCCTGAACGTTGGCTTCCTCGCGTACAACACAACCAAGAAGCCATTCGACGACGTGCGCGTGCGCAAAGCCATCAACATGGCGATCAACAAGAAGGCGATCATCGACGCGGTTTACCTGACCACCGGAGTGGCTGCGAAGAATCCGATTCCGCCGACGCAGTGGTCGTACAACGACGCCATCAAGGATGATCCATACGATCCGGCCGCCGCCAAGAAACTGCTCGCTGACGCAGGCTATCCCAACGGATTCACGACCGACCTATGGGCGATGCCGGTGCAACGGCCTTACAACCCGAACGCCAGGCGCATCGCGGAGCTGATGCAGGCCGACCTCGCCAAGATCGGCGTCACGGCGGAGATCAAGAGCTTCGAATGGGGCGAGTATCGCAAGCGGATGCAAAATGGCGAGCACCAGATGGGCATGCTCGGTTGGACCGGCGACAACGGTGACCCCGACAACTTCCTGAACACGCTGCTCGGCTGCGACTCGGCCAAGAGCAACGGCAGCAACGTCGCGAAGTTCTGTTACCAGCCGTTCGAAGAACTGGTGCAGAAGGCCAAGACGACCTCAGGCCAGCAACAGCGTGCCGACCTTTATCAGAAAGCGCAGGTGATCTTCAAGGAGCAGGCGCCCTGGTTCACGATCGCACACGCGGTGCAGCTAAAGCCGATGAGCAAGAACGTCATCGACTTCAAGCTGTCGCCGTTTGGACGACATAACTTCTACGGCGTCGATATCAAGGAGTAAGCCGCTGGCAGACGGGCGCACGGCTTGAATCGCGCGCCCTCTGTTGATTCTTGCTCAACGTCGCGGCTTCGAGCTCCAGCGTCATCGCATCACGCGGTAATGGCGGACGCATCGGCAGGTACTGAACATCGCGCCACAGCGGCTGCATCGATCCGTAAAGGTCGGAAAACGGATTGCCGACCTGCCCGCTTGAACCCACCCACACAGAATTCGATTCGAGCGCGGCGAGGTCGTAGATCGCGCGCAAGGTAGCCGTATGCCGCGTAGAAAATGGAGCTTCGGCGCGGTGTGACAGCGCACCGACATTGATCGTGTGCGTATCTCCGGGATACGCGATGCGCAATTCGAAGACCCGGCGAAGAACGGGGACGCTCGACATCGGCCGGTGTTCCGCAATCGCGCGATGCGCATCTCCCCATCGCAGGCCGGCCACATCGCGGCCGGAAGCCTGCGTCAGCTGTGTGACCGACGTGTCGAGTGCTTCGCCCGCCAGCGAGCGGCACGTTTCGAAGCGCTGCTCGGTCGATCGGTCATCGCACCAGTCGCGCGCCTGCGCACGGCCCGGACAACACGTGCAGCAACGTCGACGTGAGCTCGGCCTGAGTCGACGAAGTCTTCGGTCAAGCGCGCCGAGGTCATCGGCAAAGATTCGATGCTTGAGCTCGCGCATCCACGCGTGATAGATCAACGGCTCGGGTGTATCGCGCTTCATCTGAAAGTCCCACGCGGCTAAGCCGCGCCAGCGCGTGGCGCCCGGCTTCGGTCTGCAGGCTGTGCGTCCTTCAACATTGCAAACATGTCACGCGCCGCGAGCGAAGTGATGTCAGCCTGAATCGCCTTGAAAGTCGCTGACGTCGTGCTTGCCGCGTGCTTCCAGCAGTTGCTCGACACGCTGCGCGCGATACGGCAAGAACCAGTCGTAGGTCAGATGGTGCGCATACTTTGACGACACGACCTTGTGATTCGCCGTGACGATCAATCCGCTGGCAGGATCGCGCATCCTGGGTGCTTGGTCGCTGCGGCAGGTAGCCGCGCCAGTCGTAGCGCGCCTCCCATCCCGGTGCCGGCACGAGCCCATGCAAATCATTGGCTCGATCGCGCATCGGTATCCGTCCGGTCACGACCATTCCGATCTTGCCGTCGACATCCGCGATCAACGCCGACTGCGTGACGATCTGGAACTGCGCCAGCGCCTGCTCGGCCTGGTCGATATTGCGTGCCTTGTTCAGCGCGCGAATCGCCGGGAGCGTCGTGTCGTCTGGGCTCGAGCGCAGACCAGCGCAATGCGAGCGCGAACTGCGGTTGCTTGAATCCCTTTTCAACGCTGGTAAGTCCGCTGATCACCGGGCCGTGCCGCGTCTCGCGCACCGTCAATTCGACATCGTCACCGCCCTTGACGCGGATGCGCTCGACGCGCGTTGCAAAACGCGCCCAACCCTCCGGCGTCTGATACTCGTCGGCCGCTTCGGGATTGATGCGCTCGAGATACAGATCCTGCTGATCGACACCGGTATTGGTGAACGCCCACGCAATGCGATCGTTGCGACCGAGCACGACACCGGGAACTCCAGGCAGCGTCGCGCCCATCACTTTCAGGCCCGGTGCCTGCAAGCCGGCGAAATACCAAACCGAAGGCGTGGTCAGTCCGAGATGCGGGTCGTTGGCCACCATCGGCTTACCGCTGACAGTGCGCTTGCCGGACACGACCCAGTTGTTCGAGCCGAGTCCTTCAGCCGTCACCGAAACCGAAGGCGGGCGCGTCCAACGCGGACAACGACGTTGCCTTGATGCCGAGCAATCGATACATCTCGGCATAGTCCGCCGTCGCCGGCGCTGAGTCGCCCGGATACGGCGGATAAAAGTCGTTGATCTCCGCCACCGAAAACCGCTGCGCCAGTTGCAGGCGCCGCAGCTCGCGCGAATACGAATAGCGCGCCAGATCCCACGCCATCATCAGCGACCAGCCGATCGAATCGGCCGGTGTCCACGGCTCGGGCTTCGGCGCGCGCGTCAGATAAAACTCCGGTGGCAACGGTCCGCGCCGTTTGTTCAGATACGCGTTGACACCCGCGGCATACGCATCGAGCAGGTCGCGATGCTCGGCGTCCAGATTCTGATAAATGCTTTGCGCAGTCCGTGCGATGCCGATCGTGCGCAGAAACTTGTCGGTATCTAGCGCCGGTTCACCCAGCACTTCGGCCAGGCGCCCGGCGGCGATACGGCGATTCATCTCCATCTGCCATAGGCGATCCTGCGCATGCACATAACCGAGAGCAAACGTCGCATCCCGTTCGTTCGCTGCGACGATGTTCGGAATGCCGTGATCATCATCACGATCGATGCGCACCGTTTGCTGCAATCCGGAAACCATGAACGTTCCTTCATGGATCGGCAGACTGGCCTGTCGGTACCAGAGACCGACGCGCCAGCAGCGTGACAGCAACCAGCAAGGCTAAGAAGCCGGCAATGCGCACGAAGGTCTCCCCACCCGATCGAGCGGCGATTGTATGGCGTGTGATGCGCCGGCAGCCTGATGCAAAACGTAGCGAGCAGCCCCGAGCTCATTTGCAAGTGAGCGTCGAGGAGCGCACCCGTACGAGAGGTACGGCGAGCACCGCAGACGCAAGATCGGGGCGCGCAGTAGTTTTGAATCCGGCTGCTAGTGGAAGTCGCGCGACGAAGTGGCAAGCCGCCCGAGCAAGCTGCGAATAATCGGTGGCACGCTTGGCGAGCAGATGCATGACGCCGGCTTCGGATTGCCAGACGCCCTGCACGCCCAGCAGCGTCGAGCCGACGACGACCTTGCGCTCGCGCTCGAAGATGTCGTTCCAGAAAATGATGTTGACCGGCCCGGTTTCGTCTTCGATCGTCACGAACACCGAGCCTTTGGCGGTCTGTGGCCGCTGCCGGTGCGTGACGATGCCGCACGCACGTGCGATGCGCCCGCTCGGAGTGGTTTGCAGCTCGATCGAAGTTCGCATTTTCATTTTCGCCAACCGCGGCCGCAGCAGCGCCAGCGGATGGCGGCCGAGCGTCAGGCCGAGCCGCTCGTAATCGGCAACGATGTCGGCTCCTTCGGTCGGGCGGCGCAAGCTCGATCCGCGGCTCTGGAAAGCGCGCCGGCTTCAGCATCTGCGTGCGTCGCGTCTCGACACCCAGCGCTTCCCAGCCGGCCTGATGCCGATGGCCGGCAAGCGTGGCCAACGATCCACTGGCGGCGAGCGCTTCGAGCTCGAATGAATTCAGCTGGCGCACGCATCGCCAGATCTTCGACATTGTCGAATTCGCGTTCGCTGCGGGCTTCGACGATGCGCTTGATCGAATCTTCTCTGAGCCCGCTGATGCGATTCAATCCCAGCCGCACCGCCTTCGTTTCTGCTCCATTTGTCAGGTGGCTCGAGCGTCGATTCGACCTGACTGATCGTCACGTCGACCGCGCGCACTTCGACTCCGTGCCGGCGCGCGTCCTGCACCAGTTGCGCAGGCGCATAAAATCCCATCGGCTGGCTGTTGAGCAGCGCCGGCCAGAAAGGCGTCGGGATAATGCGCTTGAGCCAGCACGACACATACACCAGCAGCGCAAAGCTCGCGGCGTGACTCTCCGGAAAACCGTACTCGCCGAACCCTTCGATCTGCTTGAAGACACGCTCGGCGAATTCGGCGGTAGCCCTTCGCTCGTCATGCGCGAAATCAGTCGCTCTTTGATGCGGCCCGAGCCCGCCCTTGCGCTTCCACGCCGCCATCGCCCGGCGCAGCTGGTCGGCCTCGCCCGGCGTGTAATCGGCTGCGACCATGGCGAGCTGCATCACCTGCTCCTGAAAGATCGGCACACCGAGCGTTCGTTCGAGCACCGCTTCGATTTCCTTGCTTCGGATACTCGACCGGCTCCTTGCCGTCGCGCCGACGCAGATACGGATGCACCATGTCTCCTTGAATCGGACCCGGCCGCACGATCGCGACTTCAATCACCAGGTCGTAATAGCATCGCGGTTTGAGCCGCGGCAGCATCGACATCTGTGCACGCGATTCGATCTGGAACACACCGATCGTGTCGGCCGCGCAGATCATGTCGTAGGTGGGCGTGTCGTCATCCGTGCGATATCGCTCATCGCGAACGGCCGGCCGAGCTTCTGCGCAATGAATTCGAGCGAGTGGCGCATGGCCGTCAGCATGCCCAGCGCGAGCACATCGACCTTCAGCATGCCGAGCGCTTCGAGATCGTCCTTGTCCCATTGGATGACCGTGCGATCTTCCATCGCGGCGTTTTCGATCGGCACCAGTCGCGACAGCTTGGTGCGGCATCACCATGCCGCCGACATGCTGCGACAAGATGCCGTGGAAAGCCGCGCAGCTCGTCGGCGATCGTGAGCCACTGGCGGATCGAAAAGCTGTCGGGATCGAAGCCCGCTTCGATCATTCCCTTGGCGTGACGCTGGCCGCTATCCCACCACTGGTGGTTTTTTGCGACCTGGTCGATGCGCTGCGGATCGAATCCGAGCGCCTTGCCGACATCGCGCAGCACGCTGCGCGAGCGATAGCAGATGACGGTGGCGGCCAGTGCCGCGCGATCGCGCCCGTACTTGTCGTAGATGTATTGAATGACTTCTTCGCGCCGCTCATGCTCGAAGTCGACATCGATATCCGGCGGCTCGTTGCGCTCGCGACTGATGAAGCGCTCGAACAGGACATTGCAGCGGCGCGGATCGACCTCGGTGATGCGCAGGCAGTAGCAGACCACCGAGTTGGCGGCCGAGCCGCGGCCCTGGCACAGGATGCCTTGCGAGCGCGCAAAGCGCACCACGTCCTCGATCGTCAGAAAAAACGCTTCGTACTTCAGCTCGGCAACCAGCGCGAGCTCTTTTTCGATCTGTGCGCGCACCGCGGGCGGCACACCTTCCGGAAACCGCTCGCGCGCGCCGGCCTCGGTCAGCGCGCGCAGATGGCTGGTCGCGGTGGCGCCCGGCGGCACGATCTCTTCCGGATATTCGTAGCGCAACTCGTTCAGCGAAAACTGACAGCGCGCGGCGATCTTCAGCGTTTCATCGAGCCATTCGGGCGCATACAACTGCGCCAGCCGCACGCGCGGCCGCAGGTACTGCTCGGCGTTCGATGCGAGCGCGAAGCCGCACTCAGCCACCGTTTTGCCGATCCGGATCGCAGCGGCCACATCGAGCACCGGCTTGCGCGAGCGCAGATGCATATGCACGTCGCCGGCGGCGACCAGCGGCACACCGGTGATGCTTGCAACGCGCTCGATGCGTTCGATCAGCGGACCGTCGGTGGCGCGCAGAAGATTTTCCACCGCGATCCAGCAACGTTCGGGAAACCAGGTCTTCAGCCACATCGCCTGGCCGAACAGCTGTTCGAACGAAGCGTCGTTCGATGGAATCAGCAGCGCCAGACAGCCCGGCAGATTCTGCAGATGCGGATGCCCCGCTGCCTTGCCTTCAAGATCGGATGCGTATGCGCGATAGCTGCCTTTGTCGGCACGCCCGCGCGCCAGCGTGATGAATTCAGACAGGTTGCCGTAAGCAGCGCGATCGGTCGCCAGCAGCACCAGTTTTGCGTACGTGATCGCCGCCGGCAGTCAGCAGATTGATTTCGCTGCCGATGATCAGATGCAGGCCATGCTCCTTGGCTTCAACGTGCGCGCGCACAACACCGGCCAGCGAGCACTCGTCGGTAATCGCCAGTGCCGCGTAGCCGAGCGCTGCGGCACGCTCGACCAGCTCTTCGCCGTGCGAAGCGCCGCGCAGAAAACTGAAGTTCGTTACGCAGTGCAGCTCGGCATAGCCAGGAAGATCGTGCGCGCTCATCCGAACTTTCCGTGCAGATACCAGCGATCGCGAATCGCAGCATCAGGAACGCGCGGCCGAAAAATCCACAGCAGTGCGTGCTGCTCGTCGCGCGCGATGAAGTAATCGCGCTCGGCCCATTGCCCATCCCACCACCCGCTTTCGATCCGCTCTGGCCCGCTAAGAAGTGTCAGCGGTGTGCCATAGACCGGACGATGCTGCTGTTCGGCGAGCGGTATCGGCTCGGGCAACAGCCAGAGGGGGCGCGGCGCCGTGCAACTCACGTCAGACGAACGCGATGCACTCGCGCGCTCGACAGGCACTTCGCGGAATGCATGCTCGGGGCGATGATCGTCATGCGGCTCGAGCTGCGTGACCGCTTCGGGTCCAAGGCGCGCCTGCAATCGCTCGACCAGACGCAGCAGTCCTTCCTGCTCACCGCGCGCGGTGGCGAACAATTCCCCGTGTGACAGTTGCATTGGCACGATCTGCGTGCAGCGCAGATGCAGTTCGTACACCGGCGCAGCCAGTTGAGTACGGCCAAGCAGCTCGCGCAGCAGTGCCGTCATCCGTTCTTCGTCATTGGATGCATCGGCCAGATGCACCATGAGCGGCGACGGATCGCGGTCTTCGTGCACCAGCGTGAATTCGATCGTGCGCGTTGCCGCATGGCGCGCCGCCAGCCAGCCGGTCATCTGCACGATCATCCGGCGCGCCGCGAACAGCAGCGCCTCGGCGTGATCGACACGCGCCAGCAGCTCGAGCTTGGCTTCGAATACCGGCGGCGCGACGAACCACACGCGCGGATCGGGCTTGCGACCCAACGCGCGATCGAGCTCGTCAAGCAGACGCGCAGAAAAGCGCCGCGCGATCCCGCTGCGCGGAAGCTGCCGCAGATCCGAAATGCGCGTCACGCCGATGCCGCGCAGCGCATCCCAATGCGGCCGGCCCGGCCCGAGCAGCCAGACCGGCAGATCAGCCAGCGCCGACGGCAGCTCGCTCACATCATTGACCTGCGGCACTTCGCCGTTATGCGCGGAGCGCGCCAACATCCATGCCGCCTGCGGCACCGGCGCCAGCGCCATCCGTACCGCATATCCCTGCCGTGCAAGACCCGCGCGCAGATGCTTGACGATGCGCGTATGTCCATTGAAGAGCTTCACGCTGCCGGAAATTTCGAGCAACAGTCCCGAAGCAAGATCGGCGTCGGATTCCTCGCACGGCGGCACCAGCGCGACGTTCGGCGTAAAGCGCTGCGCCCACGCGGCAATCGCTTGCAGCGCATGATTTTCCTGCGCATAGGTGCGCAGCTTGATATGCAGGTGCGGACAGATCGCCAGCGCAGTCGCACGCCTCATACGCGCCTGCACGCCGATCTCGCGTGCGCTGCGGCTGGCAAGCAGCACGTGCGATGCGTCGCACACCGCCAGCGGCAGTGCGTCGGCTGCCGCCACTTCAAGCGGCAGCTCAGGCAGACAAACGGCAATCCACAGCATCGATCGCAGTTTCTGTAGCGCCTTCTTCGAGCAGCGCGTCAAAGCGGCGCGGGACCGGGCCCGGCAGTGCAAGCTGCACCACCGAATGGGCCGGCATGCCGCGCCGCTTGAAAATATCGAGCGCAACTCCACGCTCGCTGGCTGTGAGCTCGATACGCAGCGGCGCCGGTGACGCAGCGGTGCGCGCCGACGGCGAGCGCAGCAAAAACACCAGACCCGGATCGCGCTTCATGCTTTGCGCCGCCAGCTGCAAGCGGCGCAGCGTTTGAAACGACGTCAGGTGCGTATTGTCTTCAGGCAGCCATGCCACGACCGCCGCTGCGGCGCCGCTTTTAAGCGCCTGCTCGATCGCCCACAGCCGCTGCGCACGATCACGCGCGCGCACCACCAGCAATTGTTCGAGCATCGCGCCGTGCGCAATCAGCGCGCGCGGATAAGGAATGTGCGGCGGCTCGACCCACACCACCGCCTGGCGTGCACGCATCAGCGGTGCCAGCACCGGCATCAGCACGCGCATCTCTCCAACGCCGCACGGCGCCAGCAACTCGATCAACGTGCGCTGCGGCCAGCCTCCATCAGGCAGCAGTTGGTCAAGAGCGCCAAAGCGCGTCGGCACCGTTCGAACGTTGGAGTCACCCGCGTCGGAGTTTGCACGCCACACCCGTGCGCCCAACGCAGACAGAAAACTTTTGGAAGATTGCAGCATGCGTGAGTGCCGTGCATCAGCGGTAAACCGCAAACGGCAGTGCCGGACGTTGGTTCGCGCTATTCATGAGGGATTGATGGATACTGTATTTTTATACAGTATAGGCGCCGAAGCAAGGAACAGCGCATCCGGCGACGAACGGCTGACGTGTTATGCCGTCGCGACCGGACTTAGGAGCAGAATCGACTGAACTTTTTACTACCAGCGTCTCCTTTTTGGAACATGAAGCGTGTCCTCTTTATCTGTAGCCAGAATCGCCTGCGTAGTCCTACGGCTGAGCAAGTATTCGCAAGCCACCCGGGAGTTGAATGCACCTCGGCGGGGACGAATCACGATGCAGACAATCCATTGACGCCAGAATTGATTGAGTGGGCAGAGATTATCTTCGTCATGGAGGAGACACACCGAAACAAAGTCACTTCCAAGTTCCGGCAGTACCTCGCGAACAAGCGAGTTATCTGTCTCGACATACCCGACGAATACGAATATATGGACACAGAACTCATCAGACTGCTCAAAGCCAAGGTTCCTCGCTTTCTTACCGGTTCCGCATGAAGCGTTCTAACCCTTTAGTCGATTCCGTCGCTCTTCCGCAGATGGTGCGTAACAAGTCGCTCGAGCCGATCTCCGCGGCGCAGCTTCAACGTTAGAGTGCAATGTCTCCCACCACCAAGCTTATCGGCATCGGATTCGTAGCCCCTGCGCTTGCATTTGCGCTCGTATCGGTGGCATGGTCGTTCATCTTTGTCGCCTTAGCTGTTCTCGGCTACCCGATCATGGTGGTGGTTACGCTCGTTCTGCTCTTTCCACTTCACGGGCTTTTCACGAGACGCCATATCAATCCGTCGCGTCAGTTGGCGATCGTTCTAGTTACAGCTGTCGTTAGCGGCTTATTTATCTACGTCGTCTTATTCTTTAATGCGGTCTTCGTTCGTAACGCATTTAGCACTCGGCTTGCTGCCGAGTACTGCACTATGGGCTCAGTAGCTGGCTTATGTGCGTGGCTCCTCTACAATTTTGGACCGCTGAAGCTGTCTGCCCAGCGCCCTAACAGCACTGTTGAGGGGGACGGGTCGCAAGCGCCCCGCCCTTCACAGTGAACGTTAGGCCGCACGAAAGACGCTTCAATGGGAAATCCACGAGACTGTGAGCTTTGCTCCCCCGAGTCGGTCCTACTGGAAGGTCAATTGGCGTACGCCCAATTCGAGAAGACTTCGTTGAGTCGCGGCCACGTCGTTGTCGTACCGAGGCGGCATGTTGCAGACTTCTTTGAAATGACGCAGCCTGAACAATTGGCCGTGGTCGAACTGCTTAGTCGTGTCCGTGACTTCATCCAATCGCAGCATTCGCCGGACGGTTACAACATTGGAGTGAATGTTGGTCGGGCTGCAGGTCAAGCCCGTATGCACGTCCATGTTCATCTCATTCCGCGGTACGCGGGGGACGTTGCTGATCCCACGGGTGGAGTTCGTTGCGTGCTGGCGGGCAATCGTGCGGCCTAACCACGCGTTGGAGGGGACGTGCCGATTTGTGGCTTCTCCTCGGCGATTGTCTGTGGCGGCACGCCCCTCAACGTGGTCTCGTTCGGCTGCAGGGGGATGAAAGAAGCCCGAAGAGTCGTTGTAAACGATCTCATGCAGAGGAATTGCATCTATTTCTTGACTGAGCCGATAGGCAAGAACTTTCACGCTGACTTCCGGCCGGAGATAACGCCGAAGCAGATGCTGGCGCTGGGTGTTTTCGGCGGGAAATACATGACGGACTGTACCGACGAGTTCCCGGAGGACTGGTTTGTACGCGCCAAACTGAATCACGAGCGCCATGTGCCCGAACTGAATTTCTTCGGTGTCAACGCCTCGCAGCCATTGTCAGAATGGAAAAAAAACGGCTGGATCTATGCCGAAGATCCGCGTGGGTGGTTTCAGTGGTATTGCAGGTACTACATGGGCAGGCGCAGCCCCGATGACGAGCGCCAGATCAAGCGGTGGAAAGGCATGAAAAGGCATATTGCGCAGATCAGGGCAAATTGCGCGAAAGAGGACCTGAATTGCCGGCGGAAACAGAGGCAGGCGTTACTGCATTGGGCGTATGACAGTCGAAAAATGTGATTGGCCGAACCACGCGTTGGAAGGGACGCGCATGAAGCCGCGCGCCCTTCAACGCGAACGTTAGGCCGCAGAAGGACCTCCATGAGGCGCACGTGGACGATCATTGGCGTTGCCGATGTGCCTGGCAGCTTCAAGTGGTACCAATCACTATTTGGTTTGGCGGAGACAGCGCCTGCCCATGACGACTTCGGTCAAATCCTTGACTCGGATGGAACGGTCTTGCTCTGCCTTCACGAGTGGGGTGCCCATGAGCATCCCCCTTTGATGAGCCCCGATCACGCGCAGCCTGGCAATGGCCTCCTCTTATTTTTCCGTGTCGATGATTTCGACAAGGCGCTGCCAAGGGCACTCGCTCTCGTTGCTCGGCTCGAGGAGGTGCCCCATGTGAACCCGAACACAGGAACCATGGAGTTCTCACTGCGAGATCCGGACGGGTACTACGTCACGATCAGTGCACTACCTGCGGCCTAACAACCGGTTGCAGCGGACCGTGAGGGATAGAGTGCCAGCATCCAAATATCAGTGCCCGGCCGCCGAACCGGGACGTTAGGCCGCATGAACGGGTTCAAGCCACTTTTCTTTCCCCCACGATTCTCATAAGGGCAACACCTATGACTCACTCTGATTCCGCCCCGTCGCTTACTTGGCATCACTTCCCAGCCGGGGAGCACGGTTTCTACCGTGCTCCCGTGCTGATTACAGGGTCTACCGAGGCCATATTGATCGATGGCGGTTTCGCCTATTCCGACGGCCGTGCCGTGGTCGACGCAATCAAAGCAACGGGTAAACGCCTGACGCTGATCTACATCAGCCAGAGCGATCCCGATTACTACTTTAGCCTCGGCCCAATCAAGGCGGCGTTTCCTGACGCGCGCGTCGTCGCAGCGTCCGCCACGGTCGCGGCAATTCGCGGCAGTGTGGAAAAGAAACTCGCCATTTGGGGTCCGCAACTCAAGGAGAACGGACCGCAGACACTGGCCGATATCGTGATACCCGAGGCCTTTGACAGCAAGTCGCTCACGGTCGATGGCGAGATCATCGAGATCGTCGATGCTGAGGGGCTCACCAACCGTCGGTATTTGTGGGTACCGTCATTGCGGGCGGTGTGCGGCGGCGTGCTGATTTTCTCGGGCGTGCACGTGTGGACCGCCGATACGAACAGCGCAGACCAACGTGCCGCCTGGCGCGCGAACCTCGACGCCATCGCTGCGCGCAAGCCCACGGTCGTGGTTGCGGGCCACATGACGCCCACCGCCGCTGCCGATGCTTCCGCTATCAATCACACCAAGGAATGGCTGCTTGCCTTCGAGGAAGAACTTGTTAAGGCGGTGGACTCGGCCGCTCTCAATACCGCAATGAAAGTCCGCTTCCCAAATCTCGGCATGGAGGTCGCCATTGATATCGGCGCCAAAGTCGCCACTGGCGAGATGAAGTGGGGTTGAGCGTGATCCTAGATGTCGCGCGTTTGCGGCGGTTCGCGGTCGGCCGTTGTCACGCGCCTGCTCTGTTTCATAGCCCAACTTACGGAATGGTTTTCTGATAGTCCTTGAGACGGTTATATTTTTGTTGGGTCCGCAGCTTGGAATGGCGGGAATGACTAAGAAGCTGGGCCTAACAATTCATTCAAGCCGAAGCCGCTTCGCGGCTCGGATTAATTCAGGCGTTAGGCCTCACAACGACCCAGTGCCGCAGATCACACCTTCCGTCAGGCCGCTGCGCCGTGACGACTACAACCAGTGGCTCCCACTATGGGATGGGTACAACGCCTTCTACGGCCGTAGCGGAGAAACGGCGCTACCCGCGCAGATCACGACCACGACCTGGGAACGATTCTTCGACCCTGTCGAACCCATATTCGCTCTTGTGGCGGAAGTCGAAGGCAAAGTGGTCGGCATTGCCCATTACCTCTTCCATCGAAGCAGCAATAAGATCGAGCCGGTTTGCTATCTCCAGGACCTGTTCACCTTGCCGGCCTTGCGTGGCCGCGGCATCGGAGGCTCCTTGATTGAAGGTGTCTACGAGCAGGCACGTCAAGCCGGCGTACGCAGGGTCTACTGGCACACACAGGACACCAACGTGGTCGGCCGAGCCCTGTACGACAAGGTCGCAAAACACGGCGGTTTCATTGTGTATGCGCGAGACTCGGTGTGAGGCCTAACCCATCGCGCAAGCCGACGCTACGCGCGGCTCAGCTCCAACGTTGGCGCCACGGCGAGTAACGTTGCCATCGAATCAAGCTGGCCGAAGGTCAGGCGTAATCGCGTGACTTCGGGTTCCGAATCACAACGTCAAGGGGCATAGCCATGTCGATTCTTGCGATTGCGAAGATGGGGCATCCCGTACTGAGGCGAGTCGCAGCGAGAGTCGACGATCCGACAGATCCAGCAATCGCCCGCCTTTGCGCAGACATGCGTGAAACCCTCGAGGATATTGGTGCGAGCGGCCTCGCAGCGACGCAGGTTTTCGTCGAGAAGCGCGTCGTCGTCTATCGCATCGGTGCTTCGCGAATTCCAGCCGGTTCGGACCTCCAGCCGGTGCCCTGGACCGCGATGATCAACCCCGAGATCACGCCGCTGACTAGTGACAAAGTCGCCGTGTGGGAGCGATGTCTGTCGATCCCCGGATTGCATGGAAAAGTGCCCCGCTACCCGAGGATTTCGATCCGCTATCAGACACTTGATGGCACAAGCGTTGAACAGGAGGCGCGCAGTACATGGGCGGCGCTGCTGCAACACGAGTGCGATCACCTGGACGGCATGCTCTACCCACTGAGAATGGATGATCTGTCCACGTTTGCCTTCAACGAGGCGCCTGGTGCACTGGCCGATGAAGCCGCCCAGCATCCGGATGGAGTCGACCCTCTCTTTCTCGATCTCGTCGAACGGTGGCCGTCCCGGGCGCGATGGCGGGGTCCTTCGGGAGGGTGAAGGGTGAGCCTGGTCGCCATCGCCTGCGCTTTGGCCTTCGGAGCGGACGCCCTATTTCGCAAGCTTCGCTTGCTTCCGGTCGCCACTCATGTCAAACGCTAGACGCCGAGGGACATCATGACTGTCAAGCGTATGGACAACGTCGGCATCGCGGTGGAAGACATCGATGCCGCCATTGAGTTCTTCGCTGAACTTGGTCTCGAGCTCGAGGGGCGCGCCCCAGTCGAAGGAGCTTGGGCAGATGGCGTCACTGGATTGCGCGGCATGCGCGTCGAGATTGCCATGATGCGTACGCCGGACGGTCATAGCCGACTCGAGCTGTCCCGCTTTCTCGCGCCGCCCGTGGTCGCCGATCACCGCAGCGCCCCAGTGAACGCTCTCGGCTACCTGCGCGTCATGTTCACCGTGGAGGACATCGACGATACGCTCGTCCGACTCGGCAAACGCGGTGCGAAGCTCGTCGGTGAAGTAGTCCAGTATGAAAACATGTATCGGCTCTGCTACATCCGGGGGCCCGAAGAAATACTCATCGGGCTGGCCCAACAGCTTGGCCAGCAGACTTCCCGAGAGAATCCCATAGGACGGAAGGGTTGAGAACTGAAGCATTGGTGTCTAACCCGTTGAACAAGCATCGCGATTGGGGGAACCATATGTCCAGAACGATTCAAATGGCGCTCGCTGGCGCAATCATCGCCGTATCGTGTATGGCAGCCACCGCGCAAACCGTCCGCGTGCACGGAACGATCGAGAAGGCTGACGGTAACGTGCTGACGTTGAGGTCCAGCGACGGTGCCGAGCTCAAGCTGACGCTTACTGAGAATGCGATGATCATCGCCGTGGTCAAGGCCTCCATGGCAGACATCAAGGAAGGTACATACCTTGGTAGCGCGGCGATGCCGCAGTCCGACGGCAGTCAGAAGGCCTTGGAGGTGCGCATCTTCCCCGAACAGATGCGCGGCACCGGCGAAGGTCACCGGCCTTATGCGCCGATACCCGAAAGCACCATGACCAATGGCACGACATCTGGCTCGACAGTCGCCGGCGTCGATGGCTCAACGATCGTGGTCAAGTACAAGGACGGCGAGAAAAAGATCGTGGTCCCTCCGGGCGTGCCGATCGTCCGCTACGAGATCGGCGGCAAGGGTGATCTCAAAGCGGGAGCAAGGTTCGCGGTGCTCGCAGCGACCAAGAAGCCAGACGGTACGCTGGAGGCAAACCGCATCAATGTCGGTCGCGATGGCGTCGTGCCGCAATAGTCGTTAGGCGCCGGAACCGGTAATCACGGACCATCTTTATGGCCGAAAACAAGACCAAGTCCACCGACGCTAGCGTCAAGGACTACATCGCCTCTAGAGCCAACGCGCAGCAATGCACCGACTGCCGGGAGTTGATGGTTCTGTTCAAGAAGACACTGACTCGGAGATTGCCACCAAGTGCAATTTCGACAAGACCATTGTGAAGGGGCCGAAGTACTACGCCTGTGTAAAAAACTGAGGGGTATAAGGAGACGCTGGATGAAGAAGTTGAAAGACGGTGACGTCTGCACGGTTGTTGCTGGTACGCACAAGGGCAAGTCTGGCGTTGTGAAAGACATCAACACCAGCAAGACCGGGCACAGCACTATCACCGTCGTCCAAAAGAGCGGCGTCAGGTTTAAGACGCTTGCTAAAAATGTTCAAACATAGAGCGAAGGCGAGATTGTGGAAAGCGTTTCGTGACAACGTCTGAGATGATGCCCAACCACTTGACGCACGAGCGGACGCCAGCGAAGACTGCTGGCCGTCTTCTCGGTGAATTTCAGTTCCAGGCGGACGTATGAATGCTTCGGCTCCTTTGATTGAAGTGGACCTCGAGCACTGGGATGCGACACCAGCACCCGAGGAGCAAGCGGCAGCGATTGCCGCGGCCGAATCCGGGAAAGTGCTTTTTTTTCCGCGCCTCGCGTTTGCGCTCGAGCCGGAAGAGCGCCGACTTCTGTCGGCCGATTGGTTGGATAGAAAGGCGAAGAACATAAGTTTCGATTCGAAGAGTGGGACGCTGGCGGGTGCGCTCGGAACGACAGCCGATATCGCCATGTTGAACCGGATGATCCAGCGCTTTGCACACTGTGCGCGAGGTTTGATCCTCAGCCTGTTTCCCGCTTACGAGCCGGCAGTCGTCGTCGCGCGCACAAGCTTCCGCCCCGTGGCGGCCGCCAACCGCGAGGCCTCATGGCGCAAGGACGATCGCCTGCTTCACGTCGATGCGTTCCCGTCGCGACCGAATCGTGGCGAGCGCATCCTGCGGGTTTTCAACAACCTGAACCCGCACGGCGAGCCGCGAGTATGGCGCCTCGGTGAACCGTTCGAGGATCTTGCCGCGCGATTCCTCCCCAGTATTCGCCCCCCTCTGCCGGGAGCCGCGCGCATGCTTGCGGCGTTACGGGTCACGAAAGGGGTCCGCAGTCCGTACGATCACATCATGCTGCAGCTACACGATCGGATGAAAGCGGATGCCGCCTATCAGCTGAGCGTGGGTTCGTCCGAAGTGGCGTTCCCACCCGGAAGTACGTGGGTGTGCTTCTCAGATCAAGTCTCGCACGCAGTGCTGCGCGGCCAGTACATGCTCGAGCAGACGCTGCATCTCCCCGTAGAAGCGATGTACGCCCCGCGCGACGCCCCGTTGCGGGTGCTGGAGCGGCTCGCGGGCCGCCCCTTGGCCTGAGATGTACCGGCGCGCCCACTGAAGGGCGACGTTAGGCGGCACACGCCACATGGGGATCGCACACGATGATCGTCATTGCCCCTTACGATCCCGCATGGCCGGCCCTATTCGATGCCGAGGCCGCCCGAATCCGCGAGTCGTTCGGGCCCCTAGCGATGCGAATCGAGCATGTCGGGTCGACCGCCGTGCCTGGGCTGGCAGCAAAGCCCGTCATCGACATCCAGGTGTCTGTTCGATCTCTGGCGTCACGAGAGTTCTTCGACGGACTGCTGAAGCAATTGGGTTACGCGCACTTCCCGTTGGGTGAATTCGATCTGGTCTACCCCTTCTTCAAGCGTCCGCACCGCTGGCCCAGCACGCACCATGTGCATCTCTGTATCAACGGATCGGAACAGGAGCAAAACCACATTGCCTTCCGCGATCACCTGCGTTGCAATCCCGCTGCCGCGGCAGCGTACGTTGAGCTCAAACGCGGCCTCGCAGAAGTCCACCTGGGTCTTACGATGGAGTCGCAGGAACAGTATTCACTGGCCAAGACCGAGTTCATCCGGTCGGCTCTCAGCGAGTCGCTCGTGCAAGCCAAGAGGCCCAGCAGTGCGGCCTAACCCTCCGTTAGGCGCACGCTGACCCAACCGCCATACAGGTTGCACCGCCGAGCGTTGCCTGCTACTACTATCTGACTCAGCGGCCCGGTTCGAGGCCGAATGCCACGATATGACCCACACCGGTGAAGGAGACAACAATGAACGAACATGAACTGCGCGATCTGATCGAGGACGTCAGAAGCGGCGGGGTGTCGCGCCGATCGTTTGTCCAGCGCATGACCGCGCTCGGACTGACTGCGCCGATGGCGTCGATGCTGCTGTTGAATGCCGGCGTGGCGCAGGCGCAGGCCGATCCTCCGTACAAGCCGACCAAGCGCGGCGGCGGCGGAACACTGAAGGCGCTGTGGTGGCAAGGCACCACCTTGTTGCAACCTCACTTCGCCAACGGGACCAAGGATCAAGAGGGCTCGCGGATCTTCTACGAGCCACTCGCGGTCTGGGACAAAGACGGCAACCTGGTGCCGATTCTCGCCGCGGAGATTCCGACGCCACAGAATGGTGGTGTGCTCGAGGGCGGCAAGGTCGTTCGCTGGCGGCTCAAGCAAGGGGTCAAATGGCACGACGGCACGCCGTTTACCGCCGACGATTGCGTGTTCACCTGGGAATACGCGCGTGAGCCGACCACCGCGGCAGTGACATCCGGTGTGTACAAGGACGTCACGGTCGTCAAGGTCGATTCGCACACGATCCTGGTGTCGTTCAAGAAGGCCACGCCGTTCTGGGCCACGGCGTTCGTCGCGGCCGAGGGCATGATCATCCCGAAGCACCTTTTTGCGCCGTACATCGGCGCCAAGTCGCGCGAGGCGCCCGCGAATCTGAAGCCGGTCGGCACCGGTCCGTACAAGTTCGTCGACTTCAAGCCCGGCGACATGGTGCGCGGTGAGCTGAACCCGAACTACCACATGCCGAACCGGCCATTTTTCGACGCGATCGAGATGAAAGGCGGCGGCGACGCGACCTCGGCCGCGCGCGCGGTACTGCAAACGGGCGAATACGACTACGCGTGGAATCTGCAGGTCGAAGACGAAGTGCTCAAGCGCATGGAGGCCGGCGGCAAGGGGCGCGCGTACATCGTTCCGAGCGGCGACATCGAATTCATCCAGCTCAGCGTCACCGACCCGTTCAACGAAGTCGACGGCGAACGATCGAGCATCAAGTCGAAGCACTTCGCGTTCAGCGATCCGCAGGTGCGCCAGGCGATGGCGCTGCTCGCCGACCGCAAGGGCATGCAGGACTTCATCTACGGCCGCACCGGCGTGGCGACCAGCAATTTCGTCAACAACCCGCCCCGGTTCGTCTCAAAGAATACGAAGTTCGAGTTCAACATCGACAAGGCCAACCAGATTCTGGACGCTGCCGGCTGGACCAAGGGTGCCGACGGCATTCGCGAAAAAGGCGGCAAGAAGATGAAGTTCGTCTACCAGACGTCGATCAATGCATCGCGCCAGAAAGAGCAGGCGATTTTCAAGCAGGCGTGCCAGAAGGCGGGCATCGACCTCGAGCTCAAATCGGTGACGGCTTCGGTGTTCTTCTCGTCCGATGTCGGTAATCCGGACACCTACGGCAAGTTCTGGTGCGACCTCCAGATGTACACGACGACGATGACGCAGCCCGATTGCGAGCGCTTCATGGACCAGTACCTGACGCGCGAGATCTCGTCGAAGGCCAACAAATGGCAGGGGCGCAACATCTCGCGCTGGCGCAGCGACGAATACGACAAGATCTACGTCGAGGCCGAATCCGAAATGGATCCGGTCAAGCGCGCGGCACTGTTCATCAGGATGAACGACCTGGTGGTCGGCTCAAACCACATCATTCCGCTGATCAGCCGGCCGCGCGTGCGCGGCGCTTCGCTGAAGCTGGTGACGAACCTGACCGGATGGGATCTCGACTTCTCGGCTCTGCAGAACTGGTATCGCGAAGGAGGCCAGGGGGCGTAGGAGTTCAAAGCGGGTCCGAGGACCGATAGGGTTGCGCCGTGGGTTCCTACGTCCTGCGGCGTTTGCTGATCGCGGTGCCCAGCTTGCTGGGCATCAGCGTCGTGCTTTTCACCATCCTGGCGCTGGCACCAGGCGATCCGTTCGGCGAACTCGCACTTAATCCGAATGTTCCAGCAGAGGTTCGCGATCAGCTGCGGAAGAGCTTCGGCCTCGACGACCCGGGCTGGCAGCGCTACTTCCGCTGGCTTGCAGCGATGCTGCGGGGCGACTGGGGCTATTCGTTCGTCAGCCGCGTCGACGTCGACAGCCTCATCCTGCAGCGCCTACCAGTCACGCTGGTCGTGATCGGCGCGTCGCAGATACTGGCGCTGCTGATCGCGCTGCCGGTGGGCATCCTGTCCGCCGCCAGGCCCTATTCGTGGTTCGACCGGATTGCGAGCACGCTCGCCTTCGTCGGATTTTCGCTGCCGACTTTTTTCACCGGTCTGCTGCTGATCCTGCTGTTCTCGATCAAGCTCGACTGGCTGCCGTTCGTTTACCGTGCCGACATCAGCGCCAGCGGTTGGCAGTGGTGGTGGGAGCACATCAAGCAGTCGATCATGCCGGTGGCGGTGCTTGGACTGTTCCAGGGTGCGAGCTGGACGCGCTACGTGCGCTCGGCGATGCTCGACGTGATCCGCCTCGACTACGTGACGACAGCGCGCAGCAAGGGACTCGCGGAGCGCGTGATCCTGATGAAGCACGTCGTGCGTAACGCGCTGATTCCGGTCGTCACGCTGGTGGCGCTGCAGTTGCCGGCGATTTTTGGCGGCGCGATCGTGACCGAGCAGATCTTTCGCATACCCGGCATCGGCTCGCTGCTGATCGATGCCATCCTCCGCAACGACACTCCCGTCATCATGGCGGTGACCTTCGTCTTCTCGTGCCTCGTGATCGTCTTCAACCTGATTGCCGACATTCTGTATGGCTGGCTCGACCCTCGCATCTCCTATCGCTGAGGCCGCCGTCGTCCGGCGTGCGAACGGTTCGCCATGGGCCGAGGCGTGGCGTCGGTTTCGCCGCCACCGGATGGCGCTCGTCAGCCTGATCGTGCTCGGCCTGATGGTCGCGGCGGTCGTCTTCGGCCCGCTCGTGTGGCGGCATTCGATCGAAGAAATCGATTTCGCGGCACGGCTGGCCGGGCCGTCACTGGCGCATCCACTTGGAACCGATGATCTGGGCCGCGACATCCTGGCGCGCGTGCTCTACGGCGGCCGCATCTCGCTGGCGGTGGGCCTGGCGGCGATGACTGATGGCGATCTTCTTCGGCGTTCTGATCGGCGCCGTCTCCGGCATCTCACGCGGCAGCATCGACGCCGCGCTGATGTGGCTGACGGATCTTTTTCTGTCGCTACCGCAATTGCCGCTGCTGCTGATCATCATCTATCTGTTCCGCGACACTCTTAAGGGGATGTTCGGCGTTGAAGTCGGCACCTTCATCCTGATCGTCGCCGTGATTGGGGGCTTTCGCTGGATGCCCGTGGCGCGCCTGGTGCGCGCGCAATTCTTCTCGCTGCGCGAAAAAGAGTTTGTCGAAGCTGCGCGTGCGCTCGGCGCATCAGTGCCGCGTCAGGTGCTGCGGCACCTTTTGCCGAATTCGCTCGGGCCGGTGATCGTGGCCGGAACAATCGATGTCGCGGCAGCCATCATCGCCGAGTCGACACTGTCGTTTCTCGGACTCGGCTTCCCGCCCGACATCCCGACCTGGGGCCGGATTCTGTTCGATGCCAAGGACTATCTGGACATCGCGGCTTACTGGGCCTTGTTCCCGGGACTCGCGATCTTCCTGACCGTGCTGACGATCAACTTCGTCGGCGACGGGCTGCGTGACGCGCTCGATCCGCGCAAGGTGATGTAGTGGCACTGCTCGAGATCAAGGGACTCAAGACCCACTTCAAGACCGACGACGGCTGGCTGCACGCGGTCGACGGCGTGGACCTGACGGTCGAGCGCGGCGAGACGGTGGGTGTGGTCGGCGAGTCGGGCTGCGGCAAGTCGGTGACCGCGATGACGGTGCTCAAGCTGGTGCCGATGCCACCGGGGCGCATCGTCGCCGGGCAGGTGCTGTGGCAGGGACGCGACCTCGTTCCGTTGCCGCCGGACGAGATGCGCAAGATCCGCGCGAAGGAAATCGCGATCGTCTTCCAGGAGCCGATGACCTCGTTGAATCCGGTCTACACGGTGGGTGAGCAGATCGCCGAGACACTGCGGCTGCACGAGGGCTTAAGCCGCGCCGGCGCGATGGCCCGCGCGGTGGAAATGCTGCAGCTCGTGCACATTCCCACGCCCAAGCGGCGGGTGAACGACTACCCACACCAGTTTTCAGGCGGCATGCGCCAGCGCGTGATGATTGCGATGGCGCTATCGTGCAACCCCAAGCTGCTGATCGCCGATGAGCCGACGACGGCGCTCGACGTCACGATCCAGGCTCAGATCCTCGAGTTGCTGAACGAGCTGAAAGCGCGCCTCGGCATGTCGATCATGCTGATCACGCACGCGATGGGCGTGGTGGCCGAAACCGCGCAGCGCGTGGTCGTGATGTACGCCGGCAAGGTGGTCGAAGAAGCCAACGTAGCCGAGTTGTTCGCGCGCCCGCGACATCCGTACACGCAGGGGCTGATCCGCTCGATTCCGCGCATCGACATGGCCGCGACGCACAAGGTACGGCTTGAGGCGATTGCGGGCGTCGTGCCGAAGCTGATCGACCCGCCCGAAGGTTGCCGCTTCGCGCCGCGCTGTAAACATGCAGTCGTCGAGTGCACGCAAGCGACGCCACCGCTGCGCAGCGCGGCACCCGGGCACAAGGTGGCGTGCATTTTCGATTTAGTGCCGGCATGACAGCACCGTTGCTTGAGGTTAAGAACCTCGTCAAGCACTTCCCGATCAAGGCCGGCATGCTCCGGCGTGTCGCGGACAAGGTGCACGCGGTCGACGGCGTGAGCTTCGATATCGACCCCGGTGAAACGCTTGGTGTCGTTGGAGAATCGGGCTGCGGCAAGAGCACCACTGGGCGCTGCATCCTGCGGCTGATCGAGCCGACTTCGGGTGAGGTCTGGTTCGAGGGCAAGAATGTCACGGCGCTGGGCAAGAACGAGCTGCGTGCGCTGGCGCGCGATATGCAGGTCATCTTCCAGGACCCGTACGCGTCGTTGGACCCGCGCATGACGGTGGGTGCGATCGTCGGCGAGGCGCTGATCATCCACAAGCTCACGAAGACCGCGCGCGAATTCGAGGACCGTATCGTCGAGCTGCTCGAAACCGTCGGTCTGAACGCCGACCACATGCGGCGTTACCCGCACGAATTTTCCGGCGGCCAGCGGCAGCGCATCGGCATCGCCCGTGCGCTGGCGGTGAGTCCCAAGCTAGTCGTGTGCGATGAAGCCGTGTCCGCGCTCGACGTATCGATCCAGGCGCAGGTGATCAACCTGCTCGAAGACCTGCAGTCCAAGTTCAGCCTGACCTACATGTTCATTGCGCACGACCTGTCGGTCGTCGAGCACATCAGCGACCGCGTGGCGGTGATGTACCTCGGACGCATCGTCGAGATCGCATCGTCGCGCGAGCTGTATTCGAGACCGCTGCACCCCTACACGGAAGCGCTGCTGTCGGCGGTGCCGATCCCCGACCCTGCCGTCAGACGCAAACGCATCATGCTGCAAGGCGACGTGCCCAGTCCGATCAACCCGCCCTCCGGCTGCCCGTTTCACACGCGCTGCCCGATCCGCGAGCTACCCCTTTGCGCGACCGAAGTGCCGGCGCTGAAGCGCAGCAGCGAAGGACACTGGGTATCGTGCCACCTCCGCGGCTAGCGTCCTGGGTCAGTTCATTTGTCATGCAGCGAAGACTCATCGTCATCACTGGCAGTTCTGGAGTCGGTAAGTCCACACTGGCGCGAGCACTCCAGGAGGAACTCCTTCCAGATTATTGGCTTCACTTTTCTGTCGACACGATTTTCTACTGCCTGCCACGTTCGGTGGTTCTGCGGGTAGATCTCGAGAACGACCACGCACTAGTGGACGCGAAGGCGATCGTCACCAGCGCCTACGCTTGCGCTGGGACATTGCTTGATCTCGCTCACAAGGTCATCTTTGACGCCGTCATCTTGACCGAGAAGGGAGCCCAGAAAATGTTGCGTGCGTTCGATCGTTTCGATCCACTGCTGGTGGAACTAACTTGCTCATGGGAAGAAATTAAGAAACGAACTCTAACCCGAGGTGATCGGACGCTGGCAGAAGCCGAGCACGGATACCGGAACGCCGGTGGACGCCTTGATACCCATCACACCTTTGACAGCACCAGCGCGAGCGCTGAGCAGATCGCCGCACAGCTCGCAACAATCATGCGCGGCGGCGGTGCAGCCTAACTCCTCGCATCTTTGCTAGGTGCTCACAAAACAATGAGACGAGGAACATGAGAAACTTGGTTGTGGGCACTTTCGTGACCCTGGATGGCGTCATGCAGGCGCCCGGCGGCCCCAACGAGGACCGCGACGGTGGCTTCCAACATGGCGGGTGGCTAGTCCCCTATTTCGACGAGAAGTTCGGCGAGATCATGACCGAGTGGACGAAGCGCGCCGACGCCTTTCTTCTCGGCCGTAAAACCTATGAGATGTTTGCAGGCTCCTGGCCCAAGTCCACCGATCCGACGGACGAGATTGCCACAGCGCTCAACATCCGGCCGAAGTTCGTCGCTTCCAGGACGCTCGATAAGGTCAACTGGAACAACTCCAGCTTGCTCAAGGGCGACGTTGCTAAGGAGGTCGCGAAGCTCAAGGCACAGGAAGGCGGCGAGATTCAGGTTCACGGCAGCGGCAACCTCCTCCAGACCCTACTGAAGCACGATCTCATCGATACGCTACGTATCTGGCAGTTTCCGGTTGTTCTCGGTACGGGCAAGCGCCTGTTCGGGGAAGGCACGGTCCCGCGCAGTTTCCGGCTTGTCGACACGCAGCTGAACACGACCGGTGCAGTTCTGCACGTCTACGAACGCGTCGGCAGCCTCAAGTACGGCGAAGTAGAGGTGGGCCAGGAGACCGTGATCTTCGATTCGGAGCCATCACATCGGTGACTCAATGTGCGACGTGATTACGCATAGCGGTGGATGTCATTGTGGGCGGGTTCGATTTGAGGTGGTCGCGCCAAAGAGCGTGAGAGTGTCAGAGTGCAACTGTTCCATGTGTAGCAAGGCCGGTTACCTTCACCTTATTGTCCCGGCCGATCAATTCAAGCTTCTTTGCGGCAATGACGTACTCAAAACCTATAGCTTCAATACGCACACGGCTAAGCACCTCTTCTGCTCCGTGTGCGGCATCAAGTCGTTCTATGTGCCGCGCTCTCATCCGGATGGCATCAGCGTTAACGCACGCTGCATTGACTCCAAAACGATTGAGGATTTGACCATTGACGCTGCTCAACGGCCGCGAGTGGGAAGCGCAGTACCCGAAAGGTCGCGGCGAGTACACCTAGTGACAACGACCGCCGCTGACCGAAACGGTCGTCATGTGAATCATGAGATGCGGTTCCCGCAGTGGGTGCCTGCGGAAGGTTTGGAGCAAGCCCAGAACACAAGCGAAAGCGAAGCACTTGCCTCGTTCAGTGCGTGCAGCACCATCAGGCACGTGACCTAGGAAGGCTCCACCATGTCGACGATCGAACAACCCCGACCACCCTTTCCCCCGTTTGACACGGCAACAGCAACGCAAAAGGTTCGCTTGGCGGAAGACGCCTGGAACACGCGGGATCCGCAGCGAGTGTCCATGGCGTACACGCCTGACAGCGTCTGGCGCAATCGCGCGGAATTCTTCACCGGGCGCAAGGCGATCCAACAATTTCTGGCTCGCAAGTGGACCAAGGAACTCGACTATCGGTTGATCAAGGAGCTGTGGGCTTGTCAGGGCAACCGCATAGCTGTTCGTTTTGCCTACGAGTGGCACGACGACTCTGGTAGCTGGTTCCGGGCGTACGGCAACGAGAACTGGGAATTCGATGACCAGGGGTTCATGCGACGCCGGATCGCGAGCATCAACGATCTTCCAATTGCTACTTCAGAACGTAAATATCACTGGCCGCTCGGAAGAAGGCCAGACGATCATCCGGGGTTGTCAGCGCTTGGCTTGTGAACACGACTGACGCCGCCTGGTACGAGTTCCGCAATGCCATCCATGCGCACGACTTCGCGCTTGCGGAAGAACTTCTTCGCAAACAGCCTTCGCTGCTTCACTTGGCGAATAGCCTCGGCGAGACGGTGCTTCACTTCCTCGCCGTCGAGAACGACCGTGAAGGCGTTTCGTGGCTTCATGCCCGTGGCGCTGATCTCGACACCAAGAATACATTCGGAACTCCGGTCCTCTTCGAGGTAGCCTCGTTGGAGTACAAGGAACTGTTCAAGTGGTTCGTTGCGAAAGGCGCAAACCTTCGCGCGACGGATCAGGAAGACCAAGACTTGGTTCTTCATCTGCTCGAATACGAACGCAACGAAATGGCCGAATGGGTGCGAAAGAATGGTGCTTAACCGCATGCATTCAGCCAGTCGAACGCATGCCTAACTTTCTCGGGAGATCGGACATGGACACAACTCCATTCATCGGGCTACTCATACTGTTCCTGGGCACCTTTGTGCCAATCGGCCAGCCGCGGGCTCAGGTGCCCGGCACCACCGGACACGGGCACTTGACCGAAGTGGCCTGCGTGGACGTGCCACCCGGCGAGAAGCGACCGGAGTTTGGCTGCTTCAACGTCGGCCGGGTAACCGGACTTCATTTCAGTCAAACATCCGTCTACTGGCATTTGCGCGCGTTTCCGAGCCGGAAGGCTGCGGAGGCGGCGAAGAGTGCGACCGGAATTGTGGTGGAGGAAGGCGGGCGAGTGTGGCTCTCCGAATTCGGCCCCCGAGACACTGCTGCGCGGGGAGGTGAAGCTATCGCCGTCGTCGGACCGCTGCAGCTTCCCGCAGCTAAGAGCTACGCTGCAGTTCTGTCTTACGCTGTCATGCGGCCGGGCGACCGTTCGAGGGTGCATACACACCCGGGTCCCGAAGGCTGGTACGTGCTGGCGGGAGAGCAGTGTCTCGAGACTCCGGCTGGCGCCAACAAGGCCCGGGCCGGAGGAACCATGACAGTGCCATCGAACATTCCAATGGAACTCAACGTCACTGGTACGACGCTCCGGCGTGCGTTCGCCCTCGTCATTCATGATTCGGCTCAGGACAGGGGCACAAACTCTGACTGGAAACCGTCCGGAGCCTGTAGTCGGTGACAATGCACGGAAAGGAGGCTGCGATTCAGCAACATGGCAAGCAAGCGGCCGACTACGATCGCCGGGTATATCCGCGCTGCCCCACGCGAGGGCCAGCCGCAGTTACGCCGGCTGTACGCGATCCTCAAGAGCGTCGCGCCCGAGGCCAAGGAAGTGATCAAGTGGGGAAGCCCTTTTTTCGTCGAGCCCCGATTCGTGTTCGCTTTCTCCGCGCACAAAGCACACCTCAACTTCGCGCCAACAGCGGCGGCGCTGCAGCGATTTCGCAGGGAACTCGAAAAGCACAAGACGACCAAGAACTACCTTCAGATTCCCTATGACGAGTCTCTGCCAGAGGATCTGATTCGCAAGATCGCTGAGTACAGTCTCCGGGTTGTGCGTGAACGTGAAGACGATGCTTTCTGGTAACTCCATGCAAGTTCTGCGGTGGTTGCTCACAGTACCGGCTGGAATCCTAGGCTTGTATCTAGGTTTCTTTGCCGGCATCCTTATTCACTACGGGCATGTCTGGGCTTGTCCCAACGAGCATTTGGTCTCGGGCGCCTGCATGGCTCCTTGGTCTTTGTTCGTAAAGACGACGTCCGTTGGCTTAAGCGCTGCAATTGCCGCTGCGGGCGTGGTTTTGTTGCCAACACTTCTCGCCCCTTCGCACCGGTGGTTGGTAGCGCGCATCGCCTTTGCTTGCGGCTTGTTGCTCGCCCTGTACTTGTCCTTGGCAGTGCGTTGGGTGATGTGGATTCCCGTGGTGTGTGCCATCTTGTCGGGCGTCGGTATGTTGTGGCTTGTTCGGCGACACATGGATAGCTCCGCCTCGTCACTTGACCGGACGCGCGAGAGCAGCACGCCGATTAGGTAATGCGTCAGCGGATATTCACACGCACAAGATGAAGCATCTCAGCGCGCTGGACGCGCTGTTCCTGCAGCTCGAGACGCCCGACACGCCGATGCATGTCGGGAGCCTGATGCTGCTTGATCGACTGCCCGCAGGACGCGATCCCTATGCGGCGATCCGCGCCCACATTGCGAAGCGCATTCATCTGGCGCCCGTTTTCTCGCGCGTGCTGCGCTTCATGCCGCTCGATATCGCGAGCCCACTGTGGGTGCCGGCGGAACGCGTCGATCTCGATTACCACATCCAGCGCGTCACGCTCCCCGCACCCGGCACTCAGGCGCAGCTCGAGTCCACTGTCGCGCACCTGCACGAGGGGACACTCGATCGTGACCGCCCGCTCTGGCAGTTCACGGTGATCGACGGCTTGAAGAGTGGGCAGGTCGGTTTCTACGCCAAGATTCATCACGCCGCGCTCGACGGCCAAGGCGGCATCGCAGTGGCGCAGGCGCTGCTCGATGCGCAGCGCAAGCCGCGCGCGGTGCAGCGCGCGGCTGCGAAGAGCGCCGCGGCGATGCCAGCATCGGCAGCAAAGATGCTGGGGTTCGCGCTGCGCAACACCGTCGCGCAATACGGCAGGATTCTGAAAGCGATCCCCGGCGTAGCGCAGGCCGCCGCACGCACCGGCGCAGTAGCGCTGACCGCGCCAACGAAAAATCGCGGCGGCACTTCGGCTCCACGCATGCGGCTCAACGCCGCTATCGGCCCAAAGCGCGTGTTCGTGGCGGCGCAAATCCCGCTGACCGATGTGAAGGCGATCGCGCGGCACTACGACGCCAAGCTGAACGACGCCGTGCTGGCAATCTGTGCTGGCGCATTGCGACGACACTTCGCCAAGGACAAAGCAGCGCTTGGCAAGGCGATGGTCGCGGCGGTCCCGTTGAGCCTGCGGACGCCCGGCGACACGACGCAGGAGAACCAGGTCTCGATGATGCTGGTTGGCCTCGCCACGCAAATCGCCGACCCCGTGAAGCGCATGGCCGCGATCATCGCCGGCAGCACGCGCGCGAAGCAGCTCGCCGGCGGCATGAAGGGCGCGATCCCCACCGATCTGCCTTCGCTCGGGATTCCGTGGCTGATGGCCGCGATCACGCCGCTCTACCGCAAGGCCGTCGCCGCGCCTCGCATTCCGGTCTTCGCCAACGTTGTGATCTCCAACGTTCCGGGGCCGCAAGTGCCGCTCTACCTCGCGGGCGCCGAATTGAAGGCCTACTACCCGGTTTCAATCGTGACTCATGGGCTGGCGCTGAACATCACAATCGTGAGCTATAACGGCTCGCTCGATTTCGGGCTCGTGGCTTGCCGTAAGACCATGCCGGACTTGCGCCTATTCGTAAAACATCTAAAGAAAGCGTACGAAGAGTTGCTGGAGACTACGCAGCGATGACGAGTCACGCGCAAGGTCTGAAGGCGCCGAATGCATTTCTGCTTGCGCTCGAATGGCGCGCGCCGTGGGAATTCGGCGCGACGCTCGCGGCGTTTCCGTTGCTGCGCCGCGCCCCGCGCGGCGATGGCCACGCGGTGGTGGTCTTTCCCGGCCTGGCCGCCTCGGACGTCAGCACGCTTCCTTTGCGCGCATTCCTCGCCGAGCGCGGCTACAAGCCCCACGGCTGGGAACTGCGTTTCAACCTCGGGCCGCGCGAGGGCGTGTTCGAGCGCAGTGTCGAGCGGGTGCGCAAGCTCGCACGCAGCACCGGTCGCAAGGTAAGCCTCATCGGCTGGAGCCTGGGCGGTGTTTACGCACGCGAGATTGCCAAGGTGGCAAGCGAAGACGTGCGGTGCGTCATCACACTCGGCACTCCTTTCACGGGCCACCCCCGCGCGAACAACGCATGGCGCATCTACAAGCTCGCAAGCGGACATGGACTAGACGACTCGGATCAGTGGCGACGCATTCGCGAGGCACCGCCGGTGCCGACGACTTCGGTGTTCAGCCGCAGCGACGGCATCGTGGCATGGCAGTGCTGCCTGCAGGCGCGTGCGCCCCACGCCGAGAGCGTCGAAGTCACCGCGAGCCACATCGGCATGGGAGTGAATCCGGCAGCCTGGTACGCGATCGCCGATCGCCTCGCGCAACGCGAGGGCCATTGGCAGCCGTTCCATCGCGACGATTGGCGCAGGTGGCTCTTTAGCGACCCGTACCGTGCCGTCGATCCAGGCTGACAAGGTCTCGCTGCAGTACGAGTCCTTCGGCAATCCCGCCGACCCATCGATCGTGCTCGTGATGGGGCTTGGCATGCAGCTCATCATGTGGCCGGACCAGCTGTGCGAAATGCTCGTTGCGAAGGGCCTCCACGTCGTGCGATTCGACAACCGCGATGTGGGGCTCTCGAGCCACCTCGATCACCTCGGATCTCCCAGCATTGCCGTAGCAACGCTCAAGTACCTGCTGCGCCTGCCGTTGAAGGCGGATTATTTAATCGACGACATGGCGCGCGACACCGCGGCGCTGTTGGATGCGCTGGGAATTTCCCGCGCACACGTGGTGGGTGTTTCGATGGGCGGCATGATCGCGCAGAATCTGGCGGCGAATGCGCCAACGAAAGTGGCGAGCCTGACGTCGATCATGTCCACCACCGGCAAGCGCAGTCTTCCGCAGCCGACGGCGAGAGCGCGGCGCGCGTTGCTGCGAGCGCCCGCGAAACCCGGCGACGTGGAGGGCGCGACGCGGCGGCTGATGAGCGTGCTGCGCGACATCGGCAGTCAGACCTATCCTGCGGAACCAGGGTATCTACGCGAAATATGCGAAAGGCACGTACGCCGCTCGTACGATCCCGCAGGCGTCGCACGGCAGCTCATTGCCATAGCGGCGAGCGGCGATCGAACCGCGGCCGTGCGCGCATCAAGGTCCCAACGTTGGTGTTGCATGGAGACGAGGATCCGCTTGTTCGCCCGGCGTGCGGCGAAGAAACGGCGCGCGTGATTCGCGACGCTGGCGGCGACGCCAAGCTGGAGATCATCCGCGGCATGGGTCACGACCTGCCCACGCTGCTGCTTCCGCAGCTCGCGGAGCGCATCGCGGAGCACTGCCTCAGGCATAGTTGAAGATCCATCCGCGAACAACCGAAACTGGAGGTAGCCATGGGTATTCGTAAACTGAAATGTTCTTTCTGCCGCAAGAGTGAAGACCAAATTGCAAAGCTGGTTGCTGGGCCGAGATTGATGACAGGCTCGAAGCTATACATCTGCAATGAATGCGTGGCGGCTGCAAACTCCGTCATGCAAGCAGGCCCACCTCCCGCTCCTGCAGCTTCGTACTCACTGCTACAAGAAGCGAAGGCATATTGGAGCCGCTTTCTCCACAGGTGCGTGGCGCAAAAGGCTTCGATTGCCTAGGCTTGCTAACCCGCGCTTCATAAACGTCATGATCGTTCTTCGTCCGGTCCACCTCGCTTTGAACTTGGCGTTCGGGTTCACCCTGGCCGTCGCTTCCGCTGCACTAGCTCAGCAGACGAAGTTCGATGGAGCATGGAACGTCACCATGACATGCCCGCCTCACAATGCTGCCGATGACGACGCCAAGGGATACACGCATCGATTTCCGGCAGAGGTGCAGAAGAGTCGCATCCGTGGCACTCACGGAAAGGAAGGCGAGCCGGGCTGGCACTTTCTTCACGGCAAGATCAATGAAGACGGCAGTGCCACATTGCGCCTCGATGGCATCGTCAACAACGCGATGTACGCCATTAACGATGCCGAGCGCGGCAAGGAGTACACATATCGAATCAAGGCACAGTTCGATGCAAGCAGCGGCGTCGGACAGCGGCTCACGGGTCGCGTGTGCGAGTTCAAGTTCACTCGCTAACCGGAGTGCTTCTCAATGCCGAGCCGCCGGCCAAGTAAGCCGTGAAACGCACGCCTACCGCCACGCAATCCACCGTGATCTCGGTCAAGGTAAAGCCAAGGTCCCGCGTCAGCCTGCTCACTCAAGTTGAGGGCGGCGCCTGGCTTGCTCAGCTCAAGTCGCCGCCCGTTGAGGGCAAGGCCAACGAAGAATTGCTCGCGCTTGTTGCTCACCACTTCGGCTGCCGCAAGTCAGCCGTCTCTATCAAGAGTGGCGCATCTGGCCGCATCAAGCTAGTTCGCGTTGCGCGATGACCCGCCTCGCGCAATGCGCCTGCGGATCAACGTCCATTTCTATCGACGGTGAGCCTCGGCTGCATGCTGTCTGCCACTGCACCAATTGCAAACGCCGAACAGGCAGTGCCTTCGGCGTATCAGCGTACTTTCTGCGATCAGACGTAACTGAAATCAGCGGCGATATGCACGTCTATGCATTTCATCACGCGGCAGAAAATTACGACGAGGAGCGCCATTTCTGCAGTCGGTGCGGAACAACGCTGTTCTGGTACACGTCGACACGACCGCATTTGATCGGCATTGCAGCCGGTTGTTTTCCGGATGACAGCTTTGGCGTGCCGACGATCTCTGGTACTAGTTCCAAGAAGCTGCCTTGGATCGAACTGCCAGACTCGTGCAGACTTCTTGAGCGGTGACAATGAATAGAAAGTTTCCTGCGTTGACCGAACCATGCTGACAGTTGACGACGTGCGGGCGATTCCACTGTTCTCGACGCTCGCAGTGACCGAGCTTCAGCGTCTAGCACGGACGTCCGCCGATGTGCACCTGGGGGTCGGAGAGTTCGCCGTTCCCGAGGGTGGAGACCGGGCGCTCTACGCAGTTCTCACCGGAAAGGTGCAGGTCGTCAAGCTGGTCGATGGCATCGAACGCACGCTCGGCTGGCGTGTTCCAGGCCAAATTTTCGGCGAAGTACCGATCGCGTTTGGCACTACGTTCGCCGGCGGCTATCGCGCTTCGGAACCCTCGCGCGTCTTGCGAATAGATCCCAAGGAGTATTACGCGGTTGCGGCGGCGGCGCCGGAGGTCTCGGTGAAAGTCGGTGCGCTGGCACGCGAGCGCATCGGCGGGCTTCAGGGCATCGCCGCCGAAGCACCCAAGCCGCGCGTGACGATGGTCGGCAATCGATGGGATGCTGCGTGCAGTGAGCTACGCCAGTTTCTCGCGCGCAATCAGATTACCTACGACTGGATAACACCCGATGCGCCGGACCTCGAAGCGCGGTGGCCTGGACCCCGACCAGCCGACCAAGATTGCCCGGTGCTGAAACTGGCCGACGGCACGCTTCTCAATCGGCCCGCGACGCGCGATATTGCGCGCCTCCTCGGCTTGCAAACGAGCGCACACCTAACTGAATACGACACCGTCATCATCGGTGGCGGACCTGCCGGCCTCGCAGCGGCGGTGTACGGCGCGTCCGAAGGACTGCGCACGGTGGTGGTCGAGCGCGAGGCACCGGGGGGTCAGGCAGGCACATCGTCGCGAATCGAAAACTATCTCGGCTTCCCGAATGGAGTCTCAGGTGACGAGCTCGCGAGTCGCGCGCTCAATCAAGCGGGGCGGCTCGGAGCAGAAATTCTGGTCACACGCTCTGTCGCGCGCATCGATCCCACAACGCGTCAGGTGTATCTCGATGGTGGCGACGTCGTCCGGGCGCGGACCGTCATTCTTGCCACGGGCGTGACGTGGCGGCGCCTCGCGATCGACGGTTTCGATCGACTCATCGGCAAAGGCATCTACTATGGCGCGGCACGCAGTGAAGCAAGCGCCACGCACGGACTCGACGTCTACCTGGTCGGTGCCGGCAACTCAGCCGGTCAGGCTGCGTTGTACTTTGCCAATCATGCACGCACGGTGACGCTCATTGTGCGGGGCGATTCTCTGGAGAAGAGCATGTCTCGCTATCTGATCGAGCAGCTCGGCGGAAGATCGAACGTAAAAGTCCAGCTGCGATCGGAAGTTGTTGCCGCACACGGCGACACGCACGTAACCGCGATCGACATACGGAATGCTGCGAGCGCAGCGGCGGAGCGCCATGACTGCGGTGGCCTTTTCATCTTCATCGGAGCGGACGCTGAAACCGCTTGGCTGCCGGCCGACATCGCACGCGATTCGCGCGGATATGTCCTCACCGGAGATGACGTGGTGAAGGCCGGGCGCTGGTCACACACCCGCGATCCCTATCTGCTTGAATCGAGTGTCCCCGGTGTCTTCGCCTGCGGAGATGTGAGGCTGAGTCCCGTCAAACGCGTAGCGTCCGCGGTCGGCGAAGGCAGCATGGCGATCGCTTTTGTCCACAAATATCTGCAGCAGGACGCGCGATAACACTCAGCGAACATCAACTACGCAAAGGAACACACAGTCAGTCGTGAGCGTGAGGCAATACTCGTTGGTGACGTGGTGGCACCTAGAGGCGCCCATTGAGCGGACGTGGCAGGCTTTGATCGCTCCCGAAGAGTGGCCCAGCTGGTGGCGCTATGTGGAAAAGGTGGTCGAGCTCGAGAAGGGCGACGCACAAGGTATCGGTGCGGTCCGACGCTATACGTGGTCGAGCAGGCTTCCCTATCGTCTGTCTTTGGAAATGCGGACCACTGCGATCGCGCGGCCCACTTTCATCGAGGGTGTTGCGACCGGCGATCTGAATGGAACCGGACGCTGGCAACTGCAGGAGCTAGGAAACACGACGCGCGTGAAATACGAATGGACCGTGCGCACTGGCAAGGTCTGGATGAACTTGCTCGCACCGATTCTGGCGCCCGTCTTTGCTTGGAATCATGACCAGGTCATGCGCGAGGGCGGGCGCGGTATCGCTCGACATCTCGGAGTTCCGCTACTCGCCTTCCAGGCCTCGGGCGGTGACGGCCACGGATAGTCCCTAGAGCACGAGCCGTCGGTCGCTGCAAAAGAAAACGCCCCGGCACATGAGCACCGGGGCGTTTGGTGTAGCTAGCCTGACAATGTCCTACTTTCGCTAGAAATACATCTAACTATCATCGGCGCTGAATCGTTTCACGGTCCTGTTCGGGATGGGAAGGAGTGGTTCCAACTCGCTATGGTCGTCAGGCAATTCGGACGACCTCCTGATTCGCCGCCACTGAAGCAGCGGCTCACAAGAGATCTGATTCGGAAAGAAGCAAAGAAGGTTGTGATTGCGTGTCGAGCCTCAGCTTTCTGAGACAGGCAGCACGGTTATAGGATCAAGCCTCACGGGCAATTAGTACTGGTTAGCTCAACGCCTTACAGCGCTTCCACACCCAGCCTATCAACGTCCTGGTCTAGGACGACCCTTAAGGGAGGTCAAGCCTCCGGGAAGATTAATCTTCAGGCAAGTTTCCCGCTTAGATGCTTTCAGCGGTTATCTTTTCCGCACGTAGCTACCCGGCGATGCCACTGGCGTGACAACCGGTACACCAGAGGTGCGTCCACTCCGGTCCTCTCGTACTAGGAGCAGCCCCCGTCAATCTTCCAGCGCCCACGGCAGATAGGGACCAAACTGTCTCACGACGTTTTAAACCCAGCTCACGTACCTCTTTAAATGGCGAACAGCCATACCCTTGGGACCGGCTACAGCCCCAGGATGAGATGAGCCGACATCGAGGTGCCAAACACTGCCGTCGATATGAACTCTTGGGCAGTATCAGCCTGTTATCCCCAGAGTACCTTTTATCCGTTGAGCGATGGCCCTTCCATACAGAACCACCGGATCACTTAGACCTGCTTTCGCACCTGCTCGACTTGTCAGTCTCGCAGTCAAGCACGCTTATGCCTATGCACTATCAGTACGATTTCCGACCGTACCTAGCGTACCTTCGTACTCCTCCGTTACTCTTTGGGAGGAGACCGCCCCAGTCAAACTGCCTACCATGCACTGTTCCCCGCCCGGATAACGGGCGTAGGTTAGAGCCGCAAACAAATCAGGGTGGTATTTCAAGGTTGGCTCCACGAGAGCTAGCGCCCCCGCTTCAAAGCCTCCCACCTATCCTACACAGATCGGTTCACAGTCCAATGCAAAGCTACAGTAAAGGTTCATGGGGTCTTTCCGTCTAGCCGCGGGTAGATTGCATCATCACAAACATTTCAACTTCGCTGAGTCTCGGGAGGAGACAGTGTGGCCATCGTTACGCCATTCGTGCAGGTCGGAACTTACCCGACAAGGAATTTCGCTACCTTAGGACCGTTATAGTTACGGCCGCCGTTTACTGGGGCTTCGATCAAGGGCTTGCACCCCATCACTTAACCTTCCAGCACCGGGCAGGCGTCACACCCTATACGTCCACTTTCGTGTTTGCAGAGTGCTGTGTTTTTAATAAACAGTCGCAGCCACCGATTCTCTGAGACCTTCTCACGCTTCGGGCGTTTCTCCCGTCACGCTACACAAGGCACACCTTCTTCCGAAGTTACGGTGTCAATTTGCCGAGTTCCTTCTCCCGAGTTCTCTCAAGCGCCTGAGCATATTCAGCTCGCCCACCAGTGTCGGTTTTCGGTACGGTCGTATCTAACTGAAGCTTAGAGGCTTTTCCTGGAACCACATCCAATCACTTCGCGGCTTACGCCACTCGATCCTTTTCCTTGGTGATACGCCAGCGGATTTACCTACCGGCCACCTACGATCAGAAACCGGGACATCCAACACCCGGATGATCTTCAACAGTCCGTCCCCCCATCGCATTAGATATCGGTGCAGGAATATTGACCTGCTTCCCATCGACTACGACTTTCGTCCTCGTCTTAGGGGCCGACTCACCCTGCTCCGATGAACGTGGAGCAGGAAACCTTGGGCTTACGGCGAGGGGGCTTTTCACCCTCTTTAACGCTACTCATGTCAGCATTCGCACTTCTGATACCTCCAGCAGCCCTCTCGAGCCACCTTCGCAGGCTTACAGAACGCTCCCCTACCACGTAAACGCTTCGCTTCAACTTGCTCATGGTGGCGACGACGGCGCAGCCGGCGTTGCCAAACCTAAAAAAGAGAGAGGGTTCTGTTCACTCTGAACAGAACTGACAAAAGGAGTGAAGCGAACAAGTTGAAGTGAAGCGTTTACATCCGCAGCTTCGGTTATCGACTTAGCCCCGTTACATCTTCCGCGCAGAAAGACTCGATCAGTGAGCTATTACGCTTTCTTTGAAGGATGGCTGCTTCTAAGCCAACTTCCTGACTGTCTTAGCCTTTCCACTTCGTTTCCCACTTAGCCGATATTGGGGACCTTAGCTGGCGGTCTGGGTTGTTTCCCTTTCGTGTCCGGACGTTAGCACCCGGTGCACTGTCTCCCGCGCTTGCACTTCCAAGTATTCGGAGTTTGCCATGGTTTGGTAAGGCGCCATGCCCCCCTAGCCATAACAGTGCTCTACCCCCTGGAGTGATACGCGAGGCACTACCTCAATAGTTTTCGGGGAGAACCAGCTATTTCCAGATTTGTTTGGCCTTTCACCCCTATCCACAGCTCATCCGCTACTTTTGCAACAGTAGTCGGTTCGGTCCTCCAGTGAGTGTTACCCCACCTTCAACCTGGCCATGGATAGATCATCTGGTTTCGGGTCTACACCCTGCGACTGAACGCCCTATTCGGACTCGCTTTCGCTACGCCTTCCCTATACGGTTAAGCTTGCCACAGAATGTAAGTCGCTGACCCATTATGCAAAAGGTACGCAGTCACTCCAGCTTCAAGAACCCTCACTGACGACCAAGCCGGTTCAATCAGTTCGATACTTCCCTTCGTGGGGCGACCTTTGACGACGCGCTACGCGCGACGTCAAGGTAAACGAAGGTTCTTGAAGCTGGAGCTCCTACTGTTTGTATGCATGCGGTTTCAGGATCTATTTCACTCCCCTTCCGGGGTTCTTTTTACCTTTCCTTCACAGTACTGGTTCACTATCGGTCGATTACGAGTATTTAGCCTTGGAGGATGGTCCCCCCATATTCAGACAGGATTTCACGTGTCCCGCCCTACTTGTCGTGCGCTTAGTTCCACTGTCGTTCTTTCACATACGGGGCTATCACCCGCTATGGCCGTACTTTCCAGAACGTTCCGTTTGAACAACAGCTAAAACGCACAGGCTGGTCCGATTTCGCTCGCCACTACTCTCGGAATCTCGGTTGATTTCTTTTCCTCTGCCTACTTAGATGTTTCAGTTCAGCAGGTTCGCTTCCACTCGCCTATTTATTCAGCGAGGGATTCCCTTGCGGGAGGGTTTCCCCATTCGGACATCTGCGGCTGTTAACGCTCGTTGCCAGCTGACCGCAGCTTTACGCAGGCTGCCACGTCCTTCATCGCCTGTAATCGCCAAGGCATCCACCACATGCACTTAGTCGCTTGATCCTATAACGGTGCGGCCTGTTCCTATTGACTACTACTGGCTCAGGACGACACGGTCATTGGGCGACCATGTTGCTAATCTCAGATTTAATGCTTGAGACTCGAATGCAATTACAACCCGTTATCAATCCTCTCCTGACTCATTACCAGGCGCAGGATTGAAACGCTTTGCTTCTTCCGAATTGTTAAAGATCGAAACAGCGATTTTGGTCAAAGACCAAACGGAAATGCACATGTCGCGCGCACTTTCGTTTGACGTTTGAGACAAGATGGTGGAGGTGAACGGGATCGAACCGATGACCTCCTGCTTGCAAAGCAGGCGCTCTCCCAATTGAGCTACACCCCCGGTTCCTGGTCATAAGCCCCCGCTTAAGCCTCCTGCCGAGCGTGGTGGGTCTGGATGGACTCGAACCATCGACCCCCGCCTTATCAAGACGGTGCTCTAACCAGCTGAGCTACAGACCCCCGTCTTGCAACTTTCTTCTGGCCCACTCGCTGCCGCAAGAAACCAACCGATAAGTGTGGACGCTTAAATCGAAGCGCGTACTCTAGAAAGGAGGTGATCCAGCCGCACCTTCCGGTACGGCTACCTTGTTACGACTTCACCCCAGTCATGAATCTCACCGTGGTCGCCGCCCTCCTTGCGGTTAGGCAAACGGCTTCTGGTGAAACCCACTCCCATGGTGTGACGGGCGGTGTGTACAAGACCCGGGAACGTATTCACCGCGACATGCTGATCCGCGATTACTAGCGATTCCGACTTCATGGAGTCGAGTTGCAGACTCCAATCCGGACTACGACCGGTTTTCCGGGATTAGCTCCCCCTCGCGGGTTGGCTGCCCTTTGTACCGGCCATTGTATGACGTGTGAAGCCCTACCCATAAGGGCCATGAGGACTTGACGTCATCCCCACCTTCCTCCGGTTTGTCACCGGCAGTCTCATTAGAGTGCCCTTGCGTAGCAACTAATGATAAGGGTTGCGCTCGTTGCGGGACTTAACCCAACATCTCACGACACGAGCTGACGACAGCCATGCAGCACCTGTGTTCAGGTTCTCTTTCGAGCACGAAGCCATCTCTGGCAACTTCCTGACATGTCAAGGGTAGGTAAGGTTTTTCGCGTTGCATCGAATTAATCCACATCATCCACCGCTTGTGCGGGTCCCCGTCAATTCCTTTGAGTTTTAATCTTGCGACCGTACTCCCCAGGCGGTCGACTTCACGCGTTAGCTGCGTTACCGAAGGAGTTACCCTCCGACAACTAGTCGACATCGTTTAGGGCGTGGACTACCAGGGTATCTAATCCTGTTTGCTCCCCACGCTTTCGTACATGAGCGTCAGTCACATCCCAGGGGGCTGCCTTCGCCATCGGTGTTCTTCCACATATCTACGCATTTCACTGCTACACGTGGAATTCCACCCCCCTCTGACAAACTCTAGCCATGCAGTCACAAATGCAGTTCCCAGGTTAGGCCCGGGGATTTCACACCTGTCTTGCAAAGCCGCCTGCGTACGCTTTACGCCCAGTAATTCCGATTAACGCTTGCACCCTACGTATTACCGCGGCTGCTGGCACGTAGTTAGCCGGTGCTTATTCTGCAGGTACCGTCATTAACGCGAGATATTCGCTCGCGCCGTTTCGTTCCTGCCAAAAGCGGTTTACAACCCGAAGGCCTTCTTCCCGCACGCGGCATGGCTGGATCAGGCTTGCGCCCATTGTCCAAAATTCCCCACTGCTGCCTCCCGTAGGAGTCTGGGCCGTGTCTCAGTCCCAGTGTGGCTGGTCGTCCTCTCAGACCAGCTACTGATCGTCGCCTTGGTGGGCTTTTACCCCGCCAACTAGCTAATCAGACATCGGCCGCTCCGATAGCGCGAGGCCGGTAAAGGTCCCCCGCTTTCACCCGTAGGTCGTATGCGGTATTAGCTAATCTTTCGACTAGTTATCCCCCACTACTGGGCACGTTCCGATGCATTACTCACCCGTTCGCCACTCGCCACCAGGGTTGCCCCCGTGCTGCCGTTCGACTTGCATGTGTAAGGCATGCCGCCAGCGTTCAATCTGAGCCAGGATCAAACTCTTCAGTTCGATACTGTGTGCTTGATTACTCTCGCTGGAATCGAGAGGCTCTTGCGAACATCTCTTTCCATTGCGTGAGCACTAATGATTTGAGTTCAGCCAAGTCAATAGCCGTGAGACTTTTCGACCTGGTTGCGCCGTTCATTAAGCGCCCACACTTATCGGCTGTTTCATTTTTAAAGAACAAGACACCCGTCGCATGCACTTTTGACGGCGCTGCGTAGCGGGAGTCGTAAAGAGGAGCGATTATGAGGGCCAGCGAAAATGCTGTCAAGCAACAACGCCGGCGAGCGCGCTAGAGCGCTTCTTCAATTCTCGCAGAACCACGAATTTGGCGACTCAAACTGAAGTTTCAAATGCCTATGACAGCGGTCATTGGTGCGTAAACCGCGGGGCGCGCTTTTCGACGAACGCGGCCATTCCTTCCTTCTGGTCCGTCGTCGCAAAGAGAGAGTGGAAGAGTCGGCGCTCGAATAGAACACCTTCCCCCAGCGGCAACTCGTATGCGCGGTTTACCGATTCCTTTGCCATTAGGACCGCCGGCAGGGAGAAGCTTGCAATGGTGGCGGCGATTTTCAATGCTTCGTCGAGAAGATTGGCGGCCGGCACGACGCGCGATACAAGCCCTGCGCGCTCCGCTTCCGACGCGTCCATCGTGCGCGCCGACAAGATGAGATCCATCGCCTTGGCCTTTCCGACGGCGCGCGGCAAGCGCTGCGTTCCGCCCGCGCCAGGAATGATCCCAAGCTTGATCTCGGGTTGACCGAACTTCGCCGAGTCAGCCGCGATGATGATGTCGCACATCATTGCCAGCTCGCATCCGCCGCCGAGCGCGAAACCACCGACTGCGGCAATCACCGGCTTGCGAATGCGGCGGATCGTTTCCCAGTTACGCGTGATGTAGTCGGTCTTGAATACGTCCATGTAAGACCACGAACTCATTGCACCGATGTCGGCACCCGCAGCAAACGCCTTGTCGTTGCCCGGTGATGACGATCGCGCCGATACCGTCGTCCCGTCGAAACCGAGCAGCGCCACGCCGAGTTCGTCCATTAGCGTGTCATTGAGCGCGTTGAGCGCCTTGGGACGATTGAGCCGGATCAAACCGACCCGATCGCGCGTCTCGACAATGATGTGCTCGTAATTCATTGCAGCGTCTCCGTGATTTGCGCCGCAATCTTAGCGATGCAACGAAGACGGGGCGACGCTAGCTGCCGGCGCGCGCCAGGTAATCGAGGATGGTGTCTGAGGACAACGCGCGGGCGTAAAAGAAACCTTGCGCGAATTCGCAGCCGATATCGCGCATGTATTCGACCTGCTCGATCGACTCGACTCCCTCAGCCACGACTTTCAATTTGAAATGTCGAGCCACGGCAAGCATTGCATGAACGATCGCGCGGCTATCAGCGTCGCCCGGAATGCCTTCGATGAACGACTGATCGATCTTCAGCGCAGTAAACGGCATGCGCTTTAGGTAGCCCAGCATTGAATAGCCGGTGCCAAAGTCATCGAGTACCAGCCCCACGCCAAGTGACGCAAGCTCAGCCAACACATCGTTGTTGATTTCGCTTTCCCTGACGAGCGTGCGCTCGGTGATCTCGAGCACGATCAGCTGCGGAGCAATCGCGTGCTGGGCCAGCGCAGCCCGCACCAGCGCCGGCAGCGCGGTCGAACCCATCTCGCGCCCGGCAACGTTGATCGATACAGGCACATCGAAATCGGGGCGTACCTGTCGCCAGCGATTGATCTGTGAGCACACCTCATTCAACACCCAGCGCGTGATCCGTTCAGATAGCCCGCTCAATTCAGCTACGCCGATGAAGCGATCGGGCGTCAGCACACCATGCACCGGATGCTGCCATCGGATCAGCGCTTCCAGCCCGACGACGCGCCCACTCATCATCTCGACCTGCGGCTGGTACTCGCAAATGAATTGCGGCGCCTCGCTCTGCACGGCCTTGACGAGCTCGATACCCAGCTGGACTTCGCGCGCGGCACGCTCGTAGCGGATCGGATTGAAAAAGCTGAACTGATTGCGGCCGTCGCGTTTGGCCTGGTACATGGCTGCGTCGGCATTCTTCAGCAGCGTGCTCATATCGCGTCCGTGCTCGGGAAACAGCGCAACTCCGATCGACGCGGAAACCTGCGTGTCGATGGTCGGCACAAGATCGGTGCGATTCAGCGTTTGGGCAATCCGCGCCGCGAGTAACGCAACCTCTTGCCGGTGGACGAACTCGTTAATCAAAACGACGAACTCGTCGCCGCCGAGACGGGCCACCGTGCCTGCATCACCGACGGTTTGTCCGAGCAGGTCAGCCGCAGACTTGATCAGCGCATCGCCCACCAGGTGGCCGAGCGTGTCATTGACATCCTTGAAGCGATCGAGGTCGATCAGCATCACTGCCATGCGCCGCTTGCGATTGGCAGCCGTCATGATCAGATCGCGCATCGTCTCGCGCAGCAGATTGCGATTCGGCAAACCGGTCAGGCCGTCATACCAAGCCAGATGCTCGATCCGTGTTTCAGCCTCCTGGCGCTGCGCGGCTTCGAGCGCCAGCGCCAGCATCAGCGACGTCGTGTTGGCGAAGCCGACGTCGTCGTCATCCCACACGCGAGATTCGTTGTGCTGCAGGCTGAGCACGCCACTGACTTCGCCCTCGACAAGCACCGGCACGTCAAGCATGGCGCGCACGCGCGACCAGCTTCGATCGCCCGCGAATGAGGTGGTCAGCCTAGAAGTGTGGGTGTCATTGACTACGATCGGCTGCCGATTCATCAGCTGCGCAAAGTAAGCAGGAAAGCGCGTCGCGCTAAGTTCGCGGCCTACCCAGTCGCGCATGAAACGATCACTGCCGCGGTCGAACAGAGATTCGCAGCGCAGCGATTCGCCATCGGGCGACAAGCGCCAGAAACTTACAGCGCTGACGTCCAGCACCTCGGTCGCAGTGCGCAATATGGCCGACAGTGCGTGGGTGAAGTCAGACTTTGGCTGAATCGCCAGCTCCAGTAGCCGCTCGCGAAAACGCAGCCTTCTCGCCTGTGCGCGCTCAGCGGGGCCAAGATCGCGCGCCGTCAGCACGAGGCCACGCACGCGCGGATCGTCGAGCCGATTCGCGATAACGCAAGAAATACTGCGCCCCGCACCAGCAAGCGCGGCTCGAGTCCGCAGCAGCAGCGATGGACTCTGCCGGTCGCCTGGCTGTTCGCGCAAGATACGATCGACAGCGCGTCGGAACTCGATACGAGAAGGCTGATCGAGAATGAATTCGAACGGTGATCCGAGGACGTCGAATGCCCGTTCCCCGGTAATCGGCTCCAGCGCAGCGCTCGCATATACGACGCGCCTGTCTTCGTTCAGCACGACGGTCAGCTCGGACTGATGCTGGGCGAGTGCCCGCGCACGCATTTCGTCGAGTTGGACGCGCTTTGCAGCCGCACGCGCCTGCGCGGTTTCTGTAATCGCAATCGACGCGAATTCTTCCTGCTCAAAACGAAACAGGCGTACGGCTATGCGCGCTGTCAGGCGTCCGCCACCGCGCAAAGGAAGCTTGGTTTCGACGCTTGCGTCCGTGCCACTCGCAGCCATCGTCCACAGCCGATTCCAGCGGCGCGCGAATGCTCGATGACTTGGGAAGGGAACGATTTCTGCGATGCTGCGGCCGATTGGAGAATCGCCACCCACCAACTCGGAAGCCTCAGTATTTAACGCGAGAATCTGGCCGGCGCCGTTGACGCACAGCATTGCCACACCGGCGTAATCGAATGCCGCGCGCTTGAGCGAACTTTCGACAGCTGCTTGCCGCAGCGGAATGACAGTTGATGCCAATGGACTCCTAAAGCGTCATCCTGACTATTTTCGATTCTGCCACGATGCACGCTTCTCGCCGACAGAAAAGCCGAAAAAGGGGACATGGAGCGGCTTACCTGCTACATACGCCGCGGGCACGCGCCACGCTCGCGACGCCGAGAGACCAGGGTCGCCTCCGTAGTATCGTCGTCAGCTGCACCCACCGGCGGCACCGCTAGGCATCCGATGTTCAAAGCAATCTATTTGACCAAGTCAGATCAATTTCGGGCCGAGCTGCGCGATCTGGACGACGCAGAGCTCGAAGCGAATACGCCCGAGGCAGATACGACAGTTGCGATCGACTATTCGACAATCAATTACAAAGATGGGCTCGCGCTAACGAACAAGTCACCCGTGGTTCGTAAGTGGCCCATGGTGCCTGGAATCGATTGCTCAGGCACGGTCGAGATAGGGACCTCGTCACACGTGCGTGCAGGCGATCACGTCGTACTGAACGGCTGGGGCGCGGGCGAAACTCTTTGGGGTGGCCTCGCCCAGCGCGGGCGCTACACGGGCGGGCAGCTGGTGCGTATTCCGGCGCCGCTGACCGCGCGCGACGCCATGTCGATTGGAACTGCCGGCTACACCGCGATGCTCGCTGCGATGGCGCTCGCCGACAACGGCGTGACTAACGGAGAAGTGTTGGTAACGGGTGCGAGCGGCGGGGTCGGATCATTCGCGGTTGCCATCCTGGCTCAGCGCGGGCATCGCGTCGTCGCCAGCACCGGAAAGCTTGCTGAAGCCGACTATCTACGAGGGTTAGGTGCCGCCGAAGTCATAGACCGTGCTGAACTAGCTGCTGCCGGCAAACCGCTCCAAAAGGAACGCTGGGTCGGCGTCATCGATTCGGTCGGCAGTCAGACGCTCGCCAACGCGTGCGCGCAGCTACGCTATGGCGGTGTGGCGGTCGCGTGCGGATTGGCGCAGGGGATGGATTTTCCGGCCACCGTCGCGCCGTTCATCTTGCGCAGCGCGCGTCTGATTGGTATCGATTCGGTAATGTGCCCAATGGATCGACGCACGCAGGCGTGGCAGCATCTGGCGCAAGAACTGGACCGCGCTAAGCTCGATGCAATTACGCGCGAGATCGCGCTGGCCGACGCGTTTGAAGCTGGCCGCGCGATCCTGGCGGGCGAGATCCGGGGCCGAGTCGTCGTCAACGTCAATGCATAATCGACCCATGCCAAATGAGCACAAGGAGAACCCCGATGTCCCGATTTATCCGTAGAGGTACAGCAATCGCACTTGCCGGCGTGCTCGCCGCCGCAACCGTCAGCGTCGACGCAAAGGATCGTCGTGAATGCGACCGTGACTACAAGCCGCAGGTCGGCCAGTCCGGCAAGGACGTTGTGTGGGTGCCGACGCCCGACGAGGTCGTGCAGAGGATGCTGCGCATGGCCAAGGTCACGCCGCAAGACACTGTGTATGACCTAGGCGCCGGAGACGGAAAAATCGCGATCGCCGCCGGGAAGATGGGCGCTACCGCGGTCGGTATCGAATACAACCCGGACATGGCGAAGCTGGCTCAATGCTATGTACAAGCCGAAGAGCTCACCGGCAAGACTCGCATTATTCAGGGCGATGTTTTCAAGGAAGACTTCAGCAAGGCGACCGTAGTCACGATGTACTTGCTGCCGGAGCTGAATTTGAAATTGCGCCCCACTATCTTGGAAATGAAACCTGGGACGCGCGTCACATCGCATCAGTTCACGATGGGCGACTGGGAGCCCGATGAAACCGCAGAGATCGACTATCGCACGGCTTATCTGTGGATTGTGCCGGCCAAGGTCGAAGGCACCTGGACGTTACGCGAGCAAGGTGCGGGCAATGCGCAGTACACCGTGAACCTGAACCAGAAGTATCAGAAAATTACGGGCGACGTTGCGTCGGGCTCGGCCAAGCAACCGCTGGTGGGCGCAACGGTGCGCGGCGAAGATATTCGCTTTGCTTTTAACGACGACAAGGGCGTGACGCGCACGTTGACCGGCACGGTGCGCGGCAACGAGCTGACGGGAACGCTGAAAGGCGCCGGCGGAACCGAAACCAAGGTCACGGGGACGCGCAAGTAGCATGTAGTTTCTGGTTATTGCTTTGGCCAAGCCCCGCCTGTGCGGGGCTTTTGCTATCCAACTGGAGCGCAAGCATGAAGGACATTCCGGACACCGCGGCACCCCGGCCGGTTCTTTCGGTCTTCGATGCCGCAATGATCGTCGTTGGAATCGTCATCGGCGCCGGCATTTTCAAAACGCCATCGATGGTTGCGGGCATCACGGGCTCCGTCGATTGGATGTTGATCGCGTGGGTATTGGGTGGCGTGCTCTCACTGATCGGTGCGCTTTGTTATGCAGAGTTGGCAAGCGCGTTTCCGCACGCGGGCGGCGACTATCACTTTTTAACGCGAGCGTACGGGCGCGATATCAGCTTCTTCTTTGGGTGGGCGCGCATTGCTGTCATTACGACTGGGTCAATTGCGCTGCTCGCCTTTGTTTTCGGCGACTACATGAGCCGCGTTGTCTCGCTTGGATCCAGGTCGTCGGCAATTTATGCGGCACTGACCGTGATCGTGCTGACAGCGTTCAATGTCATCGGCTTGCGCGCATCGTCTCGTGTTCAAAACATTCTGACGATTTTCGAAGTTTCTGGTCTGCTGCTGGTCACATTGGCGGGTCTTTTGGCGACCGCCGATGTAGCGGCGCCCGCAACGGCAGCCTCGGTACCAACGTCGGGCTTGCCGCCCGGGTTCGGGTTCGCAATGGTGTTCGTGCTGTTTACCTACAGCGGCTGGAATGAAGGTGCGTACATATCGGCTGAAGTAAAAGGTGGCCCGCGCGCGATCGTGCGAACGCTTCTCGTTGCTATCGCTGTGATCACGCTGGTCTACGTCTGCTTTGTTCTCGCACTGCTACACGGACTCGGCTTGGCTGGCATGCAGCAGAGCAAAGCGGTCGGCGCCGATGTAATGCAAGCCGCGTTCGGGCCGTTCGGTGGGCAGCTGATCGGTGCGATCGTCGGGATTGCGATTTTGACGTCGGTCAACTCGACGATGATCGTTGGAGCGCGCAGCAACTACGCGCTGGGGCAAGATTGGCCGCAACTGAGCTTCATGAGCAACTGGCGAAGTGACAAGAGCGTTCCGCTGGTGGCATTTCTTGTGCAAGGTGTGCTCGCACTTGCATTGATCGCGTTTGGAGCCTTGCAGCAGGATGGCTTCTCGGCGATGGTCGAGTTCACTGCGCCGGTATTTTGGTTTTTCTTTCTGCTGACGGGAGTTGCTTTGTTCGTGCTCCGCTTTCGCGAACCGACAATCGCTCGCCCGTTCAAGGTGCCGCTGTATCCGATCCTGCCGATCGTTTTCATTGCCACGTGTGGTTACCTGTTTTATTCCAGTGTCACGTACGCGCAGTCACAACAAGCGGTCAGCATTGCGCTTTACGTGATGCTGACAGGTTTGGTCGTGTGGGGACTGCTGCGGCTGACCCGCAAGCGTTGACGCATTTCGGCCTGGCATAGCATCGTCCGCGCAGTGTTCTATGCTGCGCGGCAATGCAACTACTGCAAGCGTTCAAAGTGCTGGCGCTCGCCGATTGGCTGGCGCTGGCCTGGTTTTTCGTCGCTTGGGTTAGCTACGCGATGTTTGCGGGGCGGCGTACCCGAATGGAAGGCTCGTTGCTCGCCAACACCAATCGTTACCGACTGCTATGGATGATGCAAACGACGAGCCGCGAAAACAGAGTGGTGGACGCGGTGGTTGTGCAGAATCTGTCAACCAGCCCGTCGTTTTTCGCATCGACGACCATCCTGATCATCGGTGGAGTGCTTGCGCGTGCTCGGTACTCAGGGCGCCGCCGATCTAATCAAAGAGTTTCCGTTCACGACAGTCACCAGTCCGTTCGTGTTCGACCTGAAGCTCATGTTGCTGCTAATTATCTTCGTATATGCGTTTTTCAGGTTTACGTGGTCGATGCGGCAGTACACGTTTGGCGCGCTGTTGATCGCGTCAATGCCAGAGGCCAAGGTTTTCGACAGCGGCCAGGCCGACCGGCAGGAGTTTGCGGAGCGTGCAGGCCGAATCGTCGGCATGGCGGCCGAGACCTTTAACGACGGCTTACGCGCCTATTACATGTCCTTCGCGCTGCTGATGTGGTTTTCTTCTCCGCTGGCCTTTGCTGTAGCCACTGCCGGCATCGTATTCCTGCTTTACCAGCGTGAATTCAGATCGGACGTACTTGAAGTGTTGCGCGGCTGAGCGAGCGGCTGCCGCATGAGCATTTTCTATGCACGATACGCCCTGCGTCGCCCGCTGCTCACTTGTTCCATGTGACGTGCCGCGTCGAGCAGCCCGATCCGCACGGCCAGCGCTTCATGCTGCCGGCCTGGATTCCCGGCAGCTACATGATTCGCGAGTTCGCGCGCAACATCGTGCGAATCAGCGCACTCGCCGATGGTCGCCGGGTCGCGCTGGAAAAAATAGACAAACACACGTGGCGCGCACCATCGGCGAAACAGATCGAGGTCGCCTACGAGGTCTATGCGTGGGACCTATCGGTGCGAGCGGCGCATCTGGATGAAACACACGGGTTTTTCAACGGTACATCGCTGTTTCTATCGCCGCTCGGCCTGCAACACGAGCACTGTGCGGTCGACATTCTGCCGCCGGCCGGTGCACGTTATCGGAACTGGCGAGTCGCCACTGCGCTCGCGCCGGCGCGAGGAACGCGACGTCACGCTTTTGGGCGCTACGAAGCTGCTAACTACGACGAGCTGATCGACTGCCCGGTCGAAATCGGAGAGTTTCAACTGGGCCGCTTCAGCGTGCGTCGACACTCCGCACGAAATCGTGATCACTGGGCACGTGCCCAAGCTCGATATGCAAAGGCTTACCGCCGATCTTGCCCAGCTGTGCGAAACGCAGGTCAGAATGTTCGAGCCGCGCTCGCATAAGACACCATTTGACCGCTATACGTTTCTGACGATGGCGTTGGGCGACGGCTACGGCGGCCTCGAACATCGCAGCTCAACTGCGCTGGTGACCAAGCGCGAAGGACTGCCATTTGTCGGCATGACCGAAACCACCGAGGCCTATCGCAACTTTCTTGGGCTCGCGAGCCACGAATATTTTCACTCGTGGAACGTCAAGCGAATCAAACCTGCAGCATTCGTACCGTATGACCTCAGTCGCGAGAATCACACGCGGCTGCTATGGGCGTTCGAAGGCTTCACCTCTTACTACGACGACTTGCTGCTGACACGTGCCGGGTTGCTGAGCGAAGCGCAATACCTGACAGGCCTGGCCAAGACGCTGACCACAGTAACCCAGCGATCGAGCCGGCTTAAGCAAAGCGTTGCCGACAGTTCGTTTGACGCGTGGATCAAGTACTACCGACAGGACGAAAACGCGCCGAACAGCGTCGTCAGTTATTACCAGAAGGGTTCAATGGTCGGACTCGCGATCGACCTGACGATCCGTGTGCGGACAAACGGAAAACGGTCGCTTGATGATGTGATGCGATTGCTTTGGAAGCAGTGGAAGACCGCCGGCGCTGATTATGCGGGTGTGGCCGAAGATCAGATTGCGCAAGCGGTTGAGCAGGCGACTGGATTGTCGCTAACGCACTCAATTGAGGAGTGGACCGAAGGAACGCGCGACCCAAACTACGAAGCGTTGTTCGCTCCGTTTGGCGTGATGTGCACGCGCCGGCCCGATCTCGATGCTGCGCATTTCGCATTGCTCGGAATAAAAACGGCGAACACGAATCTGGAGTGCAAGATCGCGCATGTGTTCGACGCCTCCCCGGCACAGACAGCGGGGTTGTCAGCTAACGACGTGTTGGTCGCGCTTGATGGCTTACGCGTAACGCCGGCCAATCTGGACACGTTGTTGTCGCGATATGCGACCGGCGATGTCATTGAGGCCCTTGTATTTCGACGCGACGAACTGATGCGTTTCGAGGTCAAACTTGCCACGCAGCCACCGATGAAATTCTCGCTCGAGGCCGATTCGAAAAGCACGCGCGCTGCACAGCACCTATGCCGCGGTTGGCTAGGTACAACACGCTCCGCTACTCGGCGCCGTTAGCACCAATCAATTTGCCCGCGGCCGTGCTGCTGTAAGAAGGCGTTCGCCTGCGAGAAGTGTCCGCACCCGACAAACGGGATCGGAGGCCGCCGTGCCGACAATGGCGATGGATGATTTGCCAGCAGTATCAGGTGCGGTTCAGCCAGGCTTGTCTGCCAGCCTTGCGCCAGCGCTCCCCACAGCATGAAAACTTTTGGATGTTGATCAGCGGAAAGTGCGCTAAGCAGCATCGAGGTCAATGTTTCCCACCCCTTGCGCGCATGCGCGCCGGGCATACCGCGCTCGACCGTAAACACTGCGTTCAGAAGCAATACGCCTTGTCGTGCCCAACGATCAAGCGTTCCGCTGACCGGCGGCGTGCAGCCGAGATCGCGCTGAAGTTCAGCGAAAATGTTGCGCAGACTCGGTGGCACTTTGGTCCCTTGCGGCACTGAAAATGCCAGCCCATGCGCCTGACCCTCGCCGTGATAAGGGTCTTGCCCAAGAATCACCACGCGCACTTCATCGAGCGGAGTGAGTGAAAGTGCGCGCAGCGGCTGCGGAGGAAAAATCGCCGCGCCTGCCAATCGCCGCTCTTCAATGAACGCGTGCAGCCCTTGTCCTTCTGGCGTTTGAAAGAATGCTTCGACCAATGCCGGCCAGCCCGGCGCGAGTTGCAAGTCGCCGATCACGCGAAAAGTCGCGCAAGCTCGGCGCCGGGATCTGGCGAGCGCATTAGTGCCTCGCCGACCAGGAATACCTGCACACCCGCTTCTCGCATGCGTGCGACGTCGGACGGCGTAAGAATGCCGCTCTCGGTGACGACGATTCGATCGGATGGCATTTGCGGCAACAAGTCGAGCGTTATCTGAAGCGAGGTCTCGAACGAGCGCAAGTTCCGATTGTTGACTCCGATCAACGGCGTCTTAAGGCTCAGTGCCCGTTTTAACTCGGTCGCATCGTGAACTTCTACCAGTATCGCCATTCCGAGCCCGTGTGCGATCGCCTCGTAGTCATTTAACTGCCCATCTGACAGCGCCGCGACTATCAAGAGAATGGCATCGGCGCCCGACGCGCGCGCTTGAAACATCTGATAGCCGTCAACAACGAAATCTTTGCGCAACACCGGCAATCCGCTGGCCGAACGTGCCGTGACGAGGTCGTCCAGCGAGCCTTGAAAGTACTGCGCATCGGTTAACACCGAAAGACACGCTGCGCCGTTTTTCGCGTAGCTGGCGGCTATGGTCGCAGGTTCAAAGTTTGCGCGCAGCATTCCCTTTGATGGACTTGCCTTCTTGATTTCGGCAATCACCGCCGGGCGACCGTGATTGAGCTTGCTGCGGATCGCGGCCACAAAATCGCGTACGTCGCGTCGATTCTCGGCGTCGCGGCGCACCTCGGCTAGTGAGCGCTGCTTTTCGGCTTGCGCGACCTCATCCCGCTTTGTTGCAAGGATGCGATCAAGGATGTTTTCCAAATGCAAATCTCACGACGCCAGTTTCTGCGTAGTCGCCACGAAATGGTCAAGCACCTTTTTGGCGGCGCCACTCGCAATGGCTGCGCGCGCGCGTGTAATGCCGTCGCCAATCGAGTCAGCCACATTGGCGGCGTAAAGCGCAACCCCGGCGTTCAAAATCACGATTTCGCGCGGTGTGCCATCGACGTTATCGAGCGCGGCGAGCACCATCGCTTTCGATTCGGCTGCATTGCCGACCTTCAATCCGCGATTCGAAATCATGTCGAGGCCAAAGTCTTCCGGATGAATCTCGTATTCGCGCACGACGCCATCCTTCAGCTCACCGACCATCGTTGCCGCCCCGAGTGAAACTTCATCCATGCCGTCTTTGCCGTAGACAGTCAGCACATGATGGGAACCAAGCTGCTGCAACACGCGCACCTGGATGCCGACCAGATCGGGATGAAACACTCCCATCATCTGATTCGGCGCGCCCGCCGGATTGGTTAAAGGCCCGAGCAAATTGAAGATCGTGCGCACGCCGAGTTCCTTGCGCACCGGCGCCGCGTGTTTCATAGCAGCGTGATGACTTGGCGCGAACATAAAGCCGATGCCCGTTTCGTCGATGCACTTGGCCACCTGCTCGGGTGTGAGTGTGATTTTCGCCCCCAGCGCTTCGAGTACATCGGCGCTACCGGATCCGGACGACACGCTGCGCCCACCATGCTTGGCTACACGTGCGCCCGCAGCGGCGGCAACGAACATCGATGCAGTCGAAATATTGAACGTACCGGCCGAATCGCCGCCAGTACCACACAGATCGACCAGATGCGTTCGATCGGTGAGCTCGACCTTGGTAGCAAACTCGCGCATGATCTGAGCCGCGGCCGCAATCTCGCCGATCGTTTCTTTCTTGACCCTCAGTCCCATCGTCAGCGCCGCAATCTGTACCGCGGTTAGCTCACCGCTCATCAGCCGTCGCCATAGCGAAAGCATTTCATCGGGAAAGATTTCACGATGCTCGATGCATCGAACCAGCGCCTCGGTAGGTGCTATCGACATACGCCTGCCTCCGACATCCGCAGAAAGTTTCTCAACATCGCGTGCCCGTGCTCGGTAGCAATCGACTCCGGATGAAACTGAACACCCTCGATCGGCAATGTGCGATGACGCAGGCCCATAATTTCACCATCGTCGGTCCACGCGGTGACCTCCAGACAAGCGGGCAGCGAGGAGCGCTCCACGGCCAACGAGTGATAACGCGCAGCACTAAATCGATTCGGCACGTTTGCAAACACGCCGGACGCTGTGTGCTCTACCGGCGAAACCTTGCCATGCATCAGCGTCTTTGCACGAACCACCTTTCCGCCAAACGCCTGGCCAATCGCCTGATGCCCTAGACATACGCCCAGAATCGGCATGCGCTCTGCAAATCGTTGCAGCAGTGCCAGCGAAATGCCGGCCTCGTTCGGCGAACATGGTCCTGGAGAAATACAGATCCGGGCTGGCGCAAGTTTCTCGATCTGATCGAGCGTGATCTCATCGTTGCGCGCGACCTGCACGTCCTCGCCGAGCTCGCCAAAATACTGGACGAGGTTGTAGGTGAAGCTGTCGTAGTTATCGATCATTAGTAACATGATCATTCAGCCTCGAATCCGTCCTCGACCTGCTCGGCCGCACGCAACACTGCACGCGCCTTAACTTCCGTTTCCTTCCATTCGTTTTCCGCAATCGAATCGGCCACGATGCCGGCGGCTGCTTGTACGAACAGCATATTGCCCTTAACGACAGCAGTACGAATCGCAATCGCCAGATCCATATCGCCCGCGAAGCTCAGGTACCCAACTGCGCCGCCGTAGATACCCCGCTTGACGGGCTCAAGCTCGTCGATGATTTCCATCGCGCGGACCTTGGGAGCACCGGTCAGTGTCCCGGCGGGAAACGTCGCGCGCAGCACGTCGAAATTGTTCATGCCGCGTTTGAGAACGCCTTCGACGTGGCTGACGATATGCTGTACGTGCGAATATTTTTCGATCACGTATTGCTCGGTGACCTTGACGCTTCCGGTTTCGACAATGCGGCCTATGTCGTTGCGCGCGAGATCGATCAGCATCAAGTGCTCGGCGCGCTCCTTCGGATCGGCCAGCAGCTCCGCGCCCAGGGCGTCATCCTGCTCGGGGGTTGCGCCGCGCGGCCGTGTGCCGGCGATCGGACGAATCGCCACATAGCGCTTACCTTGCCGGTCTTCACTGCGCACCAGGATTTCGGGCGAGGCGCCAACCACATGAAAATCGCCGAAGTTATAGAAGTACATGTAGGGCGAGGGATTCAGCGTGCGCAGCGCCCGGTACAGCGACAGCGGCGAGTCCGCATAGGGCTTACGAATGCGCTGGCCCAATTGCACCTGCATCACATCGCCGGCCGCTATGTATTCCTTGGCCTTGCCGACCGCCTGCAGGTAATCACTCTTCGCGAGCTCGCGGAATTCTTCGCGTCGCACGCTGGCGCGTGCATGCGGTGGCTCGATTGGTCGAGACAGACGTGTCTTGAGTTCACGCAGTCGCTGCCGAGCCTTCGCATAGGCCTCGCTCTTTCCAGGGTCCGCATAGACGATCAGATAGATGCGCCCCGCCAAGTTATCGATCACCGCGACTTCTTCGGCAAGCAAGAGCAAGATATCGGGCACCCCGATGTCGTCGGGCTTTGCTCGCGCAAGTTTCTTTTCGATAACTCGTACCGTGTCGTAGCCGAAGTAGCCGGCTAATCCGCCCGCGAAACGTGGCAGCCCCGGACGAACTGCTACTTTGAACTGATCGGAGTAGCGCTGCACAGCGGAGAGCGGGTCACCGTCGAATGTGTGCGTAACTACGCCGTGCTCGACAATTTCAGTCGTCGCGCCATCACCGCGAATGAACGATCGCACCGCCGTGCGCGCGGCGAGCCCAATAAACGAATAGCGGCCGAAGCGCTCGCCTCCGACGACCGATTCCAGCAAAAACGTATTTGGCTCGTTGGCGAGCTTTAGATAAAGCGACAACGGCGTTTCGAGGTCCGCGAAGCTCTCCGCGATTAGCGGAATGCGGTTGTAGCCCTGTGCCGCAAGCGCCTTGAATTCAAGTTCAGTCATCTGATCAAACCGATTGCAACGAAGTGCCGCTGGAGCGGCGATCTTGTAAGCCAATGAGCGAGTGCCGTGCGTACACGGCGGCGTCAGCTGCGCGTGCAGCTACGCCAAAGCCAGGCTCCCCGGGCGTAGCCCTGGAAGAAAAGCCGGCTGATCTCGTCAAAACGTGCCATCGGGTGTCGAACTTAATGAGGTTGCGGCTCGATCAGGCGAGCCGCGTGCAACAGCGTGGGCACTATAGCATCGGCGTCCAGATCGGATAGCGGTTTGCCCTCGTTGTAACCGGTCTCGACGACGATCACGCGGCACCCTGCAGCGTGCGCCGACAGCACGTCGTTTTCCGAATCGCCGATGACCGTCGCGTCTGCAGGTGCGACGCCGAGAAGCCGGCACGCATGCAGCATCGGCTCTGCCTCCGGTTTCTTTTGCTGCGTGTCGTCACCGCTAACGATCGCCGCGAACGCCGCCTTCAAATTCGTGCGCTCTAGTAATTGCAGCGTGAATGCGCGCGGTTTGTTGGTCACGCATCCGAGCGGCATGCCCTTTCGTTGCAGTTCTTCCAACGCCTGATGAACGCCGGGATAAACGCGCGATTCATTGCCGTTGACTTGGCCGTAATACCGATCGAAGGACATCTTGCCACGGTGAAACGCATCGGGCGGCGCTTGATCATCCATCGTGCCGGTCAGTGTGCGATGAACAAGCACTTCGACACCCTTGCCCACGTACGACGCAATTTGCTCAAGTGGCAGCGAAGCCAAGCCGAGCTCTGCGCACATCGAATTGACCGCGCAGGCGATATCAGGCAACGAATCGACCAGCGTGCCGTCTAGGTCGATCAAAACCGCGCGCGCACTAAAGCGCGACGTCATGCAGCGGCGAGCGCGTCACGCAGGCGGCGCATGACGCCGGCATACCCGCCGTTGCTGTCGCGCGCACCGAAAATCGCGCTGCCGGCGACAAACGTATCGGCACCGGCGCGGGCGATCTCCGCAATGTTGTCGACCTTCACGCCGCCATCGATCTCGACCAAGATTTCGCGCCCACTGACCTTCTTGTACGCGTCGACCTTCGCGCGCGCCGCTGTCACCTTGCGCAACGTCTCCGCGATAAACGCCTGCCCGCCAAAGCCCGGGTTGACCGACATCAGCAGCACGACGTCGAGCTTGTCCATCACGTGATCCATGTACACCAGCGGCGTCGCTGGGTTGAACACCAGCCCGGCCTTGCACCCCGATTCGCGAATCAGCGATAACGTGCGATCGATATGCTCGGACGCCTCTGGGTGAAACGTGATCACGTTGGCCCCGGCCTTGGCGAAATCCGGCACGATGCGATCGACCGGCTTGACCATCAGGTGTACGTCGATCGGCACGTCTACCAGCGGCCGTATCGCTTCGCACACCAACGGCCCGATCGTCAGATTGGGCACGTAGTGGTTATCCATAACGTCGAAGTGGATCCAGTCGGCTCCGGCTGCTACTACCGCCCGCACCTCCTCGCCCAGCCGAGCGAAATCGGCAGACAAAATGCTGGGGGCGATTCGGTGGTTTGTTATGGTCATCGGAACCTCGGCGGCTGCGTTTATTCTAAGGGTCAGCCTCCTCGATTGACCGACTCACACCATATGGCCAAGTATCAATTCGCGATTACGGTGCGCCCGCAGTTCCTGCCCGACTACTCGAACCCGTCGGAAGACACGTTCATGTTCGCGTACACGGTCACGATCAAGAACACCGGGGAAGCGACCGCCCAATTGATCTCGCGTCACTGGATCATCACCGACGCCAATAACAAGATCGAGGAAGTCGAGGGCGATGGCGTCGTGGGCGAGCAGCCGATCCTGCAGCCGGGCGAGGCATTCGAGTACACCAGTGGGTGCCCATTGCCGACGCCGGTAGGCTCGATGCGCGGTACCTATCACTGCGTCGGCGCCGACGGCACGGCGTTCGAAGCGAGCATTCCGGAATTCGTACTGTCGATGCCGCAGACTCTGCACTAGTCCTTTCTTTTGGGCTTGTCGAACATCGTCCACCAGACGATAAAGACAAGCAGCGCCACTGCGAGCGCAGCTTCAAGCAGAATTAGCCACATGGTTGGATATCAACAGCGTTTGCGCCATTGTAGTTTTGCATTTGCTTGCTTGTGGCTCCTGGGATGTGTGACTGCGCCGACACCTCCGTCGTCGACCCCGGTTCCGCCACGGACACCATCGCCTACGCCCGGTGTTTCGCCGACACCCCCCGTAGCTACGCCACCGCGGGTACCGCCGCCTAGCCCTCAACCCGAAACTCGCGCCAGTTACGAGCGGGTTGGGTTCAATGGACTTCCCGCGATGCCGCTTAGCGAATGGGCGGCTGCGTGGCCGGCCTTTCTAAACTCGTGCGGCGCCCTGGCGCGGCGCGATGCTTGGCGCGAAGTGTGCGCGCAGACGCTTGCCATTGATGCTCGCGACGGTTCTGCGGTGCGCGAGTTTTTTTCCACGCGCTTCGATGCCTTTCGCGTGTCGTCTCGTCAAGTAGAAAATAACTTGGAAGCCGAGGCAAGCACTAGCGGCCTGGTGACTGGCTATTACGAACCGCTGCTGCGCGGCAGCCGCGCGCGCAGCGACAAGTACGCGGTGCCCCTTTATCGCGTACCCGACGACCTGATTGTGGTCGATCTGGCGTCCATATATCCGGAGCTTTCGAACATGCGACTGCGGGGCAAGCTGCAAGGCCGCCGCATCGTTCCTTACGCCACCCGCGCGGAGATCACGGACGCAAACACGTTGGCCGGGCAGGAGCTGTTGTGGGTCGATGATTCGATCGACGCATTCTTTCTACAGATCCAGGGCTCGGGCCGCGTGCAGTTTGACGATGGCACTACCGTGCGAGTCGGTTATGGCGATCAAAATGGTCATCCGTACCGATCGCTAGGCCGCTGGCTGGTCGACCAGGGGCAGTTGACGATCGATCAGGCGTCGATGCAGGGGATCAAGGCGTGGGCGCAACGCAATCCGACGCGCCTGAAGGATGCGCTGAATCACAACTCAAGCTTTGTTTTCTTTCGCGAGCTGCCGCTCGGAAACGCGAACGCCGGACCACTGGGCGCACTGGGCGTAGCGCTGACGCCGGGTTATTCGCTAGCGGCTGATGCGCGCTTTATTCCGCTGGGAGCGCCGGTCGTGCTGGCAACCACGGATCCGAATTCGCAAGCTCCCGATTCAAATGCTCGACTCGTGCGACCGATGATGGCGCAGGATACGGGCGGCGCCATTCGCGGCCCGCTGCGATTCGATTTTTTCTGGGGGTTTGGAGCGGCGGCCGGCGAGCGCGCCGGACGCCAAAAATACGAAGGACAGGCTTGGCTGCTGGTGCCGAAGGGCACCACGCCCGAATCGCTGCTGCCTAAGCGTTGACTATTTCTTGGCCGCCGCTAGCCGCTGCTCAATTGCGGGCACCGGCATCGCACCCGCCGAGCGCGTACCGTCGGCAAAAACGATCGTTGGCGTGCCGCTGATGCCAAGCTGCTGACCCAAAGCAACATTCTGCTCGAGCGGATTCTTGCAATCCCCCGCCGCCGCAGGCGCCTTGTTCTGCACCATGTGCTCTTCCCAGCTTGCAGAGCGATCCTTCGAACACCAGATGGCCTTCGACTTCTCCATTGAATCGGGCGACAGAATCGGATACAGGAACGTATAGATCGTCACGTTCTTCAGTTCGGCCATGCTCTGCCACAGCCGCTTGCAGTAACCGCAGTTCGGATCCTCGAATGTCACCATCACGCGCGAGCCGTCACCGCGCACCGTCTTCACCGCGCGATCGAGCGGCAATGACTTGAAATCAACCTTGAGCGCGACATCGAGTCGCTTTTGCGTCAAGTCTTCGCGCGTACGCGGGTCGATCATCCGACCGACCAGCACAAAACTAACCTCCGGATCGACGTATAAAAGCTGGCCACCGACGAGCACTTCGTACAAACCGCCACGGCCCTTGAAGACTTGATCGGGCTTCTGCCCACCGGATTTTTCCGCAAAGCGCGCTGCAACCTGCGCCTCGGGAGCTTCCCGGAGCTGGCGCGTTCTTGTTCTCGATCGGCTTCGACGGCATCTGTGCCAATGCCAGCGAAGAGGCCAGCATTGCAGTGGTCGACCACACGGCCGTTGCAGCAACGAATCGAGTCAGGCGTTTCATGTCTTCTGTTCTCCGGCAGCGAGCGGCAAGCCGCGAGTGTAATGAGAGCGGGGCGACAGTGAGGGTAGACCACCCACCGTTGATCCAGTTCAACCGAGCGCCCGGCGAATTAGGGCGTTTTTTAGCGGACTCAGGCGGTTTACTGCCGCCAAACCGGCGTTACGCAACCGGCGCACCAATGGGTCATCAACCGCGAAGAGGCGCGCCAGCGAATCGGTAGTAAACCGCATCAGCCCGAGGGCTTCAGCACGCCCTCTTTCGTAACGGCGCAGCACAGCCACGTCACCGACATCGCGAAACGCTTCGCGCGCCCGTACGACCTCATGCAGAAGTGCTGTGTCCTGCATGCCGAGATTGAGCCCTTGGCCGGCAAGCGGGTGAATCACGTGCGCCGCGTCGCCGACCAAAGCGACGCGCGATGCAATCAAGCGCGACACGGAAACCTGTCGTAACGGAAATGTGTGTGCCGCGCCCATAGCACTCAATCGTCCGATGGCGACAGCTTCCCCCGCTGCCGACGCGCAGCGCTGCGTGACACGACTTGCCAGTTGATCAGGGGTCAGCGTGGCTAATTCGGAAGCGAGCTCCTGCGGCGCAGACCAAACGAGCGACACGCGCTCGCCAGGTAACGGCAACAGGGCAACGACCCCCTCGTCGGTAAACCATTGCCACGCCGTGTTCAGATGCGGGCGGCTGCATTCGAAGTTAGCAACGACTGCGGTTTGATCGTACGACTTCATGGTCGCGCTGATACCGGCAGCAGCACGCACCGAAGAGTTCGCACCATCGGCACCCACCAGCAACTTTACGGCAAGCGAAGCGCCTTCGAGAGTGAGATCAATCGCATCAGCCCTTGCAGTGAGCGAAGTGAACGATGACGGAATCCTTGTGATCGAGGGCTGAAAGCCGCATGCCGCATCGAGCCCGCGCAAGAGTTCGCCTTCTTCGACAATGGTTGCAAGCCGCTCGACGGTCGCGCCATAGGCATCGAACGCTAACTCTGGCCCGTCATCGCCAAATACGCGCATGTGCTCAACCGCACAGATGCGCTGTTGATCAATGCTGGCCCAGACACCGAGACCTTCGAGCAATGCCACGCTCGAGGGAGCCACCGCATAAATGCGAGGATCAAAGGGCGCAGAACGGGTCGGCGTATGAGGTTTCGGCCGTGAGCCGATTAACGCAACGCGCAGACCCTGCTGAGCGAACCCGAGCGCAGCAGCCAGTCCCGGAATGCCCGAACCGACAACCGCAATGTCGAACGATGACGCGACCATTTAGCGGGAGATTATGCCGCTGCTGCTCTAGCGGCCGGCTATACTTCGCGCCCTTCGCGATGGCGGGAACTGCAAGCCTCAACCGCTATCCGGTGAGTCGCAAAAAATGGCCAAGTAGCTCAGTTGGTAGAGCAGAGGACTGAAAATCCTTGTGTCGGCGGTTCAATTCCGTCCTTGGCCACCAGCCCACTCTCGGCGCCGGATCCGTCCGTCCGTAAAGATCCGCAACATGCGTTGACAATGTTTGCGCATGGTTGAATCAGATGCGACGCAGATATCGGAACGAGCCGCGAAGCACCGCCGATCTCTCGGCGCGAACGCGCACTTTCAAACGCCGCGAATCCGTCACATCCGTCTCGATTAGCGTGGCACCGCGTGAGTCCTCACACGCTGTCGAGAAAAATTACGGTTTCACCAGTGCGCGGCTGGTACGAAAAACCACGCGCTTGTTTCGTCGACCAAATTTCGCTTTGGAACAGTTCGTGCGTCTTCTAGGTTGGCGGGTAACAAACTTTCTAGGGAAGTAACGAACATGCGAACTTGGAGAAAGCTAAAAGGACTAGCGGCTAGCCTGCTGGTTGGGTTGATGATCACTGGGACGGCCAGCGCAGCTCCCGTCCTTTGCCAGGTCGTCACCAACAATCACATGGCTGTCGGCGATTCCATCGTTTCAGCCTGCTTGGATGCAGGTGTAGGCAACCTGACGGGTAATCCGATGAACGATCTGTTCATCAACGGCGTTGGAACTGGTTACGTGTCGATCGGCCTCGGCGGATTTGCGCAAGACCCTCAAGTTCCGGGCGGCAGCACGGGGACGTTTTCCTTTCTTGATTCCCTGTGGGACATTTACAGCGACATCGCAGTCGGCTTCAAGTTTGGCACTGGCGACCAGCCCGACGAATGGTTCGTCTACTCGCTGAAGTCACTGCTGGCCTCGGGCGACTATGACTGGGCGTTCATCAACGTGTTTGAAAAGGGCGGCGGTCTGTCGCATGTCAACTTCTATGGAATATTGGATAGTCGCCAAGTTCCAGAGCCCGGCACGCTGGCGCTGCTGGGGTTGGCCCTGGTCGTGGCCAGCTGCTTTCGGCGTCAAGGCGGTCAAGCTGTCTAGTTGATCCCATGCCATGAGGAAGGCCCGCCTCGGCGGGCTTTTTCTTTCCCGCTCAAGGCTGACACTATCCTTGGGTCGATGGTTCGATTCCGCCTTGGTCACCATCGCTCCAAGCACAACGAAGCGAGCGCGATTCTGAAAATCGTGTAACTACTGGACTGACGAACAACGCTACCTAACGCGCCTGGACGGACCGTGAACCGAGAGACGTTCCGGCTCTTTCCTAGCACCGCGCGTTGGCTTGCCGAGCTCCTCGGCAACATCTTGCAGGATTCCTTCTAGCTGCTCGATCCCCATAGGTTTGACCAGATGATGCCGATATCCCACGTCCTTGCTGCGTGTGCGGTCGGAAGTCATCCCGTAGCCGCTCATTGCTATTGCGTACATCGGGCGCGGCAAATTCAGCTGGCCCAGTAACGTCCATCCATCGCCGTCCGGCAAGCCAATGTCGGAGATCAGCACGTCGCAATGCGCGCTCGGCGCGAGACCGAGGGCGCTATGCATCGATTCCGCTACGACAACCTTATGCCCAAGCCCCTCCAGCAAAGAGATCAAGATTTCACGCGTGTCCGCGTGGTTCTCGACTACCAGAATACGGAGTGACGTGGCCGCGCGTGGGATGCCCTCATTTGGGTGAGCAAGCATGGGATCTATGTTTTCTTATGTCAGTGGCAGCTCGACGATAAAAGTGGATCCACGACCTGGTCCCAAACTCTGGGCCTTAATGGTCCCGCCGTGCGCCTCGACCGTTGCTTTCGAAAGAGCAAGTCCCAGGCCCAAGCCGCCGAATTCTCTGCTAATCCCTGCGCCTTCCTGTCCCAGCGACTCAAAGATTGCCGAAAGGGCGGTGCGCTCGATGCCCTTCCCGTTGTCCGCCACCGCCACAACAAAGCGGCCGTCCTCGACGCCCGAATGCACGCTAATCTCTCCGCTCTCTTGGGTGAATTTCGAGGCGTTTTTCAGAAGGCTTGCCACCGCGCCTTGCAAACGAGCGAAGTCGCCTTGCGTTCGGTGACGCGGAGCCTCGAGCGCAACGGTCAGACGCTGGTTCTTTGAGCGAAACTCCCCTTCGGTGATTTCCAGCGCGCCCATGATTGCGGTATGCAAGTCCATAGGCTCTGAATCGACTTCGAGCTTGCCACGCGAAACACGGGCGAGATCTAGCAGATCGTTGATCAAGTTCGCCTCGATCATCACGCTGCGACGGATCATTTCGAGAGCATCGCGCGCAGGCTGCGGCAGATCTTGATTTTTTGCGAGGGCTTGTACCGCAATCAAGATCGGCGTTAGCGGAGTGCGCAGCTCGTGAGAGAGCCCTGCCAAGAAGCGATCCCTGACGCACTTGACCGAAGCGAGCTCTTCACGTGCCTGCTTGGCGTCTTGCAGCGCCTGTTCCAGCTTCACCCGCAACTCGGTCAATTCATGACTTTCCACAGGCGTTTGCGCTTGCCCGTGGACCATCTGTTGGAAGTTTTTACGTGGCTCAGCCATCGGATTGCCTTTACTCCAGTGCAAGCTGGCGCGCTTGATGCGCGCGCTCCCAGCCCGTCGTAACCACCAGGTCGCACACCGCATGCCTGCTGGAGCCACCGTATGCGCCTCGGCGTACCACGCCTGCGTGGCTGGTCCGCAAGGGCGGCTAAGCTAACGCTTCCTCCGCCCTTCTTCCGCAGTGTTCTCACCGTTCATCGGAGACTTTATGCCCGCCTGCGTGCGCGCCCTTGGTGCAATCTTCGCTTCAACGCTGTTCGCTGCGTCGGTCTATGCGGCCGACTTGACGATCGGGCTATCAACACCGATTACCTCCCTCGATCCGCACTTTCATAACCTGACGCCGAACAACAGCCTCGCCCGGCACGTGTTTGAGACACTGATCAAGCAAGACGACAAGCAGACGACGCTACTGCCGGGGCTGGCCGAGTCGTGGAAGCCGCTCGGCGATCTGGAGTGGGAACTGAAGCTGCGCAAGGGCGTGAAGTTTCACAACGGACAGGAATTCACGGCCGACGATGTGATTGCCACCTTCAAGCGCATCCCCAACGTACCGAATTCTCCGGCGTCGTTTGCCTCCTTCGTGCGGCCGATCGTCGACATTCGTGCCACGGATCCGTACACGTTGCGGATGAAAACCGATAAACCGGATCCGCTGCTGCCATACGACATGGTGTCGGTCATCATCCTGCCGAAGTCGATCGCTGAGACGGCGAAGACCGAGGACTTCAACTCCGGCAAGGCCATGATCGGCACTGGGCCGTTTCGCTACGGTGAGTACGTCGCCGGCGACCGTGTGGTGCTGAAGCGAAACGATCAGTACTGGGCAACGAAGCCCGCGTGGGACAACGTACGCTTCAAGATGATCACCAGCGCGCCGGCGCGCGTCGCTGCGCTGCTGGCGGGCGACGTACAGATGATCGAGGGCGTGCCTACGGCAGACATTGCGCAGCTCAAGAGCGACAAACGAGTTGCACTGTCGTCAGCGGTGTCGAACCGCATCATCTATCTGCACATGGATTCGGATCGCGCCAAGAATTCGCCGTTCGTCACGACGGCCGACGGCAAGCCGATCGAAACGAATCCGCTGCGCGATCCGCGCGTGCGGCACGCGATCAGCAAAATGATCGACCGCGACACGATTGTGGCGCGCATCATGGAAACGCAGGCGGTGCCCGCTGGCCAGTTGCTGCCCGAGCAGTTCTTCGGCACCAGCAAGACGCTGAAGCCCGACAAGTACGATCCGGCCGCGGCGAAGAAACTTTTGGCCGACGCCGGTTATCCGAATGGGTTTGGTCTCACGTTGCACGCGCCTAACAACCGCTACATCAACGACGCGTCGGTCGCACAAGCCGTCGCGCAGTACCTGTCGCGCGGCGGCATTCCGACCAAGCTCGAAACGATGCCGTCGAACGTATTCTTTTCGCGCGCCTCGAAGCTCGAGTTCAGCTTCCTGCTCGCCGGCTGGGGCGCGGACAGCGGCGAGACATCATCACCGCTGCGCTCGCTGCTCGCCACCTTCGATTCGAAGCAAGGGTTGGGCGCCGCCAATCGCGGCCGCTTTTCCGACCCCGGCGTTGATGCTTTGCTGACTCAGGCGCTGACGACGATCGACGACACCAAGCGCGGCATCATGCTGGCACGTGCTTCGCGAGAAAGCGATCGGCGAGATGATGGGCATCGTCCCGCTGCACTACGAAGTGAGCACGTGGGCCACGCGGCAAGGCATAACGTACAAAGCACGCGCCGATCAATACACGTTTGCGCACGAAGTGCGGCCAGCAAAGTGACCGTGACGCGCTGAACCCGCGCACATGACCGTCTACATTCTGCGCCGGCTCGCGCAGACGTTTTTAGTACTCGCGGTCACGTCGCTGCTGGTCTTCGGGGGGCTGTACCTGATTGGAGATCCGGTCGAGATCCTGGTCAATCCGGCGGCAGATCAGATTGAAAGGGAACGTGCGAGCAAGGCACTGGGGCTCGATAAGCCGATTCACGAGCAGTATCTAAGCTTTATCGGCGGCGCGTTCACCGGCAACCTCGGCAATTCGTTCGTCTACGCGCGGCCGGCACTCAAAGTGATCTTCGAGCGCATGCCGGCAACGCTCGAGCTCGCCTTTCTGGCGATGGTGATCGCCGTTTCGCTCGGCATACCGCTCGGGCTATATGCGGGCCTGCGACCTCATGGCGCTGGCGCAAAGGCAATCATGGCGGGATCGATTCTCGGTTTTTCGCTACCCACCTTCTGGGTGGGCTTGATTTTGATTCTGGTGTTTGCGGTGCAGCTCGGCTGGTTGCCGTCGACCGGGCGCGGACCGACGACCGATGTGCTCGGACTGCAACTGTCGATCTTCAATCTCGAAGGGTTGAGGTACGCGCTGCTGCCTGCGATCAACCTCGCGCTGTTCAAACTGTCGCTGATCATCCGGCTGACGCGTGCGCAGGTACGCGAGCAAAGCCTGCTCGACTACATCAAGTTCGCGCGCGCGAAGGGGCTCACGAACCGGCGTGTGATCGGCGTCCACCTGCTGAAGAACATCATGATTCCGCTGATCACCGTCATCGGGCTCGAGCTCGGTTCGGTGATCGCCTTTGCCGTCGTCACCGAAACCATTTTCGCGTGGCCGGGCATGGGCAAGCTGGTGATTGATTCGATCTTCCAGCTCGACCGTCCGGTCGTGGTCGCGTACCTGCTGGTGGTGGTGTTCATGTTCATCACGATCAACTTGATGGTCGACCTGCTGTACTCGGCGCTCGACCCGCGCGTCCGGCTGGCGGACATTCAACAGTAGGGACATGAACGCCGCGCCAATTGAATCGGGTCACATCGCTGAAGTCGACGCGGTCGATCGTGCGCAATTGCCGTGGCGCCGGTTTGCATCGCAGTTCGCCGAAAGCAAGATTGCGATGATTGGACTGACGATGCTGCTGATCGTGGTGGTCATTGCGCTGCTAGCACCATGGATCGCGCCGCAGAATCCGTACGACTTGACGAAGCTTGATCTGCTCGATTCGCGCCAGCCGCCCGGCACGAAAAGCCTCGATGGAATGATCTACTGGCTCGGCACCGACGGCCAGGGACGCGACATGCTTTCAGCGATCTTCTACGGGCTGCGCGTATCGCTGGTGGTCGGCGTCGTGTCCGGCGCGATCGCGTTGACGATCGGTTCAATCCTCGGCGTGCTCGCCGCGTACCTCGGTGGCCGTTTCGAGCAACTGGTGATGCGGATCGTCGATATCCAGCTCGGCTTCCCGGCGATCCTGGTCGCACTGATTCTGCTGGCGGTGCTCGGCAAAGGCGTCGACAAGATCATCATCGCGCTGGTCACGGTGCAGTGGGCGTATTACGCACGCACCGCGCGCTCGGCTGCGCTGGTCGAGCGCAACAAGGAATATATCGAGGCCGCTCGCTCGCTCGGATTGTCGGGCGCCCGCATCGTGCTGCGGCATTTGCTACCCAATGCGCTGCCGCCGCTGATTGTCGTCGCCACGGTGCAGGTCGCGCACGCGATCGCGCTCGAAGCGACGCTGTCGTTTCTCGGCCTCGGTTTGCCGCCGACCGAGCCGTCGCTTGGGTTGTTGATCGCCAACGGCTACGAGGTGCTGATGTCTGGCAAGTACTGGATCAGCCTGTATCCCGGCATCGCGTTGTTACTAACGATCCTCGCGATCAATCTGGTCGGCGATCAGCTGCGCGACATTTTGAACCCGCGGCTGGCGAGATGACGGCACTGCTTTGTGTGCGCAACCTGCGCACCGAATTCGCAACCCGCGACGGCGTGCTGCCGGCAGTCGGCGACGTTTCATTCGATGTTCAACGCGGCGAGGTGCTGGGCCTTGTCGGCGAATCGGGTTCCGGCAAATCGGTGACCGGATTTTCAATTTTGGGTCTGATCGATCCGCCGGGACGCGTTGCTGCCGGCAGCATCATGTTTGACGGTACTGAGTTAATCGGTGCATCGCCCGAACACATGCGCTCGCTGCGCGGCAAGCGGATCGCGATGATCTTCCAGGACCCGATGATGACGCTCAATCCGGTGCTGTCGATAGAAACGCAGATGGTCGAAACCGTGCTTGCGCACGAACACGTATCACGCGAGTCAGCGCGTCAGCGCGCGATGGCAACGCTGAGCCGAGTAGGCATCGCTTCGCCTGCAGAACGGCTTGCGCAGTATCCGCACCAGTTTTCCGGCGGTATGCGGCAGCGAGTGGCGATCGCAATCGCAATGCTGCACAGCCCCGACCTGATCATCGCCGACGAACCGACGACTGCGCTCGACGTCACCGTGCAAGGCCAGATCCTGTACGAAATGCAAAAGCTGGTGCGCGAATCCGGCACTGCGCTGATCTGGATCACGCACGACCTGGCGGTCGTCGCGGGGCTCGCGGATCGCATTGCAGTGATGTATGCCGGGCGCATCGTCGAGCTCGGCGAGGCCGACGACGTGCTCGAAACGCCGCGCCATCCGTACACACGCGGACTGCTCGACTCGGTACCCGCTGCGACCGCACCTGGTCAGCGTCTGAAGCAGATCAGTGGCTCGACACCGTCGTTGATTGCGCTCGGGCCGGGATGCGCGTTCAGGCAGCGCTGCCCACGTGCCGCCGAGGCATGTACGTTGATGCCGGAACTTACGCGCATCGGCCGCCGAGAGTTGCGGTGCTACTTCCCGTTGCAGTACACCGAAAGCACCAATGAGCTCTTTGCTTGAGTTCGATGCGGTTTCAAAGCGCTTCTCAAAGCGCCTCGACGTTATCGAAAGACTCGCACGGCAATTGGGCGCAAAGGTCAGCGAACATACGGTGTACGCGGTTGATCAAGTCAGCTTTGACGTCGACGAGCGCGAGGTTGTTGGCCTCGTTGGCGAATCGGGCTGTGGCAAATCGACATTGGGTCGTATCGCCTGCGGTCTCCATGCACCGAGCGATGGTGCCGTGCGCTATCGAGGCGAGCCGATTGTGCACATCAACGGCGCGCGCCGACCGATTCAGATGATTTTCCAGGATCCGTTTGCATCGTTGAATCCGCGGATGCGTGTCGCGCAAATCATCGGTGAAGCACCCCGTGTGCACGGCCTGATCGACGCTGGCGAGAGCGAGGATTACGTTGCACAGTTACTGAAGCAAGTAGGACTCGACCCGGGTTACGTGCGCCGCTATCCGCACCAGTTTTCCGGTGGACAGCGAGCACGCATCGGCATCGCGCGCGCGCTGGCGGTCAAGCCCGAGTTTCTGGTGTGCGACGAGGCGGTCGCCGCGCTCGACGTGTCAATCCAGGCGCAAGTGCTGAATCTGTTCATGGACCTGCGCGATGAGTTTCAGCTAACCTATTTGTTTATCAGCCATGATCTGGGCGTCGTACGGCATCTGTCGGATCGGGTGGTCGTGATGTACTTGGGCCGCATCGTCGAAATCGCAGCAACCGAAGCCTTGTTCGCAGAGCCCAACCATCCTTACACGCAGGCGCTGCTGACCGAGGTGCCGCGCATCGATCGCAAACGGCGCGCGTTCGTTGCGATCAAGGGCGAGATTCCGTCGCCGCTGGCGCCGCCGTCAGGTTGCCACTTTCATCCGCGCTGTCCGCACGCGATGCCGAGGTGTTCGGTCGAAGTGCCTGCACTGCGCGCGATCTCGCCGGCACGCTGGTCCGCGTGCCACTTGAATGACGTTCGACCCGGCTCACTGCAATGAACAACGCGACCTTTCGCTTACATGGCCCGCAGCAGCAGCCGCGCGTACCACTAGTACTTGACTCGCCGCACTCCGGCTTCGAGTTTCCGGCGGACTTCGATGCGGTTCTGTCGGAATTCGATTTGCGCGACGGCGAAGATTGCTTCGTGGATGAGCTCTACATGCCGGGCACCGAGCTCGGTATTCCACTGCTCGCCGCGCAAACGCCGCGCACGTATCTCGACCCGAACCGCCATGCGGGCGACATCGACCTCGACTTGATCGAAGGCGGAAAGTGGCCGCGCGCGCACGTGCCGAGTGGCAAGGCGCGCATCGGCAAGGCGCTGATCTGGAGGACGCTTGATGATGGACGCGCAATCTACGGGCGCAAGCTGACGGTTGACGAGGTGCTTTCGCGAATCGAGCGCCATCACACGCCCTACCATCGCGCGTTGAAAGACGCGATTGACCGTGCGCATGCCGGCTTTGGCTTCGTCTATCACATCAATTGTCATTCGATGAATTCGGTGGCCGGGAAAGATGGGCGAAGGAGGCGCAAGGCTCACCGCGAGCGGATTTCGTTCTCGGCGATCGCGACGGCTCGACATGCGATCCGGCGTTCACTGAGTTCGTGCGCGCCACGTTGGCAGCGACGGGCCACGCGGTTAGCGTCAACGATCCGTACAAGGGCGTCGAGCTGGTCAAGGCCTATTCGAAGCCGGCCGCCCGACGCCATAGCCTGCAGCTTGAGATCAACAAGCGGCTCTACATGGACGAGGCAAAGCGTGAACGCAATGCCGGCTTCGTGCCGTTACAGCGCAAGCTGCAGAACCTGATCGAAGCGATCGTTGACTACATCGAAAAGGAAGCCCGACGTGACTGAACGTGTAGCTGAGCCCGTGCGCGGGCATCATCCAGTCGAAGTGCAGCCTCCCGACATCGGGAAATACAAGCAAGGCAACACCGGAGTCGACTACGTTCACACGATCGACTCCGGGCGTGCCGGCCCGACCGTGATGGTGCAGGCGCTGACGCATGGCAACGAGTTCTGCGGTGCGCACGCGCTCGATTACCTGCTGCGGGAGCAGATCAAGCCGGCCGCGGGCAAATGGGTCATTGCTTTTGCCAACGTCGACGCCTACGCACGTTTTGACTTCGACGATCCGGACGCATCGCGCTTATATCGACGAGGATTACAACCGCGTATGGGCCGACGATGTTCTGTTCGGTGCGCGCGATTCGACCGAGCTGCGTCGGGCGCGCCAACTGCAGCCGTTCGTTGACGCCGCCGACTTTCTGCTCGACATTCATTCGATGCACGAGCCGTGCCGGCCGATCATGGTGTGCGGCATGGTCGACAAGCACGTTGGTCTGGCGCGCAAGGTTGGGCTGCCCGCCGATCTGCTGCTCGATACCGGCCACCCAGCGGGCGTGCGCATGCGTGACCGCGGCAGCTTTAACGACCCGACGAGTCCGCGCGCAGCGGTATTGATCGAGTGCGGTCAACACTGGGAAAAGTCCGCGGTCGACGTCGCTATCGACACGATGCTGCGCTTTCTTGCCGCGACCGGCAGCGTTTCGTTTGACTCAATCCAATCCAGGTTGAAGGTCAAACCGCCGGCGCGGCAGCGAGTGATTCGCGTCACAGAGCCCGTCGTGGCGAAGTCGATGAACTTTGAGTTCGTCGTCCCTATGGAAGGACTAGGAATCGTTCCGAAAGCCGGCATGCCTATTGCACGCGATGGCGACAAGGTCTGGGTGGCGCCGTACGACGACACCGTGCTGGTAATGCCTTCGCTGCGGCACTTGCGGCCCGGCAACACGCAGGTGAGGCTCGGCCGTTACGAAGATTAGGAGGCAGCGATGAATGGAAGATTCGCGGGCGCGGCGCTATTGGCGGCTGCCATCGTGGCGTTATCGGGCTGTGCGAGCACTGAGATCAACGCGCGATGGCTTAACCCGCAGGCCGGCAATCGCCTGCCGGTCAAAAGCGTGATGGTCATGGACATTAACCGCGATTCAACCGCGCGCCGAATCTATGAAGACGCGATGGTGGCGCAACTGAACGCGCGCGGCGTCAAGGCGGTGCAGTCGTACAAATTCCTACCGGATGATGGACCTGCCGAACAGCAGGTGATTCAGGCGGCGGTTGCGAAAGTCGGCGCCGATGCGGTGCTGATTTCGCGCACGGTCAGCGTCACCCATGAAGTGCAGGTGTCACCAGGATATGGTCGCCGGCCCACCGTGGGGTTTTGGATGGCCCGGTTTCTATGGCTACTACCACGGCTACTGGTCCGCCGCGTACGCGTTTCCGCCGAGCGTTTACACGGTGCAAAAAGTGCTGGTCGATACGCGGCTGTTCGATGCGAAGGAATACCTGGTGCTCTGGTCCAGCTCGTCGACGACCGTGCCAACCGGCTCGATGCAGCAGACGATTCAGGACTTTGCCAAGACCATCACCGAGACGCTCGCGAACGACAAGGTGATGTAGCTCCTCAATAGGTCGCGACAACGCTGTCGTCGCGAATGTCGAGCAGCGTTTCGGCGACCCGCACGCAATCGTCGACATGCCGGTCGCCGAGCGCTTTTAACGCAGTGAATGACAGTGATGCCGCCACCGCCTGGCCGGCGAACGGCACGTATTTCGCTGCCTGTTTGGCGCTCAACCTGACGCCAACGGTTTTCAGCACCTTGATCACCACCTCACGCGTAACGATGCGCCCGACCAGCGCACTGCCGACCGCCATCACCGCCTTGTAGGCGAAGAGTCTTCTGTGCGGCGCAAGTTGTTCGATCTGTTCTGGGGTCAACCCGAAACGCTGATTGATCTGCTCGATCATCTTGAGCAGCACGGTAATGTCGACCGCGACATCGACTCCCGGCATCGGAATCACCGACGCGCCGGCTGAGATCAATGCGCGGCGTGTGACCAGCCTACGGCATTCGCTGGCGAGCTGAACGATATCGCGGCGTGTCGCTGGAACCAGGTTCGAGCTCGTGCGCGCGGTCGCCTTTTTCGAGCGGCGTGCGCGCCTAACGGCGACTGAAGTGGAGGCCATTGAAAATGAGATCGCGATTAGATCGTTGGGTGGTGCTTAGAAGGCAAGTTCACGCGCCCCCATTTCAGCGTTCGGCTCATCCACACAACCTCGTCAAGGAAACCGTTGACGCGCTTTACATACGCATCGTCTAGCAGCTTGCCGGTGTCGTCGAATTTGTTTTGCACGGTCGGAAACTGCAGGTCCGTAAACGTAACCGCAAGACCCAAGCTCGCGCACCATCGGGACCATCGCCTCGATAACGCGTGTTCCACCCCAGGCACCTGCCGAGACACCCACCAACGCCACAGCCTTGTGTATATATTCCTTCAACAGCAAGTCGAGCACGCTCTTTAGCGCACCGGGGTAACCGTGGTTGTACTCCGGCGTAACAATGACCAGACCATCGGCACGAATGATTGCGTCACGCCATTGCGGAAACCGGTCCTTAATGTCCAGTCCGTAGTCGTCTTGTGGAAGCGCAAAGTCCGCGACATCGAACAACTGTGTTTCGATATCCGACCGCGCCGACATTGCAGCATGCAACCAGTGAGCAACATGCACGCTCCTGCGCAGTTTTCGATTGGTGCCCAGCAGAACTGGCAAGAAAACGGGTGTCTTGTCCAAACTCGCGCTCCAATTGGGGTGTCGCTCCTCGTGCCTCTGTAGAAATCGAGACCGTGCGCCGCAGCATGGTAATCCGATTAACTACGGCCAGCCCCCGTTCATCGTCGTTTTCATTCGAGCTTGAGGCGCATAGCGCCCCTATAATTCTGCGGTCCCAAACAAGGATCCAGGCGCGCGATAGCGGCCAACGCAGTCGTCGATGCAGCTCCTTACCCTCGGGCTCAACCACACCACCGCTCCTCTCGCCGTGCGCGAGCGCGTTGCCTTTTTGGCTGACGAGGTTGGTGCAACGATCGGGCGCTTGCGCGAGCGTCTGAGCGCGCCTGCCGGGGGCCGCGTCAGCGAGGCTGCGATCGTTTCGACCTGCAACCGAACCGAGCTCTATTGCGCGGTCGAGGAGCCCGACGTTGCACAGCACGCGCTACACCAGTTCGTCGCCGCCGAGCGCCAGTTGGATCTGGACGAATTGCAGCGACATTCGTACGTGCTACCGCACGTGAACGCCGTGCGACACGCGTTTCGGGTCGCCAGCGGCCTCGACTCGATGGTGCTGGGCGAGCCGCAGATCCTTGGCCAGATGAAGGAAGCCGAGAAACTGGCGCGTAACGCCGGCGGGCTCGGCTTGATGCTGAACCACTTGTTTCAACGTACCTTCGCCGTCGCGAAAGAGGTTCGCTCGACGACCGAGATCGGTACGCAGTCGGTCTCGATGGCGGCTGCCGCGGTACGCGTCGCGCGCAAGATTTTCGGCGAACTCGGCGAAAGCCATGTGTTGTTCGTCGGCGCCGGCGAGATGATCGATCTGACCGCGACGCACTTCGCCGCGCAGCGGCCGAAGTCGATTACGGTGGCGAATCGAACGCTCGATCGTGCCGAAGCGGTCGCGGCGCGCCTGCACGGAAAGGCGATGAAGCTGGGCGACTTGCCCGAAGCGATGGCGAGGTTCGACATCGTCGTGTCATGCACGGCCAGCCTGTTGCCGATCATCGGACTCGGGATGGTCGAACGCGCGATTCGCACGCGCCGGCACAAACCGATGTTCATCGTCGACCTGGCGGTACCCCGCGACGTCGAACCCGAAGTTGCACGCCTCGACGACGTCTACGTGCACACGGTTGACGATCTCGGCAAGGTGGTCGCAAGCGGCAACGACACACGGCAGGCAGCCGTCGCACAGGCGGAAGCGATCATTGAATCGCGAGTGCGAGATTTCGAAGAATGGATCCGGGTGCGGCGTGCGGTGCCGACAATCCAGGACTTGCACGGCCGTGCCGACGCGCTGCGCACGCGCGAGTTGCAACGTGCATTGAAACTGCTCGCAAGAGGGGAACCGCCCGAGCGGGTGATCGAGCAGCTATCACACGCGCTGACGAACAAGTTTCTGCACGACCCGATGAGCGCCCTGCGCGCCGCCGGCGACGACGACGAGCACGCACGCCTGCAGGCCCTGCTCGCACGCTTCTACTCGGAGTAGGTAAAGCCCGTTGCACGTGCGACCGCGGGTCGCACTGCGGTCTAATCTGACCTATGAAAACCTCAATGCGAACCAAACTCGAGCAGCTTGCGAGGCGGCTCGACGAAATCGACGTGCATTTGTCGGACGAGCACGCGGCACGGGACATGAACCGCTTTCGGACGCTCGGGCAGGAGCGGTCGGAAATCGAGCCCGTCGTCAGCCGCTTTCACGACTACAAGCGCGCCGAGAGCGACCTGCAAAGTGCGCAGCAGATGCTTTCCGAGCCCGAGATGAAAGCGCTCGCCGAGGAAGAGATCGACGCATCCAAAGCGCGCATCGTGGCGCTCGAAGGCGAACTGCAAGGACTGCTGCTGCCTAGAGACCCCAACGACGATCGCAACATCTTTCTGGAGATACGTGCCGGAACCGGCGGCGACGAGTCAGGATTGTTCGCCGGCGACCTGCTGCGCATGTATATGCGGTATGCCGAGCGCCACCGCTGGGCGACCGAGATGATTTCCGAGAGTGCATCCGACATGGGCGGCTACAAAGAGGTCATCGTCCGCTTGGTCGGAGCCGGCGCTTACTCGAAGCTGAAGTTCGAATCAGGCGGCCATCGAGTGCAGCGCGTTCCGGTGACCGAAGCGCAAGGGCGGATTCACACGTCGGCGTGTACGGTCGCAGTCCTGCCCGAGGCCGACGAAATCGATGACGTCAAGATCGATCCGAGCGAGATTCGGATCGATGTGTTCCGCGCTTCAGGTGCCGGGGGACAACACGTCAACAAAACCGAAAGCGCCGTGCGAATTACGCACCTGCCGACCAATATCGTCGTCGAATGCCAGGACGACCGTTCGCAGCACAAGAACCGCGAGCGTGCGATGAAGATTCTTGCCGCCCGCATCAAGGACCAGCAAACGCGCGATCAGCAGGCGAAAGAGGCGTCGACTCGCAAAACGTTGATTGGATCGGGCGATCGCTCGGAGCGCATCCGTACCTACAACTTTCCGCAAGGCCGCGTGACCGATCACCGCATCAACCTGACCTTGTATCGAATTGACGCGATCATGGACGGTGATCTCGACGAGCTAACCGAGAGACTTGCTGCCGAGCATCAGGCCGAACTGCTGGCAGCGCTGGGCGATGCAGTTCAGTGATGCGTCAGGCACCGTCGCGCAGAGCGTCGGTGAGCTATTGATTGCAAGTCCACTGAGCAGGTTGGAGACACGCGCACTGCTCGCGCACCAGCTTGGTGTCACGCGCGAACTACTAATTGCACAACCCGAACTACGCGTTGCTGCTGCAGATGTGCAGGCGCTCGCCCAACTCGTTCAACGGTGCCAGCGCGGCGAGCCGCTTGCCTATGTGCTGGGGGAAAGGGAGTTTTACGGGCGGGTGTTTAAGGTGTCTCCGGCCGTTCTGATTCCGCGACCCGAAACTGAGCTACTGGTCGAAGTCGCGCTCTCCACGAGTCTAGACGACGGCGCGCACGTACTCGATCTTGGAACAGGGTCGGGCTGCCTCGCTCTGACGCTATCAATCGAACGCCCTTCATGGCACGTGACCGCTACCGACGTCTCGCACGATGCACTCGAAGTGGCGCGCGCGAACGCCGGGAGACTGAGCGTGCGCAACGTCACATTCCGAAAAGGAAGCTGGTTTTCGGCGCTTTCAGGTCAGCGCTTCGACCTGATTGTCAGCAATCCACCGTATGTCGCTGCCGGCGATTCTCATTTGCAGGCACTGCGTTTCGAACCGCAGACAGCACTGGTGGCTGGGGGAAACGGGCTGGAGTGCCTGCAGGTGATCATCGGTGGTGCGCCCCGGCATCTGCTGCCGGGCGGCATGCTGGCGCTTGAGCATAGCTATGAACAGGGCGAGGCAGTACGTACCTTGTTCAAGAGCTCCGCCTGGTGCAATGTACGAACGCTGTCCGACTTTGCTGAGCTCGACCGGGTGACGGTGGCGCACCTCGTTTGACGCGCCGTCACTGCTCGCTACACTCGGAAAATCCAACTTGAGTGCCATGCCATGAACCCTACAGATTTCATCAAGAAAACAGTGTCAGACAACCCGGTTGTGCTCTTCATGAAGGGCACCGCGCAGTTTCCGCAATGCGGGTTTTCTGGCCGCGCGATTGCGTTGCTGAAGCAGTCCGGTGTCAAGAATTTGATCACCGTCAACGTGCTCGACGACGACGACGTGCGGCAAGGCGTTAAGGACTTTTCCAACTGGCCCACGGTTCCACAGCTGTATGTCAACGGCCAGTTCGTCGGCGGCTCCGACATCATGAGCGAAATGTTCGAATCGGGTGAATTGCAGACGCTGCTGAAGGACGCCAAGGTCGTTTAGACACCTGGCAATGCAGCGTCTGATCGTTGCAATCACAGGCGCTACCGGCGCGATCTACGGCGTGCAATTGCTGCGGCACTTGCGCGCGCTTGGAGTCGAAACACACCTGCTGATGTCGCCGGCCGGCGTGCTGAACGTCCACCAGGAGCTCGATCTGAAACGCGCCGATGTCGAGGCACTGGCCGACGTCGTGCATAGCGTCGGCGACGTCGGTGCCGCGCTTGCGAGCGGATCGTTCAAAACCAACGGCATGGTGATCGCACCGTGCTCGATGAAGACGCTGGCCGCCGTGGCGCACGGCTATGCCGACAATCTTATTTCGCGCGCGGCCGACGTTTGTTTGAAGGAGCGCCGTAGGCTTGTCCTATTGCCGCGAGAAGCGCCTCTGAACCTGGCGCACATTCGAAACATGGAAGCCGTGACGCTGATGGGCGGCATCATTTTCCCGCCATTGCCGGCGTTTTATCAGAGGCCACAAAACTTCGAGCAAATGGTCGATCACACGCTGGCGCGCGTGCTGGATCTACTGGACATCGATCATCAGCTAGCACCACGTTGGGACGGACAGATCGGCGCCGATCCCGAGCGCGCCTAGCCGCTGTTAGCTACGTCGACCGTCACGGGCGCAAGACAAAGACACTGGCCGGCGCGGGACCGCAAGCCTTGTTGGAATACATTCCGGCGTCCGACTGCTGTATCAGATCATCGAACTCAGTTCCGTCAGTTGGATAGACGGCCATTCCAATGCTTGCAGTGACGTGGATGCGGGTGCCGCCTATTAAATACGGCTTCGCAAGATGGGCTCGGATTTTCTCGGCCGCCGCAACCGCACTTTCCCCGCACTCAAGCTCAGGCAGCAGGACGACGAATTCGTCACCACCGTACCGGCAGGCGGTGTCGGACGTGCGGATACTGGCGGTCAGGCGCGCTGCCACCTGCTGAAGCAGCCGGTCGCCTGCCGTATGGCCGAACATGTCGTTAATGCTCTTGAATCCGTCAAGGTCGAGAAATAGCAGTGCCACCTGCTTGCGCTGGCGTGCCGCGCGCGCTGCAGCCTGGTTAAAGCGGTCCAACAGCAAAGTGCGATTCGGCAGGCCGGTTAGCTGGTCGTAGTGTGAAAACCGCCGCGCCTGCGCCACCGCCTGTGCGAGCTGATTCACTTCCTGCTTCAGAAGTTCGTCTCTTCTTTTCAAAGCGTCGATCTGCCGCTGTGCTGTCAACACTTGTTGTTCGCTGATTGCGAGTGCGCGGTGGAGTGCCGCTGTACTTGCGAACGCTAGCGTCGATGCTGCACGCTCAGGCGCCGGCTCGACAGCTTCGTGCGCTGCGTTGGGCAGGCCTCGCATCCCGGGCGCTTCCTCAACCCAAGGGTGCGCATGTCCGTTAGTAACTGCCATCGTCATCTGATCACTTTCCCCGCGCCCGTGTTGAACGAACACATCCCTAGCTCACTAATTGCTGTCGCGCTTAAAGTACGAAAGGCAGCACGTGTCGTCTGTGCGCTAACGCACAAGAAAGCTACCTTGGGCGGGGAGATATGCGTTTCGCCGGGCTAAGTTGCCAACGTCGCGGGAAGCAGCCGGTCGTACTCTTTCTTGACAACCGCGTAACACTCGCACGTGCGCTGCTCCAGCCCAGCGCGATCCAGCACCGAGATATGGCCGCGCGCGTAGCGGATCAGGCCGACCTTCTGCAACTTCAGCGCCGCTTCCGTTACGCCTTCGCGGCGCACGCCCAGCATGTTGGCGATCAGCTCTTGCGTCATCACCAGGTCATTGCCCCGCAGGCGATCCAAACTCAGCAGCAGCCAGCGGCACAACTGTTGATCCAGTGTGTGGTGGCGGTTGCACACCGCCGTTTGTGCCATCTGCGTGATCAGCGCCTGCGTGTAGCGAAGCAGCAGATGCAGCACCGGACCCGCTCGGTTGAACTCGTCTTTCATCGTCTGCGCATTCAGGCGATAGCCATGTCCCGCGCTTTGCACCACCGCACGACTGGGAGTCGACTCGCCTCCCATGAACAGCGAGATGCCGACGATGCCCTCGTTGCCGACGACCGCAATCTCAGCCGAGGCGCCGTTTTCCATCACGTACAGCAGCGAAACAATGGCCGTCAGAGGAAAGTACACATGGCTGAGCGTGGTACCCGACTCGTACAACACTTGACCCAGCGGCAGCTCGACCCATTCGAGCTGCGGCAGCCAACGGTCCCACTCGGCGGCCGGGAGCGCGGCAAGCAGCTGGTTCTTCCTCGGTTCGGGCGCGGTGGCATCACGGGCCTATGTCAGCGGGCCGAGGTACTAGTAACGCAGGCGTGAGGCAGGTCACCACTTAACGCATGCCGGCACGAATGCTCGGCGATCCGTGGCACGAGGCTCGAAACAGCGTACACTTCGCCTCGCTTTCGCTTGAGTCTGTCGTTCTCCGGTTATCTCTGGCCTGTTGCTTGGTTCGTAAAACAACGGCGCGTCTCTTTTATCAGGTACGTCTCTTGATCGTTAGCTCGCCGCTGGACCTTTCCGGCGGCTGATTTTGTTGTGATCTTAATATCAAGGAACGTAAAAATGGCAACAGGTACCGTCAAGTGGTTTAACGACGCAAAAGGCTTTGGATTCATCACGCCGGAAGATGGCGGCAAGGATTTGTTCGCGCACTTCTCCGAAATTCAGGCAGGCGGCTTCAAGTCGCTGACTGAAGGACAGCGCGTCGAATTCGTGGTGAAGCAAGGCGCGAAGGGCCCGCAAGCTGCGGAAATCCGTCCGTCGTAATAGCCACATCGCATAAAGAAACCGCGGCCCTGCGCCGCGGTTTTTTTTGAATCGTGCTTGGTGCCGGCAGAGGGACTCGAACCCCCGACCTTCGGTTTACAAAACCGTTGCTCTACCAACTGAGCTATGCCGGCTGCAGACGCTGCAAGCCGCGCGACTCTACTTTATCCGCGTCAGCTTGGGTCGATCGCCGCGCCGGGGTGGTGGTGAAGGGTCGCTCGGCTCGTTGTTGTCGGCGGCGGTGACCGGGGCTCGCACCGGCACCAGTGCCATCGGCGTTGGCCCCGGCAGTGTCTTTGCGCCATCGTTGTCGGCGCTCGCCGGGTCCGCGACAGCTTGCACATTGCGCGGGACATCGAAGGCCATGCCCTGGCCGTTTTCACGCGCGTAGACGGCAATCACTTTGTCGACCGGAACCGTCACCTCACGCGCCACACCGCCAAACCGCGCCTGAAACTCGATCGATTCGTTTCCAAGCTTCAATCGGTTGGTGGCAAGCGGTGAAATGTTCAACACGATTTCGCCGTTCTTCACGAACTCGTGCGGCACGTTAACGCCGGCGTCCGCCAGCACGGCGATATACGGCGTCAGGCCCGAGTCGGAACACCACTCGTGGATCGCGCGGATCAGATACGGCTTGGTTGAAACGTCAGCCATGGTGCACGCAATTAACGGCGCATTACCTTTTCAGACGGCGTCAACGCCTCAATATAAGCCGGCCGCGAAAACATGCGTTCGGCGTATTTCATCAGGGGAGCCGCGGTTTTCGGCAGATCGATTCCGTAGTGGTCGAGACGCCACAACAAGGGCGCCAGCGCAACGTCGAGCATCGAGAAGTCGTCGCCCAGCATGTACTTGTTCTTCAGCATGATCGGCGACAGCTGCGTCAACCGGTCGCGAATCGTTGCCCGGGCCTTTTCCATCGCCTTCTGATTGTTGCTGTTTTCGAGCGTCTGTACGTGCACGAACAGTTCGCGCTCGAAGTTGAACAGAAAGAGCCGCGTGCGGGCACGCATCACCGGATCGGCCGGCATCAGTTGCGGATGCGGAAAGCGCTCGTCGATGTATTCGTTGATGATGTTCGACTCGTACAGCACCAGATCACGCTCGACCAGGATCGGCACCTGGCCGTACGGATTCATCGTGTTGATATCTTCAGGCTTGTTGAACAGATCGACGTCACGAATCTCGAAGTCCATTCCCTTTTCAAACAGCACGAAGCGGCACCGCTGTGAAAACGGGCAGGTTGTTCCGGAGTAAAGCACCATCATTGTTATCCCTTTGTTTTTATAAGAGCCTGCAGACGCCCGTTCCCCGGCGCCTGCGGGTCAAACTACTTGAGGTCTTTCCAGTAGACGGCATTGAGCCGCCACGCGATTACGGTGAAGAGCGCGAGGAATATCAACACCCAGACACCGATCTGTGCGCGCTTGCCGGCAGTCGGGTCGGTCATAAACGCAAGGAAGGCGACTATGTCGGCCGCGTCCTCATCGAAGCGGCGCGACTGCTCTTGATTCTGCGGCTTGAATGAATAAGAGATGCTTTCCGCACCGTGCGCCGCAATCGGTGTCTCGGTGCGCGACGAAGCGCCGGCTACGTCGTAGGTCGGTCACGACATGCAGCTGCTGTACTGCTCCGCGTTTTTGGGTCCTTGCGCTCTTCGCTGAATTCGATCTTGGCTTCGCGCGGACCCTGCTCCTGCCAGAGCACGTGCGGCATCGAAATGTTCGGATAGGCAATATTGTTCCACCCGGTCGGCGAGCCGGCGTCACGGTAGTAGCCGCGCAACAGGGTGTAGATGTAGTCGGTGCCCGCATGACCGGCCGACGTGCGGGCGCGCGTGATCACCGACAAATCCGGAGGCGTCTTGCCGAACCAGCGCTTCTGATCGGATGGCGCCGCGGAATTGCGAATCGTGTCGCCGACCTTCTGATTACCAAAGATCAGGTACTGCTGAATCTGCGCGTTGCTTAAACCGATTTCCTGCAGCCGGTTCCAGCGCATCAGGCTTGCCCCGTGACAACCAATGCAATAGTTGGCAAATAAACGCGCTCCGTTTTGCATCGCAGCCGGGTTCTGCACGCGATCGACGGGCCAGGTGTCCATTGGAGCTCCCGCTTCCGAAGCGAGCGCGGAAACAGCACCGAATATCGCACCGATGATCGATATGGAAAACGCAATGCGCGCGATGAACACTTTCATGTGCACCTCAGTGCGCCGCCAACGTAATGCGCTCGGGTACCGGCTTGAAAGTTCCCATCCGGCTCCACCACGGCATCAACGCAAAGAATGCGAAGTACAGGAAAGTCAACACCTGAGCGATGACGGTGCTCGGGCGTGTCGGCGGTTGAGTGCCGAGATAGCCGAGGATCAGAAACGCCACGACCCACACGATCAACAGCGCGAAATGCCACGCCGGGCGGTAGCGCATTGACCGCACCGGCGAATGATCGAGCCAAGGCAGCGCAAAGAAGATCATGACCGAGACGCCCATCAGTACGACGCCCCAGAATTTCGGGTCGAGCGTGAAGTAGCCGATCACCAAGGCGATCGCTCCAACCATTACCGCGCCGCGCACGATCGAATTGGAGACTGCCAGTATCACCAGCGCCGCGAGGCTGATCGTTCCGAACGCAAGGGCGTACATGAATTGATCGGTCGTCGCGCGCAGGATCGAGTAATACGGCGTGAAGTACCAGAGCGGCGCGATGTGTGTGGGCCCTTGCAACTGATCCGCGGGGATGAAGTTGTTCCACTCGAGGAAATATCCGCCGAACTCGGGCCAGAAAAACACAACCGCGAAAAACGGAATCAAAAATATCGACAGCCAGTAACAGATCGTGCACCGTGTAGTAGGGATGAAACGGAACGCCGTCGAGTGGACGTCCCTGTGCATCCTTGTGCGCCTTGATCTCGATGCCGTCAGGGTTATTCGACCCTACGTCGTGCAACGCGATGATGTGCGCGACCACCAGACCCAGCAGCAGCAACGGAATCGCAATCACGTGGAAAGCGAAGAACCGGCTTAGCGTGGCATCGCCGACGACAAAATCACCGCGAATCAAAATCGCCAGCTCGGGCCCGATCAGCGGAATCGCGCCGAACAAGTTGACGATCACCTGCGCGCCCCAGTAGCTCATCTGGCCCCACGGCAGCAGGTAGCCGAAAAACGCTTCGGCCATCAGCATCAGGAAGATCAGGCAGCCGAAAATCCAGATGAGCTCGCGCGGATTGCGATAGCTGCCATACAGCAGCGCGCGAAACATGTGCAGGTAGACAACGATGAAGAAAAACGACGCGCCGGTGGAGTGCATGTAGCGGATAAACCATCCGCCCGGCACATCGCGCATGATGTATTCGACCGACGCGAACGCTAGATTCGCATCGGGTTTGTAGTGCATCGTCAGGAAAATGCCGGTCAGAATCTGCAGCACGAGGACAACGATCGCGATGCCGCCGAAGATGTACCAGAAGTTGAAATTCTTCGGTGCGTAATACTCGGATGCGTGCTTCTTGAATTCCGACATGACTGTCGGCATACGGGCGTCGACCCAACCCAACAGTCCGCTGTACTGGCTTTTTTGCTCCGCCATCGGGTTCTCGATCAGGCCTCGGTTTTCATGACTTCGAGTCTTCGCCGATCAGCACGACATTCGCAGAAAGATATTTATGCGCCGGCACCTGTAGGTTATCCGGCGCAGGCTTGTTCTTGTACACACGCCCGGCCAGGTCGAATGTCGAGCCGTGACAAGGGCAGACAAAACCGGGATCAGTTCCGAGCGCGGAGTTGGCGCCCGGCGCAAACGGCCCGATCGGATTGCAGCCGAGGTGCGTACAGATGCCGATCGCTACGAAATATTCGGGCTTGATCGACCGGTACTCGTTGCGCGCGTAAACCGGCGTCGGAAAGGCGGTGCGCAGCGACTTCGGATCGGCGACTTCGCTATCGGCTTTACGAATCGATTGCAGCATTTGCGGTGTGCGATTCAAGATCCATACCGGGCGGCCCTGCCACTCAAAGGAGCGCATTTCGCCCGGTGCCATGCCCGAAATATCGGCTTCGACCGGGGCGCCCGCGGCCTTCGCACGTTCCGAGGGCATAAACGATGTGACAAATGGAACGGCAGCGGCAACGACGCCCGCGCCGCCGACCACCGCGGCCACTGCGATCGTTGCCCGGCGTTCCTTATCAATTGGCTTATTCAAGGGCTCGCCACTCTCGTTGATGGTGGTCGTCGACATGAAAATCCCGGATCAAGGGGTGAGAGTTAGGAGTTGACGAAGCGGGCGCACGCGACACGCTGACTACGGATGCGTCTTGCGAATCACTTCGCGAATCACGTCGAGGGCGCCCAAGTCACCATGCGCAGCAGCGCGGCATTCTACTTGATCCGTTATGGCTATTTCCAGCACCTCGCTAGACTACGAACCCAAGCCTATCCGGAGGAACCATGGGAATGTTGAAGGAGTTTCGCGACTTCGCGGTCAAAGGAAATGTTATCGACCTTGCGGTCGGTATCATCATCGGCGGCGCGTTCGGCAAGATCGTCGATTCACTCGTCAACGACGTGGTGATGCCTGCGATCAATGCGATGACCGGCGGTGCGGTCGATTTCTCCAATCAATACGTCGTGTTGTCGGGCAGCGTTGCGCCTGGAACACCGCTCGCCGCGGCACGGACTTCTGCGGTGGTACTGGCGTGGGGCAATTTCCTCACGATCCTGTTGAATTTCATCATCCTGGCATTTGTCATCTTCTGGATGATCAAGGCGACCAACCGCGTGCGCTCGGGTCTGGACGCGGCGGGGCCGGCGACGCCCGAGGATGTCGTCCTGCTGCGCGAGATTCGGGATGAACTAAAGCGGCGCTGACAGCCGTCTCTGCGGCGGCGGCGCCAGGACCAGCGGCAACCCGCCGCCGCCGCGTAAGGGAATAATGCTTGCCCTACCTAGTGCCAATGTGATCCCGGCATTCCTTCGGTTCCTGCGCTAACTTCATGATGCGTCGCCTCTGGCTCCTCTTTGCTCAAGCCACCACGATCGGACTGGCGCTGTTATTTATCGTTTCGACGCTGCGACCCGAGTGGCTTTCGCGGCGCCTTGACGCACCGGCACCTTTGCCTGCCGCTGAAAGCCTCGGCATCAAGCAGGCTGTGGTTCCCGATGCACGCGCCAACGCGCTGACCTCCTACGGTAGCGCGGTCAAGCTGGCCGCGCCCGCTGTCGTCAACGTTTACACGACGAAGGAAGTGCGCCGGCGGGGCCCAGGCGACGATCCGCTGTACAGGTATTTATTCGGCGACGCGCGCGGAAGCGATCGGGTGGCGAGCCTGGGCTCGGGTGTGGTCGCGACCCGCGACGGCTTCGTGCTTACCAACAATCATGTCGTGCAGGCTGCTGATGAGATCGCGGTAGCGCTCTCCGATGGCCGTCAATTCGAGGCCAAGCTGGTCGGCGCCGATCCGGAAAGTGACCTCGCGGTGCTGAAGATCGAGGCGCGCGACCTGCCCGTGATCACATTCGGACGCTCGGAGTCGTTGCAGGTGGGCGACGTCGTGCTGGCGATCGGCAATCCGTTTGACGTCGGCCAAACCGTGACGATGGGTATCGTTTCGGCACTCGGGCGCACCAATCTGGGCATCAATACGTTCGAGAACTTCATTCAAACGGACGCCGCGATCAATCAGGGCAATTCGGGCGGGGCGCTGGTCGACTCCAATGGCAATCTGGTCGGAATTAACACAGCGATTTTTTCGCGTACCGGTGGCTCGATCGGAATTGGCTTCGCGATTCCTTCGACACTCGTGACGCAGGTGATGGAGCAATTGATCAAGACCGGCAAGGTGCAGCGCGGATTTTTCGGCGTAGAGCCGGAAGACATCACGCCCGAGATGGCGGGATTGCTGCGCCTGGGGCGCGACGAAGGCGTCATCCTGAAGGGCGTGCAGCGCGCCAGTCCTGCCGCCAAGGGCGGTCTCGAGCCCGGCGATGTGATGCTGAGCATCAACGGCCAGCCGGTGCTCAACAGCAAGGCGATGCTGAATCAGATTTCGCAGCTGCCGCCGGGGTCGGACGCGCGGGTAAGGATCGTGCGCGGCGGAAAAGAACTTGACGTGCCGGTGGCGGTGGGCGAGCGCCCGACGCCACGCGCTCGCTAAGCGCGCTGCCGGCGTTGCGAGCGGCTTAGCGCGGCAGCTTGTCGCGCAACTCGCGCGCCTTCATCACCGCGGCCGGCTCGCCGCCGCTAGCAGCAAGGCTGTAATAGTAAAAGGCGCGCGGGTAGTCCTGCTCGACCCCTTCGCCTCTCTCATACAGGCTGGCAACGATATAAGCAGAAGCTTCATCGCCCTGATCGGCGGCGCGCTCATACCACTGCGCTGCCTGCTTGAAGTCGCGCGGCGCTCCCCGGCCGAGAAAGTATTGCGTCGCCAATCCGACCTGAGCTTCGAGATGATTCTGATCGGCTGCCTTGCGAAACCATAAGGTCGCATCTTCCTGCGATCTGGGGACGTGCTCACCCCGCTCGTAAAGCAACGCCAATGCGAACTGCGCGCGTGAAAATCCACGGTCCGCCGATTTGCGCAGCCAGCCGACTCCTGCCACCGGATCGGCGACAACGCCTTCGCCTCCCAGAAGCATCACCGCCAAGTTGAATTGCGCGACGCGATTGTTGCGTTCGGCCGCCTTTCGATAGTGCATCAGTGCGCGCGCTGGATCGTTCGCGCGATACGCGCTCCAGCCAGCCGCGACATCGACGTCGTCATCGGGAACAACTTGGCGCTGGCCGGCAGCCGCACTGCCGCCAGCAAGCGCGAATGCAAGGCACAGCGCGACCCATACAACAAGCGCGCGCATTACGTCGACGACGCTTCCGGTGGCGGCACGGTTTCTTCGGCAACCTTCGGGCCGCCGACAAAGCGGGCTATCAGGATTCCCAGCTCGTACAAGAGGCACAAGGGAATCGCCAGCAACAGTTGCGACAGCACGTCGGGCGGCGTGAAAATCGCGGCTACGATAAACGCGCCGACAATTACATACGGGCGCGCTTTTTTCAGCTTGTCGATGCTCGCGATGCCGAATCGCACCAGCAGCACCACGACGATCGGCACTTCGAAGGTCAGGCCGAACGCAATGAACAGGGTCATCACAAAGCCGAAATACGCCTCGATGTCGGGCGAGACCGAGACCGATGCGGGCGCAAAGCCAGCGATGAACTTGAACACGAAACCGAAGACAACGAAATAGCAGTACGCCATGCCGGCAAAAAACATCAGCACGCTCGAGGCGATCAGTGGGCCGGCCAGTCGCTTCTCATGGCGATAGAGTCCCGGCGCCACGAACGCCCAGACCTGCCACAACACATACGGCAGCGCGACCAGGAACGCGGCGAACAATGTGACTTTCAGCGGCACCATGAACGGCGTGATGACGCCGGTTGCAAGTAGCTTGGTACCGACAGGCAGTGCCGCCAACATCGGCCGCGACAGGAAGTCGAAAATCTGCTGCATGAAGAATGCCATCGGAATAAAGACGACGATGATGGCGATCGAGGCACGGACGATGCGCTGCCGGAGCTCGACCAGGTGCGATAGAAAACTTTGTTCCGGAGCCTGCTCCTCGGTTTCGGCGGACATTGCTAGCGACGAATTCGCGGCTTGTTAACGCGCGCACGTGGCGAGCGTTTGTGCCGCGTGGGACCCGTATCAGGTAGCGCCAGTTGACGTTTCAGCCTGGCAATCTCTTCGCTTAGCTCGACAATACGTTGGGCCGGGCTTGAAGCGGCGTTCAAAAACCCGATTGACCAATGGCTGGTGGGTGCCGTCCCACGAATAGTCGGTTGGCGGCGAGCTGGTCGCCGCGGCGGGATCGTCAAACCCTGTGTTCAAGCCCTTTACCGTCGAGTCGATACCCGCTTGCAAACTCGAAATATTTCCCTGCACGGTGGATTCGATCGATCGCGCCACGTCACGCGCTTCGTCCTGCAGCTTCTTTAGATCTGCCAGTTCAACTTCGCGATTGATGTCGGATTTGACCTGCGCCACATAGCGTTGTGCCTTGCCAGCCCACTCACCCACCGTGCGCGCGACGCGCGGCAGCCGCTCAGGACCGAGCACGACCAGCGCTACGGTGCCGATGACGGCAAGCTCACCGAAACTGAAATCAAACATCAGAGAGGTTGACGTCGAGCGCCGTGTGTTCAGCGCTCGACAAACGTGGAAGACTGGGGTCGGCAGGCTAGACGTTGGACGCCGGGCCTTTTTCTTTGGCTTGCACGTCGATGGTCTGGCCCGGCACCTGGCGCCGATCGTCGACCTTGCCGGTGACGTCATCGGTGCCCTCCTTCATGCCTTCCTTAAACCCCTTGATCGCGCCGCCCATATCCTTGCCGATATTTTTCAGCTTGGCCGTGCCGAAAATCAGGATGATCACCAGCAGAACGATCAACCAATGCCAAATCGAAAATGAACCCATTTCGTACTCCTACAGACGTTTCCACGGGCGCGGTCCGCCCAGGATGTGGATGTGCAAGTGATTAACCTCCTGCCCGCCGTCCGGACCATTGTTGATCACGAGCCGAAAGCCATTGTCGCAGCCTTGTTCCTTCGCCAGGCGCGGCGCAAGAGCAACCATTTTACCCAAGGCCGCCTCGTGTTCCGGTCCGGAAGTAAGCAGTGAATCGACATGAGACTTCGGGATTATCAGAAAGTGCACTGGGGCAGCCGGATGGATATCGTGAAATGCCAGGACGCTGTCGTCTTCGAAAACCTTCTTGCTCGGTATTTCGCCGCGGCCGATCCGGCAGAACAGGCAATTGGCTTGGCTCACGGGTCACAGACCCCTGGCGAGCGCCTTGCGCAGCGCCTGTTCCTCAATGCCCGACGTACCCGCGCGCCGTGACAGCTCGTCCAATACGTTTTCTGGGCGCAGGCCGTAATGCGAAAGCATGACCATGCAGTGAAACCATAGGTCTGCAATTTCGGACACGATGCGCTCGCGCTCGCCGTCCTTGGCAGCCAGCACCGCTTCAGTAGCCTCCTCACCGATCTTTTTCAGAATCGCGTCGTCACCGAGCGCGAACAGCCGTGCAACGTACGACTCGGCCGCATCGCCGCCCTTGCGAGAGTCGATCACATCGGCGAGCTGCTTAAGCACCGAATCGCTCATTTTCGATACATCAGTTCTGGATCCTTCAGCACCGGATCGACCACTCGCCACTGTTCGCCGTCAAGCCGGCGGAAAAAACAGCTTTCTCGACCCGTGTGGCAGGCGATGCCGCCCGTCTGCTCAACAGCGTACAACACGACGTCGCCGTCGCAATCAAGGCGAATCTCGACGACTTTCTGGCGATGCCCCGACTCTTCACCTTTGCGCCATAACCGCTTGCGCGAGCGCGACCAGTAGACCGCACCGCCGGACGCCGCCGTTTCAATCAGCGCTTCGCGATTTGCCGACGCGACCATCAGCACCCGTGCGCTCGCGGCGTCTTGCGCCACGACGGTCACCAATCCATCGGCGTCGAACTGACTTCATCGAGCCAGGTCATGAGTTCGGTGAGACCGTCAAATCGCGTCCGAGCAGCCGTGCAGCGGCGCGCCTGGCTAGGCGCAAAGCGCAGCATAGTGGGGACTATGGCGAGCATTCGCAACGACGCTCGGCGCGATGAGGCGCGCATGAGCGGGGACGCATTTCGGCGGTCTCACTGAATAGCCTCATCGGAATGCCACACCGAGCCATGTGCTGCTTGGCCTGCAGCACCGTGAATTCTCCGTAGTGAAAAATCGACGCCGCCAGCACCGCATCGGCACGCCCAGTCAGCACACCGTCTGCCAGATGCTGCAAGGTACCCACGCCGCCCGATGCGATCACCGGCACCGAAACAGCATCGGCGACTGCACGCGTTAGCTCAAGATCGAAGCCGCGCTTGGTTCCGTCACGATCCATACTGGTCAAAAGAATTTCACCGGCCCCAAGCTCTACCACCTGGCGGGCCCACTCAATGGCGTCAAGCTCGGTGGGCGTGCGTCCGCCGTGCGTGTAGACCTCCCAGCCTGACGCGTCCGATTTGCGCCGGGCGTCAATAGCAACCACGATGCACTGCGAGCCAAAGCGCGCACTGGCGTCGGCGACGAGTCGAGGATTCTGTACCGCCGCGGTGTTGATCGAGACCTTGTCGGCGCCTGCGAGCAACAGCCGCCGCACATCGTCAACCTTGCGCACACCACCACCGACGGTCAGCGGAATGAAAACCTGGTTGGCGACCGCTTCGATCACTTCGATGATGATGTCGCGCTGATCCGAGCTGGCCGTGATATCGAGAAACGTCAGCTCATCGGCGCCCTCCGCGTCGTAGCGGTGCGCAATTTCGACCGGATCGCCGGCATCGCGCAGGCTGACGAAGTTGACGCCTTTGACCACGCGTCCCGCGTTGACGTCGAGGCAGGGAATGATCCGTTTAGCCAACATGGCGTTAGTAGCGTCGCAGACGCAAGGTCGGGCGCGCAGTGGTTTGCTTCAGGCGGTCAAGGCGTCTGCGCGTTCCTGGGCGACCTTGAAGTCGATCGCACCTTCATACAGCGAGCGGCCGAGCACTACGCCTTCGACGCCCTCGTCCTCCATCGCGCACAACTGCTCGATGTCGGTGAGACTGGCAACGCCGCCACTGGCGATCACCGGGATTTTCACGTGCCGCGCAAGTTCGACGGTCGCTTCAATGTTGACGCCGGTCATCATGCCGTCGCGTCCAATATCGGTGTAAATAATTGCCTCGAGGCCGTAGTCCTCGAACTTCACCGCCAGGTCGGTCACGTCGTGGCCGGTCATCTTGCTCCAGCCGTCGGTCGCGACTTTGCCGCCCTTAGCGTCTAGGGCGACGATCACGTGACCACCGAACGCACTGCACGCGTCGTGCAGGAATCCGGGGTTCTTTACCGCGGCGGTACCGATCACTACAAAGCTGACGCCGTCGTCGATGTAGCGCTCGACGATGTCGAGATCACGCAAGCCGCCGCCCAGCTGCACCGGCAGCTCCTCACCGACCGCTTTCACGATTTTCTTGATTACGGCTTCGTTGACCGGCCGGCCCGAACGCGCACCATTCAAATCGACGATATGCAGACGCCGCGCGCCCTGATCGCGCCAGTGGCGAGCCATCGCCACCGGATCTTCGGAGAACACACTGACGTTGGCATCCATGTTGCCTTGGCGCAAGCGCACGCAGCGTCCGTCTTTCAGATCAATGGCCGGGATAAGCAGCATGGGGGCTGCGCGGAAGCTACCTTGAGGCAGTGCTCAAGGGTTCCAGCGCGTGAAGTTTTCGTAGATGCGTAGGCCGGCCGCGGCGCTTTTTTCCGGATGAAACTGGGTGGCAAAAATATTATCTCTCGCAACGGCGCAGGTAAAGATGCCGCCGTATGTAGTTTCCCCTGTAATCAGGTCCCTTTCACGGGGATTGACGTAGTAGCTGTGCACGAAATAGAACCAACTTTCGTCGTCGATCCCGTCCCACAGCGCATGCGGTTTGCTCTGCCGAACGCGGTTCCATCCCATGTGCGGCACCTTGAGCCGCCCTTCCGATCCATTCGCACCTCGCATGTCGCGGCGAAACCGGACCACATCGCCGCCAAACAGACCCAGTCCAGGCGTATCGCCTTCTTCGCTGCGCTCGAACAACATCTGCTCGCCGATACACACGGCGAGCAACGGCTTGCTCGTCGCCGCGTCGCGAACCGCTTGCTCCAGCCCCGATTCGCGCAGATACCGCATGCAATCAGGCATCGCGCCCTGACCTGGAAACACAACTCGCGCAGCGGCGTGTACGACTGCGGGGTCCGACGTCACCTCTACGCGCTCCTGCGGCGTGACGTGCTCGATCGCCTTCGCGACGGAGCGTAGGTTGCCCATCCCGTAATCGACAACAGCGATCAGAGCGACCCCTTGGTCGAAGGAACTCCCACCGCACGTGGATCCCGCTCCACCGCCATCCGCAACGCGCGCGCAAACGCCTTGAAAACCGTCTCGCACTGATGATGCGAGTTGTCGCCACGCAGATTGTCGATATGCACCGTCGCCAGCGCGTGGTTGCTGAAGCCTTGGAAAAACTCGTGCGCCAGATCGACATCAAACCCGCCGATCATCGCCCGCGTAAACGGCACGTGCCATTCGAGGCCGGGTCGGCCGGAAAGATCGATGACAACGCGCGATAGCGCTTCATCGAGCGGCACATAGGCGTGCCCATAGCGGCGTATGCCGGATTTGTCGCCCAGCGCCTTCGTCAGCGCCTGCCCCAATGCAATGCCAACGTCCTCAACGGTGTGATGGCCATCGATGTGAAGATCGCCACGCGCCTCAATCGTCAGATCAATGGCACCGTGCCGCGCAATCTGCTCCAACATGTGATCGAAAAAGCCGATGCCGGTGGCGAGCTTGGTCGTGCCGCTTCCGTCGAGATCCACAGCCACGCGAATCTGCGTTTCCTTGGTGTTGCGCTCGACCTCAGCGCGGCGCGAGTCAATGGGCATGGTTCTCAGTTTTCGAACCCCAGGTCATCTCTCAACGCTAAGTGAAGCTCGCAACGCCTTCATGAACGTCTCGTTTTCTCCGACAGTGCCTACTGTAACGCGCAGGCAGCCCGCGAGTAGCGGATGAGTCGAAGCCACATTCTTGATCAGCACGCCACGCTGCTTTAACCCGGCAAATACGGCGTCGGCGTTCGCCACGCGAAACAGAATGAAGTTTGCCGCCGAATCGAACGCGCGCACACCCGGTGTCGCCTGTAGCTGGCTGAGTAGCTTGGCGCGTTCCTGGCGCAGCACACCGGCTTGCGCATCCAAAATCGACATGTTTTCGAGCATCAAATCAGCGGCGGCGAGCGTTAACACGTTTACGTTGTAAGGTGGACGCAGCTTCTCGAATTGCTCGATCCAGTCGACATCGCCCGCCAGATAGCCGAGGCGTATGCCGGCCAGCCCCAGCTTCGATAGCGTGCGCATTACCAGCAGGTTCGTCGTCCGCTTCAGCAGCGGCATCCACGTATCTTGCGCAAACGCCAAATACGCTTCGTCGATCACGACGATGCCCGGCGCAGCGCGCAAGATGGCCTCGATCGCGCCGCGGTCGAACAGATTGCCGGTGGGATTGTTCGGATAGGCGATAAAAACGACGGCGGGATTGTGCTCAGCGATGGCTTTGAGCATTCCCTCCGCGTCAAGCGCGAAGTTTTCCTTCAGCGGCACGCCCACATAGGTACAATGATCGAAGCGCGCAGACATCTCGTACATCACAAAGCTCGGAGCCGGCGCAAGCACTGTCGTACCTGGCTTGGCGCACGCCAGGATGATCAGGTGGATCAGCTCGTCCGAGCCGTTGCCGAGCATCAGCTGCATACCAGGCGGCAGGCCGACCATTTTGCCGAGCCGCTCCTTGAATCCTCGCGGGTCCGACATCGGATACCGGTTCAGCGCCTGTTTTCCAAGGCGCTCACCCAGCTGCTGCTGCAACCCTTCCGGTAGCGAAAACGGGTTTTCCATAGCGTCGAGTTTTACGAACCCGACGGCACTGGGCACGGGATAGGCGTTGATCGCGCGTATATCTTCTCGAATCACGGCGAGGTTCGGGCGCGGGCCAAGACGGTCGAGCGGGTTCATCGCGCTGAGGCCATGCGAAATTCTGCACTGGCTGCGTGCGCAGGCAATCGCTCGCCGCGCGCTAACGTGGCAGCGACTTGACCCAGCGTTTGCGCGCCGGCTGCCGAAACACGGACGACGCTGGTGCGCTTTTGAAAATCGTAGACGCCAAGCGCCGACGAAAAACGCGCGGAGCGCGCGGTGGGAAGCACGTGATTCGGACCCGCGCAATAGTCTCCGATCGCCTCGCTTGTGTAGCGGCCCAGAAACATCGCACCGGCGTGCCGGATCTTTTCCGCCCAGCGCTCCGGATCATCGGTTGAAATTTCCAGATGCTCGGGCGCGATGCGATTGGCGATTTCACACGCTTGCTGCAGATCGCGCGTCAGAATCAACGCTCCCCTGTTGGCCAGCGACCGTTCGATGATCACTCGGCGCGGCATTGTCGGCAACAAGTTGATCGATCGACGCCTGAACACGCTCGATGAACGCCAAATCATCGGTCAGCAATATCGCCTGCGCGGTCTCGTCGTGTTCGGCCTGTGAAAACAGATCCATTGCAATCCAGTCAGGATCGGTCCTGCCATCGCAGATCACGACAATTTCGCTCGGCCCTGCGATCAGGTCGATCCCGACGGTACCGAACACACGCCGCTTGGCAGCGGCAACATAGGCGTTGCCGGGGCCGACGATCTTATCGACCGCCGCAACCGTCTGCGTGCCATAGGCGAGCGCTGCCACCGCCTGCGCGCCGCCGATCGTGAACACGCGAGTGACGCCGGCCAACGACGCCGCCGCCAATACCAGCGCGTTACGCACGCCGCTCGGTGCCGGCACCACCATCACAATGCTTTCGACCCCGGCCACTTGCGCGGGCAATGCGTTCATCAGTACCGACGACGGATAAGCGGCAAGCCCTCCCGGCACGTAAAGGCCGACACTTTGCAGCGCTCCGAGGCGCTGGCCGAGCTCGGTCCCATCAGCTTCGGTGTAACTCCAGGAAGTCGCCAGTTGTCGCTCGTGAAACGAGCGTATTCGGCCGGCAGCGGTCTCGAGCGCCCCGCGCTGCACACGCGCCGAGTGAAGCCAGCGCTTCGCGCATCTCAGGCTGCTGGATCTCAAGCTCGGCAACAGTAGCCGCGTTGATGCGGTCAAATCGATTCGTATATTCGAGCAGCGCAGGATCGCCGCGGCGCTTGACATCGTCGACGATCTCGCCGGCGATCCGCTCGACTTCCCTGTCGATCGCCGTATCGGTCGCGACGAGAGCCGCAAACTGCGTATCGAACTTTGGGTCGCTGGCGTCGAGCCGACGTACGTTCATTGCGACACGAGCGCGGCGGCGTCTTCGATCCGTGCGATCAACGGCATCAACTCTTCGCGTCGTACTTTTAGCGCCGACTGGTTGACGATCAGCCGTGCCGAGATGGGCGCGACCTCTTCTACCTCGACCAGTTTGTTCGCTTTCAAGGTGCTGCCCGACGACACCAAATCCACAATCACATCGGCCAACCCTGCCAGGGGCGCAAGCTCCATTGAGCCGTACAGCTTGATCAGATCAACGTGCACGCCCTTTGCCGCAAAGTGCTCACGTGCGGTTTGCACGTACTTGGTGGCAACACGCAGACGGGCACCGCGCCGCACGGCACTTGCATAATCGAAGCCGACCGGTACCGCAACACACAGCCGACACCGTGCGATGCCGAGATCTACCGGCTGATACAGGCCGCGATCGCCCCAATGCGCGCCGTGTTCCAGCAGCACATCCTTGCCGGCGACGCCCAGTTCGGCCGCGCCGTATTGGACATAGGTCGGCACATCGGAGGCGCGTACGACAACGATTCGCACTTTCGGATCGGTGGTGCCGATGATCAGCTTGCGTGAAGCCTCCGCATCCTCGATTGGCGCGATACCGGCGGCGGCCAGCAGCGGTTGCGCCTCGTCGAAAATTCTTCCCTTCGAAAGTGCGAGCGTAATCAACGCGTTCCCTATTTCTCCCGAACTACATCGGCACCCAGCGCGGCAAGCTTGCGCTCCATGTGCTCATAGCCGCGGTCCAGATGGTAAATGCGATTGACCGTCGTTTCGCCCTCGGCGGCGAGGGCGGCCACGACCAGGCTGGCGGACGCCCGCAAATCGGTCGCCATCACCTGCGCACCGGCAAGCTTGTCAACGCCATGGACGGTGGCCGTGTTGCCGTCGATCGCGATGTTCGCGCCGAGACGCTGCAGCTCGGAAACATGCATGAAACGATTTTCGAAAATCGTCTCGGTGATTGTTCCAACACCATCGGCCACACAATTCAGCGCCATAAACTGCGCCTGCATATCAGTCGGAAAATATGGGTATGGCGCAGTGCGCAGGCTCACAGCGCGCGGCCGAGAATCCATACGGATGCGCAGCGTGCCGTTTTGCGTGTCGATCCGCGCCCCCATTTCGCGCAGTTTGTCCAGCACCGCGGCCAGTGTTTCCGCGGCGGCACCGTGTAACGCTGCGTGGCCCCCAGCGGCGACCACGGCGCTGAGGAAGGTCCCGGTTTCGATGCGATCGGGCATCACGCTGTGACGTGCCCCGTGCAAGCGCTCGACGCCCTCGATTGCAATGCGATCGGTGCCAGCGCCTCGAACGCGTGCGCCCATCGCATTCAGCGCGGCTGCAAGATCGACAACCTCAGGTTCGCGCGCAGCGTTTTCGAGAATCGTTTCACCCTGCGCCAACGTCGCGGCCATCATCAGGTTTTCAGTGCCCGTCACCGTCACCATGTCGGTCATGATGCGCGCGCCTCGCAATCGCTTCGCTTCCGCAACGACATATCCATTCTCGATACGGATCGTCGCGCCGAGCGCTTCGAGCCCCTTGATGTGCTGATCGACCGGGCGCGCACCGATCGCGCAACCTCCTGGCAGCGACACGCGTGCGCTACCAGCGCGCGCAACCAGTGGCCCCAGCACCAGGATTGACGCGCGCATCGTTTTCACGAGCTCGTAGGGTGCTTCGGCACTCGAAAGATCATGTGCTTTCAGCCGCACAGTCGCACTGTCACGCTCGGCGGCAACACCCATTTGCCGAAGCAGCTTCAGCATCGTGGTCACGTCCTGCAGTTGCGGCACGTTGTCGACAATCAGCTCGTCAGCGGTCAACAGCGAAGCAGCCAGGATCGGCAACGCCGCATTTTTGGCACCCGAAACCGTAATCTCGCCCGCCAGACGTGCACCGCCACGAATTTTTAGTTTGTCCATCGCGCCAACAAAGCCGGCCGATTCGATAGCGAGCGGCCGATTTAATGAGGAGCGGAACTGTACGGCACGGGTAAACCGGGTAGTTAAGGGGTGGACAGGAAGCGAGTCAGGCATTGGAAGCTCCTTGCAGGCGTACCCGCACGACGCGGGCAATCAACTACAAGACTCGCGCGCGCAGGCGAACCGGGCACGAAGTTCGAATGAAGACAACGTGAAATCACGGCTCTGCGCGTCGATACTCGTCCGGCGTCAAGGTTCGCATCGACAGCGCGTGAATCTCCTGCCGCATGCGGTCGCCGAGTGCCCGGTAGACATGCTGGTGGCGCGCGATACGCGACAAGCCCTCGAAAGCCGGGCTGACGATCAGCGCCTCAAAGTGCCGGCCATCACCGGATACCTTGACCACTTCGCATGCCAGGCCATCCGCTATGTAGCGCTCTATATCGCCGGGTGTCGGTTCCATCTAGTTTCTTAATTTGAAGCCGCGGGCCAACAGGTTGATCGCAATGCCCGCAACGATAACGAACGCGAGCGTGAGTACAGCCAGGCTCAACCAGGGGTTGATATCGGACTGGGCGAAAAAGCCGTAGCGAAAGCCGTCGATCATGTAGAAAAACGGATTGAAGTGCGAGACAGTCCGCCAAAACGGAGGCAAGCCCTGCACCGAGTAGAAAACACCCGACAAGAACGTGGCCGGCATCACGATGAAGTTCTGAAACCCGGCTAGCTGATCGAATTTGTCGGCCCAAATGCCGGCGATCAATCCCAGGGTTCCAAGCATCGCGGCTCCGAGCAGCCCGAAGGCAATGATCCATAGCGGCGCCGCAAATTGTGGCGGCGCAAACCAGAACGTAACAACGAACACACCCAAGCCCACTATTGCGCCGCGCACCACTGAGGCCGTCACATACGCGCCGAACAGCTGCCAGTGCGAAAGCGGCGGTAGCAGCACAAAGATCAAACTGCCCATGATCTTCGATTGAATCAAGCTCGACGACGAATTGGCGAAGGCATTTTGCAACACCGACATCATCACCAATCCCGGAATCAAAAATGACGTGTAGCTGACTCCAGGCAGGGCTTGTACGTGCTCCTCAAGGACGTGGCCGAACACCAGCAGATAAAGCACGGCGGTAAGCACCGGCGCTGCGATCGTCTGGAAACTGACCTTCCAGAAGCGCAGCATCTCCTTCATCAGCAATGTGCGAAACGAAACCGAGGGCTGATGAGCGTTTGGATGGATCCTGGTCGCTACGCGCCGTCGCGCCACCCGGGAGCGCCCCCTCCTGTGAGCGGCTGTGCGGAAGGGTCATGCAGTAGCCAACGCAGGGATACGTTCGGATTCGGCGCGCTCCGCCATCAACTGCAGGAACACGTCCTCGAGGTCGGCGCGCCCAACTTCCAGATCTTCGATCTCGCAGCCCGCCGCTTGACACTCGGCCAGAACGCGGCCGACGTCACTGGGAGCACTAAGCCGCAGCACGAGAGCGCCGTCACGCTCGTCGATTCGATGCGCCAGCACTGAGGGCGGCACGGTCCCGCGCACGCGTAACGTCATTTGCACGCCTTCAATGTGCGACAGCAATGCACGTGTCGTATCAAGCGCGATTACGGTGCCGGACCTGAGCATCGCGATCCTCTGACAGAGCGCCTGCGCCTCCTCCAGATAGTGCGTTGTCAGCACGATCGTGTGGCCTTCCTGATTCAACCGACGAATGAACGACCAGAGGGTCTGCCGCAGCTCGACATCGACGCCAGCGGTCGGCTCGTCGAGCACGATCACCGGCGGCTTGTGTACCAGCGCCTGCGCCACCAACACGCGCCGCTTCATTCCACCAGAGAGCGCTCGCATGTTGGAGTTGGCGCGCGATGCCAGGCCCAAATTGGCGAGCACTTCATCGATCCATGCGTCGTTGTTGGCCAACCCGAAGTAGCCCGACTGGAACGTCAGCGTTTCGCGCACGGTGAAAAACGGATCGAACGCGAGCTCCTGTGGGACGACGCCCAGCGCCAGGCGCGCCGCACGATAGTCATCGACCACGTCATGGCCCATCACAGCCACGTGCCCGCTGCTCGCGCGAACAAGCCCCGCAATGATAGAAATCAGCGTGGTCTTGCCGGCGCCATTGGGCCCGAGCAGGCCGAAGAACTCTCCGCGCTCGATCTGCAAATCGATATGGTCGAGCGCGAGAGTCGAGCCGTAGCGCTTGGTAACGGCGGAAACCTGAATGGCAGCCACCGGATGCGGTGATCGGGAATCAGTGATCGTTGATCGGCGCGGGGCGTGCGGCACCCGAGATCGGCAAGATGCGATCGACGCCGTAGACGGTCGCCAGGCTCAACATATCGTCCGGAACCCCGGAAACTTGTAGCGAGCGACCGGAGGCATGTGCGGTGCGTTGCCACGTGAGCAAAACGGCCAGCGCGGACGAGTCGCACGTCCGCACGGCAGATAGATCGAACGTAGCATCGCCGGCCTGAATCGCCGCGATGCCGAGCTCGGCGAGCTGGGCAGCGTTCGCCAGGCTCATGTCGTCGGCCTCAATGCGCATCGCGCGCTCTACGCTTTTTTCTGTGCCAGTTGGCTATTGCGTTCGGTCAGCGTCTTGATCAAGCCGTCGACTCCGCTCGAATTGACCTGCGAGCTGAATTGCGACTTGTAGTTTTCGACCAGCCAGACACCCAGAATGTTGATGTCGTAGATCTTCCAGCCGCCGTCGGTCTTTTCGAGCCGATAGTCGAGTTGGATTGGATCACCGCGCGACGCCACGACTTGCGTGCGCACGATAACGTCGGTATCGGTCGGTTGCGCGCGGAACGGCCGCAGCTCAACCTTGTGATCGCTGACCTGCGACAGCGCGCCGCTGTAGGTACGCACCAGCAGAGTACGGAATTCGCGCGTCAATGCAGCACGTTGCTCCGGCGTCGCGTTGCGCCAGCCCGGACCTACCGACAACTGCGTCATCTTTTGAAAGTCTGTGTACGGCAGAACTTTCTCATCGACCAGTTTTTGCACTCGGTTGGTATCTCCGGATTTAAGCGCCTTATCGGCTTTAATGGCGTTCAACACCTCATTCGACAGGTCACGCACCAACGCATCAGGCGTGGTCGCGCGGCGTCTGCGCCTGCACCGCCGAAATGAGTAATGTCAAGGCACTCAGTGAAACCAACAGGGATTTTAGAAATCGCATCGTGATTCGTCTCGTGGAAATGGAAAGAGAAAGGGTGACTGTAGGACCCGCACTATCAACCTTTGTTCAGGCCTACTTGCTTGCCGGCGCAGGCTCTGACTGCGGCGGTACCAGCTCCTTCTTAACGTTTGGGTCGGCAGACGGTGGACTGCCGGAGGCAGGTTGGGACGGAACATCCTCGGCCGCTGGCGGCGGGTTGCCGTCGTACACCAGGCTGCGCCGGCGCTGCAAATAGCCGTCGCGGATAAAGCGATACTTGTCGAGCGCCGCGCCCGAGATCAAATCATCGGTCTGCAACAGCTCCGAACGCAAATTGATGACGCGCGTGGCAAGGATCGCGTTTCGAACGCGCACGTTGTCGATATAAAAGTTGATGTCAAGATACGGTTCAGCGCCGTATATACCGATCGCGTCGCGCACGGTACTGGGACCGAGTATCGGCACGATCAGATATGGGCCGGAGCCGATGCCCCAGCGACCCAGCGTCTGTCCAAAATCTTCATTGTGCTTTTCAAGTCCCATCTGGCGTGCAGGGTCGAAGCACCCTAGCAATCCGATAGTGCTGTTGACAACGAAGCGGCACGTGTCCGAGGCGGCGTCGACAGGCTTGCCCTGCAACAGATTGTTAATCGCGTTGGACGGTTCGCGGAAATTACTGAAGATGTTGCTGACGCAATCCCTAACCGGTTCGGGCAACACAAACTCATACGCCTGGGCCACCGGCTTTAACACGGCGCGATCGACAACTTCGTTGAACTCGAACACCTGGCGGTTAAACGATTCGATGGGGTCCCGAGGATCATTACCCGCGTCCGCCGGCACCGTGGCGCAACCCGACAGCACCGTGGCCAAGACAACGACGAGCGGAGCAGCGGTGCGCTGTAACAGGCAGGTCAACGGGTGCTCCATCGTTAGGTTTCGTCAGTGAACACAGGCAAGCGGCAGACCCGTCACTTCGCAGGCTTCGCAGGCGGTAAATCGGGAGGATCTGCCGCCTTGTTATACAAGAACTGGCCGATCAGATTTTCAAGCAGCACCGCTGATTGAGTGAGTTTGATCTCACTGCCAGGCTCCAAATTCTTGTCCGATCCGCCGGGCACCAGACCGATGAACTGATCACCGAGCAGGCCCGACGTCAGGATCTTCGCCGATGTGTCGCTGGGGAACATCATCCCCTGCTCGAGTTCCATCGTGACTCTGCCCTGATAGGTATTGGTGTCGAGCGCGATTGCCTTGACGCGGCCGACCGTCACACCCGCGCTCTTGACCGGCGCCCTTACCTTCAGCCCGCCGATGTTATCGAAGCGCGCCGTTACCGAATAGGTTTCACCTACTACGAAGTTGCCTAGGTTGGCGGCTCTGAGCGCCAAAAACAAGATCGCCAGGATGCCGAGCAGAACAAAGAGCCCGACCAGCGTTTCAACCCCTTTACGTCCCATCGAACGTCTCCAATCGAATAGCTAGCTCGGCGAGCTGAACATCAGCGCCGTAAGCACAAAGTCGAGCCCGAGCACCAACAGCGAAGAAATAACGACCGTGCGCGTGGTGGCTTCCGACACACCCTCGGGCGTCGGGGTCGCCTCAAACCCCTGATACAACGCCGTGACAGTGCATGCGATACCGAACACAAAACTCTTGACGATGCCGTTGCCTACGTCGTCGATTGCGTCGACTCCATTTTGCATCTGTGACCAAAAGGCGCCCGAATCGATACCGATCATCAAGACGCCCACTACATAACCACCGAGTATGCCAATGGCAGAAAACATTGCCGCGAGTAGCGGCATCGACACCAATCCAGCTAGCAGACGCGGTGCGAGCACGCGCGCTTTCGGGTCAACGGCCATCATTTCCATCGCGGCAAGCTGCTCGCCGGCTTTCATCAGACCGATTTCGGCGGTCAGCGATGTTCCCGCGCGGCCGGCGAACAATAGGGCCGTGACCACCGGTCCGAGCTCGCGCACAAGCGAGAGCGCGACTACCAACCCCAGCGATGCCGTCGCGCCGTAGCGGCTGAGCGTGTAATAACCCTGCAGGGCGAGGACTAAGCCGACCGCCAGCCCTGAAGCCAGAATAATTACCAGCGATCGATTACCGATCGCATGGATTTGCGCGATCGTCAAAAACGGGCCGCGAGACCGCCGACAGCGAATTACGCAACAAGTCAATAACGAAGAATGTGGCGTGACCCAGCCCGCGTAGTACGTCAAGTGCCCGTACGCCGAGCCGTGGCAGAGCATTGCTCAGCCTCATACGGGCAGGCCCAGATCCTGCGCGAACGGCTTCGCAGGGTAGTGAAACTTGACCGGACCATCGGGCTCACCACGAATGAATTGCCGCACTTCCTCGTGGTCGGAGGCTTCGACCTCGGCAGCCGTTCCGTGACCGACGATGCGTCCCGCCGACATGACATAGACGTAATCGCTGATCTTGAAACATTCCCTGACATCGTGCGAAACCACAAGCGAAGTCGCCCCCGTCGCGTCGTTAAGCTCGCGAATCAGATTCGCCGCCACACCAAGCGAAATCGGATCGAGTCCGGCGAAGGGCTCGTCATACATCATCAGCTCGGGGTCAAGCGCAATGGCTCTAGCTAGTGCGACGCGGCGTCCCATGCCGCCGGACAGGTCGGCCGGCTTCAGCTGGGCCGCGCCACGTAGTCCGACCGCATTCAGCTTCATCAACACCAGGTCGCGCAACATCGCAAGACGGCAACTCGGTGTGCTCGCGCAGCGGAAAAGCAACGTTGTCGAACACGGTCAGATCGGTAAACAGCGCGCCGAACTGAAATAGCAATCCAATGCGCCGCCGCAACCTGAACAGCGCCTCGCGATCGCGCGGATTGACGTGCTCGCCATCGAACATGATGCGGCCCTTTGAAGGCGTCAGCATGCCGCCAATCAATCGCAGCAGCGTCGTCTTGCCGCAACCCGAGCCGCCCATGATCGCGATGACCTTGCCGCGCGGGAACGACATCGTCATGTCGTGCAGCACGATGCGACGGCGGTCATAACCGAACGTCACATGATCGATTTGAACGAGCGCGTCGTTTTTCATCTTCTAATTGTTCGCCGAGCCCCGTATGCAGCTGAGCGCGGCGGCTGCGCGCGCGCCGGCGGTCGGGGGCGCATTGTCGCACGGCGAATACCGTGTTTCAGCGCGTTCGCGTTAACCTAAAAACGCGGCCAGCACAAAGGCAAATAGAACGCCGACGCCAAAAAAGACGGCGAGACGCTTCGTCGGCTTAGGCTGGCTTCGGTTCAGCGCGGAAGGACACTGCTGCCCATCAGATATTCGTCGACCGCACGCGCGCATTGGCGACCTTCCCTGATCGCCCACACAACCAATGATTGGCCGCGCCGCATGTCCCCTGCAGCGAACACCTTGTCGACACTGGTCTGGTAGCCGCCTGTTCCGTCCACAGTGGCGCGGGCGTTCCCGCGCGAATCCTGGGCGACGCCAAAACCATCGAGCACCGAAGCAACCGGTGCCACAAAGCCCATGGCCAGCAACACCAAGTCCGCAGGAACCTCGAAGTCGGACCCCGCGACTTCAACCATTTTCGACTGTCCGGTAATCGGGTCCGTCTGCCATTGCACCCGAACGGCTATCAGGGCGGTTACGTTCCCAGCCGCATCCCCCTTGAATGCCTTGGTCGCAATGGCCCAATCACGCTGTACGCCCTCTTCATGAGAGCTTGAAGTCCGCAGCTTCAGCGGCCAATAGGGCCACGTTAGCGGCTTGTTCTCGCTTTCCGGCGGCTGCGGCAGCAGCTCCCACTGCGTAACGCTCTTCGCGCCGTGGCGGTTGCTGGTACCGACGCAATCTGAGCCGGTATCGCCACCGCCGATCACGATCACATGCTTGCCGGTGGCCACGATTTGATCGTGCACCTGGTCTCCCGCGACAACCTTGTTCTGCACGGGCAAAAAATCCATCGCAAAGTGCACACCGTTCAGTTGACGACCCGGGACCGGCAGATCACGCGGCTGCTCAGCGCCGCCAGCCAAAATCACCGCATCGAAATCGGTTACCAACTGCTTCGGTTCCACCACGTCACTGGCCCAGTTCGTGATCGGTGCGCCGCCGAGCTCGCCGACCAGCACGCTGGATCGAAACGTCACACCCTCAGCCCGCATCTGCTCGACACGCCGATCGATATGCGACTTTTCCATCTTGAAGTCAGGTATGCCGTAGCGAAGCAGCCCGCCAATGCGGTCGTTTTTCTCGAACACTGTGACGTCATGACCCACTCGCGCCAGCTGCTGTGCCGCCGCCAATCCGGCCGCACCGCTGCCGACAATGGCTACTTTCTTTCCGGTGCTAACGGCTGGCGGCTGCGGCACAACCCAGCCCTCTTCCCACCCCTTGTCGATGATCTTGTGCTCGATCGACTTGATGCCAACCGGCGCGTCGTGAATGTTCAACGTACACGCGGCCTCGCACGGTGCGGGGCAGATCCTGCCAGTGAACTCGGGAAAGTTGTTTGTACTGTGCAAAACATCGAGCGCGGTTTTCCAATCCTGCCGATACACCAGGTCGTTGAAGTCCGGGATGATGTTGTTGACCGGGCAGCCCTGATTGCAAAAGGGAATACCGCAGTCCATGCAACGCGCCGCTTGTACGCCGGCTGCAGCGTCGGTCAGGTGGACGATGAATTCGCGCCAGTGTTTGGTGCGACTACGCGGCGCCTCAGCGGCTTCTTCAAGCCGCTGATACTCAAGAAACCCTGTGATCTTGCCCATCTTCTACTTATGTTGTCCGTGACGAAACAGAAAATCGCGCAGCCCTATCTCGTCTGCCCCTAATTTCCGCGTGCGCAGCCATGCGAGCAGCAACGCGGCGTTGATGTGGCAGCCCGCAACGGCTGCGATCAGCACAACGCCTCCTAACCAATCCAGCACGGCAGGCACCGGACCCTGAGTGTGCAGCCACATATAGACAGGAGCCGATAGCACCGCTAACAGCATCGTCGCCGGGACGACCCACGGAACTGATAGCACAATCACAACGCTCGCCAACAACGCTTTCGATGAGGTCTCTGCGCCATGAGTGCTCAACAGCAAGAACGCCACTGGCATGCTGGCCAGTAATCCGGGCAGCCACTCGCGTGGCGTTCGTGGCCACCGCGGCTGCTCGCGCACTCTGACCCTCGGCGATCGGCGGCACGCGCTACGCCGCGACCTTCTGAGCGCCGGCCGGCGCCGCTGCGGCCGTCATCTGTTTTAATGCGCGGCGATATTCCTGCGGAAACACTTTGACGAATCGCGTGCGCATCGTTAGCCAGTCGTCGAGCAACATTCGCGCACGCAAGCTGCCAGTGGCCCGGAAGTGGCTTTCGATCAGGCCGCGGACCAGGAACTCGTCGGTCTCTCCCAGGTGCCAGATGGCTTCGTCCATGCTCTCCTCTTGCTCCGCCGTCGGCAGCACCGCCTCGAGCTCGCACATCGACTGATTGCATTTGCTTGCAAAGTCTCCGAACTCGTCGAATACGTAGGCGATGCCGCCCGACATGCCGGCAGCGAAATTTCGACCGGTCGCACCCAGGACGACCACGGTGCCCTTTGTCATGTATTCGCAACCGTGATCGCCGGTGCCCTCGACGACCGCCGTCGCACCCGAGTTGCGCACCGCGAAGCGCTCACCGGCCACGCCGTTGAAAAACGCTTCGCCTGCAATCGCGCCATAGAGCACCGTGTTGCCGACGATGATGTTCTCAGTGCCTGCACCGCGAAAATCGTTCGGGCACCGCACGATCAATCTGCCGCCCGACAGCCCCTTGCCGGTGTAATCGTTGGCATCTCCGACCAGATCAAGCGTGATCCCCGCGGCCAGAAACGCACCGAAGCTTTGCCCCGCAGTGCCGGTGAATTGAATGTGAATCGTGTCATCGGGTAGCCCGGCATGCCCATAGCGACGCGCCACCTGGCTCGACAGCATCGTGCCGACTGCGCGGTTGACGTTGCGAATCGGAGTGATAAAGCTGACCCGCTCGCCACGCTCAAGCGCCGGCCTGCATTGCTCGATCAGCTTATGGTCCAGCGCCTTGCCCAGACCGTGATCCTGCGCTTCGACGCACAGACGTGGCACCTCCGACGGCATCTGCGGTAAATAGAAAATACGGCTGAAATCCAGGCCGCGTGCCTTCCAATGCTCGATGCCGCGACGCGTGTCGAGCCGGTCGGCGCGACCGATCAATTGATCGAACGTACGCACGCCGAGCTGCGCCATGATCTCGCGCACTTCTTCCGCGACAAAGAAGAAATAGTTAACGACGTGCTCGGGCTGGCCACTAAATCTTTTTCGCAACACCGGATCCTGCGTCGCTACTCCGACTGGACAGGTGTTCAGGTGGCACTTGCGCATCATGATGCAGCCCTGCACGACCAAAGGTGCGGTGGCAAAGCCGAACTCGTCGGCACCAAGCAGGGCACCGATCACCACGTCGCGGCCCGTTTTCATCTGACCGTCGACCTGCACTGCGATGCGGCTGCGCAGCCGATTCAGCACCAAAGTCTGCTGCGTCTCGGCGAGTCCGATTTCCCACGGCGTGCCGGCGTGCTTGATCGACGACACCGGCGATGCACCGGTGCCTCCGTCGTGACCCGCGATCGTGACGTGATCGGCCTTCGCCTTGGCCACGCCGGCTGCCACTGTGCCGACACCGACCTCGGACACTAATTTCACGCTGATCGACGCCTGCGAATTCGCGTTCTTCAGATCGTGAATGAGCTGTGCCAGGTCCTCGATCGAGTAAATGTCGTGATGCGGTGCCGGCGAGATCAGGCCGACCCCGGGCACCGCATAGCGCAGCTCAGCAATGTAGGCGCTGACCTTGTGGCCGGGCAATTGACCGCCTTCTCCCGGTTTCGCGCCTTGCGCCATCTTGATCTGGAGCTGATCGGCACTGATCAAGTACTCGGTCGTGACGCCGAAGCGGCCCGATGCGACCTGCTTGATTTTCGAGCGCAGCGAGTCGCCGGCGCGCAGCGGCGTATCGACTTCGACTCGGTCGCGGCCGAGCACACCTGACAGCGTCGCACCTTCTTCTATGACGCTTCCGCCGGCCTTGAGCTCCTGCCGGTAACGCATCGGATCTTCGCCGCCTTCGCCGGTGTTGCTCTTGCCGCCGATACGGTTCATCGCGATCGCCAACGTCGTGTGCGCTTCGGTCGAGATTGAGCCAAGTGACATCGCGCCGGTCGAAAAGCGCTTGACGATGCTCGCCGCCGGCTCCACTTCGGTCAGCGGAATTGCTTGCGCGGGATCGAGCTTGAACTCGAACAATCCACGCAGCGTCATGTGCCGGCGCGATTGGTCGTTGATCAGCTGCGCATATTCCTTGTAGGTCTGATAGTTGTTCGCACGCGTCGAATGCTGCAGCTTCGCGATGGCATCGGGCGTCCACATGTGCTGCTCGCCGCGCACACGCCACTGATATTCGCCGCCGGCATCGAGCTGTGTGGAAAGCACCGGGTCATCGGAAAATGCCGCGCGATGGGTCAGCACTGCTTCTTCCATTACTTCGAACAAGCCCACACCGCCGATATTGCTCGCCGTGCCGCGGAAATACTTCTCGACGAATTCTTTCGAAAGCCCAACTGCTTCGAAGATTTGGGCGCCGCAGTACGACATATAGGTGCTGATGCCCATTTTCGACATTACCTTGTGCAGCCCTTTGCCGATCGCCTTGATGTAATTGGCGATCGCTTTGTCGGCGTCGGACCCGTGCAGGTCTGGCAAGCGTCTCGAGGGCGAGGTAAGGATGCACCGCCTCTGCGCCATAACCCGCGAGCAGCGCGAAGTGATGTACTTCGCGCGCCGAGCCAGTCTCGACCACCAAGCCTGTGCAGGTACGCAGACCGACAGCGATCAGATGCTGATGCACCGCGCTGGTGGCCAGCAAGGCCGGTATTGCCACCGTTTCGGCGTCGAGTGCACGATCGGTAATCAACAATACGTTGTAGCCAGCGCCAATGGCGTCGACTGCCTGCGCGCACAGCGACGCGAGCCTGGCTTCCACTCCTTGTTTACCCCAGGAAAGCGGATAGCAGATGTCGAGCTCGAACGAGCGAAACTTGTTCGACGAGTAGTTTTCGATCGCGCGGATTTTTTCGATATCGGCGAACCCCAGAATCGGCTGGCTCACTTCGAGTCGCATCTGCGGATTGACGTTGTTGATGTCGAGCAGGTTCGGCCTTGGCCCGATAAAGCTGACCAGCGACATCACCAGTTGCTCGCGAATCGGATCGATCGGCGGGTTGGTTACCTGAGCGAATAACTGCTTGAAATAGTTGTAAAGCGGCTTGGCGCGATCCGATAGCACCGGCAAAGCGGTGTCGTTGCCCATCGAGCCAACCGCCTCTTCGGCCGCTACCGCCATTGGCTCCATCAGCAACCGCACATCTTCCTGCGTAAAGCCAAACGCCTGCTGACGATCCAGCAGCGGCACGTCGAGCTTGGCAACCGAGCCCGTCTTTCCGACTTGCGCGGGGGCGTTAATCTTGATGCCGTCGAGCTTGATTCGAATCCGCTTGATCCACTCTCTGTAAGGCTTGCTCGACGCGAGCTGCTGTTTGAGCTCAGCGTCGTCGATGATGCGGCCCTGGTCGGTGTCGATCAAAAACATCTTTCCGGGCTGCAAGCGCCACTTCTTGACGATGCGGCTCTCGGGAATCGGTAGTACGCCCACCTCGGACGCCATCACGACCATGTCGTCGTCGGTAACGATGTAGCGCGCCGGGCGCAAGCCGTTGCGATCGAGCGTCGCGCCGATGCGAATACCGTCCGTAAACGCGATCGCGGCCGGGCCGTCCCACGGCTCCATCATCGCCGCGTGGTACTCGTAGAACGCGCGCCGCGACTCGTCCATCAGCGTGTGTTGCTCCCACGCTTCCGGAATCATCATCATCATCGCGTGCGCGATCGGATAACCACTCATGATCAGCAGCTCAAGCACGTTATCGAAGCACGCGGTGTCGGACTGGCCTTCGTAAATCAACGGAAAAAGCTTTGCAAGATCGCCGCGGAGCACCGGCGACGACATCACGCGCTCACGCGCTCGCATCCAGTTGAAGTTCCCCTTGACCGTGTTGATCTCGCCGTTGTGCGCCACCAGGCGATAGGGATGGGCAAGCTCCCACGACGGAAACGTGTTGGTCGAAAAGCGCTGATGCACGAGTGCGATTGCAGAAACAACGCGCGGATCGCATAGGTCGCGGTAATAGCGGCCGACCTGATCGGCCAGCAGCAGTCCTTTGTAGATGATCGTGCGCGTCGACATCGACGGGACGAAGTACTCCTTTCCATGCTTAAGCTTCAGCGCCTGTATCTTGTGGCTCGCGGTCTTCCGAATTACATAAAGCTTTCGCTCCAACGCATCCGGGACCATCACGTCGGCGCCGCGGCCGATGAAAATCTGCCGAATCACGGGCTCGCGGTCCTTGACCAGCGGCGACATCGGCATGTCGCGGTCTAACGGCACGTCTCGCCAGCCAAGTACGCTTTGACCTTCGGCGCGCACCGTGCGCTCCAACTCCTGTTCGCAAGCCAATCGCGACGCGTGCTCGCGCGGCAAAAAGATCATGCCGACGCCGTATTCACCCTGCGGGGGCAGGGTGATCGAGTGCTTCGCAAGGTCCTCGCGGTAAAACGCGTCGGGAATCTGAATCAGGATGCCCGCACCGTCGCCACAGAGCGTGTCGGCCCCCACGGCGCCGCGATGGTTAAGGTTTTGCAGGATCAACAGCGCCTGTTGCACCAGCGAGTGGCTTGGCCTGCCCTTAATGTTGGCAACAAACCCCACACCGCACGCATCGTGCTCGCTGGACCTCGAATACAACCCGTGCAGGGCGGCGTGCTCGACAGCGGTACCCAATGGATCGGGAAATGGACGTGCAAACATTCGGCGCCTCAAAGTAGGACGACAACTTTACTGCGATGCAGCAAGCCTTTCAACCAAAATGAGAGCCAACCGACAGACGCGACTTCCGCGATGCGAAACGCACGCTAAGGGGTTCTAAGCACCGACGGCAAACAGCCGCTGATGCTCCTTGATTGCGTAGCGATCCGTCATGCCGGCCACATAGTCGGCTATCGCGCGCGCAGCGCCACGTTCGGCCCGCTTCTGATGATCGGGCGGCAGTAGCCTTGGCTCTTCGATAAAAGCGTTGAACAAGTCTGTGACGATCCGGCGGGCCTTGGTCGACATGCGCATCACGCGATAGTGGCGATACAAGTGATCGTGCAGGAATGATTTGAGTTCATCGGCCTCGCGGCGCATCTCCGCCGAAAAGGCTGCCAGCGGGGGGGCCGCGCGGACGCCGTCGATATCGGTCGGAGCAGCGGCCGCAACACGCCGCCTCGACTCTTCCGTCAGATCGACTACCAGCGTGTTGATCATGCGCCGCACCGTTTCGTGAATCATTCGGCGCTCGGCAAGCGTCGGATATTCGGTCCGGACACTCGCCGAGTGGCGCGCGAACAGCGGTACTTGTTCGAGTTGCGCCAGCTGCAGCAGGCCGGAGCGCAGACCGTCGTCAATATCATGATTGCTGTAGGCAATCTCATCCGCTAGGTTTGCGATCTGGGCTTCCAGACTGGGCTGCTGTTTGGTCAGGAATCGCTTACCCACTTCGCCCAAGTCTCGCGCGTTCTTGGCTGAACAATGCTTCAGAATCCCTTCGCGCGTTTCAAAGGTCAGATTGAGCCCGTCAAACGCCGCGTAGCGCTCTTCCAGCACGTCGACCACCCGCAGCGACTGCAGGTTGTGCTCAAAACCACCGTGCGGCTTCATGCATTCGTGTAACGCATCCTGACCCGCGTGCCCGAATGGTGTATGCCCAAGGTCGTGCGCGAGCGAGATCGCCTCGACTAAGTCCTCGTTCAGCCCCAGGTTGCAAGCCACCGCCCGGCCTATCTGTGCGACTTCGAGCGAGTGGGTCAGCCGTGTCCGAAACAAATCGCCCTCATGATTGACGAAGACCTGCGTCTTGTATTCCAGCCGTCGGAATGCCGCTGAATGGATAATGCGATCGCGATCGCGCTGAAACTGAGTGCGGCTCACTGGATCCGCTTCACGGTGAAGGCGGCCCCGCGATTGACCGGCGTGCGCCGCAAATGGAGCCAGCGTCGTGTCACTCATGTAAATCCGCGGGCGATCAGCGCCTGCAACAGAAGCGGTTGTGGGACCGTACGTTGCGTTGCGTGGCCGATTCGATCCAGCACGATGAATCGTATCTGGCCGGCTTCAGTTTTCTTGTCGCCGCGCATCGCTTCGATAGCTGCCAGTGCCGAGAGACCCTCGACTCGCGTCGGTAGACCGGCGCGCGTCACCGCTGTCTCAATCGCTTGTAGATCGGACCGCGCCAACGTCCCTAGCAGACACGAGAGCTCAGCCGCCAGCACCAAGCCACAGCCGACCGCCTCGCCGTGCAGCCAGCGCGAGTACCCCGTCATCGCCTCGATCGCGTGCCCAAAGGTGTGACCCAGATTGAGCACCGCACGCTCACCGGCCTCGCGCTCGTCGCGTGCGACGATCGTGGCCTTGATCTCGCATGATCCGGCGATCGCGTCCGCAAGCGCCGTCGCATCGTGCGCGCGCATCGATTCGATCGACCGCGCCATCCGCTCGAAGTAGTCGGGATCTGCGACCAAGCCGTGCTTCAGAACTTCGGCCAGGCCTGCTGACAGTTCGCGCGGCGGCAGCGTCTGTAGCGTATCGGTGTCGCTGATAACTGCCGACGGTTGGTGAAATGCCCCGACCAGGTTCTTGCCACTGGGATGATTGATCCCGGTCTTGCCGCCTACCGATGAGTCAACTTGCGCCAGCAACGTCGTGGGTACCTGCACGTAACGAATGCCGCGCATGAAGATCGATGCGGCGAAGCCGGCGACATCTCCAACGACCCCACCGCCGAGCGCGATGATGATTCCGCGTCGATCGACGCGCGCATTTACCAAAGCATCCAAAACTTGCGATACCGCAATCCATTGCTTGTGCTGCTCGCCGTCCGACAGTTCAATCAGAGCAGTCGGCAGTCCTGACAGCGCACGCTGCGCACGCTGCGCGTAAAGAGGCCCTACGACTGTGTTGGTAACGATCGCAATCGAGGTCGGTTCCAGTGGCGCAATGAATTCATGCAGCCGATCGAGCAAGCCGCCGCCAATCGCGATCGGATACGAACGTTCCTTCAGATTGACCGTGATACAGCGCATGCGTCAGTTTAAGTCGCGCGCGCGAAACGCTCTTACTGATCAGGCGCTTCGAATGGCTATCGCTCTTAGTTGTGGATGCTCTAGGAGCCGCGCCACAAGTCGACGCGGATTCGACGCGGCAGACTGAAAAACCAGATGCGCCGCCTTTTCATACAGGGGCTCTCGCTCGGCCAGCAACTGATCGATCCGCGCGCGGGGATTTGCGGTTTGCAGCAATGGTCGCGACCGATCCTGGCGCGTGCGCCGAAAAATCTCATCGGCGCTCGCGCGCAGGTAAATCACCAAGCCACGCTCGCGCATCGACTGAGAGACCTGTGCGTCGAGGACCGCTCCGCCGCCGGTCGCCAGCACAATGCCAGCACGCTGCGTCAGATCGTCCAGCAATCCAATCTCACGCCGTCGAAAGCCCGCTTCGCCCTCGATTTCGAAAATCGTCGGAATCGGAACACCGCTTCGCGCCTCCAGTTCCCGATCCGCATCGATGAACTGGTAGTTCAACTGCTGCGCGAGCAGTCTGCCGACGGTTGACTTGCCGGCCCCCATCATGCCGATCAGGAACACGGAACGCAGATCGGTTTGCATGGTTGGCGCGTCATCGGCGCTGCGGAAAAAAAAGAGCCGCGCAAGCGGCCCTTTTTTATGCAGGCATGGAACTCAACGCATCGCCGCGTTAACACGCTCCGATATGACGCGCGGCGTAATGAAGATGATCAGCTCGGTGCGGTCGTTGACCGTCTGCGTGTTCTTGAACAGATTGCCGACTACCGGAAGATCGCCCAAAGAACGGAACTTTGGTAACGGTTACGCGCTCCTGCTGCTCGTAGATTCCGCCGAGCACGACAGTGCCGCCGTTTTCCACCAAAACTTGCGTCTGCACATTTTTCGTATCGATCGCGGGGCCGGCAGTTGTCTCTTGTCCACGGGTGTCCTTGTTGACTTTGACATCCATGAAAATCGCGCCCTCAGGAGTGATCTGCGGCGTGACTTCAAGCTTCAACACCGCCTTGCGGAACGCTACTGACGTTGCGCCGCTCGACGTCGCCTGTTGATACGGGAATCTCCGTTCCCTGCTCGATGACCGCCTTGACCTTGTCTGCAGTCACAACGCGAGGGCTGGAAATAACCTTGCCTCGACCGTCGGCTTCAAGAGCTGAAAGTTCAAGATTGAGAAGCCGCGTCAGGCTGCTATTAAATAGAGTCAAGTTGAATGAACCCGGCAAGAACCCTCCGATACCGGACGCCGGAAGGTTGACCTGATTCGAGTTGACCACGGTTACGCCGCCGATACTCCCTCCGACGCCGCCGGTAGTGGTGGTGCCCGGTAGGTTTGGCAGAATATTTTGTCCGCCGACTGCCGTTTCGTTCGTAATTCGCCCGTAACCGAAGCGCACACCCAGGTTGCGACTGAACTTATCATCCGCCTCGACGATGCGCGCCTCGATCAGCACCTGCGGCACCGGAATATCGATTCTCTGCAGCAGCCTGCGCACGTCTTCGAGTCGTGCGGTCGTGTCCTGCACGAAAATCTGATTGGTGCGCACGTCGACCGCCACACTGCCGCGCTTCGAAATAAGGCGTTGTTTCTCATCGCTCAACAACTTGCGCACGTCCTCCGCCTTCTGATAGTTGACGACGAAGGCTTCGGAACGCAGCGGCTCCAGGTCCGCTATCTGATTACGCGATTCGAGTTCGAGCTTTTCCTTCGCAGCAATTTCGTCACGCGGCGCAACCAGCACGACGTTGCCGTTCTTGCGCATGTCCAGACCTTTGCTCTGCAAGATAATGTCGAGCGCCTGATCCCAGGGAACGTCCTTTAACCGCAACGTGATCGTGCCGCCGACCGAATCACTGGTAATGATGTTCAGATTCGTGAAATCGGCAATCACCTGCAGCAGAGAGCGCACGTCGACGTTCTGGAAGTTCAGCGACAAGCGCTCGCCTTGGTAGCCCTGCCGTGTGCCCTGGAACAGTCGCGTCGGATCCTCGCGCACCGGCCGCACTTCGAGCACGAAACGCGTATCGCTTTGGTAGGCGTTGTGTTCCCACACGCCGCGCGGTTCGACTGACCAGGCGCGCGTTGTTTCCTTGCTGGCTCGCTGTGAGCTGCGCCACCGGAGTTGCAAAATCCGATACGTCGAGCCGGCGCTTCAAGCTATCCGGCAACGTCGTGTTCTGAAAATCGACGATGACGCTATTCCCCTGCTGCCGAATATCGACGTTGGTGTTCGGGTCGGACAAATCGACGACCACCCGACCTTCGTTCTCGGCGCCGCGGCGGAAGTCGATCCCGCGCAAGGAACGGCCGCCAGTGAAGGCAGAGGGACCGGCGGTCACCGGTGCTGCGCCTGACGGTGACGCTTGCGCGGCTGTCGCCGGCGCCGTACCCGGCGCGGCGCGGAAGGTGCTCGTATCCGCAGCGCCTCCCAGCGCAACCAGCACGCGCTTGCCCTCAACTGACACGGTGTGCGTCATCGCCCGCTTCAGATTCACTACGACGCGGGAACGACCTCCGGATTGCACAACATTGACCGAGCGCACGTCGCCCTGGTTCAGCTCGACCATGTTCTTGCCCAGTCCGTTCACCGTCGCCGGCATATCGAGCGCGACGCGCGCGGGGTTTGCTACGGAAAAGCTCGCAGGCACACCCTGTGGCGCATTCTTCAATTCGATGCTGACCACCACGCCGTTGCTCGTTTGAATGGCGTCTACACGTTCGATTGCATTGCCTGGATCACTGGCTGCAGTCTGCGCGGATGCCACGGACGCCGTTGCAATCAAGCCCAGCATCGCCGCCAATCGCGACAAGCACACGGCCACATTTTGGACACTGATACTCATCGCTTGCTCCCTTGTTGCCCGGATTGCCTCTGGGCGGCTTCCTGAAGTTCCAGCTTGGTGGGCCTCTCGATCCATTCGCCGGCGGCGTCCTGAACGATTTCCTTCAGGTCCACTTCGGTTTCAGAAATCTTCGTGACCAATCCAAAATTTTGTCCCATGTAGTTGCCACGACGAACCATAAACGTTTGCCCGGCGGCGTCGATCAGTGCCACCTGATTTCCGGCTTGGCGCAGAGTACCGACCATCCTCAACTGATCCAACGGGTACCCTTCGAGCATTTCACGGCGGCGATCGAGATCCGGCCTGATAGAACTTGTGCTCGCCCGCGATTGCGCCTGCCTGGCAGCGGCCAGAATCATCTTCTGCGGATCGAACGGATCAATCAGTGCTTTCGCCTCATAGCTGAACGGCGTGAATTGCTTCGGCTCCGGCACCGGCTGCGTCGTCGGCCGCATGGTCTTGCGCGTATCGTCCATCCACGCGCGCAATTCGGTTTCATTGCCACCGCCGCAAGCCGCCAACAGCAAGGTGACGGCGGTCATTGCGCCAAAGCTCACAGGAAGCAGGGAGCGTGTCATTTACCGGCCCCTTTCTTCTCAGCCTTGGCCTTGGCGGCTCGCTGCGCAGCGAGTTCTTCAGGGTCGAGATATCGATATGTCTTGGCCGTGGCGTCAAATGTCAAGGTACCGCCCTTGCCAGCCTGTACGTTGACATTGTTCAACGTGACGATCCGGGGCAGGTTGGCAATGTCGCTCGCAAACGCGCCTAGGTCGTGGTACTTGCCCGTTACCTTGACCGCGATCGGAAGCTCGGCGTAGTACTCACGGACGTTGGTCTGGCCGGGACGGAACAATTCAAAGTCAAGCCCGCGGCCGACACCGGCCTGGTTAATGTCTGACAGCAGCGCATCCATCTCGGACTTGCTGGGCAACTGCTTCTCCAGCGTTAACACATACTGACTGACCTGCTCGCGCTGTTTACGCAATTCCTCAAGATTGACAGCCTGCTGCAGCTTGCCCTTGTACTCATCTTTCAGCTTCTGTTCTTCGGCCTGCAGCTGCTCGAGTTGGTCTTTCTGACCACTCCAAAGACCGAACCAGCCACCTACCGCGCAGACCACGATCAGGAACAGCCACATCGCGATGCGCGGTGCCGCCGGCCATGAGCCAACATTGTCCAGGCTCAAGCCTTGAAACTGTGATGCCAAACTACGACCGGTTGCCATCGATTCCTCGTTCCTACTTGTTTGCGGGCGCTGCAGGTACAGGCGCCGAAGACGACGTAATGTTGGGCGTCGATTGCACGGCGGTGGGTACCGGGCCCGTCGGCACTAGCGTCGACCTCGCGCCCGGCTGCGCCTGCATCAGCGCACGCTCCGGTGTCTGCTTCAGCGAAAAATTCAGCGAGAACTCAAATACGCGGCGATTGATGCCCTGCGGGCCGGCACCGGCGACCTTAATCTCGATCAATTCAGGACGCTCAAGAACGCGCGAGTTGTTCTGCAAGTTGCGCAGGAACTCCGATACGCGCTCGTTGGACGCAGCCCAGCCGCTTACGTTGACTCTCCGGTCTTCCTGCTTGATGCCACGCAGATAGATACCTTCGGGCACCTGCTTGGCAACTTCGTCGATCAGATAGACAGGTAAATTGCGATCGGCTTGCAGGTCCTCGACCGCGCGCTGACGCGCGCGTAAGCCGTCGATCTCGGCGCGCAGCGATGCGATTTCCTTGATCTGGGTATCGAGCTTGCGGTTTTCCGCGCGGATAAATTCGTTGCGCGACTCCTGGTTCGAGATATAGCCCTGCAGCACGGTCCACACGACCGCGATCATCAACAGACCGGCCACGACCGAAAGCCCGGTCATGAACCAGAAGACTTTTTTCTGCCGCTCGCGTCTCGCTTCGCGATGCGGTAATAGATTGACGCGCGGTGTAGTCATCGGTCGAACCTCCGCATTGCCAACCCGCACGGCGTTAGCAGCGCTGGCGCGTCGAGCCTCAACTGCTTCTCGCGAATGTTGGAGGAAATCTCCATCCCTTTGAATGGCGAGATCACCGACGCAGGGACCTGCGAGCGCTCCATTAGCGCTTCGGGCAGGCCGCTGAGTACCGCCGAGCCACCAGCCAACATGATTTGGTCGACACGGCTGTACGGCGTCGACGTAAAGAAGAACTGCAAGGCACGCGTGATCTCGATCGTCGCGGTATCTATAAAGGGTTTCAACACCGCGGTTTCATAGTCGGCCGGTAGATCACCACTGCGTTTTTTCTGTTCGGCTTCCTCGCTCGGAATGCCATAGGTACGTGAAATGTCACCGGTCAGCTGCTGCCCCCCGAACGGTTGTTCGCGTTCGTAGATAGCTTCGCCGTCATGCATCACGGTGACGCTCGTCGTGTTTGCTCCGATGTAGAACACCGCGATGACCAGGCCCTCGCCATTGTTGGGTAGCTGTTCGATCAGCCGCTCGATCGCCGAGCGTGCCGAGTACGACTCGACGTCCACCACCATCGGCTTTAACCCCGCCGCTTGGGCCACCGCCACGCGATCCTCAACTTTTTCCTTACGCGAAGCTGCAATAAGGACTTCGACGTCGTCCGGCGCGTTAGGGATAGCACCCAACACCTGAAAGTCCAGGCTGACTTCATCGAGCGCGAATGGAATGTATTGATTGGCTTCACTCTCGACCTGCATCTCAAGCTCTTCTTCGCGCAGGTTCGCCGGCAACGCAATTCGCTTTGTGATGACAGCCGACGCCGGCAATGCCATGGCGACGTTTTTCACTTTGCCGCCCGCGCGGCGCCAGGCTCGCCTCACCGCTTCGGCCACGACGTCGATCTTGTCGACGTTGCCGTCAACAACCGACCCGCGTGGCAGCGGCTCGATGGCATAGCGCTCGAGGCGCAATGTGCCCTTGCCGGCCTCGGACAACTCGACGATCTTCACGCTCGACGAGCCGATATCAAGACCAATCAGAGGCGGCGCTTTAGGTGCAAAAGGCAGATCAAAGGCCAAGGCGATACTCCCAGCAGGCGTCGCTTGAACGAGTGCTCAACCGCGCACTCCGTGAATCGGCAAGACAATGAGCGAAGGAAAACGGATCTCCGTCTCCTCGGTCCCCCAAGATCCCAATCGGCACGGCCGGATCGGAACCCCGTTTTTCCTTATGTTTCGAGCGTTTACCGCAGATTTATTGCACGCTACGCGAAATCCTATCAACATACGCAAAAGCCACACAAGCCCCGTGTTCGGCCTAATCGTGCCCTCTTTGAGGGATTAACAACGAACATCTGTCGCTAGCCGGCGTCCAACGTGAGGTTTGCCCTGAACGCGCTTGCGCCATACCGACTCCTATAATCTCGTACTCTCTCAGCAGCGAAGCGCAAAAAAGCGGTCGCTCACACGCCTAACTCGCCGTTGCGAACGCCGGTCACCACAAAACACGTGAGCTCCCGCAATTCCGACAATTACGATGACGAAGCACCACGCGCACCGCTGGCGTGGTATTGGCGCGCCCTGAGGATCCTGGGGGTCGTCGCCGCCGGCGGGATCGCCACCGGCCTGCTGCTCGGCACGTTCGTTTTCGCAATTGTCTATTCGAACTTGCCGCCCATCGATGCGTTAACGGACTACCGGCCCAAAATTCCGTTGCGGGTGTGGACCGCTGACGGAATACTGATTGGGGAGTTCGGCGAAGAGCGCCGAGAGTTCGTGCCATTGGCAGAAATTCCGGACGAATTGAAAAAGGCGATCCTGGCGGCGGAGGACGACAGCTTTTATCAACATCATGGCGTCGACTACGCAGGGCTCGCGCGGGCGTTTGTATCCAACTTTGCCTCGGGCCGACGCGGCCAAGGTGGCAGCACGATCACGATGCAGCTTGCGCGAACGTTCTTTCTAAGCTCGGAGCGCAGCTACGTGCGCAAGCTTTACGAAATTGCGCTCGCGTACAAGATCGAGTCGTCGCTCTCGAAGGACCGTATCTTCGAGGTGTATGCCAATCAGATTTTTCTCGGGCAGCGCGCTTACGGATTTGCGTCCGCGTCGCAGATCTACTTTGGCAAGAAGCTGAAGGATTTGACCACCGCCGAGATCGCGACGCTCGCCGGTTTGCCGGTCGCTCCGGCCACCTACAACCCGTTCGTCAATCCAAAGCGCGCCAGGGGACGGCAGCAATATGTCCTAGCGCGCATGCTCCAGCTCGAATTACATCGACCAGGCGACGCATGACGCAGCGCTGGCGCAGGAGCTAAAGCCGCGCGCCGCCAATTACGCAGTCGAACAGGCGTTCAAGGTACGCCTACATGCCGAATATGCAGCCGAGCTGGCGCGCCAGCTGGTGTTCGAGGTGTTTCGCGACGAGACGTATACGCGTGGTTTGAACGTATTTACGACATTGCGCAAGGACGACCAGGAAACGGCATACGCGGCGTTACGTACTGCAAGTGCTCGCCTATGACCGCAAGTACGGCTACCGGGGTCCGGAAGCCTTTATTGAGCTGCACGCCGATCCCACCGTGCGCGAACAGCGTATCGAAGATGCATTGATCGAAGCAATCGACAGCCCCAATCTGGTGCCTGCGGTCGTGCTCGAGGCAACTTCCGCAGCAGTCAAGGCGATGGTGCAAGGCGGCTCGACGATCGAGATCAAGGCGGACGGTTTGCGATTTGCCGCACCGTCGTTGTCTGCCAAAGCCCAGCCAAATCGCAAGATCGTTCCGGGTGCCGTGATTCGAGTTACGCGCGACGACAAGGGAATCTGGCAAATCGTTCAGTTGCCACAGGTCGAGGCTGCATTCGTCGCCGCAAGCTCGAAGGATGGGCAGGTCAAGGCGCTGGTCGGAGGATTCGACTTCAACCTGAACAAGTTCAACCACGTGACGCAGGCGTGGCGTCAGCCGGGCTCGAGCTTTAAGCCGTTCATTTACTCGGCGTCGCTTGAAAAGGGCTTCATGCCGAGCACGCTGATAAACGACGCACCGATCAGCATCGATCCGAATCTGACCGGCGGCCAGCTTTGGGAGCCCAAAAACTACGACGGCAAGTTCGATGGTCCGATGCGTCTGCGGCAGGGACTGGCACGATCAAAAAATCTGGTTTCGGTTCGCATCCTGCAGGCAATTGGCCCGCGCTACGCGCAAGACTGGATTACCCGATTTGGCTTCGACGCGGAAAGGCACCCGGCGTACCTGACGATGGCGCTCGGCGCGGGTGCGGTGACACCGTGGCAGATGCTCAATGCCTACTCGATATTCGCCAACGGCGGTTATCGGACCAATATGCATCTGGTCGCCAAGATCACTGATGCAACGGGCAAAGTGCTGATGGAAGCCAAGCCGCTGCAGGCAGGCGATGAAACCAATCGCGTGCTCGGCGCTCGCAACGCTTTCCTGATGGACAGCCTGCTGAAGGATGTGGCCCGCTACGGCACCGCGGCCCGCGCCGGTAGCACGCTAAAGAGACCCGATATCGCCGGCAAGACGGGGACGACCAACGACTCGCATGACGCATGGTTTGCAGGCTATGGCGGTGATCTGGTGGCAGTTGGATGGATGGGTTTCGATCAGCCGCGCCCATTGGGCGAGCGCGAAACCGGCGGCGGCCTTGCGTTGCCGATCTGGATTTCATACATGGCCAAAGCCCTTAAAGGCGTGCCTGAAATAACGCGCGAGGTTCCCAGTGGCGTCGTCAATCTAGGCGGCGAGTTCTACTTCGTCGAGCATCAGCCCGGACAAGGAGTGGCTAGCGTCGGCCTGGACGACATGCTACCTCCGGAGGAGCAGGTCAAACGCGAGTCCGTGCGTGAACAGATTTTTTAGCGTGCCTTAGCCTCGCAACACAACCGCTTCGCCGCCCTGCGCTGAAATCAGCCGCGACAGCGCTGAGAACAGTTCGCTGCCGTCGCGGGTATCAAGCCATCGATCGCCGTTGCGAGCGTAGTGAAACGCACCGCTCTTGCCGGCGACCCATATCTGCTGCATCGGCGTCTGACTATTTACGATCACTCTCGACGCGTCGCCGAGCTCGAGCGTCAACACGTTGCCCGCGCGCGATGCCTCGATGTCGATATCGGCGGCGTCGACGGCACGCTCGATCGCGGCGAGCGTTGTCTCGGCCAGCTCAAGGAATTCCGTTTCGCTCATGTTAGATTGGTCACCATGCGATTCGCCGCAACGATACTCGTCGCCGTCACGGCATCTGTGCTCTCGGCATGCGGCCAGAAAGGCCCACTTACGCTGCCACCGCGCACCGCCTTCTGCGCAGCAATCGCCAGCGCCGGGGAAATCTGTCGACCGTCCCTTTCCAGACGTGCCAGCCACCTCCGAACAGAAATGAACGCCGCGCTGGCCGACAGCGCGGCGTTCAGCTACCGCGAAAACCGCCTGCACTGCGAAGACGCTGCGCTCGACATGCTGGCGGGGCGCTACGGCACGCCGCTGTACGTGTATTCACGCCACGCGATTGAACATGCCTACGGCGAGTACGACTCGGCACTGAGCGGTCGTAGCGCGCTGGTGTGCTACGCCGTCAAGGCCAACTCGAATCTGGCGGTGCTCGACGTCCTTGCGCGGCGCGGCGCCGGATTCGACATCGTCTCCGGTGGCGAACTCGCGCGCGTGCTGGCCGCTGGCGGCGATGCCAGCAAGATTGTTTTCTCGGGCGTCGGAAAGAGCGAAGCGGAGATCGAGGCCGCGTTAAACGCTGACGTCGCATGCTTCAACGTCGAGTCATCTGCCGAGCTTGACCGCATCGACGCCGCAGCTCGCCGTTTACAAAACCGCGCGCGTGTCGCCCTGCGCGTCAATCCCGACATCGACGCCAAGACGCACCCGCATATTTCAACCGGGCTCAAGAGCAATAAGTTTGGTGTTGCCTACGCGGACGCGCTTGCGCTCTGCCGCGTAGCGAGCACGAAGCCCGCGCTGGAGTTGGTGGGACTGGGCTGCCATATTGGCTCGCAAATCACCGAGATCGCGCCCTACATCGAGGCTGCCGACCGCATCATCGATCTGGTCGACTCGCTAGAGCGCGAACGAATTGCTGTTCGGCATGTCGACCTGGGTGGTGGCTTGGGAATTCGCTATCAGAACGAGTCTCCGCCGCGGGCTTCTGACCTGATCGAAGCCTTGTTGTCGCGACTCGACGCGCGCGGTCATCGTCGACAAGAAGGTCATCTTCGAGCCGGGGCGCTCGATTGTCGGCAACGCGGGTGTCCTGCTCACCCGAGTCGAATATCTGAAACCGGGCGAGTCGAAAAATTTTGCGATCGTGGATGCAGCGATGAACGACCTGATCCGGCCCGCGATGTACGACGCGTGGATGAACGTGTTACCCGTTGTGCCTCGGAGCGGTGCCCCCGAGAAGTACGACATTGTCGGTCCGGTTTGCGAATCCGCGGACTGGCTCGCGCGCGATCGAGACCTCGCACTGCGCTCCGGGGATTTGCTCGCGATCGAAGGCGCTGGGGCCTATGCAATGGCGATGAGCTCCAACTACAACAGCAGAGGACGCCCCGCCGAAGTGATGGTCGACGGCGCGCGATCGTACTGTGTGCGACAGCGCGAAACGGTCGAACAGTTGTTCGCCACAGAGTCGCGCTTACCTTGACGCTACTTGCCAGCGTCCTTCAGTCGCAGACCCTGAACGAAATCCGCCACCGCGCGAATCTCGCTATCGGATAGCTTGGCGGCGATTTCCTGCATGGCAGCGTTGTTGCGACGCGTGCCCTGGCGAAAATCCTTCAACGTTGCTTCAACATACTCGGCGTGCTGCGCCGCCAGTCGCGGATACTGAGTCGGAATACCGAGTCCCGCTGGATTGTGACAACCCGAACACGCTGGCAGTGATTTTTCAGGCAATCCGGCGCGCCAGATTCGCTGACCAAGATCCAGACTCTGTTTGTTGCGCGCTGTACTCAACTGTGCCGTCTGGCCTGCAAACCACGCCGCGACGTTGCGCTTGTCGTCGTCGGACAGCTGCGAAGCAAAGCCATTCATGATTGCGTTTTCACGCGCAGGCCGCTGCTGTCCCTGCCTGACCGTGTAATCGAGCAATTGTTTGTACAGATAATCGGGGTGCTGTTGCGCCAACCGCGGGTTCGCCGGTGCGGTCGAATTGCCGTCAGCTCCATGGCACGCGGCACATATCTGAGAGGCTATCTGTTGACCACGCGCAGGGTCGACCGTCGGTGCCGGCTTCATCTGAGCGTATCCGCCAAGCGGTGCACTCAACCCTCCTGCAACGGCCAAGCACATCACTAGACGCACACGGCAGACTAATTTCATCAAGGACTCTCTCCAGGGAAGCGACATGTGCTTCAGCCAACACGCTGTCTCGGCAAATCGCCGCGTATTCTACGCAACCCGATGCAGTGCTTTGCAGCCCCGGAGCGCCTGGCCAGTGCAGCTTTTTCGTTCCGCCCGGTTCGTGATGTCCGTAGCTGCGCTCGATGCTTTGCCGGCGCCGGCATTGCCCGAGGTCGCCTTTTCAGGCCGTTCGAACGCCGGCAAGTCCAGCGCGATCAACGTGCTCACGGGTCAGAAGAGATTGGCCTTCGCCAGCAAGACGCCAGGCCGCACGCAGCTGTTGAATTTCTTCGAGCTTTCAGAGCGCGATGAAGACAAACAAATCGTGCCGCGCGGAACATTGGTCGATCTGCCGGGATACGGATTCGCGCAGGCACCGCAGGCACAACGCAGTCAATGGGATGAACTGGTCGGCGGATACGTCGCTGTGCGTCAGACGTTGGTCGGTATCGTGATCGTGATGGATGCGCGCCGTCCGCTAATGCGTGGCGACGAAGCATTGATCAGCTTCGTGGAGCCGCGCGAATTATCGTTGCACTTCTTGCTGACAAAGTCGGATCAGCTGAACAACGCAGAGAAGAAAGCGGCATTGGTCGCCGCTCAGCAGCGGGCTGCGCAAATCGGCGCGCGTGCGACAACCCAGTTGTTTTCGGCGCTCAAGCGGGAAGGGGTCGACGAACTGGCCTACATCCTTTCGGGGTGGCTACGCAGTTGACGTTGCGGGACGCAACGGCTAATAAGACGGAATAACAGGAGATTGCATGCAGATCCTAGGGGAGTATCCGTCGGTACGAATGCGCCGCATGCGGCGCGACGATTTTTCGAGGCGGCTCATGCGGGAGCATCGGGTCACCACCGATGACTTGATCTATCCGGTGTTTGTTCTCGACGGTGAGAAGCGGGTCGAACCCGTGACGTCAATGCCCGGCGTTGAACGCGTATCGCTAGATCGTTTGTTGCCAATCGCGGAGGAGTGTGTGCGGCTGCAGATACCGGTCATCGCGCTGTTTCCGGTGATCGAACAGTCGCTCAAGTCACCCGACGGCCATGAGGCGACGAATCCAGACGGCGTCGTGCCGCGTATCGCGCGGCAATTGAAGCAGCGGTTTCCCCAGCTCGGTGTTTTGACCGATGTCGCGCTCGATCCCTACACGACTCATGGGCAGGACGGTGTCATCGATGCTGCCGGCTACGTGCTGAACGATGAAACGCTCGCGATTCTTACGCAGCAGGCGTTACTGCAAGCGGAAGCCGGCGTTGACATCGTGGCGCCGAGCGACATGATGGACGGACGTATCGGCGCGATCCGTGCAGCACTCGAGCAAAACGGCGCGATACACACTCGCATCATGGCTTACTCGGCCAAGTATGCGAGTGCCTTTTTCGCTCCGTTTCGCGACGCGGTCGGATCGTCGTCAAACCTCGGCACGTCGAACAAAATGACGTATCAGATGGATCCCGCGAATACCGACGAAGCGCTATGGGAAGTAGGACTCGACCTTGCCGAAGGCGCCGACATGGTGATGGTCAAGCCTGGAATGCCATACCTCGACATCGTCCGGCGCGTTAAGGACGCCTACAAGGCGCCGACGTTCGTTTATCAGGTGAGCGGTGAATATTCGATGCTGAAGGCCGCAGCCGCCAACGGCTGGCTTGACGAGAAAAAGGCCGTGCTCGAATCGATGCTTGCCTTCAAGCGAGCCGGAGCCGACGGAATCCTGACCTACTTCGGACTACAAGTCGCGCGTTGGCTGCGCGAAGAAAGTCGCTAAGCTGCTAGGCGACGATCGAACGAGCCGTTTCGGATTCAATCCAGCGCAAGTAGGCAGCGTGGCCGGCCGCAATCGGCAACGCGATGATTTCCGGAACCTCGTATGGATGCAGATGCCGGATCGCCTGCTCCACGTCGCTGTAGCGCTCGCGCGTCGTCTTGATCAATAGCGGCACTTCAGTCGCACGTTCGACGTTGCCTTGCCAGCGATAGATCGACTGCACAGGCGCCAATCGATTGACGCACGCGGCAAGTGATTGCTCCACGAGCGCCAATGCGATGCGATCTGCCACCGCTTCGTCCGGACAGTTCGTCAGCACGAGCAGCGCCTCCGTCATCGGCTCTACGTCGCTGAGTCTTCGGCCTCGGCAGCGGCGGGTAGCGGACGATCGACCAACTCCATGAACGCCATCGGTGCGTTGTCGCCGACCCTGAACCCCATCTTCAAAATGCGCGTGTAGCCGCCGTTACGCGCGGCATAGCGCGGGCCGATCTCACTGAACAGCTTGACGACAACCTCGCGGTCGCGCAGCCGGTTGAAGGCCAAACGCTTGTTGGCGACCGTCGGCTCGCGACCGAGCGTGATCAGCGGCTCGACTACGCGCCGCAGCTCCTTGGCCTTTGGCAGGGTCGTCTTGATCGCTTCGTGCCGCAGCAACGAGTTAGTCATATTGCGCAACATCGCGAGCCGGTGTGAGCTCGTGCGGTTGAGTTTGCGCAGTCCGTGTCCGTGACGCATGTGTCGCTCCGATTCAATGTCTTAAAAGTTGCGAATCTTCGATCCCGACTCGACTGAGCGGGCGGCTCGCTTGATTATCTAAAACCTACTGCCGCTCCATCCCTGCTGGCGGCCAATTTTCTAATTTCATGCCGAGCGTGAGTCCGCGCGCAGCCAGGACTTCCTTGATCTCGTTCAGCGACTTGCGCCCGAGATTGGGCGTCTTCAACAGTTCATTCTCAGTCCGTTGAATCAGATCGCCGATGTAATAGATGTTCTCCGCCTTCAGGCAGTTGGCGGAGCGCACGGTGAGCTCCAGGTCATCGACCGGCCGCAATAGGATCGGGTCGACCTGTGGTGCGCGCGATGATTGCGCCAGAGCCGACTCGGCCATCCCTTCCAGCGCGCCAAAGACCTGCAGCTGGTCCATCAGGATGCGTGCCGATTGCCGCACGGCTTCCTCCGGCGTAATCGCACCGTTGGTTTCAATCGTCATAACCAACTTGTCCAGATCGGTGCGCTGTTCGACGCGCGCCGCTTCGACCGCGTACGAAACACGTTTGACCGGTGAGAACGACGCGTCCATCACGATGCGGCCAATCGTTTTCGAATGGTCATCACGAAACGCGCGCACGTTGCCGGGTACGTAGCCGCGACCTTTTTCGATCTTGATCTGCAGCTCCAAACGACCGCCGCCCGATAAATGTGCGATTACATGGTCGGGATTGACGACTTCGACATCGTGCGGCAGCTCGATATCGCCCGCCGTGACGACGCCTTCGCCGTCCTTTTTCAAGGTCAGCGTGACTTCGTCGCGGTTGTGCAGCTTGAAGACGACGCCCTTTAGGTTCAGCAGGATGTCGACGACGTCTTCACGCACGCCGTCCAACGTCGAATATTCGTGCACGACGCCGGTGATCTGCGCTTCCGTCGGCGCGTAGCCCACCATTGACGACAACAGGATGCGACGCAGCGCGTTTCCGAGCGTGTGGCCGTAGCCACGCTCGAACGGCTCCATCGTGACGACAGCGGAGTTATGCCCGATCGCTTCAACTTCGATCGCGCGCGGTTTCAAAAGTGCAACGTTTGCCATGATGCTCCTCTCAATGCCCTCAGCTCGTTACGCCGATAAGGCTGATGGGGCTGTAATGCCGGATCAGTGCGCCCAAAACTGATCCCAGAATGTCAGACCGCCGGTGTCTGTGACACCGGCAACGAATGCTTACCTCGAATAAAGCTCAACCACTAACGATTCGTTGACATCCTTCGCGACATCACTGCGGTCAGGCGCCGACTTAAATTTGCCTTCTAACTTGGTCGTGTCCACATCGACCCACGACGGAAAGCCGGTCTGGCCAGCCAACGTCAGCGCTTCAGCAATACGTCCCTGCTTGCGCGCCTTTTCCCGCACGCCGATTAGATCGCCCGGGCGCACACGCATCGACGCAATTCCCGCGGTGTCCCCATTGATCGTGATCGCGCGATGCGACACCAATTGCCGCGCTTCGGCGCGCGTCGCACCGAAGCCCATCCGGTAGACGACGTTATCGAGGCGCGATTCAAGCAGCATGATCAATTGTTCGCCGGTGTTTCCCTTGCGGCTCGACGCCTCCTGGTAGTAGCGCCGGAACTGCCGCTCGAGCACGCCATACATGCGCTTCAACTTCTGCTTCTCGCGCAACTGCGTGCCGTAGTCCGACTGGCGCGCACCCGAGATGCGTCCATGCTGGCCTGGCTTGCTATCGGCCTTCGCCTTCGAATCGAAAGCGCGGCGCGAGCTCTTCAAAAACAGATCGGTGCCTTCGCGACGCGAAAGCTTTAACTTGGGTCCTGTGTAACGAGCCACTATCTTTCCTCAATGATCCTGCGGCTTCGCCGCATTAAGTCTGCACCGGTCGTGCAGACAGTGGTTATCGCAGCAGAGCTATACCCTGCGGCGCTTCGGAGGACGCACGCCGTTGTGCGGAACCGGCGTGATGTCCTGAATCGATGAAACACGAATACCAATCGCATTCAACGCACGCACTGACGACTCACGGCCCGGGCCGGGTCCGGTAATGCGCACATCTAGATTCTTGATGCCGTGCTCTTGAGCGGCGCGTCCCGCCGTTTCGGCTGCCACCTGCGCGGCAAACGGCGTCGACTTGCGAGAGCCCTTGAAGCCGGCTCCGCCCGACGTCGCCCACGACAGCGTGTTGCCCTGCCGATCGGTGATCGTGATGATCGTGTTGTTGAACGACGCGTGCACGTGCGCGATGCCGTCCGACACGACCTTCTTGATCTTCTTCCGTGCACGCTGCTGAGCAGCGACTTGTTGTGGGGATGGAGCTTTCGCCATTTAGTTTTCCTAGACTGCCGCTTTCTTCAGTGATACGCCGGCCTTGCGCGGACCCTTGCGTGTACGTGCGTTGGTACGTGTGCGCTGACCCCGAACCGGCAATCCGCGCCGATGCCGAACGCCGCGATAGGTGCCGAGATCGATCAGACGCTTGATCGAAAGCTGAACTTCACGCCGCAGGTCGCCCTCAACCATCGCGCGTGCCATCGACTCGCGAATGCGCTCTACCTCCGCGTCGTTGAGCTCCTTGACCTTCTTGTCGTACGGAACTCCGGCAGCGTCGAGAATCGCGCGCGCGCGCGCGCGGCCGATGCCGTAAATCGACGTCAAGCCGATGTCGGCATGCTGATGCGGCGGAATGTTGATGCCGGCAATACGAGCCATCGTCCTTCTCCTATCCTTGCCGCTGTTTATGGCGTGGATCGGTGCAGATCACCCGCACCACGCGTTTGCGCTTGATGACCTTGCACTTGCGGCACATCTTTTTTACGGAAGCCATCACTTTCATTTAAATCTCCACGTACCTTATTTGGCACGAAACACTATGCGCGCTCGCGACAGGTCATACGGCGTGAGCTCCACCGTGACCTTGTCGCCCGGCAGGATGCGGATGTAGTGCATTCGCATCTTTCCGGAAATATGTCCCAACACTACGTGCCCGTTTTCCAGCTTTACTCGAAACGTCGCGTTTGGAAGATTCTCCAGAATCTCCCCCTGCATCTGAATCGCGTCGTCCTTCGACATCAGCGCGGCAACTGGCCCGGGCCAAAACCCTTGAAGTTAGCTTTCTTCAGCAGCGACTCGTACTGATGCGTCATCAAATAGGCCTGCACCTGGGCCATGAAATCCATCGTTACGACAACTACTATCAACAGCGACGTGCCGCCAAAATAAAATGGCACCGAAAAGCGCGAGTTCAAGAATTCAGGCACGAGGCACACAAACGTGATGTAAATCGCGCCCGCCAGCGTCAAACGCATCAGGATTCGGTCGATGTAGCGTGCGGTCTGGTCGCCTGGCCGAATTCCCGGCACGAACGCCCCACTCTTTTTCAGGTTATCCGCGGTTTCTTTGCTGTTGAACACGAGCGCGGTGTAGAAAAAGCAGAAAAATATGATCAGTCGCCGCGTACAGAAACATGTAGAGCGGCTGACCCGGCGACAGCGCGGCGGCCAGGTCGCGAATCCACAGTGTCGCGTCACCCGTCGTGAACCAACTCGCGAGCGTTGCCGGAAACAGGATCAACGACGAAGCGAAGATCGGTGGAATCACGCCCGACATGTTCAGCTTCAGTGGCAAAAACGAGCTCTGACCACCATAGACCTTGTTACCGACCTGCCGCTTGGCGTAATTCACTGTGATCTTGCGCTGGCCGCGCTCGACGAATACGACAAATGCGGTCACCGCAACGATCAGTGCAATGATGAAAAGCGCTGCCAGCGGAGCCAAACCGCCGGTGCGGACCAATTCGAATAGCCCACCGATCGCCGTCGGCAAGCCGGCAACGATGCCGGCAAAGATCAGGATCGAAATGCCGTTGCCAAGTCCGCGCTCGGTGATTTGCTCGCCGAGCCACATCAGGAACATCGTGCCGGTCACCAACGAAGTGACGCAGACAAAGCGGAACATCAGGCCCGGATCAATCACCAGGTTTGCCTGCGATTCGATCGCGACCGAAATGCCGATCGCCTGGAAAATTGCCAGCGCCAACGTGCCGTAGCGCGTGTACTGCGTGATCTTGCGGCGTCCCGATTCGCCTTCCTTGCGCAACGCCTCCATCGACGGCATCACGTACGTCAGCATCTGCATGATGATCGACGCCGATATGTACGGCATGATTCCCAGCGCGAGCACCGAGAAGCGCGACAGCGCGCCGCCCGAGAACATGTTGAACAGCCCGAGAATGCCGCCCTGCTGGCGGTTGAACAGCTGGCGCAACTGATCCGGGTCGATTCCGGGAACCGGAATGTGCGTACCGACCCGATAGACGACGAGCGCCAGCAGCAGGAAGATCAGGCGCCGCTTCAGGTCGCCGTATTTTCCGGTGTTGCCTAAAGTGCTCGGAAGACTGGTCGCCACGTTCGTTTCTCGCTACTTCGAGCTGCCTTCCTTGTTCTTCTGCTTGCGCGGTGGCTTATTCGCGGATTCTTTGGCCGTGCTTCTTTAGCCGGCGCTTTCCTAACCGCCTCGAGTGCAGACTTCTTCGCCGCAATCTTTGCCGCCCTCTCGGCGGCCTTCTTCGTCGGCTTGCTGTCCGCAACCGGCTCGTCCACCAACGAACCACCGGCCGCTTCGATCGCCGCTCTGGCGCCTTTGGTGACGCCGATACCGCGCACGCTGACCTTGGTCGACAACTCGCCCGACTTGACGATGCGCGCGTCGAGCGCCATCGCCGACACGATGCCGGCCTGCTTCAGTACGCTCAGATCGACCTCGGCGAGTCCGAGCCTTTGGAGATCGCCTAGCCGCACAACGTCGACATAGCGACGCGAACGCGACGTGAAGCCGCGCTTCGGCAAGCGGCGATATAGCGGCATCTGCCCGCCTTCGAACCCGACTTTGTGAAATCCGCCGGCGCGCGACTTCTGGCCCTTGTGACCACGGCCCGCCGTCTTGCCCCAGCCCGACCCAATGCCACGTCCGACACGATGGCGCGCACTCTTGCTGCCGGCGTTGGGCTTTAGATTGTTCAGGCGCATCAGACAACCTTCACCAAGAACCGCGACACCTTGTTGATCATTCCGCGCACAGCCGGCGTGTCTTCCAGCTCGCGCGTCTGGTGCATGCGTCTTCAGCCCGAGTCCGCGCACCGTCGCCTGATGCGCGACGTTGGCCGAGATAGCGCTCTTGACGAGTTTCACCCGGACTTTCTTATCGGTCTTGATTTTTTCAGCCATCGCCATTCCTAGCCCAGGATTTCTTCAACCGACTTGCCACGCTTGGCTGCGATTTCTGACGGCGTGCGCAACTTTTCCAGCGCGTTCAGCGTTGCACGCACCAGGTTGTACGGATTGGTCGAACCGTGCGACTTGGCAACGACGTTGCGCACACCCATCACGTCGAACACCGCGCGCATCGGGCCGCCGGCGATCACGCCGGTACCGTCGGCCGCCGGCGACAGCAACACACGTGACGCGCCATGCTTGCCTTCGACCAGGTGGTGCACGGTTCCGTTCTTCAGCGGAATGCGAGCCATGCCACGGCGCGCGCGCTCCATCGCCTTTTGCACGGCGACCGGCACTTCGCGCGACTTGCCCTTGCCCATGCCGATCCGGCCGTCGCCGTCACCGACGACGGTCAGCGCAGCAAAACCGAGGATGCGCCCGCCCTTGACCACCTTGGTCACGCGGTTGACCGCGATCATCTTTTCCTTGATGCCGTCGTCGCGGTCTTCGGTGTTGACGCCCTTGGGTTGAAATCGTCGCCACTTTGTCGCTGCCCTCCTAGAACTTCAGGCCCGCTTCGCGCGCGGCTTCGGCCAGCGCTTTGACGCGGCCATGGAATCGATAACCGGCGCGATCAAAAGCAACACTTTCGACGCCGGCCGCCTTGGCCTTCTGCGGCGATGCGCGTGCCGACCAGCTTCGCGGCGCTGACGTTGCCACCCTTGCCCTTGGCCGACGCCAGCTGCTTGCGCACTTCGGCTTCGAGCGTCGAGGCCGAGCACAGCACCTTGCCGTCGGCGCCCGAGATCACGCTCGCATAAATATGCGAGTTGGTACGGTTCACCGTCAGGCGGTCGGCCTTCTGCAGCCCGATGCGCACTCGCGTCGCACGCGAACGGCGTAGGCGAGATTCTTTCTTTTGCATCATGTTGATGGTCGCTTCGCTCGCGCTTTACTTCTTCTTGGTCTCTTTGATGATGACGGCTTCGTCGACGTACCGCACGCCCTTGCCCTTGTACGGCTCCGGCGGCTTGTAGCCGCGCACTTCCGCTGCGACCTGCCCGACTTTCTGCTTGTCCGCTCCCTTGATGACGATCTCGGTCTGCGTCGGCGTTTCGCATTTCACGCCGACCGGCATCTGATGAACGACCGGATGCGAAAACCCGAGCGACAGGTTGAGCTTGTCGCCCTGCGCCTGTGCGCGATAACCGACACCGACCAGCGACAGCCTCCTCTCGAAGCCCTTCGAGACGCCCTGCACCATGCCCGCGACCAGCGCGCGCATCGTGCCGCTCATCGCTCGCGCTTCGCGCGACTCGTCGACCGCAGCAAAGCGACTTCGCCATTGGCAACGCGACCTTCACGTTTCCGGCCTTCGACTGCTTCAACGTTCCGAGCGGACCCTTGACGGTGATTTCGTTGGCGGTGACCTGCACGTCGACGCCCTTGTCGACCGTCACCGGAATTCTTGCAATTCGAGACATGTATTCTCTCTCCCTTAGGCGACGTAGCAGATCACTTCGCCGCCGACGCCCTGGCTACGCGCCTTGCGATCGGTCATCACGCCGCGCGACGTCGATACAATCGCCACACCGAGTCCATTCATCACGTGCGGAATGTCGTCACGTCCCTTGTAGATTCGCAGACCCGGACGCGACACACGCTCGAGGCGCTCGATCACCGGCCGCCCGGCGTAGTACTTCAGGCCGATGCGAAGTTCGGGCTTGGACGCCTTTGCAGCACGTCGCCGTTCAAGACCTCGAAGCCCTCGATGTAGCCCTCGTCCTTCAGGACCTGCGGCGATCGCGACCTTCAGCTTCGACGCCGGCATCGTCACATCGACCTTCTCGACCCGCTGTGCGTTGCGGATGCGGGTCAGCATGTCGGCGATCGGATCACTCATACTCATGTCGTCTCCTCGCTTACCAGCTGGCCTTGACCAGGCCCGGGATGTCGCCGCGCATCGCGGCCTCGCGAATCTTGGCGCGCGCCAGCCCGAACTTGCGGAAGGTGCCGCGCGGACGGCCCGTCAGTTCGCAGCGGTTGCGCAGCCGCACCGGACTCGCATTGCGCGGCAGCGCCTGCAGCTGCTTCATCGCGTCCATGCGCTCTTCCATCGAGCGCGTCTGATCATCGATGATGGCCTTGAGTTCGGCTCGCCTAGCCGCGAATTTCTTAACCGTTGCGACGCGCTTGGCTTCGCGATTTATCAATGAGAGTTTGGCCAATTGAGGTACCCCTAGTTACTGAACGGGAACCGGAAGGCAGCGAGACAGCGCCTTTGCTTCGTCGTCCGTCTTTGCCGTCGTCGTGATACTGATGTTCAGTGCCCCGCAGCTTGTCGATCTTGTCGTACTCGATCTCGGGGAAGATGATCTGTTCCTTGATGCCGATGTTGTAGTTGCCGCGACCGTCGAAGGCGCGACCAGACACGCCGCGAAAATCGCGCACGCGCGGAAACGCGACCGTCACCAGGCGATCGAGAAACTCGTACATCCGCTCGCCGCGCAGCGTCACCATCGTGCCGATCGCCAGGTTCTCACGGATCTTGAAGTTCGCGATGGCCTTGCGCGACTTGGTCACCACCGGCTTCTGACCGGCGATCTTGGTCAGGTCGCCGACCGCCATGTCGATGTTTTTCTTGTCGTTGACCGCATCACCGACGCCCATGTTGAGCGTGATCTTGCTGATGCGCGGCACCTGCATCACGGTCTTGTAGCCGAACTTCTCAACCAGCTCGGGCACGATTTTCTCGCGGTACTGGTCTGCAAACGCGCCATCATGGCCCATCCGCTTTCTGCTTGGCCTTGCCAGCTTTCTTCGCGGGCTTGCTCGCGCTCGACGCCGACCAGGTTGCCGTTGCCCTTGAACACGCGGACCCGCTTGCCGTCCGTGTCCTTGATCCGAATGCGATCACCCTTGCCGGTGGCCGGATCGAACAGCATCACGTTGCTGCGTCGATCGACATCGTCTTGTCGATGATGCCGCCGGTGACGTTCTTCATCGGGTTCGGTCGCGTGTGCTTCTTGACGACGTTGACACCCTCGACCATCAGATGCGACGTGCCAACCGGCGCAGCACGACGCCACGCTTGCCCTTGTCCTTGCCGGTGATGACGATGACTTCGTCGCCTTTGCGAATTCGTTCCATCTCTCTGTGTTCCTAATTCTCTACAGAACTTCCGGAGCCAGCGACACGATCTTCATGAAGCGTTCGGTGCGCAGCTCGCGCGTCACCGGTCCGAAAATGCGAGTGCCGATCGGCTCCAGCTTGGCGTTCAGCAGCACCGCCGCGTTGCCGTCAAACTTGATCGCCGAGCCGTCGCCGCGGCGCAGTCCCTTGGCCGTGCGCACGACGACTGCGCTGTAGACCTCGCCCTTTTTGACGCGGCCGCGCGGCGCAGCCTCCTTGATCGTCACCTTGATCACGTCGCCAATGCCGGCGTAGCGGCGCTTCGATCCGCCCAACACCTTGATGCACATCACCGAACGTGCGCCGGTGTTGTCGGCGACGTCGAGCATCGATTGCATTTGAATCATTTGGTTGCCGCCACTGGTTACCAACTCTCCCAACTTGACCGCAATTGCAGTCAGTCTTGGGCCCCGTTCGGGATGCTTCCGTACCTGCTTTGCCTACTAAAACGATGCAGATGCTTCGCCAAAAGCGAAGCCAACTATTATATCCGACGTCGCTCTAGCGCCGCAACCGCTATATAACCACCGCTTCCTTGACCACCCGCGTCACCGTCCACGTCTTGGTTCTCGACAGCGGGCGCGACGCTGCTATCTCGACGACGTCGCCCTCGTTCACTGCGTCGGTTTCGTCGTGCGCGTGATACTTGTTCGACTTGACGATGTACTTGCCGTAGATCGGGTGCTTTTGACGCCGCTCGACCAGTACCGTCACGGTTTTGGTCATCTTGTTGCTGACGACCTTACCGACCAGCGTGTGCTGCAGCGACTTCTGCTCTTTTGCGGTGTTCTGTACGATCATTTGACGGCCGCCTTTTGTGCCGAGCACGGTCCGCACGCGAGCGATGTCACGCTGCGTTCTGCGTAGCTGACTGGTATTAGCTCAACTGCTGCGTGGCGTGCTGCATGCGCAACGAAAAATGTGCCTTCTGCAACTCCTGCAGCTCCTTCAGCAGCGCGTCGGCATCCTTCTCGCGCATCTCTTTGACTTTCATCGTCGACCTTTCTCCTCTATTGCCCAAGCTGACGCACGACGAAGGTCGTCTTCAGCGGCAGCTTGGCAGCGGCTAAGGCAAACGCCTCGCGCGCCAATATTTCGTTCACGCCGTCGAGTTCGTACACGACACTGCCGGGCTTGACTTCGGCGACCCAGTATTCCGGGTTGCCCTTGCCGTTGCCCATCCGCACTTCGGCCGGCTTTTGCGAAATCGGCTTGTCCGGAAACACACGAATCCAGACTCGGCCGCCGCGCTTGATGTGACGGCTGATCGCTCGACGTGCAGCCTCGATCTGGCGCGCAGTCAAGCGACCGCGCTCGGTCACTTTCAGACCGAATTCGCCGAAAGAAACGTGTGCACCGCGCAGCGCCAGGCCACGATTGCGCCCCTTTTGCTCTTTGCGATATTTACGTCGGGCAGGTTGCAGCATTATTTACGCTCCGTCTTCGGCGCCGTCGGGCAGCTTTGCCGACAGTCTTGCGCACGCGCTTGATGACCGGCTTGGCAGGAGCGGCCGGCTTGGGCAGGTCGGGCGGAGTTGCGGCCGCGTTGGTGGGATCCGCTGCTTTGCGCGCGCGCTTGCTTGGCGGTCTGCTCGACGGCGGACGGTCACCGGCGGGCCGATCACCGGCCGGTCGATCCCCGGCCGGCCGGTCCCGACGCGGACGGCGATCCTCACGCTCCGGCGGAGGCGTCGCATCGACAGCACCCGGCGCTTCGTTGCGGCCAAGGGTGTCGCCCTTGTAGACCCAGCACTTGACGCCGATGACGCCATACGTGGTTTTGGCTTCTGAAAAACCGTAGTCGATGTCGGCGCGCAGCGTATGCAGCGGCACGCGACCTTCGCGATACCACTCGGTACGTGCGATCTCGATTCCGTTCAGACCGGCCCGCGCTCATGATCTTGATGCCTTGCGCACCGAGCCGCATCGCGTTTTGCATCGCGCGCTTCATCGCACGGCGAAACATGATGCGCTTTTCAAGCTGCTGCGTGATCGAATCGGCGATCAGCTGCGCGTCGAGCTCGGGCTTGCGTATCTCTTCGATGTTCACGTGCACCGGCACGCCGAGCATTTTCTGCAGCGCGGTCTTCAGCGACTCGATGTCCTCGCCCTTTTTGCCGATGACGACACCCGGGCGCGCCGAGTAAATCGTGATGCGCGCATTTTTTGCGGGCCGCTCGATCACGATGCGCCCGACCGACGCGCTGCGCAGTCTCTTGCGCAAGAATTCGCGAACCTTCAGGTCCTCGCTCAGCATCCGCGGAAACTCCGGCCCGGTTGCGAACCAGCGCGATGCCCAGTTCTTCGTGACGGGAAGCCGGAATCCGGTGGGATTGATCTTCTGACCCATGGTTGCTCTACTTTTTCTGTTTCTGTTTAACGTCGCCGACCGTCACAAAAATGTGGCAAGTCTTCTTAGTAATCCGAGTACCACGCCCTTTGGCGCGCGCTGCAAAGCGGCGCAACGAGGGCCCTTGCTCGACATAGATACTCGTAACCCGCAGCTCGTCGATATCTGCGCCATCGTTGTGTTCGGCATTAGCGATCGCTGATTCGATCGCTTTCTTGATCATTCCCGCCGCTTTTTTCTGCGTGAACGACAAAATGTTCAGTGCCTTGTCGACCGGCTTGCCGCGCACGAGGTCGGCCACCAGCCTGCCCTTTTGCGCCGACAAACGCACGCCGCGTACCGATGCTGTGGTTTCCATCGTCGTCACCTTATTGCTTCTTCGTCGGCACGCTGGTCTTCTTGTCCGCCGCGTGACCTTTGAACGTGCGGGTCAGCGCAAACTCGCCCAGCTTGTGGCCGACCATGTTTTCGTTGATATAGACCGGTACGTGCTGCTTTCCGTTGTGCACGGCGATTGTCAGACCTATGAACTCCGGCAGGATGGTCGAGCGGCGTGACCAGGTCTTGATCGGCTTCTTGTCGCGAGTCGCCGCGGCCGCTTCCACCTTTGCCAGCAAATGGCCGTCGACAAACGGACCCTTTTTCAATGAACGTGACATTCGCTTCCCTTACTTTCTCTTGCGCCGCTGCACGATCATCGAATCGGTGCGCTTGTTCTTGCGCGTGCGATAGCCCTTGGTCAACGTACCCCAGGGGCTGACGGGATCGCGTTTAGTGCCGGTGCGACCCTCGCCACCACCGTGCGGATGATCAACCGGGTTCATCGCGACGCCGCGAACCGTCGGGCGCACACCGCGCCAACGCATTGCACCGGCCTTGCCGATCTGCCGCAGACTGTTTTCTTCGTTGCCGACTTCGCCGATCGTCGCCCGGCAATCGATCAGCACGCGGCGAATCTCGCCCGAGCGCAAACGCAGCTGTGCGTAGCTGCCCTTCGCGTGCCAGCAACTGCACCGAAGTACCAGCGGCACGCGCCATCTGCGCACCCTTGCCCGGCAGCATCTCGACGCAATGAATCGTCGTTCCGACCGGAATATTGCGTAACGGCAGTGTGTTGCCCGCACGAATCGGCGCTTCGTTGCCGCTCATCAGCTGCACGCCGACCGCCACGCCCTTGGGGGCGATGATGTAACGGCGCTCGCCGTCCGCGTAGACCAGCAATGCGATATGTGCCGACCGGTTGGGATCGTATTCGAGGCGTTCGACCTTCGCCCCGATGCCTTCCTTGTCGCGCTTGAAATCGATCAGGCGATACGTCTGCTTATGACCGCCGCCCCTGTGCCGAATCGTGATCCGACCCGAGTTGTTGCGGCCCGATCCGCGGATCTTCGGCTCGGTCAGCGACGCCAGCGGCTTGCCCTTGTGCAGGTGCGCGCTGACAACCTTGACAACTCCGCGTCGGCCGGCTGATGTTGGTTTGACTTTTACGAGTGCCATCGTTGCCTTTACTTCACTTCCTGCGCGAAGTCGATTTCCTGCCCGGGCTTCAGCCGGACATACGCCTTGCGCACGTTGCCGCGCCGGCCTTCGAAGCGACCGAACTTCTTCTGCTTACCCTTTTGATTCAGGATCGACACACGATCGACCTGCACTTTGAACAGCAGCTCGATGGCGGCCTTGATCTCTGTCTTCGTTGCATCGTGCATCACACGAAATGCCACCTGGTCGTGCTTCTCGCCGATCATCGTGCTTTTCTCGGACACCACGGGTCCGAGCAGCACCGCATACAGCCGATCGGTTCTGCCGTTTGACACCGGGCTGGTTTGCTTGGTGGCGTTCATCCCCACATCTCCTCGAGCTTGGAGATCGCGGGCTTCGTCACGATCACTTTCTTATAGTGAATCAGCGACAGCGGATCCGCGTAGCGCGGCTCGACGATCAACACGTGTTTGAGGTTGCGCGACGCAAGATACAAATTCTCATCGACATCGTCGGTAATGATCAGCACCGACTGCAGCCCCATCGCCTTGAGCCGGTCGGCGAGCTGTTTCGTCTTCGGTGAATCGACTGCCAGAGAATCGACCACCGCAATGCGATCGTCGCGCGCCAGCTGCGACAAGATCGATGCCATGCCGGCGCGGTACATCTTCTTGTTCACCTTATGCGAAAAATTCTCGTCGGGCGAATTCGGAAAAGTGCGGCCGCCGCCACGCCAGATCGGGCTCGAACTCATGCCCGCGCGCGCGCGGCCAGTTCCCTTTTGGCGCCACGGCTTGCGCGTCGAATGCTTGACCGTCGTTCTGTCCTTCTGTGCGCGCGTGCCCTGACGTGCGTTCGCCTGATACGCAACCACGATCTGGTGCACCAGCGCTTCGTTGTACTCGCGACCGAAAACAGTTTCGGGCGCGGACGTGGTTCCAGCGTCTTGGCCTTGGGCGTTGAGCATTTTCAGTTCCATATGCTCTCCTTATTTGCCCGCGGGCTTAGTTGCCTGCACAGGCTTTGCCGCCACCGGCTTAGCTTTTGCCGCCGGACGCACAACCACATCGCCGCCTGCTGCACCCGGCACCGCACCGCGAATCAGCAGCAGTTGGCGCTCGGTGTCGATGCGCGCAACGACGAGGTTCTGTGTCGTGCGCTGCTTGTCGCCCAGATGGCCCGCCATGCGCTTGCCCGGCATCACACGACCCGGATCCTGGCGCATGCCGATCGAGCCGGGCGCGTTAGTCGACACCGAGTTGCCGTGAGTCGCACGATTCGACGAAAAGTGATGGCGCTTGATCGCTCCGGCGAACCCTTTGCCAATCGTCACACCGGTGACATCGACCTTTTGGCCAACCGAAAAAATATCGATGCCTACCAGCGCCCCGGCCTTGAATTCTTCGGCTTGTTTTGCGCCGAGGCGAAATTCTTTCTGCGTCGAGCCCGCTTCAATGCCAGCCTTCGCAAAATGGCCCGCCTGCGGCTTGGACACACGCGAGGAGCGGCGTGCGCCATAGGCCACCTGAATACCAGAGTAGCCGTCGGTTTCGGTAGTGCGGACTTGCGCAATCCGGTTGTTCGACACGTCAAGCACGGTCACCGGAACCGACTCGCCTTCGTCGGTAAAGATGCGCGTCATGCCAACCTTGCGGCCCAAGCAGGCCTAAGGTCTCTCTCATTCTTTTCTCCACTCCCGGCTTCGATTGGCCAGGACGTTCCTTAAAACGCTACTCAAAAAGTCGCGTCCGGGTGCTCTATTGGCTGGCGGATCGCGAAAAGCCTGCAAGTTTATCGCAAGCGACTACTCGGATGCAACCCGTTGTACCTTGATCTTGATATCCACGCCGGCGGGCAAATCGAGCTTCGCCAGGGCGTCGACCGTCTTGTCGGTCGGATCGATGATGTCCATCAGCCGCTGGTGGGTACGCATTTCCATCTGGTCGCGCGACGTCTTGTTGACGTGAGGCGAGCGCAGGATGTCGAAGCGCTGGATACGCGTCGGCAGCGGCACCGGGCCACGAACGACGGCACCGGTGCGCTTGGCTGTGTCGACGATCTCAAGCGCCGACTGATCGATCAGCGTGTAGTCGAACGCTTTGAGGCGAATTCGAATTCTCTGGCTTTGCATTTAGGTTCTTTCAAAGAGCGAGGCAGCTGTGCTGCCGAAATGGTTCGTTGTTAATCCGATTTCGTTACTCGATAATTTTGGCGACCACACCGGCGCCGACGGTTTTGCCACCTTCGCGCACGGCGAAGCGCAGGCCTTGTTCCATGGCGATCGGGGCGATCAGCGCCACTTCCATCTGGATGTTGTCGCCCGGCATCACCATCTCGGTGCCGGCGGGCAACTGAATCGAGCCGGTCACATCGGTGGTGCGGAAGTAAAACTGCGGCCGATAGCCGTTGAAGAACGGGGTGTGGCGGCCACCTTCTTCCTTGCTCAGTACATAGACTTCGGCGGTGAACTTGGTGTGCGGGGTGATCGAGCCGGGCTTGGCCAGCACTTGGCCGCGCTCGACTTCTTCGCGCTTGGTGCCCCTGCAGCAGCACCCCGACGTTGTCGCCGGCCTGGCCCTGGTCGAGCAGCTTCCTAAACATCTCGACCCCGGTGCAGGTGGTCTTGAGCGTCGGCTTGATGCCGATGATTTCGATCTCGTCGCCCACTTTGACGATGCCGCGCTCGATCCGGCCGGTCACGACGGTGCCGCGCCCGGAGATGGAGAACACGTCTTCGACCGGCATCAGGAAGGCGCCGTCGATGGCGCGCTCCGGCGTCGGGATGTAGCTGTCCAGGGCTTCGGCGAGCTTCATGATGGACACTTCGCCCAAGTCGCCTTTGTCGCCTTCGAGGGCGAGCTTGGCCGAGCCTTTGACGATCGGGGTGTCGTCGCCCGGAAAGTCGTACTTGCTGAGCAGTTCGCGCACTTCGATCTCGACCAGTTCGAGCAGCTCGGCGTCGTCGACCATGTCGACTTTGTTCAGGTACACGATGATGTAGGGCACACCGACCTGGCGCGCCAGCAGGATGTGTTCGCGCGTCTGCGGCATCGGGCCGTCGGCGGCCGAGACGACGAGAATCGCGCCGTCCATCTGGGCCGCACCGGTGATCATGTTCTTGATGTAGTCGGCGTGGCCGGGGCAGTCGACGTGGGCGTAGTGCCGATTGGCCGTTTCGTACTCGACGTGCGCGGTGTTGATGGTGATGCCGCGCGCCTTTTCTTCCGGTGCCGCATCAATCTGGTCGTAGGCCCGGGCCTCACCGCCAAACTTGCTCGCCAGCACCGCTCGTCATGGCCGCCGTTAAGGTCGTCTTGCCATGATCTACGTGACCTATCGTGCCCACGTTCACGTGCGGCTTGGTCCGCTCAAATTTGCCTTTCGCCATCGCTAATCCTTAAATTCTTGGTTAGTTACTTCGTCTTCGCTGAGATCACGGCCTCGGCGACCGACTTCGGCGCCTCTGCGTAGTGTTTGAATTCCATCGTGTACGTCGCCCGACCCTGTGTTAGCGAACGCAGCGTCGTCGAATAGCCGAACATCTCGGCCAGCGGTACCTCGGCGCGCACAGCCTTGCCGCCGCCGCCAGCGATATCGTCCATGCCCTGAATCACACCGCGGCGTGAGGACAGATCGCCCATCACGTCGCCCATTTTCTCCTCGGGCGTTTCGACTTCCACCGCCATGATCGGCTCGAGCAGCACCGGCGACGCGGCGCGCATGCCGTCCTTGAAGCCCATCGAGCCTGCCATCTTGAACGCGTTCTCGTTCGAATCGACCTCGTGGAACGAGCCGTAGTGCAGCGTGACTTTGACGTCGACCACCGGATAGCCGGCCAGCACTCCAGCCTTCAGCGTTTCCACGACGCCCTTGTTCGACAGCCGGTATGTATTCGCGCGGCACGGTGCCGCCCTTGATCGCATCGACAAACTCGAAACCCTTGCCTGGGTCTTGCGGCTCGAGTTTGAGAACGACGTGGCCATACTGACCACGACCACCCGATTGCTTGATGAATTTGCCTTCGGCGTTCTCGACCGTGCGGCGAATCGTCTCGCGGTACGCAACCTGGGGCTTGCCGACCGACGCCTCGACGGAAAACTCGCGCTTCATGCGCTCGACGAGAATTTCAAGATGCAACTCGCCCATGCCGGAGATGATCGTTTGCCCCGACTCGTCGTCCGTGTGTACGCGGAATGACGGGTCTTCCTGCGCCAGACGATTCAGCGCAATCCCCATCTTTTCCTGATCGACCTTGGTCTTCGGCTCGACCGCCTGCGAAATCACGGGCTCCGGAAAAATCATCCGCTCCAGCGTGACGACCTTGTCCGGATGGCACAGCGTGTCACCGGTGGTTACGTCCTTCAGCCCGACCGCGGCGGCGATGTCGCCGGCGTAGACCTCTTTGATGTCTTCGCGCTGGTTCGCGTGCATCTGCAAGATACGGCCGATACGCTCTTTCTTGCTCTTGATCGCGTTGTAGACGGTATCGCCCGAATTCAGCACACCCGAGTACACGCGCAGGAACGTCAGCTGACCCACGTACGGGTCGGTCATGATCTTGAATGCGAGCGCAGAAAACGGTGCCTTGTCGCTCGGCGGACGTTCTTCCGATTGACCTTTTTCGTTTTCGCCTGTGACCGGCGGAATATCGACCGGGCTCGGCAGATACTCGATAACCGCGTCGAGCATCGCTTGCACGCCCTTGTTCTTGAACGCCGAGCCGCACAGCATCGGCGTGATCTCGCTCGCAATGGCGCGAGCGCGCAATCCCTGCTTGATTTCCTTCTCGGTCAACGCGCCACCGTCGAGATACTTGTTCATCAACTCTTCATTGGCCTCGGCCGCAGACTCGACCATCTTTTCGCGCCATTCATTGGCCATCTCGACCAGCTCAGCCGGAATGTCGATGTACTCGAACTTCATCCCCTTGCTGGCTTCGTCCCAGATGATGGCTTTCATCTTGACGAGATCCACCACGCCGCGAAAACCCTCTTCGGCGCCGATGGGGATCTGGATCGGCACCGGGTTGGCCTTGAGCCTCAGCTTCATCTGCTCGTAGACCTTAAAAAAGTTGGCGCCGGTACGGTCCATCTTGTTGACGAACGCAAGCCGCGGCACGCCATATTTGTTGGCCTGCCGCCAAACGGTCTCCGATTGCGGCTGCACGCCGCCGACCGCGCAATACACCATGCACGCACCGTCAAGCACGCGCATGCTGCGCTCGACTTCAATCGTGAAGTCGACGTGGCCGGGCGTGTCGATGATGTTGATGCGATGCTCGGGGAACGACATGTCCATGCCGCGCCAGAATGTGGTCGTCGCGGCTGACGTGATCGTGATGCCGCGCTCCTGCTCCTGCTCCATCCAGTCCATCGTCGCGGCGCCTTCGTGCACCTCGCCGAGTTTGTGGTTCACCCCGGTGTAGAACAACACGCGCTCGGTGGTCGTGGTCTTGCCGGCGTCAATGTGCGCCGAGATTCCGATGTTCCGGTACAGCTCGATAGGAGTCTTACGTGGCATATGTGTTCAGGGGCACCGGCCCGCTGTCGCGGTCCGGCAACATAAACTTTCCGATGCTTCATCGCTAAAACCGGAAGTGAGCAAAGGCCTTGTTCGCTTCGGCCATCCGGTGCACTTCTTCGTTCTTCTTCATCGCGCCGCCGCGGCCTTCGGCCGCTTCCATCAGTTCACCGGCGAGCCGAAGCGGCATCGATTTTTCGCTGCGCTTCTTGGCGGCTTCGCGCAGCCAGCGCATTGCCAGCGCCATGCGGCGGACCGGGCGCACTTCCACCGGTACCTGGTAGTTCGCGCCACCGACCCGGCGGCTTTTCACTTCGACCATCGGCCTGACGTTGGACAACGCGGCCGAAAACACTTCGAGTGCGTTCTTGCCGCCCTTGGTTTCGATCTGCGTCAAGGCGCCATAAACGATTCGCTCGGCGACGGCTTTCTTGCCGTCGAGCATGATGACGTTGACAAACTTGGTTAGATCCTGCGAATTGAATTTAGGATCGGGCAGGATGTCACGCTTGGGTACTTCACGACGACGCGGCACTATTTACCTCTCTCTTCAGTCGTTATGCGGTTCCATGCTGACGAACCGCGACTTACTCGATCTCCCTATGTGGGGACGACCGATGCAAAATCACTAAGCTGGTTTCGGTCGCTTCGCGCCGTACTTCGAGCGGCTCTGCTTGCGGTCCTTGACACCCTGCGTATCCAGCGACCCACGCACGATGTGATAACGCACACCCGGCAGATCCTTTACGCGGCCGCCGCGAATCAGCACGACCGAGTGCTCCTGCAGGTTATGGCCTTCGCCGCCGATGTAAGAGATGACCTCGTATCCGTTGACCAACCGCACTTTCGCGACCTTGCGCAACGCGGAGTTCGGCTTCTTCGGCGTGGTCGTGTACACGCGCGTACATACACCACGCTTCTGAGGGCTTAGTCTCAAGGCCGGGCTCTTGCTCTTAATGCGTGTGCTTTCACGCGGTTTACGAACAAGTTGATTGATGGTCGGCATCTAGTTATCCAAAACAGTTTTCTAATTTTCTAAAAAAAGCGCGGCGCCCCGAATCGAGTAATGACTCGAGCTACGGGCGCCGAAGAACCTGCAATTATCGCTAGCTCCGGAGTAATGGTCAAGGCAGGCTACGTCGACAGAGAGAATGGCTCGTCGCCGCGAGCCGCTCCCTGTCTATTGCTACTCGAGGCTACTCGGCCACTTCGGCCGATTCGTCAGCTCCCGATTCCGCCTCTCCCTCCACCGGCGCCATCAGCTCCATCTCGGCCAACTGCTTTTGCTCGAGCGCATCGGCCGCTTCCTTCTCCTTGCGGGCTCGATGGAACGCCATGCCGGTTCCGGCTGGGATCAGACGGCCGACGATGACGTTTTCCTTCAGACCGCGCAGATCGTCCTTCTTGCCCATGATCGCCGCTTCGGTCAGCACACGCGTGGTTTCCTGGAACGAAGCCGCGGAGATGAACGAGTCGGTCGACAACGACGCCTTGGTGATGCCGAGCAGGATGTTTTCGTACAACGCGGGACGCTTGCCTTCGGCGATCGCCTTGTCGTTCTCGTCCAGCATCTCGGAGCGCTCGACCTGTTCGCCGGTAATGAACGGCGCATCGCCCGGATCGCTGATCTGCACCCGGCGCAGCATCTGGCGCACGATCACTTCGATGTGCTTGTCGTTGATCTTTACCCCTTGCAGCCGGTACACGTCCTGCACCTCGTCGACGATGTAGCGCGCGAGCGCATCCACGCCGAACAGGCGAAGGATGTCGTGCGGATCGGCCGAGCCATCGACGATCAGTTCGCCCTTGTTCACGACCTGGCCGTCGTGCACGAGCATGTGTTTTTCCTTCGAAATCAGGAATTCGTGCTCTTCGCCGTCGAGGTCCGTGATGATCAGACGCTGCTTGCCCTTCGTCTCTTTGCCGAACGTCACCGTGCCCGTTACCTCGGCGAGCATGCCGGCATCTTTCGGTGAGCGCGCCTCGAACAGCTCGGCCACTCGCGGAAGACCGCCGGTGATGTCACGTGTCTTTTGCGATTCCGTCGGAATCCGTGCCAAGACTTCGCCGACGCCCACTTGCTGCGCGTCGCGTACGACAATCAGCGCCCCGACCGGGAAGCTGATCGTGACCGAGTGCTCGGTGCCGGGGATCTTGACCTCGTCGCCCATCTCGTTCAGCAGCTTGACCTGCGGACGTACGCCCTTCGCTGCCGTCGGACCACGGCGCTTGGCATCGATGACGACCAGTGTCGAAAGCCCGGTCACCTCGTCGATCTGCCGTGCGACGGTGACGCCCTCTTCGACGTTCTCGAACTTCACCGTTCCGGCGAATTCGGTCACGATCGGACGCGTCAGCGGATCCCAGCTCGCGAGCTGCGTGCCAGCCTTGACCTGCTTTCCGTCGGCCGCCAACAGCGTGGCACCGTAAGGCACTTTGTGACGTTCGCGTTCGCGGCCGTTGTCGTCGACGATCGTTACTTCGCCGGAGCGGCCGATGGCAACCTGCTCGCCCTTGGCATTCGTGACGTAGCGCATCGTGCTGGTAAAGCGCACGGTGCCGTTGCTCTTCGCTTCGACGCCCGACGCCACGGCAGCACGCGACGCTGCGCCGCCGATATGGAACGTGCGCATCGTCAACTGCGTGCCGGGTTCGCCGATCGATTGCGCGGCAATCACGCCAACCGCTTCGCCCGCGTTGACCAACACGCCGCGACCCAGGTCGCGTCCGTAGCACTTGGCGCACAAGCCGTAGCGTGTTTCGCACGACAGCGGCGTGCGCACGCGTACTTCGTCGATGCCGAGGGTCTCGATATTGTCGACGTTGTCTTCGTCGAGCAAATGTCCGATCGGATACAGCACCTCCTGCGTCTCGGGACTCAACACATCCATCGTGATGACACGCCCCAGAATGCGGTCGCGCAACGCTTCGATGACCTCGCCGCCTTCGACCAGCGCCTTCATCGTGACACCGTTGCCGGTGCCGCAATCGTCTTCAGTGACCACCAGATCCTGGGTCACGTCGACCAAGCGCCGCGTCAGGTAGCCCGAGTTCGCCGTCTTCAGCGCCGTGTCGGCCAGACCCTTGCGCGCGCCGTGCGTCGAGATGAAGTACTGCAGAACATTCAACCCTTCGCGGAAGTTGGCGGTGATCGGCGTTTCGATGATCGAGCCATCCGGCTTCGCCATCAGTCCACGCATGCCGGCCAGCTGCCGAATCTGCGCAACCGAGCCGCGCGCACCTGAGTCAGCCATCATCCAGATCGAGTTGAACGATTCCTGCGACGACTCGCGTCCGTGGCGGTCGCTCGCCTGCTCGGTCGCCAACTGCTCCATCATCACCTTGCCGACGTGATCGCCGGCGCGGCCCCAGATGTCGACGACCTTGTTGTAGCGCTCGCCCTGCGTGACCAGACCCGAGGTGTACTGCGCCTCGATCTCTTTCACTTCGCGCTCAGCACTGCGAATGATCTCTTCTTTCTGCGGCGGCACGACCATGTCGTCGATCGCGATCGACAGGCCGGCACGCGTCGCCAGCGTGAAACCGGTTTGCATCAACTTGTCGGCAAAGATCACCGTTTCACGCAGACCGCACTTGCGGAACGCAAGGTTGATCAGCCTGCTGATTTCCTTTTTCTTCAACGGCTTGTTCGAGCACGTTGAATGAAAGTCCGGCCGGCAAAATCTCGGACATCAATGCGCGTCCGACAGTGGTTTCGTAACGAGTGAGCTTCGGCGTCTTTTCGCCCGTCTCTTCATCGACGTCGAATTCGCGAACGCGCACCGTGACACGCGTTTGCAACTCGACTTCGCGGTTCTCGTAGGCGCGATGCACTTCGGCCAGGTCGGTAAAGAACGAGCCTTCGCCCTTGCCGTTGATCTTCTCGCGCGTCGCGTAGTAAAGGCCGAGCACGATGTCCTGCGACGGCACGATCGACGGATCACCGTTCGACGGGAAAAGTACGTTGTTCGACGCCAGCATCAGCGAGCGCGCTTCGAGCTGCGCTTCGAGCGACAGCGGAACGTGCACGGCCATCTGGTCGCCGTCGAAGTCGGCGTTGAACGCCGCGCACACCAGCGGATGCAGCTGGATAGCCTTGCCTTCGATCAGCACCGGCTCAAAGGCCTGAATACCAAGACGGTGCAACGTCGGTGCACGGTTCAACATCACCGGATGCTGGCGAATCACCTCTTCGAGGATGTCCCACACGACCGGTTCGCCCGATTCGACCATCTTCTTCGCGGCCTTGATCGTCGTCGCCAAGCCTTGCAATTCGAGCTTGTTGAAGATGAACGGCTTGAACAGTTCGAGTGCCATCAGCTTCGGCAAGCCGCATTGATGCAGCTTCAACTGCGGACCGACGACGATGACCGAGCGACCGGAGTAATCGACGCGCTTGCCGAGCAGGTTCTGCCGGAAGCGGCCGCCCTTGCCCTTGATCATGTCGGCCAGCGACTTCAGCGGACGCTTGTTGGCGCCCGTCATCGCCTTGCCGCGACGACCGTTGTCGAGCAGCGAATCGACCGATTCCTGCAGCATGCGCTTCTCGTTGCGCACGATGATCTCGGGCGCTTTGAGCTCGAGCAGACGCTTCAACCGGTTGTTGCGGTTGATCACGCGGCGATACAGATCGTTCAGATCCGACGTCGCAAAGCGTCCCCCGTCGAGCGGCACCAGCGGGCGCAGCTCGGGCGGAAGCACCGGAAGCACTTCGAGAATCATCCACTCGGGCTTGATGCCCGAGCGCTGAAAGCCTTCGAGCACTTTCAGCCGTTTCGCGAACTTCTTGATCTTCGCTTCCGAACCCGTCTCCGACAGATCCTTGCGCAGCGTTTCGATTTCCTTGTTGACATCGATGCCGCGCAGCAGCTCGCGGATCGCCTCGGCGCCCATCAGTGCACGGAAGTCGTCGCCGTATTCCTCGGTCTTCGCGATGAAGTCGTCCTCGGTCATCAGCTGCCCCTTCTTCAGCGGCGTGAAACCGGGATCGACCACGCAGAACGCCTCGAAATACAGCACGCGCTCGATATCGCGCAGCGTCATGTCGAGCACCATCCCCATGCGGGACGGCAAGCTCTTCAGGAACCAGATGTGCGCAGTCGGGCTGGCCAGCTCGATGTGCCCCATGCGCTCGCGGCGCACCTTGGCAAGCGTGACTTCAACGCCGCATTTTTCGCAGATCACACCACGGTGCTTCAAGGCGCTTGTACTTGCCGCACAGGCACTCGTAGTCCTTGATCGGGCCGAAAATCTTCGCGCAAAACAGCCCATCACGCTCGGGCTTGAACGTGCGGTAGTTGATGGTTTCCGGTTTTTTGACTTCGCCGAATGACCACGAACGAATCTTGTCGGGCGATGCGATGCCGATCTTGATCGCATCGAATTGCTCTTCCTGCTGTACTTGCTTGAACAGATCTAGCAAGGCTTTCATCAGTTGCGCTCCAAATCGATATCAATTCCTAACGAGCGGATTTCCTTGACGAGCACGTTGAACGACTCCGGCATGCCGGCATCGATCACGTGATCGCCCTTGACGATGTTTTCGTAGACCTTCGTGCGCCCCTGAACGTCGTCCGACTTGACCGTCAGCATCTCCTGCAACACGTACGCGGCGCCGTAAGCTTCGAGTGCCCACACTTCCATCTCGCCGAAGCGCTGGCCTCCGAACTGCGCCTTGCCGCCCAGCGGTTGCTGCGTGACTAGCGAGTACGGGCCGGTCGAGCGGGCGTGCATCTTGTCGTCCACCAAGTGATGCAGCTTCAGCATGTGCATGTAGCCAACGGTCACCGGGCGCTCGAAAATCTCGCCGGATCGGCCATCGAACAAGCGTGTCTGCGTCTTGGTCGGCGTAAGTTGCAACGCCTTCGCTACGTCGTCCGGATAGGCGAGATCCAACATTGCATGAATCTCTTTTTCCGCCGCCCCGTCGAACACCGGCGTCGCAAACGGCACGCCGTCGGTCAGGTGTTCGCCGAGCTGAGTGACCTCTTCGTCACTTAGCTGATCGATCTCTTCCGGCTTGCCCGAACGGTTGTAGACCTCTTTCAGGAATGTCCGCAGTTGCCCTGCCTTGACGTTGGCGACCATGTCACCGATGCGTTGTCCGAGACCCTTGGCCGCCCATCCGAGATGGGTTTCCAGGATCTGGCCGACGTTCATGCGTGACGGCACACCGAGCGGGTTCAACACCAGATCGACCGGCGTTCCATCGGCCATGTACGGCATGTCCTCGACCGGCACGATGCGCGAGACCACGCCCTTGTTGCCATGGCGTCCCGCCATCTTGTCGCCCGGCTGCAGGCGGCGCTTGACGGCCAGATACACCTTGACCATCTTCAGCACGCCCGGTGGCAGCTCGTCGCCCTGCGTCAGCTTTTTCTTCTTGTCTTCGAACGCCTGATCAAACTGCTTGCGTTTTTGTTCGATCGAATCCTTCAATGCTTCGAGCTGCGCCGCGGCTTCGTCATCGGCCAGGCGGATTTCGAACCAGTGATACTTCTCGAGCGACGACAAGTAATCCTTCGTCACCGTGGTGCCACGTGCCAGACGATTCGGTCCGCCGGTCGCTTCTTTGCGCAGCAACAGCTTTTCGATCCGTTGAAATGCATCGCCCTCGACGATGCGCAGCTGATCGTTCAGGTCCTGCCGGTACCGCTTTAGCGCGTCATCGATGATGTTTTGCGCACGGCGGTCGCGCACGATGCCCTCGCGAGTGAACACCTGGACGTCGATCACCGTGCCGCTCATGCCAGACGGTACGCGCAGCGAAGTGTCCTTCACGTCGGAAGCCTTTTCACCGAAGATCGCGCGCAGCAGCTTCTCTTCCGGCGTCAGTTGCGTCTCGCCCTTCGGCGTGACCTTGCCGACCAGCACGTCTCCCGCATTCACTTCGGCTCCGATGTAGACGATGCCCGAGTCGTCGAGCCGACCGAGCTGATTCTCCGAAAGATTGGAGATATCGCGCGTGATCTCTTCTGGTCCGAGCTTCGTGTCGCGCGCAACGACGTTCAACTCTTCGATGTGGATCGACGTATAGCGGTCATCAGAGACGACACGCTCGGAGATCAAGATCGAATCTTCGAAGTTGTACCCGTTCCACGGCATGAACGCGACCAACATGTTCTGGCCGAGCGCCAGCTCGCCCAGATCGGTCGATGCGCCGTCGGCGACCACGTCGCCCTTGGCAATCGACTCGCCTTTCTTGACGATCGGCGTCTGGTTGATGTTGGTGTTCTGATTCGAACGCGTGTACTTGGTCAGGTTGTAGATATCGACGCCGACCTCGCCTTGCACGTTTTCCTTGTCGTCCACGCGCACGACGATGCGATTCGCATCGACGTAGTCCACCGTGCCGCCACGCAATGCCTGTACGGTGGTGCCAGAGTCGACTGCGACCGTGCGCTCGACGCCGGTACCGACGAATGGCTTCTCGGGGCGTAGGCACGGGACCGCCTGGCGCTGCATGTTCGATCCCATCAGCGCGCGGTTGGCGTCATCGTGCTCCAGGAACGGGATCAACGACGCCGCGACCGAAACGATCTGCGACGGCGCAATGTCCATGTACTGAACGCGACCCGGCGACATCAACACGAATTCACCGTTCTCACGGCAGCTGACCAGCTCGTCCTGAAACTTGCCGTTCTTGTCGAGCGGTGCATTCGCCTGCGCGATCACGTACTTGCCCTCTTCGATCGCAGACAGATACGAGATCTCGTTGGTAACACGGCCAGCATCGACCTTGCGATACGGTGTTTCCAGGAAGCCGTACTCGTTCAGCTGCGCATACAGCGCCATCGAATTGATCAGGCCGATGTTCGGCCCTTCCGGCGTTTCGATCGGGCACACACGACCGTAGTGCGTCGGATGCACGTCCCGCACCTCGAAGCCGGCGCGCTCACGCGTCAATCCACCTGGTCCCAACGCCGAGACGCGACGCTTGTGCGTGATCTCGGACAGCGGGTTGGTTTGGTCCATGAACTGGCTGAGCTGCGACGAGCCAAAGAACTCGCGAATCGACGCGCTGATCGGCTTGCTGTTGATCAGGTCGTGCGGCATCAGGTTTTCAGTCTCGGCCTGGCCCAACCGCTCCTTGACCGCGCGCTCAACTCGCACCAATCCGGCACGGAACTGGTTCTCGGCGAGTTCGCCAACGACGCGCACGCGACGGTTGCCCAGGTGATCGATGTCGTCGATCTCGCCGCGCCCGTTGCGCAGCTCGACCAGCAGCTTCATCGTGTCCGCGATGTCTTCGTGCGTCAGCGTCATCGGACCGGTGATTTCCGGCCGGCCGAAGCGGCTGTTGACCTTCATCCGGCCGACTCGCGACAGGTCGTACGTGTCTTCATCGAAGAACAGGCGACGGAACAGCGTCTCGACCGCGTCCTCGGTCGGCGGCTCGCCCGGTCGCATCATCCGGTAAATGGCGATACGCGCGGCAAGCTGATCGCCGGTTTCGTCGATGCGCAACGTGTTCGAAATGAACGCGCCCTGGTCGAGATCGTTGATGTAGATCGTGCGGATTTCCTGCACGTTTGCGGCACGCAGCTTCTTCAGCAGATCTTCGGTCAGCTCGTCGTTTGCGTTGGCAACGATCTCGCCGGTCTCCGGATCGACGACGTTGTTGGCCAGCACGCGACCGAGCAGATAGTCCTCGGTGACCGCAATGCGCTTCATGCCCGCGGCTTCCATGTCGCGGATGTGTTTGGCGTTGATGCGCTTGTCCTTGGCGACGATCACCTTGCCGGTCTTGTCGGTGATGTCGAAACGCGCTGTTTCCCCGCGCAGCCGCTCGGGCACGAGCTCCATGAACCCGCCTTCGGCACTCAGTGCAAAGGTGTCGAAGCGGAAGAAGTGCGCCAGCACCTGCTCGTTGGAAAGCCCAATGGCCTTCAGCAGAATCGTCGCCGGCATCTTGCGACGGCGATCGACGCGGAAATACAGGATGTCCTTTGGATCGAACTCGAAGTCGAGCCATGAGCCGCGATACGGAATCACGCGCGCCGAGAACAGCAGCTTGCCGCTCGAGTGCGTCTTGCCGCGATCGTGTTCGAAGAACACTCCGGGCGAACGATGCAGCTGCGACACGATTACACGCTCGGTGCCGTTGATGACGAACGAGCCGGTGGTCGTCATCAGCGGTATTTCGCCCATGTAGACCTCTTGCTCTTTGACTTCCTTGACCGTCGGCTTCGACGCCTCGCGGTCCATGATGACGAGTCGCACCTTGGCACGCAGCGGCGACGCGTAGGTCAGGCCGCGCTGCTGGCATTCCTTGACGTCAAACGGCGGTTCGCCCAGGTGAAAGCTGACGAACTCGAGCCGCGCCATGCCGTTGTGGCTGGAGATCGGGAAGATCGACGTGAACGCGGCCTGCAGGCCGTGGTTCTCGCGCTTGGCGGGCGGCACATCCGCCTGCAGAAAGTGGGTATACGACTCAAGCTGGGTCGCAAGCAGAAACGGCACAGACAACACGCTCGGCCGTTTGGCAAAGCTCTTGCGAATGCGCTTTTTTTCAGTGAACGAGTACGGCATGGACGCTCCGTTCGGTACGGGAGAAGGGCAAAACAACTAGCCCAGAATGCTCGACGCGGGGACGACAAATGCCGCCACGGACGCAGCGCTAAGCGCATGCATCCGAGCGGCGTAGGTGTGTCCTGCGCGTTCGTTCATCCAGGGAAGACTTTGAATTGGGGACGAATTTCCCCAATTCAAAGGCCTCGGTTCGGTAGCGCTGGCGAAGCGAGCTTCGCCGGCGGCATACACGGTCACTTGATCTCTACTTTGGCGCCGGCGTCTTCCAGCTTCTTCTTCGCAGCGTCGGCGTCGGCCTTGTTCACGCCTTCCTTGACGGGCTTCGGCGCACCGTCGACCAGATCCTTGGCTTCCTTCAGGCCGAGACCGGTCAGTTCGCGCACCGCCTTGATGACGTTGACCTTGTTCGCGCCGAATTCCGACAGAACGACCGTAAATTCGGTCTGTTCTTCGGCCACGGCCGCCGCAGCGCCACCGCCTGCCGGCGCTGCCACGGCGACGGCGGCCGCTGCCGCGGAAACACCAAACTTGTCTTCCATCATCTTGATCAGCTCGCTGATCTCGAGGACGGACTTCGCGCCGATGGCGTCGAGAATTTCCTGATTCGAAAGTGCCATTACCAACTCCTAAAAAATGCGTTGTATCGGTTCAATTGTGGATGTGGATTACGCGGCCGCCCTGTCCTTCGCGTCGCGCACCGCAGCCAACGTGCGCACCAGGCGCGACGGCACTTCGTTCAGCGTCCGAACGAACTGACCGATCGGCGCCTGCATCGTGGCCATCAGCTTCGCCAGCAGCTCGTCGCGGCTCGGCAGCGGGCCAGCGCCTTGACACCCTTTTCGTCCATGACGAAATTGGGCGTCCCGCCGGCCTTGACGATCAGCTTGTCGTTGTCCTTGGCAAAGCTGGAAAGCACCTTGGCGGCCGACACGGGGTCGTTGGAGAAACCGTACACCAAGCGGTCCGATCAACTTGTCGGACAGACCCTGAGAACGGTGTGCCACCCACCGCGCGACGCGCCAACGTGTTCTTCAGCACACGCAGCTGCACACCCTGGCTGCGCGCTTGCTTGCGCAGTGGGTGATCGCATCCACATCCAGACCACGGTATTCGGCGACGACGATCGATTGCGACGTTGCCACAAGGGCACCGACTTCCTCGATCACGGCCGCCTTCTCTTGCCGATTAAGACCCATGCTCTGGCTCCATAAAAGTGCTTCGCGTCCGCGATTGGCGAGCTCGGCACCGGTTGAAAACCGGCGACCGAAGCGAAACACCGATGCACGTCTACAACGCACTTCAATGCCTTCTCCGGGGCACCGTCTGCGCTGGATGCCGCCGCCCTCGTGCCGGAGCGGACAACGTCTCCGAACAGCGGTGATTAAGGAGAAGGCCATCCAGCGGTCGTTAGAAGCTCGCGCATCGGTGCCTTCTCTTCCAGCGGTCTCTGACAGCAGCGCGTCCGTATCGATCTCCGACGTGACGCGCAGCCCAAAGTCCTTTAGCCCGACTACATCGGGCCGTATGTCTTCGCTCTCAACACTAGCAGTTCAACGACGACGCGTCGACGCGAACGCCAATGCCCATCGTCGACGACACAGAAATCTTGCGCAGAAAAATGCCCTTGCGACGACGCCGGCTTCGACTTGTTCAACGCGTCGATCAGCGCCGTTAGGTTGGTCTGCAACCGATCGACCTCGAACGACGCACGGCCGATCGATCGCGTGCACGATGCCGGCTTTGTCGGCGCGAAACTGCACCTGGCCCGCCTTCGCGTTCTTGACCGCCTGGACGACGTCGGGCGTCACGGTGCCGACCTTCGGGTTCGGCATTAGGCCACGCGGGCCAAGGATCTGACCCAAGCCGCCGACGACTCGCATCGCATCCGGCGACGCGATGACCACGTCAAAGTCCAGGAAGCCTTCCTTGATCTTCGCTGCGAGGTCGTCCATACCGATGATGTCGGCGCCCGCCGCTTTGGCCTCTTCCGCCTTTGCGCCCTGCGCAAACACAGCGACGCGCTTGGTCTTGCCGCTGCCTGCGGGAAGCACGACCGAGCCGCGCACCGTCTGATCCGACTTCTTCGCGTCGATGCCGAGTGCGACTGCGACATCAATCGACTCGTCGAACTTCGCGGTCGCGCATTGCTTGACCAGCGTCAGCGCATCGCCGACGGGTACGTGCTTCTGCGTGTCGACCTTGCTGCGATGACCTTTGTGCGCTTGGAGATAGTGGACATTTACAGGCCCTCCACCGTGATGCCCATCGAGCGGGCGCTGCCGGCGATCGTGCGCACCGCCGCTTCCATGTCGGCCGCGGTCAGGTCCGGCATCTTCGCCTTGGCGATCTCCTCGGCCTGCGCGCGCGTGATCTTGCCGACCTTGTCGGTGTGCGGCTTCGGCGAGCCGCTTGCTCGATCTTCGCGGCCTTCTTGATCAGCACCGTCGCTGGCGGCGTTTTCATCACGAACGTGAAGCTCTTGTCCGCAAACGCCGTGATGACGACCGGAATCGGCAGCCCCGGTTCGACGTTCTGCGTCTGCGCATTGAACGACTTGCAGAACTCCATGATGTTCAGTCCGCGCTGACCGAGCGCCGGGCCGATCGGAGGCGATGGATTCGCCTTGCCCGCCGGCACCTGCAACTTGATAAAGCCAACGATCTTCTTCGCCATTGACCGATCTCCTGTGGGTTCAAGCGCCGCTCGGTTTCACGCGCGGCTCCCCGGTTGCGGCTCCGCCGCGTTAGCTAAACTTTTTCGACCTGTCCGAATTCGAGTTCGACCGGTGTCGAGCGACCGAAGATCGTTACCGATACTCGCATCCGACTCTTTTCGTAGTTCACTTCTTCGACGTTGCCGTTGAAGTCGGTGAACGGACCATCCTTCACGCGCACCATTTCGCCGACTTCCCATAGGGTCTTCGGGCCGTGGCTTCTCCGCGCCCTCCTGCATCCGCATCAGGATCTCGTCGACTTCCTTCTGCGCAGCGGCGACGGACGATTGGCGCTACCGCCGAGGAAGCCCGTCACCTTCGAGCGTGCTCTTCACCAGATGCCACGCCTCGTCGGTCATGTCCATTTCGACCAGGACGTAGCCGGAATACATGCGGCGCTCGGTGATCGACTTCTTGCCGCCCTTGACCTCGACCACTTCTTCGACCGGCACCAGGATCTGCCCGAACTGCGACTGCAGTCCCGCTCGGTTGATGCGCTCTTGCAGCGCGCGCGCAACGCCCTTTTCCATTCCGGAATAAGCGTGCACGACGTACCAGCGCTTCGTGCCCGGAGCGGCTGGCGGCGCGCTTTGCTTTTCGGTTTCTGCCGTTGCTGGTTCAGTTGCCATCTCAGTTGCCATTCGTGTCCCTAGCGCCAGCAAAGCAGCGCGTCGTACAGCACCCATTCGAGACTCTTGTCGACCAGGAACAGGAAAATGCGCCATGATCACGACGAAACCCGAACACGATGCCCGTCGTGTGACCGTTTCCTTGCGGCTCGGCCAAACGACGCGCTTCGTTTCCTGGTACGACTCGCGCGCGTAAGCCAGAAAGCGCTTGCCCGCCTGCGAAAACCACGCGATCACAGCGCCAGCGACCAGTCCACCGATCAGCGCGCCGACGCGCACGAACGTCGGTTGCTCGGTAAGGAAGGTAAACCCGAGCACGCCTGCGAGCGCGCGCGAGCACCGCCACCGCGACGATGCAAAGATCGGACTTGCTGGTGACGGTTTCGACGTTTGTGTCGCCATTCTGTGATTCCAGTTGCCCAGTGAAAAGGGCCATTCGCATTGGCAGGGGCAGAGGGAATCGAACCCCCAACCTTCGGTTTTGGAGACCGACGCTCTGCCAGTTGAGCTATACCCCTACCGAAACTGGCGGGCGCGGTAATTGAAGCCGCGCCGCGATCTCTCCTACTCGACAATTTTGGCCACCACACCGGCGCCGACGGTTCGGCCACCTTCGCGGACGGCAAAGCGCAGCCCTTCTTCCATGGCGATCGGCGCGATCAGCGCCACTTCCATCTGGATGTTGTCGCCCGGCATCACCATCTCGGTGCCCGCCGGCAGCGCAATCGAGCCGGTCACATCGGTGGTGCGGAAGTAAAACTGCGGCCGATAGCCGTTGAAGAACGGGGTGTGACGGCCGCCCTCTTCCTTGCTCAGCACATAGACTTCGGCCTTGAACTTGGTGTGCGGCGTGATCGAGCCCGGCTTGGCCAGCACCTGGCCGCGCTCGACTTCTTCGCGCTTGGTGCCCGCGCAGCAGCACCCCGACGTTGTCGCCGGCCTGGCCCTGGTCGAGCAGCTTGCTAAACATCTCGACGCCCGGTGCAGGTGGTCTTGAGCGTCGGCTTGATGCCGATGATCTCGATCTCGTCGCCCACTTTGACGATGCCGCGCTCGATGCGGCCGGTCACGACGGTGCCGCGGCCGGAGATGGAGAACACGTCTTCGACCGGCATCAGGAAGGCGCCGTCGATGGCGCGCTCGGGGGTCGGGAATGTAGCTGTCGAGGGCTTCGGCGAGCTTCATGATGGAGCACTTCGCCCAAGCTCGCCTTTGTCGCCTTCGAGCGCCATCTTGGCCGAGCCATTGAATGATCGGGGTGTCGTCGCCCGGAAAGTCGTACTTGTCGAGCAGTTCGCGCACTTCGATCTCGACCAGTTCGAGCAGCTCGGCATCGTCGACCATGTCGACTTTGTTCAGGTACACGATGATGTAGGGCACACCGACCTGGCGCGCGAGCAGGATGTGCTCGCGCGTCTGCGGCATCGGGCCGTCGGCGGCCGAGACGACGAGAATCGCGCCGTCCATCTGGGCCGCACCGGTGATCATGTTCTTGATGTAGTCGGCGTGGCCCGGGCAGTCGACGTGGGCGTAGTGCCGATTGGCTCGGTCTCGTACTCGACGTGCGCGGTGTTGATGGTGATGCCGCGCGCCTTTTCTTCCGGCGCCGCATCAATCTGGTCGTAGGCCCTGGCCTCACCACCAAACTTGCTTCGCCAGCACCACGTCATGGCCGCCGTCAAGGTCGTCTTGCCATGATCTACGTGACCTATCGTGCCCACGTTCACGTGCGGCTTGGTCCGCTCAAATTTGCCTTTCGCCATCGCTAACTCCTCACTGCCCGTTCTTCTGTTCTGCCGCGGGTCTCGAACCGCGGTGGCCCTTCGTTCCTAATTGGTGCCCATGACGCGGATCGAACGCGTGACCTCTCCCTTACCAAGGGAGTGCTCTACCACTGAGCCACATGGGCTTCGTGATCGCTGACCGAACCGCACCTGCCTTGCTGCTCACCCGCGCGTACCTCTTTGTGTACTGTCTTCGGGTTCGCGTCGCGCATACGCGGTCCGCTAAGCGACACGGGTGTTGTTTTTGTAGAGTTCGTTATTCCTTTGTTCTGATGGAGCGGGTGAAGGGAATCGAACCCTCGTCGTAAGCTTGGAAGGCTTCTGCTCTACCATTGAGCTACACCCGCTCGACGAAACTAAACTTCCGCATCCGCGCTCGTCCGTTCGCTTTGGAGGTTGCAGTGGTGGAGGAGGTTGGATTCGAACCAACGTAGGCGTAAGCCAACAGATTTACAGTCTGCCCCCTTTAACCACTCGGGCACCCCTCCGCGGCGAACCGCAAATTATGGTTGCGGAACAAAGGCTTGTCAAACCGACCTCATAAATTGACGCTATGCAACGTCGGATACCGTTGCGTCGTACGCCGATAGAGTGGAGCCAGTTCTTGCTTCTACGGAATGTGTTAGCGCTTACTTTGGCGAAAATCCCACTCTTGCTGGCGTATCTGGGACTAGTGCATTCCCTCATCTCGCATTGAGCCAGGCACCTTTGGCCTCATAATTGTGCAATGCATCAAAACAAGATCGGGTCGAGCTCGGGCAACCCACTGGTGGCGCAACTTGGTTCCCACCACCGTGGCCGCGTGCTGCAACACCTGCAGGCGTTGCCTGCGAACGATCTCTGGCTTCGCTTCGGTTACGCGGTAACCGAAGAGGCGCTTCGTCTTTACGTGCGCAAGTTGCAGTTCAGCCGGGATGCGATTTTCGGAATTTTTGACGAGGCCGCCGAGCTTATGGCACTCGGACATCTCGGCTTCGAGAAGAGCGCGACTTCGAAAACGGCGGAGTTTGGTATCTCCGTACTGCCGCACGCACGGCGCTGCGGGTTCGGCTTGTCTCTGCTGCAGCGAGCTGCTGTGCATGCGCGAAATCGCGGTGCGACGCACCTGATGATGACCTACATGCCGGAAAACGACGCGCTGAAGCAACTGGCCAAGCGTGCAGGCATGCATCTGGTCTCAGACATCGAGGAACCACGCGCCTACCTCAGCCTTGATCCGCCAACTGCCGGTGTCACTGATGGACGAAACGTTTTCGGAAGTGCTGGCCGCGATCGATTTGGGCTTTAGGGTTGCGAATGCCGACGCAGCGCAGCGTCGACTCACATCTGCTTGAACAGGTGGGTGTAGTTGCGACTGACTTCGAGCTTCTCGTTGTGTCCCTTGATAAGAACGAGCTGACGACCGCGAAAGTCGCGCGTCACACCGGCGATTGCCTTGGCATTGACGATCGTGCCTCGGTGAATTTGCCAAAACTGCTCCGGATCGAGCTCGTCAATCAGTTCCTTAATTGGCTTTCGGATTAGCGCCTCGAGCGATTCGGTTTGAACTCGCGTGTATTTCTCATCCGATGTGAAAAAAAGGATTTCAGCGGTGGGTATCAGACGCAACTGCTGCCCGACGCTTGCCTGTATCCACTGCAGGTAACTGCGTTGTGCAGCACCATTGGGGGATTCGAGCCTCGCACTGAGCTTACTGAGCAGATCACTTAGATCGCTCGGCTTTGAACCTAGCCGCTTCTTGAGGCGAGCAACAGTAATTGCCAGCCGGTCGGCCTCGGCCGGCTTCAGCACGTAGTCGACAGCACCATGCTCGAACGCATCGACCGCGTACTCGTTGTAGGCGGTGATGAATACGACGTGACACGCGTCGCCTATGTGGCGCGCCGCCTCGATGCCGGTCATGCCGGGCATTCGGATGTCGAGAAACGCAAGATCAGGATGATGATCGTGGACAGCTGTGACCGCTTCTTCGCCGTTCTTCGCTTCTGCTAAAACTTGCAGGTCCGGCCAGACTTCGGTGAGACGCGCGCGAAGTTGCTCACGCATTAAACGCTCATCGTCCGCAATGATTGCCGTCGGCATTCACCGATTCTATGCGCTTGGTTTCCCGTTTGAGCGCTCGTTTGTTTCAAACGTGTAGGGCACCTCGATTGTGACGATCGTGCCGCTCGGCGAATTCGCTTCAATGGACAGTTTCGCGGCGCCACCATACAAAGCGGCCAGACGTTCTCGCACATTCGCTAGGCCAACACCGCTGCCCGACACTCCGGCGGCTGCAAACCCCAGCCCGGAATCCGCCACCGTCACACGCAAACGGCCGTTCGATATATCGGCTGAAATGGTCAGCGAACCGCCTTCGGGTTTTGGCTCAAGGCCATGCTTGATCGAGTTCTCAACCAGTGACTGCAGCATCATCGGCGGAAATTGCGCGGAGCTCAGGCCCTGTGGAACGATCAATGAATACTGAAGCCTGTCCTCCATCCTGAATTTCAATATCTCGAGGTACGAGCGGCACAGCTGGACTTCCTTACCGAGCGTGGTCGAACCCTCTCGCATTTGAGGTAACGCCGCGCGCAAGTATTGGATCAGGCTTTTCTGCATCTTCGAAGCCGTGGAGGGTGCGGTTTCGATCAGATAGTCGACCGACGCAAGCGTGTTGAACAGGAAATGCGGCTCGACTTGCGCTTGCATGGTCTTCAATTGCGCTTCGGCAAGTTGCCGCTTCAAACTCTCTTCGGCCGCGGTTTCAGTGGCGGCTTCAGCGCGCCGTTCGGCGCGCTTTTTCCCGCCGAGCACCACCTTGACGATGATGCCCGCCATGATCAGCAGCATCACGAAACTCATCAGCCAATCGCCGGTTTTCTCACGGTAATGGCGCGTCTCGCGCGCGATCTGGCGCTCGATTTGCTTCTCGACGATCTGTTCGATCTGATCGCGCGCTTTGTCGAGTGCCAACGCGAGTTTCTGCGGATCCTGGGTGAACTCAGGACTGATTTTCACCGTCTGCCCGTCCTCCTCGACCGTGACACCCGGCTCCTGGTCTGAGGATTCCGCGTCAGGTTTCGCGTCGGCCTTAGCATCGGGTGGGCGTCGCTCAACGCGGACACCTTTGTCGTCGATCACGACTGACACACGCTCGCCGTCCTTATCGCCGGCATTGATGCGCAAGCCCTTTTCGTCGATCTTCACGCTGGGGTCGCCCTTCGACTTGGCCGACGGTGGTTTTTTTTCGCTGGGCGCCTGGATCCGCATTCCGTCCGGCGCCACCTGCAGATTGACCTGTACGCGATCCTTGCTTTCGCCCATTTTCACGACGACCACGGGCTCGGAGTTATAGAAGACGTTGTCGGCAATGGCGCCAACGATCAGCAATAGAAATGCGACAAAGAAGAACTTGGCCCAACCCACGGTTGCGAGCCAGTCGCCAATGCGCGCGCCGATACCTTTGATCGTTGGCGCCGATGCACGTCCCGCGCCGGCAGCTGCATTACGAGTCCAAGCAAATGCGTTGCTCCAGCGCGAACTGCGCGGAGGAGTTGGCGGCGTCGACGTGTCCGTCGATGCTGAAGGTTTGTCGGTGCTGTTTTCGGTTGTCATGCAGACACTTTATAAGGCGTCGCACATGAACACCAATTTGGTGCGACAGATTGCATTTATCGATCAATGGGCTGCACAAATCGCGATTGAACGGAGCAGCGACGCCGCCAACAAAAAGGCCCGGACTTGCCGGGCCTTTATCCAACTGAAAGAGTGAAGCTTAAAGCGCCGCCTTGGGTGCCTGCTCGCACGCCGCTGAAATCTGCGACGCCGGCCGCAGCTTGATCACGACAGGTTCAAGGTGAACCACCTGCAGCGGCTCTGATCTCGTCATAGCCCGCTCTTCATGCAATGCACCGCCCGCTGTGGCGACTAATCCAAGTCCGAAAACTGCGGCGAGAGCCGCGCTCAGGATGCGAATCGAATGGGATGTGCGATACATGATGTTCTCCTTTGTTGCGCCTGCGTCTGTTGAAACGAACTGTAAGGAGACAGCGCGCACAATGCGATCGAAGTGCGACGAACTGCGCAATTGATGGAGTGAACTGCAAGCGCGCGGAGCAATCGGAGTGAATCGGCCGTTGGGGCGACGAAGTCAGCTTAGAAGCCGTGCGTCTGCGCCTTACCATTTGCGGCAGAATTCTTGCTGCAGTGAACGTCGCGCGAGGTCAATAGGGAGATTGCGATGCAATTCACCGGTTGGGAAAACCCGATGGGTACCGATGGCTTCGAGTTCATCGAATACGCCGCGCCCGACCCGGTGGCACTCGGCAACCTGTTCCAAACGATGGGCTTTTCAGCCGTCGCCAGGCACCGTCACAAAAACGTAACGCTGTACCGGCAAGGCGGGGTCAACTTCATTATCAACGCCGAGCCGGATTCGTTTGCACAGCGCTTTGCGCGGCTTCACGGGCCGTCGATTTGCGCGATCGCGTTTCGCGTACGCGACGCTGCACAGGCATACCGCCGCGCACTCGAACTCGGCGCGTGGGGATTCGACTCGCAATCGGGTCCGATGGAGTTGAACATCCCTGCGATCAAGGGCATCGGCGATTCCCTACTTTATTTCGTCGACCGCTGGCGCGGCAAAAATTCGGCCGCCCCAGGCGGCATCGGCGATATCAACATCTACGACGTCGACTTTGAGCCGATCGCTGGTGCAGAGGCGAACCCAACCGGCTGCGGACTGACCTACATCGATCATCTGACCCATAACGTGCATCGCGGGCGGATGAAAGAATGGGCCGAGTTTTACGAGCGACTATTTAACTTTCGCGAAGTCCGCTACTTCGACATCGAGGGCCAGCTGACTGGGCTTAAAAGCAAGGCGATGACCAGCCCGTGCGGAAAAATTCGAATCCCAATCAACGAGAGTTCGGACGATAAGAGCCAGATCGTTGAATACCTGGATGAGTATCGCGGCGAAGGCATTCAACACGTCGCACTCGCCACCAGCGACATCTACGCGACCGTGCGCTCGATGAAGCAGAACGGCGTTGCATTTCAGGACACGATCGATACGTACTACGACCTGATCGACACGCGGCTGCCGAACCATGGCGAGCAACTGGCCGAGCTGAAGCTGCTGCGCATTTTGATCGACGGCGCTACGCACCAGGGTGCCCCGAACGAATTGCTGCTGCAGATCTTTACGCAGACCGCGATCGGCCCAATATTTTTCGAGATCATTCAGCGCAAAGGCGATGAGGGATTCGGTGAAGGCAACTTCCGTGCACTATTCGAATCGATCGAGCTCGACCAAATCCGCCGCGGCGTGCTTAAGCCCGACGAAAGCAAGACGCCTGCATAAACGTTGATGGCAGTCGCACCTGTCACCTACGGCGCCAGCACTCGCCCACCGCGCGGTGATTACTCAGAGGCGCGTGACGACTACACGTGCGAGCAGCATTGGGAACGCTACACGGCCGAAGAGCATGCGATGTACGCGCAGTTGTTTGCGCGCCAGGTCAAGCAGGCACCTGGCCAGGCGTGCGAGGAATTTCTCGCCGCATTGGGCCAGCTGGGCGCCGCCGACCATATCCCTCGGTTCGAAGCGATCAGCGCATCACTGCAGCGTGCGACCGGGTGGGAAGTCGTCGCGGTGCCGGGCCTGATTCCCGAGCACGCTTTTTTTTCGCTGCTCGCTCACCGCCGCTTCCCGGTCACCGTATGGCTGCGATCGCCGGCAGAGTTTGACTACATCGTCGAGCCCGATGTGTTTCACGATCTCTATGGTCATGTGCCGCTGCTGTTCAACCCGGTATTTGCCGACTACATGCAGGCATTCGGCCGCGGCGGATTGAAGGCGCAAGGGTTGGAGGCGCTCGAATATCTCGCGCGTCTGTACTGGTATACGGTGGAATTTGGTTTGATCGCTACTGCGCGTGGTTTGCGTGTTTACGGCGCGGGTGTTCTGTCCTCGGTGGGTGAAACCGAATACGCGCTCACGAATACGCGACCGCAGCGCCTTGCGTTCGACTTGAAGCGCGTCCTCCGAACGCCATACAAGATCGACGACTACCAATCCGCCTACTTCGTCGTCGAATCGTTCGATCAATTGTTTGAAGCGACTGCACCCGATTTTTCGCCGCTGTACACCGAAATCGCGGATCAGCCCGCACTTCCGATCGCCGCAACGCTGCACGGCGAAAAGACGTACCCGCCGAACGCCGGCAAACTGGTCGTCGCGTAAGTAGACGCGCTACTGCGCCTGCGCCGGCACACCGCCGGGAATAATCGGTTGCGGGATGGGTTGCTGCGGCATCCCCTGCTGCTGCAATTGCTGCTGCTGCAATTGCTGCTGCGGGAACTGCTGCTGCACCTGCGGTGGTACTTGCTGCGTTGGAAACTGGGGAGCAGGTTGGGGCGGCATCGGAGGGGGCTGAGGCAGCGCCGGTCGCGGAGCTTGCATCGGTGCTGGGCGCGGAATATTCGGTGCGCCTTCACTGCTCGGGGCCGTCAACGTATTGCCCTCGCGGGAAAAATTCGGTGCGGCGGGAAACCCGCCGAGCTGCGCGACCGGCTGGGCGGGCATGCGCACTTCGTGCCGACCCCCAGCCGTTTCAAGAACGGCGATCTCCGACGTCACCGACACAAGCTTCATACCCGGCGCGACTTCCTGCCCGACCACGAACGCACGCGCTGGCTTGCCGTCGACGACCAGTACGGCACTCGAATCCTTGCCGGCGGCAAACACTCCGAGCGCCTGGATATTGCTGGCGATCGACTGCACGACATCGACCTTGCCAAACATTCGCGCCGCGGCCATAGCATCAGGGTCGCGCAACGGCGGCGGTGGTAATGGTGGAGGTGCGGCGATCGGCGACGGCGTAAAGATGCGGATGCCCCAATAGCCGGCAATCGCCATCACAGCGACGAAGCAAACCAGATGAACCGCAGCAAAAGCGAACTTTTTCACAATCTCGATTCCAGGTTCGGCGTCAGCTCACCATGTACTAGTCCGTGAAGCATCCCCTTTCCGGGGGGTGGGGCAGCCGATGCGCGTTGATAATATCCCTCGCACCCTCGGTTGTCCGCGTCGAAAAGCGAGGAACTTCAAGGCGTTCGACGCTCATCTTCAAGTTTTCTACCGCATTCGCCAATGGTCTGATGACTCCAATGACAGGCGTTCGTTCCTATTTTCAATTTTCCACGCGCCGCTCGCACGGTTTCACGTTGATTGAGATCATGGTCGTGATCACGATCTTAGGCGTGCTAGCGGCGCTGATCGTGCCGCGGGTGGTAGGCCGGACCGACGATGCGAGGATCGCCGCGGCGAAGCAAGATATCGCATCGATTATGCAGGCGCTAAAGCTTTACCGACTCGACAACGGCCGCTACCCCACCACCGATCAGGGCTTGCAGGCTCTGATCACAAGGCCCACAACCGAGCCGCTGCCGGCCAACTGGAAACAGGGCGGATACCTTGAGCGCTCGACCGTGCCGTCTGATCCGTGGGGCGAGCCCTACAAGTACCTGAATCCCGGCGTGCGTGGAGAGATCGACGTGTTCTCGCTTGGCCGCGACCGTGCCAACGGCGGCGAGCCGAATACACCGGACGCCGACATAGGCTCGTGGCAGCTATAGCACTCGTCGACGGCGCCGCGCGCGGAGTACTGCGCCGCTATGCCGGGTTCACACTGCTCGAGTTAATGGTGGTGATCGTGCTCGCCGGCATTCTTGTCTCGCTGGTGACAATCAACATCGCACCAGATCCGCGTCAGCAGCTGCAGCGCGAGGCGCAACGTGTTGGGCAACTAATGGCGCTCGCTGCCGATGAGTCGCGCATCACGCAGCAACCGATTGTGTGGGAAGCCGATCTGCGCGGGTACCGGTTCGTGACCGAATCGGGTGGCGAGCGCAAATTGTTGACCGGCGATGATCTGCTGCGTGAACGCGCGTGGGAGACGCCGCTAACGCGCCTTGCGGTGCTCGATAACGGCGGGCCGCAGCCGGCGCAGGTGCTGCTCGGGCCGGGCGCGCCGCCGGTGCGGGTCGCGATTGCGCGCGAGTGGATACAGCCGCGCTGGCGACTCGAGCTGACCAGCGAAGACGGATCGGTGCGAATCGATTTCGACGAAATCGGCCGCTCGCTCCTTGCAACTGATGAGACGACGAGAAAATGATGCGGCGGGTCGAGAAAATGCGGGGCTTCACGCTGCTCGAAGTGCTCGTGGCGCTGGTGATCATTGGAGTCGCTCTGGCGGCCGCGATGCGCGGGGCGATGTCCTTGACCTCGACCGCGGACTACACACGCCAAAAGCTGTTGGCGGTGCTCACTGCCGAGAATCGATTGCTCGAACTGCGACTCGGCCGTGAGCGCCTCGAGCCGGGAGAGAGCATCCTGCCCTGCGAGCAGGGCGGCGCCAGCTTTGTTTGCTCGCAGGCCATCAAGCCGACTCCGAACCCGTTCTTCCGCCGCGTCGAAGTGCGCGTGTTTCGTCAGGATGACGCCGGCAACCGGAGCCAGCTTGCGGAGCTGATGACCGTGATGCCCACCAATCAATAGCGATGAACGACCGACTCTTCTCGCGCGGATTCACGTTGCTCGAATTGCTGGTGGCCATCACCGTGCTGTCGATCGTCTCGATGATCGCGTGGCGCGGGCTCGATTCACTGGTGGCGACGCGCGAGCGACTCGAACCCGAAGTCGACGATATCCGTTCGCTGCTGACTACGTTCGGTCAGATGGAACGCGACCTGACCCAAGTCACGAACCCGGCCTTTCTCGGGCTCGCGGCCTCACCGCTAAACATCGGGGTCGCAGATGGCGGACAAGTGATTGAGTTGGCACGCATCGCAAGCCCCGTCGCCGACCGCCCGACGGAAGTACAAACAGTGTTCTACCGCGTAGTCGACGGGTCGCTGGTGCGGCAGGCTACGCCTCCGCTGCCCGCGTTCGACCGCGCCAATGCCGAGAGCTTCGAAACGGCGCGCCTAATGAATAACGTCAAGTCCATGACCGTGCGTGTATGGCAGGTTCCGAGCGGATGGGTATCGCCCTTTGCTTCCGACGGTTCCGGCGCCCAGCCGCAAGCAGGCCAAACGCCGCCAGGTGTCGAGGTGACTCTGCTGCGTGGCGACGGCAAGGCGTTTCGTCGTGTGTTTTTGGTGGGCGCATGAGCGAGATGCAACAACGCACCGTTTCTTACCTCCTCCCTCGTGGAGGGAGGGTCGGGGAGGGAGCCATAAAAGGCCATCCTGACCATCAGCGCGGCGCAGCCGTGCTGATGGCTTTGTTCGTGGCCGCGCTCGCGACGATGATCATCACCGGACTGTTCTATCGACAGTTCGTGCTTTTGCGGACGATCGAAAACCAGCAGTTGACCTCGCAAAGCCGCCTGTTATTGCGCGGCGCTCTCGACTGGGGTCGCGCGATTTTGCGTGAGGACGCCAATCGCTCCCAATATGACGCGCTGAGCGAGCCTTGGTCGCAACCACTGGCGGAGACGCGGCTCGACCAGCTCGGTGAAACCGGATCGCTGGCAGCGCTCGCGACCATCGCGGGATCGATGGAAGACGCACAAGGCCGCTTCAACCTGCGCAACCTCGTCGAAAACGGTCAGGTAGTCGAACGTGAATTGCAGGCGCTACAGCGCCTGGTGTCGCTACTGCAGTTGCCGGAACAGACGGCGGAGCTGATCACACTGCGCATGGTGCAAGCAATGCCGGCGCCGGTAGCGTCGGATCCGAGCGGCGGAACTTCCGATGCTGAACTGCGCGCACGCGACAAGCCGCGTCCGCTGCCGCTAATGCTTCCACAGGACATCGCCGGGATCTCGGGCATCGACCCCGCCGCCGTGCAAAGACTCGCTCCGTATATCGTCGTGCTCGACGAACGCACACCACTGAATACGAACACCGCCGCACCGGAGACTATTGCAGCGCGCGTACCCGAGTTGACGCTCGCCGAGGCGCGCACGCTGGTCGCCGAGCGCGAGCGTCTTGCCTATTTCAACAACACTGCCGAAGTGCGGACGCGTCTCGGAAACAAGGGCGCGTTAGTGACCGACTCCGAGATTTCGACCGCGTCGCGATTTTTCTTCATTCGCGGCGAAGTGAAGCTCGACCGGGCGGTCACACGCATGGAAGCGCTGGTTAAACGCGCAATTCCCGGTCAAGGCCAACAGGCTGTGACCGTGCTTTGGACTCGAGAAATCTAATGAGAGATAGATCGGCACAACGGCTACTCGTTTTCTTGCCACCACGCCTGGGTTCGGGTGGCCGCACGCAATTCGCATCCGGCACGGTCGTGTCATACGTCGCGCTCTCTGCCCGCGAATCGACGCGGGGCGAAGCCCCGGTGGCATTGTTGCCAAAGGCCGGTGCCGTTGACTTGGTGTTCGATTCGAGCGACGTGTTTATTACCGCGATCGAATCGCCGAAGTTGTCCGAAGGCCGACTGCGGATGGCCCTACCCAACATTCTGGAAGATCGGCTGCTCGCCGACGCGACCGACTGCCACTTCGCGTTCAACGTTCCGCGCGGCGGCACCGGCACCACGACCATTGCGGCGCAACCGAAGATGCCCGTAGCGGTAATTGACCGCGGCATCCTGACGCGTGCGCTCGACGTCATGACCGACGCCGGTTTCAAGGTGCGCGCGGCCTACAGCGAGATCTACACAGTTCCGGCACCTGCGGCCGGTGTGCTGTCGGTCCGAGTCGACCGCGGGCGCGGAATTGCCCGCTCAGCGACGCACGATGGTTTTGCATTCGAACTCGCGGACGACGCCGTTCCACCCGCGCTTGCGCTCGCTGTGCGGCAGCTTGGCATCAAGCGTATCCAGGTATTCGGCCGCGATGGCGCGCGCATGGCGCCGCTTGCTCAACCGCTGAATGTGCAAATCGAAGTCAACGCGCAGGAGGCCGATCCGGCCAGCACCGAAACGGGGGTCAGCCTGCTGCAAGGCGCATTCGCCCAGGGCGGAATGATGGGCGGGTTTGCCGGCAGTTCAAGGCTGTCGCTGTCGAGCCGTGCAGTGCGTATTCCACTGATGTGGATCGCCGCCGGTGCCGCTGTCGCCATCGTCGGCATGAATGCCTACAACCTGAAACTGGAAAGCGAAGAAAGAACGATTCGCAGTCAGATGGAAACGAGCTTTCGCTCGACGTTTCCAGAGGTCACGACTGTGGCCGATACGATGGTGCAGACCAAGCAAAAGCTCGCCGAAGTTCGGTCACGCGCGGGCATCGCATCGGCCAATGACTTCTCGGTCCTCAACGCGCGGACGGCAATGCTGCTGTCGGCGGCACCCGTCGGCAGTGTCGCCGCCATGGAATACCGCGACGGAGCGTTGAAGGTCAAATTTAAGCCCGGTGTTGCCGACAACCCTGGTTTGCAAAACACGCTGCGCTCGGCCGCCCTGCAACAGGGACTGGCAATCCGCTTCGAAGCCGATGGCTCGGCTCGTGTAACGGCGGCAGGGGTTTAGATGGAAGCGCTGCGACTTTTCTGGGCTGAGCGTGTCCCACGCGAGCGAGCGATCCTGCTCGCGGGCGCCGCCGCGGTTTTGGCAGTGCTCGTCTTTCTACTGTTGATCGAGCCCGCGTACAAAGGCATCGGTCGGCTTGAGCGCAGCCTGCCGCAGCAGCGTGCCGGCGCCGCCGAACTCGATTCACTGCTGTCCGAAGTCAAGTCGATGCGCTCGCGACCGCAAGTCGCATCAGTGTCGGCAGGCGATGTGCGCGCCGCGGTTGATGCATCGCTCGGCCGCGCCGGCATCAAGGCCGCGCGCATCGTCCCGTTGTCCGACGGTGATTTGCAATTGACGTTCTCCGACGTCCCGTACAGCAGCTGGGCGCCGTGGCTGGCCGGCATCGAGCGCGAGCTGGGAGCGCGGGCGACTTCGGTGACCGTGACCGCACGCGATAAGACACCGGGCAATGTCGACGTCGAGCTTGCGTTGCGGTTGGCGCGCAAATAACGAGCGGATGAACGCCACAAACAATGCGGGCCGCTTACCTTATTGCTGCAGCGCTTGCGATCCTGATCCTGACGGCATCTGGTGATCGCGCCGGCGCAATGGGCCGCCGGCTACGTTCGATCGGCCAGCAACGGCAGAGTCGAATTGGCGGAAGCAAGCGGAACCATATGGAACGGCTCGGCAGTGGTGGTGATCGCGTCGCCCGCCGAAACCGGCGCATCGCGCGCCAGCTTGCCCGAACGTCTGTCATGGCGGCTCAGCCCGTGGGCACTGCTCGCCGGGCAAGTCGATCTGGCGCTGACGCATCCCTCCGCGCTATCGCAGCCGCTGACGATCAATGCGCCGCTGTTCGGCGAAGACGAGTGACGTTGGGGCCAACGACGATGCGATTACCGGCATCGTTCCTTGTAGGGCTTGGAGCTCCGTGGAATACGGTGCGTCCCGGTGGCATCCTGACGGTTTCATGGGATCGGCTCGCGGTCGAACCAGGACGCTGGCAAGGCCGCATAAGCGGCGAGTGGCAGTACGCATCGAGCGGCCTGACGCCGGTGTCGCCTATGGGCCATTACCGCCTGCAAACCAACGGCGTCTGGCCGGGAACTCAGCTGGAATTACTAACCATTTCGGGTCCCCTCGAGCTAAAGGGCAATGGCACAATCAACGAGGGTGGGCGCTTACGCTTCACCGGACGGGCACAAGCAATGGCCGGCACCGACCCTGGTGTCAAGGCGCAACTGACGGGGCTGATCTCGCTGCTGGGGCGACGCGACGGCGAGGGATCTCTGTTGAACTTCGGTGGTTGAGATAAAGCCAATGTGCACGTCAGGCCGCGGCCTTCTTTCCCGCTTGATCGCATTTGCCTGCGCCTGGCTGATGGCGGCGACGACAATCATCACGCCGGCGATTGCACAAACATCGCGCGCGAAGCCGCCGGCGAAGCCAGCAGCTCAGAATCGCGCCGCCGCAGCAGGCCAAGGAAGAAGGCGTATTGCTGAACTTCGTCAACGCCGACATCGACGCGGTCGTGCGCGCGATCGGCCAGTACACCGGACGCACGTTCGTCATCGATCCTAGAGTCAAGGGCACGATTGTCGCTATCGACCGAGCGCCCGGTGACGCGTCAGCAGGCCTACGACCAGCTGCTCACCGCGCTGCGACTGCAGGGGTTCACGATCGTGCAGACGGGCAACGTTGCGCGCGTGGTGCCGGAAGCCGACGCCAAGCTGCAGGGCGGCGCCGTCATCATTCCGAAGGGTTCGGCGCCCAGCGGCGACCAGCTCGTCACGCAAGTGTTCCGGCTGCAGTACGAGTCGGCGACTGCAATGGTGCCGATCCTGCGGCCGCTGATTGCACCCAACAACACGATCTCGGCCTATCCGCAGAACAACACGCTGGTCATTACCGACTACGCCGATAACCTGCGCCGCATCCAGCGGATCATCGAGTCGATCGACACGCCCGCCACCAGCGACGTCGAGCTGATTCCGGTCAAAAATGGGCTGGCGCTCGAGATCGCCACCGTCGTCAATCGCGTGCTCGACGAAGGTGCGCGCGCCGCGGGCCAAGCCAGCGATGCTGGCCAGCGCGTGTCGATTCTGGCCGAGCCTCGCACCAACTCGATCATCATCCGCGCGCCGAGCCCACAGCGACTGTCAGCTCGCAAAGAGCTTGATCGCGCAACTCGACAAGCCGGCGCTGACACCCGGCAACATCAACGTGATCCATCTGCGCAACGCCGAGGCGGTTCGCCTCGCGCCGCTGCTGCGCGCGATCATCGGCGCCGATGCGTCGTTCGTGCCGCAAAGCAGTGGCGGCGAGCAGCCTATCACCATCGACGAGCGGCACCCGGCTCGAGCGGGGCGCAGCCTGGTTTGATCGATCGGAACTTCGACGGCAACCTCTCCCAGCACGCGGCCAGATCGCCAGTGGCGGTTCGGGCGGAGGCGGTACTGGCGGCCTGGCTGGAATGATTCAGGCCGATCCGGCGACCAACTCGCTGATCATCACTGCGCCCGAGCCGTTCTGTATAGAAACATTCGCGCCATCGTCGACAAGCTTGATACGCGTCGCGCGCAGGTCGTTATCGAGTCGCTGATCGTCGAGGTCACGGCCGACAAGGCAGCCGAATTCGGCATTCAGTGGCAGGCGCTGGGCGGGCTCGACAACTCCGGCACGAACGTGATCGGCGGGACCAACTTCGGCGTTGGCGGGAACAACATCATCAACGCTGCGCAGAACATCGGTTCGCTGGGCCAGGGGTTGAACCTCGGTGTGGTCGAGGGCGCGATCAACATTCCGGGCATCGGCGAAGTTCTCAATCTCGCTTTCCTGGCGCGTGCGCTCGCCACCAGCGCCGACGCGAACATCCTGTCGACACCGACGATCCAGACGCTTGACAACGAAGAAGCCAAGTTTCTGGTTGGCCAGAATATTCCACTGATTACCGGTTCGTTTACGCTCCGACTGGAGGCGCTGGCGCCGTCAATCCGTTCCAGACCTTCGAGCGGCAGCGACATCGGGCTGCAGCTGCGGGTGAAGCCGCAGATTTCCGAAGGCGGCGTCGTTCGGCTCGCGATCTATCAGGAGTTGTCGTCGATCCAGAACACGCTGACCGCGGCGCAGGGCGGCATCATCACCAACAAGCGCAGCTTCGAGTCCAGTGTGCTGGTCGAAGACGGCAACATCGTCGTGCTCGGCGGACTGATCGAGGATCGCATCGACAACAGCCAGAGCAGCGTGCCGGTGCTGGGTGACATTCCGTTGGTGGGTGGGTTGTTCCGCTACGAAAACCGTGGCCGCCGCAAGACCAATCTGTTGGTTTTCCTGCGGCCGTATGTAGTGCGCGACGAAGTCACGTCGTCAGTCGCTGGCGCTCGATCGGTACGACTATATCCGCGGCCAGGTCGCCGCCGGCACTCTGCCGGACACCTTGGTATTCCGCGATTTGCAGGGACGGCAACTGCCCCCGACGCCCACTGTTCCGCCGACGATGCGCCGCCAGCAAGAGGGCGAACGCGCCTGCACCGACCTCGCGGCGTGGACCCGGCGACGCGAGCGCTCGAAGCGGCACTCGCGGCCGCGCAGCGAGCGAGTGGATCCGCCCCGCCCCGATCGTTGACGTAGCTCCGCCGCCCGAGCGCACGCCCGCGCAGCGGCGTACGCACGGCACCGCGTCGTTACGCGCGGCACGACCAGTGATCACGCCACCTGTCTCGCCTCCTGTTTCTTCGCCACCACCGGCACCGATCACGCGGGTCGAGCCCGCGCCTGCACCGGCTCCCGCACCACCGGTCGCCTCATTGCCGGCGGCTCCGACCGCCGCGCGGTCACGCAGCGCACTGTCCGCACCGCCGCCGCACCGCCGCGTCGGCCCGTTCCGACACCACCGCCTGCACCTGCTCCGACGCCGGCGCCTGTTCCGACACCGGTGCCCGCACCGCTCCAGCCGCCCCCGACCCGTATCGGTAGCGGCGGCGCCGTCGTCCTCAGCGACTGTTGCTGCTGACTGCCGCGGCCGCCGTCGGCTGCGCCCGCTGACCGCTCCGCCGCCCGACGCTGCATCGTCAACGCCGCGTCCCGCTCCGGCACAGGCCGGGTCGTCGACATTGCTGCAGGTTGCCGCGTGTCAGCGACATCGCACGCGGGCCGCGATCTGCAGCGTCAGTTGCGCGCCGCCGGAATGGACGCTTATTGGGAAAGCGTGCGCACCAAGCAAGGCAACGACGTCGTGCGGGTGCGCGTGACGGTCGATCCGGCCACGCAAACGATGGCCGACGCGATCGCAAAATTGAAGGCGATGGGATTCGATCCGATCATCGTGCACCGTGCCGCTGACCGCAATAATCCTAGTGATCACCGCCAACCGCCTCGTCCCCTACGCGTTCGCACGCGACAACGCCATCCTGCTCGTACCGAAGAGCGAGCGCGATGCCGAGGTCTGGATCAGTGACGCCACACCTCTGGCAGCGCTGAACGAGGTCATCCGCGTCTTTCCCGGCAAGGTCAAGCCGATCGTTGTCGAGCCGGGCAAGCTGGTCGCGGCGATTTCGCAGACCTATGGTGATCAAGGCGGGTCTGCGCAGCAGATCGTCGGCGACATCGAAGGCGAATTCGATATCACGCGAATGATGCAGGAGGTCCCCGACGTCGAGGATCTGCTTGGAGACCGAAGACGACGCACCGATCATCCGCATGATCAACGCGCTGCTGACACAGGCCGCGCGCGACGGCGCATCGGACATCCACATCGAAGCGTTTGAAACGTATTCGCTGGTGCGCTTCAGAATTGACGGCACGTTGCGCGACATCGTGCGTCCAAAGCGCGCGCTGCACGCAGCGCTGGTATCGCGCATCAAGATCATGGCTGCGCTCGACATTGCCGAGAAGCGCTTGCCTCAGGACGGCAGGATTACTCTGCGCGTCGGCGGAAGACCGGTCGATGTGCGTGTCTCCACCCTTCCGACCGGCCACGGCGAGCGCGTGGTGCTGCGTCTGCTCGAGAAGGACTTGTCGAAGCTCGAGCTCACGAACCTCGGCATGGCCGAAGGCACGCTCGCAGGCTTCGACAAGCTTAATTCATCAGCCGCACGGAATCATTCTGGTCACGGGTCCGACTGGCTCCGGCAAGTCGACGACTCTGTACGCCGGGATTCGCCGGCTCGACAAGAACACGACCAACATCATGACGGTCGAAGACCCTATCGAGTACGACATCGAAGGCATCGGCCAGACGCAGGTCAACGCGAAGATCGACATGACGTTCGCGAAGGCGTTGCGCGCAATCCTGCGTCAGGACCCGGACATCGTGATGATCGGCGAGATTCGCGACCTCGAAACCGCGCAGATCGCGGTGCAGTCGTCGCTCACCGGCCACCTCGTGCTGGCAACATTGCACACCAACGATGCCGCATCGGCGGTGACACGCCTGATCGATATGGGCATCGAGCCCTTCTTGCTGTCGTCGTCGCTGCTCGGTGTCCTCGGACAACGGCTGGTGCGCAAGCTATGCCCACACTGCAAAGAGTCCGATCCGACGGTCGGTGGCTGGCGTGCGGTGGGTTGCGGTCACTGTGGTCACACCGGCTATCTCGGCCGCACCGGTATTTACGAGTTGCTTACCGTCAACGACGAGATTCGCATGCTGGTGCACCAGGGCGCGAACGACACCGATATGCGCCGTGTGGCGGAAAAGAACGGAATGATCAACATGCGCGCCGATGCGCAACGCTGGATCAAGACCGGCGTCACGTCGCAGGAAGAAACGCTGCGCGTCACGCGCGAGTAGCTGTCGCATGGCTGCATTCAGATTTGCCGCGGTCGACAACGTCGGCAAGGAATCCACCGGAGTCTTGGAAGCCGACAGTGCGCGCCTCGCGCGGCAGCTGCTGCGCGGTCGCGGACTGATTCCGCTGTCGGTCGATCCCGTGATGAGCGACGTCGGCGCACGCGCCGGCGGTCTATCGCTCAGCCGGCGGCTGTCGCAAACCGAGCTCGCGGTTATCACTCGCCAGCTAGCGTCGCTGCTCGGTGCGCAGTTGCCAGTCGCCGACGCGCTGACGGTGATGGTCGAGCAGAGCGAGAAGCAAAGCGTGCGCGAGCTGATGGCGTCGATCCGTACCGACGTGCTTGGTGGCACATCGCTTTCAAAGGCACTCGTGCGTCACCCGCGCCAATTTCCGGAGATCTACCGCGCGCTGATTTCTGCCGGTGAGGAATCGGGAAAGTTGGGCTCGGTGCTTGGCAGTCTGGCCGACTACGTTGAAGAGCGCGCCAAGCTGCAGCAGAAAATCACGCTGGCATTCGTCTATCCGGCAATCGTTACCTTTGTCGCACTAGCCGTGGTGATTGGTCTGCTGACCTATGTCGTGCCGCAGGTCGTACAGGTATTTGCCAATACCAAGCAGCAGCTGCCCTTCCTGACGATCGCGCTGATCGGGGTTTCGCACTTCGTTCGAAACTACGGATGGATATTGTTGGTGATCATTGCGATCGCCGCGTTTCTGACGCAGCGCGCGCTGCGCGTGGCTCCGGTACGTTTGCGCTGGCACACACGCATCCTGACATTGCCGGTCATGGGCGTGCTGTCGCGCTCCATTAATACCGCGCGATTCTCGTCGACGTTGGCGATTCTGGTTGGCTCGGGTGTTCCGATGCTGCGGTCGCTGCAGGCGGCCGGAGAAACGATCACCAATCTGGCGATGCGGACCCGAGTGATGGACGCGGTGCAAAGAGTGCGCGAAGGATTTTCACTGGCCAAAGCACTGCGCGCCGACTCCGACGAGGAGAAAAAACCGGGGCACGTGAAGCTGTTCCCGCCCGTACTGATTCACTTGATCGCGTCGGGCGAAGCCACGGGAAAGCTGCCGGAGATGCTGTCGCGCGCCGCCGATATTCATGCGCGCGAAGCCGAGCGCCGCGCATTGTTCTTTACATCGCTGCTGGAGCCCATTCTGATTTTGACAATGGGCGTTGTAGTGATGCTGATCGTGCTCGCAGTTCTGCTGCCGATCATCGAGATCAACCAGCTGGTTCGCTAGCGGCGCGTCGCCAACCGCTAATTGGCGTTGCGGTGCTGGTCCGCAACGCCGTTCCCGCTTTGCTACACAACGCGGTGCGACCCGCCCCGGCCGAAATGGCCACCGTGGCGTCGCGGCGCCAACACCTCGTCCGCAATCGCTTTCTGCTCGGTCGATAGCGCCGCATACAGTGGGCGCTGCACGGCGAGGCGTTCGTTGATGCGCGTTGCAGACTCGGCATGCCGCTGTTGCTCGCGCTCCAAACGCGCAATCGCGTTCGGCCTTTCGCGCGTGGCGCCCTGCTCGCGCTGCGCACGGAATTCCTGCATGCGCTTGTCGGCGGCCCGGGCTTGGTTGCGCAGCGTCTCCGCGAACGCATTCCACTGCGCTTGCTGCGCATCCGTAATTTTCAGAGCGGTACGGATGTAAGCCAAGCGCGCTTCCACACGCTCGCTCGGCTGCGTAAATGCACGCTTGCCGTCGTGTTGGCGCGTGCCTTGTTGCGCCTGCGGCTGCGCCGCGGGTGCGGCGCCCGTCTGCGCATGCAGAGCAAACGCTGACGAGAGTCCCATCAATAAAAGAGCGCCTGCTAGTGTCTTGCTCATGTGTCTTTCTCCTGCGGTTTGTCATAACCGACAAGTTGCCGGCTATGGAATCAGACTGGAGGCTGCGTGCGGCTGTTCGGTGCGCATGTGTAAGCGTTTGTATCCGGCGACGCTCGTCGCCCAAAAAAACAGTCATCGCGCCAGTGCGGCAGGCCTGCTGCTCGACTACCTCGGCGAGCTCGCGATAAGTCTGGACGCCTTCCGTGATCGGCTGCATAGACGCGTCCAAGGGTCCTGCCTAGTCAGTCAAGCCGTTGCGGCCGCTGCTGGCGGTCGCAGCACTGACTATGTGATGACTTGCAGTTTGTCGTAGTACTGCGGCGAGCTAGCGGCGACGCTTTTTTTCGAATTCAATGAAGACAACGGTATCGAGCAACGAACCCTTGTAGTTTGGCAAACTCAATACGCGGTAAACATCCATACCCGACGTTGGAGCAGTGACCCAAGCGTAGGCCTCCGCTGTATCGTGAATTTGCCCCAGGTACTTGCCTGCAACACGGCACCCCGTAGCGTCAACGAACCCCTTGTAATTGAAGTTTCGCAGTGGAGTCAGATTAAAGGTCGTTGAGCCGGCAGGCTTGTAATAGACCTGCACCTGGTGAGTAAATGTCTTGCAATCCGCCAGCGGAGTCGAAGATGCGGGCACTCGGCAATGCTCCTCAAACTCCTTATCACCTGAGAAAGGTCCGGCGCAGACGTTTATCTCTGCGTTGTCATAGCAGTCCGCACATCCGGAACTCGTGGTTGACGGCACGCGAATCTCGATGACACGGCGCGTACACGCCATCAGTTTCGCCTGAGCAGCTGTAATGGTATTCACGTCCCCGGTCGGTGCTGTGGTGACCGGCGCATTGTCGACCGTGGACTTGTAGAACGCCTTGCCGGCTTCCATCGTGATGATCTTGTCGGCCGTTCGTGTCAGCTGACCGCCACACGCGTATACCTTCGGCGTTGGCTTGGTGCCCTGATTGTTAACAGACGATTGCTTCGGCGCCTGTGCATCAGCGGCCGGCATCACAAGCATGCCGGCCACCGACGCGATCAACAACGTACCCACGAAGCGTGCACGATTGGTCATCAAGTCCTCCTCCTTAGCAGTCAGTGATCGCGTCTCGCTAACCTACTTGAGCGCTTGCAACCGGTCGTAAACGTCCTTCGACCAGGTGGCGTCGGGCCCGTTGTGCAGCTTGACCGTCGCCGCGCGGAATGGGGCGCGGTCGACCGTGACGACTTCCTTGCCCCGCTTCTTGAACTCGGCGCCAAGGCCTTTTTCGATGTCGATGATTTGCGCCGTCGCGCGCACCGCGGCTTCTTTCAGCACCTCCTCGAAGATCTTCTTGTCCGCATCCGATAATTTGTTCCACGTCTGGCCGCTGACGATCGTCAGCAGCGCGTCGGTGATGTGGCCCGTCAGCACGATGTATTTCTGGACTTCGTAGAACTTCTTGGCATCGATCGTCGGCAGCGGGTTCTCCTGCGCGTCGACCGTGCCGTTTTGCAGCGCCAGATAGACCTCCGCGAACGCGATCGGGGTCGGATTAGCGCCGACCGCGCGTGGAAACATCGTGTAAAGCGGTGCATCGGGGACACGGATCTTCAGACCTTTCATGTCCTCGGGCTTCGTGATCGGCTTGTTCGACGTGACCTGACGATCGCCGTAGTAAGTGATCGCCACGACCTTGTTGCCGCCCTTGGCCCGGTACCCCTCGGCAAGCTCGGCGAACAGCGGGCTCGTCGAGTACGCCTTCCAGTGGTTGAAATCACGGAACACGAACGGCGCGCCGCCGATTGCGAGCGGCCCGTACGTGCGGCCCGCGAACAACTGCCCCGTATAGATGATGTCGACGGTGCCAAGCGTCAGCCCCTGGTTGATGTCGGTTTCCTTGCCGAGCGTCGACGCCGGGAACACTTCGATCGTGTAGCGGTTGTTGGTGCGCTTGGCGATTTCGTTGGCGGCCAGGACGGCTGCGGTGTGATATGGCTCGCTGGTTTCGTACACGTGCGCCCACTTGAGCTTGGTCTGCGCATTGGCTGTACCAAACGCCATCAGCGACAGCACTGCGGCGATGGTGACTCTCTCTGATGTTTAACTTCATGTCTCCTCCTGTATCTATGGGTTTATGCAAAGCAAAATGGCCGAGCGCTACATCGTCGCGCCCAGCTGCCATGGAATGAACTCGCTCTGGCCATAGCCGAAGCGTTCGCTCTTCGTTTTTTCGCCCGAGGCGGTCGCAAGAATCAGCTCAAATAGCCGCTCTCCGATGTCCTCGATCGTTGCAGCACCGTCGGCGATCTCGCCGCAGTTCAGATCGATATCCTCTTGCTGGCGCTGCCACAGCTCGGTATTGGTCGACAGCTTCAGCGACGGCGACGGCGCGCATCCGTATGCTGAACCGCGGCCGGTGGTGAACACGATCATGTTGGCGCCGCCAGCCACCTGCCCGGTGGCCGACACCGGGTCGTAGCCGGGCGTGTCCATGTAAACAAACCCTTTTGCGCTAACCGGCTGCGCGTACTCAACCACGTCGACCAGGTTGGTCGTGCCGCCTTTCGCAACCGCGCCGAGCGATTTTTCAAGGATCGTCGTCAGGCCGCCCGCCTTGTTGCCAGGCGATGGGTTGTTGTTCATCTCGCCGTGGTTGCGTGCGGTGTAGTCCTCCCACCACTTGATGCGCTCGATCAACTTCTCGCCGACCTCGCGCGAAACAGCACGGCGCGTCAGCAAATGTTCGGCGCCATAAATTTCCGGCGTCTCGGAAAGTATCGCCGTGCCACCGTGTGCAACCAGCCGGTCGACCGCGTTGCCGAGCGCCGGATTCGCGGTGATGCCCGAGTAGCCGTCCGAGCCACCGCATTGCAGCCCCAACATCAGATGACTCGCCGGCACCGGTGTTCTGGCGACACGGTTGGCCGCCGGCAACATGTCCTTGACGATTGACACGCCGCGCTCGATCGCCTTTGCGGTGCCACCGACATCCTGCATGTTGTAGCGCGCGAGCCGCTCGCTCTCTTTCAGGCCTTCGGCGCCAAGCAGCGACGTGATCTGATTCGCCTCGCAGCCGAGCCCGATGAAAACCGTTGCCGCGATGTTCGGATGCCTTGCATAACCCGCCATCGTCCGGCGCAGCACGTCCATGCTCTCGCCCATGTCCATGCCGCATCCGGTGCCATGGGTCAGCGCGATGACTCCGTCGATGTTCGGGTATGCAGCAAGCACTTCGGGACGAATGTCGGTGCGAAACTGGTCGGCGATTGCGCGCGATACCGTTGCCGAGCAGTTCACACTCGAGATGATCGCAACGTAGTTGCGTGTCGCGACACGGCCATCGTCGCGCACGATTCCCATGAAGCTCGCGGGTGGATTGACCATCGCCGTGGGCTTCACGTCGGCGCAGAAGGCGTAATCGCGTGCTGCACCACCGACGTTGGCGCCGTGCTCACTACCGATGCCCATGTTGTGCAGGTGCACGTGTTCGCCGGCGCGAATGTCGCGCGTCGCGAAGCCGATGATCTGGTTGTACCGGCGCACCGGCTGGCCGGCGGCGATCGCGCGCGCAGCGAGTTTGTGGCCCGGCGGAATCAGACCGATAACGGTCACACCTTCGTTCTTGACGAGCGTGCCGGATACAAGCTGTCGGCGCGCAATGACCACGTCATCGGCTGCGTTGAGTCTTAGAACCAGAGGAACTTCCTGAAGCATCTGAACACCTCTCCTACATTGCCAGAGCGCGGCAACCACAGGCTGATACTGGGCACGTAGGTCACGAGTGCCAGGCTAATCAGCAGCGGAACCAGCCACGGCAGAATCGCCATCGTCGTGCGCTCGATAGACAATTTGGCGACGCGCGCAAGAACGTACAACACTAACCCCATCGGCGGATGCAGCAAGCCAATCATCAGATTAAGCACCATGATCAGCCCGAAGTGCACTGGGTCAATCCCGAGCTTTAGGACGATCGGCATCAGCACCGGAACCAGAATGGTAATCGCCGCCACCGGCTCCAGGAAACAGCCGACGAACAGCATCAGGCCGTTGGCGAGCAACAAAAACACCCACGGTTCCTGCGTGAAGGCGAGCACCCAGCCGGCAATCAGCTCGGTCGTCTTCGTGACCGTCAGCATCCAGCCGAAGATCGACGCAGCCGCCACGATGAACAGCACGGTCGCCGTCGTTTCGATCGTGTCCATCGAAACCTTGATCAGCATCTTCGAACTCATCGTGCGGAACCACGCGACGCCTAGAAACAGCGACCAGACGCACGCCGCGATCGCGCCTTCGGTGGCGGTGAACACACCGCTCGTCATGCCACCGATCAGCAGCACCGGCGTCATGATCGGCAACACAGCGTTGAAGCGAAAATAGCGATCCGCGGCAAGCAACAAGACAAGCGCGATAACGACGGTCCACACTGGACTGGCACCCTGTTGCGTCGCCACCCAGATCACCATCGGAAATGCGGCCACGATCGCCAGCTCGAGCAAAGCCTTGCCGAGTGCGCTTCCAATCGAACGCGATATCGCCGCCCCATTTGTTCTTGTGCGCATAGAACGCGACCGTCGCCATCATCAGCAACGCCATCACAGCGCCCGGCAAAATGCCTGCCAGAAACAAGGCGCCGACCGACACGTTGGCAAACATCCGTAGATCACGAAAGGCAACGACGGCGGAATGATTGGACCGAGCGTTGCCGACGCCGCCGTGACTCCGACCGCGAACTCGAGGTCGTAGCCGTGATCCTTCATTGCCTTGATTTCGATCGTTCCAAGCCCCGCCGCATCTGCGATTGCGGTCCCCGACATGCCGGCAAAGATCACCGAACCGATGACGTTGACGTGGCCGAGCCCGCCACGCAGCCAACCCACCAGCGCCAGCGCGAAGTTGTAAATGCGATTGGTGATGCCGGCCGAGTTCATCAGATTGCCGGCAAGAATGAAAAACGGCACCGCGAGCAAGGGAAACGAGTCGATGCCGCTGACCATCCGATGGATCACGACAAAGTCCGGCACCAGACCGGTCACCATCACGAAGATCAACGACGAGCCCGCCATCGCGATCGCGACGGGGATGCCCGACCCCATCAGCGCGAGGAAAAGCAGCTTGAAGCCCGCGGGGCTCATCGAAAGGCCTTCACGTCGCACTCTCCGCCAATTCGGGTTGTTCGAGAACTGACGCCTTGCGCCGCCAGTTTGCAATCGCGACGTCGATCGAGCGCCACGTCATTAGTGCGAACCCAACGAGCACGACGCTGTAGACAAGGCCGATCGGCAGGTTGATCACCGCCATCTGCTGCCCGCCGATACGCTGCAGCAACTGAAACGTGAGCCATGTCGCGTACCCGAGGAAGGCGATTCGCGCGATGTCGACCAGCATCGACATCACGCGCATTAATGGTTTCGGGAAGATGCGATACAGGAAATCGACCTGGATGTGATTGTTTTTGCGAACGCCGATCGCGGCACCGATGAACGTTGTGCAGATCAGCAGGTAGCGTGCAATTTCTTCCGTCCACGATGCCGAGTCGTTCATCGCGTAGCGCGTAAAGAACTGCAGAAAGATCACGCACGAGAGTGCCCAGAAAAATACGAAGGCAATCCAATCTTCCAGGTGATAGATGCTGATATCGATCGGCGCGTCATGAACGTCGAACTCGCCGCTCGCGGTCAGCACATGCTCTTGCTCGAGCGGATCCGTTTTCTCAGGCTGCACCATTGCCGGCTCCCTGCTGTCTTGCTGACCTTGGCTTTGGGCTGCCGGCGGTCCAGCTCTTTTGGAATCGCCGCGCGGCCTGGTCCATATGGCGGCGCATCGTCATACGCGCCTTCGCGCCGTCGTGCGCCTCGATGGCCAGCATCACTGATTGATGCTCTGCAATCGCTGCATCCCACAGATCGGGCGTATCGAAGTGGTGTTCGAGTTGCAGAAAAAGCGGGCCCGTGCGCTGATCCCACAGCGTGCGAACCAGAAGTGAAAGTGCACTGTTGCCACCGGCTTCGGCCATTTCCAGATGGAACCTGCGATCATTTTCGAGCGGCATCACATTGCGCCGGCGATCACGAATCATCGCCGCCAGCGCGGCGCGCATGCGCCGGATTTGCGCCGGGCTCGCATTTCGCGCAGCAAGCGCGGCGCATTCGGATTCAAGCAGGCGGCGCGCGGTGATCAATTCGAACGGTCCTGAGTCCGCCGCGAGGCGCACTGCTTTGCCACGCATCGCGCCGGCAGGCGACACGTACACACCCGATCCCACGCGGACATCCACATAGCCCTCAACCTCCAGCGCAATCAACGCTTCGCGCACCGACGGCCGACTCACCTTCAGCATCGTTGCCAGATCGCGCTCCGGCGGCAACCGCGCGCCCGGCCGGTACTCGCCGCGCTTGATCAGTCGCGCAATTTCTTGCGCGATGCGGCGGTACAACCGTTGAGACTCGACGGCCTTTATTGGCATGTTGAGAAGTAGACAATCTTCGGGTCGGTTGCTTACACTTCGCGGCTTGGTCAAGTGGTCAGACCAATTTTTGATTCGATTTGTGGCGGTCGAGCTTCACATGCGGCCCCAGCAGTGTCAAGCAACGGGGGATCAATGGCGGGCCGCTTGCAGGGGAAAACGGTGCTGGTTACGGCGGCGGCGCAGGGAATGGGCCGCGCAGCGGTGCTTGCGTTCACGCGCGAGGGCGCGAAGGTGATCGCAACCGACCTCAAAGATGAATTGCTCCTCGATCTACCGAAAGCCGTCACCAAGCGGAAGCTCGATGTTCTCGACGACGCGGCGATGCACGCATTCGTCGAAGATGTCGGTGCAGTCGATGTACTGTTCAATTGCGCGGGTTACGTCGCGCACGGCACGATCCTCGATTGCACCATCAAGGATTGGGATTTCAGCTTCGATCTGAACGTGCGCAGCATGTTTGTTATGACGAAGGCGATGCTGCCGAAGATGATCGCTGCCGGCGGCGGCACGATCTTGAACATGGCATCGGTACTGGGCGCCGAGAAGGCCGCGCCAAACCGGCTGGCTTACGCGGCAAGCAAGGCCGCCGTAGTAGGCTTCACTCGCGCGTTGGCGATCGATCACGTGAAGCAGAACGTTCGTGTCAACTGCGTATGCCCCGGCACTGTCGACACGCCGTCACTCGGTGAACGCATCAACGCGTTTTCCGATCCGGTACAGGCTCGCAAAGACTTCATTGCGAGGCAACCGATGGGCCGGCTTGCGACGGCAGAAGAAATTGCGGAAACCTTCGTTTATCTTGTCTCCGACGAATCATCGTTCATGACTGGACAGGCCGTCTTTGTCGATGGTGGAATGTCTCTGTAGAGGCGGACGAAAGTGCAAACCTACTTTCGTCCGATTGGCTTGAAAAAATCGCTGGCGGAGCCAGACGATTTTTTTCATTACAACTGCAAGTAAAAGGTACGTTCATGAAACTCTTGCGCTTTGGCTCCAACGGATACGAGAAACCTGGATTGTTGGATTCGGCGGGTCGTATCCGCGATTTGTCCGGCGTGATCGATCAAGTCGACAGCGCGCACCTCGCGCCGCGTGAATTGAAGAAGCTTGCACAGGTGAAGGTTGATTCGCTGCCGCTCGTTTCAGGATCGCCACGATTGGGCGTGCCGTATATCGGCATCGGCAAGTTCATTGCGATTGGGCTTAACTACGCGGACCATGCGGCCGAGGCGGGCGCGCAGGTGCCGAAGGAGCCGATCATTTTCATGAAGGCAACGACGTGCATCAGCGGGCCGAACGATGACATCGTCATTCCGCGAAATTCGACGAAGACCGACTGGGAAGTCGAGCTCGGCGTCGTCATCGGCACCAAGGCGCAGTACGTGACGATGGAGCGCGCGCTGGAGCATGTGGCCGGCTACTGCGTGATCAACGACGTCTCGGAACGCCAGTTCCAGCTCGAGCGCGGCAGCCAATGGGACAAGGGCAAGGGTTGCGACACCTTCGGCCCGATCGGTCCGTACCTGGTCACCCGCGATGAAGTGCCCGATCCGCAGAACCTCGACATGTGGCTCGACGTCAACGGCCAGCGCATGCAGCGCGGCAACACGTCAACGATGGTTTTCGGCTGCGCGCACTTGGTGAGCTACGTCAGCCAATTCATGACGCTGATGCCGGGCGACATCATCACTACCGGTACGCCGCCAGGCGTCGGCATGGGAATGAAACCGCCGCGTTATCTGCAAAGCGGCGACGTAGTCACGCTCGGAATTGCGGGCCTGGGCGAACAGCGGCAGAACGTTCGCGCGCACGGCTGACTAGATGGCTGCGAAATCTGTGACACCAGAAGTGCTGGCAATCGCGCCGGTGTACGGGCCAGCTCAGGCCAGGCTGCAGGCGACTTACAAGACACACTTGCTGTGGAAGGCAGCTGACCGCGACGCATTGATCGCTGAAGTTGCACCGCGCATCGACGTCGTCGTCACGAGTGGCGGAGGCGCCGGCATCAAGCGCCCGTTGATGGAGCAACTGCCGCAGCTCAAGCTCATCTCATGCTTTAGCGTGGGGCTCGACTCGGTTGACCTGGCCGCTGCGCGCGAACGCGGCGTCGCAGTGACCAACACGCCGGACGTGTTGACTGACGACGTCGCCGATCTCGCAATTGGATTAATGCTTGCAACAGCGCGGCGAATCGCAGCGGCAGACCGTTTCGTCCGCGCGGGCCAGTGGCTGCAGGGCCCCTTCCCCCTCACCAGCAAAGTGAGCGGTAAACGACTCGGCATCGTGGGCATGGGACGTATCGGGCAGGGGATCGCGCGCCGCGGTGCCGCGTTCGATATGCAGATCGCCTGGCATGGGCCAGCCGCGAAAAATCTACCGTATCGATTTGAACCGCAATTGATTGAGCTCGCACGCTCGGTCGACTTTCTGGTAGCCGCATGTCCCGGCGGCGCAGCAACGCGTGGATTGATTAGCCGTGACGTTCTGAGCGCGCTCGGTCCGAAAGGTGTTTTTATCAACATCTCGCGCGGCTCTGTGGTTGACGAAGCGGCGATGGTGGAGCTCCTCACCGGCGGTCAACTCGGCGGCGCCGGGCTCGACGTCTTTGTCGATGAGCCGCGTGTCCCGCCTGCCCTATTTGGTCTCGACAATGTTGTTCTGCAACCGCATCAAGCGAGCGCGACGGATGAAACGCGTGGTGCAATGGCGCAGCTGGTGCTCGACAATATCGCTGCCTACGCTGCTGGTAAGCCGCTGCTGACACCAGTCAGTTGAGGCTAGCGCTTGCCCGCATCGTCAGAACTCAGCGAACCAGGCAAGGTCGCTTCGGATTGAATTTCCAGTCGGGGATCAAAAACTGCATTGCGGTTGAATCGTCACGCGCACCGAGGCCGTGCTGTAGATACAGTTGATGCGCTTTCTCGACCTCGACCATGTCGAGCTCGACGCCGAGACCGGGCTTCTTAGGTAGATCAACAAACCCACCTCGGATCTGCAGCGGTTCCTTCGTCAGGCGTTGGCCGTCCTGCCAGATCCAGTGCGTATCGATCGCGGTCACCTTGCCCGGCGCGGCGGCGCCGACGTGCGTGAACATCGCAAGTGAGACGTCGAAGTGATTGTTCGAGTGCGAGCCCCAGGTCAGCCCCCAATCGCGGCACGTCTGCGCGACGCGCACCGAGCCAGCCATCGTCCAGAAGTGCGGATCGGCAAGCGGAATGTCGACCGACTGCAGTGCGAGTGCGTGCACCATCTGCCGCCAGTCGGTCGCCACCATGTTGGTTGCCGTCGGCAAACCGGTGGCGCGGCGAAACTCGGCCATCACTTCGCGCCCAGAGAAACCCTTCCTCGGCGCCGCACGGATCTTCTGCATACGCCACGACGTTTCGCATGTCGCGCATCAGGCGCACCGCATCCTTCAACAGCCATCCGCCGTTCGGATCGAGCGTGACGCGCGCCTGCGGAAAGCGCTCGTGCAGAGCAGTCACAGCTTCGATCTCGGCCTCACCGGCAAGTACGCCGCCCTTCAGCTTGAAGTCGTTGAAGCCGTAGCGCGCGTATGCCGCTTCGGCCTGGTGGACGATCGCCTGCGGCGTGAGTGCGGTGTCGTGGCGCACGCGAAACCATGCGTTGTCCGCATTCGGCTCACTTGCATAGGGAAGATTGGTCTTCGCTGCGATCGCCGACAAAGAACAAATAGCCGAGCATCTCGACACGCTCTCGCTGCACGCCTTCGCCCAGCAGCGCGGCGACCGGCACCTGCAAGATGCTGACCGAGCAAGTCGAGCAACGCCGACTCGATCGCGGTCACCGCGTGAATCGTGGTGCGCAGATCGAACGTCTGCAGTCCGCGGCCGCCGGCGTCGCGATCGGCAAACTGCCGCTGCATCTGCTGCATGACGCGCTGCTGTGCGCCCAGCGGTTGACCGACGACCAGCGCGCGTGCGTCTTCCAGTGTCTGCCGGATTTTTTCACCGCCCGGGACTTCACCGACGCCGGTACGCCCGGCGCTGTCGGTCAGGATCAGCAGATTCCGCGTGAAAAACGGGCCGTGCGCGCCGCTCAAATTCAGCAGCATGCTGTCGCGGCCCGCGACGGGGATCACGCGCAAGTCGGTGACTTGCGGCGTCGACGCAACGGGCATGATCAATCGGCCGTGATCTTCCGAGTTTCGATCACCTGCTTCCAACGCGCGTACTCCTGCTGCTGGAAAGCGGCGAACTGCGCTGGCGTGTTGGCGACGATTTCAAACCCGATCGACGTGAACTGCTGCTTGACCGTCGGGTCATTCAGCGCAGCGACGATTCCCGCGTGCATCTTGTCTCGCACGTCCGCCGGCAGCCCCTTAGGTCCGACGACGGCTTGCCACGAATAAACGTCGACACCCTTGATGCCTGCTTCGGTCAGTGTCGGCACGTCAGGCAGCAGCTCTGAGCGCTTCGCACTGGTAATGGTGAGCGCCTTGAGCTTGCCCGACCTCACGTGCGGCATCGCGGTGTTGATGTTCATGAACGACGCGTCGACCTGGCCACCCAGCAGATCGGACAGTGCCGGCGCACCGCCTTTGTAAGGAATGTGCAGGCCAGTCGTGCCCGTCTGCAGCCAGAACAATTCGGCTGTCAGGTGATCGCTCGAGCCGTTGCCCGCAGAAGCAAAGCTCATCTTGCCCGGATTGGCCTTGTGATAAGCAATGACGTCGGCGAGCGATTTATGCGGAGAAGCGGCCGGCACGACGAGGACATTCGGGGCCTGCACCGCGACGGTGATCAGATCGAAGTCCTTCAGCGCGTCGTACTGCATCGGCTTGATCAGGTGCGGCACGATCACCAGCGGGCCAAGCGACGTCACCAGGAACGTGTAACCGTCGGGCGCTGCGCGCTTGACGAACACCGCGCCGATGGTTCCGGTCGCACCCGATTTGTTGTCCACGACAAACTGTTGCCCGTAGGCTGCGGTGAGCTTCGGACCGATGGCCCGCGCGATGGAATCGGTTGAACCACCGGCAGGAAATGGAACGACCAGCGTGACCGGCTTCGAAGGCCATGTTTGTGCCTGGACCCCGGTGACCGCGGCGAGCGCGATCGCGAAAGCGGTTAAAAACTTCTTCATTAATGTGTCTCCTTGGGTGGTCGATCCGACGAAGCTGCGGCGCCTCCCCACTATGTTAGACAATTGGCTCAGCCCACAGCCGCGAGGGCGAGGAGATCCGATGAACGATGCCGTGATCGCTGAAATACCTGCCGCAACACGCAGCAGGGAGCCGCTGACGATCCGCATGCACGAGCGCGACAACGTCGCCATCGTCGCCAACGACGGTGGCCTGCCGCCGGGCGCTGTTCTGTCGTCTGGCCTGATATTGCGCGACCGCGTTCCGCAAGGCCACAAGGTCGCACTGGTGGATCTGCCTGCCGATGCGCCGGTGTTGCGTTATGGCATTCCGATCGGTTACGCGCTGAAGGACATTCCCGCCGGCAGCTGGGTTCATGAGCGGCTGCTCAGAATGCCGGCGGCGCGCGAGCTCGATAACCTGCCGATCGCCACCGTCAAGCCTCAAGCCGCAGACACCGCTCGAGGGTTACACGTTCGACGGCTACCGCAATCCCGACGGCTCGGTCGGCACGCGCAACATCCTCGCGATCACGACCACCGTGCAATGCGTCGCCGGTGTCGTGGACTTTGCCGTACAGCGCATCAAGGCCGAGTTGCTGCCGCAGTTTCCGAACGTCGACGACGTGATCGGGCTCGAGCACACCTATGGCTGCGGTGTCGCGATCGACGCACCGGGAGCGGAGATTCCGATCCGCACGTTGCGCAACATCAGCCTGAATCCGAACTTCGGCGGCGAAGTGATGGTGGTAAGCCTGGGCTGCGAAAAACTGCAGCCCGAGCGGCTGATGCCGCCGGGAACGATCGCCATCACCGACGAACGCAGCGTCGCCGATGTCGGCGCCAATGCAGACCCAGGCCTTGATGTCGTATGCCTGCAGGATGATGACCACATCGGCTTCATGTCGATGATCGACTCGATCATGACGACTGCACAGCTGCACCTCGAGCGCCTGAATGCACGCGTGCGCGAGACGGTGCCGGCCAGCGAGCTGGTGGTCGGCGTTCAGTGCGGCGGCAGCGACGCGTTCTCGGGCGTCACCGCCAATCCGGCAGTCGGCTTCTGCACCGACCTGCTGGTACGCGCCGGCGCCACCGTGATGTTCTCCGAAACGACCGAAGTCCGAGACGGAATCGACCAGCTGACATCGCGCGCCACGACACCCGAGGTCGCGCAAGCGATGATTCGCGAGATGGCCTGGTACGACGCGTATCTGAGCCGCGGCCGGGTCGACCGCAGCGCCAACACGACACCGGGCAACAAGAAAGGCGGCCTGGCCAACATCGTTGAGAAGGCGATGGGCTCGATCGTCAAGTCGGGCTCGGTCCCGATCTCCGGCGTGCTCGCGCCCGGCGAGAAGCTGAAGCAAAAGGGCTTGATCTATGCAGCCACGCCGGCCAGCGATTTCATCTGCGGCACGCTGCAGATGGCCGCCGGCATGAACCTGCACGTATTTACGACCGGACGCGGCACGCCGTATGGCCTCGCCGCCGTGCCTGTAATAAAAGTCGCCACGCGCAGCGATCTGGCGCGCCGCTGGCACGACCTGATGGATATCAACGCCGGCACGATCGCCGATGGCTCAGCCTCCATTGAGGACGTTGGTTGGGAACTGTTTCGATTGATGCTGGACGTGGCGAGCGGCCGCAAGAAGACATGGGCTGAACAATGGAAGCTGCATAACGCCCTGGTGCTTTTCAATCCTGCGCCGGTGACCTGAAAAAGTGTTCACCGCCGCAACTTAGATGATCGATTTCCTGTTCTCGCTTCCGCTGTGGGCGCTGGCCGTCGTCCTGAACGTTTGGCTGATCGGCTTCTCGCTTGTGAGCCTCTGGGCTCTGCGGCGATGGGTATTGCACCGACTACACATCAACACCAATGCCTCGCTTTTCTACTGCGCCGCGGTGATGCAGTCAGCATTGATGCTCTACGGATTGGTCGCCGCCCTGACTGCGGTTAGCGTATGGAGCAAGCACTCGCAGGTGTCCGATATCGTGTCCGGCGAGGCAACTGCGATTGCGAGCCTCTGGCGTGACCTGGGTGGCTACCCGCAACGCGAGCGCGAGCTGATGCGGGACGCGCTTCGCGGCTATACGAACCAGATTATCCAAGAGGCCTGGCCCGAGCAGCGGCAAGGGCGGATTCCGCGCGCAGGAGTGGAGTGGATGGACCGCTTCCTCGCAGAGCTGCTGGTGTTCGAGCCCACGTCGGAATCGCAGAAGCTCCTCCATGCGGAAACACTGAGCGCTTTTAACCGCATGCACGAAGCGCGCCGCCAGCGGCTGGATGCCGTCAACACTGGTTTACCGGGAGTGATGTGGTTTGCTCTCTTGCCCGGGGCAATGGGCTGTCTGCTCCTCGCACTATTGTTCCCCGTAGAAGACACGCGCTTTCACGTTGTTCTCGTGACGGGCCTGTCGGGCTTCTTGGCTATGGTGCTCTTCGTGATCATCAGCCTCGACCGGCCGTACCATGGTGCGATGGCCATCCCTGCGGATTCGTACCAGCTTATCTACGACCAGCTGATGAAAAGATGAAGCAGCGGCAGTGATGCGCGGCTATTCCTTCACCGACCCGGTCAGCCCCGACACGTAGTACTCGACAAAGAACGAGTAGATAAACGCCACTGGCAGCGAGCCGAGCAGCGCGCCTGCCATCAGCGGTCCCCAGTGGTAGACGTCGCCTTCGACCAGTTCGGTGACGACACCGACCGGCACCGTCTTGATTTCCGACGATGAGATGAAAGTCAGCGCGTAGATGAATTCGTTCCATGACAGTGTGAAGGCGAAGATGCCGGCCGAGATCAAGCCAGGAACCGCGAGCGGCAGCACGATCTTGGTCAGGATCTGCCAGCGCGTGGCGCCGTCGATCAGCGCGCACTCTTCGAGCTCGAACGGAATCGAGCGGAAGTACCCCATCAGCAACCACGTGCTAAAGGGAATCAGGAATGTCGGGTAAGTCAGAATCAAGGCCCAGCGCGTATCGAACAAACCGAGCTTGAAGACGACCGTTGCCAGCGGAATAAACAGAATCGACGGCGGCACCAGATAGGCAAGGAAGATCGACAAACCCACCTGCTTCGAACCGCGAAAGCGAAGTCGCTCGATCGCATAGGCGGCAAATATCGAAGCCGCCAATGAGAACGCAGTGGCGACCACCGAGACGAAGACGGTGTTCCACATCCATTCCGGGTACGCGGTGCGAAAGAGCAGCTTGTCGAAGTGCGCGAGCGTCGGCGCGATTACCCAGAACGGATTGCCGGTACGCGACAGCAGCTCGTGATCGGGCTTAACCGAAGTGATGCCCATCCAGTAAAACGGGAACAGCAGCACGATCAGGAACACGATCAGCGGCAGGTAGATCGTGACGAACTTGCGCGACGGCGTCTCGAGATAGCTCATGCCGACGCTCTCGCCGGCTTGCGGGGACGGCGCTGCAGCCGTGGTGCTCATTTGTCTTGGCCTCCCTGTTGCCACGCGCGGCGCTGCAGCCCGAAGTAGCTGAACATGATCGCGGCCAGCAGGAATGGCACCATTGCGATCGAGATCGCCGCCCCCTCGCCAAGCGCTCCGCCCGAGATGGCTCGCTGGAACGACAGCGTTGCCATCAGATGCGTCGCATTCAACGGGCCTCCGCGCGTGATCACGTAGATCAGCTGAAAATCGGTGAACGTGAAGAGCACCGAGAACGTCATCACTACCGCGATGATCGGCGTCAATAGCGGCAAAGTAACGTGGCGAAACTGTTGCCACCGCGTCGCGCCATCGATCGCCGAGGCTTCGTAGTACGACGGCGAGATCGTCTGCAATCCGGCCAGCAGCGTGATCGCGACAAACGGAACTCCGCGCCAGATGTTTGCAGCAATCACCGATAACCGCGCGTTCCACGGCTCGCCGAGGAAGTCGATGTACTTATCGATCAACCCGAGCTTCACCAGCATCCAGCTGATGATCGAGAACTGCGCGTCGTAGATCCACCAGAAGGCAATAGCCGACAACGCCGTCGGCACGATGTACGGCAACAGGATGACGGCGCGAAAGAACGTCTTGAAGCGAATGTTGCGGTTCAGAAGCAAGGCGAGCCAGAGCCCAAGAACGAACTTGATGACGCTCGCTACGAACGTGTAAAAAAGCGTGTTGAAAAGCGCGAGTCGAGTGACCGCATCGCCCCATAGGAACTCGTAGTTCTCGAGACCAATCCAGACGCCGTCGCGCCCGACTTTTGTATCGGTGAAGCCGAGCCAGAACCCGAGCCCGAGCGGATAAGTGAGGAACAGCACCAGCAGCACCGCCGCCGGCAGCATGAACAACATGCCGAGCGCGTTGCGGTTGTTCTGCAGTTTCTCGAGAGTCGTCATTGAAGAAAAGGGCTCGCAAACGCGAGCCCTTGTCCACACGAACGCGGTGTCAGACCTTGTAGTACCTCTCGGCGCGCTTCTGTGCGCGTTCCATCGCCTCCTTAGGTGTCTTCGACCCGCTGATTGCCTCTGCCACCATGTTGACGACGATGAAGTCGGCACCGGCGCCTGCCGATGCGTAGCCAAGCTTGCCTGCGTAGCCGGCGGGTCGCATGTTCTTGACCGGGTCGCGATACGGCGTGTTCTTCGGATCGGTGGTCCAGATCGGAAGACTCGCGTAGCCGGCGAGCGGCGTCGCGACATACGCACCCGCACCCGTCAGCCACGGATCGAACTGTTCCTTTTCCATCATGAAGCGCAGGAACTCTTTCGCAGCCTGCGGATACTTCGTGTACTTCATGATCATCTGGTTGAAGAACAGATGCGACTCGGTCGGCACGCCAACGGGACCGATTGGATAGTTCGCGTGCTGGATGTCGGCCGCCATTTCCTTGACCTTCGGATCCGTCGAGTTCTTGGCGGCGTAGTAGATCGAGATGCCGTTGTTGGTCAGCGAAATCTGACCGTCTAGGAACGCCTTGTTGTTGTTCGGATCCAGCCACGACAGCGTGCCCGGAATGAACGTTGCGTAGAGCTCCTTGCCGTACTCGAGCGCCTTCATCGTTTCCGGGCTGTCGATCACCACCTTGTTGTTCTGGTCGACGAGCTTGCCGCCGAACGCCCAGATCAGCCAGTTGCACCACAAGCCATCACCCGTCGCATTGCCGAGAGCCATCCCGCCCGGGGTGCCTTTCGCATGCAGCGCCTTCATCAGCTTCAGAAAACCGTCAGTGTCTTTCGGAAAAGTGTCGAAGCCGGCCGCTTTGACCATGCTGCCGCGATAGACGAGCATCGCGCCGGCCGCGCCTAGCGGCAGCCCGATCCATTTCTTGCCGTCGGGCTTCAGAAACATTTCGCCGGCCGGATACCACGGCCCGTACTTCTTGCCGATGTACTCGGCGACATCAGTGACGTCGAGCAGTTTGTCCGGATAAAGGTTCGCGTCATCGTTGGTCGACAGGATGATGTCGGGTCCCGCGCCCGTGTTCGCCGCTACCGCGGCTTTCGGGCGCACGTCTTCCCAGCCTTCGTTATCGACGCGCACCGGGATGCCTGTCTTGTCAGTGAACTTCTTAACGTTCGCCATGTAGGCGTCGATGTCACCCTGCACGAAACGGCTCCAGCGCAGCACGCGCAGCGTGGCGCCTTTTTCAGGCTTCAGTGTCAGTGTTTGCGCACTCGCCAGCGGCGAGAAGAGCGTCGCACTCGAACCTAATGTCGCGGCGGCGGCAACGCTGGCTGAACCTTCCAGAAACTTGCGCCGATTGAATTCACTCATTGATGTCTCCCTGGGTGTTGAAAGTCATGCTTGCAAAATCGCCTTCGCCAATATGCGTTGCTACGCGGCCAGCCTCTGGCCGCTGCCCGCGTCAAACAGATGAGACCGCTCGATGTCGGGCTGCAGGTGAATTGTGCTGCCCGGAGCAAAGTTGTGCCGCTCTCGAAACACGACCGACAGGTCGGTGCGTCCATGGCGGCACGCGACAAACGTATCGGCGCCGGTCGGCTCGATTACAACGACTTGGGACGGAATGCCGGTCGTGGCCAGCGTCAGATGCTCGGGCCGCGTACCGATGATTACCGGCTGACCATCCGTGCCGCCCGCATTTCGCGCCACCGCAAGCTCGGTGCCGTCATCGAGAATGACGCGCGCGCCGGTTCCATTTCGGCGCAGCGTCGCGGGCAGAAAATTCATTGCGGGTGAACCGATAAACCCCGCGACGAACGTATTGGCGGGGTGGTCATACAACTCAAGCGGGCTGCCGGTCTGCTCGATGCGGCCGTCTCGCATCACGACAATCTTGTCACCCATCGTCATCGCTTCGATCTGATCGTGCGTGACGTAGACCGACGTCGTCTTCAACCGCTGATGCAACTCCTTGATCTCGCTACGCATCGCGACACGCAGCTTGGCGTCGAGATTCGATAGTGGCTCGTCGAACAGAAACACCTGGGGGTCGCGCACGATCGCACGGCCCATTGCGACGCGCTGGCGCTGGCCGCCGGACAGTTGGCGCGGATATCGATCAAGCAGTTCTGTTAGCGCCAGAATGCTGGCAGCGCGCTTTACCTTGGCATCGATTGTTGCCTTGTCCGCTTTCGCGAGCATCAGCGAAAACGCCAGGTTGGCGCGCACCGTCATGTGCGGGTACAGCGCGTAGTTCTGGAACACCATCGCGATGTCGCGCTCTTTCGGAGGAACGTCGTTGACGCGGCGCTCGCCGATCAAGATCTCGCCGCCACTGACTTCCTCGAGTCCGGCAATCATTCGCAGCAGCGTCGACTTGCCGCAGCCGGATGGACCGACGAGCACGGTGAACGAGCCGTCGTCGATATCGATGTCGACACCGTGCAGCACCCGGGTGGTGCCGAATTGCTTAGTAACGCCGCGAATGACTACTCGCGCCATGACCGGGTTGTCTCCTCCGGGTGCGCCGTCTTGTTAGCAACTAAGACGCCGCGGTTATCTTGCGTTGACCCTAATGTTGGGGCTCTTCGTCCCCGGGGTCTTCTTGCCTTCAACAACAGGATACATCGGCCGCCCAGTTTGCGACCACTGAACGATATTGAGCGCCGCCTTACGACGCAGTTCGATTTCCGACGCGGCCGAATAAAACGCTGCGTGCGGCGACAGTAGCGCGCGCGGATGGCGCGCCAGCGCCTCGTCGACGCCAAGCGGTTCGATCGGCAGAACATCGAGGCCGGCCCCGTCGAGCGTGCCATCGTCCAGCGCCGCCAGCACCGCGGAAACGTCGACGATGCCGCCGCGCGCGGTATTCACCAGAAAGCTGCCGCGCTTCATTCGCGCGAGCTGAGAAGCTCCCACCATTGCGCGCGTCTCGTCGTTCAGAGGAACGTGCAATGACACGACATCGGCCTGCTCGAACAAGTGCTCCTGCGTCACGCGTTTGACGAAGACCGGAAAATCGCCGTCGATGATGTATGGATCGCATGCGATGACATGCGCGAAACAATCGCGAGCCAATGCGGCATAACGCTTGCCAATGCGGCCCAGCCCAAGAATTCCCACCGTCATGTCACTCGCGCGGCGGATCGGGCCCGGCGATAGATAGTGCCATTTGCCGGCGCGCACGTCGCGATCGTAGAGCGCGAGGTGGCGAATCAACGCGAGCGTCATTGCAAGCGCGTGCGTCGCAACTTCACCCACTCCGTAGTCGGGCGAGTTGGCGACCCATACGCCATGGCGGCGGCAGGCTTCGGTATCGATCGTATCGAATCCAGCGCCGTACCGGCTCACAAGCCCAATGCGAGGCAGCGCACCGAGCACGCGATCCGTCACCGGCGCGTATTGCAACAGCAACGCATCGCATTCCTGCGCAGCAGCGATCAAATCATCTTCGCTTTTGCATTGCGCCTCGAGAAGGTCAACGCCGCTCGTACGAAACACTTCGCGCTCGAGCTCGATGTCAGGAAAATCGTAATCGGTGATCAGCGCGCGCACGTGCAACTCAATGATTGTCTTTGGGAACCGCTGAGCCGCTGGACCCGACCAGGAAGTCGAGATCGGCACCTTTGTCGGCTTGCTGTACGTGATCGAAATACAGCTTGGTGTAACCGCGCGCTGCCGGAGGCGCCGGAGGTTTCCACGCCGAACGCCGTCGCTTCAGTTCTTCGTCGGTGACTTCGAGATGTAGGCGGCGACGCTCGACATCAAGCTCGATGATGTCGCCGTTTTGTACCAGCGCGAGGGTGCCCCCCGCAGCGGCTTCGGGCGCCGCGTGCAGCACGACCGTCCCATAGGCGGTTCCACTCATGCGCGCATCGGAGATGCGCACCATGTCGGTCACACCAAGTCGCAGAAGCTTCGCCGGTAGCGGCATGTTTCCGACTTCCGCCATGCCCGGGTAACCCTTCGGACCGCAGTTCTTCAATACCAGGATGTCGGTAGCAGTGACGTCGAGGCTGTCATCTTCAACGCTCGCATGCATTTCGTCGCTGGTTTCAAACACGACTGCGCGGCCGCGATGCTTCATCAGAGCGGGCGTTGCGGCCGACGGCTTGATCACCGCACCGTCAGGCGCGAGGTTTCCGCGCAGCACAGCGATACCCGCGTGACGCTTGAATGGATCGGCGAGCGGCCGGATCACGCGCTTGGTTCCCTCGAGGTCGTAGCGCGGTGCGTCGCGGTTGTTGTCCCACAGCGTGCGGCCGTTTGCCGTCAGCGCATCCTTGTTCAAGCTCGCGCCAAGTTCGCGAATTACGGCCGGCAATCCGCCCGCGTAATAAAAGTCTTCCATCAAATACTGACCCGAGGGCTGCAGATCGACTAGGCACGGCAGGTCATGGCCCAGAGCATCCCAGTCATCGAGCGACAACGGCACTCCCGCGCGGCCTGCAAGTGCAAGTAAATGGATCACCGCATTGGTCGAGCCGCCGATCGCCGCATTGATGCGAATCGCATTCTCGAACGCAGCACGGGTCAGAATCTTGGACAACACGAGGTCTTCGTCGACCATCTGCACGATGCGCCGCCCAGCCATCCGCGCGAGCACGTTGCGTCGTCCATCAACGGCCGGAATCGCCGCGTTACCGGGCAACCCAACGCCAAGCGCTTCGACCATGCTCGCCATCGTCGACGCGGTCCCCATCGTCATGCAGTGCCCATGCGAGCGATGCATGCAGCTTTCGGCCTCGAAGAAATCCTGCTGCGTTATTTCGCCGGCACGCACGGCTTCACTCATTTGCCATACACCGGTGCCAGAGCCAAGCTCGCCTCCGCGATACTTGCCCGACAGCATCGGTCCGCCGGAGACGCCGATCGTCGGCAGATCGACGCTCGCAGCGCCCATCAGCAACGCCGGCGTCGTCTTGTCGCAGCCCATCAGCAATACGACGCCGTCGAGCGGATTGGCACGAATCGATTCCTCGACGTCCATGCTGACCAGATTGCGAAACAGCATCGTCGTCGGGCGCATCAACGTTTCGCCGAGCGACATCACCGGAAATTCGAGAGGAAAGCCGCCCGCTTCGAGCACGCCTTGCCGCACCTGATCGGCGAGTACGCGAAAGTGCGTATTGCATGGCGTCAGCTCAGACCATGTGTTGCAGATGCCGATCACCGGACGGCCGTCGAACTGATCGTGCGGAATGCCGCGGTTCTTCATCCACGAGCGGTAGATGAACCATCGCGGTCGAGGCGGCCGAACCAGGACTTGACTACGACGGGGCTTACGCGATGACATTCAGGGATTTCGCGAGGGATCAACGAAAGGCGCGGCGAGTGTAGCCACGGACGCTTAGGACGGTCAACAACGGAACACAAATCGGTCAAGTGGTCTGACCAATTTTGCGGATATAGTCCTTTGCAACGACACATGGGCGGAGGGGCGATGAATGAATCAGCTCGACATGCAGGGACGCGGCGCGATCGTGACCGGAGGTGCGGCGGGAATCGGGTATCGCGATTGCGCACCGACTGGAGGCCTCAGGCGCGCGCGTCAGCCTGTGGGACCGCGATGCGAGGCGGCGCTCGCAAGCCGCGGCGAAGTCGCTCGGCGCGCAATGTCGCACACGCACGCTCGACGTCACCAGCGAAGACGAGGTGGCGTGCCGCGTTCGCAAGTCGCTCAAGGCGCTCGGCCGCGTCGACGCGCTGGTCTGCAGCGCAGGCATCACGGGGCCGAACACGACCGTGCAGCAGTACCCGGTCGCGGCGTGGAAGGAAGTGCTCGACATCAACCTGACCGGCGTTTTCCTGTGCAACCGGGCGCTCATCGCGCACATGCACGCCAACGACTACGGTCGCATCGTCAATATCGCGTCGATCGCCGGCAAGGAAGGCAATCCGAACGCCAGCGCGTACAGCGCGTCGAAGGCCGGCGTGATCGCGTTGACCAAATCGCTCGGCAAGGAACTTGCGAAGACCGGAGTACGTGTCAACTGCGTCACCCCGGCGGCCGTCAAGACCGGCATGTTCGCGCAGATGACGCAGAGCCACATCGACTTCATGCTGTCGAAGATTCCGATGGGCCGCTTCGGTGAGGTCGAGGAGATCGCTGCGCTCGTCACCTGGCTCTGCACCGAAGATTGTTCGTTCTCGACCGGCGCGGTGTTCGATCTGTCGGGTGGTCGCGCGGTGTACTGAGATGACTGAAGCTCGTTGGCGTCTGCATTTGCTGGTCGCCGCTGCCGCACTGCTCGTGGTTGGGTGTCGTGCAGAAGCACCGTCATTGCGCCCCGCTGAGACCTTCAACTTCGCCTCACAACCCATTTCATTCTCGCCACCACCCAAGCCTTGGGAGGCCGAAGGACAACTGAGCGGCGGTCTGCGTGGCGTGCATTACGTGAAGCGGGGCGGCGTAGGCGAAGCGATCGACGTCGCGGACTGGTACGACGTTTCGGGGCGCCTTCGGCGTGTCGAGCTGGCCGCGCTCGCCGAGACTGACCCGAACTATGAAACCTTTGACTTCGAGCACGCGCTTCGCAAAGCTTGGGCGCGCACCGAGAGGCCGTATTCGGCGCTCGAAACCGACGTAGCAACCGACATCAACAATGCGCTGAATCTTGCCCGTGAAGCACGTCGGAAGCGCGATTACGCGACCGTACGAGAACAGTTGCAAGCCGCGCAGGCCGCTGCCGACCGCCTGCATTTCTCGTACGAAGAGGTGATCGACCGCGCACTGTTCCGGCCCGAGTCCACAAGCGATCCGTCGCGCTACAAATACGTCGGCCGTCGCGACACTCAAGTCGCGGGGGCGCGTGCTGTAACGCTTGACTACACGCTCGAATTGCCCGAGGGCCGTCGTTACCTGCGCAAGACGTACACGTTTCACAACGATCACGTATTCGTCGCCGAGTTCATAGGTCTTAAGGAGACGCTGCCGTTGTTCGACAAAGTGGTCGCCAGCATTTCGTTTCCGCAATGAAAATCGGTTTGGCGGCGGCGATAGGCGTAGCGATCATCGCCGCGACGGGAGCCTGCAACAAACAGGAGCCGCCACCAGCGCTACGAGAAATCACCGTCGGAAGCCATCGTGTGGCGATCCAGTTGCCGCCGGGTTGGCAGATCTTCGATTACGGGCAGCACGTTCTGCTCAAAGCCCCACCATTGACCGATGCTGAACAGCGCGCGATCGATTACAGCGGCAAGCTTTCGTTCAAGTCGCTGGGGGCGGTTCGCCTGCAAGACATGGGGCCAATCCGCCAGATCGGAGGTGCGGGAGCGAATCCGGAATCAACACTGGCATTTCCGGAGCTTTCCGATCGCGCGCTGGCTCGCCTCGATCACGATCGGCGCCGCGACATCGAGTATCGCAAATGGGTATCGGTCAGCGGACGCGAAGGCGAGGAAGTCGGAACCTGGCAGCGGCAGACACACACCGCGCCGCGCCGTTTTCTGTTCGTCGCGAATGACAACAATCTGCTCGCTGTGAGCTCCGAGGTCGTCGGCGCCGCGGAAAGTCTCGACGGCTATGCCGCGATCCGCTCGTCGCTTCAGCTCCTGCCTAACGGTGCAGGCGACGCTACGCGGCGATAGATTGACTGCATGCCCTCGCGCGTACGCGCTCCAACGGCCCACATGTGATCCGAGTCGAGCACGTAGAGCGCCTTCAGTTCCTCGCCGCTGATGTCAGCCTCGACAGTCCACGATGCACCGCCGTCGCGCGTGTGCAGAATCAACGAGCGCGCATGGTGAGAAAAATGACCGACGAGCCAGCCGCGACTCGCGTCGATGAACCGAACGGAGGCCAGTGTCAGGCCGGGCGTGCGATCACCGGCGTCGATCGTCTGCACGCCTCTGGCGGTCTGAATTTTCTCGAGGCGGGCGGCCGAGCGGGCGTCAGCAAGCCCGGTGTCCTGCATGGTCCACGTCGCTCCACCGTCGCGCGTGTTGAAAATCGTTCCCTCTTCACCCACCACCCATCCGTGACGGGAATCGACGAAATATATGGCGCGCAAGTCGGGCTTGTTGCCGGGCGGAAGCGGAAGTGCGACAGCAGTCCAGCTCTGTCCGCCATCGCCGGTTGTCATCAGCTTCGCATTCTTTCCCACCAGCCAACCGTTGTTCCCGTCGAGAAACTGAATCGCCCGGCCCTGAACCGTACCGCCATCGGCGGGTTTGAATTTGTCCCACTTCTGTCCGGCGTCAGCTGAAACGAGTGCATCGCCTTCTCCGATCGCCCAGCCGAGCCGATCATCGATGAAGTGGACGGTCCAAAGCCAGCGCAGACCCCAGCCAGACACTGCCTGATCCCAGCTTTCGCCTCCGTCCTGAGTCGTGATCACTGCTCCGCATCCCGCAACAACCCCCCGTTGTGGATCGAAAAAGTGCACGCTGACGAACTCGCAACCTCGTCCGAAAGTCTCGGCAGAAACCGCGCCGCTCGTGTATTTCCATGTGCTGCCGCCGTCTTGTGTGCGGCCGATCAATCCTCCGGCAATGTCGTGTCTGCCGCCGACAATCCAGCCGCGGTCCGCATCGACGAACCAAATTCCGCGGAAATCGGCAGCCGTGTTAAGAGGTAAGGCCTGCCAAAGAGTCGGCGGCGCCGCCGGTGGCTTGCGCCCACAGCCACTGGCGCTCACCGCCAGCAGCGCCGCCAGCAGCAATTGCGGCAGTCGGTTCGAAATACTCATTTAGGAGCCTGACCTGATTGTGCAGGGACGTGGGCGTCGAATGATGATACGAGGCGACGGTCAGACTGCACGATAGATACGGTAGCTTCCGCCTGAAGCGCTAAGGTTGCAGTTGTTACGGTAGACAATTGATTGCAGGGAGAGCTGAGATGGCGGACGGGGAGACCGCAACGGATCGTTACGCTGTCAACGGCCTGAGAAGTTTCGCGCACGCACTCTTGGTGGGCGCTGGTCTTGATACTGAAATGGCAAGCGTGGTCGCCGACGTCCTCGTTGAGGGTGATCTGCTGGGACACGATACGCATGGGCTAGCGCTGCTCGCGTCCTACCTGCGTGAGCTCGAAGCCGGAACGATGACGAGGAGCGGATCTCGTAGCGTCATCGAGCAGCGCAAAGCCAGTGCCACTCTGGGATGGCGGCCGCTTGCCTGGGCCGTGGCTGACTCGATTGGCAATCGATGATGCGATCCAACGAGCACGCGACTTCGGAACCGGCACTGTTGTCATTCGCCGCAGCCACCACATCGCGTGCCTCGCTGCCTACTTGATGCACGCAACCGAGCGCGGTTTCGTCCTGCTTCTTTCTTGTTCCGATCCGAATGCAGCGAGCGTCGCGCCGCACGGCGGAACGCGCGCGGTCTTCACCCCTAATCCGATCGCGTTCGGATTTCCGACTGCAGGGGATCCGGTGTTGATCGATCTGTCAGCATCGTTGACCACCAACGGCATGACGGCCCGACTGCACAAGAGCGGGAAACGCCTCGCCCACCCCTGGTTAATGACGGCAGACGGCGATGTCACTGATGACCCGGCGGTGTTGTTCTCCGAACCGCGCGGCACGATATTGCCCGCTGGTGGCATCGACGCAGGGCACAAGGGCTACGCGCTCGCGTTGATCGTTGAAATTCTGACCGGAGCACTCGCGGGCCACGGCCGCGCCGACGCCAAGGAAGGATGGGGCGCGACGGTTTTCGTGCAGGCGATTGATCCGTCAGCGTTCGGGGGGCTCGATGCGTTTGTCCGGCAAGCCGAGTGGATCGCGCAGGCGTGCCGTGACAATCCGTCGCGCGCAGGTGTCGACGCGGTTCGCATGCCCGGCGAGCGCGGCCTTGCCAAGCGCCGCGATCAGCTCGCGCACGGAGTCGCGCTGCAGGCGGACATCCTGCCCGGGTTGCATCAATGGTCTAAGCGGCTTTCGGTCCCGATGCCGGTTTCAATGCCGACATCGCTTTGACCGGATAATCCGGCTCCCCACGGAGCCGAAAATGATTCGACCAACGATCGACGCACTGCCGGCGTCGCGTATCCGCGAAGTTGCCAATGCTGGCATCGGCCGCTCCGACATTCTTAAGTTCTGGTTCGGTGAAGGCGATCAGGTCACCCCCGCCTTCATCCGAGACGCTGCCAAGAAGGCGCTCGACGCTGGTGAAACGTTTTACAACCATAACCTCGGTCTGATCGAGCTACGTGAGGCGCTGGCTGCGTACGCCAACCGTTTGCACGCTCCGGTTGAACGCATCGACGTCGACCGCATTGCCGTCACCAGCGCCGGCGTGCACGCGTTATCGCTGATCGATCAGGCGCTGATCGATCCCGGCGATCGCGTCGTCATCGTCACGCCGGTGTGGCCGAACCTGACCGCGATGCCTCGCATCATGAGCGCGGAGGTCGTACCCGTCTCATTGACTTGCCAAAAGGGCGTGTGGTCGCTCGACCTGCAGCAACTACTCGACGCCGCGACTCCCAACACTCGAATCGTGCTGGTGAACTCGCCTAACAATCCGACCGGCTGGACGATGCCGCAGCACGACTGGGATCAACTGCTCGCGCACTGCCGCCGGCACGGCATTTGGCTCGTCAGCGACGATGCGTACGAGCGCATCGTGTTCGAACCGTCGTTGACCATCAACGGCCACGCACCGAGCGTGCTGTCGCAGATCAATGACGATGATCGCGTGATCAGCGCCAACACATTTTCAAAGAGCTGGACGATGACCGGCTGGCGGCTCGGTTGGATCGTTGCGCCACGCCGCTTTATCGCGCAGCTCGGCAAGGTGATCGAGTTCAATACATCGTGCGCGCCGCCGTTCGTGCAGCGCGCGGGTCTGATCGCTGTCAATGACGGCGAGTCGTGCGTCCAGCAAACCGTCGCACGCCTGCACGCGTCGCGCGATCTGCTCGTGGCGGCGCTAGCGGCCGTGCCGGGGGTCGAAGTCGCGCCGCCGCCGGGCGCGATGTACCTGTTCTTCCGCATCGCCGGCCGCAGCGACGACAGCATCGCATTCGCGAAGCAACTGGTGGCCGAAGCGGGCCTCGGTATCGCACCCGGCGCCGCGTTCGGCCCGGAAGGCGAAGGCTATTTGCGCTGGTGCTTCGCCGCATCCGAAGAATTGCTGACGCAAGGTGCGTCGCGATTGGCTGGATTCATGACCCGTTAGACGTTCGCCTTCTCCGCAGCCGCGGCCGGTTCATCCAAACCGAGCGGTCAGCCGTATGGATAGCTGGAACAGTCGATTCCAGTTCATTTCCGTTTCGGCCAAGGAGACAGGTATGTCAAGAAGATCACAGCGGGTCGCGCCGTTTGCATTGGTTGCGCTGGCCGCGTTGGGCGCCGCATCGGTCGCCCCGCAGGCAACCGCGTCGAGCCATCGCGAAGCGCCGTTCATTACGACGGTGCCAAAGGTGGACGCCACCGACTTTTATATGTTTCGCTCATACGAGCCGGGCCGCGCCGGGTACGTGACGATGGTCGCGAACTACGTCCCGCTGCAGGACGCCTATGGCGGCCCGAACTATTTTTCTCTCGACCCCAACGCGTTGTACGAGATTCACATCGACAACAACGGCAACGGCGTCGAAGACATCACTTTTCAGTTCCGCTTCAAGAACAGCCTGGCCGACATTACGTTGCCCATCGCCGGCAAGAACATCTCAATCCCGCTGGTGCAGGCCGGCACGATTTCGGCCTCGAGCAACGCTGCGCTCAATTTGAAAGAGACCTATCAGGTCGATGTCGTGCGCGGCGACCGACGCACAGGAATGCGGCAACCCGTGCTCAGCACCGGTGGCGCGCGCGATCTGGTGAAGCCGTTCGATTTCATCGGCACCAAGACTTTCGGATCGGTCGCCCAATATGAAGCGTATGCGGCGCAAAGTATTCACACGATCAACATTCCCGGCTGCGCCAATCCGGCTAAGGTGTTTGTCGGCCAACGCAAAGACCCGTTTGTAATTGCGCTCGGCAAAGTGTTCGACTTGCTGAACCTCAATCCGCTGGCCGCATCCGGCGGTGTCGACGACCTGGCTGACAAGAACGTCACCAGCATCATTCTGGAAGTCGAAGCGTCGTGCCTGACCGCCGGCGGCGATCCTGTGATTGGGGGCTGGACCACGGCGAGTCTGCGGCAAGGGCGGTTGCTCAACGGCAACCCGCCGTCGGGCCACTCGGTGACTGCCAGGGAAGGCGGTGCGTGGGTACAGGTGTCGCGTCTAGGCATGCCGCTCGTTAACGAAGTCGTGATCGGCCTTAAAGACAAAGACAAGTTCAATTCGTCGAAGCCAAAGGACGATGGCCAGTTTGCCGACTACGTGACAAACCCGACGTTCCCGGCGCTGGTCGAAATTCTGTTTACGTCCGCGGGCGTGCGCGCGCCGACCAAGTTCCCGCGCCAAGACTTGGTGACTGCCTTTTTGACCGGTGTTCCCGGATTGAACAAGCCCGTTACTGTCACGGCCTCCGAGATGCTGCGCCTGAATACGTCGATCGCGCCGCTGCCGAAGGGATCGCAGAATTCGCTTGGCGTATTGGCGGGCGATAACGCAGGCTTCCCGAATGGGCGTCGCCCCGGCGATGACATCGTTGATATCACGGTGCGCGTTGCAATGGGTGTGCTGTGCACGCTGAACATGCCGGCTGCATTCGGTTGCGTTCCTGCCGATGCGCCGTCGGGTGGATTGGCTTACACCGACAACGGCACGGTGATTACCGATGCGCTGTTCGGTGCCGCCTTCCCGTACCTCGCCACGCCGCTTCCCGGCGGACAGTAGGAGACGCGATGAACACTCTGCATCGATTGAAAACGTTGGCTGCCACGTGCGCTGCCGTGATGCTGATCGCAGGCTGCGGCTCATCGTCGGACGACTCGACGCCTCCTCCTACGCCTGCGCCAATAGACACGATGGCGCAGGAAGACGCGGCGGCATCGGCCAGCGTCGCTGGACTCATCGCCTTCATTCAGGGCTTGATCGCATCGTTGACATCGGACACCAATGAGCCACGCAACGTCGGTGGAATCACGCCGCCGGTTACTGAAGCCGCAGAGCCCGCTGCGATCTAGCGTCGTACATAGCCTCGCACAGCGCTCGGCCCGACTACGCCGGGCGCTTTTTATTGCGCTGTGCTTGGTGGTGGGTCTCGCAGTCGCCGTCGAGGGGCCACGCGAACCGCCAAGCGATGAAGTGGTCGAGACGCAGCTCTTGCCCAAAGCGGTGAAGCAGTCTGTGCAAAAGCTCAGTCGTCAAACGATCAACGCAGGTGCGGCTGCCAGCGTCAGCCCGGCGCAGCGCATCGATGTCGCGCGCCGGATGATACAAGCGGGTCGCGCCAGCGGCGATCCGCGCACGCTCGGCTATGCAGAAGCGGAACTTAGCGGCGCTCCCGACAGTGGGGCGCTCGGGGTTGAAGTACTGGTGCTGCGCGCAACGATCGAACAAAGCCGGCATCGGTTCGACACCGCACTTGCTTTGCTCGATCGCGCCATCCAGCAGTCGCCATCGCACGTTCAGGCACGGCTGACACACGCCTCGATCGCGCACGTGCGCGGAGATCTGGCTGCTGCACGCGCTGACTGCAGCGCGTTGCGTGCACCGGCGGCCGCAGTCGCCGGGATCTGCGACGCCATCGGAGATTCGCTGAGCGGTAAGAATGCACAGGCGCTACAGGCGCTTGCAGCTGTGACCGACCCGGCGTTGCGAAGCTGGACGCTGTCGCTTGCAGGTGAAATTCATGAGCAACAAGGCGCGCTTGATTCTGCGGTCCGCTCATACACCGCATCGCTCGCGCTCGACAGGGATTTGTACACCGCGGTCGCACTTGCCAATGCCTTGATCGAGCAGCAACGCTGGCCCTCGGCCGAAGCCGTGCTGGCGCCATTACCGTCAACCGACGCGGTGCTGCTAGGGCGTTGGATTGCGGCGCGCAGGCAGCAACACCCTGCCAACCACTTGCAAGCGCAGCTAGCGGACCGGTTCGCCGCGGCGCAGGCGCGGGGTGAGCTGCTGCACGCGCGCGAGGCGGCCTTGTTCGCACTCGAACTCGGCGATAGCGCTCGCGCGTTAACGCTCGCTCGCCGGAATTGGAACGATCAGCGAGAGCCCGCGGATCTGCGCATCCTTGCATCCGTCGCGCGAGCCAGCGGCGACGCGGACGCGCTGGCCGAAGTGCGACAGTGGATCTCACGCACCGGCCTGCGCGACGTGCGAGTCGAGCGCGCGCTACAGCGCGGCAAAAGCTGATGCGGCTTCGCGCGCTTCAAAGCATGCTGCGAGCGGGGCTCAGTGCGCTTGCATTCGGGCTTGCTTCGCTGAGCAGCTCTGGCGTCAACGCCCATTCGACGAGCACCGCCTATCTCGAGGTCGGCGAAAGCTCGGCGGGCACGCCGACGTTGCAATGGCGAATCGCCTTGCGTGATCTCGATGCGCTGCTTGATCTGGACGCGAACTCCGACGGACAGTTGCTATGGGGTGAAGTCATCGATCGAGCAAAAGATATCGACGCATTGGCAGCGTCAGCAATCACCGTCAAGAGCGGTGCGAATGTCTGCACGCTGGGTTTCAATCAGCCTCGCTATGTGCGCATAGCCGATGCGGGTTACGCGCAGCTCGACGCCGCGCCGGTGTGCGACGCGACCGGCCCGTTGACGCTCGCCTATCGGCTATTCGAGAGCGTCGATCCCTCGCATCGCGTCTTGCTGACAATGCGCGGCGTATCCGAGCCGCGCATCGTCGCACCGGGCGCGACAGTAACGCTGACCGCGGCCAACCGCGCAACCGAGGCTCGAAGCAGCTTCGCTGGATTCCTGTTCAGTGGCATCGCGCACATTGCGGGTGGCTATGACCATGTCTTGTTTCTGCTGTGCCTGTTGCTGCCTGCCGTGCTGCAGCGATCGACCCAGACGCGTCGCTGGGTCGGAAGCGAGAATCTGACCAGTGCGCTCGTCGCGGTTATCTGGATCGCAACCGCATTCACGGTCGCGCACTCGTTAACACTGGCGCTCGCAACCTTCGGTGTTATCCGCATCCCGGCGAGTGTGATCGAGCCGATGATTGCGCTGACGATCCTGGCGACCGCGTTGAATAACGTGTGGCCGGTCGTAACGCGGCGGCTCGCCGTCGTTGCGTTCGTTTTCGGCCTGATCCACGGGTTCGGATTTGCCGAAGTCCTCGCGCCTTTGTCGCTACCACGGAGCGAACTCGGATGGGCGCTGCTCGGCTTCAATCTCGGGGTCGAGGCCGGGCAACTTGCAATCGTCGCCAGCGCATTCCTGGTGCTCGCCATGCTGCGCCGCTGGTCGGGCTATACGCGCTGGGTTATGGGCTTCGGCTCGATGTTGATCGCTGTCGTTGCAACGCTGTGGTTTATCGAGCGCGCGTTCGACGTCCCTCTCCTCGGCTAAATTCAGGCGGGCTGCTGTTCGACCAATCCGCGCTTGATCAGCAGTGGCTCAACGGACGCATCGCGCCCGCGAAACGCGCGGTATGCAGCGCGCGGCTCGATCGTGTTGCCTGACGAGTAAACATACTTCAGCAGGCGCGCAGCAACCGCGGGATCGAACGGGTTGCCAGCCTCGACAAACGCGTCGAAGCCGTCGGCATCGAGCACTTCCGCCCACATATAGACGTAGTAGCCCGCTGCGTAGCTGGAGCTCGAAAACAGGTGACCAAAGTGTGGCAGGCGATGACGCAGCACCATCTCGCGCGGCATCCCCAGACGGGCAAGCTCGTCCTTTTCGAACCGGGTGATGTCAATACCGTCGTCCGTCGCTTCAGCGTGCAGCGCCATGTCCAGCAACGCGCACGCGGTGTATTCGACCGTCTCGAACCCCTTATTGAAATGTTGCGCACGCCGCAGCCGCTCAATCAACTCATCTGGAATTGGCACATCAGTGTCAACGTGCAGCGCGTGCTTCTTCAGCACCTCGCGCTCGAGAGCCCAGTGTTCAAACAATTGTGACGGGAGTTCTACGAAGTCACGCAGCACGCGTGTGCCAGACAGCCGCTCATAGGTCACCTGCGACAACAGGCCGTGCAAACCGTGACCAAACTCATGGAACAGCGTACGAACGTCGTCAAGCGACAGCAGCGTCGGCGCACCCTTGGCGAAGTTGTTGTTGTTGACCACGATCGGCAAGATGTCGCCGTCGATGCGAGACTGCGAGCGATAGTTGCTCATCCAGGCGCCGCCACGCTTGGTCGGGCGCGCGAAGTTGTCGTGCAGGAACACGCCAATCGGATACTCGCCGCGCCGCACTTCGTAGACGCGTACGTCGGGGTGATATGCCGCGATGTCGGGCCGCGCGACGAAATCGATTCCGAATAGACGATGGGCGCAATCGAACGCTGCCTCGACCATTCGATCGAGCGCGAAGTACGGTTTGACCATCGCGTCGTCGATGTCATAGCGCTGCTTGCGCACGAGCTCGGCGTAATAGCGCCAGTCCCACGGCGCGATGTCGGCCGACTCGCCGCGAGCGATTGCGATCGCGCGCAGCGCCTGGACTTCTTCGGCCGCTTTCGACTTCGCCGGCTCCCACACGTTTTCGAGCAGCTTCGCGACCGCGTCCGGCTTGCCCGCCATCCGGTCGATCAGCGCGTAGTCGGCAAAGTTCGCATAGCCATTAAGCCGTGCCTGTTCGGTGCGCAACTTCAGGATTTCGCGTGCGATCGGGCGATTGTCGTGCGGACCGTCATTTTCGCCGCGCCGAGTCCACGCATTGAATGCCTGTTCGCGCAGATCGCGCCGTTCGGAGTGCGTCAAGAACGGAACAATCAATGATCGGCTGAGCGTGATTGCGAAGGCGTCCGGCCTGCCGTGCTGCTCGGCCGCAGTTTTCGCAGCGGCACGCACCGTCTCAGGCAGACCCTTTAAGTCGTCTTCGCCGTCCAGCCACAGACACCACTCGGCTTCGTCGGCCAGCACGTTTTGCGAGAACGCGGTTTGAAGCTGTGCGAGGCGCTCGACAATTTCGCTCAATCGATTCTTGGCTTCAAGCGAGAGTCGCGCACCGGCCAGCACCGAGTCCAGATGCACACGCTCGAGCAACCGCATCTGCTCGGCATTCAACGACAACGTCTCGCGTTTCGAATGAAGCTCGTCGATACGCGCAAACAGTTTCTGATCGAGCAGAATCGCATTTTCATGCGCGGCCAGTCTCGGCGCGACATCGCGCTCGACCGCCTGCAATGCCGGCGACGTTTCGGACGCCGTCAGATTGAAGAACAGTTGCTCGGTGCGAGTTAGCAGGCGGCCGCTGCGGTCGAGCGCTGCAATCGTGTTCTCAAACGTCGGCGCGGCGGATGCATTGGCGATGCGTTCAATCTCGGCCCGATGCGCGAGCATCGCATGTTCGAACGCGGGTCCGAAATGTTCGTGGCGCACCTGCTCGAACGGTGGCAGGCCAAACGGTTCGTCCCAAGCTTGTAACAGCGGATTTTTGTGATCGGTGGCGCTCATAGACAGAAGACTTTCGTGTGACCGCTAACGATACCGAATCGTCCGCTGATCCGCGAACGTGTGCAGCGCTTCGGCGCGACGCCGACAGACTTTAGGGCCGGCCCGCCGTCAATCACGCGCCTGAGGTTTACAAGCGTTTCGCTTTGTAAAGTTTCTTTCACGAATTCGGCATACGGACGACATTACCTCTCACGGATGGATTGGGAGAACAAATGGATCAAAAGCCTGCCCGACACGCAGCGCGCATTCTCTTTGCCGCGGCGGTCATCGCAACTTCCGCGGTCGTTACGGGGTGCGGTGGCGGCGGATCGTCCCCCGCGCCCGCACCGGCACCCGCACCGCCAAGCGCCGGTCTCAGTGCCGACGAAGCCGCCCGCTTCCTGACGCAAGCCACCTTTGGGCCGACCGACGCGGACATCGCACGCGTGCAGTCAATCGGATATTCGGCGTGGATTGATGAGCAGTTCTCGTTGCCGGCAACGCCGCATCTTCCCTACGTACAGGCGAACTTCACCCCCGGTCCCAACGCCGCCAACTTCAACTTCATGCAGGACTCTTTCTGGCAGCAGGCGATTCCCGCGCCCGATCAGCTGCGTCAGCGCGTCAAGTTCGCGCTGTCGGAGCTGGTTGTCGTGTCCGGTGGCGACAACACGATCGCGGGCTTCGCGGACGGCCTCGCCAACTACGCCGACCTGTTGGGACAGCACGCGTTCGGCAACTACCGACAGCTGATCGAAGCGGTTGCGACCAGCCCCATGATGGGCATCTACCTATCGCACCTGGGTAATAAGAAAGCCGACCCGGCGACGGGCGCCGTACCCGACGAAAACTTCGCGCGCGAGGTGACGCAGCTTTTCACGATCGGTCTTTATCAACTCAACCTCGATGGCACGCCGATGCTGGTCAACGGCGCTCCGGTTGAGACGTACAGCAACGCCGACGTCACCGGACTCGCGCGTGTGTTCACCGGCTGGGGCTGGGCCGCGACTGGCACATCGAACGCGGAGTTTCGCGGTTCGGTCGTCACGGATCCTCAACGCACCGTGAAACCGATGAAGATGTACCCGAACTTTCACGAGTCGGGCGCGAAGACTTTTCTTGGGACCACGATTCCGGCTGGAACGTCGGGTGAACAAAGCCTAGCGCTGGCGCTCGATCGACTGTTCAACCATCAGAACTTCTGCCCGTTCGTCGGCAGGCAATTGATCCAGCGTTTTGTCACCAGCAACCCGAGCGCGGCGTACACCGGGCGCGTCGCGGCGGCGTGTGTTAACAACGGCCAAGGCGTGCGCGGCGATATGAAGGCCATCGTTCGCGCGATCCTGCTCGACGCCGAGGCGCGCGATGCAAGCAAGCTCACCGATCCGCAATTCGGCAAGGTGCGGGAGCCGGTGCTGCGCCTTGCGAACTGGGCGCGCTGCTTCAAGGCGACATCCGCGTCAGGGAACTGGACGATCCGCAATCTTGACAGTGCGTCGTTTTCGCTCGGCCAGCAGCCGTGGCGCTCGCCTTCGGTGTTTAACTTCTTCCGCCCTGGATACGTGCCACCGAACACGGCTATTGCCACGGCGGGACTGGTGGCGCCCGAATTTCAGCTGATCGGCGAAACCGCGGTCGCCGGCTACACCAACACCATGCAAGGTGTCGTCCAATCCGGCGTCGGTCTCGGCAACCCGCGCGATGTGCGCGCTGATTACACCAGCGAGCTCGCACTCGCTAGCAACGCCGATGCGCTGCTCGACCGCATGAATCGCTGCCTGATGTACGGCACGATGGACACCACGCTGCGCAACGATCTGCGCACAGCAATCAACGCAATCGCGCTGACCGGCAGCGGTCCCACGAACCGTGTCTACACGGCCATCTTGCTGACGATGGCCTCCCCCGAATATCTGGTGCAGAAGTAGGAAGCAGAACAGGAGATAAGCATGACAACCCAAGCTTCCCGCCGCGAATTCTTGCGCCAGGCCTCAGCTCTATCAATTGCCGGCACCGCCGCGCCCTTCGCACTCAACCTGGCATCGATCGGCGCTGCATCCGCGCAGGTCGCCGGCGGCTACAAGGCGCTGGTGTGTGTGTTCCTGTACGGCGCGAATGACGGACACAACACGGTCGTGCCGTTTGACGCGACCAACTACGCGAAGTATTCGGTCGGTCGCCAGGGAATCGCCTGGAACCAGGCGACGGAGCTGACGCAGCTGGTGCCGATCACACCGCTGCCCGGCGGCTTGCAGCTTTCGCTGCCGACGCCGCTCGCGCCGTTAGCCACACTGTTCGATCAGCAGAAGTGCGCGATCGTTTCCAACGTCGGTCCGCTGATTCAGCCGACCACGCGTGCGCAGTTTCAGACAGCCGGTTATCCGCTGCCGCCGAAACTTTTTTCGCACAACGATCAGCAGTCGGTGTGGCAATCGTCGGCGCCCGAAGGTGCGAAGTACGGATGGGGCGGCCGCATCGGCGACCTTCTTGCGTCACAGAACGGCAACAGCATCTTCACGTGCCTGAACGTCAGCGGCAACGCGGTTTTCCTCAGTGGACAACAGGCGCAGCCGTTTCAGCTCGACGCGACCCAGGGTGCAGTGGGCTTTTCCGCGCTGACCGGTGGCACGCCGACGCTATATGGATCGGCCGCTGCATCCTCGGCGCTGCGCACGGTGCTGACGCGCAATCGCACGCATCTGTTCGAAAACGACACGGTCAAGGTCAACACGCGCTCGATCGATGCCAATGCAGTGTTGTCCGCCGCCCTGGCGGGCGCGCCGGCATTGACGCCACCTGCCGGCAACTCGCTGGCAACGCAGCTTGCAATGGTGGCCAAGGTGATCAGCGTTCGGAGCGCGCTCGGCGCCGCGCGCCAGGTATTCCTAGTGTCGATGGGCGGCTATGACACGCATGCAAACCAGGTTGTAACGCAGACCAACTTGCTGACCCAACTGGCGTCGGCAATTTCGTTTTTCCAGTCAACGATGGACACGATGGGAACCGCCAACGACGTCACGCTGTTCACAGCTTCGGACTTCGGCCGCACATTGATTCAGAACGGTGACGGGAGCGATCACGGTTGGGGCTCGCACCACTTCGTCGTCGGCGGCGCAGTCAAAGGCAAGGAAATTTACGGCTCGTTTCCCGACCTGAGTCCGAATGTCTCGACCGACGCCGGCAATGGGCGGCTGATCCCGACGACGTCGGTCGAGCAGTACGCGGCGACGATGGCGAAGTGGATGGGCGTGACCGACCCGAACTTGCCGGTGATCCTGCCAAACCTCGCCAACTTCTCGCAGCAGAATTTGGGATTCATGAATTAGCGCAAACGGAGCAGGTATGCTCACCACTCCGTCCAACTTTCGTCCGGAATCGCCGATGAGCACACCGCTTCCTCCGCCGTCCGAACTCGCTGCCCCATCTGATTCACTGGTTACGGTTACGCACGTCGTGTACGCGCTGCACACGCTGAGCTTGGTGATCGGCGCGTTTGGCGCGGCGAGCATCATCGGTGCATTCGTGTTCGGCTGGCCATCGATCATTGCGGTGATCATCAACTACGTCAAACGCAGCGACGTGCGCGGGACGTATCTCGATTCTCACTTCTCGTGGCAGATTCGCACATTCTGGTGGGCGCTGCTGATGTCGGCGATCATCGCGGTGCTCGGCCTCACCTTGGCGATCGTTCTGATCGGCTTTGCGATCTGGATCGTCGGCTTCTTCGTACTCGGCATCTGGGCGATCTACCGTATCGCGCGCGGCTGGATGGCATTGATGGATCGCCGGCCTATGCCGCTACCAAATTGAGATCTGCTCCGCCGGCGCGCGCATCATCGGTGCATCGGCTGGACAATTGAACGCCTGCGCAAACTCGGGAACGTTGGCGAGCGGGCCAAGCACGCGGTAGCGTGACGGCGCATGACCGTCGGTGCGCAGCTGATTGATCAGCGCTTCGTTCCGGTATTTGGCGCGCCAGATCGTTGCGAACGACAAGAAGAAGCGTTGTTCCGGCGTGTAGTTGTCGATCTTGCCCGTAGGCTGGCGCGCCAGTGCGCGCTGTAGGGCATCGTACGCAAGCTTGACGCCGCCCAGATCCGAAATATTTTCGCCCAGTGTTTGCTCCCCATTGATCGTCTGTCCGGGCAGTGGCGCATATTCTGAATACTGCTGTGCGACTTTGGCGGCGCGCTCCTTGTATCGCGCGACATCGTCGGCGTTCCACCACTCGGCCAAGTTACCGACTTCGTCGTACTGCCGGCCTCGATCATCAAAGTGATGCGTGATCTCGTGCCCGATCACCGCACCGATCCCGCCATAGTTGACCGCGTCGTCAGCCTGAGCGTTGAAAAATGGCGGCTGCAGAATCGCCGCTGGAAATACGATGTCGTTCAGGCCGCCCGCAAACGCGTTGACCAGATGCGGCGCAACAAACCAGCGCGCCCGATCAACCGGCTTGCCCAGATCAGCGAGCCGCTGTTGATACTCCCACGCATTCGCGCGCAGCCAATTGCCCGCGTAATCGTCGCGCGCAATGGTCAGACCTTCGTACGTTTTCCAACGTTCCGGAAATCCAATCTTCAACACCATCGCGTCGAGCTTGCCGATGGCGCGTAGCTTCGTCGGCGCGCTCATCCAGTCGAGTTTTTCTATGCGCGCACGCAGCACGGCCTTGATGTCCTGGGTCATCGCCACGGCGCGCGCTTTTGCTTCTGGCGAGAACGCACGTGCAACGTACAGCTGGCCGAGTCCTTCGGCTACGGGCTCCGACCCGAAGTTGCCGGTTATGCTGACGATGACCTGCTCGGCGCGCGGCAGCTGCGCTTCGAGCCCGCGAATTGCGCGGCTGCGATAGTCGAAGTGCGCCTGCACGTATGCCGACGGCAGTGCCGGCGCCGCGGCATCCAACACGTGTTGGCGCAGGTAGGCGCGCCACACGGCGAGCGGCGCCTCGGCTGCTGCGCGTGCAACCTGCTGCGCGAACCTAGGCACCGTCACGTTGAGCTCGGAAGTGCGCGCGATGCCAAGCGCGCCGAAATACCCAGCCCAATCGAATCCGGGAGCAAGCTCGATCAGCGAACGCGCCGTGTGCAGGTTGTAAACGACGTTCGGATCGCGCCGCTCAACCCGCGTGAGCGACGCTCGCGCAAGATCGGTTTCGAGCGCGAACACCGCATTGGCAAGCGCTGCGTCGGCGTCGCCGCCCGATAGCCGCGCAATCTGAAGCCGGTACACGTCGTAGGCACTGCGTAGACCTGAGCGTCCGGGCATCGTCGCGAAAGTAGTCATCGCGATCAGGCAGGCCCAACCCGGCTTGATCAAGCACGGCGATGTAACGACGCTTGTCCTTCTCGTCAGGCCGTACCGCGACTAGAAACGGCGCAGGAATTCGGTAGAGCGCCATCTTGCCCAGCAGCGCGGGCAGTTGCGCCCGATCATTCAGCGCATCGATCTCCGTTAACAGCGGTGCCAGCGACGCGAGTCCCCGCCTTTCAATCGACGCCAAATCCACGCCGCTCGCGTAGTAGTCCGCCGCCAGCCGCTTACCCGGCGTATCCAGCCGACTGGGTTGCTGGACCGCTTCGGCCAATGCATCTTGGACGATGCGGCGACTCACGTCGCGCAACCCGTCGAAGCTGCCAATGCGCGCCTTGATCAGCCGGCATCGGCGCAGTCGCTTGCCACTTTCCATTCACATGGCGAGTCGAAGTCGGTGCATGCAGCGACGTCGAGCGATAAACCGTCGATATCGAGTACGGGCGCCGAAACGACAGCCGCCGGCAGCATGACCAGGGCGCAGAAAACGGAACGAAGCAGCATGTACGAAGCGTAATCGGAAGCCGAAGGAGACATCTGCCAAACCGAGTCAGCCCGGCAGGAACACGATGTGCCACGCCGCAGCGCATGATTGAGAGCATGTCCCCGCGGTGCTACCCTCGCGCCCTGCTCGAAACGAGCAATGATCGCCGAGCGCGCTCACAAGGCACGCGACGCTACCGGCCAAGTCGAAACGAACGTCGAAAGGCCGACTTCCAAGAACACGATTTTTGGCAGGAGCCTGAATGAACGCCCCCCTTACCGAAGCCGTCCGCCGCGCTCTGGCGGAAGTCACCCTCGACGACAAGTGGACACTCGACCGCGGCCGCGCATACATGAGCGGTACGCAGGCGCTGATTCGTCTGATGATGCTGCAGCATCAGCGCGATCAACTCGCAGGACTCAACACCGCGGGTTTCATCAACGGCTATCGCGGTTCGCCCTGGGCGGGGTTGATCAGACCGCCGTGCGCGCGAAGAAGCATCTGGAGCGACACAACGTCCGCTTTCAACCCGGAGTGAATGAAGACCTTGGCCGCGACCGGCTGTATGGGGCACGCAGCAGGTCAACATGTACGAAGGCGCGAAATACGACGGCGTCTTTGCGATGTGGTACGGCAAAGGACCCGGCGTCGATCGCTGCGGCGATGTGTTCAAGCATGCAAATGCAGCGGGTACCAGCAAGCACGGTGGCGTGCTGGCGGTGGCCGGTGACGACCATGGAGCCAAGTCGTCCACGCTGCCGCATCAATCGGATCACATCTTCAAAGCCTGCATGATTCCGGTGTTGTTCCCGGCGTCGGTGCAGGAGTATCTCGATCTCGGCCTGCACGGCATTGCGATGAGCCGATATGCCGGCGTTTGGGTGGCTATGAAGACGGTGACTGAGGTGGTCGAAGCATCGGCGTCAGTCGTGGTCGATCCGCGAGCGACTCGACATCGTCATTCCAAGCGATTTCGGAATGCCGCCCGACGGACTCAATATCCGCTGGCCCGATACGCCGCTCGCATTGGAAGCGCGACTGCTCGACTACAAGCTGTACGCCGCGCTCGCGTACTGCCGCACCAACAAGCTGAATCACACGGTGATCGACTCGCCGCACGCGCGATTCGGCATCGTCGCCAGCGGCAAGGCCTATCTGGATACGCGCCAGGCGCTCGCGGATCTCGGGCTCGACGAGCAAACGTGCAAGGACATCGGCATTCGGCTGTTCAAGTGCGGCATGGTGTGGCCGCTCGAAGCGACCGCGGTTCGCTCGTTTGCCGAAGGCCTGGAAGAAATTCTCGTGATCGAGGAAAAGCGCCAGCTACTCGAGTACGCGCTGAAGGAAGAGCTGTTCTCGTGGATCGGGACCGGCAAACGCGTGCCGCGCGTGATCGGCAAGTTCGACGAAAAAGACGGCGGCGAGTGGGCGGTGCCGCAAGGCAACTGGATTCTGCCTGCGCACTATGAGTTTTCGCCGGTAATCGTCGCGAAAGCGATCGCGCAGAGAATCGGCAAACTCGAATTGCCCGCAGAGATCCGCGCACGCATTCAGATGCGGCTGGCCATGATCGAGGCGAAGGAGAAAGCGCTTGCCGTAGCCGCGCGTCGTTACCGAGCGCACGCCGTATTTCTGCTCGGGCTGCCCGCACAGCACTTCGACGGTAGTGCCCGAAGGCTCGCGCGCAATGGCCGGCATCGGCTGCCATTACATGGCCCTGTGGATGGACCGCAATACCAGCACGTACACGCAGATGGGTGGCGAAGGCGCGCCATGGATCGGGCAGGCGCCGTTTACCCACGAGAAACACATTTTCGCGAACCTCGGCGACGGCACTTATTACCACTCGGGGTCGATGGCCGTGCGCGCGGCGGTCGCGGCCGGGGTGTCGATCACGTACAAGATTCTGTTCAACGACGCGGTCGCGATGACCGGCGGGCAGCCGCACGACGGTCCGCTGTCGGTGCCGATGATCACGCAGCAGATGGCGGCCGAAGGCGTAACGAAAATCGTCGTCGTTACCGACGAGCCGTACAAGTATCCGAAGGACGCCGGCTTTTGCACGAGGGCGTGCACCGTGCACCATCGCGACCAGCTCGATCGCATCCAGCTCGAACTGCGCGAGCACACCGGCGTATCGGTGATGGTTTATGACCAGACGTGCGCGTCCGAAAAGCGGCGCAAGCGCAAGAAAAACACGGCAGAGAAAACCTATTTTCCCGATCCCGCGCGGCGTGTCGTCATCAACGAACTCGTGTGCGAAGGCTGCGGCGATTGCAATTTGAAGTCGAATTGCCTGTCGGTCGAGCCGCTTGAAACCGAATTCGGACGCAAGCGCAAGATCAATCAGTCGACTTGCAACAAGGACTACTCGTGCCTGAACGGTTTCTGTCCGAGCTTTGTCACCGTCGAAGGCGGGCAGCTCAAGAAGGGTAAGCCGAGCGCGGCAGGCAGCGTTCCGAGCTTGCCGCAGCCAGCGCTGCCGTCGTTACCAGCGCAGGGCGCGTACGGCATCATCGTTACCGGTGTCGGCGGCACCGGTGTCGTCACGATCGGGCAGCTTCTCGGCATGGCCGCGCACCTGGAGGGCAAAGGTTTATCGGTGCTCGACATGGCCGGCCTGGCGCAAAAGGGCGGCGCGGTGTTTTCGCACGTGCAGATCGCGCCGACGCCGGAAGATCTCTATGCGACTCGCATTGCGATGGGCGAAGCCGACGTCGTTCTCGGCTGCGATCTGATCGTTACGACCAGCAACGAAGCATTGTCGAAAATCAAGGCGGGCGTCACCAAGGCGGTGGTCAACTCGGCCGAATCGCCGACGGCCGATTTCGTGCGCAATCCGAACTGGCAGTTCGGCAGCCCGAATCTTGCGACGCAGATACGCGAAGCGGTCGGCGCTGGTGAGATGTGCGTTTGTCGACGCCAGTGCGCTGGCGACGGCGCTAATGGGCGATTCCATTTACACCAACCCGCTGATGCTCGGCTTCGCGTGGCAAAAGGGCTGGATTCCGCTCGCGTACGAAACTTTGCAGCGCGCGATCGAGATCAACGCGGTGGCGGTCGACGCCAACAAGAAAGCGTTCGAGTGGGGACGCGCCGCCGCGCACGACGTCGAGATGGTCAAGCGCATTGCATTCCCGGACAACGTCGTCGAGCTGAAGCGGGTCGCGAACACGCTCGACGAAATCGTTGCCAAGCGCGTCGACTTCTTGACCGGGTATCAGAACGCCGCCTATGCGAAGCGCTACTCCGATCTGGTCGAGCGCGTGCGCAAGGTCGAATCGGATCGGCTGCAGTCGACGCGGGTCACCGAGGCGGTTGCGCGCTTCTACTTCAAGCTGCTCGCCTACAAGGACGAGTACGAAGTCGGCCGGCTGCATTCCGATCCGGCGTTTCGCGCGAAGATCGCTGCGCAGTTCGACGGTGACTACAAGCTGAACTTCTATATGGCGCCGCCCATCATTTCGAAGCCCGATCCGGTCACCGGGAAGGTCGCGAAGAAGCGCTTCGGCCCGTGGATGATGTCGGCGTTTTCGGTGCTGGCGCGCTTGAAGTTTCTGCGAGGCTCGGCGTTCGATGTGTTCGGTTACACCGCGGAGCGCCGCACCGAGCGCGCATTGATCGGAGAATACGAAGCGACGGTCGAGGAAATTCTGGCGCGGCTCTCATCGACAATCAGGAAGTCGCCGTTCAGCTCGCGAGCATTCCGGACGACATCCGCGGCTACGGTCACATCAAGGAAGGCAATCTAAAAATCGCGCGTATCAAATGGGACGACTTGCTGGCGCGGCTGCGCGGGCAGACGAAAGCGCAGGTAATCAAGATCGCGGCGCGCGCAGCGTAATCGGAAAGAGGCCGCTCTTTGCTCTGATTTACTTGAACGCGTAACCGGCACGCAAATAGAAAACGCGTCCTAGCGGGTTCGCCGCTTGCGGATTGAAACCGATTTGAAATGTACTCTGCTGATTGCTGAACGGCGGGTCGGCATCGAACAGGTTTCGAATGCCGGCCGCCAGCTGCCAATCTCTGAATCCGCCGTACCTGCCTTGTAAATCCCAAGTCGCATAGGAGCCGACCTTGCGCGGCGCGTTGTCGATACCAAGGTTCTGATCCACGTAACCGCTGCTGTAGATCTGCGCCAGCGTGGCGCCCCAGTGTCCGCTCGTCCAGTCCAACGTCAAGGCGCTGCGCCAGCGCGGGATTGGCGCGCCGAACGTGGCGTCGCCCAGCAACGAAACAAAGGTCACTCCATCGATCTGGGTCTCCCACCGTCTCACATAGGTGCCCTGCAATCCGGCGCGAAAGATGCCGTACTCGGTGCGCTGTGCGGTCCAGTTGACCGACACATCGATGCCCGAGGTCTTCGTCGTACCGAGATTCAGCAGCGACGTGTCGATGGCAACGATCGGGCCGGGCAGATTCGGATATGCCGGGTCGACTGGCCCGCGAATCACGCGATCGCTGAACTTGTCGTAGTACTTGAACACGTTGTCCACGGCGAGCGCACTGATGACGCCCTGCTGCTCGATGTTCCAATAGTCAACGCCAAACGAGAGGCCGCGCGCCGGTTCCCAGACGATGCCGAAGCTCCACTGGGTCGACGTCTCCGGCCGCAGATGCGGATTACCACCGCCGATCGTTTCGACCGGCGAGCGGCAATCCTCTACCGCGCCGGTGACGGGGCAGCGGATCGGATCTTCCACGCCAGGGGTCAGACCACTCGACAAGGGCTCGTTGAGCGCGTAGAGCGGGGGCGCACGAAACCCCGTTCCCCACGAGCCACGCAACAGAAGGGTTGGCATCGGCTGCCAGCGCAGTGCGATCTTCGGGTTGGTGGTCGTGCCGAAGTCGCTGTAATGGTCGTAGCGAACTGCAAGCTGAGCATCGAGCCCACGCACGATCGGCACATTGAATTCGGCGAACATCGCGGCTACGTTGCGGCTGCCGCTGATTGGTCGCGGATCGGCTCCGAGGAACGGGTCGCCTGACAGCAGCGACGGATCCCACTCGTACGACAACCTCTCGCGCCGGGCTTCGGTGCCAAGCGCAAGCGAGAGCGGACCCGCGGCAAGCGCGGCGATCTCGCGTGACGCGAACGCATTGATCAGCGAGGTCGATCCATGCGCTGTCTGCGGAGTTCCGCTGTAAGCGGTCGATGCCAGCAGCGCTGATCCCTCGGGTGCGGAGGGCCCGAACGGATTAATCAGTCCGGTCGCCATCGCTGGGATGAGCCGGCTGACATACAGATAGCCGCTGACGTACTCGTTCTCTTGCCGGTTGGCGTTATAAACCGCAGCGGCATTGAAATCCCAACCGGCGAACTTGCCTTCGGCGCCGACTGCAAAGCGCTGCGTGTCGCTCGTCGTCGAATTCACGCGCGGACCCAGCTCGACTGCCCGAAACAACACCAGCAGGTCGCCCGACAATCCATTCGCCGCAGCGAACGCACTCGGATAATAGGGGCCGCCGGCCGGGTAAAAGTCGCGGCCGAAAAGCGTTATCGCTGGGACAGGGGTTGCCGAAGCCCTGGAATCAATTCGATTGCGACCAATCAGCGCTTCGGCGAACACATCGACCGTTGGATCAAGCCGCCATGTTCCGCGCAGCATCGCACTCGCTCGCTCCACTTCCGGCAGCAGGTCGATGTCGACGGCATAGTCATACCCGCACGTGGCGGGAAAAAAAGCATCGCTTGGAACCGGCAGGCTGGCGGGCGGCGCGCAGCCGGCCGCGAAGCTTGGATTGACCAGACGGCCGCGCGCACGGTCGTTGATATTGGCGGGAAAGGTGACGGGACTAAGCGCGTCGATGCCCTGGTCAGGGCGGTACGCGGTGCGCGCAAATTCGCGATCGAGCGCGCGCACGGCCTGTTGCTTCTGATAACTCGCCATAGCGAACACGTTGTAGCCGTCGCGCGCCGGGTCGCCAAACCCGTAGGTCGCGTTCACCAGTCCGCTGTTGCCGCCACCATGTTGAGTAGCTTCAAAGCTGCCGGAAATTTCCGCGCCGTGGTAATCCTTGCGCAGGATGAAGTTGATCACTCCTGCGATCGCATCCGTGCCGTAGATCGCCGAGGCTCCGTCCTTCAAGACTTCAACGCGATCGATCGCTGCCAGCGGAATCGAATTGAGATCAACCGTTTCGCCATCGAACGCGTAGTTGCCGAGCCGGCGACCGTTGAGAAGCACCAGAGTCGATCCGCCTCCCAAGCCGCGCAGGTTGGCTCCGGACAACCCAGGCCGGGTCGAGGAGCCGATGGTTGCGGCCAGGTTGACGCCGTTGACATTGGCCGGGACGCGCTCGAGCAGTTGTTCGACGGTGGTGACGCCGCTCCGCTCGATCTCCTCGCGGGTGATGACCTGCACCGGAAGCGCGCCTTCAGTTTCGATTTTCCTGATGTGCGAACCGGTAACGACGACACGGTCCAGCGTCACGGTGGCCGGCATATCGCTCTGCGCCAGCGCCGCACAGCAAAGTAGCGCGCCCAGCGCCGCGACAAAGGAACGGAGATCTGCAACGCGTCTCTGCCGATGCCTGGTATCGATAAGGCTGGTTGCCGACACGCGACCAGACTAGCATCGATGCTCATCTGAGACACAGGCCCTAAGGAGGCGAGTGAGCGACGTCACTGTGCTGCTGCGAAAGGTTGCAAACGACGATCAGGAAGCGATCGACAGTTTGTTCGAGCTTCTGTACGCCGACTTGCACCGGATGGCGCGCGCTCGGCTGGCAGAAAACTCACCAATCACGCTGCTCGATCCCACCTCGCTCGCGCACGAAGCCTACTTGCGCCTGCGCAATGCGGGTCGCATCGATCTCGACAGCCGCGGCCACTTCATGGCGTATTGCTCGCGCGTGCTCAGATCCATCATCGTCGACTTCGCGCGCAAGCGGAACGCCGAGCGACGCGGCGGCGGGCAACGCAACGTGACCCTCAGCACTCAGGTTGCCGATTCGATCGGTGCCGACGGCGACGACATCGAGCGCATCAACGACGCCCTGATCGAGCTCGAAAAGACCGATCCTCGACTGAAGCAGGTGGTCGAGATGCGTTACTTCGGCGGTCTGACCGAACAGGAAGTTGCCGAAGCGCTCGGTGTTACCGACCGCACCGTGCGGCGCGACTGGGAGCGAGCGCGTCTTCTGCTGTCGGTGGCATTGAAGCGCTGACCTCTATCGGTTTGAAATGTCCGGTCTGGGCGCCGGACTACGTCAATACAGTGGGAGAACTTCGCTCACCCAGCATGGCTATCGCTGCGTCACTGACTGTTGCCGACTGGAACCGCCTGAACCTGTTGCTCGAGCGGGGTTTGGAGCTGGAAGGCGATGAGCGCAACACGTGGCTGGCGACGTTGCCAGCCGCTGAAGCCGATCTGCGCCCGCTGCTTGAACAGCTCTTGCGCGAGTCCGACGCCACCGGCTTTGCCACCGGGGTGGATCCCCACACCACCGTTGCGCGACTGGCGAGCGCGGCGCTCGCCGCGATGCGCAACGAGCAGGCGGGCGACCGCATCGGGCCGTGGCGGCTCGAGCGACTGCTGGCGGAAGGCGGCATGGGCACCGTGTGGGTAGCGCAGCGCGCCGATGGCGTCATGCAGCGGCGAGCCGCGCTCAAGCTGCCGCGCGCAGAATGGATCGATCGCGGCCTGAGCGAGCGCATCGCGCGCGAGCGCGCCATCCTCGCACTGTTGCAGCATCCGCACATCGCCGTGCTGTACGACGCCGGCGTAACCACCGAGGGCCGGCCGTATCTCGCGCTCGAATACGTCGATGGCAGCTCGATCGATCAGTATCTGCAGAGCCACGCCCTCGACCTCGAGGCGCTGTTGCGCCTGTTCGTGCAGGTGATACGCGCGGTGGCCTATGCGCACAGCAAGCTCGTCATCCACCGCGACCTCAAACCCGGCAACGTACTGGTCACCGCAGACGGCGCTCCGAAGCTGCTCGACTTCGGCATCTCCAAGTTGATCGAAGGTGATGCGCTGACCGACCAGGAGTCTGCGCTGACGCGGCTCGCCGGCCGGCCGCTGACGCTCGCCTATGCGGCCCCCGAGCAGATCCTCGGGTTGCCGATCTCGGTGGCCGCCGACGTGTATGCGCTCGGCGTCATGCTGTTCGAGCTCGTGACCCGCGCACGCCTGTACCGTGCGACCGCGCCGCGCGCGCTCGAAGAAGAGATTCTGAAGGCCGAGCTGCGGCGTCCGAGCGATGTTGCCCGTGATTCGGCGCGTGCGCGTGCGCTGCGCGGCGATCTGGACGCCATCATCCTGACCGCGCTCAAGCGCGAGCCTGATGCGCGTTATCAAAGTGCGGCCGCGCTGGCCGATGACATCGAGCGCTATCTTGCTGGCGCCCCGGTGCGCGCCCAACCGGATAGCCGCGCCTATCGGCTTCGCAAGTTCGCCTCCCGCAACACGCTGGCGCTGGCCGCGGCTGCCACCGTCACAGCCGCGCTGACGATCGGACTGGGCGCGGCGTTATGGCAGGCGAGCGTCGCGCGTGATCAAGCCCAACGCGCCACCGCGATGAATACCTTCGTGCTTTCGCTCATTCAGCAGGCTGATCCAAACGCTTCGCAGCAGACCAAGTCTGCGGACCTCGCGATGCTGGCAGCCATAGAGCAGCGCGTCGACAGCGAATTCAAAGGCAGTCCAGATCAGCTCCTTCAGCTGAGGGTGACGGTCGGCGACGCGTATCGCAATCGCGGCGAGCTGGCGGCCGCGCGGCGCGTGTTCCAGCGCGCGGTCGAAGAAGCGACACCACTGATGCCGGCCACTGAGCTGCAACTACTCGCAGCGCGCGTCCGCGCCGCCGATTACAGGCTGATCGTTTCGACGGAGGCGGCGCACGACCTCGATCGGGCAATCGAGATCCTGCGCCGCAAAGGCACCGCCGGCGCCGACGTGCTGATCGACGCGCTGTTGATTCGGCGGGAGCTCGGCAACGCCTCGGCGTTCCCGCCTTCACTCCGCCGGAGCGGCGCTTCGACGACGTCAACGAAGCGTACGAGCTGGCGACCCGAATTTTCGGCAACGGCAGCCGCCAGCAATTGAAAGTCGTGCAGCCACTGGCCGAGATGACGGAGCGTTTTAGGGAAGGATCGGAAGCCCTGCGCCTGCTCGAAACGGCGCTGGCGCACGCGCGCACGCAACCCGATGATGTTGCAGCGAGCGGCGAGTACCGCGACGCGAGCTCGGCCTTTGCAGCGCACCTCTGCCATTCGGGTCGCAGCGCAGAAGGCTTTTCGATGCTGTGGGATTTGATCGCCGTGGTGCGAAGCGCGCACGGAGCGAACAGTGTGCAGCTGGAACAGCTGCTGTCCGCGCTCGCGCAATGCTATTACGCAGTGGACGATCCGACCGGGAACTGGTTGCAAGTCGATGCCTTCGAAGTCGCTGCCGCGCGTGAGCGGCCGCCTTCCACCAACCTGATGGAGCGGGCGGAAGACGCTCTCGACGCGATGCTCGCGATGCGCGATTTCGCAGCGGCCGAGCGCTACTATCAGAGTGCGGTCGAGAATTCGAAAGCGATTCCTGAAGCTGCACTGCGCGAGAAACTGACGGCGGGAATTGCATCGGGCCACGTGTGCCTGCTGGCGATGCGCGGCGACGCCGATCAGGCCGAGACGGAAGCCGCGCCTCTTGTCGCCGTTTTCGACAAGCTTGCAAGGATGACTCCATCGCAGCACTCGTTGCAGGCGTGCCTGAGTTTTGCGCAACGGCAAAATGGTCACTTCGCGCAAGCAATCGGCACCGCGCAAACCATGATCAAGCGTTGTCGCGCAGCGAAGGCGACAAATCCGCAGGTTTGCGAAGGGCGCGGGCTGGTTGCGCAGGCGCTGGCCGAGCTCGATGGCGGACACCACGCCGAGGCACTGGCGACGATCGAGCAGCGACTGAAGCTCAGGCACCAATTCCTGGGTGATCCGAACCTCGGGCTGGCTTACGGCCGAGCGTTGCTTGCCAACGGGCGCCCGCGCGAAGCGATCGAACCGCTGCGTCTGACCTACGGTTCGTGGCTCGCCAGCAATTTCCCCCGCAGCGTTTTTGCAGCCGAAGCCGAGTACTGGTTCGGGCAAGCATGGATCGCTAATGGCGAAGCGAAGCGCGGCCGCTGGATGGTGGCTGAAGCGAGAGAAGTGCTAGCGACCTCCGGACTGAAATCTCATCGGTTGCTGGCCGCTCGCCCGAATCCTTAGTTTTCACCTTCATGTCCGGTTTCGCATCCGGACTGCGTCTCCTCCATCACGACAGCGCTTCACCGCTGCCTGGTGAAAGGGGGTTGCCCCTTTCGAACGAAATTGCGGCTGCGCCGCCAATTGAGGAGAGAGGGGCATCACGATGAAACAGTCATTCAAACGTGCTGGTGTCGGCGCTGCCACGGACAGTCGTTTTCTGTTCCGAAGTCCCGCGGGTGCGTTAGCCGCAGCGCTCGTAATTCTTATCGGCATCACGGTGTCCGCGTGTGGCGGCTCGGACGACACCGTCGCACCTCCGGTCGCGCCCGCCGTCGTCCTTGACGCCAACGGCTGCACGGCGGCCCCGGACGCGCCCGTCGACACGCCGGTCTGTCGAGGCAAGGCAAACTTTCATGACCGCACACTGGCTGGCTTAAACGGCAATGGCCGAGCGTGCTCTGACTGTCACATGCCTTCGGAAAACTTTCAGCTGACTCCCGCGGCTGCGCAGGCACGACTGGTGATGATGACCGGCACCGGCACCGACGATCCGCTGTTCCGAGCGATCGACGCCAATGACTTCCGCATCAACGGCGCGGCCGCGAAGGATTTCACCAACCTGACGCAAAGTGGCCTCGTGCGCGTGACCATCCCGCTGCCCGCGAACGTCAAGCTGCTCGACTGCGGGTCGACGGTGCCGTGTCCGGCGTCCGCGCTGCCCACCAGCGAGACAGTGGCCGATGTCTGGCGCTCGGTTCCCTCGATCTTCGACGTCAAGATCACCGGCCCCGACAGTGGCGGTCCGGTCTCCGATCGCGGCCCGAACCGCAGCGGCGGCTATCAGCTCGACGGTCGCATCGACACGTTGCAGAACCAGGCACTGTCCGCGTTGCGTAACCACGCTGCAGTCACAATCGATCCGTCCACAAGCTTCCTGGATGACCTGGTTGCGTTCCAGAGCACGCAGTTCTCGTCCCCGAGCGTCAAGGTGCTTTCGGACGCCATGGCTGCCGGTACGAGCCCGCTGCCCGATCCCGACCCGGTGCTTAACGCGCTCGAGGCAGCCGGCAAGGCCGTTTTCAATCGATCGTGCGGACAGTGCCACGGCAATCAGGGCGGCCATCCGAGCACCAGCACCCCGATCCTCCAGGGAGTTGCAGGCACGCCCACCGGGCTCATCCGCTACCACGACGTCGCCACCGCGTGCCCGCGACCGGTCGACACAGTGACGCCACCGCGCTTCGTGTTCCAGCAGTGCAGCCCGAGCCAGTTGAAGAACGTGCGGACCTATGAGATCACGAACAGCGGCGTCGCGCCCAGCGGAACCCCTTGTGGTGGTCCAGCGCCGCAGCCGGCGTGCGTCACGCGCGTCACGACGTCGGATCCGGGCCGCATGCTGCTGACTGGCTTCCCGACGCCAGCCGGCCCCGGCGACATCAGCCACTTCGACTCGCCTAACTTGCGCGGCATCAGCAGAACAGCGCCCTATTTCCACAACAACACCGCTGCGACGCTCGAAGAGGTGGTCGAGCACTACAAGCAGTTCTTCAAGCGCGTCATGATCCAGGCGCCGCAAGCTCCACTGCTCACGACGCAGCCAGGTGTCGTCCCACCGGTGCATGACCGTCCGTTCACCGACGCCGAGGTCCCGTCTCTGCTCGCGTACCTCCGCAAGCTCTGATCGCAGCAGTCTGCGAAATCGGCCGCTCTCCGAAAGGCGAGCGGCCGATCGTCTTTTCTCAACACGCGCAGACAACTCGACTCGACTTGGGAGTTTTCACGTCGATGTCCGGTTGCGCGTCTCCACCGCGTCCCTTCCTACAAGAGGCAGCAATGTTTGCTGACTCGACTGAAAGGGAAACGTCCCTTTCTTCATCGAACCGCGGCTCCGCCGCCAACAGGCAAGGAAGGCATCATGAACCAGTTCATCAAACACGCTGTGGCCGCATCGGCCGCCATCCTCACGACGCTGATGATCTTTACGGCGGTCGCTTCGCTGGCCGATGAGGACAAGGCGGCGTTGATCGCCGCGCGCATCAAACCTACAACCATTGCCGCGCAGAGCGTTGATGCGATCAAACGGTGACCAAGGAGACCCTATGGCTTCACGGGCTCTTGCCGAATCGGCTCCGGCGGCGGGGGCTCGTTCGGCAGTTGCGCGAGGACGCTGTCCCACACTTCATCGTTGGAGTCGGTGAACCGCAGTCGCACCGGTAGCCACTGAAACTCGGGTGCCATCCAGATCTCGACCCTGCGATTTGCATCGGGTCCACGCTTGCGATCGATTTTCAGCGTCATCACGTCGGTACCGTTGATGCGAATCGCCTCGAATCCTTCGACGACGAACGAGTAGTTCTCGATGTTGCGGCGAGCGACCGCGAACGTCACCTCGGAGCCCGGCGAAAATCGCCACGGATACGCCTGTGCCAGCAGCGGCAAATGAAACTGCAACGACAGCGGATCCTGTGTGCCTTCGCCAAACGTCACCGGCTGGCCGGCGCCGCGCCCGACGAAGCTCACGGTGCTCACCTTCCAATCGAAGTCAGCGTGCAGCTCGCGATTGGCGATCTCGATTTTCTCGATGTAGTTGTTGGGTGCAATACCGAATGACTTTAACGTGCCGGTCGACCGCAGATCGAGCAACCCCGCCGGATCGACGGTGCGCAGCCAAAGTTCGTACGTCGCCTTGTCGGGATCGATCGACCAATCGACATACGTCAGCGCCGTGATGCCGATTAGCCGTGTGTACGACGTTCGATAGACGATGCGGCCCTTGGTCGGCAACGCCTGCGCGCCGAAAGGCAGCGCAGTGGGTGGTGCGGCCTGTGCGGTCGGCGGAGGCGGCTCGGCCGCGACCGTCGGCGGGACAGGTGGGGGTTCCGGCGCCGGTTCCGGCGGCGGCGGTTCGACTATCGGCTCAGGCGCTGGAGCAGGGACGACCGGCGGCGTGATCGTGGGCGCATTGCGTTGGCGCGGTCGTGGCGCCGGCTTTGGCGGCTCTGCCTTGGGCGTGGGTGCGGGCGGCGCCAGCAGCGAAACCGACAACGTCGTCTGCGTCGCGTCCGGCGGTACGGCTGCGGACAGACCGCGCGAAAAAACGTACAGCGCCCACACGTGAAGCAGCAGCACCAGAGCAAACACCAGTGCTGCCCGCCCCAAGGACGGGCCTCGCCATCTAAGGCCGAAGACGCGGGTCGACATGATCAATTTGGACTTGCTGGCCGCGAAAGCGTGCGGCGCATCGAACCAATTTGCGAACGCTAAGATACCGTGGATATGCTCGGGTCGATCGCTCAATGAAGCTAGCAACACTGACGGACGGCTCGCGTGACGGACAACTGGTCGTCGTCTCGCGCGATTTATCACTGGCGGTTATCGCCACAGCGGTGACATCGCGGCTGCAAAGCGTGCTCGACGACTGGGACTTTTTCGCACCGCAACTCGAGGATGTGTATCAAACCCTGAACGAAGGCCGCGCACGCCACGCGTTTGCATTCGACTCGAAGCGGGCGATGGCACCGCTGCCGCGTGCGTACCAGTGGGCCGACGGGTCGTCTTACGTGAATCATATCGAGCTGGTGCGTAAGGCGCGCGGTGCCGAGATGCCGCCGTCGTTCTGGACCGACCCGCTGATGTATCAAGGCGGCAGTGACGATCTGCTCGGACCGCACGACGACATCGTGTGTCCGAGCGAAGAGCACGGCATCGACTTCGAAGCCGAGGTTGCGGTGGTCACCGGCGACGTACCGATGGGATCGAAGCCGAAGGCGATCGGGCCGTATATTCGTTTGGTGATGCTGGTCAACGACGTCAGCTTGCGCAATTTGATCCCGGCGGAGCTCGCCAAGGGCTTCGGATTTTTTCAGAGCAAGCCCGCCACTGCTTTCTCACCGGTTGCGATCACGCCTGATGAGCTCGGCGATGCGTGGCGTGACAGTAAGGTTCATCGGCCGCTGACGGTGCATTGGAACGGCACCAGAGTCGGCGAGCCGAACGCGGGCAACGATATGACGTTCAATTTCTCGCAGCTGATCGCGCATGTTGCCAAAACGCGCAACGTACGCGCCGGATCGATCATCGGCTCCGGCACCGTGTCGAACGTCGACCGCAGCCGCGGCTACTGCTGCATCGCTGAGAAGCGCAGCCTTGAAATGATCGAGCAAGGCGCCGCAAAGACTCCGTTTATGAAGTACGGCGATCAGGTTCGCATCGAGATGTTCGATGAAGCCGGACGATCAATTTTCGGAGCGATCGAGCAGAAGGTAGTGCCATTGCAGCGCAGATCGGAGGCCGCATGACAACCAAGCGTTCCGGCAGTTTGCCTTTCATCAATCCGGTCGGCGACAGTCTTGAACTGATGAAAAAGATGTGGGGCTTCGCCGGGCTTCCCGGATTACCGAGCGCAGGAAACCTCGCGTCGATGGCCGCGCGTATTCCGCAGCAACTGCCGAATATGTTCGCACCCACGCTGGACGTCAACGAGCTTGAAAAACGTATCGCCGATCTACGCGCGGTCGAGCAGTGGCTTGAGCTGAACGCCGGCATACTGCGCACGACGATTCAAAGCCTCGAGGTGCAACGCGCGACGATTGCAACGCTAAAGGGGATCAGTGGCGCGATGATGGCACCGATGCTCGGCCGACCCGAAACATCGCCGAGTGCTGCCGCGGAATCCACCGCCCGAAGTCGCGCTCGGGCTTGCTGCGATGAAGGCCGAAGAGTCAAGCTCGGCTCTTGCGGTTCCGGCACCGCCGCGCCGAAGAAATCGCGCCGGCGTCCAAGCAAGCCGCTATCCAATCAATCAGCGGCCGCCGCTGCGCCGCTAAACCCCGCTGCCTGGTGGAGCACGTTGCAGGACCAATTCACGAAGATCGCGACCGCCGCCACCACCAGTCCGAGCGCAACGCCCGCAAAAGCTGCCAAGAAGAAGGCAGCGAAGCGCCGTAAGAAGCGCAGCTAGCCAATCGGCTCTTCGATGATCGGTACTGCGGGCGCGGCATCGAGCGTCTCGATACTGCCGACCCACCATATCGCCACCAGTGTGGCGGCCGCCGCAATCCATCCGACCCAGTTGTAGTGCAAGAGCGCGCCCGACGGCAGGCGCTGGACCAGCGTCCCGCTCAAGGTAGCCGCCAATGCCGGAACCGATCTGCATCACCGAACCGTTCAACGTCATGAAGGCCGCGCGTCCGCCGGGACGAGCCGCGCTCGTGACGACCGCCATGCCAGGCACCATCCGTCCTGACACCAGAACGAAGAACAAGACGGCAATGGCGAGTGTTCCAAACAGCGATAACGTCGGCGCGTGCGTGACCATTAACAGCGGTGCTATCGACATCGCCGCAATCCAGCGATACACCTTGCGCTTTCCCGAACGGTCGGCCCAGCGCCCGAACCAGCGTGCGGTGAAGAAAGTAGCGACACCCCCTGCCAGGTACACCAGAGGCAATTGCGCTTCGGGCAGGCCCATATTCGACGTCATGTACAGACTGATGTACGGAATCACCATGAAGCCCGAGATCATCATCAGCAGCGTGAACAGAAACGCGCGTAAGTGATTGGGAAAGGTGAGCGTGCGCAGGAACTCGCTCCACAGCGCGCGTTCATGTTGCTTCTCGGCCGCGATATCGACCACATGCGAAACGTTCGGCAGCGTGCGCCGCGCGATCCACGCGTTGATCGCGCCAGAGACTGCAACGAGGACAAACGCAGCGCGCCAGTTGAATGCGTTCGACAGCAGCAACGCGAGCGGCACGCCCGCCACGGTCGCGATGGCAAATGAAGTCATCACCACGCCCGTGGCGTGTCCGCGCCGCGCTTCGGGAATCGTGTCGCCAATGACGGTGAATATGACGCCGTAGAGCACGCCCCCGAACATGCCGGCGAGGGCGCGCGCGATGAGCAGCAGCGGGAAGCTCTGCGCGCTGGCGGTGACAGCCGCCGAGCGCGACGAAGCCCACGTACACCGCGAGCAGCAGTCGCTTGCGCTCGAACCTCTCGATAACTACCGCAGCGACAATGCCCGCAATCGCACGCGGCAAACGTGTAGGCAGAAATGAGCCAGCCGAACTGTTGCGTGCTCAGCTCGAACACCCGCGTGAACTGCGGCGCGAGAGGCATGATCACCATGAAATCGAGCGCGGTGGTGAACTGGATTGCCGCCAGAGTCAGCAGCATGCGGCGCTCGCGCGCCGGGTCGAGGGTCTGCACGTGACGTTGCGCTACACGGTGTAGTTCAGTGCGAGCCTTCCACCGTCGGGATACACCGTGGTTCCGGTCATGTACGACGCATCGTCGCTGGCAAGAAACAACGCGACCTTCGCGATCTCATCGGGCTCACCCAGGCGTTGCAGCGGTGTGCGCGACATGATGCGGTTGCGCGCCGGGCCATCGGTCAACACCGCTTTCTTCAGCATGTCGGTGGCGATCGATCCGGGGCCTATCCCCATTACGCGAATTCCGTGCGGCGCAAGCGCCAGCGCCATCACTTTCGTTAGCTGATTGAGCCCGCCCTTGCTGACCGTGTACGCCACCTGATTCGGTATCGCCACGACTGAATTGATGCTCGACATGTTGATGATGACGCCGCGCTGACCGTCGGCTCGCGCAGGTTGCGACGCCATGCGGCGTGCGCCCGCCTGTCCGCACAGAAACGCACCTTTCAAATTGACGCGCAGCACGCGATCGAAATCTTCCTCCGCCAGCTCCAGAAACTCGGCACCGTGCACGATCCCCGCGTTATTGACAACGATGTCGATCCGATCGAATTGCGTGACCGCTTTATCGATCAACGCCGTGCAATCGCGCGCAACGCCAACATCGGCACGCTGAAAAATCGCGTTACCACCGGCGCTGACGATCTCGTCGACCAGCGCTAACGCGCTGGTTTCATTGACGTCGCCGATCACGACCTTCGCGCCTTGCGCGGCAAATAAACGCGCGCAGGCGGCGCCAATCCCCTGCGCCGCGCCGGTGATAACCGCTACTCGTTCAGCTAGCTTCATGGACTCTCAAGTGTGCAGTATGGCAAGCTTCTCTCAATCGCATTCTTGCATTGATAACGTGCATTGCAAGATTCCTCCAACAGGAGACACCATGGATACGGAAGCCTTGCCGCTTGACGACGCCGTTGCTCGCACGCTGTCCGGAGTGACAACAGCGACGCTGACCACCGTGCTGCTCAAAAAAGGGCTGCGCAACGTGTGGATGCGCGGATCGCGATCGCTGCGCTCAGGGCAAGGACGCGTTGTCGGACGTGCGTTCACGCTGCGTTTCGTACCCGTGCGCGAGGACCTCGCCACGCCGGAGTCGTGGAACTCACCGATCTCGACGCGAGCCGCGATCGAGAAAATGCCAGCAGGCTGTTTGGTCGTGGTGGATGCCATGGGCGTCACGGACGCCGGCATTTTTGGCGACATCCTGTGCGCACGCATGAAGAAGCGCGGCGTCGCCGGCTTGATTACCGATGGCACCGTGCGCGACATGGCGGGCGTGCTCAGCACCAACTTACCGGTGTGGTGCAACGGTGTTGCTGCGCCGCCTTCGGTAGCGGGCCTCACGTTCGTTGGTTGGCAGCAGCCGATTGGCTGCGGCGGCGTGGCCATCTTCCCGAACGATGTAGTGGTGGCGGACGATGACGGCGCGGTGGTGATACCCGCGGCGCTATTGGATCAGGTGATTGCGGCCTCGGTCGAACAGGAGCGTCTGGAGGGCTGGATCATGGGCCAGGTCGAATCCGGGCAAGCACTGCCCGGGCTATACCCGCCGAACGAGGTGAACAAAGCTGCGTACCAAGTGTGGGCGAGCAAACAGGCTGACGGTTAAGCGGATCAGCGAAAGCCGTACAGCTCGGCGGGGTTGTCGACCAGGATTTTTCTGCGCGTCGCATCGTCCGGCGCCCAATCCAATAACAGGTCGATTAGATCGGCGTCGTCCGGAATGGCGTCCCGCGGAGCTGACGGGTGCGGCCAGTTGCTTGCCCACAGCATGCGTTCCGGCGCGTGCTTCACCAGCGCCCTGGCGAGACGACTAACGTCTTCGTACTTCGGTGCGCCGCTTTTCGAAGTCTCATACGGCGCCGAGAGCTTCACCCAGCAGCGCCCGGTGTCGAGCAGGCCTAGCAATGATTTGAATGCTTCATGGTCAGGAGTGACGGGTTCCAGATATTTCCCGTTGTGATCAATGACGAATTTGCCTGGAAGCTTCTTAATCGTGTCTTCGAATTGCGGCAGCTCGCGACCGTCAAGTTGAATGTTGGCGTGCCAACCGGCCGGATGCACACGCGCCATCACATCGTGCATGCGATCGAAGCCAACCGCGCCCCACGGCAGCTGAAAGATGCGTTGCGCAATGATCCCGCCCTCGGTCAGCCACGCAATATCGGCGTCTGACACGCCCGGTTTGACGACACCGACGCCTTTGGCGCCAGGCCCGAGTGCGTTGATCGCCGCCAGCGTCACGCGATTGTCGTCCTGATAGGCGTTGGGCTGCACCACGATCACGCGCGACAGGCCAAGGCGCTGCTGCACCTCCCGATACTGTCCCTCACGGAAGTTTCCGGGCAATGGAGGGCCGCCAGCCGCGGCTGGAACCTGGCTGTCGTAAATGTGCATGTGCGTGTCGGTCGCGCCGGCCGGCACCGTCAGCTTCGGTTTGCGGACGCTCATTTTTTTCTCTTCTTCTTCGGCAGCGGTGCCGGGTTCAGTACTTCCTCGGCCACGGTGAAAATTCCGCCCTGGTACATCTCGGCGGTGGGGTCGCCACCGGGCTTCTCGCGCTCCAAAACTTCCTTCGCGTAGTCCTCGGCGTCATCCATCGGTTTGTAGCCTAGCCGGTAGGCATTCGAGTTGTCGTACCAGCTGCGCTTGTTGCCCGACACGCCGTAAACGATTTCGAATCGGATATCCGGATGCTCGATGCCGATCGTGACGAGCTGCGCCAGATCGCGCGGAGAAAGCCAGATAGACAGTCGCCGCTTGTCGATCGGCACTGGGTTGACGTTACCCACGCGTATGCAGAACACCTGCATGCCGTATTTGTCGGCGTACAAGCTGCCGAGCGCTTCGCCGAAGACCTTGGAGACGCCGTAGCGACCGTCGGGTTTTGGATAGACGCGGTGGTCGATGGTTTGATCGCGCCGGTAAAAGCCCGTCGCGTGATTCGACGTAGGGAAAAGGATCCGCCTGACGCCGTTCCGGTGCGCCGCCTCGAACATGTTGTAGCAGCCAATGATGTTGGCGTTGAGGATCGCGCTCCACGGACCTTCGACCGAGTAGCCGCCGAGATGCACGATCGCGTCGACACCCTTCGTGATGCGAAGGGCATCGGAGAATTTCGAGATATCCGCGCGAACGAATTTTTCTTCGCGGTTGATTTTTTTCAGCGAACGAAGATCGGAAACCTTCAACACATACTTCCCTGCCAATTCACGCCGCAGGTGCGTGCCGACGTCACCCGCGGCGCCGGTAATCAGAATGGTCTTCATGAATTCGCAGAGTCAATGGCCTACAACACACCTTTTGGAAACGTAAGAACGAAGCCGAGCCACAGGCCCACCAGCAGGATGAAACTTGCTGCGAATGCCGCCAGGCGGTGCAACACGTTGTTATAGGTGGTGTGGATGATGCTATGCGCGACGCGCAAGCCGAAATAGCACCAAGCACCGATCACAAGCCAGGGCGGCACATACGACGCGGCAATCGCACACGCGACCAGTGCATAGAACAGAACAGGTGTTTCAAACAGATTGCGGAAGTTATCCGCCGCTTGAACGTTCTCTAAGTTAGCGGCCATCGTCCGGGAGGTTGCCGCCTTTTGCGGATGCAGACGCTTCTGGCGCATCTCCTGAACGCGGCTGTCCAACATATAGAACGCCGACGGCGAGCGTGAGCAGCACCATGCAGAGCGTGACAACTAGCAGATTGAAGCCGTTCGGTGTCATAGGCTGTCAACTCCGGGAGAGTCTCCGGACCCTCCCGGATTCATTTAGGGCAATCTCATCAGGGTACTAACAGGTTCGCGCAATGGCCCGGTTGCGACGGACTCTGCGCGATGGCTCCTCCCTTGGGTATGCACTGGCTGGGTGGCAGCGGCGTATTGGACTCGACATGATCCACCAGCAGGTCGAAGGCTCTTTGTGCATGCGGCTGGATAATGACCAGTTGCGGAAACAAAGGCACGTAGCTCTCGATGTGATTGCCGTTCTGCACTTCGTAGAGTCGGTACTGCGCGTTGCGCTTGTCATTGTTGCCCTTGCGCGAGGCATCGACCGCCGCCTCGTAGGCACGCGCCTGGGTCTTGACCGGCAACAGGGCGTCCATGGTGCCCGCCACCGTAACCAAGGGCTTCTTGATCTTCCCGGTGGTCTCGAGTCGCTGCGACGTCAACGAATACGCCGGGCACCGTAATCCGCGCCAGGTAATCGTAGTTGCCGAGCCCGGCTGTGTACGTCGGATACGTCGGATCAAAGCGCTTCTGCCACTGGCACGCAGTGACCTCCCAGAACTGCGCGTTGTAGCGGCCCCATAGTGAATCCACCGGCGTCACCGCGCGGTTCACGATATCCGGCGGATAACCGGCCGCCAGTATGTTCTGCGCCGCCTGGCTGTTGGGATCGTAATTCGACGCGACGTAGTCGGGGAAATTGCGTATCGCCGGTGGCAGGTCGATCAGGATGTTGGGCCCATACGGATTGATGTAGGTGCCTTCCCAGTCCACGCCTCCGTCAAACAGATTGGGCGCCTCTTCCATCGCGCGCCGCACTTGATAGCCGCCGTTGGACGTGCCTACGGCATAGGTACGCCGAGGCGAGTTGTTGTAACTCACCTTCACCGCCTTCTGCGCGAGGTCAGCGGTCTTCAACATGTAGTCCGTCCATTGCGTGAAGGGCTTGGCCGGATCGTTGTCGTAGAAGTGGACCCAGACTGTGAGAGGCCGGGATTCAGCCGGCACGACAGCGGATCGCTTGCCGGTTGTGTCGCAGAGGCGAGCGATACCAGGTACAGGTTGAGCACGCCCTTGTTCTGCGACGCGTACGCATATCCCATGGGCAGAACGTAATCGCTCCACGCCCAGTCGCCGTTGTATTCGCTGCGCGTGCCGGACGCGCCCGCCACAACCAGCTTGCCGTTCCAGTTGTCGGGAAAGCGGAGTACGAATCGCGCTTCCTTGGTCGGATCATCAGCGAACCAACCACCGACCTGGATTCCCGGCACCGGCGTTGACGTGGGCGTCGGCCCGTTGGAAATGACGCCCCGGTCGGTGATGGGCGTGAAGCTGTTGGCACCCGCCAACAATCCGGCAATGGAGTGCCGTCGGCAAACGTGGTGATGGAATTATTGGCCGGCGTTGTTTGCGGGTTATTGGTTCTCAAATCGCTGCTGTGAAAGCAGACAACACCCACCGCCTTGCCGAGCAGGAACTGTTCGATTTCGGGACAACTGGGCGCGGCAGATACCACCGCAGACCACAGCAGCGAACCCAGCAAGACACTCACTCGAATTGCGATTGTTTCCATTTATTTCCATCCTCCTTGAACTGATGTGAGCGAAAATTCCGAGCAGAAACGTCAAGAAATTCAGATCGGTAGGCGTGAGCCCATATCCAATTGGCAAACCTCCTTACGTTCCTGCGTGAATCAGCCGGCTGCTTCATTTGCGGAACTGCGCTCCTGCGGCAACCTTGACGGCCAAGCGATTGGCGGCTGGAGTTACCGGACACAACACGTATGAATTGAATGCGCAGTACGGATTGAACGCCTTGTTGAAATCCAGCGTCGTCAGACCATTTTCCGGTAGCGGGGCAGAGAGAAATCGCCCCCCGCCATACGTATCAACTCCATTCGTCTGGTCCTGAAAAATCAAGAATAGCTCGTCTCCAAGAATGAACGTCTTCAGCTTCATCGACTGACCGTTTACATGAAATACTGCATCGCCAGTTGAAGTAAAGGTCTTACTTGCATTCTCAAAGGTCAGCGCCAGCACGACCTCTTGTGGTTTCTCATACGGCAGGAACTTCGCTAAGACTCGATACGAGGGATCGGTACTGAACCAAGTTGAGCCTTTGAACTCGGCGATAGCCGGGTTCTTTGGATACTCAATGTTCAGGTAGAAGTCGTCCGCGATCAGACGCACCGTGAGCGATAGATCGCCCGCCTTGATCTTGCCCGCTCCTTGCTGCGTTGACAGTTCTGTTAGGCCCGTTACGGCGCGATCGTCGATGGATATTTCGATTCCGCCCGCTGGTTGAAATTCAAACAGCTTTCCGCGGCGAATCAGCGTTCCGACAAGCAGTGGCGATGGCGCCGGAAGAACGATGCCCGACTCGGGACTGGCACCGAGAGTCCACGTCCCTTCACCGATCTTTACACGGCCGATGGTCGTCAGCCAGCCGCCGGTACGAATGTCCGCATCGAACTCCTGCCGCCATTTCTCGATTTCCTCGACGTACTGAGTGTCGGCCGCCCTTGCGAAGGTGCCGACCAGAGTCAGCAGAATGAGCAAGGCTAGTCGAGCCGCTTGCCGTATGAAGCGAGTCATGGCGACAACCTCCTTCGGAAATTATCGCTCGAAGGCGTGAATGACAGTTACTGGCCGGCATAGCACCTTGCGTGTTCACGCTATGCGCGCGGCTCCTTCACGGTGATGCGCCACAGCGTGCGCGCATCATTCGGATCGATCAGCGTCGCTGAATGCAGCAGCGATGCGTTGTCCCAGATCACCACATCGCCGACTCCGTACTTGAGCCGGTAGAGATACTTCGGCTGCGTCGCGTGCGCCTTCAGCTCGTCAAGCAGCGCGATCGCCTCATTGTCAGGCATGCCTTCGATCCCGAACGAGCTGCCCGACACTGCGTACAGCGCCTTGCGGCCGGTCACGGGGTGCGGCGCGTGCGATGCGGTGCCTGACCCAGTTCATTTTGTTTTTCTGCTCATCGTTGAGCACCGAGGCGACGGTGCGCGACGCTTCGTTCAGATCGTCGCGGTTGCCGTAGTGGTGCAGTCCGACCAAATTCTCGATGCGCGCCTTCATCGACGCGGAAAGATCGTCGTACGCCGCATACTGATTGGCAAATAGCGTGTCGCCACCGACCTTGGGCACGACGATCGAGTACAGCATCGTGCAGCGCGCAGGAACATCGAGGTAGGAATAGTCGGTATGGAAGTACGTGCCGGCGTCGGCAAGGCCGGTCGGCTGACCGCCGCTGATTACGTTCGACAGGATCAGAATGTCGGCGCACTCAGGATGGTGGAACTGATCGATCACGTGCGGCTCGGGCGGGCCGAAGCGCCGCGCAAATGTATGGAACTGCGCGGGCGTCAGGTGCTGGCCGCGCAACACCAGAACCTGGCGGGCGAAGAATGCGCGCTCTATCTCTTTGAATGCAGCATCGCTAAGGGGTGAAGCGAGATCGATGCCTTCAGCCTCGACGCCAAAGCCGTCGGATAGCTTCTTCAAAGCAAGCATCAAAGCCCGTTCGCTAGGAACCCGCCGTCGACCGCAATGGTTGCCCCCGTCGTGAAGCCCGCGGCGGGAGATGCGAGGTATATGGCAGCGCCAACAAGCTCGGACAACTGACCGAAGCGGCCCATCGGCGTACGCGCGATTGCGAGCGCCTTGCGCGCGTCGGACATTTTCTTCTCATTGAGCGGCGTCATGAAAAATCCTGGTGCGATCGCATTGATGCGTACACCGCGTATTCGCCCACTCGGCAGCGAGCGACTGTGTCAGTGACACGACCGCCGCCTTGGTCATCGCGTAGACGCTACTGCCCGGCCAGCCGCGGAACGACGACAGCGAACCGATGTTGATGATGCTGCCATTCTTACGGTCAACCATTCGACGGCCGAATTCAGTGCAGGCCCAAAACACACCGTCGATGTTGGTGCGCATCACTAGTGCGTATTCATCCTCGCTGAAATCGAGCGCCGGCTTGATCACCGTCGTGCCTTGCGCGTTCAGCAGGATATCGATCGGGCCCTGTTCTCCCCAGACCTGCTCGGCGAAACGGCGCATCGCGCTCAAGTTGCTGGCGTCAATCGTGTAACCGGTACTTCGCGCGTCCTTCTGCTTAAGCCGCGCAACACTGGTGTCGATCTTTTTCTTGTCGCGGCTTGCGACCACCACGCGCGCACCGGCGGCCTGAAAGCCGAGCGCGATCTCGAGCCCGATGCCGCTGGTGCCGCCGATCACCAGCGCGGTGCGGCCGCCAAGTCCAAAATCCGCGCCGCTCATCTAAGTAATTCGGGCGCGATCAGCCGCGGCAGAATCAGCGGGATCTCGGGCCAGATGATGATGGCCGCCAGCATCAGCAGCATCGGCACCAGCATGATCAGCGTGTCCTTCAGGGCGAAACGGATCGGCACCTTGGCGACCGAGCAGGCGATCATCAGACACAGTCCGTAGGGTGGGGTCACCAGCCCGAAGGCGAGCGAGATGATGCCGATGATCGCAAAGTGGATCGGGTCCATGCCCACCGATTGCGCCAGCGGCTGCAGAATGGTGCCGAAGATGATGATCGCCGGTATCGCGTCGAGGAAGCAGCCGACGACCAGGAACACGAAGGCGATGAAGAACCCCGCCTCGGTGATGCCCATGCCCCAGCCAGAAACGTTCGCGAGCAGCGCCTTCGGAATCTGGTAGTACGCGAGCAGCCAGCCGAAGGCCGAGGCCGTGCCCACGCAGAAGAGTGCCACCGCGGAGAGCCGGCCGGTCTCCGAGAGCGCTTCCTAGAGCTTCTTCCGGTCCATCTCGCGGTAGATGAATATCGACAGGATCGCCGCGTAGATCACGGCGACCGCCGCCGACTCGGTCGGCGTGAACCACCCCAGCAGCACGCCGCCCACGATGATGAACATCGAGAACAGCGCCGGGATCGAGATCCACAGCGAGTAGAAAAATTCCTTCAGCGTCGCGCGCGGGTAGACCGGATAGTTGTAGATTTTTGCGTAGACATGCACCGTCACCATCTGCGCTGCGGCGATCAGCAGGCCCGGGAGGATTCCCGCCAGGTACATCGCGCCGATCGACGTCGAGATCACGCCGCCCCAGACGATCATCAGGATCGAGGGCGGGATGATCACCGCCAGCACCGCCGACACCGCGGTGATCGCGATCGAGAACGACAGCCCGTAGCCCTCCTTCACCTGCGCGTCGATGAAGATCTTGCTCTGGCTCGCGGCATCCGCTGTCGAAGAGCCCGAGATGCCGGCGAAGAAGACCGACAGAATCACGTTGATCTGCGCGAGCGCGCCCGGAAAGTTGCCGACCATCGCCCGCGACAGACGCACGAGCCGGTCGGTGATCCCGCCCACGTTCATCAGGTTTGCGGTGAGCAAAAAGAACGGCACCGCGAGCAGGATGAACGAGTTGTAGGCCTTGAAGGTCTCGTTGAACAGCATCATCGGCGACAGGCGCGGCTCGATCACGAGGATCGGCAGGCATGCGAGCCCGAGCGCGAAAGCGACCGGAACGCGCACCACGATCAGCACGAAGAACACGCCGAACAACAGCAGCGCCGCCAAGTGCGGCGAAAGCGCGGCCGAAGTCATTCGCCTTTTTTTGCTGAAAGCACTCGTAAATCGGCGACGAATACTTCACCGAGGAAGAGCGCCCAGGTGACGCCTGCGACCGGCCACGCGATGAAGATGTACATCATCGGCAGCTCGGCGAGCTCGGAAGTGCTGGTCCCAGCCGAAGCGCACGAACTGGATGCCCCACCCGATGAATACCAGCGCGAACACCAGCACAAAGAGCGCGCTCACGATGTTCAGCAGTGCGTTAGCGCGCGGTCGCAGCGGTCGGCAGCACGTCGACCACGAAGTGCGTGCCCTCGCGCACCGCGATCATTGCGCCGAGCATGATCATCCAGATGAAGAGGAACCTCGACAGCTCCTCGGTCCAGATCCAGGACGGAATGAGTGCGGTGTAGCGCGAGACGATCTGCAGCGTCACCGGGACAATGAGGATTGCCACGGTGGCTACCATCAGCCACCTGAGCAGCCGATGGTAGGCGTCGAGAAGTTTCTTCAAGTTATTGGATGGCGTTGATCTTCTGGAAGATCGCGTCGGCGCCGATTTCCTTCGCGTAATCCGCCATCACCGGATCGACCAGCTTCTTCATCTGCGCGCGGTCGGTGAAGGGCACGCGCTTCAACTTACCGGCCTTCTCCAGCGCTTCGAGCTTCGCCGCGTCCTCTGACGATTCGATCTGGCGGCCGTAGGCACCGGCTTCCTTGCCCGCTCTAATGACCGCAGCTTGCAGGTCGGCCGGAAGGGTCTTGAAGGTCTTGCCGGAAAAGCAGATCGGCCGAATCGTGATCGCGTGCTCGGTCATCGACAGGTTGGGGGCGACCTCGAAGAACTTCATCTGCTCGACGCCCGCCGCCTCGTTCTCGCCGGCCGCGATCACGCCGTTCTGGATCGCGTTGTAGACCTCGTTGTAGGCGATCACCGTAGGCGACATCCCAACCGCGCCGAACGTACGGCTCCAGATCGGCGCACCCTGCACGCGCACTTTCAGGTTCTTCATCTCGGCGAGATTCCGCACCGGCTTGTTAACGAAGATATTGCGCGTCCCGCCTCCGGCGTAGCCGATCAGCATCACGTCGGCCTTCTGCGCAATCTCGTCGGCGATCGGCTTCAGCAGATCGGCGTCAAGCACCTTGTTCCAATGATTGATATCGCGGAACAGGAACGGCGCGTCGATGAATGGCGCGGCTTTCGAAAAGGTTGACATGTGCGCGGGCGAAACGATTGCGTAATCGACCGCTTTGCCCTGGTTCATGTAGGCGAAGTAGTCCTTCTCTAGACCGAGCTCGCTGTTCTTGTGCAGCACGAAGTTAATCGGCTTGCCGTAGTACTTTTTTACCAGCTCTTCGAACCGGACCAGCGCTTTTGTGAATGCGTGATCGTCGTTGAATTGCGACGCGCCGTGCAGCGTGATGTTCTGCGCGCTAACCGGAAGCGCGATCGCGGCCGCGAACGCGGCCAGTAACAGTCTGCGTTTCATGTCTTGTCCCCTGTTTGTCGGTGATGCGCCACAAGTTGCGCGGATCCGTGGGATCGGTCAGCGTCGCGAATGCAGCAGCCGCGGATTGTCCCAGATAACAACGTCGCCGCAACAGTATTTCGCACTGCAGCGAAAGCACACGCGGCGCGGGCTTCTTGCCGTGAGCGTCCACCCCTATTTCAGTTGTAATCTGGCGTATCGCGATCGACATGCAAGGGCAACTCGCCGGACGCTAAATGGCGGCTGACATTTTTGACACCGATGAGGACAAACCCGTGAGCCGCGCGAGCGCCTTGGCGGCATTCGCTTCGCGCCAGTGGACGGCGCGCGGTGTGCCTTGGATTGGCGCCGTGTTGATTGGCGTGATCGTCGTGATGGCCGCGACCGACATTGTTCGCAGCCGTCGGATTGCTGTCGAGGAAACCGGCCGTGAGCTGGAGACGCAGTCGCGCATCATCGCCGAGCAGTCGGCTCGCAGCGTCCAGGCGGTCGACGTAGTGCTGCGCTACATCTCCGGGCAATTCAAAAAGGGCGCGCTGTCGAAGTTGAATGAGGAGGAGCTACACGCCTATCTGAAGGATCAGGCGGTCGGGCTGGTGCAGGCCAACGGGCTGGCGATGCATAACGCAGATGGCTCGCCGCGCGCGATCTCGTGGGTTTATCCGGCCCCCGAGACGACCGGCAACGTCGCAGCCCTGCCTGCGTTTCAAACAGCGCGTGACAATCCCAACATCGATATGCTGATTGGCCCCGCGATCCGGAGTCGGCTCGACGGTCTATGGTTCTTTCCGATTGGACGCCGGCTCGAGACGGCGTCCGGGCAGTTCGCCGGAACCATTGCGGCGCGCGGGCGCATCGATTACTTCCAGGACTTCTACCGCGATGTCCAGCTGGACAAGGCGACGAAAGTCACGCTGATGCACCGCGACGGCACACTGCTAGCGCGCTATCCGCCGGCGGAAGCAGCGCTCGGCAAGCACTTCCCGCCGCTTGATCTGTTGCTCGCTGAACGCGCCGCTGGCCGCGCGGCACCGATGCGCATGGTCAGTCCAATCGACGGTGTTGAGCGATATGTCGCGCTGACAGAAGTGCCGTCGTATTCGATGATCGTTCTGGTGTCGCGCGACGCTTCGGTTGCGCTCGCAGCGTGGCGCGAGCAGGCGATCGGCACGGCAGTGCGCACACTTGCGCTGGGTGCCTTGGCTGCGCTGCTGCTGATGCTACTGATGCGCAAGCTGGCGCGGCTGCGCGCGGCAAGCGCATCACTTGAAGCCTCGAAAGAGCGATTCGCCGCCGCGGTAGCGGGCTCCGATGACGGCATCTGGGACTGGGACGTGCGGGCCAAGCGAGTATTCGTTTCGGCGCGCGCGAGGGAGATCCTTGGCGTGCCGCCTGGCCCTGAAAAGAACGACGCGGGCGAATGGTTCGCTTCGATACGATTTCATCCGGACGATCAAGCTCGACGCATCGAGGCGATGGATGCGCATCTTGCCGGCCGCTCGCCTGCGTATGCGATCGAGTATCGAGTTCAGCGCGAAGACGGCAACTGGCACTGGGTGCGCGCACGCGGCCTGTGCGTTCGCGACACCGATGGACTGCCGGTGCGCGTCGCGGGCTCGGTCAGCGATATTGACGCTCAGCGCCGTGCAGAGGACGGGTTGCGCGAGTCCGAAGAACGCTACGTAATCGCGACTACCGGTTCAAAGGAAGGCCATTGGGTATGGAATCTCGCCACCGACGAGCTCTTCGTGTCGCCGATGATGAGGGAGATCTTTGAATTGCGGCCCGACGTGCAGTTCACCACTCGCGCAGAATTCGGCGAGCTGATCAACATCCATCCCGACGATGTGGGTGAACTACAGAAGCGGGTGGCAGATCATCTGGGGGGCGTTACCGAGCAATTCGAGATCGAGTACCGAGTCGTCCTGCGCGACGGTGCGATTCGCTGGATTCATTCGCGCGGGCAGTGTTTTCGCGACGCCAGCGGCAAGGCGGTGCGAATGGCCGGTGCAACGAACGATATTTCAGAGCGCAAGCGCGCCGAAGACGCTCTTCGCCAGAGCGAAAAGAGGTTCGCGCTCGCCGTGGCGGGTTCCAATGACGGCATCGTCGATTGGGACGTCGTCAACGACCGCATGTATTCGTCACCGCGTGCGATGCGCATCATGGGCATCGACTCCGACGTGACGGTCCGCTCGCGCGGCGAGTGGCGTGATCTCGTCAAGTATCACCCGGACGATATACAGCGCGTGCGCGACGACCTGCAGCATTTTCTCGACGGCAAGGTGGAATTGCGCGAAGGCGAGTATCGCGTGCTGCTGCCGAACGGTGAGTGCCGCTGGATTCGCCACCGCAACAAGTGCGTGCGTGATGAAGCCGGGCGTCCGATTCGCGTGGCAGGGTCTATTAGCGATGTTGACGCGCAAAAGCGCGCTGAAGAAGCTTTGCTCGAGTCGCAGGAGCGGTATCAGTTGGCGGTGGCCGGATCGAACGAAGGCATGTGGGACTGGGACATGCGCAGCGAGACGTTCTTCTTCTCGGCACGCGCCCAGGAGCTGCTGGGGCTCGATCCCGGTGAGCCGATGCGCCCCTGCCGCGAATGGTGGGCGCTGTTCGCATACCACCCGGAAGACGAGAAGCGCGTGCACGATGCGTTGGCCGCATATCTCGGTGGCGCCGGCAAGCATTGGGAGGTCGAGTACCGCCTACGCCACCAACGCGACGGTAACTGGCACTGGTATCGCGAGCGCGGAGTGGCACTGCGTGACGAAAAGGGCGAGCCGTATCGGATGGCAGGTTCGATGGAAGACATCACCGATCGCAAGAATGCAGAAGTCGAGCGCGATCGACTCGAGGGCCAATTGCGGCAGGCGCAAAAGCTCGAGGCTATCGGCACATTGGCGGGCGGGATCGCGCACGACTTCAACAACGTGCTCTCTGCGATCCTCGGCTACGGCGAAATGGCGCAGAAGGACGCGCCCGAAGGCACGCCACTTCGCCGCAACGTCGACGCCGCAATCAGTGCCGGCATGCGCGCCAAGGCGCTGGTCGAACGCATTCTGGCTTTCAGCCGCAGCAGCATTGGAGAGCGCTTGCCGGTGCACGTGGAGTCGATCGTTGCTGAAACGCTCGATCTAATTGCCGATTCGGTACCGCACGGTGTACGGGTCGAACGCCATCTCGCGGCCGGCGACTCGGCTGTGCTCGGGGACCCGACGCAAATTCACCAGGTCGTGTTGAACCTGTGTACCAACGCCATGCAGGCGATGAAATCCGAAGGCACGCTCGCGGTTGCGTTGGATGAGGTCGAAATTGACGAGGCGCGCTGTGTTTCGACCGGTGAATTGGCACCTGGAAAATACGTTCGACTCAGTGTGCGCGACACCGGGGTTGGTATCGAGCCGCGCGTACTTGAGCGCATGTTCGACCCGTTTTTCACGACGAAGGGCGTAGGGGTAGGTACCGGGCTTGGCCTGTCGCTGGTGCATGGCATCGTGACCGAACTCGGTGGCGGCGTCGACGTGCAAAGCGTGCCCGGTGCGGGCGCAACGTTTACGGTTTACTTACTTCGGCAAGGCCGAGTCGCCGCACCCGCCGTTGCGCTGGAAACGATCGCCAGCGGCCAGGGAGAAACGATCCTGCTGGTCGATGATGAAGAAGCGCTGGTGAAAGTTGGCGAGGAAATGCTGGCGATGCTCGGCTACGAGCCGGTCGGATTCCATTCCAGCGCCGCCGCACTCGAAACCTTTCGCGCGTCGCCACAGCGATTCGATGCCGTGCTCTCCGACGAGGCGATGCCCGATATGACGGGCTCCGAACTCGCAAAGGAGATTCGGAAACTGCACCCCGATATACCGATCGTTTTGATGAGCGGCTACGTGACTCCTGCTCTGCATACGCGTGCGCAGGAAGCCGGCGTGGTCGAAGTGCTAGCCAAGCCTCTCGTCTCGCGCGACATCGCACGCAGCCTCGCCGGCGTTCTGCGCAATTAGAAAGTCTTCCGACCATCAACTGTTGCAACTGAAATGGCCGTGCATCGCGCTGAAATGCGCATGCAACGGCTCCCCGTGAAGATGACGCCATACACAAAGGCGTTTCATCTAAGCGAATACGGGAGCCGTCATGGACACCAGCCTCACCCAATCGATCAGCAAACTCGCCAGAGGCGAAATCCTCCGCGTTGACAGCGCGCTCGGGAAGAGCATCGCCGTGGTCAAGGGAATGGTGTGGATCACCCAGGAAGGTGATCCGCGCGACACATTCCTAAGCGATGGCGACAGCTTCGTCTTCGACAAACGCGGCACGGCACTCGCCCAAGCGGTCACCGATACCACTCTGCTTGCGTTCGTCGGCGAAGCTGCCGAAGTCATCGAACCCGAGTCGGCGGGGGCTGCCGATGCTGATGAGCAACGCGCGCTGGCTGCACGCATTCGGCTGCATCAAGACATGGCTGCGTATGCGCGGCTGTCACGAGTGCCTGCACATCAACTCGCCTAAAAACCAACTACTCAAAGGACTAGCAAATGAAAAACATTGTCGACGGCATACGCAACTGGGTACGGCGCTCCAACGAGCGCTACATGCTGGCGGAGCTCAGCGACTGGCAGCTGCGTGACATCGGGCTTGATCGCTTCCAGGTTCAAGTCGAGACGGCCAAACCATTTTGGCAGTCCTGATTTCTGACTTATTCACTACTTGAGAGGATATTCAATGAAAAACGCACGTTTCCTTTTTGTCGTTACCGCCCTGGCCATCACCGGATGCGCGACCTCGCTCGCTCCAACCGATTACTTCGACGATTGGGCGAATCCGGTGAGCTACCACCACTATCAGCAACCGCGCAGCGCTGTCGCTGTAACCGCGCCGTACGTCGACGACAACGGAACAGCGGGTGAATAACAGCGCCCTACCGCACTACTTCGACGACAGCGTCGAACAGGTAGCCAACGCCGCGCTCCGTGGTGATGAACTGCGGATGCGCGGGGTCAACTTCGATCTTGCGGCGCAGTCGCAAGATCTGTACGTCGATCGAGCGGTCGTAGACCTCGGCGTTGTGCAGCCTTGATAGCTCAAGCAATTGGTCGCGCGTCAGAATGCGTTGCGGTGCCGAAAGAAATGCCGTCAGCAGGCTGAATTCGCCGTTGGTCAGGTCGACTTTCTGGCCGTCGCGGTCCTTTAACTTGCGCAGGCCAACATTCAGCTCCCAGGTGCCGAAGCGATAAGCGCGGACCTTGGCAAGCTGGTCGGCGACGGTGGCCTGCGCCTTTGCCCGCCGCAACAGCGCACGAATGCGTGCCAGCAGCTCGCGCGGACTGAACGGCTTGGTCAGGTAGTCGTCGGCGCCGAGCTCGAGACCCATCACCCGATCGGCCTCCTCGGCGCGGCCGGTGAGCATCAGGATCGGGATCGCCGAATCCTCGCGCAGCTTGCGAGCGATCTGCATTCCGTCTTCGCCCTGCAGGCGCAAGTCGAGCACCACCAGATCGATCGCTTCGCGCTCCATCACCGCCGCTAGCTCAGCGCCGCTGGCCACTGCCGTGACGCGAAGATCGTTTTCGGTCAAATAGTCTGAAACAAGCGCGCGGATCGACGGGTCGTCGTCCAAGGCGAGCACATGGGGTGGCAGGGGTGTGGCGGTCTGCATTCGAGTCCAACCTTCTTCTGCCGTTATCGTATCGCGGGCCGCGGCTCCAATTCCAGCATACTGAGTTGCAACCGTAATGTTTGCCGGCGTCGCCGCGACGCCACCAACGGGCGAACTGGCCGGCTAAACGCTCGCCCCACCCGAGTTGACCGAAACCGCAGATTCTTTAGCATCGGTCGTTTCGCGGCGCTCTGGCGCCGAACCAGGGACTCCAATGTTCGTTGCTCGCATCGTCACGTTAAGCCTGCTTGTCATGGGTGGGTTGCTTTCAGCACCAGCGGCGGCGCAGACCTGCCCGCCGTTGCTGAATCACACGTTCGCTAAGTTGCAGGACGAATCGCCGCAGCCGCTTTGTCAGTATCAGGGCCGTGTGCTTCTGGTGGTGAACACTGCCAGCTATTGCGGTTTCACATCACAGTACGACGGCCTGGAAAAGCTGCACGCAAAATATTCTGCGCGCGGGTTGACCGTACTCGGCTTTCCGTCCGGTGATTTTGGCAACCAGGAAAAGGCGAACAACAAGGAAATCGCCGACTTTTGCTACAACACCTACGGCGTCAAGTTTCCGATGTTTGCAAAATCTTCAGTGGCAGGGCCGTCGGCCAATCCGTTTTTCATGGCGCTCTCCAAATCGTCCGGACAAGCGCCGAAGTGGAATTTTCACAAGTACCTGATCGATCGCGAAGGTAAGGTCGTTGCCACGTTCTCAAGCGATACTGCGCCGTTGGACACGCGAGTGACGAGCCAGATCGAGCGATTACTGGACGCGAAATGAACGCACCTGACGACTTGTTCCTGCCCGATGTCCAATCCGGCAAGGACCGCCGCAACCTCGACATTCAGCGCGTGGGCGTCAAATCATTGACGCACCCGGTGCAGATCGCGAGCGCGCGCGGCCCGCAGCCGTCGGTCGCGTCGATCGACATGTATGTTGGGCTGCCGGCGGATCAAAAGGGTACGCACATGTCGCGCTTCGTCGATGTGCTGCAGGGTCATGCCGAACCGTTGTCGATGAAGTCGATTCGCAATCTACTGCGCAAGATGGTTGAGCGTCTCGATGCCAGCGCCGGTCACATTGAAATGCGGCTTCCGTTTTTCGTGATGAAGACCGCACCAGTGTCGGGAGTAGAGAGCCTGATGGACTATCAGTTGACATTGACTGTCGACACCGACGGCGGGACGACCCGCTATAGGCAAAAGGTGGTGGTGCCGGTGACCAGCCTGTGTCCGTGCAGCAAGAAAGTCTCGGACTACGGCGCGCACAATCAGCGCGCGCATATCACGATCACTGCCGAGCTCGCCGATGAAGTCACAATCGAAGATCAGATCCGCATTGCCGAAGACGCGTCGTCGTGCGAAATCTGGGGTTTGCTGAAGCGGCCGGACGAAAAGTACGTCACCGAGCGCGCTTACAACAACCCCAAGTTCGTCGAAGATGTCGTGCGCGACGTTGCACTCGCACTGAACGCCAACGGCCGTATCGTCGCCTATACGGTCGAGGCCGAGAACTTCGAATCGATTCATAACCACTCGGCGTACGCGCTGATCACGCACGATAAACGCGAGGGATAACAGCCTGTTTCAAAGCGTGGCTCCTTTGGAGCCAGTCATAGACGGTTTGCGGCCGACGGGCGAGTGGTGTATCACTGTCACTACTGGGATGCTGCCGAAGAGCTGTATGAGAAGCTGCCGGCACTGGGGCCTGATGCGATGGCTAAAGCGGCGGGCCGCGAAGTAGGCAGGGAGAGGCGATGACGCCATTGTTGTACCCCGACATATTTAGATCGCTCGAATCGGTTCGCTGGAACCTGGAGACGGATGTTCCGTGGAACGATTTCGACGCGACCAAGCTCTCCGAAGAGCAGGCGCAGACGATCAAGATGAATGCGATCACCGAGTGGTCGGCACTGCCGGCCACCGAGATGTTTTTGCGCGACAACCGCGGCGATTCGGACTTCTCCGCGTTCATGTCGGTCTGGTTCTTCGAAGAGCAGAAGCACGCGCTGGTTCTGATGGAATACCTGCGCCGTTTCCGGCCCGATCTGGTGCCAAGCGAAGACGAGTTGCACGCGGTGCGCTTCGAGTTCGATCCGGCGCCTCGGCTCGAGACCCTGATGATGCATTTCTGCGGCGAAGTCAGGCTGAATCACTGGTACCGGCGCGCATCCGAATGGCACACCGAGCCGGTGATCAAGGCGATCTACAGGCTGCTGTCACAGGACGAAGCGCGCCACGGTGGCGCCTACCTGCGCTACATGAAGAAGTCGCTAGTGAGCTGGGCGACACCGCGCGCGCCGCGTTCGCCAAGATCGGGGTGCTGATGGCGTCCGCCAAGCGAACCGACAAGGCCCTGCACCCGACCAATCTGCATGTGAATCAGTCGCTTTTCCCGCGCGACACGGTTCAATCGCGCCTGCCGAATCCGGACTGGCTCGAGCACTGGCTCGACAAGCAGATCAAGTTCGACAAGGAATGGGAAACGAAGGTTGTCGAGCGCATCCTGCACAACTTGTCGCTGCTGTTCGAGCGTACGTTCACGTCGGTGCAGGACTTGAATCGCTACCGGAAGGAGATCGCAGCGCGGCTGAAGGCAGCTTCCGGTACGGGCGGAACGGCGCCGCAGGCCGCATAGCGTTCGTCCGGCCCGCCCTGAAAGCGGAGCCAACGCTATGGCGTTGCTGTTTGTCGGTGCTCACGGTAAGGTTCGGCGATGATCCCGCGCCACGTGCCCTTGGTCGAGACCACGCGTGGCGGCACCACCGAATGCGTTCACTACGGCTCGATCGCGGTCGTCGATTCCCATGGCAAGTTGGTCGCGTCGGCCGGCGATCCGGATTCACTCAATTTCACGCGCACGGCGCTGAAGCCGCTGCAGGCGTTGCCGTTCGTCGAGGACGGCGGCCTCGCGCACTACGACTTCAGGTCGCACGAGCTGGCGCTGATGTGCGCGAGCCATAGCGGCGAGGCGATGCATGTCTCGATCGTGCAGCGCATGCTCGCGGCGGCTGGGGTCGATGACACCGCGCTGCAGTGCGGCTGCCACACCCCGAGCTATTTCGCCGCGACCGAATCGGCGGCGCCGACGGGCGTCAAATGGGGCCCGCTGCATCACAACTGCTCGGGAAAACATGCGGGCTTTCTCGCGTACTGCCGGCTGCATGAACAGCAAACTGAAAACTATCTGGACAGCGGCCATCCACTGCAGCAGCGAATCCGCACGACGATTGCGCGCTTCGCACAAGGTGACACGATTGCGCAAGGCATCGACGGCTGCACTGCCGCGGTTGGCCAAGGAGCTGCGCATCGCCGAGACCGACGTCGCCTTCCTGGTCGAGGTCGCGCACGCCGCCGGGCTGCTGGACGTCGGCGGGGCGCACCGCGACGAGTGGCTGCCCACCCGCAGCTACGACGCCTGGCGCGAGCAGGACCTCGCCGACCGCTGGGCCACGTCACGGCCTGGGGCTGGCTGACCAGCGTGCGGCTGATCTCGCTGGTCAGGGCGGCGCAACATCGCCGGCAAGGCGGTCAACGTGCTGTCCCCCGACGTGGTCCGGCAGACGGCCCCGGTGCTCCGGCGCTCGGCGCTGTCGGTGCTCGCCGAGTTCCCGGTCGTGTTCCGGCCTGGCCGCGCCCGAGCTGGTGTCGCTGCTGCGGTGGCGCACCCCGCGGCGGGCAGACCGGCTGGCGCCGGTCCCCGACCTGCTGGCCGAGGCCGAGCGGCTGGGCATCGCCGTCGGCGGCGTGCTCGGCCGCGGCGGGCGGGGCCTGCTCACCGGCGGGGAGGACGACGCCGCCGACGGCATGCGCGGGCTGCTGCCCGAGCCGGTCGACCACGTGCTCGCCCAGCCGGACCTGTCGCTGATCGCCCCCGGGCCGCTGGTCGCCGACCTGGCGGGCACCCTGGGCGTGGTCGCCGACGTCGAGTCCTCCGGCGGTGCCACGGTGTACCGGGTCTCCGACGGCAGCATCCGGCGCGCGCTGGACGCCGGCTGGTCGGCCACCGACCTGCACGACTTCTTCGCCCGCTCCTCGCGCACGCCGGTGCCGCAGGCGCTGGAGTACCTGATCGACGACGTCGCCCGCCGGCGCGGCCGGCTCCGGGTGGGCGCGGTCGAGTGCTACGTCCGCTCCGACGACCACGGGCTGGTCTCGCAGGTGCTCAGCGACCGCCGCACCGCGAACGCCGCTGCGCCGGCTGGCCCCCGGCGTCCTGGTCAGCGGGCTGCCGCCGGAGGAGGTGCTGTCGGTGCTGCGGGCCGCCGGGTACGCCCGCCAGCGAATCCGCCGGCGGTGCGGTGCTGACCCGGCCGCAGGCGCACCAGCGGGCCGCCGGGCGTCGTACCGGGGCGGCGGCCGGTCCGGTCGGACCGCGCCCGCTGGCCCCGGGGGACGTCGCCGCCACAGTCCCGGGAGATCCGCGCCGGGGACGCCGCCCTGGCCGCCCGGCGGGCCGAACCGGTGCGGCAGGTCCCGGGCGTGACCACCGCCAGCACGCTGGAGCTGCTCAGCCGCGCGGTCCGGGAGAACCTGCCGGTGTGGCTGGGCTACGTCGACGCCCAGGGCAGCGGCAGCCAGCGCGTCGTCCAGCCGGTGTCGCTGGCCGGGGGCTTCCTGCAGGGCTTCGACGAGGGACGCGGGGAGAGCCGCAGCTTCGCCGTCCACCGGATCACGTCGGTGGCGCTGGTCGAGGCCGAGGACGCGACCGGCTGACCCACCGGTCGCAGATGGTTTCGCTTTTCCACCTCTTCGGGGATGATCAAGTGCCCGTCCGGTGTTGCGCGGGTCTGTTGGTACGCGCAACCAGTGTCGGGCAGAAGGTCCCGGGTCGTCGGCTGGTTGCGGCCAGGGCGAGGAGTGTGGGAATGACGAGGAAGCGGACGGTCGCCGACCGGCTGGCAGAGGCACTGGGCGCGGTGCTGGGCACGACTGAGCTCCCGGTCCGGCTGCGCGGGTGGGACGGCTCGATCACCGGCCCCGCGGGCGCGCCGGTGGTGGTGGTGCACTCGCGCCGGGCGCTGCGGCGGATGCTGTGGTCACCGGGGCAGCTGGGCCTGGGCCGGGCCTACGTCGCCGGCGAGATCGACATGGAGGACGACGTCTTCGCGACGTTCAGCGCGCTGCGCACCGACAGCCGGCTGGCGCAGGAGAAGCCGCCGTCGAACTGGTCCTGGCGCGATCGGCTGACCCTGCTGGGCACCGCCCTCCGGCTGGGCGCCATCGGCCCGGAGCCCGCGCCGCCGGCCGAGGAGGCCCCTCCGGCCAGCGAGGGCCCAGGCACACCCGCGTCCGGGACGCCCGCCGCCATCTCGCACCACTACGACGTCGGCAACGACTTCTACGAGCTCGTCCTCGGCCCGTCCATGGTCTACTCGTGCGCCTACTGGGAGCCGGCCCGGCGGCACCCTGGAGGACGCCCAGCGCGACAAGCTCGACCTGGTCTGCCGCAAGCTCGATCTGACGCCGGGCACCGGCTCCTCGACGTCGGCTGCGGCTGGGGCTCCATGGCCATCCACGCCGCCCGCGAGTACGGCGTCCGCGTCGTCGGCGTCACGCTCTCCCAGGAGCAGGCCGCGTACGCCCGCAAGCGCGTCGCCGGAGGAGGGCCTCACCGACCGGGTCGAGATCCGGGTGCAGGACTACCGGGACGTCAGCGACGGCCCGTACGACGCCATCTCCTCGATCGGCATGGCCGAGCACGTCGGCGCGGACCAGCTACCGGGAGTACGCCGACGACCTGTTCGCCCTGCTCAAGCCCGGCGGCCGGCTGCTCAACCACCAGATCGCCCGCCGCCCGCGACCCGACGAAGCGGCGTACGCTCGACGAGTTCATCGACGCGCTACGTCTTCCCGGACGGCGAACTCGCCCCCCTCGGCACCACCGTCAGCCAGCTGGAGCAGGCCGGGTTCGAGGTCCGTGACGTCGAGTCGATCCGCGAGCACTACGCGCTGACCCTGCGCGCTGGGTGCCCACCTGGAGGAGCACTGGGACGCCGCCGTGGCCGCTCGAGCCCGGGCCGGGCCCGTGTCTGGCGGCTCTACATGGCCGCCTCCGCCCTCGCCTTCGAGGCCAGCGCATCGGCGTCAACCAGGTCTGCTGCAGAAGACCGGCGGCGAGCAGCCGCCGCTGCGCCGCACCGCCTGGGTCTGACCCCCGAGGGGCCATGTTGGCCAACATGGCCCCTCGGGGCGACCGGTCCCACACCGGGCGGCCGGAAGGCGGGGTCACTCCGCGGCGTTAGCCTGGACAGTCCGGCGCGCAGCCTGCGCCGGAGCCCCCCGAACAGAGGATGCGCCCGCGTGAGTGACGGCCCCCTGATCGTCCAGTCCGACAAGACGCTGCTGCTCGAGGTCGACCACCCGCAGTCCAAGGAGTGCCGGGCGGCGATCGCCCCGTTCGCCGAGCTGGAGCGCTCCCCGAGCACGTGCACACCTACCGGGTGACGCCGCTGGCGCTGTGGAACGCGCGGGCCGCCGGCCACGACGCCGAGCAGGTCGTCGACGCGCTGGTGCGCTACTCGCGCTACCCGGTGCCGCACGCCCTGCTGGTCGACATCGCCGACACGATGGACCGGTACCGCCAGGGCTCACCCTGGCCAACAACCCGGTGCACGGGCTCACGCTGACCAGCACCGACCGAGCCGTGCTGGAGGAGGTCGTCCGCAGCAAGCGGGTGGCCCCGATGCTCGGCGCCCGGATCGACGCCGACTCGGTCGCCGTGCACCCCTCCGAGCACCGGCAGGCTCAAGCAGGCGCTGCTGAAGATCGGCTGGCCAGGCCGGGGCCTCGCCGGCTACGTCGACGGCCAGGCGCACCCCATCGAGCTGGCCCAGGACGACTGGCACCTGCGCGACTACCAGCAGGAGGCCGTCGACGGCTTCTGGGAAATAGGCAGGCGGGTCCGGCGTCGTCGTGCTGCCCTGCGGGGTGCCGGCAAGACGCTGGTCGGCGC
>CAWBRQ010000002.1:0-545958 GCA_963791315.1 uncultured beta proteobacterium
ATCGATTCAGGAGGAATCGTATGTGCAAGGTCGACGGAGAACCATTCCTTTTTGCCCTCGATCCGGATTTCCGACGCCCACGAGGAGCCTACGACCGAACCGTGGAACCTTTCTCGGACCAAGATCGGGCCGGTGCTGGGTGCAAAGTTCTACGGCATTGACGACTGGAGTTTGCACGGATTACCTTGGCTCGGTATCCGACGACCTCCGTGAGAATTCCGATGCCCGAAACCGCCGTCAATGACTCCGCCCTCTCGACCGCCGAGATCCGCTCGCGCTTCCCAGGCCTTGAGCACCGCCCAGAACGGCCAGCCCGTCGCCTACTTCGACGGACCCGGCGGGACGCAGGTCCCGCCGGCGTCGTCGAGGCGGTGGCCGATTACCTCTGATCCATCACAACGCCAACACCCACTGGTCCTTCCCGACCAGCCGGGAGACCGACGCGGCGATCGCCGACGCCCGGCAGGTCCTCGCCGACTTCCTGAACGCCTCGCCCGAGGAGGTCGCCTTCGGGGCCAACATGACGACGCTGACGTTCCACCTGGCCCGGTCGCTGGGCCGCGGCTGCGGGCCGGGCGACGAGATCGTCGTCACCGAACTGGACCACCACGCCAACGTCGATCCCTGGCGGGCCCTGGAGCGGGAGCGGGGCGTGACGATCCGGGTCGCCCGGATGATCCCCGAGACCGGCGAGACCGACTTCGACGACCTGGCCGGCAGATCAACGAGCGGACCAGGCTGGTGGCGATCGGGGCGGCGTCCAACGCCCTGGGGACGATCAGCGACGTGGCCGAGGCCGCCCGCCTGGCCCACGACGTCGGTGCCCTGGTCTTCGTCGATGCGGTCCACTACGCCCCGCACCGACTGGTCGATGTCCGGGCCATGGATGCGACTTCCTGGCCTGCTCGGCGTACAAGTTCTACGGGCCGCACGTCGGCGTCCTCTACGGCAGGCAGGACCTCCTGCAATCGCTCGACGTGCCGAAGCTGGAGCCCGCCCCCGACACCGCCCCGGAGCGGCTGGAGACGGGGACGCAGAACCACGAGGGGATCGTCGGGGCGGCGGCGGCCGTCGAGTTCCTGGCCTCGCTGGCCGACGGCCCGAACCGCCGGGGCGAGCTCCGGGCGCCTTCGACGCGTTGCACGAGCGGGGCGAGCGTTGACCGAACGGCTCTGGGACGGGCTGTCCGAGATCGAGGGGGTGCGGGCTCTACGGCCCGCCCCCTCCCGAGCCACGCACGCCGACCGTCTCGTTCACGGTGGCGGGAGGCCCGTCCCGGAGGAGGTCGCCCGCGCCTGGCCGACCGGGGCCTGTTCGTCTCGCACGGCGACTTCTACGCCACGACGGCCGTCGAACGGCTGGGCCTGGCACGGGAGGGCCTGGTGCGGATCGGCTGCGCCTGCTACACCACCGAGGAGGAGATCGACCGGCTACTCGACAAGGTGCGCCGCATGGTCGGGCATTGAGGAAGCAGGACGTCCTCAGGTCGGCAAATGCCGCAGGAGAACCTCATGAACGGCAATCATCGAGCGAGTTCGGCAGGCACCACGCCGAGCCGGCGAGCCTGCCTGCCAGATCGGGCTTCTCGCATCGATAGGCGCGTATTCCCCGTCCGTCTCTCGCTCAATGCCGAGGAACTTGAAGATCGAGGTTTCCACTTCCTGCGGCAGTGGGGCAAGCGGGGAGATGAGCCGGGCGAGTTCAATGTCCCCATCGCCCTCGTGATCACGCCGGATCAGGAGGTCCTGGTCAGCGACTTCCGCAACGCTCGGGTCCAGCGGTTCACCAGGGAGGGCAAGCTCCTGGCCGTCCATGAGGTCGGCCCGAACCCGAGCGGGCTCGCCGTGAGGCCGACGGGCGAGCTCTACGTGTCCCACTTCGGCTTCGACGGCCACCCCGACCGGATCACCGTCCACGACCGGGAGGGGAAGTTCCTGCGGGAGTGGGGTCGCTCGGGAAGGGGGACGGCGAGTTCGACATGCCCGGCGGGATTGCCATCGGCCCAGACGGGCACATCTACGTGGCCGATCAGACCAACCGCCGCGTCCAGGTCTTCGACCCGGACGGCAAGTTCCTCTTCAAGTGGGGCGAGTACGGTACCGGCACCGGCCAGTTCGGCGGCAACACGGGGATCAAGAATCGTACCGGGCGGGCCGCACTACCTTGCCTTCGACAGCCGGGGCGACGTGTACTACGACCGAAGGGGTCGGTTGGTCGGGTTCAGGTCCTCCACGCCCGAGGGTAAGTTCCTGCGGGCGTGGGGCGACAACGTGGATAAGCCGGGGAGTTCGGGGGCAGACCGAAGAATTTGCCGGGGCCGATCGGGCTGTGCATCGACAAGGAGGATCGGGTCTGGGTCGGGGCGACGAGTAACCGGGTGCAGCAGTTCACGAGCGACGGCACGTACCTCCGCGGCTTCGGCACGAAGGGCTCGGGTCGGGGCTGAGTTCAGCACTCCACACGGATTGGCGCTCGATCGGGACGGGCAACTTGTACGTTGTCGATACTCTGAACTGCCGCATCCAGGTCTTTGCCGTCTGATCGTGCTGCGGATCAGATCACTGCTCGTTCCAGGGCCGGCCGGGAGGCGGGGAGGGGCAGGTTGCATTCGCCAGGTCGGGGAGGTAGGCAACATGCAGGTGCGGAGTCGCAGATCGGCTTTCCGCCCTCGGCGTTCGATTGGAGCAAGGCGTCGAGGATGCCGCTGGTCAGGAGCGTTCGCTCGACCGGCCAGGTGGGCTGCCGGTGAGCATCATCGACTCGATCCCGTGGAGGAGGAGGGTGAAATGGGCGGCGGGCCGGGCCTCCTGGGTCCAGAACTGGGTCGACTCGATCGGCCGGCTCGTCCTCGTAACGCCAGGCCGCGGTCCAGGAGCCGACGGCGCCGTTCAATTCGAGGAGCGAGGCCCGCAGGCCGTCCTCGTAGTCGACGATCATCAGCTTGGGCAGCGGGACCGCCTTCCGGTCCACGGCCTTGCCGTCCTCGTAGCCGGATGCCGCCGCAGGCGGCCTCGAACAGCTCGGGGTCGACGGAGCCGTCGTCGATCGCCTTCCAGACGGCGTCGCCGCCGAGGCACCGGACCGACGCGGACGCCGGTCTCGCCGCCCTGCCGCTGCTCGGCCAGCGACTGCACGGCCTCCAGCGCGTGGAAGCCGTAGGCGTCGGTCGTGCCGTAGGTGAAGCCGACGATCTGCGTATGCGCGCGCCGCGCTCGACGTCGGCGGGCGGGTGACGCCAGGTGCCCGGGACCGACGAGCCGGCCATCAGCGGGATCTTCAGCTCGCGGGCGGTGTCGTAGATGGCCGGGCGTCCTCCCAGTTGTCGGAGAGGTGCTTGTCGATGAAGACCGGCACGACGCGGCCGCTCTCGCGGAAGACCCGGATCGTCTCGTCCCAGAATCGGCGCTTGGGATACTGGTGATTGCCCGTGGCGGAGAACGGATAGTCGCCGTGCTCGGCGACGAGGAGCACGCCGTCCACGGCGAGCTTGCCGGTGCCCAGGGTCAAGCGTCTCGGCGATGCTCGGCTTGATCGGGAATCGGTGCGAGGCGGCCAGGAGCCGGCTGATGTCGTTGGGGGGCTTCTGGTCGGTGTAGAGCGAGGCGAGCTTCAGCGGCGAGTCGCGGCCCGTGCCGTCGAGCATGTCCGTCAGCAGCAGGCGGCTGACGATGACGTCGGCGTGGGAGTTGTGCCGGTACTCGGTCACGACGGCCGCCACGCGACGGGTTGGGTTGTCGGCCGCCTGGCCCTGCTCGTCAAGGAGACGATAAGCACCCGGGCCGCGGACGAAGGCAGGCGGGTGGGGGTCATCGGGACCCCGGTTTCTCGGGTTGGGGGTCGCTGAGCAGATACGCGAGGAGGTCGAGCACCTGATCTTTGCGCAGGCTGTTCACGGTGCCGCTCGGCATGTTCGATTGGTCCGATCGTCGTCGGTCGACGATCTTCGTCTTGTCGATCGTCACGGCATTAGCGGGCGGTGGTCGCTAGCCATCACCTGTTTGACGCGTGGTCGCGTGCGCGTGCCAGCTGCTCAACCTTCTCCAGCATGCGCACCTTGGCTGCCGCACCGAGCGACGCAACGGGATCATCATCGACGTAGCGCGCCGATTGCGAACGTACGGCGACCTTTGGGGCGACTTGCATTTTGCCGGCGCCATGACGCGCGATCGAGCGCGCGGAGATTGCCGCTTCGGTCAGCGATTCAAGCGAGATATCGTCCGAATAGGCAAACGCAGTCTTGTCGCCGACGATAGCGCGTACGCCGACGCCCTGGTCGATGTCAAAGCTGCCGCTCTTGACGATGCCTTCTTCGAGCGAAAACGATTCACTGCGCGAATACTGAAAGTACAAATCGGCGTAATCGGTGCGGTGCTCGAAAATGGTCGCCAAAACGCGCTGTAGCTGCGCCTCGTCCAACCCGAACGGGTCGAGCAACAACTGCTTGGCGGTGGCAAGGCGGGCGAGGGCGGGGTCGGAGAGTTTCATTGAACGCTGCAGCGAAGAATCGGCAATTGTACGGGCGTCAGCGCAGCACCCTATGCTCTAAGGCGGGCAAAGAAGCACGTGAATCGGCGATCAATTGTGGGTCAATGTCGCCGAACACAACCCCTTCACCGTCGGATCGCTCTGCAACAATCGCGCCCCAGGGGTCGATCAACATCGTATGGCCGTGCGTCGAGCGTCCGTTTTGATGCCTTCCGCCCTGGGCCGGTGCAAGCACGTATGCGAGGTTCTCGATTGCGCGGGCACGCAGTAAGACTTCCCAATGCGCGCGCCCGGTTGTTGCTGTAAAGGCCGACGGAACGACAATCAGGTCCGGCTGCGGCATCGCGCGGTACAACTCCGGAAAGCGCAGGTCGTAGCAAATCGATAGGCCGACCCGCAGCCGAATGCCGTCTTCGGTCGCCAGCTTGAAGCTCGCAACATCAGAGCCCGGAGCGATCGTCAGCGATTCGTCGTAATTTTCCTTGCCTCGGTTAAAGCGGAACAAGTGAATCTTGTCGTAGCGCGCCACGCGCTCACCGCCGGGCCGTATACAAGCAAGCTATTTCAGAACGCGATCATTCTCCGGCGCAGCCAGCGGCAACGTACCCCCGACCAAACACACACGGTGCTGGCGCGCTTGGTTGGAGAGAAAATCCTGAATGGGTCCGTCGCCGTCGGCTTCACGCAGTGCCACCTTGTCGGTGTCGCGCTGACCCATCAGGCAAAAATATTCGGGCAACGCGACCACTTGTGCGCCGCCGTCCGCCGCTTGTGCGATGAGTGCCGCAGCGGCGCGCAGATTTTGATCGACATCCGTCGTCGAAACCATTTGCACACCGGCTACGCGTACGGTGGATTTCATTTAATCGACTCCGCGTCTGTGCCGCCCACTCGGCCGCGGCGCGTGATAGTTGGATCGGTCCAGGTGCCTGCGATGTCGTATTCGAGTGCAAACGCTTTTGATAGCGGATTGCGCAGCACGTATTGCGCGAGAAAGGCCCCCAGCCCGAGTATCGGATTGGCGACCCCGAGCGCGAGAGCGGCCGTACTCGCGTCGATTTCAGGCAGCACAACCAGATGTAATTGTTGAGTTTCGTTGCGAAGGCTAATCGTTCCCGACATCAGCACCGTCGCAGTCGTGCCCGCCATGTGGAAATTGGTGGTCGACATGATGCCCTGCGCCACTGTGGCGTCTGCGCGGATCGCGCTATAGGTGAAGCCTTCCGAAAACGGGCGTCCGGCGTCAAACAGCAGCGTGCGCGACAACGATTGCAATGACAGCAGACCCAGCAAACGCGCTGCATTGCCGGTGTCAACTTTCAAGAACCGACCGTTATCGATGCTGAGGGCGAGTTTGCCTGACAAGCTTGCGTAGTCGATATCCAGCGGTGATCCGAGCCATTCGAGATCGCCTTCCAGACCCCCCTGGCCGTTTGCCATTGCGCCGGCGAATCCCAAACGGTCGAGTGTTGCGCCGGCATCGCGGGTGTCGAGCTTGAAGTTCATCTTGGTACGCCGCGCCTTGCTGCTCGCGGCCGGCGCCCACTCGCCGGTTGCCGAAAACTTCATGTCGGGATTCGTGATATCAAAGCGCCGCACGCGCCATGTCGAAGCGCTCGCCGCGCCGACGTTCTGCGCTACCAATTCGAGTCGGCCGAGCTTCATGTCGGACAACTCGAACTGCTCAGCGGCGATGTCTAGTGCGGGCAATTCCGATTGCGGCGAATTCAGCGCGTCCACCACCTCGCTCTTGCGGGCCGAAGGGATCGACAGGCGCGACAGACGCGCCGTGATCTGTTCGGGCTTCCACGCCACATAACCGGAGACCCCGTCGGACACGATGTTCGCGTTGTACCCACCATCATTAGCGCGGGATGCGCCCAGTGTCACGTTGCGGATCGTGCGGCCCATTAACACCAGTTCGGGCGTGCGCACCGCTAGCAGATCGATCGCGGGGCCCGAAGATGTAGCCGCGGCGGGTTTTGACGTCAGCTCTGCACTGCCGAGAAAAGCCGACCACGCCTCGATGTCAAGGCGAGGGACAGTAGCCAGCACCAGCACGCCGAATTCGGGCAGGTTTGCAGGTTCGTTGAGCGCGATCACGCCGCGCACGATCCGCAACTCACCTTTTTCGCGGCGGCGCTCGACGCGCACGGCGAGCGCTTGCCCGGCTGCAACGCGCCATTCGTCGCTTTCAGCGCTGGTCGGAATGCGCTCGATTCGCAGCGGCATCGGCTCCTGAGCTGTCTTGCGCAGCGGCGCAATGCCATCGATCGCAAGGCCCAGCAGGTCGCTTTCGATCCTGAATTCAGGTGACGGCTTCAGCGTCAACGTCGCGACGTAGCGCGCTTGCCCTTGCGAGCGGTCGAGCAGCTTCTGCACCGGGCTCAGGCTGACCGCACGCCGCAGCGCAGGAACGGTTGCGATGCCGGTCGCAGTAAACATGGGTTCGCCGTCCGTGCGCGTGCTGGTTTCGATCCTGCTCTGACCTCCCAGAACCGATGTACTCAGGCTTGTGTTTCTCACGCCGGCCTCGGTGAATTGCAGCGTGCCGCGCAACGCGAGTGAACAACGGCGCATCCGCGAGCTGCACGTCGTTGTTGGTGAATTGCAGCGTGCCGGTCACCTTGCTGTCGGACGCGTGCGCAAGCGGGATTGCGAGCTGCAGTTCCAGTTTGGCATTGCCGGTTGATTCAGCGTTCGTTGTGATGCCGCCAATCCAGCGCGACACCGGACTTGCGTTTACGTAACGCACCATATCGGCTAACGGCCCTTCGGCGACGCCACGCACGTCGAGCATGGCGTTACGCCCGAACTCCGGAATCCGCGCGACCACGTTGCTGAGCTTCGCGCCGTACGCGGCGCCACGATGCGCGGTCACTGTCATCGACCCTCGCTCAAGCAGCAAATCCGCGTCGATGTCTTTCAGCAGCGGCCAGACCCGCGAAGCTTCAGCCGAGTGGTCGCCTTGGACTGCACTCGGATGCACGTCGACCGATGCGTCCGCGACGCGTGCGGTGATACGAAACTCCGCGTCCTGCTCGCTTTCGAACGGAAACCGCGCCAGGTCACCTTTGATGCGAACCGTGCCGTCGGTAGCGCGACCGGATACCAAACCGTGCTGCAACCAGTTGAGTGTGGCGTTTCCCGCGGCCAGCGGCACGTAACGATAAGCGGCGGGTGCATGAAGCCGCGTAATGTGCGACGTGACATCGAGCCAACCGGGGCCGCCTTTGTCGCCACTTGCCGCACGATAGACACCGGTGGCGTCCAGTTCGATGTCTGCGTTGGACGCAGTGGCGGAGTCGATCCGCACTTCCAACGCTGGGTCCCACTTCCAACGCGCCGATGTCGTTAGCTTTGCAAGCTTGACGCGGGGCTCCGCGAATACGCCCGGCAGGATCAGCGTCGCGTCTTTCGACGCAAGCAGCATCGAACCGGCACCATCGGCGATGTCGATGCTTCCGCTCAAGTTTTCGAACCCGGGCAATCCGATCGTGTGCTTGGCACCCTGATTCTCGTGAGGCACAGCCGGCTGCGCTGCACTTGCCAGTCCTTCGAATCGTGTTTTCAGTGACAGCGTTTTGAGTTCAGGTGCAGAGCCAGGCCAGCTCGTGGTGAGGCCGACCAGCGTCCCGGCAAGCGCATGCTTGCTCAGCGTCTCTCGCAGCTCAGGTGCAAGCGGCACGTGGGTTGCAAACCACGCGATCGTTGGAATATCGACACGGTTCGCCTGAACTTGCGTGCGAGCCGGGCTCGCGTCTTTGGCGCGCGTTGTACGCACCTTGAAGTCGAGCGGAGCGATTGTCTGCTTCGAGGCGGTGACCAGAGCCAGCCGACTGGCTTCGTACTCTTGTCCGCCGACGCCGTCGTCGGTGCCCCATATGCGTTGCGCAACACGGCCCTGCAGTGAGTCCAGCGTTAGCGGCTCTAGATTATCGGCAAGGGTGACGTTTACCTGGGTCAACGCGAAATCGGCGACGACGCGGGTTATCCGTGCGTGATCGAAGGTCACCCAACTGCGCACCGCGCCGTGGGCCTGCTTGATTTTTATCGGCGCTTCGAATGTGTGTGCGAGCGCGGCCAGATCGGCATAGTCGACCGAACCGAAGACTTCGCCAGTCCATCTCGCGTAATCCGACGGGCGTGAAAAGGGCGCATGGTGAAAGCGCGCGCGCAGATCGATTGGGCCGGCGATCGCCGAGGTCGGCTGCGCCTGTAGGCCGACGATGTGCGAGCCGAACACGTTTTCAAGCCGGACGTTGACGTGCGTAAGCTCAAAGTCATTCGCTGTCGCCACGTCGCGGCGGTCACTGTAGCGAATGCGCGCGTCGCGGATGACTACCTCGCCCTGCGTGAGAATCCAGTCGGATGCACCCGAGTCCTCGCCTTGTTGATTCGGATCTAACACCAATCCACCGACCGAAAATCGGTTGCCTGGGAGCCGGACAATGTCCAAGTCGAGCTCCTCGATCCGCAACTCCGAAAAGCGGGGCTCGAACGCCACTGCGCTGAACCATGAGACGGTGCCCTCGACCCGAGGCAGTGACAGATCGGGCCTATCGCTACCGCTTGCAATCCGCACGTCACGCAACACGAGATGCGGATGCAAGCCGCGCCACGAGGCCTCGATACGGCCGATGGTCACGGGAGCCTTGACTGCGCGCGATGCCATTTGCTGGATGCGCGGTGTCATTTCGTCGACGCGCGGCATCGCGATGTAGCGCACTACGAGCAACAGCGCGCCGGCGATAAAAAACAGCGTGACGAAGGACCACGCAAGCGACAGCCAAGCCAGGCGCAGACCACGTCGCGCGCGCGACTTGCTCGAGTTGTCAGCGCGTTCGGGGACGTTTGGCTGCTTTGGCATGGCGAGCGCGCTAAGGTGCGTCGCTACGTAAAATGAACGATCGATAGGAGCAAAAGGCCGCGGTCACGTTATCACAGCGGGCTGATGGTACGACCCCGTTTTCCAGTGAAAGATTCCCTCTCCATAGGCTCCAAATTCATCGGTCCGCACGCCTGGCGTGGACCACGCGTCGCAATCGCGGACTTGCCGACGTTGTCACACTACGTACGGCGGGCACTGCACGCGGAATTCCATCCGCCGACGCCGGAAAGTTCGTGCGCCGTGCAGGGGTTGGAGCAGTTGGCGGCGTCTGCGCTGGACCGCGGCGCGTCTCAGCGATTCACTGCAATCGTTAATGGCGGCGGCCACCGGTGATGAGGCGCAGCGCCTGGCAGTGGCGCTGCGCCGCTTGCGCCGGAGGGTGCTGCTGACGTTGATCGCGCGCGATGCGACGGGCCGCGCTGAGCTGGCCGAAGTCGTGGCAACGATGACCTGGCTTGCTGAATTGACTGTGCAATCGGCGGTCGCGACTATGGCGCGCGAACTTGCGGCTCGCCACGGGGTACCGATCGGCGCCGATGGCGTGCCACAGGACTTGCTGGTTGTCGGCATGGGCAAGCTCGGTGGCGGCGAGTTGAACGTGTCGTCTGACATCGACCTGATCTTCGTCTACGACCAGGACGGCGAAACCAACAGCCAACAAGTCCGCCGCCGCATCAGCAATCATGAATTCTTCGCGCGACTCGGGCGGCGAGTCATTGCATTGATCAATGACGTGACCGCCGATGGGTTCGTCTTTCGTGTCGATATGCGATTGCGACCCAACGGGGCCGCCGGCCCGCTCGCCGTCTCAAACGCGATGCTCGAGGAGTACTTGATGGCGCAGGGCCGCGAGTGGGAGCGCTTCGCCTGGCTCAAGGGTCGGGTCGTTTCGTCTCCCGTCTTTGCGTCCGCATCGCAGTTCGAGGCGCAGCGTGCGGCGCTCGACGCGATCGTTCGGCCATTTGTGTTTCGCAAGTACCTTGACTTTGGTGCGATCGCGGCATTGAGGGAGTTGCATAAATTGATTCGGACCGAGGCGGTGCGCCGCTTGGTGAAACGAAAAGGCCCTGAGGATCGCGCCGACGACGTCAAGATCGGGCGGGGAGGAATTCGCGAGCTTGAATTTATCGCCCAAACCTTTCAGATCGTGCGCGGCGGCCGCGACCCCAAACTGCGATCGAAGTCGACGTTACAGACGTTGACGGCGCTCTCCGAACTTGGCGTTCTGCCGGCCGAGATTTGCGAGCGTCTGGCATTGAGTTACGTGTTCCTTCGCAACTTCGAGCATGCGCTGCAGTACGTCGATGACGCACAGACACATCAGGTGCCGGCAGATGCCGAATCGCGCGAGCGTGTCGCACGGCTGCTCGGAGCCGCCGACGGCGCCGCGATGATTGCCGAGTATCGAGCGGTTCAGGCGCTCGTTGAGGAGGTTTTCGATGGCGTCTTTGCAGAACCGGCGATCGCCGACGATGAGGTTTCGCTACCTGCGGTGAACGTCGAAGGCGCAGCGGCGGACGGTGCCTTGATTGAGAACCTGCGAGCGCGCGGGTTTGCCGACCCGGCAGCCACAGCGCAGCGCTTGCACGCTGTGCTTGATTCGCGCCGCATGCAGGCGAGCACGGATTCGGCTCGTAAAGGAGTGGAGCGTTTACTGCGACGCGCGCTGCAAGCCGCAATCGAACAGTCGCGCGAAACTGGCGCCGCGCACGATATCGGGCCCGATCAGCACTTCGCGCGTTTTGCACAGCTGGCCGATGTGATCGCCGGACGCAATACCTATATCGCGCTGCTCAATCAGTTTCCGCAGGCGTTCGACAAGGTGATGAGAATGCTGGCGGCGAGCCGCTGGGCCACTGGTTACCTGGTGCGGCACCCGATCCTGCTCGACGAGTTGCTCGATCAGCGTCTGAGCGAGCATGAACCGGACTGGCCATCGTGGTCCCGTGCGGTGCGGCAGCAACTGGCTGAAGGTGACGGCGATCAAGAGCGGCAAATGAATCTGCTGCGTGACGCTCATCATGCGCAGGTTTTTCGTTTACTGGTGGCGGACCTCGACGGCCGGCTGACGGTGGAGCGGCTGGCTGACCATTTGTCCGCGCTGGCCGATTCGACGCTTGCTCTGGCGATCGAGTACGCGTGGCGTTCGTTACCACGGCGGCACCGCGATCTGCCTCGATTCGCAGTGATCGGGTATGGCAAGCTCGGCGGCAAGGAGCTGGGTTACGAATCGGATCTCGATCTGATCTTCTTGTACGACGACGAAGATCCCGCCGGCCGCCGAGGCGTACTCGCTGCTGGCACGCCGCCTGATGACGTGGCTGACGGCGCAGACATCGTCGGGCAAGCTGTTCGAAATCGATCTGCGGCTGCGGCCCGACGGTAACGCAGGTTTGATCGTGTCTTCGTTCGATGCGTTCTCTCGCTACCAGCGCAACGAAGATGGCCACGGTGCGTGGCCGTGGGAGCACCAGGCGCTGACGCGAGCCCGCTATTCCGCCGGCGACTCCGAAGTCGGCGAGCGTTTCGAGGCCGAGCGGTGTCGCATCCTGATGCAGCGGCGTGACGTGCAAAGGCTGTGCATCGACGTGCTTCGAAATGCGCGCGCGGATGCTCGACGGCCACCCGAATTCGACAGCGCTGTTCGACGTCAAGCACGACCGCGGAGGCATGGTCGGACGTCGAATTCATCGTGCAGTTCCTGGTGCTTGCGCATGCGCACCAGCATCCTGAGCTGGTGCGCAACGCGGGCAACATCGCGTTGCTGCAAATCGCAGGAGGCTTGCAGCTGATCGACGCGTCGTTGGCCGGTGAAGTGGCCGACGCCTATCGCACTTTCCGCAGCATTCAGCACCGGCTGCGCCTGAACGGTGCGGAACGCGCGCGTGTCGCGCTTGAGGAAGTCGAACGCGAAGCCGCAGTTGTCACGCGACTCTGGAATTCGGTCTTTACGCCGCTACCGGCAGAAACCTCATCAGCGTAAATGCAAGCATTCCGATCGCCATGGCGGCGATCATGCTGCGTGTGGTCAGAGTGATGACGGCCGCAGCCAACCCCGCAACGAGCTTCGGATTGGTGATCGACAGATCAAGTGCGCCCTGCGTCAGAAACAGTTCAGGCGTGACAAGCGCGATCAATGCGCACACCGGTGCGTAGCGCAAGCCGTGCTGCACTCGTTCCGGCAACGGGAAGTAATCGCCCAGCATCAGAAAGCTCGAGCGCATCAGGATCGTCACCAGCGTGAGCCCAATGATGACGAACCAGATTTCGACGTTGCTCACGTCGCTCCTCCAGCCTTGTCAGAGCGCCGCTCAAGCGTGATTTCAGTGCCCATGGCGGCAGCGATACCTGCGACGACGGCGACCAATAGCCCGAGCTTTAGCGGCAGGCTCGCTGCCAGCACCGCGATGACGCCGGCAGTGACGGCGCCAACGAGCGCAGGTTTGCCGGCGATCATCGGAAGCGTCATCGCAATCAGGGCAAGGATGGCGGTGAACTCGAGACCCCATTGCGCGGGTACCCCGGCCGCAAGGACGATGCCGATGATCGACATCGTCTGCCACACCATCCAACTGCCTGCGCTCATGCCAAGAAAGAACCAGACTTGTTCGGTCGTTCCACGCTGGTCTTGCGGAGCGTCGGCGAATCGCGACAGAAACATCGCGAAGCTCATATCGACCATGAAGTAACTGAGCAACCAGCGCCGCGCGATCGAAAATCGGCGAAAAAATGGGTGCAGCCCGGCCGAGAAGATCACGAACCGCAGGTTGACGACCACCGCCGTCAACATGACGATGTACACCGGAGCGTCGGCCGCGATCAGCGGCAACGATGCCAGCTGCACGGTTCCCGAGAAGACCAGCAACGTCATTGCAATCGCTTGCGCTGTGGTAAGACCTACCTTGACCATTGCGACGCCGGTCACCAGGCCCCAGATTCCGGTACCGATCATCAGTGGCGCAACGACGCGTATGCCACGTGCAAACCCTTCGCGCCGTACTCGCGCGAGCTCCGGACGCGAGCCGAACAACGCTTTCATTACCGACGATTATAGGAAGCAGCGGTTCGTTAGAATGATCGGCCGCAACAGACATGCGCGAGCTGCGGGAATTCTGGGAGAAGAGCAATGTCGATGTCCGACCGCGATGGATTGATTTGGTACGACGGCAAGCTGGTTGACTGGCGCGACGCGACCACGCATGTGCTGACGCACTCGCTGCACTATGGTCTGGCGGTATTCGAGGGTGTACGCGCGTATGACACGCCGTCGGGCCCGGCGATTTTTCGCTTGAAGGAACATACCGAGCGGATGTTCAACTCCGCCAAGATTTTTATGATGCAGATTCCGTTTTCGCGCGAGCAGCTTTTCGAAGCGCAACGTGAGGTCGTGCGTGCCAACAAGCTCAGCTCGTGCTATCTGCGGCCGCTGGTGTTTTATGGTTCGGAGAAAATGGGCGTCAGCCCGAAGGGCAACAAGGTGCACGTGTCGATCGCTGCGTGGCCTTGGGGCGCGTATCTTGGCGAGGAAGGGTTGGAGAAAGGGATTCGCGTCAAAACGTCCTCATTCCAGCGCCACCACATCAATGTCTCGATGGTCCGCAGCAAGACCGCTGGGCACTACGTCAATTCCATTCTGGCCAACATGGAAGCGATTAACGATGGCTACGACGAAGCTCTGCTTCTTGATACGCAGGGGTTCGTCGCCGAAGGCGCCGGCGAAAACCTTTTCATCGTCAAAGACGGTCAGGTGTTCGAACCGGAAATGGTATCGGGCCTGACCGGAATTACGCGCGCCACGGTGCTGGATCTCGCGCGCGATCTTGGTTACCCGGTCACGATGAAACCTATGACGCGTGACGACGTGTACCTTGCCGACGAAGCGTTCTTCACCGGTACAGCCGCCGAGATCACTCCGATTCGAGAGCTTGACGGTCGAGTGCTCGGTACTGGCAAGCGCGGGCCGATCACCGAAAAAATTCAGACGCTGTTCTTTGACGTGGTCAACGGCCGCGCCCCGAAATACAAGCACTGGCTCACCCCAGTTAACGAAGGCAGTGCCAATGAGCGCGACCCAAGAAGATCCAATCGTCCAGTTACAGTCCAGTGACCTGCCGGCTTTCTGTCCTAACCCGCAGATGCCTGTGTGGAATCACCACCCGCGCGTATTTCTGGACGTGACCAAGACCGGCCAGGCGATGTGCCCATATTGCGGCACCGTCTATGTGTTGAAGGCAGGCGAGATCATTAAGGGCCACTGAGCGATGCGCGTCGCGAAACCGCTTTTGCTGTCGTCGCCCGAAGAGTGCGAGCAAGCGTTCTATGAAGCGCTTGAGGCGGGCGACAGTGAGGCCGTCGTCGACCTCTGGCTCGAGGACGACGACGTTGTGTGCATCCACCCGGGTGGCCCACGGTTGACAGGGTTTGCGTCGGTGCGTTCATCGTGGACTTCAATACTCGCCAATGGGCCGCTACATGCTCGCTGCACGCTCGCTAAGTCACTCGAAACACCGACCGTTGCGCTGCATAACGTGATCGAAGAAGTCGTGGTCGGTTCGGGTCCAAAGCAGGAAGTAGTACGCGTGCTTGCCACCAACGTTTACGTCAAGACTCCAGCGGGCTGGAAAATGGTGTTGCACCATGCATCGTCGGCCCCGGGCGGCTCAGTGGGCTCGTCCAGCGAGGCGCGCGACTCGCACGGAGTGCTGCACTGAGCCCGTTCACTCGGGTTTCAAGTATCCAAAGCCTGAGTGCTTCGCGTGTCGCCGGTCGCTAGCACCTACGCGGCGCCGCCCTGGTTGCCGGGCGGCCATTTGCAGACGATCGTACCGGCCAAGTTCATGCCGGTGCCCGCCGTGCAATATCGGCGAGAGCGCTGGGACACAAACGACCGTGACTTTATCGATGTCGACTTTGCATCGCCCGAGCCCGTTGTCGGACGACGCACCCGTGCTTGTCTTGTTTCATGGACTCGAAGGCAGTTCGCACAGCCATTACGCACGGTCGACGATGCGCTGGTTCGCCGATCGTGGCTGGCGCGGCCTGGTCGTGCATTTTCGTGGATGCTCCGGAGAGGCTAATAGGCTGCCGCGCGCCTATCACTCGGGAGACTCGGCAGAGGGCGACTGGATCCTACGTTCAGTGCGCAAGCGCTGGCCGAATGCACCGCTGTACTCGGTCGGCATTTCGCTCGGCGGCAACATGCTGGCCAAATGGGCCGGCGAGCTCGAACAGGATGCGTCGTTTGTCACCGCGGCGGCTTCGATCGGCTCGCCGCTGGACCTGGCAGCCGGAGGCGCCGCGTTGGGCCGTGGCTTCAACAGAATCTACACACAGGTGTTCCTCGGAACACTGAAGAGCAAGGCGCTGGCAAAGCTGCAACAGTTCCCCGACCTGGCGCGTGACATGATTACGCGCGACGCCTCCGCTGCAGCCGCAATTTGTACGAGTTTGACAATGAGTACACGGCGCCTGTGCACGGCTTCCGCGACACCGACGATTACTGGGACAGGGCGTCGGGCAAACCGTGGCTGCAAGCCGTGCGCATTCCTTACCTCGTGCTCAATGCGCGCAATGACCCATTCGTCCCGGAGTCGAGCCTGCCACAATCGCGCGACGTGTCGGCGGCGGTAGAGCTCGAGCAGCCTGCCGAAGGCGGCCATATCGGCTTCGCCCGCGGTCCGTGGCCGGGCCGGACTGACTTCATTGCAGAGCGTCTGTACCAATTTTTTACACAACGTGAACCCTCACTGCGGTAGCCGAACGGGCACGTAAACCGCTACGCTAATGCACTGCTCAAGGAGGTCGCATGGATGACATTGTCAAGGCCGCCATCGCCAAATGGCCGAACGTACCCGCAGTGTTCGGCTGGCTCTCACTGAACGGGCGCGGCGACTGGCGAATCAAGGATGACCCTATCGAAAACGACGCGATCAACGAATTCATCGGTCGCAATTACATGAACGACGGCTGTGGCAACTGGTTTTTTCAGAATGGTCCGCAGCGCGTGTACGTCTCCCTCGAAATCGCGCCTTGGGTTTACCGGCTCGACGAATTCAAACGGCTGGCAACACATACGGGCACTCACCCGCGCGAACTGCGGCAGGCATTCGCCGACGAAAACGGCCGCCTTTATTTTGAAACTGAATTAGGGCCCGGAGTGCTCGATGATCGGGACACGCTCGCTTTCTCGGAGCGCATCGTCAATGAAGAGGGACAAGTGCTGGATGACAAGGCGCTGTCCGAGTGGAACGCTGGACAAATCAGCGCCGAGTTGAAAACCGAAGGACTACACGTCAATCACGATAATCACGTGCCGATTGAGCGCATCAAGTCGGCCCGCGTGCCGGAAGTGCTTGGATTTATGAGAAAGCCGCAGTCTTCGAAGAGAAGCTGATCGTTCTAGTCGAAAACCGGCGATTCAACGCCGAGGATCTTGTGTAGCTTCGGACTGGTCGTCGTGTACTGCAGATGAACCTTGCGGTCCGGGAATACGTAGCGCGTGGCGCCGAAGGCGGCCAGGGCGGCTTCGTGAAAGCCCGACAGGATCAGCTTCTTCTTTCCCGGATAGCTGTTGATGTCTCCGACGGCAAAGATACCGGGAACGTTGGTCTCGAACTTTTCAGTGTCAACACGGACTTGCTTGCGCTCGAGGTCCAGCCCCCATCCGGCAATCGGGCCGAGCCTCGGGGACAGCCCGAAGAAAACGAGTAAGTGATCCAGCGGCACACGCCTTGTCACACCGTCCGCCGACGTGACGCGCACTTCGGTCATCTTGCCGTCGCTTTCTTCAAACCCGCTGACCTGGCCGACTAGCATTTGCATCTGATGCTGCTCGCAATGGGCCTTCATCTTTGCCACTGAGGCGGGCGCGGCCCGAAAGCCATCGCGCCGATGCACGAGTACGACGCTTTCAGCCTTGCCCACAAACTCCAGTGCCCAATCGAGGGCCGAGTCGCCGCCACCCGCTATTACGAGCTGCTTGCCTGCAAAGAGTGCAGGGTCTCTGACGCGGTAGTGCAACTGCGTGCCGACGAATCGATCGACGCCCTCGACTTTCATTGTGCGCGGCTGAAACGAACCGACACCGCCAGCGACGATCACGACCTTCGTGAGAAAGCTTGTCCCCTTGCCGGTCTCGACGAAGAAGCGTCCGTCATCCTGTTTCTGTACCGTCGAGACCTCGTGCCCCAGATGAAAGGTGGCGCCAAAGGGCTTGATCTGATTGAGCAGAGCGTCGGTGAGCTCCTTGCCGCTGCACACAGGTATCGCCGGAATGTCGTAAATCGGCTTGTCTGGATATAACTCGGTGCACTGGCCGCCCACTTCCGGCAGCGAGTCCACCACATGTGCCTTGATCTCGAGCAGACCGAGCTCGAAAACCTGGAATAGTCCGACGGGCCCGGCGCCGACGATCACAGCGTCGGTCTCGATGGGTTGCGAAGCCGAAGCGGTCGCTGCGATCAGTGATTCGTTTTCGGATTTCATTGCTTGCGAAGACGCGACAGGACGCTTCGGGAATTTGCGCAACCGGGATTGTACGGATGCAAACCTACATCCGCGAAGGCTCCAACTAGCGCCGTGAAACTTCCTTCATACCTTCGCGCTCGCGTTTGACCTCGGCCTGCAGGTCGCGCATTCGGGCGTCGATCTCAGACATCGTATAAAAGTCGCCATCGTTGGCGCGGCGCGCAAGTTCGAGCTGGTTGACCGCAGCTTGCGGAGCGCCGAGCAGCGCGTACATCTCACCGATCGACTGATGTTGCAGTGAACGGCGGTTCAGCGCCGCATACGAACGGCCCAGTAATGCGTAGTACGAAGGCTGAGTCCGAGAAATCGCCTCCTGTTTGCGCAGGAACGCGATCGCTTCTTCGTGCTGATTCGTCTGATTCAGAACGTCCAGATAGTGGCTGACGGCCAATGTCGACAGCGGGTAACGATTGGCGTTATCACTTGCCATTTTGACCGCCGCGGCTGCGCTCTTCCGGCGTGCGGGCGGCGACCAGACGCGCTTCGGCGACGACCTTGTCGAGAACCGCCGATGGCGCCGGGGATAGCCGTCGCGCAGCCTGGGCCGCCTGGACTGCCAGGTCGGGCTGATTGAGTTTCAGCGCGGCCACGGCGATGCCGTAGCGCGCTGCGATTTCTGATGCGAGTCGTTTGGTTCTTCAGCTGACCGTTGAAGTATTCGAGCGCGTCACGCCAGCCTTGTGTCGTCGTTTCCTGCAGCACGCGCAGCCGCGCCCGTATCAATTGAAAATCCAAACTGTCCGCACGCTGCTTCACGCGCAGATTGCGCGTGCGGTTTTGCATATCCGAGATGCGCTCGACCGTCATCGGGTGGGTGCGCAGGTACGCGGGTGCCGCACTTTCGTAAATACGAGTACCCGATTGCAGTCGGCCGAAAAACCCTTCCATGCCGCGGCTGTCGAACCCGCCGTCTGTCAATGTCTGAAACCCCACTCGATCGGCTTCGCGCTCGGCTTCGCGCGAAAAATTCAGCTGCTGCTGGATCAGCGCTGCCTGCGAACCGACGATCGCCGCCTGCGCCAGGTCGCCGCTCGACGATCCGCCTGCACGCGCCGCGAGCAGCGCCAACAGCAGCGCGCCTATCGCGAGCGCCGCAGATTCGCGCTGCTTGGCCAGCATCCGTGCAATGTGCCGCTGCGTGACGTGGCCTATTTCGTGCGCCATCACACCGGCCAGTTCCGACTCGGTCTGAGCCGCAAGCACGAGCCCGGAGTGCACGCCGATAAAACCACCGGGCAGTGCGAACGCGTTCAGCATCGGATCGCGTATCGCAAAGAATACGAAATCGAGCGAGCGCGAGGGGCTGACCGACACCAGCTGATACCCGAGATGGTTCAAATACTCGGTGGTTTCGGTGTCGGACAGATAGTCAGGATCACGCCTAACCTCCAGCATGATCTGCTCGCCGAGCTTTCGTTCAACGCGCCGGCGACAACTCCTCGCTACTCGCATCGCCGAGCGCAGGCAAATCGATCGACTGCGCGAGCGCGGGCGGCGCGTTCAGCGCGAAACTGAACAGGGCGACGACTAATCAGCCGGAACGGGCTCACGTCAGCAGAGATACCGAGGGTAACGGGACCGTTTGTATGATAGCTAGATGTGGGTTTTGTTCCACACTTGCTTGGGCGCTCAAAATCTCAAATTCATCCGATGAATTCGCTCACTCATTTTGACGGCGCCGGCCGCGCCCAGATGGTCGATGTGGGCGATAAGGCAATCACGCATCGCGTCGCGGTCGCCGTTGGGCGCATCTCGATGAAGCCGGCCACGCTGCAGTTGATCAGCTCGGGCGGAGCCAAGAAGGGTGATGTCCTCGGCGTAGCACGCATTGCCGCAATTCAAGGCGCAAAGCGAACGCCGGAGCTGATTCCGCTGGCGCATCCGATCGCGATAACGAACATCGCAATCGACTTCGACGTGCAAGCCGCATACCAATTCGATCGAATGCCGTGCTCGGGTCGAAACGCACGGGCAGACCGGCGTCGAAATGGAAGCGCTGACCGCCGTGCAGGTCGGTTTGCTGACGATCTACGACATGTGCAAAGCCGTCGATCGCGGCATGGTGATTGGCGAGGTCAGGGTGCTCGAAAAGCACGGCGGCACGTCCGGCAGCTACGTGGCCGGCGCTTGACTGTCCCGTGCGGCTTTATTCGGCAGAAGAGGTTCATGCTGCATTGACCCTGCCTCGCGCTTGCCGATTCAATCGCGGAGGCGCTGAAGGCCGGAACGGTCGCGCCGTTGCGCCACGCACACGCGCTGTCCGACACGGATTCATTGTTGCTTATGCCCGCGTGGAGTCGGGCGCGGGCGGCGCGGTTGGGGTGAAGCTCGTGACGGTGTTGCCTCGCAATCGGGAGCGAGGCTCGTCGACAGTGAACGCGCTCTACGTGCTGTTCGATCGCGACAGCGGCGAACCGCGCGCCGTGATAGATGGCGAAGCTCTGACGCTGCGGCGCACCGCGGCCGCGTCGCTGCTGGCGGCGCGTTATCTGGCTCGAAACGACACGCGCCGAGTCCTGATCGTTGGCACCGGCCGGCTCGCGCGATTCATGGCACATGCGCACTGCGCCAACCGCGCTATCGAGCGCGTGTTGATCTGGGGCCGCAGCGTGGACAGCGCCCAAGCACTTGCGTCGGAATTGAAGCAGGAAGGGTTACCCGCCGAGGCTGTACATGATCTGGAGCGAGCCGTGCAGGAGTCACAGATCGTCACCTGCGCAACCACCGCGACGTCGCCCGTCGTCCACGGTGTCTGGCTCGCGCCCGGCACGCACCTCGATCTGGTCGGTGCGTTCAAGCCGACGATGCGCGAAGTCGACAATGACGCCGTGGCGCGCTCCAGCATCTACGTAGATACCTTCGCGGGTGCGCTGACCGAGGCGGCGGACATCATCGAGCCCATTGCGGGTGGTGTCATCGCCCGTGCCGACATTAGGGGCGAGTTGGCCGACCTGGTGACCGGCAGTGTGCGGGGCCGCAGCGAAGCCGACGAGATCACGCTTTTCAAGTCGGTCGGTACCGCGATCGAGGACCTGGCAGCGGCACAGATGTTGGTAAGGGTAAGCGAGCGTAGTTAACCGGCCAGCAATTCACGCGCATGTTTGCGCGTCGTATCAGTGATTTCCTGGCCACCGAGCATGCGCGCGACTTCTTCGATACGCGTCTTGCGATCGAGCTGGATCATGCGTCGACACCGGTCGGCTGCTCGGCATTGTTTTCCTTGGTGACGCGATAGTGCTGATCTCCGTGCGCGGCCACCTGCGGCAGATGGGTGACGCGCGAGCACCTGTCGGCTCTGGCCAAGTTGCTTCAACAGTCGCCCGACGGTATCGGCCACCGCGCCGCCGATGCCGGCGTCGACTTCGTCGAAGATCAGCGTGGCCACCGGCGTCGCGCCGGCGGCGATCACCGAGATCGCCAAGCGGATACGCGCGAGCTCGCCGCCGGAAGCCACTCGGACCAGCGGCTTCGGGCTTACGCCGGCGTGCCCTGCGACCATGAACTCGACCTTGTCGATCCCGTAGCGCCGACGGCTCGACAGGGCTGAGCTGCACGTCGAAGCGGCCGCCTGCCATGCTCAGATCCTGCATCGCGCGCGTGACTTCGGTGCTCATCTGCCGAGCTGCTTTTGCGCGCTTTTTCGATAACTCCTGCGCGACCTTGCTAAATGCGTCGTGAGCCGATGCCTCGCGTGCGCGCAGCGCATCGAGGTCGCCCGCCGCAGACAGCGCTGCAGCTTGTCTTGCGAGCTTCGCCAGCATTTCGTCAACGCTTCCGGGGCGGACTTGAACGTGACGCGCGGCCGCGTGCAGCGCGGACAAGCCGAGCGTCGACGTCCGCCAGCCGCGAGGCGTCCAGATCGAGTCTTGTCCAGGTAGCGTGTCAGCGCGGAAATCGCCTCGTCGAGTTGTATCTGCGCAGCGTCCAGCAGTTCGACGATCGGCGTGATGCGCTCGTCGTACGGCGCGAGTGCGGTCAGGCGCGCGTGTACGACAGCGACCTGTGAAAGTGCAGAGGTGTCGTCGATCGCTCAGCGTGTCGATAGCGGCGCGTGCGCCTTCGAGCAATCCGGCTGCGTGAGACAGCCGTTTGTGCTCGGTCGAAACTTCTTCCCACTCACGCGGCTGTGGCGCAAGCACGTCGAGCTCGTCGACGATCCAGCGCAGTCGCTCCTGTTCGGCCATTGCGCTGGCCGCCATCGTTTCAGCTTCTTCGCGTGCTCGCTGTGCGCCTTTCCACGCGGCGAACGCGTCCGCGACGGCGCGTCTCGGCATTGCGAGCCCACCGTGCTCATCGAGCAACTGCAACTGTGACGCGGGCCGCAGCAGCGATTGGTGCGCGTGCTGTCCATGGACGTCGATCAGACTCTCTCCGAGCTCGCGCAATTGTGTGAGCGTGACGGCGGAGCCGTTGATAAATGATTTGCTGCGCCCCGCGGCGTCGATCGTGCGGCGTGTGATCAGTGCGCCGTCATCGCTTGCGAGGTCGCTTTGCGCCAGCCAGCGCTGTACATGCTCGCCGGGGCGAAACTCGGCCGAGATTTCGGCGCGCTGCGCGCCCTCGCGCACGACGTCGGCGTCGCCGCGTTCGCCAAGCGCAAGCAGCAGGGCGTCGATCAGGATCGACTTTCCGGCCCCGGTTTCGCCGCTCAGCACTGTGAACCCGGACGCGAAATCCAGGTCGAGCGCCTCGACGATCACGAAATTGCGGATCGACAGCGAAAGCAGCATGGTGTACGCGGCGTAGCCGCGCGAGTGCGACTCGCTCGGCATCACGCTCCAGTGCAGCTTCTGCCGCAGCGTCGCGAAGAAGTTGTAGCCGACCGGATGCAGCAGTGTCCGCAGGTGATTGCGCTTCACGCGCACGATGTCGCCGGGCTGCAAGCTGCTCGTACGACTGCATGTCAAAGTGCGCCATGGCCTCGCGCTCGTCGGTGATTTCGATTTCGATCGACGACATCGTCGTTGCAGCACGATCGGACGGTTCGACAGGGTCTGCGGCGCGACCGGCACCAGCAGCAAGCCGGCCAGATGACGGATACAGAATCGGACCGTCGGCCGACAAGTGCATACGCCGTCGAGCCGGTCGGCGTTGCGACGATCACGGCGTCGGCGCGCTGGTTGTACATCGTCGCGCCGTCGACGCGCACGGTGTACTCGACCATGCCACCGGTGACGCCACGCGATACGACGATGTCGTTCAGGGCCATCGCATGGAAGTGCCACCTTGCCGCCACGCCGCACCTCGCCGTCGAGCAAGACGCGCCGATCGGTCTCGAAGCGCTCCGCGCAGCATGGAACGCAGTGCTTCTGACATCTGGTCGAGCGAGATGTCGGTCATGAACCCAAGCCGGCCGTGGTTGATGCCGATCAGCGGAACCTGGTGCGGAGCCAGCTCGCGCGCGATGCCGAGCATCGTGCCGTCGCCGCCGAGCACGATCGCAACGTCGGCCTGTTTGCCGATTGCGTGCACGCTGTGGCCGACGTACTCGTCGAGCTGCACGTGCTCGCGCGTTGCAGAGTCAAACAGCACCTTAGCGCCGGCGGACTCGACAATTCTGGCGATCGCAAGCAGCGGCTCACGGATACTTTCCGCGCGTGGCTTGCCAAAGAGAGCAACGTTGCGGAACGGCCGGGACATGAATCGATTATGCAGGACGGCGCCCTGTCTCTTGCGTACACTTTGTCGATGGGGTCGATGATGCTGGACGATAGAGCGCGCCAACTACTAAAAACGCTGATCGAGCGGTATATCGTCGAAGGCCAGCCGGTCGGCTCCCGCGCACTTTCGCGTATTTCTGGCCTCGAGCTGTCGCCGGCGACGATCCGCAATGTGATGGCGGATCTCGAAGAGATGGGTTTTGTGGCCAGCCCGCACACCTCCGCCGGCCGGGTGCCGACGCCGCGCGGCTATCGGCTGTTCGTCGATTCGCTGCTCACGGTGATGCCGCTCGAAAAGCAGCAGACGCAGATCATGCAGGGTCAGCTACAGATCGGCGACCCGGCGCGTGCGATGCAATCAGCTGCGCAGCTGTTGTCGAGCCTGTCGCAGTTCGCAGGCGTCGTGCTGACACCACGCCGCGCGTCGAGCTTCAAGCAGGTTGAATTCGTGCGGTTGTCAGAGCGCCGCGTACTGCTGATCATCGTCACGCCGGAAGGCGACGTGCAGAACCGCGTGCTGATGACCGACGCCGCGTACTCGCAGTCGCAGCTGGTCGAAGCCGCAAACATTCTGAACGAGCACTACGCCGGCCTCTCGTTCAACGATGCGCGGACGCGTTTGCACGGAGAGCTGCGGCAACTCGGCGCGGACATCACGCAACTGCTGGAAGCCGCGGTGCAGGCGGGCAGTGACGCGGCGGCAGAATCCGAGCCCGTCGTCATCGCGGGAGAGCGCAATCTGCTGGGCCTGAGCGACCTTGCGACCGACATGGCGAAGTTGCGGCGCATGTTCGATCTGTTCGATCACAAGACGCGGCTGATCCAGTTGCTCGATGTGTCGATCGGCGCGCACGGGGTGCAGATTTATATCGGCGGCGAGTCGCAAACGGTGCCGCTCGACGACCTGAGCATGGTGGTGGCACCGTATGAGGTCGACGGCAAGGTGGTCGGCACGCTCGGCGTGATCGGTCCGACACGCATGGCATACGAGCGCGTAATTCCGATCGTCGACATCACTGCGAAGCTGCTGTCGAACGCGTTGTCGCAGACGTAGCTCCCGTACCAGCAGTAACCGGTGCAGCTCCCCGTCGATGGTCGTGCCAGGCGTGCGGGCTTGCACGCTCCGAAGTCAGAACACGACTCCTTAGAATGCGAACGATGCCGTTTTCTCCCGAACCTGCTTACGAGCACGGCTCCCCGAGTCGGACCGCGGTGGTGCTCGTCAATCTCGGGACACCCTCGGCTCCGAACGCGCGCGCTGTGCGCCGCTTCTTACGTGAGTTCTTGAGCGATCCGCGCGTTGTCGAAATTCCGCGTGTCATTTGGTGGCCGATTTTGTACGGGCTCGTGCTGCCGTTGCGTCCTCGCAAGACCGCAGCGAAGTACGCGGCAATCTGGTCGGATCAGGGCTCGCCCTTGATGGCCTTCAGCCAACAGCAGGCGTCTCTGCTGCGTGGCTACCTGGGCGCTCGCGGGCTCGACGTTGAAGTCGCGCTCGCGATGCGCTACGGCGAGCCGTCGATTGCTTCGGCGCTTTCCGGCTTGCGACAAAAAAATGTGGACCGGCTGCTGGTGCTCCCGATGTATCCGCAGTATTCGGCGACGACGACAGCGTCGGTGTTCGATGCCGCTGCGAATTGCCTCAAGACGCTTCGCAACGCTCCCGAGATCCGGTGGGTCAAGCATTTCCACGATCATGCGGGCTACATCGAGGCGTTGAAGCGGTCGGTGCTCGATCACTGGACCCGCGTGGGGACGCTGGGGCCCGGCGAGAAGCTCGTGATCAGCTTCCATGGCGTACCGAAGCGAACGCTGGATCTAGGCGATCCATACCACTGCGAGTGCCAGAAAACCGGCCGCCTGCTTGCGAGTGCACTCGGGCTTCGCGCGGACGACTACGTAGTCACGTTCCAGTCCCGGTTCGGCCGCGCCGAGTGGCTGCAGCCGTACACCGCGCCGACGCTGCGCAACTTGGCCGCCAAGGGTTGCCGGCGGGTGGATGTGATCTGCCCTGGATTTACGACCGATTGCCTGGAGACGCTGGAGGAGATTGCGATCGAGGCCAAGAGTGAGTTTCTATCCGCCGGCGGCAAGCAGTTTCATTACATTGCCTGCTTGAATGGCGCACCGGCGTTTATCAGCGCGCTGGCGGACCTCGTGCAGCAGCAGATGCAGGGTTGGCCGATCCCTTCGACGCTGAAGTCCGAGGTCGCTGAGCGTGACGTCCAGGCACAAAAAAGCCGCGAACGAGCGCGGCTGATGGGTGCCAGCGACTAGCAATTGCGGTTTCAGGACGGCCCTGCTCGCAGCGTCAGCGCCTCACCGTTTACGCGCACGATATCGCCCACGTGAAAGCCCCCAGCGGCCTGCGGGATCGCACGCAGCGAGCCGTCCAGCATCTGTACCTCGACGATGAACGCAGGCATCGCGCTCGGTGCGCTTCGTATCGACGTCACCGTTCCACAGTCCGAGCACGAATAGGTCATCACTTTTTCGCGAGGTGCTGTAGGGCGCGCGTGCGAGTTGATCAGGAAGATGATGCCGATCGCCGCCAAACCGATTACCACCAGCGGTGTCTGCGCTGTGAATGTGTCGCGCGCAGGCAGATCGACGAGCGCCGCTTTTGCGGACGCGTTCGAGCGGGCGATTGGGCCGGTTTCCATGTCCTCTTTGTAGCGGGCGTCACCTCCGGCCGCATAGATCATCCGATCCCGCGTTCCGGCGAAGGCGGTCGGCCTACACCGTCGGGAACTAAATCTGCCTGTTTCAACTTGAAAAGCAGCGCCATGGCCCAACATCTTTTAACTCGTTGAGAAGAAACAGGTTTTTAGGAGGAGTGATGCACGATCCGGACCCATTTCCGGTCAAAGATGCAGCCAACGAAACGCTCGAAACAGCGGCGATAAACGGTGACGCCGCTACGGCGACGCCGGCCAGCGACACCGAGCAGGAGTTACAGCGGGCAGTGGCGCGTGCCGAGCAATATCAGGATCAGTTCCTGCGCGCCAAGGCTGAAGCGGAAAACGTCCGCCGCCGTGGGCAAGAAGACGTCGCGAAGGCCTACAAATTCGCGATCGAGTCATTCGCCGAGGCGCTTCTGCCGGTGGTCGATTCGCTTGAAAAGGCGCTACAGATAAAGGACGCGACGCCCGAGGCGATGCATGAAGGTGTCGAGCTGACATTGAGGCAGCTCTTGGCGGCCTTCGCAAAGGGCAATCTAAAAGAGATCAATCCGGTCGGCGAAAAGTTCGACCCCCACTTTCATCAAGCGATTTCGACGGTGCCCGCCCAAGGCGTGGCACCCAATCACATAGTCTCGGTGTTGCAAAAGGGCTGGCTGATCGCTGATCGCGTATTGCGGCCAGCGCTCGTCATCGTCGCGCAGACTTGAACTGGACCACATTTACCCTACATCGGTAGCAAGCGGAACATAGGACTTGAGGACCCAAAAAATGGCAAAAATCATCGGCATTGACCTCGGCACGACCAACTCTTGCGTCGCCGTCTTAGAAGGTGACCAGGTACGCGTGATCGAGAACAGCGAAGGCGCGCGTACGACGCCATCGATCGTCGCGTATCAGGAAGACGGCGAGATTCTGGTCGGCGCGTCGGCCAAGCGGCAGGCGGTGACCAATCCGAAGAACACCTTGTATGCGATCAAACGGCTGATCGGTCGGCGCTTCGAGGAAAAGGAAGTGCAGAAAGACATCAAGCTGATGCCGTATTCGATCGTCAAGGCGCCCAATGCCGATGCCTGGGTCGAAGTCCGGGGCAAGCAGATCGCGCCACCGCAAGTCAGCGCCGAAATACTGCGCAAGATGAAAAAGACCGCCGAGGACTATCTTGGCGAGCCGGTGACCGAAGCAGTGATCACCGTGCCGGCATATTTCAATGACTCGCAGCGGCAGGCTACGAAAGACGCCGGTCGTATCGCGGGCCTTGACGTCAAGCGCATCATCAATGAGCCGACTGCAGCGGCGCTCGCGTTCGGGCTCGACAAGACGCACAAGGGTGACCGCAAGATCGCGGTGTATGACCTGGGTGGCGGCACGTTCGACATCTCGATCATTGAGATCGCCGATGTCGACGGCGAGAAACAGTTCGAAGTGCTGTCGACCAACGGCGATACGTTCCTCGGTGGCGAGGACTTCGATCAACGCATCATCGATTACGTCATCGGTGAATTCAAAAAAGAGCAGGGCGTCGATCTCGGCAAGGATGTGCTCGCGCTACAGCGGCTGAAGGACGCGGCCGAGAAAGCCAAGATCGAGCTGTCGTCGAGCCAGCAGACTGATATCAATCTGCCGTATGTCACGGCCGATGCGTCGGGTCCGAAGCATCTGAACATCAAGCTGACGCGTGCCAAGCTCGAGTCGCTGGTGGAAGAGTTGATCGCGAAGACGATCGAGCCGTGCCGCATCGCGATCAAGGATGCCGGTGTCAAGACGACCGACATCGACGACGTGATTCTGGTCGGCGGCATGACTCGCATGCCGAAGGTGCAGGAAAAAGTCCAGGAATTCTTCGGCAAGGAACCGCGCAAGGACGTCAATCCAGACGAGGCGGTTGCTGTAGGTGCCGCGATTCAGGGTCAGGTGCTGTCGGGCGAGCGCAAGGATGTGTTGCTGCTGGACGTGACGCCACTGTCGCTCGGCATCGAAACGCTGGGCGGCGTGATGACGAAGATGATCCAGAAGAACACGACCATTCCGACCAAGTTCCAGCAGACGTTCTCTACGGCTGACGACAATCAGCCGGCGGTGACGATCAAGGTCTATCAGGGTGAGCGCGAGATGGCAGGCGGCAACAAGCTGCTTGGCGAGTTCAACCTGGAAGGTATCGCACCGGCGCCGCGCGGTTTGCCGCAGATCGAAGTTGCGTTTCGATATCGACGCCAACGGCATCCTGCACGTCGGCGCCAAGGACAAGGCGACCGGCAAGGAAAACAAGATCACGATCAAGGCGAATTCGGGCCTGACTGAAGCCGAGATCCAGGCGATGGTCAAGGATGCCGAAGCCAACAAGGCCGAAGATCACAAGCGCTTCGAGCTGGCACAGGCACGCAACGCCGCCGATTCGAGCGTGCACCAGATCCGCAAGTCGCTGACCGAGCATGGCGACAAGCTCGAGGCGAGCGAAAAAGAGTCGATCGAAGCCGCGATCAAGGATGTTGAAGAGGCACTGAAAGCCGACGACAAGGACGCGATCGAGGCGAAGACCGCGACGCTGATGACGGCATCGCAGAAGCTCGGCGAGAAGATGTACGCGGAGGCGCAGCAGGCGGCGGGCGCAGGCGCTGCGCAACAGCAGCCCGAAGCCGCTACTGCAGGCGCGACTGCGAATAACGAAGACGTGGTCGACGCAGACTTTAAAGAGGTTAAACGCGGATAGTTTTTCTGCGTTTAACTCGCCGAGTTCGAGCGGATGATCAATGCCGTTCAACTCGGCGTTTTGCGTTTAGGGAATTGAGGGGCGATGGCTAAGCGGGACTACTACGACGTGCTGGGTGTCGCTAAAGACGCTTCAGACGATGAGATCAAGAAGGCGTATCGCAAGCAGGCGATGAAGCACCACCCTGACCGCAACCAGGGCAAAGGTGACGAAAAATCGTCGAAAGCTTCTGAAGAGAAGTTCAAAGACGCCAAAGAAGCCTACGAAATGCTGTCGGATCCGCAGAAGAAAGCGGCGTACGACCGGTTCGGCCACGCGGGGGTCGATCCGAACATGGGCGGCTTCGGGCGCAGCGCCGGCGCGGAAGGCTTCGGCGGTTTTGCCGATGCGTTCGGCGACATTTTCGGCGACATCTTCGGCGCGGGTGCTGCCGGCCGTGCAGGCGGGCGAAGCGCGGTTTATCGCGGCGCCGATCTTCGCTACAGCATGGATCTTTCGCTGGAGCAAGCGGCGAACGGCTTCGCGACCGAGATTCGCGTGCCAAGCTGGGAAGCGTGCGACGTTTGCAAGGGCTCGGGCGCGAAGCCAGGTACCAGCAGCAAGACATGCGGCACGTGCAGCGGCTCAGGCAACGTACGCATGTCGCAAGGATTTTTCTCGATCCAGCAAACGTGCCCTACGTGCCGCGGCTCAGGCAAGGTCATTCCCGATCCATGCACCCATTGTCAGGGTGCCGGACGCATCAAGCAGAACAAGGTACTTGAGGTGAGTATTCCGGCCGGCATCGACGAAGGCCAGCGCATCCGCTTGAGCGGAAAAGGCGAGCCCGGCATGAACGGCGGCCCTCCTGGCGACCTGTATGTTGAGATTCACCTCAAGCCGCACGACGTGTTCCAGCGTGACGGCGACGATCTGCACTGCGAAGTGCCGATCGGGTTCCCGGCTGCAACTTTAGGTGGCGAGATCGAAGTTCCGACGCTCGGCGGCAAAGCCAGCATCAACGTCACCGAAGGCACGCAAACCGGCAAGACGTTCCGCCTGCGCGGCAAGGGCATCAAGGGCGTGCGCGCGAGTTACGCGGGCGACCTGTACTGCCACATCGTCGTCGAGACCCCAGTGCGCTTGACCGACAAGCAGAAGAAACTGCTGCGCGAGTTCGATGCGTCGTTGGCTGACGGAGGAGAGAAGCATTCGCCGCGCTCGAAGAGCTTCGTCGACAAGATGAAGGGGTTTTTCACTGCTGAGTAGAGCTTAGGCCGCCAGGCAAGCCTTCACTACAAGATCATTTTTGCGCCCGCAATTACGAGTACCGCTGCAAGTGCTTGCCGCATGGCGTTATTGCCCAACCGACGCGACCCATACGTCGCGCCGATCAAACCCCCCGCAATGACGGCTGCAACCCAGAAGGGAAGCGCATCGGGTAGCGTTGGCTGCCGGCTAAGGAGTCCGAGAAGCCCCGAGACGGAATTAAGCAATATGAACGCAGCGGTAGGTGCTGCGCTGTCGCGGACGGTTGCCCATCCGGTTAAAACGAGTAGCGGGCTGAGGAAGATCCCACCCCCTACTCCCGTCAAGCCCGACAACAAACCGATCGCGGCACCGAGTACGAGCGCGAGCACAACCGGCGGCGGACCTTTGATCGCACGGGCTTGTTTCTCGCCAGTGAGTGCTTCGATCAACAATCGGATTGCGGAGAACACGAGCACGCAACCCACCAGCACGCCGAACCATGCAATAGGAAGCTGAATCCTGCCGCCGACGAAGGCCATCGGAACGGCCGTGACAGCAAACGGCCAAAACAACCGCCAATGAAATCCATTGGCACGCGAAAATTTGTAGAGCGATATCGACGAGACTGCGATATTCATTACCAGCGCGGTCGGGCGCATGACTGCCGGCGCAACGCCGAGTAGTCCCATTGCAGCTAGATACCCTGAGGCTCCGCCGTGTCCGACTGATGAGTACAGGATCGCCGCTGCGAAAAACAGCACCCCTAGCAAAACCGCTTCTTGTTGACCAATCACGTCCGAGCTCACCGAATGAAATACCCGGTCGGCCGCCAGAGGCCGTCTTCGAAAGAAAGCGTGATCAGCTCTTCCGCGTTTTCCTTGTTTTCAAAATTCGTTCGATAACGCACGGTGACGTATTGGCCGTCGGGAGCGCCCGGCAAAGACGTCTTGTAGCCGGCGGTTTCGACGTTGCGCGATTTCATCGCGCCAAACGGCGCGCGCGTTGATGGCAGCGAGTCGACCCATTGCTCACGCGTCACGCGTTGACGAAAAAGTTGTGCGCAGTCGTCCCACGCCTTGCCGTATTCACCGCGATCGAGAAGGGCCAGCCACTTTTCGCCGGCTGCCCGTGCGGCGAGCTCTCGAAACGCATTCGATGAATCGCCGGCGGGCATCGTGACTGACCCGACCGGACGGCGGCGTTGGCGCCTTCATCTGCGCGAAACTTGCGGCAGCGTAAAGCGACAAGAAAACAAACAGGAAACGAAGGGTGATCATTGGGTGCGGCTCGTATGTAGTTAGCTGGGCGTGTAGGCCAATCGAATGTATATCGGCGCAAACGGCGCCGCTTGAGTGATATCGATCAGCGCTTCGCGTGCAAGTTCCAGCAACGCGAGAAAATGCACGATGGCGACCGCGGCGCCACGCGCTGGATCGAACAGATCCCCGAACTCGACGAACTTCGCCTGCTGCAGAGTCTTCAGGATAGAGCTCATGTGCTCGCGTACCGAGAGCTCCTCGCGGTTGATGTGATGGCGTGCAGTAAGCCGGGCGCGCTTAACCACTTCGGTCCACGCATCGCGCAGATCGATCACGTTGACCTCCGGGAAGCGCTTTTCCAGCGATTGTTCGATCACCGCCGCGGCGCGCATAAAGTCGCGGCCGATACGTGGTAACTCGTCAAGGCGCTGCGCGGCGAGCTTCATGCGCTCGTACTCGAGCAGCCGGCGCACCAGTTCGGCGCGCGGATCCTCGGCTTCTTCTCCGCTGTCTGACTTGCGCGTGGGCAACAGCATGCGCGACTTGATTTCGATCAGCAGCGCGGCCATCAGCAAGTACTCGGCTGCTAGCTCGAGGTTCTTGGCGCGGATCTGATCGATGTATGTCAGATATTGCAGCGTCAGCGGCGCCATCGGGATGTCAAGCACGTTGAAATGCTGCTTGCGAATCAGATAGAGCAACAAGTCGAGCGGCCCTTCGAACGCCTCAAGAAAAATTTCAAGCGCATCGGGCGGGATGTACAAATCGTCGGGAAGTCGGAACAACGGCTCACCGTAAAGCCGAGCCAGCGCGACGTTATCGACGGTGTCGAGCGTGCCGTCCGCTGTGGGGTGCTCCAGCGCAGCCACCGCTTCCGGATCAAACAAATCAGACGCGCCGGCGTTCAATTATTTCGCCTCGCCCGTCGAAAGCTTCGATCCGTAGACGTAGGCCGGCTGCGGCACGTCGGAAGCCTCGTAGCGCTTGTACAGATCGGCGTCGATATTCTTGTCCCAAAATATGGCGCGACCCTCGCGTTGGCCTCGCTCAATCTCTGGATTTTTTTGCTTTAATTCGCGCAGGAATCGCGTGATGTCGGATTCGTAGGCTCTTTGCATAGCGACCACAAAAGCTGCTGTATCAGCGTTGCGACCAGTTTACGGCACGCTCAGCGACTGATTTGGCGCACGGCGCTGAGAATGCCGCGCAGAATTTCCCGTGGCGGGGGCGGGCAGCCTGGAATCGCGACATTGACCGGGATCACATTCGCGACCCGGCCGCAGCTGGCATATGTTTCCCCAAATATGCCGCCAGTACACCCGCAATCGCCGACCGCCACCACCAGCTTGGGGGAAGGGGTCGCATCGTAAGCGCGCGTGACTGCAATCTGCATGTTGCGAGCGACAGGACCAGTGACCAGCAACATGTCTGCGTGCCGTGGACTGGCGACGAACTTGATGCCGCATCCCTCAAGGTTGTAGTACGGGTTATTCAACGCGTGAATCTCAAGCTCGCATCCGTTGCACGACCCCGCGTCAATGTGGCGAATCGTCAGAGCACGGCCGAGCAGCGCGAGAATCGAATCCTGTACGCGCGCGCCCTCGACGTGCCAGGCGTCGGTTGATTCAGGGACCGGTTCGGTGCAAATTCCTTTGGTCAGCACCTGCTTCATCAAGTACAGCATCAGAGGTCGTGCCCCGCGTAACTCAAATTGAACGACTTGTTGATCAAAGGAAAGTCCGGAACGATATTGTCAAGAATTGCGTGCTCAAGTAAGGGCCAGTTCTGCCACGATGGATCGTGGCAATGGCAACGCTGTACGCCGCCCGACGCATTGGCCTCAAGCGCGACCATCACTTCACCACGCCAGCCTTCTACCCAGCCAACGCCGAAGCCGTCGCCATCGACACGGGGCAGCGGAAGTTGGACTTCGCTTTTCGGCAGCTCGTCAACGATGAGCCGTATCAATCGCAGCGACTCGCTCAGCTCGTCGAACCGGACCGCGATGCGTGCGGCGACGTCGCCGCGCGTATTGAACGCAGACCTGACGCCGAGCTGATCGTAGGGAGAGCATGGGAAATCGACGCGCAGATCGCGTTTTTGACCGCTCGCGCGGCCAGCCAGGCCGCACAAACCAAGGCGCGTAGCCAGTTCTGGAGCCACGATCCCAGCTGCCTGAAAACGATCCTGCAGTCCGGCGTGTTCGTCATAGATGGCGCGCAGTCGAAGCACCTCTGTTTCAATCACGATGCTTTGCTGCGCGATCCTGGCGCGTGCGTTGGAATCGACATCGGTTGTCACGCCGCCGGGGACGATGCAATCCATCAGCAGCCGGTGACCGAATACTTCACCATTGAGCCGGAGCCATTGTTCGCGCAGCCGTGAAAACTGCGCTAGGCCAAAGGCGAGACCCGCGTCGTTTCCTAGCGCGCCGAGGTCTCCCAGATGATTCGCGACGCGTTCGCGTTCCAACAGCAACGCGCGCAGCCATGCAGTGCGTGGAGGCACCACGCAGCGCGTGAGCGACTCAGCCGCCATGGCGTAGGCCCACGCATACGCCACCGTGGAGTCGCCAGATACGCGACCGGCGAGACGGTGACCTTCGTAAACTGGAATGCCGTCGAACAGCTTTTCAATGCCCTTGTGCACGTACCCGAGTCGCTGTTCCAGCCGTAGCACTTTTTCACCGACGACCGAAAAACGAAAGTGCCCTGGCTCGATGACTCCGGCGTGGATCGGCCCGACCGCGATTTCATGCACGCCATCGCCAGCGACCGAAACGAACGGATAGTGCTCCTGTTGTTGGTCGAAAATAGGCACGGCCTCGGTGCGATGTCGCAGTGGAAAAAAGTCAACCGGCCATGCCGCGTGACGCAGCCAAGGACGCTGATCGGCGGCATCCCGTGCGCGAACGCCAAGTAAGTCGAACAGCGCGCGTTGCATCCGTGTAGCACTTGGGTAGCCCTTCAGGGCAGGGTATTCAGGCGGCGCGCCTTGAACCTGGAGGCGCACGATAGCCAGCCCATCATGCGTTGCATAGGACGCCCATACAACGAAACCTTCTGCGACGCTGCGTCGGTCCGAGCCCCACAACGCGACCAAAGGGTTGCCCGCTGCTGCAAACGCCTCTGCGGTCGAAGTCCACTGAGCTTCAGTGACCGTGGCCAACCGTATTGGCATCGCACCGGCAAGAGAGAGGTACTGCGGTGCAGGCTCGGTCATAACCCTCCCGCGAGCAGCCGCGCGGCTTGCTGATACCAATTGTTCAGGTAGGGCGGGATGTAAAGACCGAGCATCAGTCCGAGACTCAGATGAACAAACACCGGAATCAGCGCCGGCTGGTGCGCCAGGCGCTTTAACGTGGTCTCGCCGAAAACCATCGGCTGCACTTTGCCCAGCATGGCAGCGAACGCTACGCCCAGCGCAAGCACAAGCAGCGGAGTGGCCCATGGAAAGTCGCGCATCGCGGTAGTCAGGATCAGGAACTCGCTGGCGAACACGCCGAATGGGGGCATGCCCAAGATCGCCAGTGATCCCAGCATCAATCCCCACCCAATTGTGGGATTGGTACGGATCAGACCGCGAATGCCGTCCATCATCTGCGTTCCCGCTTTTTGCGATGCATGTCCGACGGTGAAAAAAATTGCCGACTTGATAAGGGAGTGCACCGTCATGTGCAAAAGCCCTGCAAAGCTGGCGATCTGTCCACCCATGCCGAACGCAAACGTGGCTAGCCCCATATGCTCGATTGACGAATAGGCGAACATGCGCTTGACATCGCGCTGACGCGACAAGAAAAACGCGCCCAGCAATACCGAGACGAGACCGAAACCAATCATGAGATCGCCGGCGAAGCGCGTGCCAAGAGCGCCGTCAGTCAAAATCTTGCATCTCAGGATTGCGTACAGCGCGACGTTGAGCAGCAACCCCGACAACACAGCAGAAATCGGCGTCGGACCTTCTGCGTGCGCATCCGGTAGCCAGTTGTGCAGCGGTGCCAGGCCGACCTTGGTGCCGTAGCCTATCAATAGAAATACAAACGCAAGCGACATCACCGTCGGTTCGAGCGACGTCTTGGCGGCGGCAAGCTCGGTCCAGAGCAGACCGACCCCTTCGGAGCCGATGGCGCGCTCGGCAGCGAGGTACAACAAGATGGTGCCAAACAGCGCCTGCGCGATACCGACGCCGCACAGAATGAAGTACTTCCATGCCGCCTCGAGGCTTGCCGGTGTGCGGTAGACGGCCACGAGCAATACGGTTGTCAGCGTCGCGGCTTCCATTGCCACCCACAGCAGCCCCATGTTGTTGGTCAGCAATGCCAGCAGCATCGTGAACGTGAACATCTGATACATGCTATGAAACAGACGCATTCGCGGCGGTGTCATCTTGCCGTGATCGCGCTCGATGCGCATGTAGGGGCGCGCGAACAATGCTGTAGTGAAGGCAACGAATGCCGTTAGCGCTACCAAAAATACGTTCAGAGAATCGACAAAGAACTGCTTGTCCAATACCAACATTGGCCCGTTCGCGATAATTTGCGCCGTCAAGGCGCCCGCGGCGACAAAGGTGGCGAAGCTAAATAAAACGTTGATTTCAGAGGCGCGATCGCGGTGGCCCATCACACCAAGTACGGCACCACCGGCGAGCGGAATGCAGAGGACTGCGAGCAGATACTCCACGCTCTTACTCCTCCTTCAGCTTTTCAAGATTCCGGATGTCGAGACTGTCGAATTGCTCGCGGATCTGGAACATGAAGACCCCGAGGATGATCATGCCGACCAAGACATCCAGCGCGATACCGAGCTCAACGACCATCGGCATTCCGTAGGTCGCACTCGTGGCCGCAAAGAACAGCGCATTTTCCATCGCGAGGAAACCGATCACTTGTGGAATTGCCTTACTGCGCGTAATCATCATCAGAAAGGAGAGCAACACGCACGCGAGCGCGATACCCAAGGTGCCGCGCGCGACTGACACCGACAACTGCGAGATCGGGAGCGCCAGGTTGAAGGCGAAGATCACGAGGACAATGCCAATAAGCATCGTGGTCGGGATATTGATCAACGTCTCGATATCCCAGCGCACGTTCAACCGCACGATCAGTCGATGCAACAACCACGGCATCATCACGACCTTCAGCGCGAAGGTCAGCAGCGCCGAGTAGTACAGATGAGGCTGCGCGGTGAAGTAGGCCATTACGGTGGTTGACATCACCAGCGTCAGGCCCTGCAGAGTGAAGAGCTGGATCAGCGACAGCACGCGACGCTGCGCCAGCAGCGCAAACGACAGCAGCAGCAGCACGGCCGCGAACAGATTGATCAGCTGGGTGGCAAGCTCAGTCAATGTCAGGCACCCAACAGGAAATGCACCAGCATGCCGATCACCGCGAGCATGAACGCGCCCGCCAGAAACTCCGGAACACGAAAGATGCGCATCTTGGCCGACAGCGTTTCGATCAGAGCCAATGCGGCGCCGCCGATAATCAGCTTGACGACCAGCGCCGGAAGGGCCAACAGCAGTCCCGTCGGCTCGCCGATATGCGAAATTCCCCAAGGGAAAAATATCGCCAGTCCAATGCTGGAATAGGCGAATAGCTTCATGCTCGCCGCCCACTCGATCAGCGCGAGGTGTCGCCCCGAGTATTCCAGGATCATCGCCTCATGGATCATCGTCAGCTCGAGGTGCGTGGCAGGGTTGTCGACCGGCACTCGAGCGTTCTCAGCTAGCGACACCATCGTAAAAGCGACGCCCGCGAATGCCAGGCTCGGGTAGATTGCAAACGGCTGAGTGGACATCGTCTCGACGATGCTCGCCAGCAGGGTCGACTGGGTGATAAACGCCGCAGTGAACAGCACCATCAACAGGGCGGGCTCGGCGAGGAACCCCACCAGCATTTCGCGCCGAGCGCCCATCGTCCCGAATGCAGTGCCGATGTCCATCCCTGCCAACGCCATGAATACGCGCGCCAATGCAAACAATCCAACGAGCGCGATTGCGTCGGCAGCGGGCGCGAGTGGCAGGTCGGTCGAAAGGCTCGGGACGATTCCGCATGCAAGCACCATGGCACCGAATACGATGTACGGCGTTGCACGGAACAGCGGGCTCGCATGTTCGGCCACGATTGACTCTTTGTTAAAGAGCTTGTGCAGGGTTCGATAGGGCAGCAACAACGGAGGTGCGCTCTTGTTCTGCAGCCAAGCGCGGCACTGATTGACCCATCCTGTCAGCAACGGCGCGCCCAGCACGGCCAGGAGCAACGCGAGCAACTGTGCGCCGACGCTGTAGAGGCTCATCGGAACACCAGCACCAGCATCACCAGCAGGGTGACAAAGCTGTACAGCAGATACGTCGTGATGCGTCCCTGCTGTAGCAGTCCCACTATCCGCGATGCTTTCTCAGCGACACGCGCGATCGGAAGGTACAGCCACCGCCAGAAGTGATCGGTGGCGTCGAGTCGATATATTGGCTGCGTATCAAACGGGGTCGGCAGGTGCCGTTCGATGCGGAAAAAAGGTTCGAATACGAGCCGGATTGGCTGACCGAATCCCTCGGCCGTATCCTGCATGCGCGCGTTGAGCAGAGGAAAGCCACAATCCCAAGCCGGCGCACGCCGGACTCGACCGTGATAGAGCCTTCGTACGAGTACGTAGGCCAATGCGAAGCTTGCAGTTACAAGCAGCAGAAACAGCAGCGGACTGTAGCTGGCACGTTCGGGAGCAACTGGCGCCAGAATTAACCAACCGTTAGCGGCAACGGTAGGTCCCACGCCGCTGCCGACGAGCACTCTTGTGACCGGATCAATCAGTCCAATGACCTGCGTCGGCAGTAGTCCGAGCAGCACGCAACCCGCGGCGAGCCACACAAGTCCCACGCGCTCCGAAACCCCTGCATCATGGGAGTGGGCAATGGTCGGTTCTCGCGGTTGGCCAAGAAAGATCACGCCGTAGAACTTGACCATCACATACCCGCCCAATGCGGCGACCAGCGCGACGCCGGCCGCGACAACGGGAACCAGCATGTTCACGAAGGTTCCCGGCAGCCCGAGCGTGAACAGAAAGCTTTGCAGCAACAGCCACTCGGACACGAAGCCATTCAATGGCGGCAGACCCGCCGCGGCAAGGGCGCCCGCTAGGGCGAGCCAACCAACCCACGGCATGTAGCGCAACACGCCGCCGAGCTTGCCCAGGCTGCGCTCACCGGTGCCGTGCAGCACTGCGCCGGTAGTCAGAAACAGCAGACTCTTGAAGAACGCATGATTCAGCGCGTGATAGAGCATGGCGGTCAGCGCCAGCGCTGCCATCGCCTCCATCTGGTAGGCGGTAAAGAGCAGCGCAAGCCCCATCGCTACCAAAAGCAGCCCGATGTTCTCGATCGACGAATATGCAAGCAACCGCTTCATGTCCGTCTGAATCGCACTGAAGACGACTCCGAAGAGCGCAGTGACGAGCCCAAGGATGAGCGCCAGCACGCCCCACCACCAAAGTTGAATCTGTAGCACTTCGAAACCGATCCGCAGCAGCCCGTAGATCGCTGTCTTCAACATCACACCGCTCATCAGTGCCGATACCGGCGACGGCGCAGCCGGATGTGCTTCGGGCAGCCAAATATGTAGTGGGACAATGCCCGCCTTCGCACCAAAGCCGAACAGCGCGAGCAGGAACGCTATCGAGGCCCAAAAAGGCGTCAGTTGCTGCGCCCTCATGTTGGCAAATGTGTAGTCCCCCGTATTGGCCTGCAGCACTCCGAAGCACAGCAAGATCGCCAGCGCGCCGATGTGCGCAATCAGCAAGTACAGGTACCCGGCGCGCCGGATTTCCGGGATCGTGTGGTTCGATGTCACTAGAAAGAACGACGACAACGCCATCAGCTCCCACATCACCATAAAGACGTAGGCATCGTCTGCCAGCATGATCAGCGCCATGCTCGCGATGAAGACGTGGTACTGCAGGCACAACAGCCCCGGCGCCGTACCTTCGCCACGACGGAAGTACCCCGACGCGAATATCGAGATGCCCGCAGTGGTGCTGCCGAATAGCAACAGGAAAAAAGCCGACAGCGCGTCGAGTCGCAGATGAAAAGGCAGTCCCGGTAGGCCGAGCGGAAGCACCGCGATCTGCGGATCCGAAAACAGCGTGGCTAGCGCCGCCATCGCGATCACCAGGCTCAGTGCTGCGCCGAGTGGAAACAGCACGCGGGCAACCAGGAAGAAACTGTGCGGACGAACGATCCCAACCGCGCCGACGGTGAGCAAGAGGGCGACGGCTGCGAGTATCCAGTCGATCGGCAGCAGCTGCGCCAGAATCGTCACGAGCTACTTCACCCGCATGCCCGGCTGCGCGCCTTGGTGAGGGTCGAGCAGATAAATCCCCGGATATTGTTTTTCATCGGCGTGGCTTGCCGCGAGCACCATGCCTTCGCTGACCCCGAACTTCATTTTGCGCGGCGCGAGGTTGGCGACCAGTACAGTCAACTTACCGATGAGGTCTTCGGGCTTGTACGCAGCTTTAATGCCAGACAACACGTTTCGATGACGACCTTCGCCGGCATCTAGCGTCAGCCGCAACAGCTTGTCGGATCCTTCGACGTGCTCGGCGTTGACGATCTTCGCGATCCGTAAGTCGATCTTGGCGAAGTCGTCGATCGTGATCGTGTCGGCGATCGCAACGCCGCCGGGTAGACGACGGCGCTTCATCGACTGCGTCGGTGGGCTCGAAGAGCGCATCCAGCTGCTTGGGTTCTACGCGGGTCATCAGAGGCTCGAAAGTGCGAAAATTCATGGTGGGACTCAATGACGCTTTAATCGAGATTGGCGGTGTGATCATTGACCAGTCGAGCGGTTTACGCGCAAGAACCTCTCAACGTCTTCTGCGAGCTTCGGAAGCACGGGCTTCAAGAAAATCGTGAGTGCCTTGAAGGCGGCAATTGAAGAAGCGCAAATGTCGGCAGCTGCTGTCTTCGCTGCGGGATTCTTAGCCAGCCTCCTTGGCGAGTAACCAGGGCTGAAACGAGTCGTTCAGCATTGACTGCAGTCGGTTACCTGCATCGTAGACGCAATGCCTTGCTGAATTCGCGTTGCTCATAGCAGCTTTGATGTCCTCAGAGACAGCAATCGCGAGTCCGAAACCGCTGACGTTTGCCGGAGAGCCCGCGATCCCCGTCTCCAGGGTAGGCATGCGGTCGGCGAAATGCTTGGATAGGAACTGTGCGATGCGGCTGGCGATGTTGACGTACTTACCGATCAGGTCGCTGTTGACGCGCACCAGAAAATCGTCCGGGTTGAACTCGATATCCTCGACGCGCCCATTGAGCTTCGCTGCCACGTAGTAGCGAAACCACTCCGGATTCATTCCGAGCTGCAAGTAGCGCAGCGGATCGATGCCGGTGCCGCGGCTCTTGCTCATCTTCTCGCCGCTGACCGTGATAAAGCCGTGCACGTAGATGTTGTCAGGCACCTTGCGTCCGGAGAATTTCAGCATCGCGGGCCAGAACAACGTGTGGAAGTACACGATGTCCTTGCCGATGAAATGAATCTGCTCGACATCGTCGGCGGCGATGAATTCATCGAAAGTACGGAGTTCGCCCTTTGCGCGCGCCTTGCCCTGATCGAAGTACGCCTTCAACGAAGCGAGGTAGCCGGGCAGCGCGTCGAGCCAGACGTAGAAGTATTTGCCCGGTGCGTCGGGAATCGGAATGCCGAAGTACGGCGCATCGCGCGAGATGTCCCAGTCCGACAGCCCTTTGCCGCCGGCGCCAAGCCATTCCTGCGCCTTGGCGTACACCTCGGGCTGCAGCCTCGGCTCGCCATGCCGATTGTTTTCAGCCGTCCAATTCCGTAGAAAATCGACGCACTCAGGGTCCGACAAGCGGAAAAGAAAGTGCTCGGATGACTTCAGTTCAGGCCGCACGCCCGTCAACACCGAATACGGCTCAATCAGGTCGGTTGGCGAATACGTCGAGCCGCAGACCTCGCAGTTGTCGCCATACTGATCCTTCGCGCCGCACACTGGGCACGTGCCCTTGATGTAACGGTCTGGCAGAAACATGCCCTTTAGCGGATCGTAGAACTGCTCGATCGTGCGCGTCGCAATCAGCCCTTTGGCCTTCAGCGCCCTGTAGATCGATTGCGACAGTTCGACGTTTTCCGGCGAATCGGTCGTGTGCCAGTGATCGAACGCGATGTTGAAGCCATCGAGGTATTGCTGACGCGCGGCGCGCATTTCATCGATAAACACGCGCGGAGTCTTGCCGGCCTTTTCAGCCGCGATCATGCTCGGCACGCCATGGGCGTCCTCTGCGCAGACGAAGTGGACGTTGTTGCCGCGCATCTTCTGGAATCGCACCCAGATGTCGGCCTGGATGTATTCCATGATGTGACCGATATGCGGCCGCCCGTTGGCGTAGGGCAGTGCGGTCGTGACAAACAGGTTGCGCTTCATGGAGCGCGGCATTGTAAGTGCCGTGCACCATATCCCGCGTTTCTCAGCGGGCGTGTATGCGATAGCCAACGTCGATCTCGGAGGAATTGCGGTTATGTCGGATCGGGCTCAATCTTCCGGTGCAACTACTTTACCACGCTACTCCGTTGTTTCAGGCGCCCACCATGGACCGAACGCTCGTACCGGCTGGCGCTGCTCAGGCGTGAGTAGGCGGCAACCTGGTCGTGCGTTTCGATGTGCGAGTTGAGATCTGTCGCCTCAACTCATCGACTTTGCGCTGCTGCTCGGTGATCGCGTTCGAGTCGAGCTTGTCGCCGAAATACATCTGGCGACGCTTGAACATTTCACCGCGCATTCTGGCCCATCGTGTTCCCGTTCTTGCTGCGGTTCTCGTCATGGATTCTGGTGATTTTGTCGCGCTGTTCGTCAGTGAGATTCAGTGCAGCAAGCCCAGCGCCGCCACCGTAACCGCCGCCCTGTCCGTACCCGCCCATCAGCCGCCGCGGCCATAGCCGTCCCGGGGCCGCCGCCCATCATTCCGGGTCCATGGCCGTAACCCGGACCGTAACCCGGGCCATAGCCGGGCCTTTGCTGTGCGACTACGCTGCTGCCGATGGCCGCCGCGAGCACTGCACCAGCAACAATCGCTGTCAGTTTCGTCCTGCTCAGAGCTCACCTTTTATGGTTCATCGAAGACTCCGTGATATGCCCAGCTTGCGCGTCTGCTGGTCAAAGGGCTTGACGCAGGTCAAGAACGATCACGGTACCTACACCTCGCTGCCGTTGGCGGCGCTGCTGGTCTGGCGCTTGGCTTCGGGTTGGCGCAGCTGATTCACGCTGCGTTTCCCGCGCTGCCGGTACATACGCCGCTGGTCTATGCGGCGCTAGCGGTTGCGCTGTCTGCAGTGATCGGGCTGCTGGCCGGCGTTCTGCCGGCGCGGCGCGCGTCGCTGCTCGATCCGGTCGAATCGCTGCGCGCGGAATAGCGCGATTCGCAAAAAGCGCGGGCTGCGCCACACACCGTTGGGACGCGGGTAGCGTCGGTATCCTCTCTCCTGAGAATCAGGAGTCACACATGTCTACACCGTCAGGACCATCGCGCCGTCGCAGCCTCGAGCGCGAAATCATCGTCGCCGTAATCGTTCTGTATTTGATGATCACGGGTGTGATGGTGACGGTCCATTACATCCAGCCGTCGGGGCAGGAAACAGCGACGTCCTCGAGCTCGCCTTCCCATAGCGAGCGAAGTGGTGGACCGCCGTCCGCTCGATGAGCTTTCTTTACGTGTGTCGGCTGGGTTAAAGCTTGGAGAACCGCGATGATTCACACCGTTCATAAGATCGGCGAGCAACTGTCTCCCATCGAGGGTCTGCTGCAGCCGGAACACGATGCACACGTGATATGGCTCGAGGTCAATGCGCCGACCGTTGAAGAAAGTGCAGCTTTGCGCGAGCGCTTCGGGATCGAAACTCGCCCGCAGGCCGGCAACGTGGTGGAGGACGGCGAGTTTCTTTACTTGCGATCGCAGCTGATCGAACTGGATACCAATGGCGAGCCGCGGTTTGCAAGCGTCACGTTCGTTCTTGGAGATCGCGTCGTAGCAACGATCAGTGATGATCCCGAGTTCAGGCCGTTCGGTGCCGTTTTGCAGCGCTGCAAGCGCAGGCCGAGCAATGCTGACAGTCCGAAGGCACTATTGCGACTTTTGCTGCACACGGCTAATGACCGTGCGGCCAGCGTCATCGACTACGTCGCCGACGCCCTGGCGCAGACGACAAGCGAGATCTCTGAGATCTCGGACGGTTACGACGCAAAGGGCCGTGAGCTGGGAGTCAGCGACTTGAGCGAGACGATGCGGGGCTTGAATGAAACGGAGGAGCTGATCTTGCGTTGCGTAGAGGCGCAGCTGACACTCGGACGCTCGGTACGATATCTGGGTGACGAGGTCGACAATCGCACCGAGCAGGAGCTTCAAGTGCTGGTCAACGAGCTTGCGGGTGATGTAGCGGGCACCAAAGAGCACGCGATGTTCCAGCACGAGCGGCTGCGCTATCTGCAGACGGCGGTCACCAACATTCTGAACATCAAGCAAAACGAGATCATCAAGGTGTTTACGATTATCACGGCAGTGTTTCTGCCGCCGACGTTGATCGGAACCCTGTACGGCATGAACTTCGCAGTGATGCCGGAGCTGTCGTGGAAGTACGGCTTCATCTACTCGATGTGCCTGACCCTCGGCGCCGCGATCCTTCCGCTCTGGTACATCAAGCGCCGTGGCTGGCTGCGTTAGCGGCGCCGGAGCGTGCATACTTCGCGCACCCATGAACGTGACCGTTGAACAAGCGCAAGCAGCGCTGCAGAAAGTCGTCGACCCGAATACCGGGAAAGACCTGATGACATCGCGCTCGGCGCGCAATGTGCGCGCCGAAGGCGGCGATGTCAGCGTCGACGTTGAGCTCGGCTATCCGGCAGCGAGTCAGATCGAACCGATCCGCCGCGCGGTGATCGATGCGTTGAAAGCGGCGGGCGCGGCCAATGTCAGCGCTAACGTGACGATGAAGATCGTCGCGCACACCGTGCAGCGCGGGCTGAAGGTGATGCCCAACATCAAGAACATCGTTGCGGTCGCTTCCGGAAAAGGTGGCGTCGGAAAAAGCACAGTCGCGGCCAACCTTGCGTTGGCGTTATCCGCCGAGGGCGCGCAAGTCGGCGTGCTCGACGCCGACATCTATGGTCCTAGCCAGCCGACAATGCTCGGCATCAGCGGTCGCCCGACGACGGTCGACAACCGCACGCTCGAGCCAATGGAAAACCATGGGCTGCAGATGAGCTCGATCGGGTTGCTGATCGACGCGGATCAACCCATGGTGTGGCGCGGCCCGATGGTCACGCAGGCACTTCAGCAGTTGCTGACGCAAACCAACTGGCGCGATCTCGATTACCTGGTCGTCGATATGCCGCCGGGTACCGGAGACATACAACTCACGCTCGCCCAGCAGGTGCCGGTCACCGGCGTAGTGATCGTCACGACGCCGCAGGACATCGCGCTGATGGATGCGAAAAAAGGGTTGAAAATGTTCGAGAAGGTCGGCGTACCGATCCTCGGCATCGTCGAAAACATGGCGGTGCATGTGTGCAGCAACTGCGGCCACGCCGAGCACATTTTCGGCTCTGAAGGCGGACAGAAGATGGCCACCGAGTATGGAGTCGACTTTCTGGGCAGTCTGCCGCTCGATATCCGCATTCGAGAGCAGGCGGACTCAGGCCGGCCGACGGTTATCGCCGAGCCCGACAGTCCGGTGGCGCAGAGCTACAAGGAAATCGCGCGCAAGGTCGCTGTACGAATCGCCGAGAAGGCAAAGGACATGTCGTTGAAAATGCCGACGATCAAAGTGTCCAACACCTGAGCCTCACGGCGGTACGACCCATGGTTCGGCGACGCTCCTCGGCGCAAATCACGCTGGTGCTGATCGGCACCGTGACTCTGGTGGCCTGCGGCCAGCAGTCGACACCTTCGGCGCGTGATCATTACGCCTCGCTGGAAGATTGCGCTGCTGACTGGGGCCGCCCGGAAAGCTGCGAGCGCGTGCAAAGCTCCGGTTATCCGGGTGGGTTTCTGTTCTGGGGCCCGCTGTACGCAGCTGGTGCGCGTAACAATGCACTGAACGACGCGCGGCGCAATGCCAATCCGAACTTTGCCGATCCGGCTCGGCAGGGTCGCGCGATCGGCTCTTCAACCGCGCCGACTTCGCGCGGCGGTTTCGGATCGTCGTCGCGGTCGTATACATCCGGCGGCTGATGCGCCGCGAGCTTCTGACACCTCGAACTGCGTGGCAAAGCGAAATGGAATCGATCGGCTTTCACTACCACTCGATCGACGGCACGTATTGGGACGAGTCCCGCTGCTATGTGTTCTCGGATTCCGAGGTCGATCAGCTCGAAAGTGCGACGGCCGAGTTGCACGAGATGGCGCTGAACGCCGCGCAGCAGGTGGTCGGCAGCCAGCGCTACGAAGAATTTGCAATACCGCGCGAATGGGTGCCGGCGATCGAGCGCACTTGGAACGCATATCGCAGCGCTCAGCCCGATGGGTTCACTCTCTACGGTCGCATGGATCTGTCGTACGACGGCGCGTCGCCACCGAAGCTGCTCGAATACAACGCGGATACGCCGACCGCCTGTCTTGAGGCAAGCGTTGCGCAATGGCAATGGCTGCAGGCGGTGCGGCCGGACGCGGATCAGTTCAACTCGCTGCATGAGCAGCTGATTGCAGCTTGGCAACAGATGCGCACTCGATCGAGTGCGTCGCGGCTGCATTTCACTGCGGTGGCCGACAGCCAGGAGGACTGGGGCAATCTCGACTATCTGCGCGACACGGCGATACAGGCAGGATGGCAAACGTTCTCGTTGCCGGTCGAGCGCATTGGATGGAACGGTGCCAAGTTTGTCGACGAATTCAATCTGCCGATCGAGGCGCTGATCAAACTTTATCCGTGGGAGTGGCTGGTACGCGAAGACTTCGGGCCGGCGTTGCTCACGAGCACAATGCAGGTGATCGAGCCGGCGTGGAAGATGTTGCTGTCGAACAAGGCGATCCTGGTTGTGTTGTGGGAGTTGTATCCCGATCACCCGAACCTGCTTCCCGCGTATTACGAGTCGGCGCCGCTGGGCTCGACGTATGTGAAGAAGCCCAAGCTCGCGCGGGAAGGCGCCAACGTGTCGATCGTCGATGGCGCGACTGTGAAGACGACTGAAGGTGATTACGGCGCCGAAGGGTTTGTTTACCAGGCCGTTGCGTCGTTGCCAAAGTTTGGCGACGACTACGCGCTGATCGGCTCCTGGATTGTCGGCGATAGACCGGCCGGTATCGGTATTCGCGAAGACACGTCGCCGATCACGCGTAACACGAGCCGCTTCGTGCCGCACTATTTTGAGAATCGGGAGACACAATGAGGAACACTGCATTCGAAACGCTGGCTGGGTTGCCGTACTTCGCCGCGTTCTTTGGCGTATCGCTGTTGTTGCTGACGATATGCCTTGCGCTGTACGTGTGGATTACGCCGTATCCGGAAATCAAGCTGATTCGCGAAGGCAACGCGGCGGCGGCGGCGAGCCTTGGCGGAGCGATTATCGGTTTTGCGCTGCCGCTGGCGAGCGTTGTCGTCAACAGTGTGTCGCTGCTCGACATGCTGCTGTGGTCGGCGGTCGCTCTGTTCGTTCAACTGGTGGCGTTCGCCGGCGTGCGACTGATGGTGCCGGCTCTTGCACGTAATGTGCGCGAAGGGCAGGTATCGAGTGGCATTCTTGCGGCCGCTGTGGCAATTGCGCTTGGATTGCTCAACGCCGCGTCGATGACTTATTAAGCGTGCGCTACGGGCGCGCGACCACTTCTCAAGGAGGAGCAGATGGCAAACAAGGTCGAAGCAAAACCGCAGGGCTATCACACCGTAACGCCGTATATGGCAGTGCGCGACTGTGTTGCGGCGCTCGACTTCTATCGTCGGGCGTTCGGTGCGGAAAAGACAATGCAGCTTGACATGCCGGACGGCAAGATTGCGCACGCTGAAATACGCATCGGTGACTCGACGTTGATGATGTCGGAAGAAAACGAGCAGTGGGGGAACAAGAGTCCACTGACGCTCGGCGGATCACCGATGTTCTTGATGATTTACGTCCCCGACGTGGATGCCGCGTTCAAGAAGGCAATCGCGGCCGGAGCAATTGAGGTGCGGGCGGTAGCGGACCAGTTTTACGGCGACCGTTCGGGAACGCTGAAGGATCCGTTCGGGTTTCAGTGGACGCTGTCGACGCATATCGAGGAGGTGTCGCAGGAAGAAGCGCAGCGCCGGATGGAAACCGAGTTCAGCCAGCATTCAGCCGCGTAAAAGCATCGATGGAGGCCAAGCAACTGCATCGCGGCCGGCTGATCGGTCGTCGTGAGCCTCTAAGCAGCGCGCGCGATGGCTCGACGCTAGGGTGGGCTCTGTAGCGCGCGATGAAGGTCGTCGTAGTTAAGCGGCTTGGTCAGGTGCAGATCAAAGCCGGCGGTGATTGCCCGCTGATGATCTTCCGCCCGTCCGTAGCCGGTGACGGCTATCAGCCGCGGACACGCCGGCGCATTCCTTAGTCGTCGCGCGACCTCGTATCCGTCGACGCCCGGCAGTCCGATGTCCAACAGCACGACGTCGGGTTGCACGCGTTGCACGAGTTCGATTCCAGACTCTCCGTCGTGTGCCTCGTACACTTCATAGCCAGACATCGTTAACTGCATGCGCAGCGCTTCGCGACCGTCCGCGTCATCTTCGACGATCAAGATCCGACGAATAGTCGCTAGGCGCGCAGCGCCCGCAAGCGGTGGTTCGTCAGTCCGCCGCGACTCGGCGCGCGGCAGGCGTACGACGAACATGCTGCCCTTCGATGCTCCGGCACTGTAGGCATCGACGCGTCCACCGTGCAATTCGACCAGATGACGCACCAGCGTCAGCCCGATGCCAAGCCCGCCTTGCGCGCGGTCCAAACTGCGCTGACCCTGAGTAAATAGGTCAAACACGCGCGGCAGCAGATCGGCAGCGATACCGACACCGCTATCGGTGACGCGCAATACCGATTCTTCGCCTTCGACTTGAGTCTGCACGCTGAATCACACCGCCGGCAGGGGTGTACTTGATCGCGTTGGTGAGAAGGTTGTCGATGATCTGGCTGAGTCGGTCGGGATCGCCGTTGACCCATGTTGCCGCCAGCTCGACTTCAGTCCGGTGGGCCTGCAGCCGTCCGACATCGACACAAACCGCGAGGCTTCTTTCCACCGCGTCCGCGAGGTTTACGCGTTGCTGAGACAAAACAATCTTCCTGGCCGTTACGCGACCGACATCCAGCAAGTCATCGACCAGGCGGGTCAAGTGCTTCGTTTGTCGACTGATAATTTCAACCGCGCGACCGCCAAACGCATGTTGCTTGTTGAGGTCGACAAGGACCTGTGACGCATTGCAAATGGCGGCCAGCGGATTGCGAAGCTCATGACTCAGCATGGCGAGGAACTCGTCCTTTGACTGATTCGCAGCTTCGGCCTCGGCGCGAGCTCTCCGCTCGCGATCGAGCAGCTCTATGCGGCTCGCTTCAATCGCTTTGCGTTCCCAAATCAAGGCGGAAACCGGAAGCATCATCGCCGCAATCGTGCCCATAAATGCTTGCAGCAACAGTAGAGATTCGTTGTTGCTTCCCATTACGAATGGACCGCGGCCGCTGAGCGTCGCCCATGCCGCGAGCGCCGACAGAATCGCGACGCCAGTCGCGACCTCCCTTTGACCAAAACGAAATGCAGCCCATACGAGAGGGGGTATGCACAGGAACGGCAGCGGGTAGCGATTGAGCCCGGAATAGATGAACACCAGGGCGCCGGCGCCGGTCACCGTCAGGAAAAGCAGTACCGATTCGGCGGGTCGTTCGCGCAGCGGTCCGAGGCTGCGTGTCGTTCCCCACAGCAGCAGCAATGGCGCAATGATCAGGGCGCCGGCTGCGTCACCCAGCCACCAGGTCAGCCAGATTGGGCCGAATTGCCGTAGCTCTGCATGGCCGGCGAGTACCAAGCTCATGACCCCGATCGTTGCGCTGATTGCAGTACTGACAAGACCCGCCAGCACTGAAAACGCCACGATGTCACGCGCCCGGTTGAACGCAGCAAGCCCGTTTGCGTACCGATTGACAAGGAATGCTCCCGCGACGGCCTCGAGCGTGTTACCGGCTGCGATGCCGAGTGAACTCGCGACCGATCCCGTCGTAGTGATGTTGACGAGAAAGGCACCAATGAAAATGGCGGGCGCAATGCGGTAGCCAAGCAGCAACACCGCCGCCAGCGCGATACCCGTCGGTGGCCATACTGCCGTGGCGCTCGAATTCAGGAACGCGAACTGAAGTCCGAGCTTGCCCGCGAGGAAGTAGACAATGATCAGTGCCCCGATCAATGACCAGCGGTGCAATGGCTTAATGTCTACGTTTTTGATGTCCACCGCTCGGCGTCCTCCAGCGTGCGCTTCCGCTGCGAGACAAACACGCTCAAACCATAACAGCTAACGGGGTCGACAGGATTGGATTGACAGCCTTTGTCGATGGATTCGGCGCGTCAATACAATCGTCGCATGCAACCGCCACCTGAACCAGAAACAGCGTCGCCGGAACCCTTGCAGTCGCCCTGGGCTCCGCTGCGCCGTCCGGTGTTCCGGCTGCTGTGGACCACGTGGCTGACCGCGAACATCTGCATGTGGATGAACGAGGTCGCCTCGGCATGGTTGATGACGACATTGACGACGTCGCCCGTAATGGTCGCGCTGGTGCAATCGGCGTCGGTGTTTCCGGTCGTTCTGTTCGGGCTGCCGAGTGGCGCGCTCGCCGATATTCTCAATCGACGCCGTTGGTTCATGTTCACACAGTTCTGGGTTGCCACCAATGCGCTGATTCTGTGTGTCGTGGTTGCTGCTGATGCGATGACTGCGCCGCTGTTACTCGCGTTGACATTCGGCAACGGCATTGGACTCGCGATGCGCTGGCCGGTTTATGCGGCAATCGTGCCGGAACTGGTGCCGCGAGCAGAGCTGCCAACGGCGATTGCGCTCAACGGCATCGCGATGAATACGTCACGCATCGTGGGTCCGGTTGTCGCGGGGACGCTGATTGCAAGCCTGGGCACTGGCTACGTGTTTTTATTGAACGCGGTTCTGTCGCTGGTGGCGGGATTCGTCATCATGCGCTGGCGCCTTGAGCCGAAGGCGAGCGTACTTCCCGGTGAGCGTTTTCTGGGTGCGATGCGTGTGGGATTTCAGTACGTTGCGCAGTCGACGCTCATCCGCGCGATTCTGCTGCGAATTGCGATTTTCTTTCTGCAGTCGACTGCGCTGCTTGCGCTATTGCCGCTGGTTGCGAAGCGCATGCCCGGAGGCAATGCCTGGACCTACACATTTCTGCTCGCTTCGCTTGGGCTCGGAGCGATCGGCACCGCGTTCTTCCTGCCGCGCCTGCGGGTGATGATCACGCGCGAGCGCTTGTTGCGCGACGGCACACTGGTACAGGCATTTGCCATGGTATCGGCAGGCTTCGCGCCGAACGTATGGGCCGCAATGCCGGCGATGATGCTGGCCGGTGCTGCGTGGCTCGCGGTCGTCAACACGATGACGGTCGCGTCGCAGCTTTCGCTTCCCGATTGGGTACGAGCGCGCGGAATGTCGCTCTACATGATGACGATGATGGCGGCCACGTCGGTCAGTGCTGCCGTGTGGGGGCAGGTCGCCAGCCTGATCGATGTGCCATGGACATTCGTTGCGGCGGCAGCGACCGGAGTCGCGCTGTTGTTGCTGGTGGCTGGCCGCTTGCAGACGACGCCGGTCGAGCACGATCTGACTCCGGCGCGGATTCTGAAGGAGCCGGTGCCTGCGTTTCCGGTTGAGCATCAAATGGGGCCCGTGATGGTCACGGTCGACTATCAGATCGATCCGTCGAAAGCGGCAGAATTCACGTCGTTGATGCGAGAAAGCCGCGCCAACCGATTGCAGAAGGGTGCGCTGTCGTGGGGACTTTTTCATGACACGAGTGAGCCGGGGCATTACATCGAGTACTACCTCGACGAATCGTGGGCCGACCACCTGCGGCGCTTCGATCGTTTCACCGCGGCTGACGCCGACCTGCGCGAGAGGCGCCACGCGTTTCACATCGGCGACGAACCGCCGAAGGTGACGCGCTATATCGCTGAGTCACTCCGAGAGTAGTGGTTAACGAGGGCAACCCTATGCGAATTCAACCCTGGGCACCCAGCCTTGCGCGGCGCGATGCCGAACTGGTGGCTTCGATTGAGAAGCGGCGCGGTGGCGCACTCCTCAACCTTGACCGGATGTTGCTGTGGTCAGAGCCTGTTGCACGCGGGTGGAATGTGTACCTGCGCGCGCTGCGGCAAGAGATTTCGTTGCCGCCGTTTGTGCGCGAACTTGCAATTTGCGTGGTGGCGCGACTTACCGGCGCGGACTACGAGTTTCACCACCATGCGCCCGAGTTGAGAAGAGCGGGCGCCTCGGATGCACAACTCGGCGCGCTCGACAACCCGGATACCGCAGCTACCAGCGATCAGTTTGACGAACTGCAGCGCGCGGTGATTCGCTTCGCGATCGGCAGCACGCGCGACGTCAAGATTCCGGACGCAACGTTTGATGCGTTGAAGCAGCACATGTCGCCGACCGAAATCGTCGAACTGGTTGCTGTCACCGCTGCCTACAACATGGTCGCGCGATTTCTGGTCGCGCTGCAGGTCACTCCGGAAACGTAGACGCCAGTTAACTGCTCAGTTACCCGCGCTGATGCGGTTCTGCTTGACGATCTTCGACCAGCGGTCGAGTTCTTTCTGCATGAACGACTTGAACTCGGCGGGGCCTTGACCGGTGACTGTCATGCCCTGTGCAGCCAATCGCTCTGCAACAGCCGGATCCTTCAAGGCCTTCTGCACCTCGGCATTCATCCGGTTCACAAGCTCCGGTGGTGTCTTCGCGGGAGCAATGACGCCCCAATAGGCGAGCGCCTCGAAGTTCTTGACCCCGGCTTCGGCGAGCGTTGGCGTATCGGGCAAGCTCGGATGGCGTTTCGCACCGGTCACCGCCATGGGCTTGACCGTGCCGGCCTTCACGTGCGGCAGTACAAGAAACACGGTGCCAATGGCGAGTGGCACGTGGCCCGCGATCGTATCGTTCATCAAGGGTCCGCCTCCGCGGAACGGCACGTGCGTCCACGCCCAGCCCGCTTGCTGGCCGGCCTCGATCATCGCTAGATGGCCAAGACTGCCGGTGCCGATCGAGCCGATCGTGATTCCCTTGATCGTTCGTGCATCGGCGGTCACGTCCGCCATCTTTGCATACGGGGATCTGGCAGAAGCCACAAGCGCCATCGGCGAGGTACCGATCAGCGTCACGTGCTCGAGGTCCTTCAGCGTGTCGTACGCGATGTTCGGAATCAGGCTGGCATTGGTGCCGTGCGTATCAAAGACGACGCCGAAGGTGTAGCCATCGGGCGCGGCTTTCGCCACCGCGTTCGTGCCGATCGATCCTGATGCGCCGCCGACGTTTTCAACGACGACGCTTTGGCCGAGTTGCTTCGATAAAGGCTGCGCAAGAATGCGTGCAACCTGATCGACCGAGCCCCCGGGAGGGAAAACGGCGATCAAACGGATCGGCTTGCTCGGCCAGGTTTGCGCGAGCAATGGACTGGGGCTGAGCACGGCGGTTGCGAGCACAAATGCGAGCGAACGAGCTAATGGCATTACGTTTCCTTACGGGGCAATTGCAATCGATGCCTAGAAGATAGCTCCGCGCGCGTCGATTGGCCACACGGCTTCGACGACGATCGCCGCGCGACCGCGACGATCCAGTCGTGCAGATTGACGGTCGGGTCGATGTGTCCGGAATCAACAGCGGCTTGTCGCCCACCAAGAGGTCCGGTCCGGCGCCGTGCCGCTCGAGCACCGTGTGCTCGTCGGATACGCCACGCACTTGCCACCCTGCAAACGCCGGCAGTGCCGGGCCTGAATCGGTTGAAAAACTCTTCAGGCCGGCATCCAGCGTGGCTCGATCGGACTGCGCGCTCTTCCGCCGGCTCATCACCGTCGTCAGGATCATCAGTGACTGGTTCGAACGTCGGCCACGTGAGCTCTTGCTCGTTCTTGCGCGTAGTCGATGTCCATCAACGCATATGAGCCCGGCTGAATCTCGGTGTAGACGCCGCCGCCGGCTTCGAACATGAATGTGCCGGTACCGCCGCCGGTGATGACGTCGCATCGCAAGCCGGCCGCGATCAACGCTCGTCGCGCGAGCTGCGCCGACGCCGTGGCGTCCGCGATCGCCTGGCGGCGGTCGGCAATGCTGCGCCGGTGCTGCGCGCTGCCGAAGTACGCCTGCAAGCCACGCAACGACAAATTTCGAATGCGAGTCGATCGCACGTCCAAGCGCGACAACCTCGGTGACTTGCGTCACGCCGGCACGGTTGTGGCCTACATCGAGTTCGATATAGACATCGAGCCGGCGCGTGTTTTCTCGCACGCGCGCGTCAGTTGATCGACGGCGCGCAGATCGTCTACGCACACGCCTACCGTCGCATCGGGGTAGCGCGCCGCCAATTGCGCGAGCTGTGCGGTCTTGCGATCGCCAATGACCTCATTGGTGATCAATACGTCCAGAATGCCGCCCGCCAAGAACGGCTCGGCTTCCGATGTTTTCTGACAGCAAATGCCGATCGCGCCCACCGCGACCTGCCGGCGCGCGATCTCGACGCACTTGTGGCTCTTGGAGTGCGGACGCACGCTGACTTCGTGTCCCTTTACTGCGCTCATCAACCGCACGAGGTTCGCTTCGAAGCGGTCGAGATCGAGGATCAACGCCGGCGTGTCGACGTCCATCAGCGCATCGCCGACACGAGCAGGGATCCATTTAGCATCCACGCGCGCAAGTGTAGCGAGTGAAGGACCGTAGAATCGCGCGTTCTCCGCATCCGACGCAATCGATGAGCATCAAGAGCGACAAGTGGATTCGCCGCATGGCCGCGCACGGCATGATCGAGCCGTTCGAGCCGGGGCAGGTTCGCCACGTCAACGGCGAGCGCATCGTCAGCTACGGGACGTCGAGCTACGGCTACGACATCCGCTGCGCTGACGAATTCAAGATATTCACCAATATCAACAGCACGATCGTCGATCCGAAAGCGTTCGACCCGAATTCGTTCGTCGATCTAAAGAGCGACGTCTGCATCATCCCGCCCAATTCATTCGCGCTCGCGCGCACCGTCGAGTACTTTCGGCATTCCGCGCAACGTGCTGACGATCTGCCTCGGCAAATCCACGTACGCGCGCTGCGGGATCATCGTCAACGTGACGCCGCTGGAGCCCGAGTGGGAGGGGCACGTGACGCTCGAGTTTTCCAATACGACGACGCTACCGGCGAAGATCTATGCACACGAGGGATGTGCGCAGGTGATCTTCATCGAGTCGGATGAGGTCTGTGAGACTTCGTACAAGGATCGCGGCGGGAAGTATCAAGGGCAGCGCGGGGTGACGCTGCCCAAGACCTAGCGCGGCGGATCAGTACGAGGCCGTAAGCGGTTCCACCGGCCAGGCTTCTGTCTGCTCACACATCGATGCCCGGGACGATGAGCGGCGCGCCGTCGTCTACTGCTTCCAGGGCTGCTGAGGTCAGGTTCAGTGTCGCGATCGAGTCTGCGACGGGTGACGCCAGGACAAGGACGACGACTGCGATCAGACCTGCCGCGACAGGCGCGAACGCAAGACGACGCAGTGCGGTTTTTGACGGGACGGATTCGAGGAATTTCATGGCTGCTCTCCAGGTTGCCGCGGCACCGCGCCGCGGATGGAGAGAAGCTTCAGGCGGCGTATCCCACCGATACCCCACGTATTCAGAAAACGCTCTGCGCTGTGAATAACCTTGAAATCAGGCGGGGTGCGAGGCGTTGAGCCTGAGACTGCGGCACATGACGGCAAGCAACAGCGCGGATTTGCCCGCGGACCTCCTGATCGTCGGCGCCAGCTTCGCCGGCGTGGCGTGCGCGATTGAAGCCGCGCGTGCCGGTCTGCGCGTGATGCTGATCGAGCGCAAGGCGGATGCGGGCGACAAACTGCATACCACCGGAATCGTGGTTAAGGAAGCCGCTGATGAGCTCGAGCGGCTCGGGCACCTTTCGCCCGAACTGATCCGGCCGATCCGTGGTGTGCGGTTGTATGGCTCGCGGCTCGCCAGCGTCGCGCTCGACTCGCCTGGCTACTTCTTTCTCGCAACCGATACGCCCAATCTGATGCGCTGGCTTGTCGAACGGGCGACCCAGGCAGGCGTCGACGTGCGTCTGGGCACGCTGTTCACCGGCGCGCGAAGACAGGCGGGTGGCTTCGCGGTCGACGACATCGGCCGAGCCCGCTTCATCGTTGGCGCCGACGGGCCGACATCGAAAGTCGCGCGCACGTTCGAGCTTGGCGTTAATCGCGAATTCCTGTTCGGCGTCGAAGCGGAATTAACCGGCGTCGTATTGCCGGAGCCGGAACGTTTGCACTGTTTTCTCGACCGCCGCCTCGCGCGTGGATACATCGGGTGGGCGTTCGATGGCGTTGGCGTTACGCAGATAGGGTTGGCCGCGCGGCAACGCCGCGCGGGCGAGCCCGCCGATCTTGAGGCATTTCTGGCCAAGCTCGCGCAGGTTTTCGATCTCGGAGCGATGAATCTCGTCGCGCGCCGGGCCGGCTTGATACCTGTTAGCGGCCCGGTAAACCCAATCGCCGGCGATCGGGTATTGCTGATAGGGGATGCGGCAGGATTGGTATCACCGCTGACGGCGGGTGGCATTCACACTGCGCTCGAATCGGGTCGCGCAGCAGCCCTCGCAATCGCCGCCGCACTTGCGCGCGATAACGGCTCGGCACTTAGCGCGACTATCAACGCGCCGCGATTTCGAACGAAGCGTTTGCTGCGCAAAGCGTTCGATGCATTTCAAAGCGACTTGCTGTTTGATGCTCTGCTCGCTACCGGTGCGCTGTCGGCCGCCGCACGCCTCGTCTACTTCCATCGACGCGGGTTATTGTCGTCGTCGGCATGGAAGGACTTGCTGCGCCGATAGTGCAAAGGCTTTGCAATCAGCGCGAAGGCGCGTCAGCCCCGCATTCCTTCGGCCAGGGGGTACTGGCAAGCGAATTGCGCTTGGTCAGCGTCAGGTACTTTTCCCACTTGCGGGCGGGTTCGTTGTAGCGGTACCAGATGATTGATTTCCTGGCGAGGTCGAAGCGATCGCTCGGCGCCGCGTATGAAGGGCAAACCGCTCCGCCTTCGGCTCCGAAACTGCCTTGGTGCAGACACATCTGCGTTTGCAGCGAACGTGCCTTCACGACTCCCTTGACGCAACCGTGCGACCCGCGGTGCCCTTGTTCGCTCCAAGTGCCATAAACACGATCTCCTCGCTGCCACAAAATGAAATCGGCGGAGTGGTCGTAGGTCCGTGGCGCTACTTCGATCGCGTCGCGTTCGAAATACCTCCAGTGCCCCGAGAAATCGGCGGCGAACGACGGGGCGGGCAACGCAACGGCGGTCAGGGTCAGAATCGTCAGCGCCAGGCGCATGGCTTTAGCTGAGGGCGAAAAAATCGAGACGCTACATCAGTTTGGCGGCTGACAGTGCGGCCGTCAAAGTCGGTTCAATGACGGTGACGTTCGGCATCGATCGTAACCAGGTTATCTGGCGCTTGGCCAACTGCCGCGTAGCGGCGATGCCTTGCTGACGAAACTGTTCGAACGTGCATTGGCCGTCGAAGAAGCGCCACGCCTGGCGATAGCCGACGCTGCGCATCGACGGGAGATCGGCGTGAAGATCGGCGCGCGCGTGCAGGGCACGCACTTCATTGAGCAGCCCGGCGTCGAGCATGACATCGAAGCGCTGCGCGATGCGCGCGTGCAGTAACGCACGGTCTGCTGGCAGCAACGCCAGTGCCGATAGCCTCAGCGGACGGGTCGCGTTTATCGCGATCAGTTCGGACATCGGTGTGCCGGCGGTCGCGTAGACCTCGAGCGCACGTTGAATTCGCTGGCTATCGTTCGGTTTCAGCTTGGCAGCAGTGGGGGGGTCGACTTTCGCGAGTCGCGCGTGCAGCTCGGGCCAACCGAGCTCGCGTGCTTCGGCTTCGATCCGAGCGCGCACTGTCGCATCGGCCGACGGCAAGTCAGACAGGCCGTCGCGCAGTGCCGTCGCATACAGCATTGTTCCGCCGACCAGCAACGGCAGCTTGCCGCGGGTGCGGATATCGTGAATCGCGACGGTCGCATCGCGCACGAAGTCAGCGGCCGAGTACGGGTCGGCCGGATCACGGATATCAATCAGGTGGTGCGGGACTGCCGTGCGATCGGCTGCGCTCGCTTTAGCGGTGCCGATATCCATGCCGCGGTAGACCTGCGCCGAGTCCACCGACACGATTTCAAGCGGAATTCTTTCGGCCAGCTGCATGGCGAGGATGCTCTTGCCGCTGGCGGTTGGGCCGAGCAGCAGCACCGCATCGACTGCGTCAGCCATGGGCGGTGATGTCGCCGTCCTTGCGCACGAGAGTGAACGCAATCCCAGACGACGCGAGCTCGCACGCGCAGATCGTGGTGGCGGTCAGTCCGGTTGCCGCGAGTCGAGCATCACTCGACCCTACGCAGACGCCGCTGCTCATCGACCGCGCATGAACAGCTTGTCGAGATCTCCGACGGCAAGCTGCACCCACGTCGGGCGGCCGTGATTGCATTGATCGGCGCGCTCGGTCGCTTCCATTTCGCGCAGCAGCGCGTTCATTTCGTCGATCGTCAGTCGACGGTTGGCGCGTACCGCTCCGTGGCACGCAAGCGTCGAAAGCAATTCGTTTCGATGCTCGGTGAGCACGCGCGAGCCGCCGTATTCGCGGACATCACCCAGCACGTCACGGGTCAGTTGCGCGCCGTCGGCTTGCGAGAGCAGGGCGGGTACGCCGCGCAGTGCAATCTGCGTCGGCGAAGCCAGCGAAACGTCGAGCCCGAGTTGCTCGAGCAGCTCGCCGTGCTCGGTGGCGGTCGCAATCTCGACCGCAGTCGCTGCGAACACCTGCGGTATCAGCAGGCGCTGCTGCGGAATCTGGCGCTGGTCGAGTTGGCGCTTCAGTTTCTCGTAAACGATGCGCTCGTGCGCTGCGTGCATGTCGACGATGATCAAGCCGCGCTCGTTCTGGGCCAGGATGTAGATGCCGGAGAGCTGAGCAACCGCGAACCCAAGCGGCACATCGGCCGACTGCTCATTCGGATTGATCACGGAGGGGGCTGGCCGCTCCGCCAGCAAGGCGAGGTAATTTGCGACGGTCTGTGCGACGCCGAACGACGTTTGATGTGTCAGGCGATAGGTATCGGCTTCGAGTGCTGCTACCGGCGCAGGCTGCTGCCAGTGCGTCGATTGCGACTCGGCTGCGCGAGCGCTGCCTGCACCGCATGCATCACAAACTGGTGCACGCTCGACGAGTCACGGAATCGAACTTCGGTCTTGGTCGGGTGCACATTGACGTCGACCCGCTTCGGATCGATGGTCAGATACAGGCAGTACATCGGTTGCGACGCGCCATGCAGCACGTCGGCGTACGCCGCACGAACGGCGTGCGTCAGCACCTTGTCTCGTACGTACCGGCCGTTGACGAAAAAATACTGCGCGTCGGCGCGTGCGCGGCTTGCAGTGGCTGCACCGGCCCAGCCATGCACGCGGACTGCACCGGCGTCTTGTTCGACTTCGCGGCGCGCTGCTGCGAATTCCTCCGGCATCAGACGCAACGCACGGTCACGCGGCGCCTGCGCTGGCAACGCAAGGACGGTGCGACCTTGATGCATAACTGTGAATGCCACCGATGCGTGCGCGGCAGCCGCGCGCTCGACCTGCGTCAGGCAGTGTGCCAACTCCGTGGCCTCACTGCGCAGAAATTTGCGGCGTGCCGGCGTCTTGTGAAACAGGTCTGCGATCTCGATGCGCGTTCCTATCGAGCCGGCAGCCGGTTCTATTCCAGCCTCGGCTCCATGCGTTCCACTGCGCACACAAAACGCGCTGCTGTCGCCCGCCACGCGCGAAGTGATCGCAACGTCAGCCACCGAGGCGATTGATGCCAGGGCTTCGCCGCGAAAGCCGAGTGATTCGACGCTTTCCAGCTCTTCGAGGCTCGCAATCTTGCTGGTGGCATGCCGCGCCAGTGCGAGCCGCAACTCGTCAGGCGGAATGCCGGTGCCGTTGTCAGACACGATGATGCGCTTGACTCCGCCCGCTTCCAGCTTTAGGTCTATTTGCGTCGCGCCGGCATCGAGGCTGTTTTCCAGCAATTCCTTGACCACCGACGCCGGGCGCTCAACAACTTCACCGGCGGCGATCTGGCTGATCAGCGCATCGTCCAGTGGACGGATTGCGCGACGAAGCGTGGCACTCATGACAGCGATTATATGAATGCGCCGTCGGCATGTAGCGATGCCTGCGTCACGTATGATCCCGCGCTGCCCGCACCCCAGCTTCGCGCGTTCGCGCTGCCCTGATTGCTCCGATGGAAGGCATCAACTGGCTCGATCTGTTCACGGCGACCGATCGCTTTCTGGCGGCGATCGTCGAGCGCAACGTGATGCTTGTCTACGTCGTGCTGTTCTCGATCTTCTTCTCGGAAACCGGCCTGGTGTTCATGGCGTTCTTGCCGGGCGACTCACTGCTGTTCGTCGCCGGTGCAGTTGCAGCGCTGCCGGCGGTTGAGTTCAAGGGACTCAATGTCCATCTGCTCGTGGTCATCGTGGCGGCGGCGGCGGTGCTGGGTAACACGCTCAATTACTCCATTGGCGCTTGGCTTGGAAAAAAGGTCTATGACGGCACCATCGGATGGATCGACCAGCAGGCGTTGATGAAGACGCACGCTTTTTTTGAGCGGCATGGCGGCAAGACGGTGATGATTTCGCGCTTTGTCCCGGTAGTGCGCTCGTTCGCGCCACTCGTGGCGGGCGCCTCCGGCATGGACTTTCGCAAGTTTCAGTTTTTCAACGTGATCGGCGCAGGCGTATGGGTGGTGTCGCTGGTGTATGGCGGCTACCTGTTCGGCAACATACGGCTCGTTCGCGACAACCTTGGGGTCATCTTGCTCGTCGGCATCGGCGCAGTGGTGGGGCCGCTGATGCTCGCGGCGTTGGTAAGACTGCTGCGGCGCAAGTCGGGATCTGCGCTCAAGTAATCGGCTCAGGTAAGCGGACCGCGGGCCAGCGGAGGATTCTTCGCGAAGTAACGCTTGATGCCGTCCAGGATCGCGCGCGCCATGTGATCCTGATAGTCGTCGTCGCGCAGCCGTTTTTCTTCATCTGGATTGCTGATGAACGCGGTCTCGACCAGGATCGACGGAATATCCGGCGCCTTTAAGACCGCAAAGCCTGCCTGCTCAACTCTCGGTTTGTGCAGCCGGTTGATCCGTTCGAGCTCACGCAGCACTGCGCCGCCCAGCTTAAGGCTGTCATTGATCTGCGCAGTGGTTGAAAGGTCGAGTAAAACGCGCTGCAACTGCCGATCTTTCGAGGCGAGATTAATACCGCCAATTTGATCGGCACTGTTTTCTTTCTTCGCCAGGTAGGCAGCTGCGCTGCTTGATGCACCGTGTTCGGACAGCGCAAACACCGACGAGCCGCGCGCATCCGGTCTTATCCACGCGTCGGCATGAATCGAAACGAACAGATCCGCGTGCACCGCACGCGCCTTCGCGACGCGGGTCCGCAGCGGCACGAAGAAGTCCCCGTCGCGTGTCATCGCGACTCGCATCTGCGGTTCGGCTGCGATCATCGCCCGCAGTCGGTGTCCGATTTCGAGCGTCACGGTTTTTTCGTACGTGCCGCCGCGTCCAACCGCGCCCGGGTCTTCGCCACCGTGGCCGGGATCGATCGCGACGGTGACGACGCGTTGTATGTCTGCCGGCTTGACTCGATCGTCTGGACGCTGAACTACGGCCGGCGGCTTGACCGGCGCGCGCGCCGCCTGTTCGCGGAGCAATGCGAGCAACGGGTCGGGTGGATTCACCGGATACAGATCCATCACCAGACGGTGTTGGTACGGCCCGACCGGCTCGAGCGAAAACACCTGCGGCTTGATGTCCTCCTTCAGCTCGATAACAAGGCGTGCGACCTTCGGCCGGTTTTGGCCGACCCGCACCAGAGAGATATAGGGGTCGTTCGCTTCGATCTTGCCGACCAGCTCCTTCAAAGTCGGCGTCAGATCGAGCCCGTCTATTTCGACAACCAGCCGCAGGGGGTACGCCGGATCGCGCACCATGAAGTGAGAGAAGGTCAGCGGCCCGTCGTGCTCGAGCGTAACGCGCGTGTAGTCCTCGGCCGGCCAGACGCGCACTGCGAGCAGCGTTGCGCCGAATGCGATCTCGTGATGAGTCAGCGCGAGGACGAGCGTGCCGGCGCCGGCGGTGATGAATCGCCGACGCTCGCTTCGAACTCCGCCATCGCTTGGCTCAGACATGTGTGGCCCAGTTCGCTTGCCGTACTAATCGTTGCCAGCCGACCGTCGCCGTCGACGGTCAACGTGATCGAGATATCGGCGGGTGGCAGCCGTGCCCCGACTCGTTCGGGCCATTCAACGGCGCAGATTCGGCCCGGTCCGAACAGCTCCCGAAAGCCCCTTTCCCCAAACTCGACGGGCTCCGTAAGCCGATAAAAATCAAAGTGGTAGAAGTCTAAGCTCGAAACGGTATAAGGTTCAAGCAGGGCAAACGTGGGGCTCTTGACCGAGTCTTGCACACCCAGCTCACGCAGCATCGCGCGCACCAGCGCAGTCTTGCCCGCACCAAGGTCACCAGCAAGGTTGATCTGGAATCCTGAACCGCGGATGGCGTCCAAATGGTTGTTAACAGCAGTGGCCAGTGCACGGCCGAGCGTGTCCGTCGCCTTGGAGTCGTCGAGCGTCAATGTGGTTGGCATGCCGTTGTCGGGTTCGTTATAACTGATCTCGAAACGGGAGCCGGCGCTAGGCATCGAGCAATGGTTAAGCTTTCCGCAAACTGATGGAGTAAAAAATGTGTAGAAACATTAAGACCTTGTTCAATTTCGAGCCACCCGCCACCGAAGAGGAAATTCGCGCATCGTCGTTGCAATTCGTCAGGAAGCTGAGCGGATTCAACAGCCCGTCGAAAGCCAATCAGGAAGCCTTTGATCGGGCGATAGAAGACGTGGCAGCCGCCGCGCGCACCCTGATCAATTCCCTCGTGACGACTGCCGATCCGCGCGACCGCGAGATCGAAGCGGAGCGTGCACGAACCAAGGCAGCCGTGCGATTCGGAACGAACGCGTGAGCGCGGCGACCGATGAGTTAAGGGTTTTCTATCCGTGGCAGCCGTAAGAGACGCCGTCGCGAACACGCAGGAGCGTGAACGCGATCTGACCGCGCTCGCGGTGCACATTCGTCAGTGGGGCGAGCAACTCGGATTCGCACACGTCGGCATTGCCGATGTCGATGTGGCGCAGGCCGCCTCCCGACTGGACGCATGGCTTGCCGCTGGACGCCACGGCGACATGGACTATTTGCAACGGCACGCCGCACTGCGCGCTGATCCCGCGCGCCTGTTACCGGGCGCTGCACGGGTGATTGCTGCGCGCATGGACTACCTGCCACGAGATACGGAGCGGGATTGGGCGCGGCGTGAGTTTGATCGGCTGAACGAAGCCGATACCGCCGTTGTATCGATTTACGCGCGAGGGCGCGACTATCACAAAATCTTGCGTGAGCGCCTGCAGAAGCTCGCATCGCGTATCGAGGCCGAGGTCGGGCAGCTCGGATATCGGGTCGCTACCGATTCGGCACCGGTTCTTGAAGTGGAACTGGCGCGCAAGGCGGGGCTGGGGTGGCGCGGCAAACACACGCTTCTGTTGTCGCAAGACGCCGGGTCAATGTTTTTTATCGGCGAAATCTTGACCGACCTGCCACTGCCAACCGATGAGCCCACCACTGATCATTGCGGCACTTGCTCGCGCTGCATCGCAGTGTGCCCGACGCAGGCAATCACCGCGCCGTATCAGCTCGATGCGCGCCGGTGCATCTCCTACCTGACGATCGAACACGCGGGGGCGATCCCGCTCGAATTGCGGCGGCTGATCGGCAATCGCGTCTATGGGTGCGACGATTGCCAGCTTGTATGCCCTTGGAACAAGTTCGCCCGCATCGCCGATTTGCCGGACTTCGATGTGCGCAACGGGCTCGATTGCGCGACGCTGATCGAGCTGTTTGCATGGGACGAAGCGCAGTTCAATGAACGGCATGCTGGCTCGGCGATTCGCCGCATTGGCCACCAGAGATGGTTGCGCAATATTGCCGTGGCGCTCGGCAATGCGCCGACCAGTCCGGAGGTGATCGCCGCGCTGCAAGCGAGGGTAGATCATCCGAGCGAACTCGTGCGCGAGCACGTTGCATGGGCCGTTGCGCAGCATGTCATGCACTGAGGTCGTAGGCGACGCCCTTATACTTCGCGGCTCGATTTTGCGAGAACTAACAAACATCGGCCGCTGTAGCTCAGTTGGTAGAGCAGCGCATTCGTAATGCGAAGGTCGGAGGTTCGACTCCTCTCAGCGGCACCAACAGTTTTGCAAGTCCCACCATAGCGTTAGGAGTTAGCATGTTCAAGCACAGGCTACTGGTAGCGATCGCGGCGGTGCTGTTTTCGTGTGCTGCATTCGCTCAGGACAAGGTTGTCTATCACTTCGGCGAAGGTCTTGCGCAGGCCACTAACGGGTTGCGCAACATCCGCAACCACCTGGAAGTCGATCCCAAGGCGAAAATCGTGGTCGTCGCTCATGCGCAAGGCGTCGATTTTCTGATGACCGGGGCTCAGGATGCGAACAAGAATCCGTATAACGTGATCGTGGAAGACTTAAAGTCGCAAGGTGTGACGTTCGAGGTCTGCCAGATCACACTGCGCAATCGGAAGCTTGAAGCGAAGCAGTTCATTCCAGAGGTGACGTTCACACCGTCCGGCGTGCAACGAATCACGCAACTGCAAAGTCGCGAGGGTTACGCGTATCTGAAGCCCTAGTTGCATGGGCTTTACCGTCACGGTCCGTCCCAGCGGCCGCACGTTTAGCGTCGAAAAAGACGAGACCGTGCTGGAGGCAGCGTTGCGCAACGGCGTCGGCTTGCCGTACGGCTGCAAGAACGGTGCGTGCGGCACATGCCGCGGCAAATTACTGGAAGGCCGGCTAGTGCATCGAGCGCATTCGTCGTCTGCGCTATCGGCGGACGACGAAGCCAAGGGGTTCGCACTCTTTTGCTCGTCGCGCCCATTGAGCGACATTGTCATCGAGGCGCGCGAGCTGACCGGCTTCGGCGATATCCCGATTCGGAAAATGCCCGCACGCATCGCGAAGATCGAATGGCCTGCATCCGACGTCGCGGTGATCTCGCTGCAACTGCCGACCAACGAGCGACTGCAGTTTCGTGCGGGCCAGTATCTCGATTTCATCCTGAAGGACGGCGCGCGCCGCCAGTATTCGATCGCGACGGCGCCGCACGCCGATGAGCTGATCCAGCTGCATATCCGTCGCACGCCGGGTGGTGTGTTTACCGATCGCCTGTTCGGCGCGGTCGAACCGCCGGTCAAGGAGCGCGACATCCTGCGCATCGAAGCGCCGCTCGGCACGTTCTTCCTGCGCGAAGACAACGCACGGCCGATCGTGCTGCTCGCAGGTGGAACCGGCTTTGCTCCGGTCAAGGCGATTGCAGAGCATGTGTTCCATAAGCGAATTAACCGCGACAAAGCCGGCGAGCCCGCGCGCGACGTGTACCTCTACTGGGGGGCACGCGCACGGCCCGACCTCTACATGCCCGGGCTGCCGGAGCTGTGGTCGCGGGAGCAGCCGCACTTCAGGTATATCCCGGTATTGTCGGAGCCCCAGCCCGAGGATGCGTGGCAAGGTCGCACGGGATTCGTTCATCGCGCCGTCATGGATGATCTGCCCAATCTTGCGGCGTTTCAGGTCTACGCATGCGGCGCGCCGGCGATGATTGACGCTGCGCGGCGCGACTTCGTCGGACAATGCGGGTTGCCGGATAGCGAGTTCTTTGCCGACGCGTTTACGACGCAGGCAGATCTCGTCGGGGCATAGATTTTGTACGGAGCGCAGATGGCAAAGCCGAAAGTCTTTATAGATGGTGAGCACGGGACGACCGGACTCGAGATTCGCGAGCGGCTCGTCGCGCGGAAGGACATCGAGCTGGTGAGCTTGCCCGTCGAGCATCGCAAGGATGCTGCTGCGAAGCTTGACGTGTTGAACAAAGTCGATTTGGTGATCCTGTGTCTTCCGGACGATGCTGCGCGGGAGACGGTAGCGCTGGCTGGACATGGCGCAACGCGCTTCATAGACGCGAGCACCGCACATCGCACGGCTCCCGATTGGGTCTACGGTTTTCCCGAGATGACGCGAACGCAACGCGCGACGATCGCTTCGGCGCAACGTGTTTCCAATCCGGGTTGCTATCCGACCGGCGCGGTTGCGTTGCTGCGGCCGCTGCGTGAGCGCGAGATCCTGCCGCCGAGCACGCTTGTCAATGTCAATGCGGTTTCCGGATATTCGGGCGGCGGTCGCCGACTGATCGAAGCGTACCAACGCAAACCTGGTGGAAATCCGGGCCGCCCGGCGACGATCGTTTTATACGGACTCAATCTGGCCCACAAGCATTTGCCGGAGATGCAGACGATGGGATTGCTCGATCGCGCGCCGGTCTTTTCGCCACACGTCGGTGATTTCATGCGCGGGATGCTGGTCTCGATTCCGCTACATACCGGTCAGCTGCCGGGACGCGTCACGGGTGAGTCGCTGCATGCGGCGTACGTCGACCACTTTGCGGATGAACCGTTTATCACCGTACGCCCGCTGAACGACAGCTCCGCCTTACGCGACGGCGCGTATCTGGAACCCGAAGCCTTGAACGGAACGAACCGTATAGAAGTGTTTGTGTTTGCCAACGATGCCAACGAGCAAGCGTTGCTGGTGGCGCGCCTCGACAATCTTGGCAAAGGCGCAAGCGGCGCGGCGGTGCAAAACATGAATCTGATGTTCGGCTTGCCTGAGCAAACGGGGTTAGGCGGCGAAGACAGGCGCGACGATAGAGTCGCGAGCGCCGAAGCCGCGATCCCGGCAGCAGCTAAAGCGCACTAGCGCAAAGAAACAGCCTTTGGCCGCCAGTGCACTGGAACCCGGGGAGCCCCCGGCAAGCGGGTCTGCAGCAGGCCCTCTGAGCCTGCTGACGGTTGAACACGTCACCAGTTATCACTATCGGAAACCGGTTCGGTTCGGCCAGCATCGTCTGATGTTTCGCCCGCGCGAAGGGCACGACGTGCAGGTGCTCGAGGCCGGCGTCAATGTCAACGTGCCGTCGCGTATCGATTGGATGCTCGATACGCAATCGAACTCGGTCACGCTGGTGACGCCGCAGGCCGAGTCGGCGGAGCTGAAGATCGAGTGCCGCTTCAAGATCGAGCAGCATCGCGTGCGCAGCGCGCAGGATCTGCCGCTGGCTGCGCACGCTCAGCGCTGGCCATTCGATTACAGCGGCGAAGAGCGGCGCGACCTCGGTGCGATGCTGGAGCCTCACTATCTCGACCCCGACGGTCGGCTGTACGAATGGATGCGGCCGTTTTTTTCGCAGGCGGCGCGGCCCGATACGAAAGAGCTGTTGATGTCGTTGGCCGACGCGATAAAGAGCGGGCTCAAGTACGAAGTGCGCGACGAGGAAGGCACGCAGACGCCCGATGAAACACTCGCGCGCGGCTCCGGAAGTTGTCGCGACTATGCATTGCTGATGATGGAAGCCGTGCGGCGGCTCGGAATGGCGGGGCGGTTTGTATCCGGCTACTTGTATGACCCCGCGCAGGACACTGGTTGGGACGAAGGTGTCGTCGGAGCGGGAGCGACACACGCGTGGCTGGACGTGTATCTGCCCGGCGCTGGCTGGGTGCCGTTCGATCCGACCAACGCTATCTTCAGAAGCGCGAATCTGATTCGCGTTGCTTTCGCGCGCGACCCGAAACTCGCTGCGCCACTGACCGGCAGCTGGTTCGGAGCCGTGTCCGATTACGTAGGAATGGACGTCAAGGTGTCGGTGCGTCGAGTGTGACGCCCGAGTGTTCGACCGCCCAAGCCGTTCGGGCGATATCGGTTGCAAAGTCACCGCTGTTCGCCTCCACACCTGCTGCGACGTAGCCCTATAAACGGGGCGATGGAACGCTTTAAGCCCTGGTTCGTTGGCCTGGTGATGGCCGCCTGCGTCGCGTACTACATGCACGACCGCGCTGCGGATCGGCGTGTCTTAAGAAGCGGCCCGGTTGCTGAAATTCCGGTTCAGTCGAGCGCAAGTGAATCTCCGCTGCAGCGCGCAGGTTACGTGATCGAACCGTTGGCCAGCTACGAGATACGGGCACGCGTATTGTCGATCGAGCGCTATCGAATGGGTCGCGAAGCCGATTTGTCACCTGTCGATTTTGCGCTGGGGTGGGGACCGATGTCGGATCCAGCCGTGCTGGATCGACTAAGCATCAGTCAAGGCAATCGCTGGTATCACTTCCGCTGGGAGGGTTCGCCACCGATCGATCCGAGCGTGATGGCAAGAAGCTCGGCCAATACCCACTTGGTGCCAGCCGACGATTTGGTGAAGAATCGCCTGCTCAAAGTAAGCAAAGGCGAAGTAGTCAGACTCAGCGGCTACCTGATCAACGTGCGTCACGCCGACGGATGGACCTGGCGCTCATCGCTGACGCGCGATGACACGGGCGGAGGGTCATGCGAACTGATGTGGGTGACTGACGTACAAGTTGAGCCGTGATTTTTGTCGGGCTACCGCTCCTACGCGGCTTCACCTAGGTACGCCTCGCGTACCTTGGGATTATTCAGCAGGGATTTCGCGTCGCCGGATAGCGTGATCAAGCCGGATTCCATTACGTAGCCGCGGTGTGCAACTTCCAACGCGAGCCGCGCATTTTGTTCAACCAGCAACATCGGTACCTTCCTTTCGGCCACCGACCGGATCACTTCGAATACCTTTTCGACGAGGATGGGCGCCAGGCCCATTGACGGTTCATCAAGCAGCAACAGCTTGGGCTCGCTCATCAACGCCCGCGCCATCGCGAGCATTTGCTGCTCGCCGCCTGACAGTGTTCCGGCAAGTTGCTTGGCACGTTCCTTCAGGCGCGGAAAGAGGGTGAACATCTGATCGATGTCGCGCCTGACGCCGTCAGCATCCTTGCGTATGTATGCGCCCATCTGCAGATTCTCAGTGACGCTCATGCGCGCGAAGACGCCGCGTCCCTCGGGCACCATCGTCAAACCCGTGGTCAGCAGCTGATACGGCGCCCGGCCCCGGGTTGAAGTGCCCATGTAGTCGACTTCACCACTCCACGCTTGCGTTCCGGTGATGGCTTTCAGCGTCGTCGTCTTGCCGGCGCCGTTGGCGCCGATCAGGGTCACAAGCTCTCCTGCGCGCACTTCCAGATCAATGCCTTTGACGGCTTGAATTCCGCCGTAGGCAACCTTGAGGCCGCGCACGCTCAGGACGACGGCGGTCATGCCGTCGCCTTTGTGGCGACGTTTGTATGAGCCGCACCCAGATACGCCTCGATCACAGCGGGATTACGCTGGACGTCGCCCGGCGTGCCGACGGCGATGACTTTGCCGTAGTCGAGTACGGTGACCTGGTCGCACAGGCCCATCACGAGCTTGACGTCGTGCTCGATCAGCAGGATCGTCACGCCGTCGCGGCAGATTGCTTCGAGTAATGCGCGCAACGCCAGTTTCTCGGTCGCGTTCATTCCGGCCGCGGGTTCGTCGAGCGCGAGCAGTTTGGGATCGGTCGCAAGTGCCCGTGCGATTTCCAGCCGGCGTTGATCTCCGTATGCCAGCGTACGCGCCTGATAGTCGGCGTATTTGGCCACACCGACGTATTCGAGCAGCTCGAGCGAGCGCTTCCTGATTGCGCGCTCTTCTGCGACGGTCGCGCGGGTGCGCAGGATCGCCCCGAGGGCGGTGGCCTTGGTACGAACGTGGCGGCCGACCATCACGTTCTCCATCGCGGTCATGTCGGGAAACAACCGGATATTTTGAAACGTGCGCGCGATGCCAGCCGCCGCTACCTTGTGAACTTCGCTCGGCGAGTACGGCGCGCCGGACAGTTCAAACGCGCCAGAGTCCGGTGCGTACAGCCCGGTGATGACATTGAAGAACGTCGTTTTGCCGGCACCGTTCGGCCCGATCAGCCCGTAAATCTGCCCGCCCTCGATTTTTATTCCAACATCGGCAAGCGCCTGCAATCCGCCGAAGCGCTTGTTGACGCCTGATACTTTGAGAACGAGATCGGCCACTGCCAGCGACGCTCAGGCGACAAGCCGCGAATGCAGCTGTACGACTGGATTCACTCCATGCTCGGGCGCCGGCCACAAGCCTCTTGGCCGATACAGCATGATCAGCACCATCGCAAGGCCATACAGCATCATTCGCAAAATTTCGGCTGGCAGAATCACTGTGCCGAACAGGAACATCTGCGCGGGCTCGACCGTGTATCGCAACAGTTCGGGTAGAACCGCCAGCAATATGGCGCCCAGAATCACTCCTGGTATGTGGCCTATTCCACCGAGCACGACCATCGCCAGAACGATGATGGATTCGTTGAGCACGAAGGATTCCGGCGACACGAATCCCTGAAAGGCAGCGAACATGGCGCCAGCGACGCCACCGAATGTTGCGCCGAGCGCGAACGCAAGCAGCTTCACGTTGCGAACGTTGATCCCCATCGCTTTCGCTGCTATCTCGTCCTCCCGGATCGCCAACCATGCACGGCCCAGTCGTGAATCCTGCAGGCGCATGCAAATGACGACCGTGAGGATCGTCAGGCCGAGAAACAGGTAGTAGTACAGCACCAGCGATGACACTTCGTAACCGAAGAAATTGATGGTTTTCGAAAAGGTGACGCCCGCAATATTGATTGGATCGATCAGCGTGAGTCCCTGGGGTCCGTTGGTGATATTGAGCGGCGAGTTCAGGTTGTTGATAAAAATGCGAATGATTTCGCCGAACCCGAGCGTGACGATCGCGAGGTAGTCGCCGCGCAGCTTCAGGACGGGCGCGCCCAACACGATGCCGAAAAAGGCAGCGATCGCGGCGCCAAACGGCATCACGAGCCAGATCGACATATGCAACCCGTCCGGAAACATCTGCGCGATCCAGGCGAACTGTTGCGTCAGGTGAGGCGAAGCCAGCAGCGCGTACATATAGGCGCCGACGGCATAGAAGGCGATGTAGCCGAGATCGAGCAGGCCGGCGAAGCCGACGACGATGTTCAGGCCGAGCGCCAGCATGACGTACAAGACAGGCGAACGCGAGCACCCGAACCCAGGCGTTACCGAAGTGACCGGCCACCCACGGCAGCGCCATCAGCGTGGCGGCAAGGACGAATGCGGCGATCCACGCAGCGCGAGGATCTTTGCTCAAACGCGGAAGGAGAAGGCCCATGCTGCGCGTGTCTAGGCGCGATCGGCTACGCGCTCGCCGAGCAGACCCGACGGCCGGAAGATCAGAACACCAACCAAGACCAGGAATGCGAATATGTCTTGATAGTGCGAGCCCAGGATGCCGTTGGTTAAATCGCCGATATAGCCTGCGCCCAGCGCCTCAATCAGTCCCAGCAGCAAGCCACCCAGCATCGCGCCAGGGATGTTGCCGATGCCGCCCAACACAGCCGCGGTGAACGCTTTCAGTCCGGGCGTGAAGCCCATGAAAAAATGCGACGTTGAATACGTCGACGCCCACATCACTCCGGCGACTGCGGCGAGCGCGGCGCCGATGGCAAACGTCAGAGCGATCACGTAGTTCGGATTGACGCCCATCAGTCCGGCCACGCGCGGGTTCTCCGCCGTCGCGCGCATCGCGCGGCCGAGCTTGGTGCGGTTAACCAGCACCATCAGTCCGATCATGATGATCGCCGAAGTGACGATGACCAGCGCACGCGTGGTTGTAAGCGTGGCGCCGAAAAATTCGATCGGCCGATCGTCGAGCAGTGTCGGGAAGGTGAGGAAGTTGCGTCCCCATACGATCATCGCGAACGTCTGCAGCAGGATCGACACGCCGATCGCCGTGATCAACGGTGCGAGGCGCGGGGCGTTGCGCAGCGGCCGGTAAGCGACGCGCTCGATGATCAGACTGATCGTGATGCATACCGGAATTGCCGCGAGCACACCCACCGCCAGCAACAACCAACCGGGCGCGTCGACGAACATCGGCTGCAGAAACAGAATCGTCGACAGCGCGGTCAGCGCGCCGACCATCAGCACGTCGCCGTGCGCGAAGTTGATCAGGTTCAGGATCCCGTAGACCATCGTGTAGCCGAGGGCGATCAACGCGTACATGCTGCCGAGCACGAAACCGTTGATGATCTGCTGGAGAAGTAATTCCATCCGCGATGCCCCTCGGGTTGGCCCCGCTATACCGTCGGCGCGCATCGTAGCAAGGCCGACCGAATTCACACACAAAAAAAACGGCACCTCAGGGCGCCGTTTGATCACGCTGTCATCGCTATCGGACAGTCGATACGTACGACAGCTTGTCGTCTTTCACTTCGAACATCGAAATGGCGCCGTTCTTGATATCGCCTTTGGCATCGAATGCAATCTTGCCGGTCAGACCGTCATAGTTGGTGTCGCGCAACGCAGTGGTGATCGAAGCGCGGTCGGCCTTGCCGGATTTTTTCATCGCCTCGGCGATCACGTACACCGCGTCATAGCTGTACGGCGAATAGATCTGCACGTCGGTGTTAAAGCGCTTCTTGTATTTCGCAACGAAGTCCGCACCCTTGGCAAGTTTCTCGACGGCTTCACCGGCGTTCGAGCACTTCATGATGTCTGCAGCATTGCCGGCGAGCTTGATGAACTCAGGCGAGCACACGCCGTCACCCGCGAGCAGCGTCGACTTCATTCCAAGCTGCTTCATCTGCTTGGCCATCGGGCCTGCTGTGGCGTCCATTCCGCCGTACATCACGACATCGGGCTTCGTCGAGCGCATCTTGGTCAAAATGGCGTTGAAGTCGCTCGCTTTGTCGTTCGTGAATTCGCGTCCGACGACCTTCATGCCTTTTTCCTTGGCAAACTTTTCGAACTCGTCAGCAAGACCCTGGCCATACGGCGTGCGATCGTCAATAACGGCTACGGTCTTCGCTTTCAGCGGTCCGGCGGCAAAATTCGCCAGGACGGCGCCTTGCTTGTCATCGCGCGCGACGACGCGAAACGTCGTCTTGAATCCCTGCTCGGTCAGTTTGACAGCAGTGGCTGACGGCGAGATGTGCGACAGGTTCGCGTCCGAGTAGAGCTTCGACGCCGGAATCGTCGTACCGGAATTCAAGTGCCCGACCAGCGCGACCACACCTTCGTCGATCATCTTCTGCGCGACCAACGTGCCATCCTTCGGATCGGCCTTGTCGTCGCCGGTCACAAGCTCAAGCTTGACGGTCTTGTCAGCGAGCTTGACACCGCCGGCGGCATTGATTTCTTCAACGGCAAGTCGTGCGCCGTTTTCGTTGTCCTTGCCCAGGTGCGCGATCGCGCCCGAGATCGGACCGACATGGCCGATCTTGACGACGTCCGACCCGGCCGCCTTGGCGGGCGCTGGCGCGGGTGCAGGGGCCGCTGTCTTGGCGGGAGGGGTCTCCTGCCGGTTGCACGCGGTCAGCGCCAACGCAGCGGCAATCGCCACGGGTGCGAATCTCAAAAGCTGATGGTTCATGGTTATTTTCTCCTCGGCTTAATGTTGTGCAGCAATGCCCGCAGCGCCAGACGATGTTGGAGGGCCAGGCAGACGAACGGCGGAATTGTACCCACGGCAGAAAGCGCGGCAAGCGAGGCCTGCCAACTGCTCCAACTCACGTGCGGCCGCTTCGTACACTCGCCCCTTTTGACGGAGGTTGACCTTGCGCGTGCTCGTGTTGGGTGCCGGCGTGATCGGTGTGACGTGCGCGTGGTTCCTGCGCCAGGCGGGGCACGACGTCACGGTGATCGAGCGCCAGGGTGGAGCGGGTCGTGAGACGAGTTTCGCCAATGGCGGCCAGATCTCGGTTAGCCACGCTGAACCCTGGGCGAATCCCGGAGCTCCACGCAAGGTACTGAAATGGCTTGGTCGGGAGGACGCGCCGCTGCTGTTTCGCCCGCGCTTTAGCGCCGAGCAGTGGAGTTGGGGACTGGCCTTTCTACGCGAATGCAGGTCTGCGCGAACCGCGCAAAACACGCGAGAGCTGGTTGCACTGGGACTCCATAGCCGCACCGTCTTGAAGCAATTACGTGCCGAAATCGGGCTGGATTACCCGCACAGTGAGCGTGGCATCCTGCACTTCTACACCGATGACACCGATTTCGAACTCGCGCGCACTTCGGCCGCGCTGATGCGCTCACTCGGTTGTGATCGACGCTCGATCTCTCCGGACGAAGCGGTGGCACTGGAACCGGCACTGGCGCCCGTGCGCGGCCGCATTGTCGGAGCCGACTACTGCGCGGAAGACGAATCGGGCGACGCCCACGCCTACACGGTTCAGCTCGCCGAGCGGTGCCGGCAGCAGGGCGTGGCAGTTCCTGTTGAACGCCACGGTTCTACGCGTGCTCATTGAGACAGAGCGCTGCGTGGGGATCGAAATCTCGCGCGCCGATGGTGCAACGACACGCATGAACGCCGATGCGGTCGTGGCATGCCTTGGCGTGCAGACGCGCTCCTTGCTGGCGCCGTTAGGGATTCACTTGCAGATCGTGCCGGCGAAAGGGTATTCGGCAACGTTCGACATCATCGACCTCGAGCCGCGCACCAAGCGTGAGCCTGACGGATGACGAATACAAGATTGTGTTTTCTCGTTTCGACCGGCGCCTGCGCGTCGCCGGCACGGTCGAACTTGGCGGTGACGGGCTTGAACTGAACCCGGCTCGGTGTGATGCGCTCACACGGCGCACCGAAGCGTTATTTCCCGGAGCGTGCGACTTTTCTCAGCCACGATACTGGGCCGGGTTGCGGCCACTGACGCCTTCGAACGTTCCGTACCTGGGTGCGACACGCATCCCGGCGCTTTACTTGAACACCGGCCATGGAACTCTCGGCTGGACGATGGCAGCCGGGAGCGGCGACCTGATCGCGAATCTGATCAGTGGTCGGCCGACGGCGATCGAACTACCACCGGTGGTGGCGTAAAAAAAGGGCGCATCAAGCGCCCCTTTTTAGAACGTGGACTTGCCTACATCGACAGGACCCATTTGACGAGTGCTTGGGCTTCCTGCTCATTGACCTGTGGGTTTGCCGGCATTGGAATTTGACCCCAGACGCCGACTCCACCTTCTCGAATCTTCTTCACCAAGACGGGAAAGGCATTTTTATCGGCCTTGTACTTGGCGGCAATGTCTTTGTACGCCGGACCGACCAGTTTCTTGTCGATTGCATGGCAGGCGAGGCAATTCTTCTGCTTCGCCAATTCAGGACTGGCAACGGCGGACCCCCCGATCGTCAGCATGCCGCACGTGCTTATCAGGGCGGCTACTGCAAATTTCTTGTTCATCCATAGCTCCGTACGTTGATGTTGCTGGCAAGTTCTAACGGGAATACCACCGACTGGTTGACCTCAAATACGCCTCTTACGGCACCGGATCGAAGGCTATATTTACGATCGGTTACATCAGCATCGGGAGGCTCTTATGTGGTTTATCTGGGTCGGCGTGGCGATGATCGTTCTGAAGGTCCTCGACATCAGCGTTTTCTCGGAACTGTCGTGGTGGTGGGTCGCGTTGCCGTTCGGTGTGGGCTTTCTATGGTTTGAACTCGTTGAAAAGCGACTTGGCATGGACAAGAAAAAAGCGTTCGACGAAATCGACAAGGCAAAGAAGGATCGCATCAAGAAGCGTTTCGAGACCGACAAGGGGCTCGAAACGCAGATAGCTCAGTCAAAACAATTTTTCGTCCGTGATCGCGCCCTTGCTGGCGGTCGAGGCCATCTTCGCAAACTTGGCCAACACGCCCGTCGTGTAGCGCGGTGCCGGTTGCTTCCACGCTGTACGGCGCCTGCTCGATTTCGTCGTCGCCGACGTTAAGCTGCAGCAGCAGCTTGTGGGCGTCGATGGTGATCGAGTCGTTTTCGTTGATCAACGCCAGATTACCTCCGACGTAGGCTTCGGGAGCCACGTGGCCAACCACCATTCCCCAGGTGCCGCCTGAAAATCTGCCGTCGGTGATGAGCCCGACGCTCTCGCCCAATCCCTTTCCGATTAGCGCCGACGTGGGCGCCAGCATTTCGCGCATCCCCGGTCCGCCTTTCGGGCCCTCGTAGCGAATCACCATCACGTCGCCCGCTTTAATACGGTCGGTCAGGATGGCGTCCAGTGCTGCTTCTTCGGAATCGAACACCCGAGCGGGACCGGTAATCGCCGGATTTTTCAGGCCTGTGATTTTTGCGACACACCCTTCGGGGGCGAGGTTTCCCTTCAGCACCGCCAGATGCCCATGCGGGTACATCGGATTTGAAAACGGGCGAATAACGTCCTGGTCGCTGCGCGGCTCGGCCGGCACATCGGCCAGCATCTGCGGCCATCGTCTTGCCTGTGATCGTGATGCAGTCTCCGTGCAGCAAGCCATTGGCGAGCAGTATCTTCAGCACTTGCGGAATACCGCCGGCCTTGTGCAGATCGGTGGCGACGTAGCGTCCCGAAGGCTTCAAGTCAGCCAGTACCGGTACTTTGCGACGCACTCGTTCGAAATCGTCGAGCGTCCATTCGACACCGGCTGAGTGCGCGATGGCCAGGAAGTGCAGCACTGCGTTGGTCGAGCCGCCGACCGCCATGATCAGCGACACCGCATTTTCGATCGACTTGCGCGTGATGATCTGGCGCGGCAGCAGTTGATTCTTGATCGCGTCGACCAGTACACGTGCGCTTTCAGCGGTGTTCTTCGCCTTTTCTTCGTCCGGATTGGCCATCGTCGACGAGTACAGCAGGCTAAGGCCGAGCGCTTCGAACGACGAACTCATCGTGTTGGCGGTGTACATGCCGCCGCACGAGCCTGAGCCCGGTACGCAGCGGCGCTCGATCTCTTTGAAGTCCTTTTCGCTCAACCGCCCGGCGGTGAATTCGCCGACCGCTTCGAACGACGAGACGATCGTCAGATCCTTGCCGTTGTAGCGACCGGGTTTCACGGTGCCGCCGTAGACGTAGATCGCAGGAACGTTGCAGCGCGCGATTGCCATCAAGCCGCCCGGCATGTTCTTGTCGCAGCCGCCGATCACCAGCACGCCGTCCATCCATTGCCCGAGGACGCAGGTTTCGATCGAATCGGCGATGACTTCGCGAGACACCAGCGAGTATTTCATCCCCTCGGTGCCCATGCTTATCGCGTCCGATACGGTCGGAGTGCCGAACACCTGCGCGTTGGCGCCGCACTTTGTGATCTCTGCTATTGCCGCGTCCGCCAGCTGCTGAAGACCCGAGTTGCACGGAGTGATCGTCGAGTGCCCATTGGCCACGCCGATCATCGGCTTGTCGAAATCCTCGTCCTTGTAGCCCATCGCGTAATACATCGCACGGTTGGCGGAGCGGGCAACGCCTTGGGTGACGTGCTTCGAGCGTTCGTTGTTCGGCATGAGGGCTGATCGCGGTTGGATGAATCAAGCAAAGGGATGATCGGCAATAATAGGGCACGCATTCTTGCGTGAGCCCCAAGTGCCTTACGTCCACAACCTAGATCCCTATCGCTTTCTCGATCGGCCCGCTCGCGATCCGCTGGTACGGATTGATGTACTTGATCGGTTTCGTGCTGTTCCTGGTGCTGGGCAAGTTGCGCGCGCGAGAGCCGTGGCGCGATATGACATCGCAAGACGTCGACGATCTGCTTTTCTACGGAATGATCGGCACGATCGTCGGCGGTCGCCTCGGCCACGTGTTGTTCTACGGACCGCTGTCGCATTATCTTGCGAATCCGCTCGACATCTTCGCGGTGTGGAAGGGTGGCATGGCTTCGCACGGCGGCATCATCGGCGTCATCGTTGCGATGGCGCTATTTGCACGCGCGCGCCACAAGTCGTTTCTGCGGGTTGCCGATTTCGTCGTGCCACTGGTGCCGCTCGGCCTCGGCGCTGGCCGCATCGGCAATTTCATCAATGGCGAGCTTTGGGGCCGTGTAGCCGATCCATCTTTACCGTGGGCGGTCGTGTTTCCGCAGGCCGGCGATGCATCTGGCGCGCCATCCGTCGCAGATTTATCAGTTTCTGCTCGAGGGCGTGACGCTGTTTGCGATTCTATGGATTTACTCGCGCAAGCCGCGTGCACCCGGTACGGTCGGCAGCTTGTTTCTTATTTTCTACGGATTGTTGCGCATCGTCGGCGAAGTGTTTCGCGAGCCCGAAGCGCTGTATGGCTACATGCCGCTTGGAATGTCGGCGGGCCAATGGCTGTCGGTACCGATGATCGTGATAGGCGTTGTTTGCTTCGTTCTGTTGCGGCGTAAAAACGCCGTTGTCTGATGTGTCGAGGAGCAACGTGCGCAAGCAGCCGGCCGAGCGCGAGCTAGACGAGTTGTTGCGCACATGCCGCCGATTGTTATCGGCACGCGGCGAGGCCAACGGTGCCGTGCATGCGGCAACTGCACTTCAGCAGTACCAATATCTTTCCGAACCGGAGCAGTTGAGGTTCTTCGAGTACCTCGATCAGGACCTTGGACTCAATCCGGAGGATGTGCTCGAAGCGGCGCACCTCTACGCAGCGGGGCCGACGGCGCAAACACTGATGCATCTCACCAGTGTCGCGGAACCTCCCCGTCAAGAGTTGCTGCGGCGTTTGAACCGAGCACCGGGGGGGACCGCATTGATCGTGCAGATGCGCAGACAACTGCTGCGCGTGCTTCCCGATCGTCCGCAACTGGCCGCCGTCGAGGCTGATTTTTTCCACCTGCTGTCGTCCTGGTTCAATCCGGGATTCCTCGAGATGCAGCAGGTCGATTGGAACTCACCCGCACAATTGCTCGAAAAAATCATTCAGCACGAAGCCGTGCACGCGATCGATGGTTGGGACGATCTACGTCGCCGCTTGCAGCCCGATCGCCGCTGCTTCGCGTTCTTTCATCCGCAGCTGCCCGATGAGCCACTCATTTTTGTCGAGATTGCGCTGGTTCCGGAAATGCCTGCCGCGATAGCGCCGCTCATCGAGAAGGCGGCGCTCCCGATTGAGCCGAAGCAATTCAAGGTTGCGACGTTTTATTCGATCAGCAACTGCCAGCCGGGTCTGCGCGGCGTATCGCTCGGAAACTTCTTGATCAAACGCGTTGCCGAGCGACTGCACGCGGAGTTTCCGTCAATACGGAGGTTTTGCACGCTTTCGCCGATCCCGGGCTTCGTGCGGTGGCTGGATCAAGTGGATTCGGAGGCGGTCGAGTTCAAACCGGTGCGGGAAAAGCTGCAGGCTGCGCTGAACAAAGTGAACCGCGACAGCGGTCCGATCGATCCACAAACTGCGTCGCGGAGCGAGCGCGAAGCGCTGCTCGTCCTCGCGTCGATCTTCCTACGCTTTGTGTCGCCCGCCGCCGCGGGCGATCCTGTCGCGAAATTTCATCTCGGTAACGGCGCGCGGCTGCAGCGTGTCAATTGGGCCGGCGACCTGTCCAAGAACGGGGTTCGCCAGTCGCTCGGGATGATGGTCAACTATCTGTACGATCTCGCCAAGGTCGAGGAATACCACCAGCGATTTTTGAACGGCAACGTCGTGCATGCGCAAGCGGTCGCTCGATTGGTATAAGTCCGATGTGACGTGCCTGGCCGGCCCGCGCGAAGATGGGCCTGTTGACGATTCGAAAGTCAAGGAGACAACATGAAAGTTTTTTTCGCCATCGTGATGGCGTTGCTTGCCACGGCAACTTCGCCGGCTCACGCGCAGGCATGGCCGAACAAGCCGATTACGCTGGTCGTTCCATTTCCTCCAGGCGGAGGCACCGACGCGTTTGCGCGTCCGTTGTCGGTGCAGCTGTCGAAGCAGCTGGGCAGGCCGGTGATTATCGACAATCGTGGCGGCGCGGGCGGCACCGTCGGCGCATCGATTGCGGCGAAACAGCCGCCTGACGGGTACACCTTTTTCATCGGTGCGGTTCACCACACGATCGCCCCCAGCTTCTATCCGAAGCTCGACTACAACATCGAAACCGATCTGGTGCCGCTGACGATCATCGCGAACCCGCCACAGGTTATTGTCGTCAATCCCGCACGGATCAAAGCCGACAACTTCAAGGATTTTCTCGATTACGTTCGCAAGAATCCGGGCAAGTTGAACTATGCGTCGGCAGGCAACGGAACTTCGCATCACCTCGCCGGAGAGCTGTTCAAGATTCAAAGCAAGACGTTCATCATTCACATTCCTTATCGCGGAGCAGGGCCGGCGCTAAATGATCTGCTTGCCGGGAACGTAGACATGATGTTCGATGGCCTTGGTTCGTCTGCGCAACACATTCGCGCGGGTCGCATCAAAGCGCTTGCGATCGCGTCGCCAAAACGCTCGCCAGCATTTCCCAATCTGCCGACCAGCGCAGAGGTCGGAATGCCTGACTATGTCGTGTCAACGTGGTACGGCATCTTCGGGGTCAAAGGCACGCCAAAAGAGATCCTTGACCGCATGCACACCGAGGTCGTGAAGGCCGTCTCCAGCCCCGAGATGCGCGACATCTGGGCTAGCCAGGGCTCCGATACGGCGACGATGTCGCAGGATCAGTTCGCAAAGTTTGTCGCGAGCGAGATCAAGCGTTGGGCACAGGTAACGCAGGCTTCCGGCGCGAAACTGGATTGACGCAGACCGTGGGCAAGGTCGACGCTTCGATCGACGGTGGCGTCGCTACCGTTACGCTCGACTCACCGGGCAAATTGAATGCCGTCAGCGTCGAGATGTGGCAGGGGCTGGCGCGCGTGTTCAACGAAATCGGTGATGCAGAGTCACTGCGCGTCATAGTGATCCGCGGCGCCGGCGCCAACTTCGCTGCGGGCGCCGATATCGAGGAATTCGATCGCGTACGGCACGATCCCTCGAGCGGGCGCCAGTACCACCTCGAGACCATCGGTAACGCGCTATCTGCGATCGATCGGTGTCCGGCGCCATTGATCGCCGCCATCGAAGGCGTGTGCGTCGGAGGCGGACTCGAAATCGCATCGTTGTGCGACATAAGACTTGCGGCCGATACAGCCCGCTTTGGTGTGCCGATTGGGCGCCTGGGATTTCCACTGGCGCTGCCTGAGTTGGTGCCGCTGCTGCGTCTGGTGGGCCCTGCGGTTGCTGCCGAAATGCTGCTCGAAAGCCGCATCCTGTCGGCCGACGAAGCGGAGATCCGCCGTCTAGTTACGCGCGTAGTGCCAGCCGCATTGTTCGAATCCGAATTGCAGCGTTGCATTGCGCACGTCGCCGCCGGCTCGCCACTGGCCGCACGCCAGAACAAGGCCAACATTCGCCGCTTCCAGTCGCGCGGCCTCGATTACACGCAGCAGGAGCTCGACGAGAGCTTCGCGTTTCTCGATTCGCACGATTACCACGAGGGCGTGCGCGCATTTCTCGCCAAACGCCCGCCGAATTTTCTCGGCAAGTGAATAGTTCGATGACCTCGAACGCGAACGTCTATGCGGCGATCGAGCGCCGCTATCCAAGCGATCTAGATAGCGTCTGCATCGAAACACTCGACGGGTTGACGTACAGCTGGCGCGACATGCATCTTGCGAGCGGCTGCATCGCGAATTGGCTGGATTCGCTGAAGCTGAAGCCTGGCGACCGCGTTGCCGTGCAAGTCGAAAAATCGCCCGAGTGCTTGATGCTGTATCTAGCGACGTTGCGTGCAGGGTTGGTCTACGTCCCGCTAAACACCGCCTACCAGCGCGGCGAGCTGGATTACTTCATGCGCGATGCCGAGCCGGCGGTCGTCGTCTGTACCCCAGCAAGGTTGGCCGAAATCGAACCGATTGCGCGGACGGCACATTGCCGCCATGTAATGACGCTCGGCGAGCAACGGGACGGGACGTTGCTCGCCGCTGCCGCTCAGGTTTCTTCTGACTACGATGCCGTGCCGCGTGCCCCGAACGATCTGGCCGCGATCCTATACACCTCTGGCACCACCGGTCGCAGCAAGGGCGCGATGCTGTCGCATCGCAATCTCACGTCCAACGCGATCACGCTTGATCAATTTTGGGGGTTCAAGGCCGCGCGCAAGACTGGCATGCAGGACGTGCTGTTACACGCACTGCCGCTGTTTCATGTACACGGGCTGTTCGTGGCGTCGCACGCAGCTTTCTTTGGTGGTGCAAAAATGTTGATGCTGCCGCGGTTCGATGTCGCACAGGTGCTTGAGCGACTGCCGCGCTCGACGGTGATGATGGGCGTTCCGACGTTCTACACGCGGCTGCTGGGCGACCGTGCCTTTGGCCGTGAACATTGCCGCTCGATGCGACTCTTCGTTGCGGGCTCGGCACCCTTACTGGCAGAAACGCATCAGCAATTTGAGCAGCGCACCGGCCATCGAATTCTCGAACGCTACGGCATGTCCGAGACCGTGATGCTGGCTTCCAACCCGTACTTCGAAACCGACGGCGAACGCATCGCCGGCACCGTCGGCGTGCCGCTCCCGGGTGTTGGCGTGCGCGTCGTTAGCGAGGACGGGGCGCAGTGCAAGGTAGGCGAGATTGGCGCGGTGCAGGTTAACGGGCCGGGCGTGTTTGGTGGTTACTGGCGGATGCCGGACAAGACGAAGGAAGAATTCACCGCGGATGGCTGGTTTCGCACCGGCGACGTCGGCCACTTTGGCGGGAAAGATGTGCCGGATCGATATCTGACACTGGTCGGACGCTCGAAAGACTTAATCATTTCGGGCGGCTACAACGTGTATCCGAAGGAAATCGAGGGCTACATAGATGAGATGGACGATGTCGTCGAATCGGCGGTGGTTGGTGTCCCGCATGCTGACTTCGGCGAAGCAGTGATTGCCGTCGTCGTGGCCAACGCGGCCCTCAGCGCTACTTCGATCATTGATGCGTTGAAGGGTCGCATTGCCAACTACAAAGTGCCCAAGCGCATATTTGTTGTCGGCGATTTGCCACGCAACGCGATGGGTAAAGTGCAAAAAAACGTCTTGCGCGACCGCTACAAAGAATCGTTCAAGGCGCGATCCGCGCCTGTTGCGGCGAAGTAAAACCAAACTGCGGCCGTGCCATCGGGACGCTTTTCGAGCCACGCGGCGGCATCGCCAGCACGGCCTCTATAAATCCAGTCTTGCCGTTGGTGTAGGCGTCGCGGTCGAACGAGTAACGCGCAGCGAGCCGGCGCTTGACTTCAGCATATCGGGCAGCAAGCCACGTGTCGTCGCGCAAGCTGTTGCGAAACTTCATGTATCGCTTCCAGTACACGCCGTTTTTTTCGACCACGTGCACGTGATGCGTCCGCACACCATTGACGACGCGCTTGAAGAATCGGCGATCGGGTAACGCGCGCTCGTACTCTGGGATGTACTGGTAGCCGAACACGGCCAACCGTTTTGCCTGTGTTTCGAATGCCGCAAGCGACTCGACGCCCACCAGCATGTCGATGATCGGCTTGGCGGCAAGTCCAGGCACGGCAGTACTGCCGATATGCTCGATGGCGGGTTTCAGTTCGCTGAGTGCAACGTGCAGTAACTGGGACTCGATCCGGAATCGAGCCGGCCACGCTGCGTCGTGCGGAACGACGATAATTTCGTCGGTATTGCGCATGCCGGTGGTCAATAAGCCAGCCGGGATCATCGTGACGCTCCGGTCAGATAAGTCGTCGTATTCGACATGTTCGCTCCTGGGTTGCCCCCGCACTGCAGGAATGAACGAACGTTAGAGCCTGGGGAGCGCCGGCGCAGCCGACGGTTACATGCCGCCGCCGCCGAATATTCACAACCGGCGCAATAAGACCCGAATTACCAGCGGGAAGGAGGCTTTCTGTTGATCGTGATTTGCCGATTTTCGATCGTCACATAACCGCCGATCGTCAGGTCTTTGAAGATGCGGCTGATCATGTCGCGCGAGGCACCGACTCGGTCCGCGATGTCCTGCTGCGTCATTTTCTCTGGCACCACCAGCTTGCCGCCTTCGTCCTTGGCAAGTGACAGCAGCAGCCGCGCTACGCGCCCGTAGACGTCCATCAGCGCGAGGTTCTTCACGTTGTCGGTGGCGATGCGTGCGCGGTCGATCAAGGTACTGATCAGAGTCATCGCGACGTCCGGATTTTGGGCGATGGCTGCGCGCAATTCCTCGCGCATGACGACTGCGCACGTCGTGGGCTCCAGTGTCATCACTGATGCCGAGCGGGGTCGCCCATCGAGTGACATCTCGCCGACATAGTCGCCCGCGCCGTAAATGTCGAGAATCATCTCGCGCCCGTCGTCATCCGAGACGTAGACCTTGACCTTGCCCGCCAGGATGACGAATAGCGAGTCGCCCCGATCACCTTCGTTGATGATGACGGCGTTCTTCGGAAACGTTCGGGTCTGGCCGCGCATTGCGATCTCTCTCACCATCGGGTCGCCGATGGCGCCGATCATTTGTTCTGTGGTCATGGCTCCTGCTCTGGGCGCTTTGTTCTGAGCCAATTATCGCGTGTCCGCACAATCCGGCCAACTGATCGCCTTACGCAGACTGATGAGCACCCAATTCATCAGGCCTTTAGCAATCGCGTCGTGATGTAGCGCCATTCGCTGGCAGTCACCGGTGTAATCGACAACCGGTTGGCGCGTCTGAGAACGATCATGTCGGCCAGAGCAGGGTGTTCGCGCAACTCCGCAAGGGGCACGAGACGGGTTTTCTGCAGCGCCTTGATATCGACCAGCGTCCAGCGGGGAGTGTCGCGCTTCGAGGCTGCATCGTAGTACTTGCTCTTGCGATCGAACTGTGTCGGATCCGCATAGGGCTCGCCTGCGACCTCGGCCAGTCCGACGATGCCGGGCTCTTCGCAACTCGAGTGGTAGAAAAAAACGCCGTCGCCCGGTTTCATGCCGTCGCGCATGAAATTGCGCGCCTGGTAGCCGCGCACTCCGGTCCATGGCACGGTCGCTCGGGGCGCCGCGAGTGCATCGTCGATCGAGCACTCGTCAGGCTCGGATTTCATCAGCCAGTAGCCCATGGCTAATTGAGTGCCCCGAACACCCGCCGAATGATGTCGCTGCCAGCGGCCAACGGATTTGCGCGGATCTTTTTTTCCTCTTCGGCGATCATCGTGTACAGCCCGTCGAGTGCCTTCTGCGTCACATAGCGCTCGACCGTTGCCTGCTCGGGCTTGACCAAACCGAACGCTGCGCCCTGGCCAGCGAGCGCGTTGTACTGCTGCGCCAATCCACTCCTTTCAGTAACTTGACGAACGATCGGAAGAAACCGCTCGGACAACTGCGGCGCGGTCTTCGACTTGAAAAATTGTGTGACTGAGTCATCGCCGCCGCGCAGGATCTGCTTCGCGTCGTCGACGCTCATCGATTTCACCGCATTGGTCAGCAGCGTTTTGGCTTGCGGCACCGCTTGCTCGGCAGCGCGATTGACGGCGAGTTCGAGCGCATCGACCTCATCGCCCTTGCCCAGCAGCCTGAGCGTACTGCGTGCTCGTTGCAGTTGCTCGGGCAGCGGGATTCTTACTTTCGGATTGGCCCAGAATCCGTCGGTCCGGCCGAGGCTAGCTACTGCGGCAGCGGCCCCTTTGTCGAGCGCTGCTTTGAGTCCCGCCGTCGCGTCACGTCCGCTCAACTGATCCAGTGACTGCGCTGCAAGCGGCAGGCTCATAAGCGCAAGAGTGGCGGCAATCAGCGCGATGAGCTCTGATGGGCTCAATCTGAACTTCATCAGTCTGGGCTTCCGTGTGCGCTTTTTCGCTGAATTCGCCAAACAATAACGCCGGCCACGACGGGGCCGGACGCCCACGCGGCCGCCAGCACGAGTGAATAAAGACTTGAGCCGCTACCGGAAGTACCGAGTTGAAAGGCGACAAAAAGCACGCCAAGCAACACGGTCAACAGTCCAACGGCCCACCGGCCGTACGGCCGCGCCAGAAGCCACGGATAGACAAAAATTCCGAGGCCGACGAACAGCGCGATCGTGATCGCACCCGCAACCTGCGGCGACAACTGATTTGAGCTCATGTGCTGTGAGTCTAGCTGCGCCGCCGGCTGTCAGCAGCGGCGTGAATATTCCGCACCCAACATGCGGCGGATACCGCTGTGGCTGAGGCTCGAACAGTCGAACATCGGCTACAGGAGTTAACCGCGCTCGGTGTCGTCTTTTCCCGCCCGTTTTCGATTGGGAAGTAGAGGGCGCAATTTCGCGCAAGATCCGGAGACCACGATGGCCCACACACTGCGCTGGAAACAGACCTACCTCCCGACCCGAAACGGAGCCATTGCCACGATCAGCGCCGTCGCGCGTGTGATCGCGGAGGAGCAGGCACTGGCGCTGCGCGCGGCTGAGAAAGCGGCTTCGCCTCGCCAGAGCGTGGCCGAATTGCGCGCCATGTACCTGCCGGCGGATGAACCGCAGCAGGAAAAGAACGCAGGCGAACGAACGACGAAGTCCGCCCGCTGAGACGACGCGTACCAAGCGCCAGTAAAGCGCAAGTAACTAGCTGCGCAAGGTGACTATCGGGTCGGCGAGTCGACAGCTGCCGCCTTTGGCATCGCACCGGCTCCGCGCGCCCACTTGTACTTGGCCCCGAGCACCGCGACTGGAGTTTCGGTGGTGTACGGATACGCCGGAATGCCGTGGGCAAAAAGATGCTCTGCCGCTTCTTCCACTTCGACGTCGCCCGCAAGCGAAACCACGATCGGCTTCTCGATGCCTTTGGCTCGCATCTCGTCGACGATCTCGACCATCTTGGCTGCGAACACCATCGGTGGAGTGACGATCGTGTGCCAGTAGCCGAGAATCAGCGCATGGATGCGCGGATCTTCGAGGCCGAGCTTGACCGTGTTCTGGTAGGTCTTCGGCGGCTCGCCGCCGGTGATGTCGACGGGGTTGCCCGCGGCACCGAAGGGCGGGATGAACTTTCGGAACGCGGCATCGAGATCGGCGGGCATTGCCATCAGAGACAGGCCGTTGTCGACGCAGGCATCTGAAAGCAGCACGCCGGAGCCCCCCGCGCCGGTGATGATGAGCACGTTCTCGCCCTTGGGGGTGGGCAGGATTGGAATCGCGCGCGCGAACTCGAGCAGGTCACGCAAGCTGCGCGCGCGGATCACGCCTGATTGCTTCAGCACGTCCTCGTAGATCTTGTCGTTGCCGGCGAGCGCGCCGGTGTGCGAACTCGCCGCACGCGCCCCCATGCTGGTGCGTCCCGCCTTCAGCATGACGATCGGTTTCTTCTTCGACACGCGCTTCGCGACTTCGGCAAACGCGCGGCCGTCTTTCAAGTCCTCACAGTGCTGCGCGATGATCGTCGTGTTGTCGTCCTGCTCGAAGAATGTGAGCAGATCGTCTTCGTCGATGTCGGACTTGTTGCCCAGGCCAACGATTGCGGATACCCCCATTTTCGCCGAACGTGAAAAACCGATGATCGCCATGCCGATGCCGCCTGACTGCGACGACAGCGCCGCATGGCCCTTGACGTCATATGCAGTGCAGAACGTCGCGCACAGGTTTTTCCACGTGTAATAGAAGCCGTAGATATTCGGCCCCATTAATCGCACACCGTATTTGCGCCCGATCTGCTGAATTTCCTTTTGCCCCTCGACATTGCCTGTCTCGGCAAATCCGGATGGAATCAGCACCGCACCCGGAATTTTCTTCTCCCCGCATTCGACCAGTGCGGCGGCGACGAATTTGGCGGGAATCGCGAACACGGCGACGTCGATGTCGCCCGGCACGTCCTTCACGCTCTTGTACGCCTTCATTCCCATGATCTCGTCGGCGGACGGATTGATCGGATAAATCTTTCCCTTGTAACCGCCATTGATCAGGTTCTTCATGACCGAGTTGCCGATCTTGCCGGTCTCGCCTGATGCGCCGATCACCGCGACTGCGTCGGGCTTCATGATGCGGTTCATGTCGCGCACGATGTCGTCGTGCTTCGGGCGATACCGCGGCTCGGGCGGGTTCCAGTCGACCACGATGCGCACGTCGGCCGCGGTCGCACCACTCTTGGTGGCGAACACCGGATTCAGATCCATCTCCGAGATCTCAGGGAAATCGGTGATCAGCTGCGAGACGTTCTGGATCAGCGAAGCGAGTGCATTGCGGTCAACCGCAGGGGCGCCGCGCACACCTTTAAGGACTTCGGCCGCTGCGATACCGTCGAGCATCGACAGCGCGTCTTCGCGTGTCGCCGGTGCCAAGCGGAACGTGATGTCCTTTAAGACCTCGACCAGAATTCCGCCCAGGCCGAACGCGACCAGCTTGCCAAACGAAGGATCAGTGACTGCGCCGATGATCACTTCCTGACCGCCGGCGAGCATCTGCTGCACTTGCACGCCGAGAAGATTCGCTTTCGCGTCGTACTTCTTGGCGTTCGCCATGATGGTGGCGAAGCCCTGCTCGGCCTCTTGCGCGCTCTTCACGCCAACAATGACGCCGCCGGCTTCCGTCTTGTGCAGGATTTCCGGCGAGACGATCTTCAGCACGACTGGAAAGCCCATGCCCGACGCGAGCTTTGCCGCTTCCGCGGCTGACGTCGCGACCCCTTCCTTTGGCACAGGGATGCCGTAGGCGTCGCACACTTCCTTGCCTTCCGGCGCAGTCAGCGAGGTACGCCCCGCGGCTTTGGCCGCGTCGAGGATTTTGCGAACTTTCGTCTTGTCGTAAGCCATGTGTGGTTCCTTGTCGCAGATTTAGATGGCGCCGTCGGCGCGCAACGCGTCAATGTCGCCGCGGCTGTAGCCGAGTTCCGTCAGCACTTCCTCGGTGTGCTCGCCCAGCAGAGGCGAGCGCGTGACCTCGGTTGGGCTGTCGGACATCTTGATCGGGTTGCCGACGGTCAGATATTTGCCGCGCTTCGGGTGATCGACTTCGACAACCGTTCCCGTCTTGCGCAGCGATGGCTCATCGGCGATCTCCTTCATCGACAGGATCGGCCCGCACGGAATGTCGTGCTTGTTGAGCATGTCCATGGCCTCGAACTTGGTCTTGGTCATGGTCCACTTCTCGATCTCGCCGAAGATTTCCATCAGATGCGGCAATCGACCCTTCGGCGTGGCGTAGCGCGGGTCCTCGAGCCACTCCGGCCGCCCGATCACCTCGCAGATGTCCTTCCACACCGGCGCCTGCGTGATGAAGTAGATGTAAGCGTTGGGGTCGGTCTCCCAACCCTTGCACTTGAGGATCCAGCCGGGCTGGCCGCCGCCCGACGCATTGCCGGCGCGCGGCACGGCGTCGCCGAAAGTGCCGTTCGGATACTGCGGATACTCTTCCATCACATGCGTGCGATCGAGGCGCTGCTGATCGCGCAACTTCACGCGGCAGAGATTGAGCACGCCGTCCTGCATCGCCGCGAGCACTTTCTGGCCGCGTCCCGTCGTATTGCGCTGATAGAGCGCTGCGACGATGCCGAGTGCGAGATGCAATCCCGTGCCTGAATCGCCGATCTGCGCGCCGGTGACGAGCGGCGGGCCGTCGTCGAAGCCCGTAGTCGACGCCGATCCGCCGGCGCATTGCGCGACGTTCTCGTACACCTTGCAATCCTCGTACGGACCTGGACCGAAGCCTTTCACCGACGCGACGATCATGCGCGGGTTGAGCTTCTGGATGTGCTCCCAGGTAAGCCCCATGCGGTCGAGCGCTCCGGGCGCGAAATTCTCGACCAGCACGTCACATTTCTTCACGAGCGCCTCGAGCACCTGCTTGCCCTTGGGCTTCTTAGCGTCGATCGTGATCGAGCGCTTGTTGCCGTTCAGCATCGTGAAATAGAGGCTGTCCACGCCCGGAATGTCGCGTAGTTGGCCGCGCGTGATGTCGCCTTCGCCGGCGCGCTCGACCTTGATCACGTCGGCGCCGAGCCAGGCGAGCAGTTGCGTGCACGTCGGCCCGGACTGGACGTGGGTGAAGTCCAGGATGCGAACGCCGTCCAATGCCTTGCCCATTACCGTCCCCTATACATTCGTCACGATTTCTTCTTCGCGGCGGGATTGAGACTGGTGATGCGGCCGCTTTCAGTGCCCGCCTTTTCGTCGATGACCGCGTTGATCAGCGTCGGCTTGCGCGAGCGGATCGCTTCTTCCATCGCGTTGCGAAGCTCGGCGGGAGTCGTGGCCATCACACCCACGCCACCAAAGGCCTCCATCAGTTTCTCGTAATGCGCACCCTTGACGAACACCAGGGGCGATGGATCCTGTCCTCCGCTCGCGATTCACTTCGTCGCCACGATAGACGCCGTTGTTGTTCATGATTACGACGCAGACCGGCAGGTTGTATCGGCAGATCGTCTCGCATTCCATGCCGGAGAAACCGAAGGCGCTGTCGCCCTCTATTGCGATCACCTGCTCGCCGCTGACCACGGCCGCGCCCACCGCAAAGCCCATGCCGATGCCCATCACGCCCCATGTGCCGACGTCGAGGCGCTTGCGCGGTTTGTACATGTCGACGATGCTGCGCGTGAAGTCGAGCGCATTCGCACCCTCGTTTACAAGGATGGCATCCGGATTCGCCTTGACGATGTCGCGCACGACGTTGAGCGCGCTGTGAAAGTTCATCGGTGTCGGATTCTGGGCGAGCGACTCGCCCATCTTCGCGACGTTCTTGGTCTTGCGCTCCGCGATCGCGCCGAGCCACTCGGCGCGTGGTTTGGGCCAATTCGAACCCAGGGCGCCGAGCATGGCCGAGACGCACGAACCGATATCGCCGACGACCGGCGCATCGATTCGGACGTTGCTGTCCGCTTCCTGTGGCGAGATGTCGATTTGAACAAACTTCTGCCCACCCCATTCCTTGGCGCTCTTGCCGCCCCACGTCTTGCCCTTGCCTTGCGAAAGCAGCCAGTTGAGCCGCGCACCGATCAGCATCACGACGTCGGCCTCGGGCAACACGTACGAGCGCGCTGCGGAGGCGCACTGCTCGTGTGTGTCGGGCAGCAGGCCCTTGGCCATCGACATTGGCAGGTAGGGGATGCCGGTTCCTTCCACCAGCGCGCGAATATCCGCATCGGCCTGCGCGTACGCCGCGCCCTTGCCGAGAATGATCAGCGGGCGCTGGGCGCTCCTGAGCAGATCGAGAGCGCGCTGCACGGCGTCCGGCGCCGGGATCTGGCGTGGCGCGGGATCGACGACTTTGATCAGCGACTGCCTTCCTGCTTCCGCGCCGATCGTCTGCGGGAACAGCTTGGCCGGCAGGTCGAGATAGACGCCGCCCGGACGCCCCGAGACTGAGGCGCGGATCGCCCGCGCCACGCCCACGCCGATGTCCTCGGCGTGCAGCACGCGGAACGCAGCTTTGGCGTGCGGCCTGGCGATGGCGAGCTGGTCCATCTCCTCGTAGTCGCCTTGCTGCAAATCGACGATCTCGCGCTCGCTGGAGCCGCTGATAAGGATCATCGGAAAGCAGTTGGTGGTGGCATTCGCGAGCGCAGTCAGTCCGTTCAGAAACCCGGGGGCGGACACCGTGAGGCAGATACCCGGTTTGCCCGTCATGAAGCCGGCGATGGAAGCGGCATAACCCGCGTTTTGCTCATGGCGGAAGGAGATCACGCGCAGTCCGGCACGCTGCAGCTTGCGCGTGAGATCGGTAATTGGGATGCCAGGCAGACCGAAGGTTGTATCGATGCCGTTCAGCTTGAGGGCATCGATGACCAACTGAAAGCCGTCGATCTCCTGCAACTGCGCGTTGACATCGCCACCGGCGACTTTTGGCGTTTCGTCGGCGATCGTTACGGGTGACTTGGCTGCGATGACTGAAGACATGGTTCGTTCCCGTTGATGGTCCGCGGTGTGCTTTGTCATCTGCCTGCATCGCCTGTGCACAGCCCGTTCGACCGACAGAACGTGCGACGCTCAGCGGTGGGCAACACATTGGCTTAGGGGCGGATTACGAAAATTCATCCTATAGTATTGGCCGAAGCGGGGTCATTGACCCGTGTCAATTTCCCGCGTCAAGAGTCGGGCTGTCAGGCTTGACCTGAACCTGCTACCGATGCGCTCCATGAATCTCGTTGCAAACCATCCCGAAAGTGTGAGGCTTCGTGCCCAGCTGAGTGAGAACGTTGTTCTCAAGCAGATGAAGGCGAGTGCAATGGCGGAACTTGAACCTCTGTTGTCTGTGGTCGATTGCCATAAGGGCGAATGTTTGATTCGGCAGGGCGCGCTCGATATGGAGCAGTATTTTCTGCTCGACGGAATATTGAAACGTGTCGTCGCAAACAAACAGGGCAGGGAAATGATTTTGCGTTTCGCCGACGCCGGTGCGATGGAAACAAGCTACGCCGCATGGAGGCTCAATACACCGGCGCCGTACAGCATCATGACGGTGACGAAAGCTCGTGTCGCGAAGTTGCCGTTGCCGCAGTGGGCGGCTTTTCTCGACCGGCATCCGGACCTGAAGCAGGTGTTCGAGTTCGAAGTGATGCATCTGATGAGCGAGATCATGGCGCACACGATCACGTTGCATCTACTCGACGCGCCGGGACGCGTGCTTCGCTTTATGCGAAAACACGCCGAACTGGCGGACCGCGTTCCGCAGAAAGAACTTGCGTCGTATCTGAATCTTTCAGCCGAGACGCTGTCGCGGCTAGGCAGGGCGCATCGTGCGCACGCGGGCGAGACTGCGCCCGATTAACGGCCAGAACAGCATCAGCAGCGCTAGCGCTGTGATGCTGCCGACGAGCCAGTTTGAAAAGAACACGCGAAGGTCACCCTGAGCGATCAACATCGACTGGCGAAATGAGTCTTCGGCGCGATCGCCGAGCACCAGCGCCAACACCAGCGGCGCCAGCGGATAGTCGAGCTTCTTGAACACGTACCCGATGACGCCGAACAACAGCATGTACCAGATGTCGAGCATCGCGTTGTGAACGGTGTAAGCGCCGATCGCGCAGATCACGATGATGATTGGCGCGATGATCGAAAATGGCACGCGCAGGATGGCGGCGAAAAGCGGCACGCAGGTGAGCACGATGATCAGCCCGGCGATGTTGCCCAGATACATGCTGGCGATCAGACCCCATACGAAATCTTTCTGCTCAACGAACAACAGTGGTCCTGGCTGCAAACCCCAGATCAGCAGACCTCCAAGCAGCACGGCCGCGGTAGGCGAGCCCGGGATGCCGAGCGTCAGCATCGGCAACAGCGCCGAGGTGCCCGCGGCGTGCGCTGCGGTTTCAGGCGCGATCACGCCTTCGATCTGACCGCTGCCGAACTTGTGGCCTTCGCGCGATGTGCGCTTGGCGACCCCGTAGCTCATGAATGACGCCGGGGTGGCACCACCGGGTGTGATACCCATCCAGCAGCCAATCAGGCAGCTCTTCAGCGAAGTCAGCCAGTACTGAGGCAGCTTGGCCCAAGTCTGCATCACCACTTTGAGATTGATGGTCGCTTTTTTTCCGGAAAACGACAAACCCTCTTCCATCGTCAGCAGGATCTCGCCGATTCCGAACAGGCCGATGACTGCGATCAGGAAGTCGAAGCCGCGGATCAACTCGGTAAAACCGAAGGTCATCCGCAACCCGCCGGTGATGGTGTCCATGCCGACCGCCGCGAGTGCGAACCCCAGCATCATCGACGTCAGCGTCTTCCACGGCGAACCCTTTCCCATACCAATAAAGCTGCAGAAAGTCAGCAAGTAGACCGCGAAGAACTCGGGCGGGCCGAACTGCAAAGCGAATTTGGCTACCAGCGGCGCAAGGAACGTGATCATCACGACCGCGACAAACGCGCCCACAAAAGATGAAGTGAACGCGGCAGTTAACGCTTCGCCGGCGCGCCCCTGCTGCGCCATTGGGTAGCCGTCAAACGTAGTGGCCACCGACCAAGGCTCGCCTGGGATATTGAACAGGATCGACGTGATGGCGCCTCCGAACAGAGCGCCCCAGTAGATGCATGAAAGCATGATGATGGCCGACGTCGGCGGCATCGAGAACGTGAGCGGTAGCAGGATCGCAACCCCGTTGGCGCCGCCGAGTCCCTGGCAGCACGCCGATGATCACGCCGAGAACGATGCCGATCATCATCAACATCAGGTTGAACGGCGTCAGCACCACCGAGAACCCGTGAAAAAGTGCGTTGATTTCTTCCAATTCTTGCCCGCCGAAAAGTGTTGGAGCCCGCCGCGATCAATAGCCGAGGAAGTGCAGTGGGTCGAGCGAGCCTTTGAACAACGGCACCTTGAACCACACTTCGAACATCAAGAACAGGCAGATGTTGACAGCCAAGGCGACGGCAATGCCCTTGAACCACGAATACTTGCCGAGCCAGACCATGAACACAGTGATATAGATCGTGGAAGCAACGTATAGGCCGACGTATCGCACTGCGAGCACGTAAACGACCGCGGGGAGCAACACCGTCAGCACCAGCTTCAGCCGACCCCAGGTAACGAAGAGCTTGCCACCTGACTTCTCGAGCAGTGTCTGCAGCAGGGTGACCAGGCTGGAGACGCAGATTAAGAGGCCGATGTAAAAAGGAAAGTATCCCGACTGTGGACCATCGCTGCCCCATTTGGACCCGAGTCGGTAGCTGTCGAATACGACGAGCGCGCCGACGAGAAACAACAAACCGGCAACTGTGGCGCTGGCAGCGCGCATCGAAATACCCGTGCTTCGACCCACGTCGGGCGCTTGCTGCTCACCATCGGACTGATTGAACTTGGCTGTCATCGCAGTGCGTGATACGGCTGAAGCGTCAATGAGAAAACCGCGCCTGAATCAGCGCGGTCTTCATTTGGAGTTACGGCTTGGCTAGGAACCCCGCCTCGCGCATCAACTCGCGGTGGGTGGTTTCGGCTTTCTCGACCCAACTCGCATATTCGGGGCCGCTCATGAAGGTCGTGTTGAACGCGCCTTCCTCCATGAACTTTTTCCACTCCGGTGTTTCGCGCACTTTCTTGAATACGTCGACGTAGTAGTCGACTTGCTCTTTGGTCGCGCCGGCGGGCATGAAGATCCCGCGCAGCATCAGGTAATCGACGTTGACGCCAGCCTGCTTGCATGGCGGGATGTCGTTCCACGACATCGTGTCGGTGACCTTGTTCTTATATGGCATGCGATCGTCATCGAACACGCACAGCGGGCGAAGCGCACCGCCGCGCCACTGCGCAACTGCCTCGATCGGATTGTTGACGGTCGAGTCGACGTGTTTGCCGACCAGTTGCACCGCGACGTCACCGCCGCCTTTGAACGGTACGTAGATGAACTTCACGCCGAGCGCTTTTTCGATAGCGACCGTGATGATCTGGTCTTCCTGTTTCGAGCCCGTGCCACCCATCTTGAACTTGTTGGGGCCGCCGGCCTTAACCGCGTCGAGATACTCTTTCGCGTTCTTGTACGGCGTGTCGGCATTGACCCACAGCACGAACTGGTCGAGTGCCAGCATCGCGACCGGTGTCAAGTCCTTCCAGTTAAATGGCACGCCGGTGGCAAGCGGCGTAGTGAACAGGTTGGAAAGCGTGATGATGATTTTGTGCGGATCACCTTTTGCTTCCTTGACCGCAAGAAAACCTTCCGCACCCGCGCCGCCGGATTTGTTGACGACGATCAGCGGCTGCTTCATCAGGTTGTTTTTGCTGATCACGCCTTGCAGCAAGCGCGCCATCTGATCGGCCCCGCCACCAGTTCCGGCCGGCACCACAAACTCTACGGGCTTCGTCGGTTCCCACGCTGCAAATGCGACAGGTGCTGCCGCTGCGAAGGTTCCCGCCGTCAGCGCGAACAGGACGCGCTTCAGTGTCGTTGGTGAATATTTGGTCATTACGTCTCCCATTTCGATTTATGAACACTCTTCGCCGCTTGCTGCGGTACGGGTGCCTAGACACGAATCATCGTCCGAAATTCCGGGACGGGTAATTGACCGCGGTCAATTACCCGTCCCGGCGCCTGGCCATCCAGCGTGGCGCAATGCAATGTCCGTTTCTACCGGAATAACCCGTATGGGAGATAGACAGTGTGCTGCTGTCTTGGAGGCCCCCTATGGCGAATACGATACAAACACAGAATGCGTTGAATCCGCTTGCAACTCACGTGTCCATTCTGGTAGATGCTGCGGTACGGACTATTGGCGAATTGGCAGAAGAGCATGCCAGCGCGCAACGGGCTGCGGTACTGGCCGGACTACCTCGGCAGCGGCTTGCAGAGTTGCGTGCTCTGTACACCGAGATATAGCCCCAGCCCGGGTCAAGCGAGTTGCTCGTCCGCTCTCGGCGCACGACGAGTCGCGTGGTACGACGGAGCGCAACGCCAGTGATTGGCACTGAGTGCTGACATAAAGCGAGCAAAGCACACAGGGAAGCTTGACTAGCGGTCCTAGCGCCGCTCACTATCGCTTTGCCCGACAAGCGAGGAGGCTCCCATGATTTCTACGAAGCGCAGTCTTATCGTTGCTGCGGTTGTTGCTGCGATAGCCGGTGGCACAGTTGTCGCACAGCAGTCCGCAGCACCAAGAGGAAACCACGACTGGGCGTCACGCGTTCCGGCCGGCAAGCACCACACTCTGGCCGCGACGCTCGACACCGTGCAGTGGGGTTGGCTCGATCCCAAGGAGGCACCCAAGCTCACCGTTAATTCGGGCGACACGATCTCCATCGAGACGATGATGCACTCGCACGACAAGATTCAGCCGGGCATCACGATGGACCAGGTAGTGGAGCTGCGGAAGGCGAATCCGGGCGGAGGCCCGCACTCCGTGACGGGACCGATCTTCGTGAACGGCGCCGAGCCGGGCGACGTGCTCGAGATCCGCATCCTCAGGATCGAGCCGAAGCCTTTCGCGGTCAACTTCAACCTGCCGGGCAAAGACTTTCCAACCATCGGTGCGCTCGCTTCCGAGATGCCCGATGGCTTTATCCGGTTCTTCCCGCTGGACCTGCAGAAGCGCACCGCCGAGTTCAAACCCGGTATCACGCTCGACCTGCAGCCGTTCCCCGGAACGTTCGCTGTCGGCATCGACCCGAACGATCCGTCGCCGCGCAAGGGCGGTGTGAAGGATGACCCGATGGCCCCGGTGTCGACGCTGCGCCCGTGGAAGAACGGCTCGAACATGGACATCAACGAGATGCAGGAAGGCACGACGATCTTCATTCCGGTGTTTCTGAAGGGCGGGCTCATCTGGACCGGCGATTCACATTGCCGCCAGGGCAACGGAGAGGTCAACCTGACCGCGCTCGAGTGCTCATTCAAGGAGATCCGCATTCAGCCGATCGTCAGGAAGGATCTGAAACTCGAATGGCCATTCATCGAGACCCGCACGCATTGGATTAGCGTGGGCCTGAATGAGGATCTGAACGTCGCGATGGTCAACGCCACGCGCGAAGCAGTGGACTGGCTCGCAAATCAGAAAATGGTGCCGATGACGCGCTATGAAGCGTACGCGTTGGTGTCGATGGCCGCTGACTGTCGCGTCTCGCAAGTCGTCGACGTGCGCAAGGGCGTGCATTGCATGATCCCGAAGTCGATCTTCACCGGTCAGAAGCGCTCGTAGTGTTGCGGGCGTTGCTCCTGGCGCTCGCCTTGGCGGCGGCGCCGGGACACGTCGTCTCACAGCAGAAGCTGCGCGTCGTCACGACGTCGGCGGACCTGAAATCACTGGTCGAGGCGGTCGGCGGGGCGCGCGTCGATGTCGAGAGCCTCGCCGCGCCGGAGCAAGATCCTCATGCTATCGAACTGAAGCCGGCGTCGCTCGCCCGCGCGCGTAACGCAGAACTACTCGTCCGCGTCGGCCTCGACCACGAACCATGGCTCGCGAAGCTGCGGCTACCGGACAGCGTAGTCATCGTCGATGCTTCGCGCAGTGCTCGTCTGATCCAGACGCAGATGCCGCGTTTGCGCGTCGAGCGCCGAGCTCACGTCCACGCTTTCGGCAATACGCATTACTGGCTCGACCCCACCAATGCCGCTCCGATCACAGCCGCGCATCCGCGACGCGCTCGTCAAGCTCAGCCCGCAGGATGCACTTCTGTTCGAGACGAACAGAAGTGCGTTCATCGATGCGCTGGATACGAAAATCGAGGGTTGGAAGAAAATGCTCGCGCCATTTCGCGGCGCGAAGATGGTAGTGGTGCACGACAGCTGGTCGTACTTCGCAGAGCAGCTTCGGTCTGCAGATCGTCGCGGCTGCAGAGCCACAACCTGGTGTGCCGCCTTCGCCGGCCGAGCTTGCCGCGCTCTTCCAGCGCATGCGTGAAGCTGGTGTGAAGATTCTGATCGCAGATCCGCACTCGAACCCGTCGCTGGTACGCCAGATCGCCATCAAGAGCGGTGCGCACGCAGTGACGCTGTTTCCTTCAGGCGACGACTACATTCAGCTGTTCGACCAGAACGTCGCGAGACTCGTCGAGGCGCTGAAGCGGGCCGGACCGTGACGGAGCTGCTGCTGTGGCCTCTTGTCGCGGGACTCGTTCTCACGGCGATTCATGCGTGGTTCGGATTGCACGTACTCGCGCGCGGCGTCGTGTTCGTCGATCTGTCGCTCGCGCAGGTGGCTGCGCTAGGTCTGACAGTCGCCATCTTTGCCGGCCACAGCGTCCAGAGTGAAGCCGCCTACTGGTACGCCCTCGCATTTGCGCTCGCCGGAGCAGTGCTCTTTGCTCTTGCGCGTGGTTATGAACGCAGCATCCAGCAGGAAGCCGTCATCGGCATCGTGTACGCAGTGTCAGCTTCGCTCGGCGTTATCGCGCTTGACAGAGCGCCGCAAGGTGCCGAGCACATTAAGCAACTGCTGATCGGCTCTATCCTCACGGTCACGCCGCAGGAAGTCGCTGCATTGGCTGCGCTTTATGCGTTGGTCGCGGTTGTGCACTTTGCGTTTCGCCACGCTCTCATTGATGTTTCCTTTCATCCGCAGCAGCCTGCCGTGGCTGGGCGACGCGCATTCCTGTGGGATGTTCTCTTTTACGGCTCGTTCGCCCTCGTAGTCACGTCGTCGGTGCGTATTGCGGGCGTACTGCTCGTTTTCGCCTACCTGATCGTTCCGGCTGCGCTCGCGGGTCTGTTCACTGCTCATCTGCTTCGCCGCCTGCTGCTCGCGTGGGGCCTAGGCGGTGCGATTACTGCTGCTGGCCTCTACGCCTCTTGGACGTGGGACTTACCGACAGGCCCTGCAATCGTCAGCGCTTTCGGCGCCGTGACCGCGATCGTCGGGCTGACTTTCGCGCTCAAGAGATTCTCCTTCCGCACGTTGGGAATGCTGATACTGGCGGCGACCTCGGTGGCCGGCCTGTTGCTCGTGGCATTTCCAAGAATGGACCAGCCATGGCTTGACGCCGTCGAGACGCTCGTGCCGTCAGCACAGACGGTCTTTCTGACCGACTTCGAGCGCGCAACGCGATCAGAGATGATCGAATCGATCGAGCGCACCAAGGCTGAGCTCGCGCGGCTGCATGGCCTTGAGCAAGATGTGCGCTGGGGCCGCGAACAGATGGAGACGGAAAAGCTGGAGCGCCTGCGCCAATACTTGGCGGGCCGCAGCGAAATCATCGGCGGGCGAGCAATTGGTTCTGCGCGACCTGCGCGAGAAGGCGCGAGACCGGCAGCGCCTGGTGCTCGGTCTGCCGCTGTTGCTGATCGGGGCTGGCGGCTGTTACCTGCTTCTGCTGGAAAGACGGCAGCGGTAACCGATTGTTCGTTGCACTCCGTATCGCTAGAGATGCTGCAGCACAACGCGTGCTCTCTGGGCCTGCATCGTCGCGACGAGCTGCTTTAGCAGCGCGTAAACAGCGCGGGATGCAGGAGCAGGGGTGTTGGTGAGCTCGGACAACTCGATCACCGATCCAATCAGCGCATCGACTTCGACCGCGCGTCCCGCTTCGACGTCCTGCAATGTCGAAGTCTTGTGCGCACCGACTTTTTCGGCACCTTCGATGCGCTTTTCGAGTGGAACGCGGAATGTCACGCCCAGCTTTTCGGCGATCGCTTGCGTCTCGCGCATCATGTCGGCGGCAAGTTGGCGTGTAGCAGGCTCCTGGCAGATATCGACCAGCGTCGCATGCGTCAGCGCACTGATTGGATTGAAGCTCATGTTGCCCCACAGCTTGAGCCAGATCTCCGAGCGGATGTCCGTCAGCACCGGTGCTTTCCAATGCGCGCCAACGAGCGCTTCCGACACTTTTGCAACGCGCTCACTCTGGGTTCCGTCCAACTCTCCAACCGGGAACCGATCGCCTTCGAGTCGCTTCACCACGCCCGGTGCAACGATCTCGCCCGCGGGATAGACAACACAGCCGATGATGCGACGCGGTTCAATGCTGCCTTCGATAACGCCGTCCGGATCGGCCGACTTCAGACGGTAGCCCGCGTGCGGACCGTTGAAATTTTGGAAGTACCACCACGGCAGCCCGTTTTGCAGCGTGACGACTATCGTGTCGTCGGCGAACAGCGCGCGCATTTGCGGCGCAAGCGCGGCGATGGTGTAGGCCTTTAGCGCCAGCAGAACCAGGTCTTGTTGACCTGCTTCTTCGCAGCTCGCTACTGCTCGCAAGTCTCGCGCGACTTCTTCTGCGCCATCCTGATGGACGAGCTTTAGGCCATTCCGGCGAATTGCCTCCAAGTGCGCGCCTTGTTCGACAACCGTGACCGCATGCCCCGACAACGCAAGCCGCACGGCGAGCATGCCCCCGATCGCGCCGGCGCCTATCACGGCAATTTTCATGGTTCTATTCAAACCTATTGGTCAGTGTGCCGATGCCGTCGATGGCAATGCTAATCACGCTGCCCGGCTTCATCGAGCCGACGCCGACCGATGTGCCGCAGGCGATGACATCGCCCGGTTCGAGCGTCAGGTCGCGCGAAATGAGGCTCACCAATTTGGCCGGCGCGAATATGGCGTCGGCCACCGGATAGTTCTGCCGCTCCTGGTCGTTGAGAATCGACTTGACGACAAGCGTTGCCGGATCGACATCGGTCGCAATCACCGGCCCGAACACGCCGAACGTGTCGAAGCTCTTGGCACGCGTCCACTGTGCAAAGCCAGGATCCTTATTCAGAATGTCAGCCGCAGTGACATCGTTGACACAGGTATAGCCGAAGATATAACTGGCGGCATCAACCTCGTCTACTGCGCGGCAGTGCTTGCCGATCACGATGCCGAGCTCCCCTTCAAACACGACCTTGCCGGTGTAAGCCTGCGGGATGCGAATCGGTTCGCCGGCGGCAAGGAATGAACTGTTGGCTTTCAGGAAGTAAAGCGGCTCGGGGGGTACGGCGTGACCGAGCTTGGCTACGAGCGCGTGGTAATTGTCGACGAGGCCCAGCATCTTGCTCGGCGTTGTCGGCGTCAGCACTTTTGCCTCGCTGCGCGGGATCGATTTTCCGGTCGGACGCGGATTGGCAAACATGTCACCTTCGTGCAGGACGATCGTGTCACCCTCGATCGTCCCGATACATTGGCGTCCTGCGTGGCTAACGCGTGTCCAGAGCGGCATCGCTTCTCCTTTGGCTCGCGGCATCCGTGTAGGCCAGCTCCGGCCGCGCAAAGAACGCATGCAGGATGTGATAAACAAGCAGGTAGTTTTTTTGCTGAAAGCTGGCGTGCGAAATTCCGGGCATGACGGTGAACTGTTTGTCTGGATTTGGCAACCGCACAAAGAAATTCATCAGGTCATCGAATCCGGCAATGCCGTCGAACTCGCCGCGCATGATGATCGTCGGAGCCGTGATCGCCGTGGGATCAACGACCGGCAACTTCGAGCACATGTCGATGTACGTTCCATTCGGCATCGAAGAATCCAACGCGAGGATCGCGTCGGCAAATGCGTCGACGACGCTCCTGTCTGCACACTCGGGATGATCGCGCTCGAAAATGGAGTACACAAAGGCACGGTCGATTGGCCGGCGCTTCGTCTTGAGAAACTCCGGAAGCTTTTTGCGCCGCTGCTCGAGTGTGGGACTGCCCTGGCCGGTCCAGACGAATGCGTCGAGCGCCAGACGCGCGACGCGATTCGGATGGCGCTCAGCGAACAGTGCCGCGCGCAGCGCGCCCGAAGAAATCCCGTAGATCAAGAATCTCTGCACGCCGCGCGTGCGGCTGATGTAGTCGGTCGCTGCCGCCAGGTCGTCAGCGCCGTTGGCAATGTCGCACGTGATGTCGCGGCTCTTGTCCGAGCGCCCGTAGCCCTCCATGTCAACGCTCCAGCACACGAAGCCACGTCGAGCAAACCAGTCCATGACCGACGAATCGGCGCGTCCGTTCACCTTCAAGTCGAAGGTCGGCTGCGACGCCATCGAGGAGCCGTGCACAAAGAGAACGGCCGGTTTGTTGTCCGGCCGCTCGACGTATTTCTCCCACAGAAAGAGGCGAGTCTGTCCTTTCTTTGTCCAGTGTTCGACGCCGGTCACCGGCGCGTCATTGGCAGGCTGTGCTGACATTTTGTGATTGGGCCGCGACGTGCTCAGTCGATCTTCGCACCCGTTCCCTTGATGATCTTCGCCCAACGGTCGATCTCTTCACGAAAGAAGCTGCCGAATTCGGCGGGCGTCGATGCCACGATCTCTATCGAAGCATTGGCCATATAGGTTTTCACCTCAGGCGTTGCCATCGCATTCAAAAGCTCTCGATGCAGCTTCTCGATGATGGGGGCCGGCGTGCCTTTCGGCGCCATCAAACCCAACCAAACGTACGCTGCATAGCCTGGAACCGCGGTTTCGCCAATGGTTGGTACGTCTGGCAATTGCGGGGACCGGTTGGTGCTGGTAACTGCAAGTGCGCGCAGTTTCCCGGCCTTGATGTGCCCCAGCATGCCGGCCAGACCGGGAAATGAAACCAAGACTTGGCCGCCCAGCAAGTCGGTAGTTGCCTGGCCGCTGCCGCGATACGGAATATGGTTCATCTTGAGGCCTGTCTGCGACAGGAACAGTGCCGCGAACAAGTGCTGGCCGCTGCCGTTGCCGGATGATGCATAGTCCACACTGCCTGGCCGCTCCCTCGTGTACGTGATGAATTCCTGGATCGATTGCACCGGGAGGGATGGATGCACCACCAGCACGCCGGGTTCGCGTCCGATCAATGTGATCGGAGCGAAATCGTCGAGCGAATGAAACTTGAGTTGCGGATACAGAGTCGCGCTAATCGCATTGGTCTGCGAAGCCAGCAGCAGCGTGTAGCCATCCGGCGCCGATTTCGCAACGAGTTCGGCACCGATCGTTGCGCCTGCACCGGGTTTGTTCTCAACGACGACTTGCTGATTCAATCGCTTCGAGAGTTCCTGCGCCACGATGCGCGTCGGTCCATCGACGGCGCCTCCGGGCGAAAAGGGCACGACGATCCGAATCGGCCGCGATGGGTAGTCCTGTGCGTGCAGCGGACCGACGGCGCCCATAACGAGACCCACGCACGTAGCCAAGCCGAAGCGACGCGCGCAGTTTCGTGGATCGATCATGCTGTCTCCATGACGTTGTGGCTCCATCATCGCTCGGTCGCTTTGCTTCGTCTAGAAACCTGCAGAGGCACGACCGATGCTCACCAGTGCGAAGCGGCCGAGTTGCGGGTTAGTACGTAGACTCCATGCGCGAGCGGTTCGGGTGACACTCGTCAACTCGTGCGTCAAAGTCGGCGCCGACCTAAAATGCCAGCGGCAGGATGAAAAAAGTCCAAACTCAAATTCCCGCGGAGGAATTAATGAGCAGCATCGCGAAAAGTATTGCCGCTGTCGCTGTAAGCGCGGGACTTGTGATGGCCCCGGGCGTGGCATTGGCGCAATCCGACTATCCGAATCGGCCGATCAAGTTGATTGTCGGCTTCGCGCCGGGTGGCTCGACCGACATCATCGGTCGCATCGTCGCGCAGAAGTTGGGCGAGCGGCTCGGCCAGACTATCGTCGTTGAGAACAGGGCGGGTGCAGGCGGAACGATCGGTGCCGACGCGACGGCCAAGGCCCCGGCCGACGGTTACACGCTGACGCTCGGTACGACCAGCACTCATGCAATCGCCGCGGGTGCGTATTCAAAGCTCCCCTATAACGCGGTCACCGACTTCACACCGATTTCGCTGGTGGCGATCACGCCCTATCTATTGGTGGTCAATCCGCAGGTGCAGGCGCGCAACTTGAACGAGTTTCTCGCGCTCGCGAAGAGCCAGCCCGGCAAGTTGAACTACGCGTCCGCAGGCAACGGCACCGCGACCCACCTTGCGATGGAGATGCTGAAAGACGCGGCCAAGATTGACGTCGTGCACATACCCTACAAGGGCAATGCACCGGCTGACGCTGCGATCCTCGCGGGCGATGTGCAGGCGGTGTTCGGCTCGATGCCGGCCTTGCTGCAAAACGCCAAGGCGAACAAGGTGCGTCCGCTCGCTGTCGGAACTGCGATGCGATCGCCTGCGCTACCCGACGTTCCGACTGTCGCCGAGCAAGGTTATCCAGGCTTCGAGGCGGCGCTGTGGCTCGGCATCATGGGCCCGGCCAACATGCCGAAGCCCATCGCCGATCGCCTGCACAAGGAAATCGTCGCGATTGTTGCGACCCCCGACTTCAAGGCGGCGATGGATGCCAACGGTGCCGAGCCGATCAGCAGCAAGTCACCGGATGAATTCCGCGAGATGCTGCGTGGCCAGGTCGACAAGTACGGCAAGATCACCAAAGCGATCGGTATCAAACTCGACTAGCAACTTCGAAAGAGAAGAACATGGGAAAAGACGATTTGCGCCAAGCCACTTACGTCATCGACATCGGTCCGCGGCCTTCGCTGCCCGTTGCGGGCAGCGATCTGCGCTTTGCAGTCGGCCGCATTTTCTGCGTTGGCCGCAACTATGCCGAGCACGCGCGAGAGATGGGCCATGACCCCGATCGCGAGCCGCCATTTTTCTTCATGAAGGCGCCCAACTCGATCGTGCAGAGCGGATCGACCATCGAGTACCCGGTCGGCACCAAGGATGTCCATCACGAGATCGAGATGGTGGTTGCTATTGGCAAGGGCGGAAAGAACATCTCAGTGGACAAAGCGCTCGATCATGTATGGGGTTACGCGGTCGGGCTGGACATGACGCGGCGAGATATTCAAGGCGAAGCGAAGAAGATGGGCCGTCCGTGGGAGATGGGCAAGAGCTTCGATCAATCAGCACCGTGTTCGGCGCTGCGCCCCGCGAGTGAAATCGGTCATCCCGCGAAGGGCGCGATTCAGGTCAAGGTGAACGGGAAGATTAAGCAGCAGGGTGATCTGTCGCAGCAGATCTGGAGCGTCCCTGAGCAGATCTCTTATCTATCGGGCTTGCTAACGCTGCAACCTGGCGACTTGATATTCTCCGGCACACCATCGGGTGTCGGTCCGATCAAGCAAGGGCGATACGCTCGAAGGCCACGTGGACGGCGTGGGCGACCTCACCATCACGTACGCGTCGGAGTAGTAGGCGCGCGGGCTAGTGAACTCTCGCCGGCTGATTCCAGCCGGCGCCGGATCACTTCTTCTAGCAAATCCAGTTCACGTTCGATTCGGCGGCGGATCTCGTCACTGATGCGGCCGCTACGCAACAGACCGTTCACATAGTCGCGCTCTGCTTGAATCAACGCGAGTTCGAGACGATCGATTCGCGCTGCGACTTCGCTGCCATCTCCACACAGGTCGCGTCGGCGTTCGAATTGGCTCACTCGATCCGCCTGCAACTCTCGCACTTGGCGAATCTGCTCCGCGGGTACGTTGATTTCCGCAGAAAGCTCGTGTAACCGGTCGAAAGCCGCACGGGCTGCTTCAAGGCGCGCGTCAGCTTCACGTTGCTGTTGCTCAACCTGCTCTTTGCTACCTGAGTCGGTCAGGCCGAGTTTTCGTACCAGCCACGGCAGTACGGGACCCTGCACGACCAGCGTCACCACGATCACGCTGAACGTCAGAAACAGGATCAGATGTCGGTCTGGAAACGGCTGAGCGCCGCTGATCATCACCGGAATACTCAATGCAGCCGCCAGCGAAACCACACCGCGAATGCCGGTGAAGGAGATCAGGAATGGGTGCTGCCAGAACGGTGGAGGGTCTCGCGCTCGCAACCTGGGGGACAGCCAACGCTGCACGTAGGTCGCTGGGAAAACCCAAACAAAACGCACGGCAATCGCGACGAAACTTATCGCCACCGCATAAAGCAGCAGTTGACTCCACGCGATTGAGCCGAGTCCCTCCAGGACGACGCGCGCCTGCAGGCCGGTCAACAGGAAAATCGCACCTTCAACGAGGTAGGTGACGAAATCCCAGAAAAATATCGCCTGCAGCCGCGTCTTCGAGCGTATGAGCTCGACACCCTTGGAGCCGACGTATAACCCGGCGACGACCGTGGCCAGAACGCCAGAGGCCCCCGCCGCGTGTGGAATCCAGAACGCAAGGAAAGGCGTCAGCAGCGACAACGTGACCTCGATGCGCGGCTCGTTGGCCCAGTAGCGCACGCGCAACATCAGCCAGCCGACAACTAACCCCCACAGTGTTTCGCTGACGACGATGGCGGCAAATGTCATCGTCGCTTCGACCAGTGAGAAAACGCCCGTCAGCACGGCAGTCAGCGCGAATTTGAACAGGACGAGCGCGGTTGCATCATTGACCAACCCCTCGCCTTCGAGGACTGCCGTGATGCGGCTCGGAACACCGAGCCGCCGCGCAATCGCGAGAGGTGCCACAACGTCGGGCGGCGAAACGATGGCGCCAAGCACAAACGCGACCGGCCATGGCAGCCCAATCAACCAATGCGCGGCCGCCGCGACGACAACCGTCGTGAACAACACGCATCCGACGGCGAGAAGCGATATCTCACGCAAGTTGGCGCAAAACGCCTGCCAGCTCATGCCGAACGCCGCGTAGTAAATCAGCGGCGGCAGAAACACCAGCAGTACCAGATTCGGTGGCAGTGCAATTCGCGGCAGGCCCGGAACAAGCGCGAGGATGACGCCCGCAACGACCAGCAAGATGGGACTCGGAACATTGATGCTGCCCGCGATCCAGTTGACCAGCGCGGTAATCGCAAGTACCGCCGCTGCGGCGTAGAGGATCGGTTCCATCACTGATCAGCTGGTCGAAGTTGAGCTAAGTGGCATCCCGCGCTGATCGAGCGCGTTCATGCGTCGCGCGGCGGCCATTCTAGTTGCTCAGATAGGGCAGCCCGTCCCCGTTGCGTGGCGTAGGCTAGCGTCATGTCCGATTCCATCGCTGCGTCCGTCGCTGAACCCGAGCGTGAAGTCGATCCGAGCGATCCGTACGCGCGCGAAGCACAGACGTTTCCACGGCTCAGCGTCGATGCTGCCAATCGCGTCGCAAACTACGGTGTCGAACAGGGACTACGCAAAGGCACCCGGCTGTTCGAGCGCGGCCAACGCGGCGTTGACTTCTTTCTCGTGCTCGATGGCAACATCGAAATCTTCGAGGTGGACGCCGCAGGCGAGCCGCATGTACTGACGGTGCACCGTGAGCGCCAATTCACAGGCGAGCTCGATCTGTTCAACGATCAGCAAATTCTGGTATGTGGCCGCACCGGAGTGAATAGCCGTGTCGTACGCGTCAAGCGTGCAGATTTCCGGAAGATGCTAAGCGCTGAGCCGGATATCGGTGAGATTGTGATGCGTGCCTATATCTTGCGACGCGTTGGATTGATTAGATATTCGCATGGCGCGGTTACGGTGGTCGGTTCCGCTCACGGTGCCGATACGCTGCGTCTGGAGCGCTTTTTGAGGCGCAACAATTATCCGCATCGATTGCTCAACGTCGACACCGATCGCGCCGCGGATGCGCTTCTCGCGCGCCACAACGTTTCTTTGTCTGATCTCCCCGTGGTGATTGCAATCGGCAAAGAGGTACTCCGCAATCCAAGCACGATCGCCGTTGCCGACATGCTCGGTTTGACCGAAGACTTTGACGCCGATGAGGTCTTCGATGTTGCCGTGATCGGCGCGGGCCCATCGGGGCTCGCCGCGGCGGTATACGCGGCGTCAGAAGGATTGCGCACGATCGTGCTGGAAGGGCTCGCGCCGGGCGGGCAGGCTGGCACAAGCTCCAAGATCGAGAATTACTTGGGATTTCCAACCGGAATCTCCGGCCAGGCGCTCGCAGGGCGTGCGCAGGTGCAGGCACAGAAATTTGGCGCGCGTCTTTCCATTGCGCGTGCAGTGATCGGCATTGATTGCGATAACAAGCCCTATCGATTGCACCTGGAGGGTGAGCGCTCGGTGGCTGCACGCGCGATCGTGATCGCCACCGGCGCTCGCTATCGCAAACTCGATGTGGCGGATTACGCGCGTTTCGAGGGGCAGGGCATTCATTACGCCGCCACCGCTATGGAGCAGCAGCTAAGCGAAGGCGAAGAGGTCGTGATCGTCGGTGGCGGCAATTCGGCGGGGCAGGCAGCGGTTTTTCTATCACGCACTGTCCAGCACGCACACGTCCTCGTGCGCGGCGCGGGACTCGCCGCGACGATGTCCGATTATCTGGTGCGGCGAATCGAGTCTTCGCCGAATATCACGGTGCACCCGTTTACCGAGATCACCGCACTTGCAGGCGATACGATCTTGCGCGAGGTGACGTGGACACATCGCAAAACTGGCGCGAGTCAGACGCGACGCATCGGTGCGGTATTCGTGATGATTGGCGCGGAGCCGAATACTGAGTGGCTCGACGGCTGCCTCGCGTTGGATGCACGCGGGTTCATCGTTACAGGCCGCAATGAAGAAGGGTTGGCACTCGATTCGGCGTATGCGACGACAGCGCCCGGTATCTTTGCCGTAGGTGATGTGCGCTCCGGGTCAGTCAAGCGCGTGGCATCCGGCGTGGGTGAAGGCTCGGTTGTCGTGCAGGCAGTCCACCGATTCTTGAGTCCCGGTGTCGAGTAACCGTGCGCCCAACGCCTAGCAAGAAAGATCCCCCGCCTGTGCCGCCCGGCCAAATGTCCTGAACCATCGGTTCAGGGTGGTCGCTGTCCACGCCGCTTAGGTTCAGCAAACGCGTGCCGATCGCACCACGGCGCGAGGCCAGCAACCTTGCGCACAGCGCATTGGTTCAAGGAACTATGAGGCCTTTGCGCGAACACCGCAGGGAATTTTTTGCGTTCCAGCTACTGAACGCTTGCGCGCAGTCTAACGCTTCCGCAGTGGGCTTCGTCGGAAACGAAACTCCCGAATTAGAACAATTTTTCCTGCGGCAACAGCGCTTCATCGCACACCTGTACAAGGTCGCGAACGCGACGTCGGATTTCGCCGACTTCAACGCCGTCACTGCCTCGCGTATTCAACAGCTCATGCGCGAATTGCAGCGCGGCCATCACGGCGATCCGGTCTGCGCCCATCACCTTGCCGGCTTCACGTATTGCCTGCATTTTCGAGTCGACCAGTTGCGCGCTTTTCAGCAACGCCTCTTTTTCGTCGGGGCTGCACGCAAGCCGGTATTCGCGGCCAAGAATCGAAACGCTCAGGTTTTCCATTGCGTCGAAGCACTAGCGGTCTTGACGGGGTCAGGCAGGCGCTGCAGCAGAGCGTCGAGACGACGTGCCGCTTCGTCGACCCGGCCGTTCATCGACTCAAGCTCGGAGGAAGCTGCCACCAGTTGCGCTCGCAGTTGTTGATTCTCTGCGCGCAGCGATTGCACCATCGCGGCAAGTTCCTTGATCTTCGCTGCCAATTTTTCGAGGTCGTCGAGCATGCGGCGATGGTAGCACCGGGGTCCGCTCCGCTAGACTCATTCGATGATTGTCCTGATTGCCAATCCGAAAGGCGGAGTAGGCAAGAGCACGGCCGCTACTAACCTGGCCGGCTATTACGCGAGCCGCGGCCACCGGACAATGCTCGGCGATCTCGATCGGCAACAGTCGGCGGTTGCTTGGCTTGCGATACGTCCGGATTCAGCGCCCCGGATCGAATCATGGGATCGCGATGACAAGCGCGTGGCGCGGCCGCCCGCAGGTGTGACGCACGTCGTACTCGATACTCCGGCCGGCCTGCGCGGCGGTGACTTGAAAGATGTATTGAAGTTATCCGATCGCGTTGTCGTGCCGCTGCAGCCGTCGATCTTCGATATCTTTGCGACTCAGAAGTTTCTTGCCAAGCTGGCAGAGCGCGGCACGCTGGGTGACGCCGGCAAGGTCGGCGTGCTTGGCATGCGAGTGGACGAACGCACTCGCGCCGCCGAGCAGCTCCACCGGTTTGTCGACAGTCTCGGGATACCGGTCGTTGGGTATCTGCGCGATACGCAAAATTATGTGCATCTGGCAGCGCAAGGACTCACGCTTTGGGACGTCGCATCGAGCCGTGTTGCGAAGGATCAAGACCAGTGGCAGCCACTGCTTGCGTGGCTCGAGAAGTAACAGCGCGCGGCTAACGCGGTGCCGGCGCAGTCGCCGGAGCGCCGACCGGCTCCGTAACGAAGCCAATCTTCGCCAAGCCTGCCTGCTGCGCTGCTGACATGACGAACGCAACGCGCTCGTAGCGGGTGGCCTTGTCAGCGCGCACGTGCACCTCAGGTATCGGCGATGTTTTCGCGGCGACCGCGAAGCGGGCGCGTAGCTGATCGTCGGTGATCGGATCGTTGTCGGCGAAAACCTTGCCTTCGGCATCGATCGACAGCTTGATCGTGCTCAGCACTGCTTCGGCGGCGGGCGCAGGATCATTCGGCAGGTCGAGCTTGATCGCGTACGACAGCAGGGGCGCCGTGATGATGAAAATCACCAGCAGCACCAGCATCACGTCGACCAGCGGCGTGACATTTATCTCGGACATCGGCAGCGACGGACCGCCATGCCGCTCGAATCCTCCGAATGCCATCAGAAGCCCTCAAGCGCTATTGCGCGACCCGATCCACGGCTTGCGGTGCTCGCTGTATTGCGCATACGGGTGCGCGCCTCGGCCACGCCTCGGGTCTGCTCGCGACGCTCTTGAAAGCTTCTGAGCGGTAGCACTGGCTACGCCTCCGCCGGCAACCGCGAGCCCATCGTTAACGTCGCGTGCAGATCATGCGCGAAACCATCGAGCTGGCCGAGTACGACTCGATTCACGCGCGTAAAGGCGTTGTACGCGAGCACGGCGGGAATCGCGACTGCAAGTCCTACGGCGGTCATGATCAACGCTTCACCGACCGGCCCTGCGACCTTGTCGATCGCAATTTGACCTGACCGCGCAATATTGATCAGCGCGTGATAGATGCCCCACACGGTGCCGAACAGTCCCACGAATGGCGCTGTACTGCCGACCGACGCCAGCACCGTCAGTCCCGATTCGAGCTTGCCGGCTGCTTCGTTAATTCGCTGGCGCAATGCACGAGTGATGAGTTCCGAGCGATCGATCTGCGCTGCCAGGCTGCCCTCGGATGCCGGATGGGTCGCAGCTCCGGCCGCGCCACTTGCCAGCGGCACAAAAATGTTCTCGCGATCGTGCGGCTTCAGCTGAGCGATAGCCGACTCGACTGAACTGGCGGTCCAAAAGTTTTCGAGCTGTTTCGACGCGCGGCGCACACGCAGCCAGGCCCACGTCTTCCACACGATCAGGAACCAGCTGGCGACCGACATCAACAACAGCATGTATGCAGTCAGGCGAATGACGACGTCGGCCTGCTCCCAGAAGTGCGATAGTCCGAGACGAGTTGTTTCCACGCTATGCCTGCCTACTTGAATCCGAGCACGTCGAACATGTCGTACAGCCCGGTTCGGCGTCCCGCCAGAAAGCGCGCCGCTCGCATGCTGCCGAGGGCGTATGTCATACGACTCGACGCCTTGTGCGTGATCTCGATGCGCTCGCCGACGCCGGCGAAAAGCGCGGTGTGGTCGCCCACAACTTCGCCGCCGCGAATGCTCGCGAAACCGATCGCGCCCGCTTTTCGTTCTCCGACTTGGCCAACGCGCGCATACACCGCAACGTCTTCCAGCTTTTCGCCGCGGGCTTCAGCGATAACCTCGCCCATTTTCAGCGCGGTACCTGACGGCGCGTCAACCTTGTGCTTGTGGTGCATTTCGACGATCTCGACGTCGTAGTCGGCGTTCAAAGTCCGCGCTGCCTGGTCGAGCAGCTTCAGCACCACGTTGACGCCGACGCCCATGTTCGGCGCAAAGACGATTGCGATTTTCTTGGCGGCGGCAACAATCGCCTGTTTACCCGTCTCGTCAAAACCCGTCGTGCCGATCACCATGTTGACGCCGGCGGCCGTGCAGGCTTTCAGGTGAGCAAGCGTCGCCTCGGGGCGCGTGAAATCGATCAGCACATCTGCCTTGCCGACAGAAGAAAAATCGGCCACGACCGCAACTCCAATCGAACGCCCAAGAAATTCTGCGCAATCGTGGCCTGTCGCTGGACTGTCAGCGCGATCAAACGCCGCGGTTATCGTCGCGTCAGGCTGGGCCAGCGCCGCTTCGATCAACATCCGACCCATGCGGCCAGAGGCGCCGGCGATCGCAAGCTTCAATTGGAAGGCTCGCGTCCTGGCGGCGTCGTCTGAATCTCCGGCGCTTTCTCAGGCTGCTTCGGCGCCTGCCGCGGTTTCTTGCGAGCATCGGGACCCAGAATAAGTACGTCGGCCATCTGTTCCTGCGGCATCTCGTCGGACCTGAAGCTCTCGAGCTTATTGTCCTTGAAGTAAACGGTGAGTCTTCGGTTCTGCACCTCGCCCTTGCGCGGATTCAGGTAGTACGCGTAGTCCCAGCGATCCTTGTGAAACTCGCTGGTCAGCAGTGGGGTGCCGAGCAGAAAGCGCACTTGTTCGCGCGCCATTCCCTGCCTTAGCTGTTCGACCATTTCTTTCGTGATGATGTTGCCTTGATGTACATCAGGCCGGTACGGTCCAAGGAACGTCGGCCCCCAATTTGCCACCGCGGAGCCAACGCTCGACACCGTCTGGCACGCCGCCAACGTGATGCACGAAAACAGCAATGAAAACGAGACGCGATGAGTCATGTCGGAGGCGATTGCAAGAGGAAGCTCGTATGATATCTGGCAAATCAGCCACGAAATGTGCCGGCAAGTAGGCCGGCTCCTGCATCTGTGATGACTCGCATTCCGCCATCGTCCAGCGAACTGAAGAACATCGGCCTGAAGGCGACCCTGCCGCGCCTTAAAGTGCTTGAGATTTTTCAGCGCAGTTCAGAGGAACTCGGGGTCCGCCACATGAGCGCCGAGGACGTTTACAAAGCGCTAATGGCCGAGCATATCGATGTCGGACTTGCGACGGTATATCGGGTGTTAACCCAGTTCGAGCAGGCCGGGCTGCTGGCGCGCAACCACTTCGAAGGCGGGCGCGCGATGTTCGAGCTAAATGAGGGCACGCATCACGACCATCTCGTGTGCCTCACGTGCGGCCGCGTCGAAGAGTTTGTCGACGCCGAGATCGAAACCCGACAGCACGATGTCGCAGCCGCGCGCGGCTTCCGATTGCACGGGCATGCGCTGGCGCTCTATGGCGACTGCACTAAGCCGCACTGCGAGTTTCGGCGTAAAGAGTAGGCAGCGCCCGCCAGCTTCACACTGAAATACGTTGCGTCGTCACGGGATCGAACCAGTGCGTGGCACCCGAATTCAATCCGATCTGCAAGACCGAGCCGGGCGCCGGATTGTCATGCGGTCCGGTGCGGACGATCGTGTCGTGCCCGGCGACGGTACCGTGGATCAGATGTTCGGCGCCGAGCATCTCAACGGTCTCAACTTGCATCGATAAATTGTTGCCGCCAAGCTTCATGTGTTCCGGCCGGAGGCCGAGTATCAGCTCACGGCCGGCCAGCGACATTGCGCCTTCGGGCAATGCAATTCTCGTTTCGAGCGCCTCGAATGTATTGCCGTCACTCGCCAGACGGCCTTTAAACAGATTCATCGGTGGTGAACCGATAAAGCTGGCGACGAAGGTGGTTGCCGGACGTGAGTAGACGTCGTCGGGCGTGCCGATTTGTTCGGCGCGACCCGCGTTCATCACGATCATGCGCTGTGCCAACGTCATGGCTTCAACCTGATCGTGCGTCACATAAAGGCTGGTTGTCTTTAGACGCCGATGCAGCTTCTGAATCTCCAGCCGCGTCTGCACACGCAGCTTCGCGTCCAGGTTCGATAGCGGCTCGTCGAACAGGAATACTGCGGGCTCGCGCACGATCGCACGGCCCATCGCGACGCGTTGCCGCTGTCCGCCTGACAACTGTCGTGGCTTGCGCTGCAAAAAGCTGCCTAGCTCCAGAACGGACGCCGCGACATTGACGCGCTGGTCGATGTCACCCTTCGCCAGGCCGCGGATTTTCAGCCCGTATGCCATGTTGTCGTACACGCTCATGTGCGGGTACAGCGCGTAGTTCTGGAACACCATGGCGCAGTCGCGATCCTTCGGCTCGAGGTCATTGACGACGCGGTCGCCGATACGGATCGTTCCCGCGCTGATCTCTTCGAGGCCTGCAACCATTCGCAGCAACGTCGACTTTCCGCATCCCGACGGTCCCACCAGAACGACGAACTCGCCATCGGTGACCGCGACGTTGATTCCGTGCACTACCTGCAAAGCGCCATAGCTTTTGCGGACGTCGATAAATTCAATCGCGGCCATTTATTTTTCTGTCTCCACCAAACCTTTGACGAACCACTTCTGCATCAGTAACACGACGAACGCTGGCGGCAGCATCGCTAGTATCGCGGTGGCCATGATCAGATTCCAGTCGTTGGCCGCGTCGCCGCCGGAGATCATCCGCTTGATCCCCATCACGACCGGATACATGTTCTCGTCTGTGGTGACCAGCAGCGGCCACAGATACTGATTCCAGCCGTAAATGAACTGAATCACGAAGAGTGCCGCCATGCTGGTCTTTGAAAGCGGCAGCAATACATCCCAAAAGAAGCGCATGGGCCCGGCGCCGTCGATGCGCGCGGCTTCCGCGAGCTCATCGGGCACTGTGAGGAAGAACTGCCGGAACAGAAACGTCGCCGTGGCTGACGCAATCAGCGGCACGGTCAGGCCCGCGTAACTGTTCAGCATTCCGAGATCGGATACAACTTCGTAGGTGGGGCCGATCCGCACCTCAACCGGCAGCATCAGCGTGACAAAGATCGCCCAGAAAAAGAAATTGCGGAACGGAAATCGGAAGTAGACGATGGCAAACGCCGACAGCAGTGAGATTGCAATCTTGCCGAGCGCAATCGTCAGCGCGCTGACCAGGCTGACGAACATCATTCGGCCTACCGGCGCTGCGGAGCCCGCTCCGGCATCGGTGCCAGCCAGCACGGCCGCGTAGTTGTGCAGCATTTGATTGCCCGGCACCAGCGGCATCGGCGCCTGCACGATCGCCTGCGCGGTGTGTGTCGATGCAACAAACGTCACGTAAACGGGAAACGCGACAATCAGTACGCCGAGGATCAGCACTAGGTGCGTAACAACCGTTAGAACAGGGCGGCGCTCGACCATGTCAGTACCGCCGGGCAGCCCCAAGGTAATGACGCGCCCTCTCGGGGGGCCGCGAACCCAGTGAGGCGCTATCGGGTTTCATTGGTACTGAACCTTCTTTTCAACGTAGCGAAACTGCACAACGGTCAGCGCGATGACGATCGCCATCAGCACGACCGATTGCGCCGCAGAGCTGCCGAGGTCGAGTCCCTTGAAGCCGTCGTAGTACACCTTGTAGACGAGGATCGCGGTTTCCTTGCCCGGTCCGCCCTGCGTCGATGCATCGATGATTGCGAACGTTTCGAAAAACGCATAAACGATGTTGATTACCAGCAGGAAGAACGTTACTGGTGACAGCATCGGAAACACGATCGTCCAGAAGCGCCGCCAGGGTCCGGCGCCATCAATTGCAGCTGCTTCGATCAACGACTTGGGTATTCCCTGCAGACCGGCAAGAAAGAACAAGAAGTTGTAGCTAATCTGCTTCCAGACCGCTGCCATCACGATCAGCGCCATTGCATGATCGGCATTCAGCAGATGATTCCATTCGTAACCAACGAGGCGTAGTGCGTAAGGCACGATGCCGATCGATGGCGCGAACATGAATAGCCACAGCACGCCGGCCACCGCCGGCGCCACCGCGTAGGGCCATACCAACAGTGTCTTGTAGACCGCGGCGCCACGCAGCGCGCGATCCGCAAAGACAGCTAGCACCAAGGCGATCGAGATACCGAAGCCGGCAACCAGTACCGAGAAAAGTGCGGTGGTCTTGAACGAATCGACGTATGTCTCGTCGGCAAACAGCCGGCGAAAGTTTTCCAGCCCGACAAACTCGCGTGTCGCACCGAACGCGTCCTGAATTTGTACTGACTGCAACAAGGCTTGCGCCGCGGGCCAGAAAAAGAAGATGCCGATCACCGCCAGTTGAGGTGCCAGCAACACCCAGGGCAACCACGTGGAGCGGAAGCGGACGCGCTTTTCCATGGGCCGGGATGCTAGCCGGTTTCGTTCGGACCAAGCAAAAAAAGGCCCGCAAGAGCGGGCCAAGGGTTAAAACGTGCGGTGTCTAAGGTGCCGGTCGGAGAGCTCGAAGGCGGAGGAGTACGCGGGAGAGCACCGACACCACAGACAAGCTAAATATAAACAGCGATGCCGGTTTGCGCATTCATCCAAACGGCCATTACCTGTGCCTTGCCGACGGCCGGTCGGTCTGAGCGGCAGGCAATTTACGCGCGACGCCGCGACTTCGCGTTCGCCGCAATGCGCATACGCAACGCATTCAGTTTGATGAAGCCGTCGGCGTCGGCCTGGTTGTAGGCACCCTGGTCGTCGTCGAACGTCGAGATCGCAATGTCGAACAGCGAGTCCGACTGTGATTCGCGCCCGATCACGAGGATCGTGCCTTTGTAAAGCTTAAGTCGCACCTTGCCGTTGACACGCTTTTGCGATTCGTCGATCAGTATCTGCAACAGTTGTCGTTCCGGACTGAACCAGTATCCGTTGTAGATCATGCGTGCATAGCGCGGCATTAGGTCGTCTTTCAGCGCAACGACCTCGCGATCGAGCGTAATCGATTCGATCGCGCGGTGCCCTTTGAGCATGATCGTGCCGCCCGGCGTTTCGTAACAGCCGCGAGATTTCATTCCGACGTACCGGTTCTCGACCAGATCGAGCCTGCCTACACCGTGCTTGCCACCGATTTCGTTCAGCGTCGACAACACTCTAGCCGCTGACAGCTTCTTACCGTTAACTGCGACGATGTCTCCGCGCTCGTACGTGAGCTCGATCACCTCCGGCTTGTTGGGTGCTTTCTCCGGCGACACCGTAAGCCGCCACATCGACTCTTCCGGCTCGAAGTTGGGATCTTCGAGAATGCCGCCCTCGTAACTGATGTGCAGCAAGTTGGCATCCATCGAATACGGCGCACCGCCCTTACGTTTCTTGAAGTCGACCGGAATGCCGTGCCTGTCGGCGTACGCCAGCAATTTCTCGCGCGACAACAGATCCCATTCGCGCCACGGTGCGATCACTTTCACATCCGGCATCAACGCGTACGCGCCGAGTTCGAAGCGCACCTGGTCGTTACCCTTGCCGGTGGCTCCGTGCGAGATGGTGTCGGCGCCCGACTTGCGTGCGATCTCGATAAGGTGCTTGGCAATCAACGGGCGCGCAATTGAGGTGCCGAGTAGATACTCGCCTTCGTAAACTGCGTTGGCGCGAAACATCGGGAATACGAAATCGCCGACAAATTCCTCGCGCAGGTCCTCAATGAAAATGTTGCTCTTCTTGATGCCAAGCTGCAGCGCCTTCGCGCGCGCCGGCTCGAGCTCTTCGCCCTGGCCGATGTCGGCGGTGAATGTGATGACCTCGGCGTTGTAGTTGTCCTGCAGCCATTTGAGAATGACTGAGGTGTCCAGCCCACCCGAATACGCCAGCACGACCTTGCTGCCGCTTCGAGCGCCGGCCTTCTTCGACTTGTTCATTGTTGTTCCTATCAACTTCGTGGGTCACCGGGCCGCGGGGACATCAAACGCGGCACGGGATCTTGCTTGCCGTGTGGTGCGACGGCGACCGAATTATAGGGCGCCTTATTGAGTTCGCGGCACCGGCTTGATGTCGCCGGGCACAACCGTGCCTCTCAACGTGTTGTTAAGCGCTTCACCGCTTGCCCTTTCGGCAAACACTTCGAGTCGGCTCGAGAGCTGTTCGATCGTTAGCGATCGCGCGATATCGATCGCGTCGGAGCTCGTGTTGTTGATCTTCTCGTCGATTAGCCAAGGAGCTTCTTCCAGCACTTGCAGTGTCTTGGCGTCCAGGATGAAGAGCTTGCCGTAGTAATACAACGCGACGTAGTTATTCTTGCGCATGCGTCCCGGTGTGCCGTCGGGCTCGCTTACTTCATAGCGGCCCTCGTACCGGGCACTGTCGTCGTTCAAGCCCTGCACAAAGATGCCGAGCCCGTGCGTTCTGCTGCCGAGTCCCCGCGCGAAATCGCGGTAGTGTGGAGTGACGACGACGATGCGATCCCACTGCGCGCGCTCGGGCATGCGCTCCAGCGCGGCGGTCAACCGCTCGAACGCGACGCGCTCGCGATCAGGGGCCGGCACGCCTTCCAGTTCACTCGGCTTCAGACGCATGAACACTCGATCGCTATTCGGAAAACGACGTGCGATGACGCGGTCGATGCCGCGCATTACGATCGCGTCGAGCGTGTAGTCCGGGAGCGACAGGGTTGTACGGTCGTAAGGATCCAGGTTCGTCCCGACCTGCTGCTTGGCGACGATGTAGTTCAGCTGATCGCCGATGGCGGACGCGATTGCGTAAACCGCCTTTTTCTCCGAAGCAATCTCTGGCTTTGGAGCTTCTGCCGGCGCGGCTTTGAACTCCTTCGGATTGACCGAAACACCGCCGTCTTGCGCAACAACTGGCGCCAAAGGTGCGAGGCTGACGATTGCGATTAACCAGATTCGAATCTTGTTCATCGCGGCTCAGCTGACATTTTTTTCGAGCACTAGATATTCCATCAGCGCTTTCTGCACATGCAGCCGATTCTCAGCCTCATCCCATACGACAGACTGTGCGCCGTCGATCACGTCGGCGGTGACTTCCTCGCCGCGATGCGCGGGCAGACAGTGCATGAACAACGCATCGCCCTTGGCGGCCCGCATCATTTCGGCGTCGACTTGCCAGTCCGCGAAGGCCTTGGAGCGCACTTCGTTCTCGGCTTCATAACCCATGCTAGTCCAGACGTCCGTCGTGACCAAATCGGCGCTGCGCGCAGCCTCCATCGGGTCGGCGAACACCTGCAAATGGTCGCCTGCGGTAGCCCGCGCCGAGTCGAGCGCATAACCCGACGGTGTAGACACGTTAAGCCGAAAGCCCAGGCTCTTCGCAGCTTGCAGCCACGTATAGGCCATGTTGTTCGCATCGCCAATCCACGCGACGGTGCGGCCAGCTATCGGACCGCGTTGTTCGATGAATGTGAATATGTCGGCCAGAATCTGGCACGGGTGATATTCGTTGGTCAGCCCGTTGATTACCGGTACGCGCGAATGCGCTGCGAACCGCTCGAGCTTCGCTTGCTCGAACGTTCGGATCATTACGATATCAACCATCCGCGAAATCACCCGCGCTGTGTCTTCGATCGGCTCGGCTCGGCCCAGCTGCGAGTCACCGGTGGTGATGTGAATCACCGACCCGCCCATCTGATACATACCGGCTTCGAACGACACGCGGGTGCGCGTCGACGCTTTTTCGAACACCATCGCCAGCGTACGGTCCGTCAATGGCTGGTAAAGCTGATAGCGCTTGAAGCGGTCCTTGATGATGCGCGAGCGTTCGAAAACCCACTCGAGCTCGGTGCGGTCGAAATCAGAAAATTGAAGGAAATGGCGAATACCGCCGGCCATGCAACTCAAGCCGCCTTTGCGGTCGTCTTCGAGCGCACCTCAGTCTGCGACTGCAAAAAAGCCAAGATCAAGGGCGCCAAACGCTCGACGATCAGATCGGCTTCCTCTGCGCTCAGGATCAGCGGGGGGAGCATTCGAATCACCGTGTCGTGGGTGACGTTGATCAACAGTCCCGCCGCGAGTGCTTGCCGCACGAGCTCCCCACACGGCCGATCGAGCTCGACACCGATCATCAGCCCCATGCCGCGAATCTGCACTACGCCGCTGATACCCGCCAACTTGCGCTTCAATCCGCCAACGATCCGTTCGCCTTGCGCCACGGCGTTCGCCATCAGACGGTCTTTTTCGATGATCTCGAGCGTTTCGTTCCCAGCGCGCATTGCCAGCGGTCCACCGCCGAACGTCGTGCCATGGTTTCCGGGTCCAAACACCCCAACCGCCGGACCGGCCGCGACGCACGCGCCGATAGGCACGCCGGAGCCGAGCCCCTTCGCCAGCGTCATCACATCGGGTTTGATACCCGCCCACTGGTGCGCGAACCATTTCCCGGTGCGTCCGATTCCGCTCTGTATCTCGTCGATCATCAATAACAGGCCGCGCTGATCACACAATTGCCGCAGCGCTTTAACGTAGTCGAGGTCGGCCACGTAAATGCCGCCTTCACCCTGCAGAACCTCGAGCCAGACGGCAAGCACGCGGCGATCGGCATCGCAGGCGCGCTTTACCGCTTCGATATCGTTGTATGGAACGCTGATAAAGCCGGTAGGAAACGGCGCGAAGCCCTCACGCGCTTTGTCGCTGCCGGTTGCAGCGAGCGTTGCCAATGTGCGACCGTGCCATGCGCGCTCCATCACGATCGTTTGCGCTTCGGGTTCGCCACGTTTGTGCCCGAACATGCGAACGAGCTTCAGCGCTGCTTCATTGGCCTCTGCGCCTGAATTTCCAAAAAAAACTTCCTGCATGCCCGATAGCGCACAGATGCGATCGGCCAGGATTTCTTGTTCGCGTACGCGATAGACGTTTGACGTATGAATCAAGCGGCCCACCTGCTCGCACAGCGCCGCTGTCAGTCTCGGATGGGCATGTCCGAGTCCGTTAACGGCGATACCTGCGAGCGCATCGAGATACTCGTTGCCGTGCTCGTCGTACAGGCGCGCGCCTTTGCCGTGTGTGAAGGCAACCGGCAGCCGGTTGTAGGTATTCATCAGGTGCGTCATCGTTCGCGCTCCTTACGGCGAAAAGAAGCGCGGCGGATCATTCGCTTCGTCGCCGCGCTACGCGATTATAGGAGGGAGCGCGCTCGAGCCAACGCAGCGTCTGCTACGCGGCGCGACGGCGCTGCGGCCGGCTCGCCACCAGCGCAATCAACTGGCGTTCCTCATCGGCGGACAGCACTCGCACCGATGGCACGTAACCCTGGTAGACGACCCCATGCAGCTCGACTTTGTTCTGCACGCGTAAATATCGCACCAGGTATTCGACGATGTTGTCTGTGATGCGCTGGCCCGGTACCAGCACCGGAATGCCGGGCGGGTAGGGCACGATCTGATCGCAGCAGATGCGCCCCGCCAGCTCACGATTCACCTGATCGTTTTCGTCCAGCAAAGGCACGAGCTCGCCGGTTGCGTAGTACGCATCGCGCGGCAAAAAGGCGAGTTCGGTAAACGGAGGCAGGTCGGGCGTCCGATACAACCGGCGCGGGGCCCGTTTCTCGCGCGCGATGCGCATCAGTGCGTCGTACAAGCGCGAGCATTTCGAGCGTGTCGTGCCGATCGTCAGCAGCAGTGTCAGCGTATTAAACGTGGACTTCTCGACAGTGATGTTGAAGCGGGAAAATAGCTCGGTCTGCAGATCGTCGACCGTCATCCCGCACGACGCAACGTCGACCGTGATCTTGGTTGGGTCGAGGCGGATGCCGTCGTGTTTGACGTCATCGGGCAGCAGATCCTCGAGCTCGAGAACACGAAACACGCCGGTCGAGTTGATCTGCTCGCGCAACTCGTCGGCCAGCATCAGCGTCCGCTGCAGCAGCTTGTAGCCTTCGAGCACGGCCTGCTTGCGGCTGACGTCGAGGCTCGCAATCATGCTGTACATCGGACTGGTCGATGTGTGCATGTTGAAGTTCTCGCGGAAAATGTGCTCGTTGAAAGTCGGATCGTTGACGTGGATGTAGGCGGCCTGTGAAAGTGCAGACAGTGTCTTGTGCGCCGATTGCGTCACGTAGTCCGCGCCTGACTCGAGTGCGGTCGGCCGCAACGCCGGGTGAAAGCGCGCATGCGCAAACCACGCTTCGTCGATCAACACCTTGATGTCGCGCGCGTGTGCGGCGTCGATGATCGGCTTCAGGTCGTAACGCAATCCGTCGTATGTGCACGATGTCAGAACGAGCAATTCGGCTTCGGGGTGCTCTTCGATCGCCTTCAGTATGGTTTTCTTGGGAACCGGCCCGAACACGCCGTATTTGCGATTGACCGAAGAATCGAGATAGATCGGCTGGGCACCGGACAGCACAACACCGTGGTGCACTGATTTATGACAGTTGCGATCGAGCAGTAGCGTTTCGCCTGGCGCGATCATTGTCTGCAGGATGACCTTATTCGCCGTCGACGTGCCGTTGGTGGCAAAAAACGTGCGGCGCGCACCGAACGCACGCGCTGCCATCTGTTGCGCTTCGGCGATCACGCCAGTGGGCTCCATCAGCGAATCGAGCGCCTTCACCGACACTGACAGATCGGCGTCGAACACATGCTCGCCCATGAAATCGTAAAACTCGTTGGCCCACGCGCTGCCGCGCAGCGAATCGCCGCTCGAATGACCCGGCGTATGCCACGCGTCCTTGGCCGCCATCACGTATGCCTTCAGCGCATCGTAAAAAGGCGTTCGGGCGCGCTCGGCGATCTGCGCATTCAAAATGCGATAGATGCCGCGATAGTCGCGTTCTTCACGATAAAAGTAGCCGTCGACCGCTTCCGTGAACAACGCATCGACCACCTGATCTTCCTTTTCCTTATCGATCAGGATGTAAATGTCGATCTCGGGCCGCAGTGACGTGATCCGCTGCACCAGCTTTAGCGCCGACACCTGCAGACTGCGCCGGCCTTCGCCGTTCTTGCGGCCCGGCTTGCCGTTTGACTTGCTGTCCACCGCGTACAGCTTGTCGTCGGCAATCGCCGTTTGAATGTCGCCGTCGCGCTCGATCAGCGCCAGACCTTCCTTCGCTGTCAGCGCGCCGATAAACGAGATTCCGTACGGATTGTCGAGCGAACGCGCGGCGCTGTTCAGTCCCTTCAGCAGCTCGCGCAAAATCAATGGCTCGTCGTTGATGACGAGCACCTTGGATGACGGCTTGCTCATGCGGGGCGCAGCTGCGCGTACGCCCGTACCGCTAACTCATCGATTTGATGGCGGCAGCCAGGCGGCTCTTGTTGCGGGAAGCGGTGTTCTTGTGGACGACCTTTTTGTCGGCGATCGAATCGATCACGCTGGTCGCCTGATTCAGTGTTTCCAGCGCAGCTTTCTTGTCGCCGCTTTCGATTGCCTTACGGACCGACTTGACCGCAGTGCGCAGGCGCGAGCGCTGTGCCGAGTTATGCGCGTTGCGCACGGTGGATTGACGTGCCCGGTGACGGGCTTGTTTGCTATTGGCCATAAGATTCCGGTTTCGACAAGTCGGCGGCGGGGCGATCACTCAGCGTGCGCTGACAAAGGGGCGGCACTATAGCAAACCGGACGCCGCCAGACCTATAAGATCAACGAAGAAAACTGCACATTGCTGCGCGCCCTTGCCACCGTTAGCGGTCTGACCTTCGTTTCCCGCATCACCGGGTTGGCGCGGGACATGCTGATCTCCAGAATCTTTGGTGTCAGCGCCGAGACCGACGCCTTCAATGTGGCGTTTCGCATTCCCAACCTGCTGCGCCGAATGTTCGCCGAAGGCGCCTTTCAGCAAGCGTTCGTACCGATGCTTGCCGACGTTCGCAGCCGAGATGAGGCCAGCACAGCCGAGTTCGTCGGGCGCATGGCGTCAGCGCTGTTCTGGGTGCTGCTGGGCGTTTCGGTGCTCGGCGTGATCGCGGCGCCGGTGCTGGTTTGGCTGATCGCCTCCGGCCTGGCCCGCAACCCCGAGGCATTCGAGCTTGCGGCCGTGATGACGCGCTGGATGTTTCCGTACATCCTGTTCATGTCACTGGTGGCGCTCGCGGCGGGAGTGTTGAACACGTACCGGCGGTTCGCGGTGCCGGCCGCTACGCCGGTGCTGCTGAACGTATCGTTTATCGCGTGCGCGCTGTGGCTTGCGCCTCATCTCGAGCGGCCAATCATGGCGCTGGCGTTTGCCGTGGTGATCGGCGGCGTGCTTCAGCTCGCGATGCAGCTGCTCGCGCTGCGTGCGATCGGCGTGCGCATCCGTTGGTCGTCGCCGCTTATTGCGTTCCGCGATCCCGATGTGCGCAGGGTCGGCGGGCTGATGCTGCCCGCGCTGTTTGCGGTGTCGGTGGCGCAGATCAGCATCATCATCAACACCAACATCGCGTCGCACCTGACCACCGGCAGCGTCACGTGGCTGGCGTTTGCCGATCGCCTGATGGAGTTTCCGACTGCGCTGCTCGGAGTGGCGCTCGGGACGGTGCTGTTGCCCGGTCTATCCGCGGCATTTGCAGAGCAGCGCGTTGAGGACTATTCGCACCTGCTCGACTGGGGATTGCGACTCGTCTTCCTGTTGGCGTTGCCGGCCGCCGTAGGGCTTGGTATGACGGCAGAGGGCATCGTATCGGTGCTGTTTCAGGGACGAGAGTTCACGGCTTTCGATGTTCGGCAAACGGCGTGGGCGGTCGTGGGGTATTCGGTGGGTCTGCTGGGGCTGATCGCGGTCAAGATCCTCGCGCCGGGCTTTTACGCGCAAAAGGATATTCGCACCCCGGTCAAAATAGCGATTGTTGTGCTGATCGCCACGCAGCTTGCCAACGTTGTGCTCGTGCCCATTTTCGCGCACGCCGGTCTCGCGCTTTCGGTCGGACTCGGCGCTTGCGCCAATGCCCTGGCGCTTTTTATCGGGCTGAGAAGAAGAAGGTTGTATCAGCCCTCGGCCGGCTGGATCTCATTTGTCGCGCGCCTTGCGATCGCGCTGGCTGTTTTGGCGGCTATCTTGTGGTGGGCGCAGCGGCCCCTTGCCTGGTCGGCGATGCAGGATGTGCCGTGGCAAAGAATCGCGTGGCTCGCTGCAGTTATCGGCGCCGCTACCGTCGGATACTTCGCCGCACTGTTCGCGCTGGGTTTCAGGATGCGCGACTTCGGAGTGCGTCGGGTCTAGCCGGGCTCCGAGCGCGCGGCCATCTGCTCCATGCGCTCGGCGACGTCGCGCTTGTAGCCGAAGGCGAAGAACACCTCGGCCATCAGGAAGATGGGTGCAATGAAGACCTGAAAGAAATTGTCCATCAGCGCCGGCTTTTTGCCTTCGAAGACGTGCCCGATCAACTGCAGCGCCCAGCCGCCGACGAAGGTTGCGGCGAAGACGACCAATGCCGACCGAACGCCTTCGCTTGCAACGCCGTGTGCGGCCACCAGCAGGACCGCGACAAATAGAGTCATCGCTGCAGCGAGTACCGCGTCGAGTCGAAAGTAGTAGATCAGCACAATGACCGCCAGCACGGTCGCCGCCGAAATCGAGAAGCCGCCCACCTCGACCCGCGCCAGGTCCAGCAGCACGAACAGCGAGAACATGATCAGTGGAACGCCGACAAAGTGCGTCAGGCGGTTCTTCGGATTGCGGTGATAGCGCAGGTAGACCGACATCTGCTCTTCGAGTGTCTTCATGACCCCTCCGCTCGGCTCGCTGGTTAGTTCACCTGTTTCAGCATCGTGTCGGCATCGCTCACTTCGAACTTGCCGGGGCCTTCGACGTTCAGTCCCTTGACGACGCCATTGTCGACCAGCATCGAGAAGCGCTGGCTGCGTACGCCCATGCCGCGCGCGGTCAAATCCAATTCGAGCCCGAGCTTCTTCGTGTAAGCCGCCGAACCGTCGGCCATCATCCGGACCTTGCCGCCGGTTTTCTGGTCGCGACCCCACGCGCCCATCACAAAGGGGTCATTGACCGACAGGCACCACACCTCGTCGACGCCCTTGCTTTTCAGTGCATCGAACTGCTGCACGTAGCCTGGGACGTGCTTCGCGGAACACGTCGGGGTGAACGCGCCCGGCAATCCGAAGATCACGATCTTCTTGCCCTTGGTGAGGTCCTGCACCTTAAACGTATTGGGCCCGAGCGAGCAGCCTGCGGTTTCGGTCTCGACGAACTCCTGCAACTCACCCTCGGGCAGCTTGTCGCCGACTTTGATCGTCATGATTGAGTTCCTATGATGATAGCGGGAAAACAGCAGACAGTCTAATCGCCCAGCGCGACACCCTCACGGCGCGGATCGGCCCCACCGGCCCAACCCTGGGAACCATTCGGCAATCGGACTCTAACGATTCCCTGCAAGCCGCTCGCCATGTCGATCTCGCGCACATCGTGCCCGCGCGCTTTCAGGGCTTCGACCATCGACGGGCTGAACTGACCACGCTCGAGCTCGGTCGGCCCGTTGCGCGAACCAAAGTTCGGCAGCGAGATCGACTGCTGTACATCCAGATTCCAGTCGAGCACGCCGACCAGCGTTTTGGCCACGTAACCGATGATCTGCGACCCGCCGGGCGAACCGACACTGCCCACCAGCTGTCCGCTGGCGCGATCGAACACCAGCGTCGGTGCCATCGAGCTACGCGGACGCTTGCCGGCTTGCACTCGGTTGGCGATTGGCATGCCATCGGCGACTGGGGCAAAGGAAAAGTCCGTCAACTGATTGTTCAACAGAAAACCGCGCACCATGATGCGCGAGCCAAATACGTCTTCGATCGTGGTTGTCATCGACAACGCATTGCCGAAGCTGTCGACGACCGAGATGTGCGATGTAGCGGTTTTGTGCGCCGATGCATCCTCGGCGGCTGCGACTCGATTACCCGCAGGCGTCCCCGGCTTGGCAACGCCCATGCTGCGATCGCTGATCAGTTGCGCGCGCTGCTTCAGATACGCAGGATCGAGCAGAGCCGCGACATCGACTTTGACGAAGTCGCTGTCAGCGACGTACAGGCCGCGGTCGGCAAACGCCAGGCGGCCGGCTTCGGCAAACAGGTGCACTGCATCGGGCTGAGGTTCGAGCTTGCCATTAGCGTTGACCGGCGGCACTACTGCGATGTTGCGCGCCGCAAAGACGCCGAGCATTTGTGCCACCGCAATGCCACCCGATGACGGCGGCGGGAAGCCGCACACACGCCATTGCTTGTAGTCGGTGCAAATCGGCTCGCGCTGCTTGACCTGGTACGAAGCAAAATCCGATAGTGCGAGCTGTCCGGCGTTTGACCGCGAGCGCACTGCCTTGACGATGTCGGATGGAATGTCGCCGGCGTAAAGCGCGTTCGGGTTTGCTGCGATCGCGCGCAACGTCGCGGCCAGCTCCGGATTGCGCATCGGAGTACCGACTGCCTTGGGCGTGCCATCAGAATTGTAAAAATAAGCTGCTGCTGCGGGATCGAGCTTCAAATACTTTTCAGTACCGAGCTGCATATTGAGCCGCTCAGACATCGGAAATCCGCTTTCTGCCAGCTTGATTGCGGGGTCAAACAACCGCGCCCACGGCAGTTTTCCGTACTGCTTGTGTGCGACTTCCAGCATTCGTACCGCTCCGGGGGTGCCGACCGACCTCCCTCCGACCACGGCGTCGTAAAACGCCATCGGCTTGCCGTCGGGCAGCAGGAACAATTTCTCATCGGCTGCCATTGGCGCGGTCTCCCGCCCGTCATAGGCGACGACTTTGCGGCCATCCCAATGCATCAGGAACGCGCCACCACCGACGCCCGAGCTTTGCGGCTCGACCAGTGTCAGCACCATTTGAATCGCGATCGCGGCGTCGACCGCGCTGCCACCCGCTCGCAGAATTTCTCGACCCGCTTCGGTCGCAAGTGGATTGGCCGACGCGGCCATGTGTTTGCTCGCCGTGACGCTGTTCAAGCCCGGCCGAAAGGCCGACGACGCTTCGGGTTGAGACGGTCGATCGCTGCGGCGGCTGCGCATGCGACAAGCAGCGCGGCGGCGGCAATGGCGGCAGCGTGGCGCTTCGTTCTCATGGGGTGCTCCTTCCTATTTTGGCGGCAGCCGGATCGCGCCGTCGAGGCGGATCGTTTCTCCGTTCAGCATCACGTTTTCAATGATGTGTTTGGCGAGCGCTGCGTATTCGTCGGGCCTGCCGAGACGCGACGGAAACGGCGGTTGCTTACCGAGCGCATCTTGCACCTCCTGCGGCATGCCGAGCAACATCGGCGTGGCAAAAAGCCCGGGTGCAATCGTTACGCAGCGAATGCCCTGGCGCGCCAGGTCGCGCGCGATCGGCAACGTCATGCCGACCACGCCGCCCTTGGACGCTGCGTAGGCAGCCTGCCCGATCTGCCCATCGTAGGCCGCGACCGATGCCGTGTTGATCAACACGCCACGCTCGACCGTCGGCTGTGGCGTCCAGCCTGGACATCGCATCGGCCGCGACGCGAATCATGTTGAATGTGCCGATCAGGTTGATGCCTGATCACGCGCGCGAAGCTCGGCAATGCGTGGGGTCCCTCCTTGCCGACCGTTTTCTCGCCGATCGCGACGCCCGCGCAGTTGATGAGTCCGCGCAACGGCGCCGAGGGCCTGCGCGGCGTCGACCGCCGCCTTGGCATCCTGTTCATGGGTCACATCGCAGCGAATAAAGCGCGATCCGGCGCCGAGTTCGCGCGCCAGCGATTCGCCTTTGTCGGCTTGAACGTCGGCGATGACCACCTGACCGCCGCTGCGCCGCGATCGTCCGCACGTACACGCTTCGCCCAGACCCGGAGGCACCCCCGGTGACGATAAAAACGTTGTTATTGATCTGCATGAATCCCCCGCGAGCAAGCGAAGGATTCTAGTCAGATGTTGATCAGCGGAAAGTGCAGCGCGCGAACAGCCAGAGGGTGCCGTTGATGTTGCCGTCGCCGCTCGATTTGGTGCGTGCACGCACCATTGGCAGCTGACAGTTGTCGGTATCGAAGCCGGCGGAGTTCATGAATCCCCGCATCGACTCGGAGGGAACGCCTACGTGGAACTTCGGACGCGTGTATTCGCCGGTGCTGGTGACACGTGGCTCTTCGAGCTGAATCGCAGAGCCGAGCCAGCTCGAACTTGAACCGGCAGACGTCCTCGACGTCGTGGCGGGTAGAGATAGTGCAGACGCGCCGGATAGTGCAGACGCGCTGGAAGCGGCGCGCTGCTGTCGTGCCAGAGCGCCTTCCGGCAACACGTCGAGTCTTAACTGAGCTGCGCACGGCAGTGCGGCAGCCGCGAGCAACAGACAGAAGGCCGGTTTAAACAGTGTCAGCGATGTACGAATGGAAAACACGTAGGTCCTTATTCAATCTCAGTGTACGTGTACCAGTGGCAGCAATCTGACCGTTTTTAGGTAGCGCTTGCAAGTATCCAGTTGGATGACTAAAGCGACGCGCGAAAAAGCGAGCAAATAGCGCGCCAGTGTTGCAAACGATGGGATGAACGCGAAACGAATGACGAGCGCCGAAGGACTACCTCAAAACGGTGCATCGCCCGCACCAAGGGAGCGCTGCATGATGACCACATCGACCCAGCGATCGAACTTCCGGCCGACCGAGGTCAGTACGCCCACGTAGGAAAATCCGCACGCACGATGCGCGCCAATTGACGCTGCGTTATGCGAATCGCCGATTACCGCGAGCATCTGGCGTAGTCCGAGCACGGTACATCGGTCGATGACGCCATTGAGCAATGCTTGACCGATACCTAGCCCGATTGCATCGTGCGCGACGTAAACAGAGTCTTCGACCGTGCTGCGATACGCCGCGCGTGGGCGAAACTCATTGGCGTAGGCATAACCGGCAATACGGCCGTCGGCTTCGGCTACCAGATACGGTAGCCCCGTTTGCACGATGCGCGCATGACGCGCCCGTATTTCGGGCACGTCAGGTGGCTCGGTCTCGAAAGTGCCGAGCCCAGTCATTACATGATGCGCATAGATCGCTTGAATCGCCGGCAAGTCGTCATCAACGGCTGAGCGTATGCGCATCGCGCTTGACGTTGCGTTACTTGGCCGGCACCCCGACTGGCGCCGGAGGCGCCGGCGAAGCGGGCGGAGCGACTTGCATCGCGGGGGCCACCACCGGTGGCGTGGCAGCCGTCGTTGGTCGTCCGCCGTACACACTGGCAATGATCGGCACGATCAGCAGGGCGACGATGTTGATGATCTTGATTAGCGGGTTCACAGCCGGACCGGCAGTGTCCTTGTACGGATCGCCGACCGTGTCGCCCGTGACTGCGGCTTTGTGTGCGTCCGAACCCTTGCCGCCGTGATGGCCTTCTTCGATGTATTTCTTGGCGTTGTCCCACGCCCCGCCGCCGGTGGTCATCGAGATCGCGACGAAAAGCCCGGTGATGATGGTGCCCATGAGCACGCCGCCAAGCGCCGCGGGACCGAGCACCAATCCGACGAGGATCGGTACCAGCACCGGCAACAGTGACGGAATCATCATCTCCTTGATGGCTGATGTCGTCAGCATGTCCACCGCGCGGCTGTAGTCAGGCTTCGCGGTGCCTTCCATGATGCCCTTGATGTCCCGAAACTGCCGGCGTACTTCCTCCACCACCGCACCGGCCGCACGTCCGACCGCCTCCATCGCCATCGCGCCAAACAAGAAAGGAATCAATCCGCCTATGAAAAGGCCGACGATGACGTTCGGATCGGACAACTCGAATGTGATATTCAGCCCGGCCGCTGCGAGTCCACCGGTGTAATCAGCAAACAGTACAAGCGCGGCCAGCGCGGCCGATCCAATCGCGTAGCCCTTGGTCACCGCCTTCGTCGTATTGCCCACGGCGTCGAGCGGATCGGTCACATCGCGCACTTCCTTCGGCAAGCCGGCCATCTCGGCAATACCACCCGCGTTGTCGGTGATGGGTCCGTAAGCGTCGAGCGCGACGATGATGCCGGTCATCGAAAGCATCGCCGTGGCGGCGACCGCAATACCGTACAGACCGGCCAGCCAGTACGAGGTCAAAATGGCAACGCAGATGGCAATCACCGGCCAGGCACACGACTTCATCGAAACGGCAAGTCCAGCAATGATGTTCGTTGCGTGCCCGGTTGTTGACGCCTGCGCTACGTACTTGACGGGCTTGAATTGCGTGCCGGTGTAGTACTCGGTGATGTACACCAGTGCTGCGGTCAACACCAAGCCAACGACAGCGCACAGATACAGGCTCATTACGGTGACTTTGGGCGACAGGGCGGTCGCGATCACCGGTCCGAGAATCCATTGCGTGACTGGCCAGAACAACACAAGCGAAATTGCGCCAGCAACCAAGAGTCCCCGATACAGCGCGTTCATGATCTTGCCGCCGGGGCGCGCCTTGACGAACATGCAGCCGACGATCGACGCCAAGATCGAGACGCCGGAAATCACCAGCGGATAAACGATGCCGGCGTCGCCGGCGCCGCGGAAGACGAAACCGCCGACCAGCATCGTGGCGATGACCGTCACTGCAAACGTTTCGAACAGGTCCGCCGCCATGCCGGCGCAATCGCCGACGTTGTCTCCGACATTGTCGGCGATCACCGCGGGATTGCGCGGATCATCTTCGGGGATGCCGGCCTCGACTTTGCCTACCAGATCGGCGCCGACGTCTGCACCCTTGGTGAAAATTCCCCCGCCGAGCCGCGCGAAGATCGAAATCAGCGACGCCCCGAACGCAAACCCGATCATCGGATGCAGCAGCTCGCGCACGCTTGCCGCGGCGTGCGTTGAGCGCAGCACCCAGTAAAAGCCGGCGACGCCGATCAGCCCGAGCCCAACCACCAGCAGGCCCGTGATAGCGCCGCCCCGGAACGCCACGTTCAGCGCCGGGTTCAGCCCGAGCGTTGCGGCCTGCGCGGTCCGCACGTTGGCGCGTACCGAAACGTTCATGCCGACATAGCCCGCTGCGCCGGACAGCACAGCACCCAGCACGAACCCGATGGCGGTCCAGTTGCCGAGCTGCGGCACGAGCGCGATGATGATCGCGAGCACGACGCCGACGATCGCAATGGTTCGATACTGGCGATTCAAGTACGCCTGCGCGCCTTGTTGTATCGCGGCCGCGATTTCCTGCATTCGAGCATTTCCCGCGGGCTGCTTCAGAATCCACGAAATGGACCACACGCCGAAGACCACCGCCGCGAGACCGCAGGCGAGCGCGAGTGCCAATCCAGACATGCTTGTTCTCCTTGCTTAAATTGTTATGACCGTTAGTTCAATTTCACGAAGCCAGCGCGGCTAGTACACGCTGCTTGATTTCATCGACGCTTCCCACCCCAGAAATGCGGCGGTACTTCGGCGCTTCAGCATTGCCGCTCACGGCCAGGTCGGAGTAGTAGCCGACCAGCGCACTGGTCTGATCTCGATACACGCCAAGGCGCTTGCGCACAGTTTCTTCCTTGTCGTCGTCGCGCTGGATCAACGGCTCGCCGGTCACGTCGTCCTTGCCTTCGACCTTCGGCGGATTGAACTTCACGTGATACACGCGGCCGCTTGGTGCGTGGACCCTCCGGCCGCTCATGCGCTCGATGATGTCGCTTTGCGGGACGTCGATCTCAAGCACGTAATCGAGCTTGACGTTGGCGTCGTTCATTGCCTCGGCTTGCGGGATCGTGCGGGGAAAACCGTCGAACAGATACCCGCTTGCGGTATCGGGGGCGCGCAGGCGCTCCTTTACCAGACCGACAATGATGTCATCTGACACCAGAGCGCCGGTGTCCATCACCTTCTTGGCGGCCAGGCCAAGGGGCGTGCCGGCGACAATCGCGGCGCGCAACATGTCTCCGGTGGAGATCTGCGGAATTTTGTAACGCTCCTTGATGAAAGCTGCCTGCGTCCCTTTGCCCGCACCTGGCGGGCCGAGCAGTACTAGTCGCATCTTCGTCCCCGACTTCTCTTGTAGTTATGTGCGACTGCCGCGGTCTTTGGCAAAGCAGCGCGCGAGTTTACCCAAATGAGCGTACGCAACGAAAAGGGCCGGCGAACCGGCCCTTGCAACGCGCATATTTCCTACTCGTTGCTGCCGATCGTCACCGACTCCATGTTTAGCACGTTGTCCGGCCGGTGCACGACCGTCACGTTGCTGCGCATTGCCCACGGAATCATCTGCCGGTGCAGCGGCACATGATGCACCTGCGCATTGTGCTCGGCGATCGCCTGCCGGATGATCTCGCGTCGCTTCTCTGGATTCGACTCGACCGCCGCGCTGTCGATCAACGTATCGAGCTTCGGGTTGACGTACCGGCCGTAGTTGAACGAGCCGTTGCCGGTCTTATCGTCCTTGGAACGCAGCACCGGCGATAGCATCGTCTGGGCGTCCGTGATCGCTCCCCCCCAGCCCAGCATGAACATACTGGTGTCGTATTTTTCGAGTTTCGGGAAATACGTGGATCGCGGCTGCGTGTTGACCTTGGTGTTGATGCCGACCTTGGCCAGCATTGACGCCACTGCGATGCAGATCTCTTCGTCATTGACGTAGCGATTGTTCGGACAATCGAGCGTCACTTCGAAACCGTTGGCGTAGCCCGCTTCGGCCAGCAACTGCTTCGACCGGTTGATGTCGTACGGCAGCCGCTTTTCGGCGTCGGGATTCGAGGCCGTGACCGAAGGCGTGATCCCTCCGGTTGGCAGGGCAGAGCCGCGCATGATGCGCGACTTGATCGCTTCAATGTCGATCGCGTGATACACCGCTTGACGTACGCGAACATCCTTGAATGGATTCTTGCCCTTCACGTTCGAATACAGCAGCTCGTCGCGGGTTTGATCGAAGCCGAAGAACACGACCCGGTTCTCCGGCCCGCGCATGACCTTCGTTCCCTTGTTCTCTTCGATGCGGCGCACGTCCTGCGGCGGCGGGTCGAGAATGAAATCGACCTGACCCGACAGCAACGCGGCCGTGCGCGTCGCGTCCGCGCTGACCTGCGTGTAGACCACGTCAGTGACGTTCCCGGGGTTGCGGCCGTCCTTAATGCCCCACCAATCGGGGTTGCGCTTCAGCACGGTCTTGATACCGGGCTCGCGCGACACCAGGATCCAGGCGCCGGTGCCGTTGGCGTTGCGCGAAGCGAACGTTTCTTCTTTCGCCTTGAAGTCAAGCGGCTTATCGACCTTGTTCTTGATCGCCCACGCCTTGCTCATGATGTAGATCGTGGTTGCATGCTCGAGCGTGATCGGATTCGGCTTGTCCTGCACAAACTCGACCGTGAAGTCGTCAATCTTGCGCGGCTTGCCGACCGGAATTGCGTACTGGCGCAGCTGCGAGTTCGGATGGCTCGCGCGCTCGTACGAAAAAACGATGTCGTCGGCGCTAAAAGGCGAGCCGTCGTGAAACTTGACCCCCTGGCGCAACGTGAACCGCCAGGTTGTCGGGCTCACCTGCTGCCAACTGGTCGCCAGCCCAGGCACCAGCTTCAGGGTGTTATCGCGCATCACCAGCGTGTCGTGCACCGATTGCGAGAACATGTTGGTCAAGCCTTCGTTCTGCGAAAACGGGTCCGCGGTTTGCGGATCGCCTTGCGATGCCCAACGCAGTGTCTTGGCGTCGGCCACGGTAATGGCTAGCGCGGTGGCCGCGGTGAAGGCTGCGAGATAACGTTTGATCATGAAGACGCCCCCGGTGGCTCTCAAACCGATCTCAAACAGATGCGCGCGAGTTTAGTCCCGGATCATGGTGCGCACGCGCTGCAAATCTTCCGGCGTATCGACCCCCGGTGGTAATGCGGAGTCGAGCAGCAGCACCGCGATGCCGATCCCTTGCGTCAACGCGCGCAGTTGCTCGAGTTTTTCGTGCTCTTCGATAGCCGACCGCGGCAGTGTCGGAAAGCGCGCCAGAAACGCAGCGCGATACGCGTAAAGTCCAACATGGCGCCAGGCGGGCAGGGCGGGAGGCAACACGGCATGCGTCTGGGCAAACGCATCGCGCGACCAAGGAATTGGAGCGCGTGAAAACATCAACGCGCGTGCGTCGACGTCCACAACGACCTTGACGACGTCGGGGCTAAAGAACTCATTCGCATCGACGATCGAATGCGCGGCGGTTGCGATCTCGCAATCCGTACGCGAGTGCAGCAACTGGGCGACGCCGCGCACGATGGCGGGCGGCAATAGCGGCTCGTCTGCCTGCACATTGACGACGATCGTGCGTGGATCGAGCGATAACAGGCGTGCGGCCTCGGCCAGGCGGTCGGTGCCGCTTTGATGCGCTTTCGACGTCAACATCGAATCGACGCCATGCGCGCTGCATGCGGCAACGATGGCGGCATCGTCGGCGGCCACGACGACACGCGCCGCTCCGCTTTCTTTCGCGTTGCGCGCGACTCGAACCACCATCGGCACGCCACCGAGATCGGCCAGCGGCTTGTTGGGCAGCCGCGTTGACGCCAGCCGCGCCGGCACGATGACAACGAATTCCACTGGACCTAGCGGCCGAGTTCGGCGGCCTCGACTTTGCGCGCGTCGGACTCCAGCATCACCGGGATGCCGTCTCGGATCGGATATGCAAGCGAATCGGCCTTGCACACCAGTTCCTGTGAAGCCTTGCGGTAGTCGAGCAGCCCCTTGCAGATCGGACACACGAGAATATCAAGCAGGCGATGGTCCATCAGGGTTTCCTCGCGTCTTTGTCGCAGAGATCCGCGCGATAACGGCATCGATCAGCGCCGGATCGATCTCGGTCACCAGCGGCACCACCCACAGACGCGAATCGCTCGCCAGCGCTGAATTGTCGCCGCATTTTACGGCGTCCTTTTCGGTGATCAGGACGCGATCGGCGACGCATCCTGAAAACGGATTGGTTTGATAATCGAAGTGATCGGCAAGTGGCAAAGCGTCGATCAGGAGACCGGCTGCACGCAACATCGCAAAGAATCGCTCGGGTGCGCCGATGCCTGCCGCGGCTGTCAAGCGCCAACCATGTGAGCGCTGTTCGGCGGCGAGCGATGACAATTCGATACGAAGCTTTGGGTCGTGCAGCGCGAACGCGCTGGTCACGTGCGTGCGCATCCGGTAGCGCGGCGCCACCGCCCCGATCTCGGGCACTTCCGCGCCCATCCCATTAAGCGCGATCGCATCGACCCGATCCAGCCGACTGGGGGGCTCGCGCAACGGCCCTGCGGGCAGCATCCAGCCGTTGCCTAAGCCGCGATAGTTGATAAGCGCGATTTCCATGTCACGCGCTAGCTGCAGATGCTGCAAGCCGTCGTCGGCGACGATCACGTCACATTCGGGGTGCGCCGCGAGCAGTAGTCGCGCTGCCTCGGTGCGCCGCTTCGCGATGGCAAGTGGCGCTGTTGTTGCGCGCACGATTAACAACGGCTCATCCCCAACCTGCCGCGCGGCATCCTCCGGGCGCACCAGCCGCGGTGCCGTATCGCTGCCGCCGTAGCCGCGCGACACGATGCCAGGCCGCCAGCCGCGCTCCGCGAGCGCGCGTACCAGCTCGACTGTTAGCGGCGTCTTGCCGGTGCCGCCGACGTAAACGTTGCCGACGACGACCACCGGCACATCGAGGCGCGTGGGCCGTCGAAGGCGTAGCGCGTAGAGCGCGCCGCGGCACCGGTAGAACAGGTAATGAAGCGCCGATAGGGGTGACAGGAGCCACGCAAGAGCGCCGCGTCGCTGCCATGCTTCGGCAAGCGCGAGCTGTAGCCGGGTGCGCAGCAGCACGACGATCGCGGGGGCAATATCAGTAATAGCTTCGGCGCTTACTTGCGGGCGTCAGTGCGCTGCGTCGCAAAACTGATTCGCACGATGCCGGCCAGGCGCGCCGCTTCCATCACGCCAATGACCGCCTGGTGCGGCGCTTGCGCATCGGCATTGATGATCAGCAACACATTGTCGGCTCCCTTGCCCGCGACGCGCAGCGCATCGGCCAACGCTCGCACGTCGTTCGACGCCTGCAGCTGGTGCTCAATCGCGTAGCGGCCATCGGCGGTAACGGCGACGTTGATTTCGTTAGGCTGCAACGTGGGCTGTGTGGCATCGGCCGATGGCAATGTGATTTGGAGCTCCGCAAAGCGTGAGTACGTCGTGCTGACCGCCAGAAAGATCAGCACGATCAGCAGCACATCGATAAGCGGAATTAGATTGATCTCCGGCTCTTCGTCCAGCGCGCGGCGGAATCGCATCAACCGCGCTCTGCTCGTTCGGGCCTGGGCGCTGCGAACACTGCTTCGAGCAGACGCTCGGCCTGCTCTTCCATGTCCACCAGGTAGTCGTCGACCAAACGTTTGAAATAGCGATATGCCAGCACCGCCGGAACAGCCACGATGATTCCGAGGGCCGTGCTGTAAAGGGCCACTGAAATGCCGCGCGCCAGATCCTGCGGGTTGGAGCCAGCTTGTTGCGAGGCGAAAATGGCGATCATGCCGACGACGGTTCCCAACAACCCCAGCAAGGGCGCAATCGACCCAATGGATCCCAGCAAGGTCAAGTTCTTCGTCAAGCGATTAGCGACGACTGCACCGGCGGCCTCCACCTGCTGCATTGCTCCTTCGCGACTGGTGCGATCGTTACGCAATCCCGCCGCGAGCACTTTGCCCAGCGGCGAATTGGCCTCGAGCTTGGCAACCACCTCCGGCGTGATCTTCCTATTCCTCCACAGACCCAGTACGTCGGTCAATAAAGTGGCGGGTACGACGTTCCTGCGCTGCAGCGCGATCCCGCGTTCGATAATCAGCCCCAGTGCAAAAACGGACGCCAGGATCAGAGGAATAATGGGCCAGCCGAGCTCAGTGATGATGGCAAACAACGGGAATCCTTTGTGGTGTGGACGCTTGTGCGAGCGCGCACTGTAGAGATGCCTGACATGCGCAGCAAGTTTCCACAGTTACTGTGGACAAGTATGTGAAGAAGTAGTGCCTCGCAGCCCTAAGCCTTTGTTGCAATTTGGTTTGTACAGCTTGCACAGCGGTTAGGCAGCGTTTTAAGTCGATGAATTTCAACACCTTAACTTAACCATGCGCAAAACAAGGCTCACGCATCAGCGCGATCCGCAATTTACCTCGATGTGTGGACAGGTTCCGCCCGGAAACCCGCATGGCGCTTGACTTCGGCATTGCGAATTCAGAAAACACGCGGTCTGCGCTGACAGTTTCCGCGCTGAACCGCGCGGTTTCGGGCTTGCTTCAGCGAAGCTTCCCATTGGTGCGGGTTCGCGGCGAGATTGCCAACGTGACACGCGCCGCCAGCGGTCATTGGTACTTTGCCTTGAAGGACGATCAGGCGCAGGCGCGCTGCGTGATGTTCCGTGCACGCAACCAGTTGCTCGGGTGGATGCCGCGCGATGGTGACGAGGTCGAAGTCAGCGCCATCGTTTCTTTGTACGAAGCGCGCGGCGAGTTCCAATTGAGCGTCGAGTCGATGCGGCGCGCGGGGCAAGGCCAGCTATTCGAGGAGTTTTTGAAGCTCAAAGCGCGGCTGGCGGCCGAGGGATTATTTGCCGGCGAGCGCAAACGTTCGCTGCCGCGAATTCCGCGGCGCGTCGCCATCGTGACTTCGATGCAGGCGGCGGCGTTGCCCGATGTGGTGGCGACGCTGTGTCGGCGCGCTCCGTATGTCGGTGTCGTCATTTATCCGGTGCCAGTGCAGGGGGCTGGTGCGGGTAGTCAGATAGCCGCGATGCTCAGGAAAGTATCCAGGCGGGCCGCCGCTGACCTGGTCGATGTCGTGCTGTTAGTGCGTGGCGGTGGTTCGATCGAAGATCTTTGGGCGTTTAACGAGGAGGCGGTTGCCCGTGCGGTCGTTTCGTGCACGATCCCCGTCGTCGTCGGTGTCGGACACGAAAGCGACATCACGATTGCAGACTTTGCGGCCGATCTTCGCGCGCCGACGCCGACTGCGGCAGCCGAGCTGGTCGCACCATCGTCCGACGCTCTGGCCGCGACGATCGATGCACAGCGGGCAGCGCTTTCGCGTCCGCTACGGCAATTGATCGAGAGGGCTCAGCAGCGGATTGATTATGTGCAACGGCTGGCTACGGCTCGGCGCGCGCCTTGGAAAGCGTTGGCCGCGCGGTTGGAGGCGTTGCGCCTGCGCGGCGGCAGTGCGCTGGCGCACGCGTTAACGGAAGCGCGTGCTCGGGTCGGCTCCCGTGTTCATCGGCTGCTGGTGGCACGGCCGAGTGCGAACACCGCATCCGTGCGCGTCGCTGCGTTGTCGGCGGCGCGGCGTGTGGCGATGCATGCGCAACTCAAGCGTCATCAGGCGCGGGTCGAAAGCGGTCTGGCGGCGCTGGCGCATCTCGACCCAGGGCAAACTATGGCGCGCGGTTTCAGCATCGTGCGCGATGCGAGCGGTGCGCTGGTGCGCGATTCAGAACAGGTCGAAATCGGCCAGACGCTTGAGATCGAATTTGCGCTGGGCGGTGCAAGTACGCGCGTCGAACGCCTGCGGCGGTAAAGCGTAGCGCATCGACCGCATGCTAGATTGCTACACGCTCAAGCGACTGGGCGAATAACAAGCAAGGAGGGACTATGGGCGCAATCTTCCAATCGCTGGGACGCACGGTCGTCGCCGGGATCGTGCTTCTGATCGTACTGGTGGCCATCGTTGTGGGTATCACCGGCACACCGGTCCGGGTCGATCACGCGTGGACGACGTTCTTTATGCGGTGGTTGCACGTTCTATCTGGCGTGATGTGGATCGGACTGCTCTGGTACTTCAACTTCGTGCAGATACCGTCGATGCCGAAGATCCCGGACGAACAGAAGCCGGCGATTGGCAAGGTGATCGCACCCACCGCTCTGTTTTGGTTCCGCTGGGCCGCGCTCGCCACCGTTGTTACTGGCGCATTGCTTGCCTGGATGCAAGGCTACTTAGTACAGGCGCTGACGCTGCAAGCTCCAGTTGTCCCGATCGGCATCGGCATGTGGCTCGGGCTGATCATGGCGTTTAATGTCTGGTTCATCATCTGGCCAAATCAGAAAAAAGCGCTCGGTATCGTGCAAGTCGCGCCTGAGGAGAAACCGAAAGCCGCTCGCCTGGCGATGCTGGCCTCGCGCTTCAACACGATGTCCTCAATTCCGCTGCTCTACATGATGGTGATTCAGCAAAACCGAGGCGGTGCGATTTTCTAGGCCGTCTGATTCGTGAGCAAGTGGGGCCCGTGCGGCCCCATTTTCTTTTGGCGGGCTCAATGATTGCTCAATATCTTCCTCAAACGGCTTGTCATGATGGAGGATCTGCATGGAACACAAACTCCCGCCCCTGCCATATGCAATAGACGCGCTCGAACCCGCGGTATCGAGAGAAACACTGGAGTACCACTACGGCAAACACCATCGAGCCTACGTCAAGGAACTCAACAATCTAATTAAAGGTACTCAGTTCGAGAATTTGACGCTGGAGCAGATCATTGGCAGTGCATCGGGCACGCTGTTCAACAACGCGGCCCAGACATGGAACCACACGTTCTTCTGGAATTGCATGGCGCCGCGCGGGGGCGGTGAACCGACCGGTGCTCTTGCGAATGCAATTGGCGAAAAGTGGGGCTCCTACGCTAAGTTCAAGGAAGCATTCTCCAAGAGCGCGGTCAGCAACTTTGGTTCGGGATGGACTTGGCTGGTGATGCGTTCCGATGGCATCGACATAGTCAACACGGACGATGCCGACAATCCATTGACGAACGGCGATGAGCCGCTGTTGACGCTCGATGTATGGGAACACGCTTATTACATCGATTACCGTAATGAGCGGCCGAAGTTCGTCGAGGCGTTCCTCAAGAACCTGGTGAACTGGGACTTCGCCCTGCGAAATTACGACAATTCGCTTAGCGCGGTGGCAGCCCGGTAATTTTCATGCCAGCTGTTATGCCGCGTTTGGCAAACCAGCCCTGATCCATTTCAAGCGCGTAGTGCACTGCGCGCGGCGGGCATGTCGACGCGTCACTCTTTGGCGCCATGTCGGCGATACTAACGATCGTGCCGTCGTCTTCGACGAATGCGATCGACAGCGGAATTAGCGTATTGCGCATCCAGAAGCAGTGTTGCGACTTGTCTTCGAACACGAATACCATGCCGTGATTCGGTGCCAGGCGCTCGCGCATCATCAATCCGATCATGCGCGACTGCGGAGTTGTCGCCAGCTCTGCGGTAATTACGTGAATACCCGTGGTGAGCTTGGTGGTGGGCAGCGTCGGTTGCGGCGGCTGCTGGGCAAGCAGCACACAGGGCGCCATCAGCGTGCCGATGAACAGCGCGAGGATTCGTCGTTTGATCATCTCTTAATGTAACGCGCAAAAGAAAAGGCAGGGTCGCGGCCCTGCCTTTAATGCTATCGAGCGTGCTACTGCTTCTTGTCGGCCTTTTTCGCGTCGACTTTGGCGTCGGCCTTCGCATCTGCTTTTGCGTCGCCGGCTTTAGCGTCGGCCTTTACGTCACCTTTGGCCTTGCCGCTGCCATTCGTAACGGTCTTCGGTTCCTTCGGCTTTTGCGGCGTCTTGGCGGCCTTTTCGGTTTTCGCTGCAGGGGCCGTGGCGGCCTTATCGCTCTTGACGTCTGCCTTAGGTGCTGCAGTGGCTGACGCAGATGGCTTAACTTCAACCGGCGGCGTTGCTGCCGGTGGTGTAGCGGCACGCGGTGTTTGTACCGGCGGTGCCGAAGGCGCCGGCGTTTGCGCGAACGCAAGGCCGGCAAATGTTGCCCCGATCAGCAAGGCGATCGATTTCTTCATGTGACTCCCTAGAGTTGTGTATTTGACCGCATTGGTCACCGTCAAAAACGGCTTCGATTGAGCGACGGTTGACAGTGTCCAACGCGCGAAACGGATGGCTGGGTAAACTCGCAGGCAAATAAACCGCACTGGAGACTCGATGCCTCAGCACATTCAGGTGCCCACAACCGGGCAAAAGATCACCGTTAACAAGGACTACACACTTAACGTTCCCGATCAACCGATCCTGCCGTTTATCGAAGGTGACGGCACAGGCGTAGACATCACTCCAGTGATGATCAAGGTGGTCGATGCCGCCGTTGCGAAGGCATATGGGGGCAAGAAGAAGATCGCCTGGATGGAAGTGTTCGCAGGTGAGAAGTCGACCAAGGTATACGGTCCTGACGTATGGCTGCCTGAAGAAACGCTGGCTGTCTTGCGCGAGTACGTCGTGTCGATCAAAGGCCCGTTGACGACGCCGGTCGGCGGCGGCATTCGGTCGATCAACGTCGCGCTGCGTCAGGAACTTGACTTGTATGTCTGCCTGCGCCCGGTCCGTTATTTCAAAGGCGTGCCGAGTCCGTTGAAAGAACCGGAAAAGACCGACATGGTGATCTTCCGCGAAAACTCGGAGGATATTTATGCCGGCATCGAATACGAGGCGCAAAGCGACAAGGCGAAAAAGCTGATCGAGTTTTTGCAGCGTGACATGGGGGTCAAGAAGATCCGCTTTCCTCTGACTTCAGGAATCGGCATCAAGCCGATTTCAAGCGAAGGCACTGAGCGTCTGGTACGCCGAGCATTCCAGTATGCGATCAACAACAAACGCAAGAGCGTCACGCTGGTGCACAAGGGCAACATCATGAAATACACCGAGGGTGCCTTTGCCAAATGGGGCTACGAGCTCGCGCAAAACGAGTTTGGCGCGCAGTTGCTGGACGGCGGGCCGTGGATGACGATCAAAGCAGCGCACGGAAATATTGTCGTAAAAGACGTGATTGCCGATGCTTTTCTACAACAAATCCTGCTGCGTCCGGCCGAATATGACGTCATCGCAACGATGAACCTCAACGGCGACTACGTCTCGGATGCGTTGGCGGCGCAAGTCGGCGGCATTGGCATCGCGCCCGGCGCGAACATGTCGGATACGGTCGCGGTGTTTGAGGCCACGCACGGAACGGCGCCGAAATACGCTGGTAAGGACTACGTCAAACCCAGGCTCCGAAATCTTATCTGCCGAGATGATGTTGCGGCATATGGGCTGGGGTGAAGCCGCCGATCTGATCATTAGCTCGATGGAGAAAGCAATCTTGAGCAAGAAGGTGACTTACGACTTCGCGCGGCAGATGCCTGGCGCGACGCAGGTCAGTTGCTCCGGCTTCGGGGACGTGATGATCGCGAATATGTAGCGGTCGCCACACCGCCCACACTGAAAAACAGAAACAAAGCCCCGCCGCAGCGGGGCTTTTACAGCGGAAGATTATCCGCCGGTAATGTTCGATGCCTGCTTGCCTTTTGGGCCCTGCACGACTTCAAAATTTACCTTCTGGCCTTCTTTGAGTGTCTTGAAGCCATTCATATTGATGGCCGAGAAGTGAGCGAATAAATCCTCACCTCCATCGTCCGGCGTAATAAAGCCGAAGCCCTTGGCATCATTGAACCACTTAACCGTTCCAGTCGACATTCCCTCACCCCTCCACGACAAAGACGAGGCGGCATCCGGTTCTTGCGCTCGCGCGCCGTTGCGGTCCGCCCACCTGCCACCTTCACTCAACGACCTCGTTGGTGCTGTCGCGCCAGGGCAACAGATTCGCCCTGGTGCTGACGCCGCGATTGTTCGAGTAATTCCGGCGGCGGTCAATAGCGCTGCGCACAACGTTTGACCGACGGTTTTGGCGTGTCCGGCGAAGTATTTGTCTCAAAGTGTCATCGCAAACCGAGATGAATTGGTTAATGCAGACAGACAGGAGCAGTCGAACTTGAAGAAGCGGCGAAGACGACGCACCTAATGCGGCGTCGCGAGTGTTTGCGAAAGCACGCATGTTTTCCCTCGCCAATTCGAGGTTTGTACATGGTTGATTAAGCGGGATGCGTACCGATTTACCGTATGATTGGTACGCTATTTGTATCCCGTGTTGGATGGTCGATTTGCATAGAATGCGGCCAGATGAGTGAGCGGTTGGGCGAAGGCACCGTCGTCGAGAAGCAAGCTTCTCGCGTCAAGCCACCGCCCATTTATCAAGTGGTTCTGTTGAACGACGACTACACACCGATGGAATTCGTGGTCGGCGTTTTGCAGAAGTTCTTCGGCAAGGGGAGAGAGCAAGCAACTCAGATCATGCTGAAGGTTCATCACGAAGGCCGCGGCGTGTGCGGCGTTTATCCGCGCGATATCGCAGCGACCAAGGTCGAGCAAGTCTGCAGTTATTCACGCCAGCATCAGCATCCGCTGCAGTGCGTGATGGAGGAAGCATGATCGCCCAGGAACTCGAAGTCAGTCTGCACATGGCCTTCGTTGAGGCGCGACAGGCGCGACACGAATTCATTACCGTCGAGCATCTGTTATTGGCATTGCTCGACAACCCGTCCGCGGCGGAAGTATTGCGCGCCTGCGCCTGCAATATCGATGATCTGCGCAAGAACCTGCAGAACTTCATCGCCGACAACACGCCGATTCTGCCGCCGAACTCGGAAGCCGACACGCAGCCGACTCTCGGTTTCCAGCGCGTGATTCAGCGCGCGATCATGCACGTGCAAAGTCACGAGCAATGGCAAGAAGGAAGTCACCGGTGCCAATGTGCTGGTCGCGATTTTCGGCGAGAAAGACTCGCACGCGGTTTACTACCTGCATCAGCAGGGTGTAACGCGGCTCGACGTCGTCAACTTCATTTCGCACGGCATCACGAAAGCCGGGCAGGGCGAAGAAAAAGCCAAGCCCGGCGGCCGAGGAAGCCGCCGAGGGCGATGGCAAGGATCAGCCGTCGGCGCTCGAGCAATACACGCAAAACCTGAACGCACTGGCCAAGGAAGGCAAGATCGATCCGCTGATCGGCCGCGAACCCGAAGTTGAGCGCGTGATCCAGATTCTGTGCCGTCGGCGCAAGAACAACCCGCTGCTGGTCGGCGAGGCCGGCGTCGGGAAAACCGCGATTGCCGAAGGGTTGGCGTGGCGCATCTTCAAAGGCGACGTGCCGGAGATCCTGGAAAAGTCGAGCGTGTACTCGCTCGACATGGGCGCGTCTGCTGGCCGGCACCAAGTATCGCGGTGATTTCGAGCAGCGGCTAAAGGCCGTGCTGAAGCAGCTGAAAGCCAACGCGCACGCGATTTTGTTCATCGACGAGATCCACACGCTGATCGGTGCCGGCTCGGCGTCCGGCGGAACACTCGATGCATCGAATCTGCTTAAGCCGGCGCTCGCGAGCGGCGCAGCTGAAGTGCATCGGCGCAACGACATACAACGAGTACCGCGGCATCTTCGAGAAGGACCACGCGCTGATCGCGCCGCTTCCAGAAGATCGACGTCATCGAGCCGACGATGCCAGCAGACGATCGAGATCCTGAAAGGGCTGAAGTCGCGCTTCGAAGAGCACCATGGCGTCAAGTACACGTCGAGCGCGATCACGGCGGCGGCGGAGCTCTCGGCGAAGTTCATTAATGACCGTCATCTGCCCGACAAGGCGATCGACGTGATCGACGAAGCGGGTGCTGCGCAGCGCATCCTGCCGAAGTCGAAGCAAAAGAAAACGATCGGCAAGACCGAGGTCGAGGAGATCATCGCGAAAATTGCGCGCATCCCGCCGCAGACGGTGTCGAGCGACGACCGCGCGCAGCTTAAGAATCTCGATCGCAATCTGAAGAACGTCGTGTTCGGTCAGGACCCTGCGATCGACGCGCTGTCGGCCGCGATCAAGATGGCGCGCTCGGGGCTCGGCAAAGGCGACAAGCCGATCGGTTCGTTCCTGTTCTCGGGTCCGACCGGAGTCGGCAAGACCGAAGTCGCGAAGCAGCTGGCCTTCACGCTGGGCATCGAGCTGATTCGCTTCGACATGTCGGAATACATGGAGCGCCACGCGGTCAGCCGGCTGATCGGCGCGCCGCCGGGCTACGTCGGCTTCGACCAGGGCGGCCTGCTGACCGAGGCGATCACCAAGAAGCCGCACGCCGTGCTGTTGCTCGACGAGATCGAAAAGGCGCATCCGGACATCTTCAACATCCTGCTGCAGGTCATGGACCACGGCACGTTGACCGACAACAACGGTCGCAAGGCCGATTTCCGCAACGTGATCATCGTGATGACGACCAATGCCGGGCGCGGAGACGCTGCAGAAGACGCGTCGATCGGCTTTTCAAACGCGCGCGAGGCCGGTGACGAGATGGCCGACATCAAGCGCATGTTCACGCCGGAGTTCCGCAATCGGCTCGACGCGATGATCTCGTTCAAGTCGCTGAACGAGGAGATCGTCCTGCGCGTGGTCGACAAGTTCCTGATGCAGCTCGAGGACCAGTTGCACGAGAAGAAGGTCGACATCGACTTCACCGATGCACTGCGCAAGCACCTCGCCAAGAAGGGCTTCGATCCGCTGATGGGTGCGCGGCCGATGGCACGGCTGATCCAGGACACGATCCGCCGGGCGCTGGCGGACGAACTGCTGTTCGGCAAGCTGGTTACCGGCGGCCGGGTCGATGTCGACGTCGACGCCGACGGCGACGATCAAGCTCGATTTCCCGCCCAGCGACAACGGCGATGCACCGCAGCCGCGAGCAGGGCGAACCGGTGCTGTCGGAGTAGTGAGCCGCACGGGTCGCGATGAGCAGAATATGCTGATCACCATGTCGTCGTAGCGCGTCGGTTGACGACGCGTTCGGATTGTCCTCACAATGGCCCGCTTTGCGGGCCATTTTCTTTTCCAGGAGGAGATCCATGAAAAAGAAATCTGATGGCGTGTTTGCTCGCACTGCCCGATCTGGGTCAGCGCGCAGCCAACGCCGGACGCCGATTGCAGGTCGGCCGCGCTTCTTGCTCGCAATTGCGCGAACTGTCACGGCACGTTGGGCAACGCGCAAGGGCGCGATGCCGAATCTGGCGGGTCAGCAAAAAACTTACATCATCGAGCAGATGCGCGCATTTCGGGACGGCAAACGCCCGGCGACGATCATGCATCAGCTGGCCAAGGGCTATACCGATCCGCAGATCGAGGCGATCGCGGATTTCTTTTCGCGGCAGAAATCAGCGCGCTAGGGGGCAGCGATGAACATGCAAAAACTTCACGCGGCGCGAGCGTCTGAAGGCACTTTCGGTCGGTGCACTCGCGGCAAGCCTGTCGGCGTGTGCAACGATGGGTCAAAAGAGTGTGGGTCGCGTGGTTGTCGTCGGCGCAGGCTACGGCGGTGCCACCGCAGCCAAGTACCTGCGTCTTTGGTCCGACGGTGACGTCGACGTGACCTTGGTCGATCCGAATGAGGCGTTTATCTCGTGCCCGATGTCGAATCTTGGTGCTCGGCGGCAGCAAGACGATGGCCGACATCACCGTCAGCTACGCCGGACTCGACAAGTACGGCGTCAAGCGCGTGCGCGACACCGTCACTGCGGTCGACGTCGACAAGCAGCAGGTGCGGCTCGCATCTGGCGGAACGTTGCCGTACGACCGGCTGGTCGTTTCGCCCGGCGTCGAGTTCATGTACGACCGGCTGCAGGGCTGGTCCGCGGCCGGCGAAGGCTCGGTACTTCACGCTTGGAAGGCTGGCCCGCAGACCGTCGCACTGCGCGGCAACTGATCGACATGAAGGACGGTGGCGTGGTCGTGATGTCATTCCGCTCGCGCCTTACCGCTGTCCGCCTGGGCCGTACGAGCGTGCGTGTCAGATCTCGTGGTATTTGAAGCAGTCGAAGCCGAAGAGCAAGCTGATCGTGCTCGACGCCAATCCGGATTACGTTTCGAAGAAGCCGCTGTTCTCGCGCGTGTTCGGCGAGGACTACAAGGGCATCGTCGACTACCGGGTCAGGCGCGCCGGTCAACGAGATCGACTTGAAGACCGGCACGCTGGTCACCGAAATCGGCGACGGGTGCGCGGCGATGTCGTCAACTACATCCCGCCGCAGCGCGCCGCGAACATCGCGCGCGACGCCGGCGTGATCACGGCCAACAATCGTTGGTGCGAGGTCAACTGGATGTCGATGGAGTCGATCAAGGTCCCGAACGTGCACGTACTCGGCGACTGCGACGCTGTCAGCGCCGGCGATGCCTAAGTCCGGTCATATGGCCAACCAGCATGGCAAGGCCGCCGCCGCGGCGATCGTCGATCTGCTTAACGGCAGAACGGTCACGCCGCCGACGATGGCCAATACCTGCTACAGCTTCGTCGACGACGAATGCGGTGCATGTCGACAGCGTGCATCGGTGGGTCCCGGAAAAGAAGATGCTTGGAGCCGGTAGCCGGCGCTGGCGGCATCTCGTCGCAGGACCGTGCGTCGTGGGCGCTCGAAGGTGCGTACGCGCAAAGCTGGGCGACGACGATCTGGGCGGATATGTTCGGGTAAGCGCCCTTGGTGATCAGTTACCGACCGGTGCTGCCAAAGCCGCCAGCTCCGCGTTCGCTCGCGGCGAAGTCGTTGACCACATTGAATCGGGCCTGCACAACGGGCACGATAACCAGCTGCGCGAGCCGCTCGAGCGGATTCAACGTGAAGGGATCGCGACCGCGGTTCCACGTCGACACCATTAGCTCGCCCTGATAATCGGAGTCGATTAGCCCGACCAGGTTGCCCAGCACGATGCCGTGCTTATGCCCGAGACCCGAGCGCGGCAGGATCATCGCCGCGTAGCCTGCGTCCGCGATGTGAATCGCCAGACCCGTCTTGACTAGGTGCGTTGCGCCCGGCTCGATCACCAACGGAGTGTCGACGCATGCGCGCAGATCGAGTCCGGCGGCGCCGGCGGTGGCGTAAGCAGGTAACTGATCGCGCAGGCGCGCATCGAGGATGCGAACGTCGACGCGCATTACTTTGCTTTGACGGACGTTGGTGCGAAGACCTTCGTAACCAGTGCCTGTGTCTGCTTGTTGGGTAGTTGCGAAATTCGTCGCCGCGCGCGCTCAAAGAGCCGCACACCCCAAGCAATCAGCATGATGCCGATCAACAGCGGCACAAAGCTCGCCGCCGCGACCAGCCAGTAGAGCGTAAGGAAGGCACCGATCAAGATCGGCAGCATCGAAGCGAACAAACCCACCAGCGAAGGTACGGCGGCGACCTGCGCCAAGGTGGCCTGCAGCTGCGCGGCACTGCGCAGATCGGCCGGCTTGCGGCCCGCGAAAAAGTGCTCGGACTTGTTCACGCCGCCTGGGGGCGCGTTCTCAATCTGCGTGACTAGGTGCTGTGTACCGGCGAGCAAACGCGCGGCCGACTCCTTTTGCAGCTGCTCAATGTAGGCGATGAAGTCGCCGTCCTTCGGCTCGTGCGTGTCGATCATCTCAATATGTGAGAAAGCCGTTGGGCGTCACTTCAACCTCGATGCGATTTCAACGATCAATCGACGCGCCTGCGTGACTTTGTCGGCGATTGGCAATGACGTAACGCCACCGGCGTCAATTAGCGACAGCTCACTGCTATCGGCGCCGAACACATCCTGCGCGCGGTTGGCCACCATTAGCGGCACCTTCTTGCCGGCGAGCTTGCGCCGGGCGTTGGCGATCACGTCATCACTCTCGGCTGCAAAGCCGACACAGTAAGGGGCTGACGGCAGCGCGGCTACCGTGGCGAGGATGTCGGGATTCGGCGCGAACTGCAACGCCGGCGGCGTCGCACTGGCACTCTTCTTGATCTTGCTCGCGCTCTGGTTGCTGACGTGCCAGTCGGCCACCGCAGCGACAGAAATGAAGACGTCGGTTGGAAGCTGGTCCATTACCGCACTCATCATTTCGCGCGCCGTTGTCACGTCGATGCGCTGAATTCCGCGCGGCGTTGGCAGCGCAATCGGTCCGGCGACTAACGTCACGTCAGCACCGGCGTCGCGCGCGGCACGCGCAATCGCGAAGCCGGTCTTGCCCGACGACAAATTGGTAACGCCCCGCACTGGATCTATCGGCTCGAACGTCGGGCCGGCCGTCAGTAGGACCTTCTTGCCGGCCAGTCGCTTCGGCTGAAAGAGCGAGATGATGTCGTCGAGTAGCTCGTCCGCTTCGAGCATGCGGCCGATGCCCATTTCACCGCACGCCTGCGCCCCGCTCGCCGGCCCGCAGATGACGATGCCGTCAGCGCGTAGCTGCGCAATGTTTCGCTGCGTTGCAGGGTTGTCCCACATCTCGACGTTCATCGCCGGTGCGACGAGCAGCGGTGTGCGCGATCGGTCGCGGGCGAGGACGAGTGTCGTGAGCAGGTCGTCGGCCAACCCGTGCGCCAGCTTGGCCAGAAAATCCGCGGTTGCCGGTGCCACGATGACTGCGTCGACGCTGCGCGTTAGCTCGATGTGCGGCATCGCGTTGCCGGTGGAGCTTTTCCACTGATCGGTTAATACCGAGCGACCGCTCAATGCCTGCATTGTCGTCGCGGTGACGAACTGTCGGGCTCCGGTCGTCATCACCACCTGAACGGTTGCGCCTTCGTCCTGCAGGCGGCGTACCAGCTCGCACACTTTGTAGGCCGCAATGCCGCCGGTCATGCCGACGACGAGGTGCTTACCACCAAGCTGCATCTACCTTGCCCGTCGCACGCGGCGCAGCTCGTCGACGATTAAAAGTGCCGCGCCGCCAACGATCGCGCTGTCCGCCAGATTGAACGCCGGCCAGTGCCAGCCGCCCCAGTGAAAATCAAGGAAGTCGACAACGTGCCCGTACGCAATACGATCGATGACGTTGCCAACTGCACCGCCGAGGATCATCGCGAGCGCCAGTGCAAATAGTCGCTGATGACCGTGGCGCGCGAGCAGATACAGAATAAAGGCCGAGGCCGCGACCGCTACCGCAATGAGAAACCCCTCTTGCCAGCCGCCCGCTGTGGCCAGAAACGAAAATGCCGCTCCGGTGTTGTAGGTCAGCACCAGGTTAAAGAAGCTCGTGACCGGAAGAACTTCGCCGTTCTCGAACCGCCGCTCGATCGTGATCTTCGTTAGCTGATCGATCAGAATGATGCCGACGGCAAGGCCGAGCCACGGCAGCATGCGCTGCGGCCAGGTGGGCTGCTTGATGAACGACATCAGGCGAAGGTCCGAGATTCGCCTTCGCCGAACAAGTTACTGACACATCGTCCGCAGATCGTCGGATGACCGGCATCGCAGCCGACATCCGCGCGCCAGTGCCAGCAGCGGTCGCATTTCGCGGCGTCGATGGCGTCACGATGATTTGCTTGATCGCTCGTTCGCCCACCGACGTCGAGCGCGCTCCCGACGTGATCAGCACGAAACGCAGCTCGTCACCCAGCGATTGCAGTAACTCGGCGTTCTCTGCACTCGCACGAATCTCGACTTCGGCCTGCAGCGACGAGCCGATCTCGCCGCGTTCGCGCAACGGCTCGAGCTGCTTCTGCACGTCGGACCGCACGGCGCGGACCGCGTCCAGTTCGTCCATTAGCGCGGCCTCGTCCGCCAGCGACGGCCAGAGCGGCAAACGTCTCGGTAAAGATCGTGCCGCCGTTTTTCTGCTTCAGTATCTTCCACGCCTCTTCGGCGGTAAACGACAGCAGCGGCGCCATCAGCTTCAGCAGCGCCTCGGTGATCAGATAAAGCGCGCTTGCGCCGACCGACGCGCCTTCGAGTCCGGCTTGCGTCGTGTACAGCCGGTCCTTCAGGATGTCGAGGTAAAACGCGCCGAGGTCTTCGGACGCAAAGGTCTGCAGCCGTGCGACGATCGGGTGGTACTCGTAGCGGTCGTAGTCGGCCTACGTGCGCGCGGCCATCTCGCGCATCATCGCCAGTGCATAGCGGTCGATCTCGAGCCACTCGGTGACCGGCAGCATGTCGCGCTGCGCATCGAAGTCGCTGACATTGGCCAACAGGAAGCGCAGCGTGTTGCGCAGTCGTCGATAGCTTTCAACTACCCTTTTCAGATCTCGTCCGACAGCGACAGCTCGCCCGAGTAGTCGGTGCTCGCGACCCACAGGCGGATGATCTCGGCGCCTAGTGTGTCCGCCACCTTCTGCGGCGCGATCACGTTGCCGAGCGACTTGCTCATCTTGCGGCCGTTGCCGTCGACGACAAAGCCGTGCGTTAGCAGCGACTGGTAGGGCGGCATGCCGTTCAGCATGCACGACGTCAGCAGCGACGAGTGAAACCAACCGCGATGCTGGTCCGATCCTTCGAGGTACATTTCAGCAGGAAAGTGCGATTCGGCTGCGTGCGAGCCGCGCAGCACGGTCTGGTGGGTGACTCCGGAATCGAACCAGACGTCGATCGTGTCGTTGTTCTTCACGTACTGGTCTGCATCGTCACCCAGCAGTTCGCGCGGATCGAGATCCTGCCACGCCTCGATACCGCATTGCTCGACGCGTTGCGCCACTTGCTCCAGCAGCTCCTGCGTGCGCGGGTGCAGCTCGCCGGTTTCCTTGTGCACAAAGAACGCCATCGGCACGCCCCACTGACGCTGGCGCGACAGCGTCCAGTCGGGCCGATTTGCAATCATGCCGGCCAGCCGCGCTTTGCCCCAGTGCGGATAGAACTGCGTCGCCTCGACGCCAGCCAGCGCCAATTCGCGCAGCGTCTTGCCGCCGTCCTTCGGCACGATGTCCATACCGGCGAACCACTGCGATGTCGCGCGATAGATCATCGGCGTCCGATGGCGCCAGCAGTGCATGTAGCTGTGCGTGATTTTCTCGACGTGCAGCAGATCGCCGTGCTCGCGAATTGCGTCGACGATCTTTGGATTGGCGTCCCAGATCTTCATGCCGCCGAACAGCGGCAGTGACTGCGCGAAGACGCCGTCGCCCTGCACCGGATTGATGATCTCGTCGTCCGTCATGCCGTGCGCTTTGCACGACACGAAGTCTTCGATGCCGTACGCGGGCGACGAGTGAACGATGCCGGTGCCCGTATCGAGTGCCACGTACTCACCCAGATAGACCGGAGAATCGCGGTCGTAAAACGGATGGCGGAAGCGAATCAGCGCGAGCTTCTCGCCGGCGGCTTGCGCCAGCGTGGTGCCGCTCAGCTTGTACGTCGCCAGAGAAGCGGCTTTACGCTCGCTCGCAACTACCAGCAGTCCGCGTTCGGTATCGACAAGGTCGTAGCTCGCAGCCGGGTGCACGTTCAGCGCCTGATTGGCGGGAATCGTCCACGGCGTTGTGGTCCAGATCACCGCCGAAACCGGCTTGTCGGGCAACACCGCGAGTCCGAACGCCGCCGCCAGCTTCGCGCGCTGGTCGTCGCGCAATGGAAACGCGACGTCGATCGCGAGATCCACCTTGTCCTGATACTCGACCTCCGCTTCGGCCAGCGCCGAGCCGCAATCGAAACACCAGTTGACCGGCTTCAGGCCGCGGAAGACAAAACCCTTGGCCATGATTTTGGCGAGCGCCCGCAGCTCGTTGGCTTCGTTCTTAAAAGTCCATCGTCTTGTACGGACGGCTCCACAGGCCGAGTACTCCGAGCCGCTTGAAGCCACCTTTCTGAATTTCGATCTGCTCGGTGGCATGCGCGCGCGAACGGGCCTGCACTTCGCGAGTTGGCAAGTTGCGTCCGTACTTCTTCTCAATCAGGATTTCGATCGGCATGCCGTGACAGTCCCAACCCGGCACGTATTGCGCATCGAAGCCGGCCATCTGCCGGCTCTTGACGACGATGTCCTTCAGGATCTTGTTGCTCGCCGTGCCCATGTGGATGTCACTGTTCGCATACGGCGGACCGTCATGCAATATCCATTTCGGCCGACCTACCGAGGCCGCGCGAATCTGCCCATAGACATCCTGTTCGTCCCACTCGGCAACCCATTGCGGCTCGCGCTTCGCCAGGTCGCCGCGCATCGGGAACGGCGTATCGGGCAAATTCAGCGGATATTTCCGCGTCGCCGGATCAGGCGCCGGTTTTCGTTTTTCGTCTGGCATACCGTGTATCTCAGGACGCGACTGCGCCGTTCAATATGGAGCGCGCTCGCGCCGCGTCGTCGCCGATCGCGGCTGATAAGGCGCCAAGTGTCTCGTACTTTTGCTCATCGCGCAGTTTCTTGACGAACTCGACGCTGACCAGCCGCCCATAGACCGCGTCTGCAAAATCGAACAGATGCACTTCGAGCAACCATCGTCCAGCGTCGTCTACTGTTGGCCGCAAGCCGATACTGGCGACTCCCGCGACCGGCCGCTCGGCGAGGCCGTGCACCCTGACGGCGAAAATCCCCTGCAGTGCCGGGTGTGAGTGTTGGACCTTGAGATTCAGTGTAGGGAACCCCAGTGATCGTCCCAGCTTGCGTCCGTGCAACACGCGCCCACTGATCATGTAAGCGCGATCGAGCAGCGTCGAGGCACGCGCCAGGTCTCCCGCAGCCAGCGCCTCGCGCACGGCGGTGCTTGAAATGCGCTCGGCGTTGTGCGAAACGGTGGGCATCACTTCAAGCTCAAAAGCGCCACGCGCTGCGTAATCGGCAAGCAGTGAAGTGTCTCCAGCCCGTTTGGCGCCGAAGCGGAAATCCTCACCGACCAAGAGCCAACGCATGGCGCAGCCAACAATCATCACGTCTTCAACAAACGCGCTCGGCGCTAGTTGCGCAAAGCGGCGATTAAAGTGGATCACGAACGTGCGTTCAATACCAGAGCGCTCGAACACCGACAGCTTGTCGCGCAGGTTGGATACGCGCGCCGGTGCACGCTCGGGCGCGAAGAATTCGCGCGGATGCGGCTCAAAGGTCATCACCGCCGGAACCAGGTCGCGCGCGTGCGCAGCGGCCACGACGCGCGACAGCAGCGCCTGGTGGCCGCGATGAACGCCGTCAAAATTTCCGACCGTCAGCGCGCACGGCACACGATCGGAGGCGCGCGGAGCGCCGCGATGAACCTTCATAGGCTGCAGGTTGATGCGATGCGAGAAACGACGTCGGAGTATACGGTCGAGTGACGCATCATCTTGATTTGTCGAGCGTTTAAGAAGGACACGCAAGCCCCGCCAGTACAATTCGCGCGGTGATGAATCCGAGCGCCGTGAAGCCGACCAACAAGCCCGCGACCCAGCCGATAGTGGTCCTTGTGTCCGGACGCGGCAGTAATCTGCAGGCGCTTTTGGCACGGGCGGAGGCGGAGCGGTGGGATGCGGAACTCGGTGCGAAAGTCGTCGCCGTCATCAGCAGCCGTGCCGACGCCGAGGCGCTCGGCGTGGCGCGGGCGCACGGCGTGCCTGTTCACATCCTTGACCACGAACAGTTTGGCTCGCGCTCCGCATTCGACGAGGCCCTGGCCCGAACGCTTGAGCGTTATGCGCCTGCCATGATCGTGTTAGCGGGATTCATGCGCGTGCTAACGCCGGCATTCGTGCGTCGTTACGCCGGGCGGATGATCAACATTCACCCGTCGCTGTTGCCCTCATTTCCCGGGCTGGACACGCATCAGCAGGCGCTCGACGCAGGTGTGCGCGTACACGGCGCCACTGTTCATTTTGTGTCCGAGGACGTCGATGCGGGCCCCATCATTGCGCAGGCAGCGGTTGCCGTGCACGCGGACGATGACAAGGCCTCTTTGGCTGCACGCGTATTGCAGCAGGAGCATCGTTTACTGCCGCAGGCTGTACACCACGTGCTTGCCGGTCGCGTCCGATTCGGTGACAGGCGGGCGCTGTTAGTGGGTATCGAGCACGGCGATTTATCGCTGCTGGCGCCATGAAGGGCGCTGCGCCGAAGAACCGGAAACGCGAAGGCCACGAGCGCCCCGGATCCGATCAGTTTCCACCTCGCAGATCAAACGACAAGCGCAGTACATCACGCCGTCGCTTTGAACCGGAGTCTAGATCCGTGCCAGGGCGAGCCTCGCGTAACGCGACGCCAGCCTACGCATCGGCGAGCCGAATCACATCATTGGTCGTCGATTCACTTGCCGCGGCGTTTACCTCCATCCTGAAATTCGACGGACCGTCGGATGTGCTGCTGTCGCGTTTCTTCCGCCTGCACCCTTCGCTCGGTCAGCGCGACCGTGGCCTGATTGCCGAGGCTGTGTTCTTTGCGCTGCGCCGCTACGCCACATTGGCGTGGTTGATGCAGCCGGCGCATCCGGCGCGTGCAGCGCGCTTTGCCGCGTTGCTGACGTTGGCGCGCCAGCATCGGTCTCGATGCGATCGATCAGCGTGCGTTGCGAGGCGATGCGAAGGCGGTCGAGCACGCGCTGACAATCGATCTCGTACACGCGCCCGCATCGGTGCAGTCGGAGCTGCCGGAGTGGCTGTTTGCAGAGGTCGAGCGGCAGTACGACGACGCGGCGCCGCTGATCGACGCGTTGAAAGACAGCGCTCCGCTCGATCTGCGTGTGAATTCGATCAAGGCATCGCGCGCGGAAGTCCTCGAAGAGCTGGCCGCGCATCACGTCGGGAGCAACGGCAACGCCGTACTCGCCCGATGCGATTCGGCTGTCGAGCAAACCGGCGTTGACAAACTGGCCGGCCTATCGCGAGGGTCGCATCGAAGTGCAGGACGAGGGCAGCCAGTTGATCGCGCGACTGCTGCAGCCGCGCCGCGGCGAAATGGTGGTCGATTTTTGCGCGGGCGCCGGCGGCAAGACGCTGGCGCTGGGAGCGTTGATGCGTTCCAGCGGCCGTCTGTATGCGTTCGATATCAACGAGAGGCGGCTCGGAGGCTTGGGCCCGCGCCTGAAGCGCAGCGGCTTGTCAAACGTGCATCCGGTGGTGATTCGCAACGAATCCGACATCCGCGTAAAGCGACTGCAACGGGAAGTGCGACCGCGTGCTCGTCGACGCGCCATGTTCCGGTAGCGGGACTCTGCGCCGCAATCCGGATCTAAAGTGGCGCTTCAGCGAAGCGGAACTCGCGCGCGTTAACGGCGTGCAGCACTCGGTGCTGCGTGCTGCGGCGCGATTGCTAAAGCCGGGTGGACGGCTGGTGTATGCGACCTGTTCGCTGCTCACACAGGAGAACCAGGCCGTGGCAGAAGCATTTCTGGCTGAGCATCCGGAGTTCGAGCTAGTGCCGGCAGCGACCGTATTGCGCGCGCAATCGATCGATGTCGAGCATGCCGCGCGCTTCGCGCCTTACTTTGTAATGCTGCCGCACTTGCACGGAACTGATGGTTTCTTTGCCGCCGTGTTTGAGCGCCAGTAGCCAAAGTGAACCAACAAACCTTGTTCGAAGAAGTCGCGCACGTTTTGCGCAACGAGCTGCTGCGTGCGCCGCAGGCGTGGCAATTGGTGGTCATTGCGATCGCGCTGCTCGGTGCCTGGTTTTATGCACGTCACATCGAGCAGCGTGTACGTGACCGCCTTGCCGCCGCAGACCACCGCAAGCGACGGCGTGCGCGTCGACGTTCTGAAGTTCTCGATCGATGGTTTTCGCCGTCTAGCGTTCCCGATCACGGCCATGCTGTTGTTGATGCTTGGCGGGCTGGCGTTGTATTTCGCGGGTGTGATTCGCTATGAGCAGGCGCACCTGTTGCGTCTCGCCCTATTGCTGCTCGGGGCGATGGCAGCGATCTCACTGTTTGTGTATGTGTTGCGACGTTCGCTGCCGCGCGCTGCCTGGATCGGTACTTTCGAACTCGGCATCGCGCTCACGATCTGGTTGTTCGTGGCGCTGCACGTCACCGGCCTGCTCGACGACCTGATCGGCTATCTCGATTCGATACGGTTTGGGCTGGGCAAGACCGCGCTGACGCTGTGGGACATTTTGGCGGGCGCCTTCAGCGTTATCTTGACCGTGCTTGCAGCGCTGTGGGCAGGGTCGGTCGTTGAAGCGCGCCTGATGGAAGCGACGTCGCTCGCGCCGAATTCACGCGTGGTGCTGGCGCGCCTGGGCAAAGCACTCCTGACTCTGCTGGCCGTCCTGCTGGCGCTTTCGTTGGTCGGCATCGATCTGACCGTGCTGTCGGTCTTTGGTGGTGCGCTCGGTGTCGGCCTGGGAATCGGACTGCAGCGCATTGCCAGCAACTACGTCAGCGGCTTCATCATCCTGCTGGATCGAAGCTTATCGATCGGCGACATGATCACGGTCGACAAGTTCTACGGCGCGGTATCGCAAATAAACGCGCGCTACACGGTGATGAAGTCGCTCGATGGCACTGAAACGATCTCCCGAATGAAATGCTGGTGAGCACACCGGTCATCAATCACTCCTACAGCAACACGCTCGGTGCAGGTCGTCTTCAAGTTATCGATTGCGTACAGCGCCGACGTCGACCGGGCGCTCAAGATTCTGATCGAGACTGCGACCGCACAGTCGCGCGTGCTTGCCGACCCGCCGCCGACCGCGTTCATTACCGGTTTTGGCGCCGACGGCGTGGACATGCAGATCGGGTTCTGGATTCGCGATCCGGAGGTGGGAAGCCTGCCGATTCGATCGGAAATCGCGCGCTCGGTGCTGAAGCGCTTTCACGACGAAGGGATTGAGATTCCGGCGCCTCAGCGGGAAGTACGTATTACATCCGTCTCAGGTGCGTTGCCTGCCCGTCGGCGCGCCAGGCGCTGGTCGCCAAACTTGAGTCGATTGCCTAAAAAGAGGCGCTGCAAAGCCGATTGCGAGCGCTTTTGGACCCGGCGCTGCGTACAATATGGCACCCGCGCTGTTGAGCTTTGCCGAACTATCCGGTCGTTCGCGGTCTGACCTGGCGTTACCTTGAGGAACCTGAATGTATCTGCTTGAATTCCTGGACGGTGGTCTGCTGCAGTTAAGTTGGTGGCAGCTGATCGTCGCGGCGCTTGTATTGACGCACATCACGATCGCCAGCGTGACCATTTTCCTGCATCGCAGCCAGGCGCATCGCGCGCTCGATCTTCATCCCGCTGTGGCGATGTTTTTCAGAGTGTGGCTATGGCTGACTACCGGCATGCTGACCAAGGAGTGGGTATCGATCCACCGCAAGCATCACGCCCGTGTCGAAACCGCCGAAGATCCGCATAGCCCCCAAACGCGCGGCATCAAAGCCGTGCTGTGGACCGGTTCCGAGCTCTACATGGAAGAGGCGAAAAACGCCGACACGCTGACACGCTACGGTCATGGAACGCCGGATGACTGGATCGAGCGCAACGTCTTCTCCCGCTTCACGTGGCAAGGTGTCGGCTTGATGGTCGGCGCAGACTTGATCCTGTTCGGTTTCGCCGGCCTAGCGATTTGGGGTATCCAAATGCTGTGGATCCCGTTGCACGCCGCCGGCATCATTAACGGTATCGGCCACTGGTGGGGTTATCGCAACTACGACTCACCCGATGCCAGCACCAACATCACGCCGTGGGGTATTTGGATCGGCGGCGAAGAGCTGCACAACAATCATCACACCTACCCGACCTCGGCCAAGTTTTCGACCAAGTGGCATGAGTTCGATATCGGCTGGGTTTATATCCGCGGCCTACAAGCGCTTGGGCTCGCAAAAGTCTTGCGCGTCGCCCCTAAGCCGCAGGTCGCAGAACCCAAGCGATCGATCGACCTGGAAACGCTGCAGGCGGTCATTTCGAATCGCTACGACCTGTTGGCCAAATATGCACGTTCACTGAAGATCGCGCACCGCGATGAGTTGCAGAAGCTCGGCTTGTCAGGCGACGAGCATGCGCGCTTTGCGAAGCTAAGACGCGTACTGCGCAAAGGCGACGTATCTCAGCTGCCGACGGCGGAGCAGCATTCGCTGTCCGACATGATGAAGCGCAGCGGTGTGATCAAGACGCTGGTTGAGATGCGCACCGAGCTGCTGGCGACATGGGAGCGTTCTTCGGCGTCGCGTGAGCAGATGCTGACGCATCTGCAAGACTGGATTCATCGCGCGGAAGCAAGCGGCATTCATGCGCTACAGGAAGCGGCGCTCAGAATGCGGAGCTACAGGCACGCGCGAGCGTAGGATTGGCGGCAATAAAAAAGCCCGGCAGCGCCGGGCTTTTTTATTGCCGCAACAGCGGCGAACTACTTCAGCTTGATTTCCTTGTACGCGACGTGCTTGCGCGCCACGGGATCGAACTTGCTGAACTGCAGCTTGTCCGGTGTGGTCTTCTTATTCTTGGTAGTCGTGTAAAAGTGGCCGGTACCGGCCGTCGATTCGAGCTTGATTTTTTCGCGAGCGCCTTTGGCCATCTTCGTGCTCCTTCCAGTTCTTAGATTTCGCCGCGCGCACGCAGGTCGGCCAGCACGACGTCAATGCCCAGCTTGTCTATCGTGCGCAGCGCCGCGTTGGTGACCCGCAGGCGCACCCAGCGATTTTCGCCTTCGATCCAAAAACGGCGATATTGCAGGTTCGGCATGAACCTGCGCTTGGTCCGATTATTGGCGTGCGAAACGTTGTTGCCGCTCATCGGCCGTTTGCCCGTCACCTGACACACGCGTGCCATCGCTAGCTCCCTTTCAATTCGTGCTGCAAATTGCGCAAAGCCGAGCAGTATAAAGGTTTGGCGGCGCTCGAGCTACAGCAATCCGCGCTCGGCAAACGATACCGTGGCCGAGCCCGCGACGATCAGATGGTCCAGCACCTTGACATCGACCAGCGACAGCGCCTGCCGCAGGTTGGACGTCAACAGTTCATCAGCACGGCTCGGCTCAGCGACGCCTGATGGATGGTTATGCGCAAAGATAACCGCGGCTGCGTTGTGCTTCAGCGCACGCTTGACGACCTCGCGCGGATATACGCTGGTCTGAGTCAGGGTGCCGCGAAACAGCTCTTCGGTCGCGATCAGCTTGTTCTGTGAGTCCAGGTACAGCGCGACGAACACTTCGTGTTCTAGCCGCGCCAGCGTTAATCGCAAGTAATCGCGCACTTTGCCGGGCGACGAAAGCAGCGTGTCGCGCCTCACATCTTCCTGCAGTGCCCGCCGCGCCAGCTCAAGCACGGCCTGCAACTGCGTGTATTTGGCCGGTCCGAAGCCGCCGACTTCTGCCAGCGTCGCGGCATCGGCCGCAAACAAGCCGTTGAGTCCGCCGAATCGCGCGAGCGCGTCGCGACCGAGGTCAACCGCAGATCGCCCTGGTGTTCCGGTGCGCAGGAACACTGCGAGCAATTCGGCGTCTGACAACGCATGCGCGCCGCTCGCTAGAAGACGTTCGCGCGGGCGCTCGCCTTCGGGCCAATCCTTGATCGCCACGTTGCGTGTCTCGACTAAACTGGTTGCCGACGAAAGTGAATGATCGTAGCGCGATGTCCGAGCCGGTAGCTGAGGAAGCGATGGAAGTGGTGCTTGCGCAGCCGCGTGGTTTCTGCGCGGGTGTTGACCGTGCGATTGAGATCGTCGAGCGAGCGCTTGCCGTGCACGGGGCGCCGATTTACGTGCGGCATGAGATCGTTCACAACAAATATGTCGTCGACGACCTGCGGGCCAAAGGTGCGGTGTTCATCGACGAGCTGGATCAAGTGCCGACCGGCGCCATCGTCGTGTTCTCCGCGCATGGAGTCGCAAAAGTAGTGCAGCGAGACGCGCTGCAACGCGGGTTGCGCGTGTTCGACGCCACGTGCCCGCTAGTGACGAAAGTGCATGTCGAAGTAGCAAAGCTGCGCGCTGCCGGACGGGAGATCGTGATGATCGGGCATCTCGGCCATCCGGAAGTCGAAGGCACGATGGGCCAGTCCGAGGGCGGAATGCACTTGGTCGAAAGCGTCGAAGACGTCGAGCGGCTGCAGGTCCGATCACCGGATGCACTGGCGTACGTAACTCAGACGACGTTGTCGCTGGACGACGCGGCCGCGATCATCGCAGCGCTGAAGCGGCGATTTCCGTCGATCGCTGCGCCAAAGAAAGCCGACATTTGTTATGCGACACAAAATCGGCAGGACGCGGTCAAGTTCATGGCGCCTCAAGTCGATGTCGTGATCGTGGTCGGCAGTGAAAACAGCTCAAATTCGAACCGCCTACGCGAGGTCGCGCAGCGGTTCGGTGTGCCGGCATATCTGGTTGACGATGCCGAGCAGCTCGACCCGGCGTGGGTCGCTGGCCGGCGCAGAATCGGCGTTACCGCCGGCGCTTCAGCGCCCGAAGTACTGGTAAGCGCATTGACCGAGCGGCTCAAGAAGCTGGGTGCGAAGAGCGTACGCCCGCTCGACGGCGTGCAGGAAAAGGTTGTGTTTCCGCTGCCTAAGGGATTGAATCAGTCGGCGGCTTAGAACGAAGAAACGGAACAGGAGACATCGATGATGAAGTGGTTGTGTGCGCACTTAATCTTGGGGTTGGCGGGCATGGCTGCGGCGGTGTCGGTTGCCGCACAGCCCATGGAAGTCGAGGGACAGAAGTTCGAGCCGACGGTGCAGGTTGGCGGGCAAACATTGAACCTGAACGGAGTTGGCTTGCGCAAGCGCGCAATCTTCAAGGTCTACGTAGCCGGCCTTTATGTCCCGCAGAAGAACACAGACGCGGCGACGCTGATCACCGATAAGGGGCCGCGGCGCGTTTCGTTGCGGATGTTGCGCGACGTCGATGCGGGCAGCTTCATCGACTCGTTCAATGATGGCTTGAAGAACAACCTCACCGAAGCGCAGTTGGCGGCGCTGAAGCCGCAGATCGAGTCGCTCACGGCGACGTTGAAGTCGATCGGAGAAGCGAAAAAGGGCGATGCCATCAACTTCGACTACACACCGGAGGGCGGTACACGCATCAGCGTCAACGGACAGCCGCGCGGCGACCCCATCCCGGGTGCCGATTTTTTCTCCGCAGTGCTGCGTATCTGGCTCGGCGACAAGCCGGCCGACGAAGCACTGAAGAAGGGAATGCTCGGCGCCTAAGCGATGCTGACCGCAGTTGATTTCCCATCGCGCAAGCCAGCGAGTGCAGCCGACAGGTTCGATGCCATCGTCCGGCTGCCATTTGCGTTCATCGGCGTACGCACCCATAACGCGCGCGTCGAAGAGATCTGTTTTCTGACAGGTGACCTTCGGCCAAGATCGCCGGTCAACTCATTGGCGCAACGTGCCGTGGATCAGCTGCTGGCTTACTGCGCCGATAGTTCGACTCCAATCGACCTACCGCTCGCAATCAAAGGAACCGATTTTCAACGTCGAGTGTGGGATCAAATCGCTCGCATCCCGCCTGGCTCGACCGCAACGTACGGAGAGTTGGCGCGCCGGCTAAATGGCGAAGCGCGCGCGGTCGGCCAGGCTTGCGGAGACAATCGGCTGCCGCTAGCAATTCCCTGTCACCGAGTCGTTGCGGCCTCAGGCATCGGCGGGTTCGCACACCATCGCGGCGGCACGTACGAGACCATCAAGCGCTGGTTGCTGCTTCACGAAGCAGGCAGCGAATTGCGTTTGACGTGAGCACCGTCGCGCAGCGCAAATTGGATCGCTGACCGCTTGCCGCGATGCCTTCACGCGCATCCAGGCAACGCGTTGTTACCGATGCCGCTGGCCCGGATGCTTTGATCGATACGTTTGCGGACGCCATATGGCTTGAAGATGGACTGGCGCCGAACACGCTTGCCGCGTATCGACGTGATCTGTGCGGACTATCGGTCTGGCTTACCTCGCGCGGCACCACGCTGGCGGCCGCGCACGAAGCAGAGCTTGCTCAATACTTTGCTGACAAGCACGCCACCACGCTCGCCTCCACCGCCAATCGGCGGCTTGCCGTCCTGCGGCGTTTCTATCGATGGGCGATACGAGAGCGTCACGTCGCGCAAGATCCGACGCTGCGCCTGAAGAGTGCGAGAAAGCCACCTCGGTTTCCAAAGTCGTTGTCCGAAGACCAGGTAGAGGCGCTGCTGCGCGCTCCCGACACGGACACTACGCTCGGACTTCGCGATCGCGCCATGCTGGAACTTCTATATGCCACAGGACTGCGCGTCTCGGAGCTCGTTGGGCTCACGTTGTCGCAACTGTCGCTCAGCGAAGGCTTGGTGCGCGTGTTCGGTAAGGGAGGCAAAGAGCGCATCGTTCCACTCGGTGCAGAAGCGCGCAACTGGATCGAGCGCTACTTGAAGGAAGGGCGTGGCGTGCTCCTCGGCCGACGTGTGGCAGATGCGCTTTTTGTCACGCAGCGCGCGCACTCGATGAGCCGCCAGATGTTTTGGCTATTGATCAAGCGCTATGCCGCGCGTGCCGCGATCGATGCCCCGTTGTCACCGCACGGGCTTCGTCATGCGTTCGCGACACATCTGCTGAATCATGGCGCCGATTTGCGGGTGGTGCAGCTGCTGCTGGGCCATGCCGATATTTCGACTACACAGATTTATACGCATGTCGCGCGCGCCAGGTTAAAGGCACTGCACGCACAGCATCACCCGCGCGGCTAGACTGACTTATGCAGTGGGTCAATTTGTTCCTGGCAATTTGCGCGGCGTATCTGATCGGATCGGTGCCGTTCGCCGTCATCGTCAGCCGCGCGATGGGTTTGGCCGACCCGCGCACGTATGGATCGGGTAATCCTGGCGCTACCAATGTGCTGCGCTCGGGCAACAAATGGGCTGCGGCGCTGACGCTGCTGGGCGACGGGCTTAAAGGGTGGTTCGCTGTATGGCTCGCGCTGCGCTTTGGTCCGCCGCACGGCATTGCCGATACCGGCGTGGCACTGGTGGCGATTGCAGTCGTCCTCGGTCATTTGTATCCGCTTTTTCTTCGCTTTCGCGGCGGCAAGGGGATCGCGACTGCAGCCGGAGTCATCATCGCGCTCAATCCATGGCTCGCACTGGCAACTGCGATCACGTGGGTGATCGTTGCAGTGTTCTTCCGCTACTCATCGCTGGCGTCGATCGCCGCTGCCGTTTTTGCGCCGTTTTATTCCGCGTTCGGATGGGGGTTCGACGCGCGCTTCGTCGCGCTCGTCGTCATCGCCGGATTCACGGTGTATCGCCATAAAGTAAACATCCGCCATCTACTTGCGGGTACCGAGCGCCGCATCGGCGCAAAGCGAGAAGGCGTGGCAGCAGGGGGCCGCTAGGAGCTAGTTGCGTCAGCAAGTGACCAGCGCGGATGCACCGAGAACGCAAGTGGCTTCTGGTCGACCGCAGATTCACCGCTGCGCTTCAGCTTTGCCAGTCCCGCCAATGCAATCATCGCGCCGTTGTCGGTACACAAATCAGGGGGTGGAAAAAATACCTCGCCCCGGCGCTCCGTTACTTCCGCTTGCAACCGCGCTCGCAACTGCGCATTTGCACCGACGCCACCGGCAACGACTAACGTTCTGAGGCCACTCTGATCGAGCGCGCGCATCGCCTTGGCGGCGAGCACGTCGACAATAGCTTCGACAAACGCACGCGCGATGTCGGCGCGTGCTTGTTCGCACACATTGCCCTTACCGGCGCGGCGTACTGCCGTCAAAACGGCCGTCTTTAAACCGCTAAAGCTGAAGTTCAGGTCGCCGCTGCCAATCATCGGGCGTGGCAGCGTGACGGCGCCAGGATCACCGAATGCGGCGAGGCGCGACACAGCGGGCCCGCCGGGATACCCCAGTCCGAGCAGTTGCGCTGTCTTGTCGAATGCCTCACCCGCGGCGTCGTCAAGCGTTTCACCCAGCAGTCGATAGTCTCCCCAACCCCCGACGTGCAGCAGTTGCGTATGGCCGCCGGACACCAGCAGCGCGATAAACGGGAACGTCGGCGCCGGCTGCGACAACAACGGCGAGAGTAGATGCCCTTCCATGTGGTGAACTCGATAAACCGGCCGCTCAAGCGCGTAACCCAAGGCGTGCGCGATGCTCGTGCCCACCAGAAGCGCGCCGGCTAAACCGGGGCCGGCGGTGACCGCAATCGCATCGATCTGTGTCGCCTCGCACCGGGCGGCCGCCAGGACCAGATCCAGAAGCGGCAGAACGCGGCGAATGTGGTCGCGCGACGCCAACTCCGGCACCACGCCTCCGTAAGCGACATGCATGTCCACCTGCGAGTGCAGTTGTTGGGCGAGCAGGCCGTGTTCGCTATCGAGCAGTGCGAGCCCCGTTTCATCGCACGAGGTTTCGATTCCCAGAATCAGCATCCCGCCAGTGTAAGGAGGGTCAACGTGGCGGTTGTGGCACGAACGAATTGTCGGCTAGAATTACCGGCTTTCCGGACTGCGCAAGCGTCCAGCTAATCCAAGGACTTGTACTTACCGATGCCTACCATTCGCCTTAAAGAAAACGAGCCATTCGAAGTGGCTTTGCGCCGCTTCAAGCGCACGATCGAGAAAAGTGGCTTGTTGACCGAATTGCGGGCACGTGAGTTTTATGAAAAGCCGACAGCAGAGCGCAAGCGCAAGCGCTCCGCCGCCATCAAGCGTCACTTCAAGCGTCTGCGCGGGCAGATGTTGCCCAAGAAGCTTTACTAGACCGGGTTTACGAGTCTCAGCAGCAGTGCACGGCGCGCCATGGCGCGCTTTTCTTTTTTGGAGGCTCCATGTCGATGTCTTTGAAGGATCGAATTACCGAAGACATGAAAAGCGCCATGCGCGCAAAGCAAAGCGACCGCCTGAGTGCGATTCGTTTACTGCTGGCGGCGATCAAGCAGAAAGAGGTCGACGAGCGCGTCACGGTGGACGACACGGCGGTGCTCGGAATCATCGAGAAGCTGGCTAAGCAGCGCAATGACTCCATCGAGCAGTTTGAAAAAGCCGGTCGCACCGATCTGGCAGCAAAAGAAAGGGATGAGCTTCAGTTGCTAAGAGGATATCTGCCGCAGCAGATGTCTGATGCTGAACTGTCGGCCGCGATCGACGCCGCGATTGCTGAGTCCGGCGCTACCGGTCCACAAGCGATGGGCAAGGCTATGGCACTCCTGAAGCCTCGCATTGCTGGGCGGGCCGATATGGGCAGGGCCTCGGCGCTCGTCAAGCAGCGGCTAGCCTGATCTTTTCCTGTAACCCGCAGGGTCGAACGTCTGCGTCATCGCAATCGGCGGTGCGTAAACTTTCACGAAAATGATTCCTCAAAGCTTCATTCAGGACCTGCTCGCGCGCGTCGATATCGTCGAGGTCGTCGGCCGCTACGTACAGCTGAAAAAGGGCGGGCAGAACTATGCCGGGCTGTGCCCTTTTCACGCCGAAAAGTCTCCATCGTTCACCGTGAGTCCATCGAAGCAGTTTTTTCACTGCTTCGGTTGCGGCGCGCATGGCAGTGCTATCGGTTTCCTGATGGAGCACCGCGGGCAAGGGTACGTCGATGCGATTCGTGATCTGGCGCAGGTGGCCGGCATGCAGGTTCCAGAAACCGAGCGTGCGGCTGATTCGCATTCGAAGACGCGGGCGCTGACGGATGTCTTGTCGCGTGCGACCGACTTCTATCGTGGCCAGCTCAAAGACAGCCCGCCTGCGATCGATTATCTGAAGCGACGCGGCGTTACGGGTCAAACCGCCGCTCGGTTTGCGTTGGGATACGCGCCTGATGCGTGGCAGCCGTTGCGTTCTGCCTTCGACAATTACGACGATCCGCAGATGGTCGAAGCGGGGTTGGTCATTTCTGACGAAGGCAAGCGTTACGACCGATTTCGTGGCCGCGTGATGTTCCCGATTCGCAATGCGCGTGGGCAGGTCGTCGGCTTCGGCGCGCGGGTTCTCGATGCCGGTGAGCCGAAATATCTGAATTCACCCGAGACGCCGATCTTTCGCAAAGGGCCACGAGCTGTACGGCCTGCACGAGGCGCGGGACGCGATTCGCAAGAGCGGTCGAGCGATCGTGGCCGAGGGCTACATGGATGTCATCCGGCTGGCGCAGGCGGGCTTCGATGAATCGGTTGCAGCGCTCGGCACCGCTGTCACCAGCGCGCACGTGAGCGCGCTTTTCAAGGCGGCCGATCATGTGATCTTCGCTTTCGACGGTGACGCCGCAGGACGCAAGGCAGCACGCCGCGCGCTTGAGGCAGCACTGCCAGTGATCGCCGACACCAAGCGTGCAAGCTTCGTGTCGCTGCCGGAGGGCCAAGACCCGGATAGTCTGATCGGCGATGCAGGCGCGGCAGGTTTCGAATCTGTGCTTGAGCGAAGCGCTGCCGTTGTCCGAGTTTTTGATCAGGAGTTTGACGGGAACGCCAGACCGGCGGCCGACCAGCGCCGAGGAGCGCGCAGCCTTGTTGGGGGCTGCAAAACCGCTGCTGTTGTCGATGGCGCCGGGCGCGATGCGGCTGCAGCTGGTGCAGGAACTCGCCGACGCTACCCGCACTCCGCACGATGCGGTCGAAGCGCTGTATGGACTGCGCAGAGCGCCGAGGCCGCGCATCGCTTCGGCGGAGCGTCATACACCGCGGATGGAGGTTAGCGACTTGAAGCTGGGCATCCTGCAGCAGTTGCTCGCGCATCCGATGCTTGCCAGAGAGTTCAATCAGGATGTGATTGACGAGCATTTGCATGGCGACGACAGGATTGACCGCGAGATCGCTGAAGTTTGGCGCGCTTCGACAGCGACCACGGCCTCCGAGGCGGCGGTACTCAGCCACGGTGCCTTGCTCGAGATGCTGACGGACAGCGATTACGCCGACGAGTACCGTGCGATCGCCGCCCAGGAAATGGAGATCGAAACCGGGGTTGAAGTGGCGCGCCAGATCGTCTCCGAGGCGTTCGCGAAGTTGAGGCTGCGCCGGTTCGAGCGAGATCGCGCTGAGCGGTTGGCCGACTATGAGCGGGATCCGTCGCCCCAGCGCCTGGACGCCTACCGGGCCGCTGATCAGGCCTACACGCGGGCGCGGGAGCCGGGCGACCCGCGCGTTGCCACCCGATAACGGCTGCAAGTCTCCGCGCGGAATTGAACTTTTTGCCGCAAAAACGGCCGAATGGTGGTATATTTAACGGTTGTCGCGGCTCACCATCGTCCAACGGACGACAAATGAGCTCGAGCGCCCAGGAGATCGCGAATGATCGGTGGCGCGAGTAAATTTTAAGCGTCGGCGTGCGCAATTACCGGAACGCGATCTTCGGATCGGACGTTGGGTTATTTGGTCTCAGACGGGATCTCATGCGCAGCTGTCGTAAAGATCGGCCTGATTCTGCGTGAGTAGAAGCGCGGCTTGGTTGAGAAGGCTCATTTGAACCCAATGATGTTGTTGTCGACTGCGCACCGGGCGGCTCAATCGCCTGCGAGCGCGCTTGGCATTGACGAACCGGTTGGACGCGCGGGCGCGCTCTGATCGAAACAGGTGACGCGATGGCATTGAGAAAACAGGAAGTAAAAAAAGTCGAAGCGAAGGCAAAGCCCTCTCGCGCAGTTGCATACGACGAGCACGGCAAAGTTGCGAAGAGTGCGATGAAAAAGCTCGAGGCGACGTTGCTGTCCTCGACTGCCAAATTGGCGGGCGCTCGCTCCGCAGCTCAAGATACCAATGGGACCAATGGCCCCACGCCCGCGGATGGGACTGCAGTTCGAGGCCGCCCTGGCCGCAAGCCCAAGCAAAGCACGGAACAGCTGCTCAATGGCGGCGCCGACGCGGTGCCCGAGGCGGTCGACACTGGCGACGATCCGAGCGTGCAGATCGTCGAGAAGATGAGCGCGACGAAGCTGCGCGCCAAGGATCGCCGGGCCAAGGAAAAGGCGCTGAAAGAAGCACTTGAGCGCAGCTACCACGGTACCGAAGAAGACCTCGAAACCCGCCGCAACAAGCTAAAGGCGCTGATCAAGCTCGGCAAGGAGCGCGGCTTTCTGACCTATGCCGAGATCAACGATCACCTGCCCGACGAACTCGTCGACGCCGAGGCGATCGACGCGATCATCAGCACGTTCAGCGACATGGGGATGCAGGTCTTCGACCAGGCGCCCGACGCCGAGACGGTGCTGATGACCGAGAACGTTCCGGCGGCGACGCCCGACGATGACGCCGAGGAAGAGGTCGAGGCTGCGCTGTCGACGGTCGATGCCGAGTTTGGCCGCACGACTGATCCGGTGCGCATGTACATGCGCGAGATGGGTTCGGTCGAGCTGCTGACGCGCGAAGGCGAGATCGAGATCGCCAAGCGCATCGAAGATGGTCTGAAGCACATGGTGATGGCGATCTCCGCGTGCCCGACGACGATTGCCGAAATCCTCGCGCACGGCGAGCGCATTCGAGGCACCGAAATCCCGATCGACGAAGTGGTCGATGGGCTGATGGATCCGACTGGCCGAGGATTTCCCGACCGCCGGTGGGCGATGAGGAAGACGAAGAGGGCGAAGAGACGACCGACATCGGCGCTTCGCGGCATGACGGCAGAGCAGTTGGACGAGCTGAAGGTGCGTGCGCTCGACAAGTTCGATCACGTCACGAAGCTGTTCGACAAGATGCGCGTGTCGTTCGAAAAGGAAGGCTACAAGTCACCGGGCTATCTGAAGTCGCAGCAGAAAATTCTCGATGAACTGATGAGCCTGCGCTTTACGGCGAAGATGGTCGAGCAGCTGTCGGACACGCTGCGCGCGTCAGGTCGACGAAGTGCGCTCGATCGAAAAACAGATTCTACGAGATCACCGTCAACAAGTGCGGCATGCCGCGCACGCATTTCCTGAAGACGTTTCCGGGCAATGAAACGAATATGCGCTGGGCCGACGCGCGAAGCCGATTCGGAGCCAGCCGTACGCCGAGATGCTGCGGCCGCAATCTGCCGGCGGTGCAGGAATTGCAGGGCAAGCTGGTCGACCTGCAAAAGCGTGTCGTGTTGCCGCTGAAGGACCTGCGCGAGGTCTACAAGCAGATGGCTACCGGCGAAGCGAAGGCGCGCAAGGCCAAGCGCGAGATGACTGAAGCCAATCTGCGTCTGGTGATTTCGATCGCGAAGAAATACACCAATCGCGGCTTGCAGTTTCTCGATCTGATTCAGGAAGGCAACATCGGCTTGATGAAGGCGGTCGATAAGTTCGAATATCGCCGCGGCTACAAGTTTTCGACCTATGCAACGTGGTGGATTCGGCAGGCGATCACGCGCTCGATCGCCGATCAGGCGCGCACGATCCGCATTCCGGTGCACATGATCGAGACGATCAACAAGATGAACCGGATCTCGCGCCAGATCCTGCAGGAAACCGGCCAAGAGCCCGATCCGGCGACGCTGGCGGTCAAGATGGAAATGCCGGAAGACAAGATCCGCAAGATCATGAAGATCGCGAAAGAGCCGATCAGGATGGAAACGCCGATCGGCGACGACGACGATTCGCATCTGGGCGACTTCATCGAAGACACAGTACGACTGTCGCACCGGTCGACGCCGCGCAGTACAACAGTCTGTCGGATGTGACCAAGGATGTGCTCGATTCGCTGACGCCACGCGAAGCGAAGGTGCTGCGCATGCGCTTCGGCATCGAGATGTCGACCGACCACACGCTGGAAGAAGTCGGCAAGCAGTTCGACGTCACGCGCGAGCGAATTCGCCAGATCGAGGCGAAGGCGCTGCGCAAGCTGCGCCATCCAAGCCGCTCGGACAAGCTGAAGAGTTTCCTTGAGTAGAACTCTCGTCCACACGGGCCTCTAGCTCATGCTTGGTTAGAGCAGCGGACTCATAATCCGTTGGTGCCGTGTTCGACTCACGGGAGGCCCACCACTTAATGTCTCGACCCCAAGGACTTCACTCATTTCGGCCTCGATCCGCTGATTCTCGCAGCGATCACCGAGATGGGTTACGCGACGCCGACGCCGATTCAGGCGAAGGCGATTCCAGTCGTGATGAAGGGGCTCGACGTGATGGGCGCAGCGCAGACCGGCACCGGCAAGACGGCGGGTTTTGCGTTGCCGATCATTCAGAAGTTGTTGCCGCACGCAAGCGCCAGCATGTCGCCGGCGCGCCATCCGGTTCGAGCGCTGATACTGGCGCCGACGCGCGAGTTGGCCGATCAAACGGCGGACAACGTCAAGAAGTACATCGCGAAGACGCCTTTGCGTTGCGCGCTCGTCTATGGCGGCGTCGATATGGACCCGCAAACGACAGCGCTGCGCTCCGGCGTCGAAATCCTGGTCGCAACCCCGGGCCGCCTGCTCGACCATCTGCAGCAGAAAAACACGAGCTTGTCGCAGGTGCAGATCGTCGTGCTCGACGAGGCCGATCGCATGCTCGATATGGGGTTCTTGCCCGATATCTCGCGCATCCTCAATTTGCTCCCGAAGCAACGTCAAAGCCTGATGTTCTCGGCGACGTTCTCCGAAGAGATCAAGAAGCTCGCGGCCAATTTTCTGAAGGATCCGCAGCTGATCGAAGTCGCGCGTCGCAATGCGACGGCCGATAACGTCACACAGGAAGTGTTCAAGCTGCACGAATCCGAAAAGGTCGCGGCGCTGCTCGAACTGTTGGCTACGCGCGGTCCCGATGGTGGGCGCCTGACGCAGGTACTGGTATTCGTCAACGCCAAGATCGAGTGCCGTCGTCTCGCGCGCCAGTTGCAGAAAGCCGGTATCAACGCCGATGCGATTCACGGCGACAAGACCCAGGATGAGCGCATGAAGGCGCTTGAAGCTTTCAAGACGGATGCGATCGAGGTGCTGGTTGCCACCGATGTCGCAGCGCGCGGTCTCGATATCGTCGAGCTGCCTGTCGTAATCAATTTCGACGTTCCGTTTGCGGCCGAGGATTACATCCATCGCATCGGTCGCACCGGCCGCGCGGGTATGAGCGGCCTGACGATCATGTTGATGACGGGTGCCGAAGAGCGGGCCGTTGCTGCGATCGAGAAATTGACGAAGCAAAAGTTTGAAATCCGGTACGTTGGAAGTTGCACAACGCGGCCGCGGTGAGCGCAGTGACAGGCGCGATCGTCCGGCTCGGCGCGACGCCGCTGAGCGTCGGCCGGATCGGGTGCACGCATCGAGCACGCAGCCGGTCGACGATTTCTTTAGCAAGCCTTACGAACCCGGCACTTCGTCCGCAGCTACGTTACCTCCAGCCCCTACGCAACAACCGATTCCCGCTGCAGGCAAAGACAAGCCTGTGCGCGTGGCCGCGCTGCTCGGCGGCGTCAAACGTTAGTCGCTGGCGCAGCTTCAGTTCACACCAGCGCTTGAACGTCGGCGTCCACGCCGATCGCCTGGCCCGAAATGTTCGCGCCGGCAGGCGATGCCAGGAAGACGATTAGACGCGCGATGTCTTCCGGCGCAATCAACCGACCCAAGGATGTTTTGGCCAGGGCTTCGTCGCGCACTGTTTCCATCGGCACGCCACGCGCCTGCGCCTTGTTCGCGAAGACTGAATCGATGCGGGGTCCCGCCACCGATCCAGGGCAGATTGCGTTGACACGGATGCCGTCGCTTCCGAGCTCGATCGACAGCGACTTTGTGAATCCGATCACCCCCCATTTGGACGCCGCATACGGCGTTCGAAGCGGAAAGCCGAACCGCCCCGCGGCCGACGAAAGATTCGCAATGCTCGCATTGCTGCTCTTTCGCAGAAGCGGAATTGCCAATCGCGCACACAAGAACTGACCGGTCAGATTGACGGCGAGCGTGTGCTCCCAGTCCGCTAGCGAGACATCTTCGCAGGGCGCGGTGGGCCCCGCGATGCCGGCGTTGTTCACCAGCACGTCCAGGCCACTATGCCGTGCAAGCAGATCGTCGAAGAGACGACCGACAGCACTCTCTTCGGAGACGTCGCAGCGCGACGACGTGACGGTGGGGGCGATTGTGGAGAGCTCACCCAGTGCGCGAGTGTCGACATCACACACGTGCACTTGAGCACCCTCGTTCACGAATTCGCGCGCGATAGCGAGACCGATACCTGACGCGCCTGCGGTGACCAACACGCGTGCTGATGCAAGCCCCAGGTTCATGTGTCCTCCGTGTCCCGATGGACAGCTTTCGGTCGGCCGACTATAACGGCGATCGTAGTCAAAACCCCTGCACATTCGATCACCATAAGGGCCGCCGGATAGGCGCCCACACGAGGAGACATTAATGGATCAACCGCAGTCGAATTCCCGTCGCACCATCGTCGGTGCTGCTGGAGCTGCCGGCGCGCTCAGCGCTATTGGGTTCCCAGCAATCGTGCGCAGCCAACCCGACGCCGTGCGGCTTGGGCACTTGACGCCACTCACCGGCTTTTTGGGTCCACTGGGCGAATATGCGGTGATGGGTGTCAAGCTTGCAGTCGAGGAAATCAACGCCGCAGGCGGCATCAACGGTCGCAAGGTCGATCTGATTACCGAGGACAGCGTCAATCCCGCAAACGGCATCGACCAAGGCTGAACGACTGATCGAGCGCGACAAGGTGGTCGCGGTGATCGGAGAAATCAGTTCGGCGTCGGGACTGGCGATTGCGCAGGTCGCGCAGCGGAACAAGATCCTGTTCTTCAATACCGGCTGCAACTCGGACGAGCTGCGCGGCAAGTCGTGCAACCGCTACATGTTTCACACCGAAGCGGCCAATAGCATGTACGTCGGTGCTGCCGGTCAAGCGCTGTTACGCGACGGACTCGTCAAGGGCAAGAAGTGGTACAGCCTGACGGCCGACTATGCATTCGGCCACGATCTGTTGCGAGTTGCCAAGCGGTTCATGGAGGCGCAAGGCGGGAGCTTCGCTGCCGACGAATTGGTCGCGACCAACGTCACCGACTTTTCTCCGTACTTGCTGAAAGTCCGCAACGCGAAGCCGGATCTCGTCGTGTCCAATCTGGCCGGCGCGCAGATCGGTAACTTCATGAAGCAGTACCTCGAGTACGGCCTACCGTTTCCGGTGGCGGGATTCGGTTTCGACACCGCGATCGCGTGGGGCGTCGGCAAGGGCAACGTAACCGGGATCTGGCCGCTGATCTGGGATGCGCAGGTCAAGTCCGCAAGTTCGCAGAAGTTCACCGCTGCGTTTACCAAAAAGTACGGCAAGCCGCCCGAGAATCAGGCGTGGGGCGACTATCTGTCGACCAAGCATCTGGCGCAGGCGATGAACGAGCTCAAGACCACGGATTCGACCAAGGTTGCCGAGCATCTCGAAAAAGGCGCGAAGTTCGATGTTCTGAAAACACGCGAGGGCTATTACCGCGCCTGGGACCATCAGCTGATGCAGCAGATGTACACACTGACTTTCTTGCCCGAGGCGAAAGTCAGGGACAAGTGGGAGCTATTCAGCTTGTCGCCACCCGTGCCGGCCGACAATCAGAGTCTGGAAATCATTGCGCCGACGCGCGAAGAAAATCCGTGCACGATGCCGGCCTGATGTGAATCTACGCCGCGGCGCCTGACGAATGCCGGTGCCGCGGCTTTCACCATGCTGACTCAAATCCTCGAGCAGGTATTAAACGGCCTGCTCTCCGGAGCCTATTACCTACTGATCGCGCTCGGCCTATCGCTGATCTTCTCGCTCGGCGGATTGGTCAACCTCGCGCACGGCGCGTTCTATGCGCTCGGCGCGTATCTCGCGGTGATCGTTGCCGAGAAGCTGGGACTCGGTTTCGCGGGCTCAGCCGTCGCATCGCCGATCGTCGTTGCGCTGATCGGGCTGGTGATAGAACGGTTTCTGTTTCGCCGTTTCTATCGCGAGGATCCGGCGCTTGGGTTGTTGCTGACGTTCGGACTTGCGATGGTCGCCGAGCAGTCGCTGCGCTGGGTATTCGGCGCCGCGCCAGTGCCGTTTTCGATTCCAACGGCGCTCAGAGGCCAGGTATTTGTCGGCGACTTCATCTACTCGAAGTACCGGTTGCTGATGCTCGGCGTAGCCGTCGCCTGCGTGGCCGGTCTGTGGTTTCTGCTGCAGCGAACGCCCTTTGGTCGTGTCGTGCGGGCCGGTGTGCAGAACCCGGACATGGTCGCTGCGCTCGGAATTTCGTTGAAGCCCTACATGGCGAGCATCGTCGCGCTGAGTGTGGGTCTGGCGGCGTTGGCGGGCGTGCTGCTGGCTCCGATCTCAGGCGTTCACCCGGCGATGGGCGCCGAGATTCTGACCGCTGCATTCGTCGTGGTCGTCATCGGTGGGTTGGGTTCATTCTGGGGCGTCGTCTGGGCAGCGCTGATTGTCGGCGTGGTCCGTGGGCTAACGGTCTACTTCCTTCCGCCTGCAGCGGATGCGTCGATGTATCTGCTGATGCTGCTGGTGCTGCTGATCCGCCCGCGCGGGCTGACCGGCGAGCGGATTCAGCGTTTCGAGTGACGCATGACGCCGTTGCTTCGTTCGCCTGTCTTCGTCGCTGCGGTTCTTCTGGTGGTGCTCCCGTTTCTGTTGCTGGCCGGCGGACTGACGATGACCAGCGCAACCGATGTCGTCATCTTTGCGGTCGCGTGTATGGCACTCAATATTCTGGTGGGTCAGACGGGACTGGTTTCATTCGGTCATGGGGCGTGGTTCGGGCTTGGTGCATATGCAGCCGCGCTCGCGCAGCTGCACTGGTTTCGCGGCTCGATGCTGTGGCCGACGCTGTTTGCTTTGGTATTTCTGACGTTAGCTTCGGCGGCGATCGGATTTCTAGTGCTGCGTCGGCGCGGCGTGTACTTCTCGTTGCTGACGTTGGCCCTGTCGGCCCTGGTGTACTCGGTTGCATTTCGGTGGACAGCGTTTACCGGCGGCGAAAACGGACTCGGTGGTTTGGCGCGCGCCAACTGGCTTGGCGCTGATCTTGAAAACCGCTGGGTGTATTACGCGCTGGTGGCGTCAGTCGGGCTTGCAACGGTGTACGGACTGTCGCGCTTCCACGCATCGCCGATCGGCAGCGTGTTGAATGCGATTCGCGAGAACGAGCAACGCGCACAGTTCATCGGGTATCCGACCGCTCGCTACAAGTTGGCCGCGTTCGTGCTGTCAAGCGTGCTGACCGGCTTGGCGGGTGTGCTGTTCGCGTTTCATCATCGCTTCGCATCTGCCGATCCGACTGCAGTGTCCTTCTCTGGCGAGCTGCTTGCGATGGTCATCATCGGTGGAATGCGCAGCTTGCTCGGCCCAGCGCTCGGCGCGCTCTTCTATATCTTGTTCCGTGAATACCTGTCGATCTGGACCGCCAACTGGCTGTGGTTCTTCGGACTGCTGTTCGTCGGGTTCATCGTGTTTTCTCCCAGTGGGCTCGTCGGAGTGTGGCAGCGACTGACCGCGCCGCTGCGCAAGGGGCAGATCGAAGCTGCGGCAATGGCGGGGCGCGCGATCGAACACGGCGTTGAACTGCCCGCGTTCGTGCGCGCCCATGCAACCGATACGGGGACGGTTCTCGCCGCCCAAGGGCTTGCCAAGTCGTTCGGTGGTATTCGCGCAGTCCAGGATGCGAGCATTGCAGTCGGCGCACGCTCGCTGCACGCATTGATTGGCCCGAACGGCGCCGGCAAGACAACGCTATTCAATCTGATCTCCGGCCTCGTGCTGCCTGATCGCGGCCGCGTGGTACTGGCCGGCGCCGACATCACGCGCGCGGCGCCGCACCGGATCGTCGCCGCTGGCGTCGCTCGCTCGTTTCAGATCACCAATCTTTTTCCCGCGCTTACGGTGCACGAGAATCTGCGCTTGGCGGTGCAGGCGCGAGCGCGCGGTCGCTTCAACGGCTGGACGCAGACCACGGAAGTCGAACCGGTGATGCAGGAAACCGCGCAACTGATTCGCTTTCTTGGTCTGAGCGGAATCGAACGCGCCGAAGCTGCCGAGCTGTCTTATGGCGGGCAGCGCTTGCTCGACATGGGTTTGGCGTTGGCGTGCGCGCCGCGTGTGTTGCTGCTCGATGAACCCCTGGCCGGCCTCGCAGCCGCCGAGCGCGAGCGCGTCGCGCAACTCGTTAAGCGTGTCTCGTCGGATCTACCGGTGCTTCTGGTCGAACACGACATCGATCGCGTGTTCGCGCTGGCCGATCGTGTCACGGTGATGAACGACGGCAAAGTCTTGTTTGAAGGCAGCGCGGCCGATGCGCGTTCGAGCCAGGCGGTGCGCGAGATCTATATCGGGTCCGGCACCGCCGCACTGGCCGCAACAGCTCGCGGCAGCGCCGAGCGGGCTGCTGCGCCGACGCTGCTGACGCTTGACGCAGTCGATGCGTTCTACGGTAAGAGTCACATTATCAAGAGTGTCGGGCTCACAGTGCATGAGCAGGAAATCGTTGCGCTGCTCGGTCGCAATGGCGCCGGCAAGTCGACGTTGTTGAAGACGATTATCGGCACGGTGCCGCCGGCGAACGGCACGATCACGCTCGGCGATCGGCCACTGGCGGGGCTTCCGGCATGGCAGATTGCGCGTTTGGGCGTCGGTTACGTGCCGCAGGGCAGGGCGCTTTTTGCCGGAATGAGCGTGCGCGACAACCTGGCGCTTGCGCGACTGAAGCGGCTGGGTAAAAACGGCGGACCGGGCGTCGCATGGTCCGACGACAAGATCATCGAGTTTTTTCCTAAGCTCGCGGCGCGCCTCGACACACCGGCGGACTTTCTATCTGGCGGTGAGCAGCAAATGGTCGCTGTCGCACGCGCGTTGGCAGGTCGTGTGCGGGTGCTGTTGCTCGATGAGCCGTTCGAAGGGCTGGCGCCGACGGTGATCGAAGAACTCTTCACGGCGTTCGATCGGCTGCGCGCCGAACTGGCGATCGTGATTGTCGAGCACAATCTCGACCTTGTGCTTGCGCTGGCGGATAGGGCGTATGTGCTCGAGCGGGGTAGCGTCGTGCATCAAGGGCCGGCAGCGGCGCTGCGCGAAAATCTCGAACTGCGGAGGCGCGTGCTGTGGATGTAGAGAAAAAAAATGTCGCGATTGTCGGGGCCGGACTCATCGGCCGCGCGTGGGCCGTCGTATTTGCGCGCTCAGGCTGGCAAGTGCGGTTGTTTGACGCGGTGCCGACGCAGCTTGCCACGGCGCGTCAGCTGATCGCGCAATCGCTGTCAGAACAGGAACAAGCAGGTCTGGTGACGGACGCGCGCGCCGCACTCGAGCGCATCGCACCTTGCACCAGACTGAGCCAGGCGTTGGCCGATGCCTCTTGGGTGCAGGAAAACCTGCCGGAGGAAGTCGCGCTCAAGCGAACCGCTTTTGCCGAATTCGACCGGCTCGCATCACCTGACGCGATACTCGCCAGCAGCACGTCGGCGATCGTTGCTTCGCAGTTCACATCGGATCTCACCGGGCGCGCACGCTGCCTCGTTGCGCATCCAGTCAATCCGCCGCATCTGGTGCCCGTCGTCGAGTTGTGTGGCGCCCCTTGGACCAGTGAAGCCGCTCTGGATCGCGCACGCGTGACGATGGAATCGCTTGGACAGGTGCCGGTGCTTATTCGGCGCGAGATCGAAGGGTTTGTATTAAATCGGCTGCAAGGTGCGTTGCTGACCGAAGCGATGCGGCTGGTCGCCGATGGCGTCGTGACGCCGGACGACCTCGACAAGACGATGCGCGATGGCCTAGGCATGCGCTGGTCGTTTATGGGTCCATTCGAAACGATCGAGCTCAATGCGCCTGGAGGAGTAGCCGACTATTGCGCGCGCTACAGCGGCTTTTACCGCCGGCTGGCGGGTGATCCCGCGCCGCCGGCAGTATGGGAAGAGCAAAGTGCCGAACGCGTGGCTACGGCGCTCGGCGCACCGCTGACTGCTGCGCAGCGCGAACAGCGCACCGCATGGCGCGATCGCCGTTTGCTGGCGTTACGGCGACACAAACGGGACAGCGAATCGAAGCATTGATCAAACAGGAGACGGAATGGCCGTATCGGGAAAGTCACCACACAAGGTCATCATCACCTGCGCCGTGACCGGCGCAATTCATACGCCATCGATGTCACCGCATCTGCCAGTTACACCGAAGGAGATCGCCGACGCTGCAGTCGCCGCGGCTGAAGCTGGCGCGGCAATCGTTCATCTGCATGCACGCGATCCGGTCGATGGTCGGCCGACGCAGGATCCGAAGTACTTCCTCGAGTTCGCACCCGAGATTGCGCGCCGCTCAGACGTCGTCATCAACTTCACAACCGGTGGCGCGCCCACGATGTTGGTCGAAGAGCGGCTACAGCCCGCGCTGCAGTTGAAACCCGAAGTCGCGTCGCTGAACATGGGGTCGATGAACTTTGGCTTGTACCCGATGCTCGCGCGGTTCAAGGATTTCAGATTCGACTGGGAGCGGCCGTATCTGGAAGGCTCGTTCGATCGAGTGTTCAAAAACACGTTTCGCGATATCGAATACATCCTGACTTCGTGCGCCGACAACGCGACGCGATTTGAAATCGAGTGCTACGACATCGGACATCTGTACACCGCCAAGCACTTCTTCGATCGTGGCACCGTCAAGGCACCGCTGTTCATTCAAAGCGTGTTTGGAATCCTGGGTGGCATTGGCCCGCACCCGGACGATGTCGCACACATGAAGCGCACGGCAGACCGTTTGTTCGGCGATCAGTATCGCTGGAGCGTGCTGGGTGCCGGCCGCAATCAGTTGCCGATTGCTGCGATGTCTGCGGCGATGGGCGGCAACGTGCGCGTCGGGCTCGAAGACAGTTTGTGGTTGGGGCCCGGCAAGCTTGCCGAGTCGAACGCGGCGCAGGTGCGCGCGGTGCGCCAGATCATCGAAGGCTTAGGCCTCGAGATCGCGACGCCGGATGAAGCACGAAAAATACTTGCGTTGAAAGGCAAGGCTGCCGTCGGGTTCTGATCGCCGCCTTTAGCGATACCGGTTAGCAGGCGCCTTGCGTGTAGCTCGTGCCGTATGCGTGAGTCAATTGACCGACGGCTTGCGCGTAACTACACGCGTTGATCGTGATGTCGTTCGGAAGCTGCGGCGGATTCCTAAAGCAGATGCGGAATGCCTGTTCGGCGGCGCCGCCTGGGCACGGTCCAGGGCGTCCTGTCGTCGACGAAGGCGTATCCGAGCTATGAGTGGTCGTTGAACCAGTGATAACGGTCGGCGGTATGAACCAGGGTTGCAAATAGTTGATCGTCAGCGGAGCGCTGCGCTTTGAGCCCGAGACATCGACGATTGTCAGAACATAAGCGACTTCGAAGGTCGGATATTTCCTGTAGAGCGGCGCGTCGAACGGCGTCTTGATCGCAACGCTCCACGTGGCGGGGTTGTTACCTGGATTGTCGATCGCTCCTGAGTATTCGTAGTTCGTCGTGATCGGCGGATCGAGCTTCGTCAGCGGTTTGCCATTAATTGCGATCTCGATCGAGGTGGGATACGGCACGCTGAACCGTACTACGCTGCTTGCGTGATGAACCGCATGCACCGATGTAGCGTTGTACGTCGGCGGATTGAAGGTGAACGTGTTGGCATTGTTCGCGATGCTGAACGCACCGTTGCCGACGACTGAGATCAGCGTCGGAGTTGCAGGTTCGACCACTGGCACCGTGGTCGTCGTGCAGGCACTTGTGACAAGCGAAAGGCCGCAGGCAATTAGAACCAGATAGCCACGGGCGTTGTGATCACTGCTTCTGTTCATCAAGCTGCGGTTTGGCATTTTTTCTCTTTCGTTGTTCCAACCCGATGATGAATTGACAGACGACTAGCAGGCGCTGCTCGCCAGCGCCTGCTCCAGATCCCACAGGATGTCGTCGATCGATTCGATGCCGATCGATAGTCTCACCATTTCGGGCAGCACGCCGGCCGCCCGCTGGTCCTCTTCGGACAGCTGGCGGTGTGTCGTCGAGGCCGGATGGATCACCAGCGACTTTCGCATCGCCGATATTCGCCAGGTGCGACAGGAACTGCAGACCGTCGATGAACTTTTCGCCGGCGGCGGCGCCGCCCTTGATGCCGAACGTCATCACGCTCGATGCGCCGGGCTCGCCATCGACAAGCGCGTAGATACTTCTTCGCCAAGGCGTAGTACGCGACTCGACCTCAGGCCGGGCCAGTTGACCCACGCGACGCGCGGATGCGCTTCGAGAAACTCCGCGACGCGACGCGCGTTCTGTACGTGTCGCTCCATGCGAACGTGCAGCGTTTCCAGCCCTTGCAGCAGCAGCCAAGCAGACAGCGGCGCCAGCGACGAGCCATGCACGCGCAAAACTTCCATGCGCGCCTTCATCGTGTAGGCAAAGTCACCGAATGTTTCCCAGAACTTGACACCGTGATAGCCCTTCGACGGCGCCACCATGTCGGGAAACTTGCCGTTGCCCCAGTCGAACTTTCCGCTTTCGACCAACACGCCGCCGATGCGTCGTGCCGTGTCCGCCGATGTACTTGGTCGCCGAGTGCACGACGATGTCGGCACCCCAATCGAATGGTCGGCACAGGTACGGCGACGCCATCGTGTTGTCGATCATCAGCGGAATCTGCGCGTTGTGCGCAATCGCGGCGATCGGCTCGATGTCGAGCACGTTGATCTTCGGATTGCCGAGCGTCTCTGCATAAACAAGGCGCGTGTTCGGTTGCAGCGCGCGCTGAAAGTTCTCGGGATCGTCGGATCGACCAACGTCGCCTGAATCCCCATCTTGCGGCAGCGTGACGGCGAACTGCGAATACGTGCCGCCATAGAGCAGGACTGGACGCAACGATGTGCTCGCCGGGTTGAACGATCGCCAGGATCGCCGTCAGCTGCGCAGCCATTCCCGAACTCGGTCGCCAGAGCGGCACGGCCGTTTTCAAGCGCGGCGACGCGCTCTTCGAGCACGGCTACTGTCGGATTGCTGATCCGCGAATAAACGTTGCCGAACGTTTGCAGATTAAAAAGGCTCGCCGCGTGATCGGCCGAATCGAACACGTAGCTGGTGGTCTGGTAAATCGGCTGCGCGCGTGACCCTGTGACCGCATCGGGCAATCTGCCCGGCATGCAAGCAAAGCGTCTCGATGCCGAACGCGCGATCGGCCATCGGTAGCTAGTACGGCAATTGGCGCGGACGGCGGGCCGAGATCACGCGCGTGTTGACGCCGGCCCAGTTAAGGCCACCAAACAGTCGTCCGTGCTCGATCTTCACGCAGCGATTCATCACGACATCAAGCCCGGCAGCGCGTGCCTTGGCCGCCGCCGCGTCATTAACGACGCCCAGCTGCATCCAAAGAGTCTTTGCGCCGATCGCGATTGCTTGGTCTGCGAGCGGCCCGATGTCTTCGGCCTTGCGAAAGCAATCGACCATGTCGATGGCACCGGCAGCGCGCGCGGATGCTAGGTCCGGATAACAAGCTTGTCCCAGCAGTTCGCGGTACTTCGGGTTCACGGGAATCATCGTGTAGCCGTGCTCGAGCAAATACTTGCCGACAAAAAAACTGGGCCGGTGCCACTCGGCAGAGATACCGACCACGGCAATACGCCGATTGTCGTGCAGGATTCGCCGCAGTGTCGGAATGTCAGTGCTATCGGGCATCGGCAGATTCTCGCACCCGAGTCAGCGTTTTCCTTTCCAGCGAAAGATCTGGTTGTCGGAGTTCACCAGCCATGGGGTGGGACCGGCAGAAAGCGCAACACCCCCACCGTTGACGCGGTGCCATCGGTCGCCGCTCCAGCGTTGAATGCTGTAGCCGCCGGGCACGCGATCGGTGCCGAGCATCCACGCCGTGCCATCAGCTGCAACTGTCACGGCCGTTGCGCGACCTGGTAGACGCTGCCATTGCCCGCTAGTTCGACGCAAGATATCGCCGGCATCGTTGACGACCCACGGGTTGCCGCGCGGGTCAACGTCGATGCGTACGGCACCGCCCGGTATCAGGTCCCAGTCACGGCCGTTCCAGCGATGAATCGTGAATCCGCCTGCTGTCGGCGTGACGCCGACGACCCACACCGTGCCGTTTGCTCCAATGCCGATATCACGCGCGAGTCCGGGCAGCTGTTGCCAGCCAGCGGGACCCGCGCGCAGGATCTGCCCGGCGCTGTTTACCACCCATGGATTGCCTTGTGGGTCGACATCGATTCGCACCGCGCCGCCGGGAACGATTTGCCAGTCGCTGCCAATCCAACGGTAGAGCGAATGGCCGCCTTCGACTTGATCGACACCGACCACCATCGCGTCGCCGCGTGCTCCGACGCCGACGTCTGTGGCCAACCCGGGGAGTAATTCCCACTGTGCGAACACAGCGCTGGAGAAAAGCAAAAACAAGACGCCGGCGAATACGCGGATCTTCATGGGCCGCCTATGCGTTGAAAATGGAAAACCTACGATGCCATCGGACGATTTTTTGCGCAACGGCAAGACTATCTGCCACTCGCTTTAGGATCTGTTTACGGACATCGCAAGACGCCACCGTGAGGTGGCGTTTGTGTTTGGTGGATGCATGCGAATGAAATGGCCCCGGCGGTGTAGGAGGCCCGCGACGTCTACTCGTTTCGCACTGGCTTGTCGCGGAATTTTACAAAGCCATCACTGCGCGGTAGCCGCCCCTTCCAGCTTTTCTAAAAAAATATGCAGAAACAATAGGGTGTGACGTTTCACATGAGGCTGGCATGGTCAATGCGTATCGGTGGGACGGATTTGCGTACTCCAGTAGTCTTCTTGCACCTAGGACACCACGATGAAGCTAAAACCACTCCTCGCAATTCTGGTGCTTATGGCCAGCCTGCCCGTCGAGGCAGCACTGATTACCAACCCCAATGATCCACGCACGTGGCAGGGTGCCAAGCGTGGGCACGTTTGCCCAGCTCTTTTACGGCAGCAACACCCTCGCAAATCGGCAGCAGGTGGTGAACAACCAGTTGCTCGATGACAGCAATTTCAATCCTACGGGCTTTTCCGCTGCTACCTTGGTGAAGTCGATTGGCATATCCAGCTCGGGAAGGTCGCTCGATCAACCCAACGCGAGTGATGGCAACGACGGCACATACAACTACGTTTTAGGTGGCGCGATTGCCACGGCGGCGAACAGTATTGACGATCTCTGGGTTCAGACCCTGTCACAAACAGTGGGCAATGCCGTTTGGGACCTTGGTTTCCAGGCCACCAAGGCCGCGATCTTCAACACGATTGATCACGGCCCGCTGCCGCAGGAGGCCATCGAATCCACGGTCTACCTGTCGAACGATCTGATCAACTGGACGCCGGCGGTGACCGAGCGTGTGTGGATGGAAGGCATCTACAGCGACACGTCAGTGTTCTGGGATGGCTTCGTCTATGCAGTTGGGACGGGCACAAACACCACCTTTCGCTACGCGTCCATCATCTGGGGCGGACCTGGCGCCCTGCAAGCCGATGGCGACAACGAAATTAATGGCGTAATGGGGCTGCGAGGTGATTTCACGCCGCCTCCGACTGTCCCGGAGCCTACTACCTTGGCTCTCCTCGGCTTGGGGCTTGCCGGTCTAGCGGCCACGCGCCGACGCAAGCAGTAACCGAGTCCGCTTCGCAAAAGTCCTGCTTCCTGCAGGACTTTTTGTTTTTGCGCTCCGTGGCGGATCTGATTGCCACATTCAGCGAAGATGTCGGCGTGACCAAGCTATGTCGATGCTTCTTACAAGTTAATGGGCCGCTGCCCGTAACTGCGTTTCTTCTTATCGATGATTCAATGGCATAGGCTCACGGCACTTTTATTGCTTTGACGCGCCTAGCCCAATCTGGGGAGAAGCGACATGGCTTTCAGAAGGAGCACCAGATTTCAGAATGCACTTAAACCGGCGCTTGCTGGTGTAGCCCTTTTCTTCAGCGTGTCAGCGTCCGCCGATATTTTTCACGGCATCGAATTTCCTGGCGGAGTAGCTTCATTCGCCGACAGTGTCGTTTCCTACAACCCGGCGTTTGGAGGGGGAGCCGTACCAGCAGCCACTTTCCAAAATGCGTCCCAAGCGCTTGGAGCTCCAAACTTCCCGGAGGGCGTAGACCCGGAATATGTCAGCCTGGGTGCTGGAGGACGGATTGTGCTGAGGTTCACGAATAACTCGCTGACAGGTAGTGGCAACTCGAATCAGGATCTATGGATCTTCGAGATCGGACCGGATGTTGAAGACACGTTTGTCGATATCAGTAAGGATGGATTGACCTGGTTCAGCGTTGGCAAGGTAACCGGGTCAACGAGGGGGGTTGATATCGATGCCTTCGGCTTTGGTCCATCGGATTTCTTCTCATTTGTGCGATTGACCGATGATATTGCGCTGGATGCCACGAGCGGTACAACGGTCGGTGCTGACATCGACGCAGTCGGTGCGATTGCGTCCGCCCCGCCAGTTATCACTGTGCCGGAACCCGCAACGCTGCTACTCGTCGCTACAGCTTTTGCAGCGGGAGCACTCAGGCGGCGTAAGTAAGCGTGCGAGTCAATTCTGCACGCAGCTGTTACGGTACATGTCGAAGCGCTTTACATCACGGCGAAGCAGCGCCGACTCACAAGGCAAAAGTCCTTATCTAATCAGTCTCTTGGCATACCGCTGAACTTTTGGACTGACTTTTGCTTGAGGACGCTTGCTCGCCCCTGTGAAAGGAGCCGTTGATGCTTCGGAAATTTGCAATGGCGGCGTGCTTGTCGCTCGGCACGCTCGCTTATGGTGCTGCAACCGCCGCCGCCCTCCCTTGTCCGTCGAATATCAGCGGTTTGGTCAGCGGCGGCGCCTTCTGCCAGTACACACTCGACGCGCCGACGGATGATGTCAGCGCACTCCCGTTCACCGTGAATCAGGAAGCCTTTTTTAGTCGCACGGACTGGCAGTTCGATTCCCGAATTTTCGACACGCCCAACGGTGCTGGCGGACAAGGCGGTAGCTGGGATATCGCTTCGATCGCCGACCCCAGCTGGACCGACGCGATGCTGGTCTTCAAGGGTGGCGCGGATGCGCAGTCCGATATGAATGGGTTGGTGGGTTATCTGCTCGAGGACGGAGTGCTGTCCGGCACCTGGGAGTCTCCGTTCAGAAACCCGCCCTTCACAGATCTCGCGCCCGGCCAGACGCAGAACAGTTTGCACATCAGTCTGTATTTCCGCGACGGCCAGCAAATCGCGGAGCCGACTACGCTTGCGCTACTTGCGTTCGGGCTCGTGGGCTTGGGCCTCGCTCGACGCCGCCAAGGCTAGTCTTTCTGTAGGAGCCCACAGCGGCTCCCGAAGCCACATTCTCGGCAAGCGGAGGGCGTGTGGCGCGTTCGTTTAGCACGGTCCGTGCGACAACTGTCCTGCACTGCGTTGCACTTGCAGGACAGAGTGTGTTGGTGGAGGCGGCGGGAATCGAACCCGCGTCCGCGAATGATCCAGATCCAGTTCTACATGCGTAGCCGGTCTATTTAATTCTCACCGCGCGCTTGGCCGATCGGCAGGCCGACGCGCAGCCAGTCACTGATCTTGACGTCGCCGTCGTGACTCCGGTGACATCCAGCCTCTGTAAATGGCGCTGCTGTTAGTTGCCTAACCTAGCCCAGGGGCCAGCTAGTGCAGCGTCTAGCCGGTATTAAGCGGCTAAAGCAAACGCGTCTTCGTTGGCGTTTGTAGTGTTCCAGATGGATTTACGAGGTGACTGGTCCTCGGCATGCCCTGAGATCCTTCACGACCCACGTCGAAGCCAGGTCGCCCCCAAGAAACTGAATTGTACGCATGTACATGCGATGCTCGGGCGAGAAATCAAGCCGTATTCGAGCTTGTGCGCCTAATCTTGGCGTAGCAATCGCAAAATTTCTGGCGGTGAGTGGACGACGGCATCCGCGCCCCACTGTTCGTACGGCAACCCGTTCCCCAGATAACCGTAGCTCGCAACCACGGTACGCATGCCAGCGGCATGTCCCGCGTCAATGTCACGCTGATCGTCACCGACGTACATTGCTGCGCTCGCATCCACGGCCACCGCGTCGAGCGCATGCAGCAACGGCGCGGGGTGGGGCTTTGAAAACTTCGTGGTGTCGCCACTGACGACGCACGCCGCGCGGTCCGCAAGATTCAGCGCGTGCACCAGCGGCAGCGTGAAACGCGCGAACTTGTTCGTGACGATTCCCCATTGGATGCCACGCTGCTCGAGCTGCTGCAGCGTGTCGTCCATACCGGGAAACAGCGCAGATTCCACACACAGCGCCGATTCGTATTCGCGCAGGAACTCGAGACGCAACTCCGCGTAACGAGCATCGTCCGTCGTTACGTTGAATGCCCGGCCCACCATTCCCCGCGCGCCGTGCGACACATAAGGACGCAGCTCGCCGATCGGCAACGGTTCGATGCCACGCGCGATCAGCATTCGATTGGCTGCTGCCGCAAGATCAGGCGCGGTATCGACCAGCGTACCGTCGAGGTCGAGCAGCATCAGCCGGACGGCCGGCTTCATCCGGGTTTGCGGCACGCCATCAAGTAGTTGACGTCGGTGTCGCTTCCCAATGACGCGCTCTTGGTAAATGGGTTGTACTGCATGCCGATCACTTCGCACACTTCGAGGTCCGCTGCGCGCGCATGGCGCGCGAGCTCGCTCGGTTTCAGAAACTTGGCGTATTCGTGAGTGCCGCGCGGAAGCAGATTCAGTACGTATTCCGCACCGACGATCGCCAGGGCGAATGCTTTGGCGTTGCGATTGATCGTGGAAAAAAACACCCAGCCACCGGGCCTCGTCAGTCTGGCGCAGGCGCTGCACCGTTTGCGCGGGTTCCGGCACGTGTTCGAGCATCTCCATGCATGTCACGACATCGAAGCTTTCGGGCTCCTCTGCGGCGAGGGTCTCGGCGGCACACTCGCGATACTCGCACGCGCGATCCGGAGTCGAGTGCATGCAGCCGCGCGACTTTCAGCGGCTTTTCAGCCATATCGATACCGGTGACGAAAGCGCTCTTTTGCGCCATCGCCTCGGTCAACACGCCGCCGCCGCAACCCACGTCGAGGACTCGCTTGCCCGCAAGGGAGGCATGCTGGTCGATCCAGTCGAGACGTATCGGGTTGATGTCATGCAACGGACGCATCGGTCCTTCGCGGTCCCACCAGCTTGGCGGCCAGCTCGCTAAATTTGAGAAGCTCCGCCTGATCGACGTTGTCGCCCATGCGTCGGATGTTACGCAACCGCGAAGGTGCAACGCGGAGGCAAAAAAAAGCCCCGCCGAAGCGGGGCTAGTTTGCGCAAGCTTCCTTATTAACGACTTGGCTAGCGCTTGATCGGACGCGTACCCACGACTTCGACTTCGACGCGACGGTTCGGCTGCAAGCACTCGATCAGCTGCGCACGCGATTTGATTTCACCCTTCGCTGACGGATCCGCGCACTGCTTGACCGGATTGGCTTCACCCTTGCCTTCGGTGTAGACGCGGTTCGGCTCGATGCCCTTGGTGACAAGGTAGTCTTTAACCGCCTGTGCACGTTTCTGCGAAAGTTTCAGGTTGTACGCATCGCTGCCGATGCGGTCCGTGTAGCCAACTGCAATGATCACCTCGAGGCTGACACCGGCCAGTTTGGACACGAGATCGTCGAGCTTGGCGCGGCCTTCCGGACGCAACGTTGCCTTGTCGAAGTCAAACAGGGCATCTGCCGCAAACGTCACCTTCTCGCTGGTCGGAGCTGGCGGCGCCGGTGGTGCTGGCGGGGCCGGCGGTGCGGGTGGCGGCGGCGGCGGCGGTGGCGGTTCGCAGACCGGGGGCTTCATCAGCGCACGTCGCATTCGCATCCCACGGTCCAGTTCGGGAACGGCGCGCCTTCGATCTTGGTGGTCGCAGCGCGCTCCAGACGTCCACAAACCGGTGCGCCAGCACAGGCCGAACGGGTTCTCGGACGACGACCCCATTCGGGTTGATTACGTACGGGCTTTCGCGCGGGTCGACGATCTTGATGTCCTTCTGCTGGGCGAGACTGACGCCCGAGACGGTCATCAAGCGCCGACGGCGACGAGGCCCAGCTTGATGAATTTCATCTTGGTGCTCCTCACTCGAGATTTGAAGTTATCGAAACGACCGTCCGGTGCGCAACCGAACGATCTTGGCGAGCCTGCGTCGATCGGTGGTCGTTTGGGCAAGCACGGCATCGATGCGTGCTTCTACCTGCCTGCCTAAACAGCCCCGTCGTGAGCAGAACTTGTCGACAACGATTCTGCCACGCGCCTACCGAGGCCATCAGCGTCTTTTCCAGTTGGCCATCGCTATCTGCAAGAGCGTGTCGCTTATGACAACAGGCTTGCCGGCGATCCAGACATCGGTGACGTGTTCGCGCCCCGCGGCATAGACGATTTGCGACACGACGTCATAAAGCGGCTGAGTTTCTACGGGCGACAGATCGAACGCGACCAGATCGGCCTGCTTGCCGACTTCGATCGATCCGATGCTGCCGTTCGAGCCCGAGTGCGCAGGCGCCGCCTCGGGTCGCGCTTTCAAGCGCTTCGCGGCGCCGAAGGCACTGGCGTCGTGCGCCACGCCCTTGGCAAGAAGCGCCGCGAGGCGCAGCTCGGCGACCATGTCGAGGCGGTTGTTGCTCGCGGCGCCGTCGGTGCCGATGGCGATGTTGACGCCAGCCGCGACAAGTTTCGCCAACGGGGCGATGCCACTGCCTAGCTTGAGATTCGACGCCGGACAGTGGGCCACCGACGCACCGCGCTGGCCGAGCATGGCGATTTCGTGCTCGTTCAAATGAACCGCGTGCACGGCGATCAGCCGCTCTGACACGACGCCCAGACGATCGAGCCGCTGCGAGCGGGCGGCAGTCCATGCTGAGCGCATCGATTCTGCGATCTCATCTTCGGTTTCGTGCACGTGGGTGTGGATGGGTAGGTCGAGCTCTTCGGCCAGTATCGCAATGCGCTTCAGCGTTTGGTCAGCGACGCTGTATGGAGCATGCGGAGCCAGTGTGAAGCTCACCAGAGGATCGTGGCGAAACGCGTCACGCGTCGCTAGTCCCTTGCGTAGGTAGTCGTCGGCGTCCGCGGCGTACGCGGTCGGAAATTCGATCGCGACGATGCCGGCGACCGCGCGCATGCCGACGCTGCGCAGCGCACGCACGGCTTGCTTCCGGATAAAAGTACATGTCCGAGCAGGTGGTCGTGCCCGAGCGCAGCATTTCGAGCGCGGCGAGCGCGTGCCGTCGTGCACGAAGTCGGCCGATACCAGCGCTGCGTTCCAGCGGCCAGATCCGATCTGTTCAAGCCATCGCATCAGCGGCAGATCGTCCCCGACACCGCGCAATAGCGACATCGCCGCGTGCGTGTGGCAGATTAACGAGCCCTGGCGTCACGGCATGCGTGGGCAGCGCGTCCGCTCGGCGGGCGATAGCGCTGCGCGAGCTTGGCGCGAGGCAGTACGGCGACGATTTGCACCGCGATGCACGGCAACCGCGTGATCTCGAGCACCGCGCCGCGCGGCACGACCGGGATGACCCAGCGCGGCTGGATCAGCGGTCGACGGCTCCATGGATGAAGGAAAGCGGATGTGACCGCGGATCAAAGCACATCGCGCGGCGCGCGATTACAGCACGGACGGACCGCGCTCCGCCACCAGTGCCGAAATCGGCGGTGCTCGCACTGGTAGAATTTTCGATTGCACTTTTCGAGCGGAATCCTGCGATTGCGCTCGTACCTTGGACTTCTTATTCGATGGATCAGTTCGCCAAGGAAACCCTGCCGATTTCGCTCGAAGAGGAGATGCGGCGGTCTTATCTCGACTATGCGATGAGCGTGATCGTCGGGCGTGCGCTGCCCGACGTGCGCGACGGATTGAAGCCGGTGCACCGTCGCGTGCTGTACGCGATGCACGAGGCGAACAACCACTGGAACCGCTCCTATGTGAAGTGCGCGCGGGTCGTCGGCGAGGTGATGGGTAAGTATCACCCGCACGGCGATCAGCGCGATTTACGACACGCTCGTGCGCATGGCGCAGGATTTCTCGCTGCGCTACCTGCTGATCGACGGCCAGGGCAACTTCGGCTCGATCGATGGCGACAACGCGGCGGCGATGCGCTACACCGAGTGTCGCCTTGACGAAGATCGCCGGCGAACTGCTCGCCGATATCGACAAGGAGACGGTCGACTTTGTCTCCGAATTACGACGGCAAGGAACGCGAGCCGTCGGTGCTGCCGTCGCGAGATGCCGAACCTGCTGATCAACGGTTCTGCCGGCATCGCGGTCGGAATGGCGACCAACGTGTCCGCCGCACAACCTCGCCGAAGTGATCGACGGTTGCCTGACGCTGCTGCGCAATCCGACGACGACGATCGATGAATTGATCGAGCTGATTCCGGCGCCCGATTTTCCGACGGCCGGAATCATCTACGGCATCGAGGGCGTGCGCGAAGGCTATCGCACCGGTCGCGGCCGTGTCGTCATGCGCGCCAAGACGCATTTCGAGGAAATCGACAAGGGAGGCGCGGTCGCAGCGCGATCATCATCGACGAACTGCCGTACCAGGTGAACAAGCGCGTGCTGCTCGAGCGCATCGCCGAGATGGTCAACGAGAAGCGACTCGAGGGCATCTCGGACATTCGCGACGAGTCGGACAAGTCCGGCATGCGCGTCGTCTTCGAATTCAAGCGAGACGAAGTGCCGGAGGTCGTGCTCAACAACCTCTACAAGCAGACGCAGCTGCAGGACACGTTCGGGGTCAACATGGTGGCGCTGGTCGACGGCCAGCCGCGCCTGCTGAACCTGAAGCAGATGCTCGACGCGTTCCTGTCGCACCGGCGCGAGGTCGTCACGCGGCGCACGGTGTTCGAGCTGCGCGAGGCGCGCCGGCGCGGCCACGTGCTCGAAGGGCTGGCGGTCGCGTTGGCCAACATCGACGAGTTCATCGCGCTGATCAAGGCAGCGCCGACGCCGCCGGTGGCAAAGACCGGATTGATGAGCCGAGCCTGGGATTCGTCGTGGTGCGCGAGATGTTGACGCGCTCCGGGCGCGAGATGAACGGCTTATCGACCCGACGGCGATGGAGTCCACGCTTCGGGCTGCATGGACGATGGTCTGTATCGGCTGTCTGAGGAACAGGCTGAGCAGATTTTGCAGATGCGCCTGCAGCGTCTGACCGGTCTCGAGCAGGACAAGATCGTCAACGAGTACCGCGATGTGATGGAGCAGATTACCGATCTGCTGAACGTGCTGGCGCGGCCCGAGCGCGGATCACGGACATCATCGCCGACGAACTGCTCGCGCTGAAGAGCGAGTTCGGCGATACGCGCCGCTCCGAGATCGTGCGCAGCGCGCAGGACTTGATGACCGAGGATCTGATTACGCGCGCGAAGACATGGTGGTCACGCTGTCGCACACCGGCTACATCAAGAGCCAGCCGCTCGCTGACTATCGTGCGCAGAGGCGCGGCGGTCGCGGTAAGCAGGCAGCGTCGATGCGCGAAGACGACTGGATCGATCAACTGTTCATCGCGCAATACGCACGACACGATCCTGTGCTTTTCCGAATCGCGGCCGACTGTACTGGTTCAAGGTCTGGGAAGTGCCGCAAGGCGCGCGGACTGCGCGCGGCAAGCCGATCGTCAACATGTTCCCGCTGATCGAGGACGAGAAGATCACCGTCGTGCTGCCGATCTCGGAGTACGACGCGGAGCACTTCGTCTTCATGGCCACCGCGATGGGAACCGTGAAGAAAACGGCGCTGACGGATTTCTCGAATCCGCGCAAGGCCGGCATCATCGCGGTCGATCTCGACGCCGGTGACTACCTGATCGGCGCCGCGATCACCGACGGCAAGCACGACGTGATGCTGTTCTCCGATGCCGGCAAGGCTGTGCGCTTCGACGAGAACGATGTGCGACCGATGGGTCGTCAAGCGCGCGGCGTGCGCGGCATGCAGCTCGACGAAGGCCAGCAGGTGATCGCGATGCTGGTGGCCGAGGACGAGCAGCAGAGCGTGCTGACGGCCACCGAGAACGGCTTTGGCAAGCGCACACCGATCACCGAGTACACGCGGCACTCGCGCGCGACGCGCGGCATGATCGCGATCGCCACCAGTGAGCGCAACGGCCGGGTGGTCGCTGCGACACTGGTGCGCGGCGATGACGAGGTGATGCTGATCACGACCGGTGGCGTGCTGATTCGCACGCGAGTTGCTGAGATCCGCGAGATGGGCCGCGCAACGCAGGGCGTGACGCTGATCGCGCTAGACGACGGCACGCACGCTGTCGGGCCTGCAGCGTGTGGTCGAGCGCGACAGCGATGTAGTAAACGGCGAGGCGGCGGGTAACGACGGCGGCCACGCGACCGCCATCGATGCTGGCGATAACGGCTCGGCAGACGAGCCACCGCAAGCCTGACGTGCAGCAGCGCGTCTACGCGGTTTGCGCGGAAGGTCTTGCATGAACGGTCCGACCACCGCCGCCGGCGAGGATATCGACGATCGCCTCAAGGCCCTGCGCGAAGCGATCGACGCCGTCGACGCGCGCTTGATCGCGCTTTTGAATGAGCGCGCTCAACTCGCGCTTGATGTCGGACAAGTCAAGCACGGCGCCGGCACGCCCATCTTTCGGCCCGAGCGCGAAGCAGAAGTTCTGCGGCGAGTCGGCGCAGTGAATAGCGGGCCGCTGTCGCAAGACCATGTCACCAATATTTTTCGCGAGGTGATTTCGGCGTGTCGTGCGCTGGAACGGCCAATGACAGTGGCGTACCTCGGACCGGCTGGAACGTTTTCCGAGATGGCGATGCAGCGGCAGTTTGGCTCCAGCGTCACCGGGCTGCCGTGCATGACGCTGGACGAAGTGTTCCGGACGACCGAAGCGGGCAGCGCCGAGCTGGCGATCGTGCCACTCGAAAATTCGTCCGAGGGCGCGGTCAGCCGCACGCTCGATTTATTGCTGGCAACGCCGCTCAGCATGCTGGCCGAAGTGTCGCTATCGGTCGAGCACAACTTGTTCACCAAGACCGGCTCGATGCCGGCGTCGAGCGCGTGTGTGCGCACGCGCAGGCGCTGGCGCAGTGCGCGGGGTGGCTCAATCAACATTGGCCGACGCTCGAGCGGCAGCCGGTAGCGAGTAACGCCGAGGGCGCGCGCCTGGCTTCGCTAGATGAGACAACGGCCGCCATTGCGGGTGAATCGGCCGCGCGACACTTCAACGTTCAGACGGTCGCCGCGCAGATCCAGGACGACACGCACAACCGTACGCGCTTTGCCGTTCTCGGTGCTCAGACTGCGCAGCGACCAGCGCCGTCGGCGCGCAACAAGACATCGCTGATCCTTTCGGTGCCCAACAAAGCCGGCGCGGTGTTCCATATGCTGTCACCGCTGGCCGCGCACGGCGTTTCGATGACACGCTTTGAGTCGCGGCCGGCGCGGGTCGGTACCTGGGAGTATTACTTCTACGTCGACCTCGAGGGGCACGTGGACGAGCCAAAAGTTGCGCGCGCGCTCGCAGAGCTGCAGCAAGCGTGCGCGTTCTATAAATGCCTTGGCTCGTATCCGGCAGAGCGAACCGAAGCGCAATGAGCGCCATCGAAGCTCTGCCCTACGTGCGCGCGATTGCACCCTACGAAGCCGGTAAGCCGATCGACGAGTTGGCGCGCGAATTCGGACTTGATCCGAAATCGATCATCAAGCTGGCGTCGAACGAAAACCCGCGTGGGATGCCCGAATCCGCAAGGCGCGCGATTGCAGACGCGATGGCTGATTTGGGGCGCTACCCGGACAGCAACGGCTTTGCGTTGAAGTCGGCGCTGTCGGCAAAGTTCAACGTCCCCGCCGACTGGATCACGCTCGGTAACGGCAGCAACGACATTCTCGAATTGGCCGCGGCGGCGCTGTTGTCCGCCGGTCGTAGCTGCGTTTACGCGCAGCATTCGTTCGCCGTGTACGCGCTGGCAACACAGGCCCGCGGAGCGCGCGCGATCGTAGTGCCCGCGAAGAATCTCGGTCACGACGTTGACGCGATGGCATCAGCGATCGCTGCCGACACAGCACTGGTCTACATCGCGAACCCCAACAACCCGACCGGCACCCATCTACCTGCGGAAGCCCTGGCAGCGTTTCTCGCGCGCGTGCCGCCGCAAGTGCGTGGTCGTGTATCGACGAGGCATACAACGAATACCTGCCACCCGAGCAACGTTTCGACAGCGTTCAATGGGTGCGCGAATTTCCGAATCTGCTGATCTCGCGTACGTTTTCGAAGGCTTACGGGTTGGCCGGGTTGCGAGTCGGCTACGGCCTGGCCCAGCGGGCGTTGACCGATCTGCTGAATCGTGTGCGGCAGCCGTTTAACGTGAATGCAGTGGCGCAGGCAGCTGCGGTAGCCGCGCTGCAAGACCTAACCTTTCTTGACCAGAGCTACCAACTGAACGTCGCCGGTATGCAGCGGATGATCGATGCGTTTCGTCGGCTGCAGCTGGAGTTCGTGCCCAGCTACTGGAAACTTCGTATTGGTGAAGGTTGGCGACGCGGGTCGCGTCTATCACGAACTACTTAAGCGCGGCGTCATCGTGCGTCCGGTGGCGAACTACGATCTTCCCGAATGGCTACGCGTCACGATCGGGTTGCCGGGCGAGAACGAGCGTTTTGTGCAAGCGCTGGCTGATTCGCTCGAAGCGGTCACTGCGTGAAACTCGCTCTGATCGGCGTCGGCCTGATCGGTGGATCGTTCGCACTGGCGGCCAGAGCAGCGGGCAAGTTCGAACGCATCGTTGCGTTTGACAGTGCGCCCGAAGCGTTGCGGCGCGCGTCCGCTTTGGGAGTCATTGACGAGGCGTCGCCGTCCGCTGCGCAGGCGGTCATTGACGCTGATCTGGTAATGATCGCTACACCGGTCGGCTCGACGCAGGCAGCGCTGCGCGACATCACGCACAACCTTACAACGTCCGCGATCGTTACCGATGTGGGGAGCACCAAGGGCAGTGTGATCGAGGACGCGCGCGCCACGCTCGGCGCTGCATTTTCGCGCTTCGTCCCCGGCCATCCCATCGCGGGGACCGAGCACTCCGGTGTTGAGTTTGCCGACGCCGACTTATTTCGCGACAAGATCTTCGTGTCAGTACCTGCAGTGCAAACCGATGCCGATGCGTTATTGACTGTGGAAGGGCATTGGCGGGATATCGGATGTCGTATCGAGCGGATGACGCCTGAGGAACACGACGCCGTATTCGCGACCGTGAGTCATTTGCCGCATCTTTTGGCCTTCGCGCTGGTCGCGCAGATCGCAGCTGACCCAGACGCCAAACGAAAACTTGCGCTGGCGGGTACAGGCTTTCGCGACTTCACGCGTATCGCTGCTTCGAGCCCGGTACTCTGGAGCGGTGTATGCATCGCGAATCGCGAGGCGATCGGCGACGAGCTTAGACAGCACCGCGCCATCCTCGCGGAACTACAGCAGGCGATCGACGAATGCGATCGTGAAGCATTGCAAAGCGTTTTTTCGCGAGCCGCTGACACTTTACGTGGAGTTAATTAGGTAGCCCCTCTTGTGGGCGCATTCGATTCCTAATTTGCGTATTGATGGCGAAAGTCTGTGTGTAAGCTGGTTGCACGGAATTTTGGCCGTGACAAGACAGTGAAATATATCCAAGGGCTACTGGTGTGCGCGTTGGTCGCGGCCGCGATCACACTCTCGGCCTGCGATTCACGCGGTAAGGCATTCGAAGACCTGCGACTGGCGCGTTTGAACGAAGGTCAGTCAAGCGAGCAGGACGTACGCAACCTTTTCGGCGATCCCGCTGCAGTGCGCGATATCAGCGGCGGCAAGGGCCTGATCTATCCGCTCGGTCCTGAAGGCGCGCATACGCTATTGATGAAGATCGATGGCAAGGGCAAGTACCAGGGGCGCGAGGATCTGCTGACGCGCGGCAATTTCGGGCGCGTCACGCCAGGACTGAAGGAACTCGATGTGCTGGTGATGCTCGGACGCCCGGGACGCGCTGAAAAGTATCCGTTGAAGCAGCAATCTTCGTGGGAGTGGCGGTTTCTCGATGGCCACGAAACACGGCTCTTCGTCGTGACCTTCGACGCGAGCGGCACAGTGGTCAATACCGCCGTACAGGATGATCCGCGCCGCTTTGGCGGCAGGTAGACATCGGGTAATGCGACCGGCCTAGCGTCCGCTGCTGAGTGATCGATCGAACTCGGTCGCTCGCGTCTTCCTATTCAACCGTTCGACGTCGCGCATCACAGGCAGCCACACCTGCTTATCCGCTCGTCGCGGAGGAGATTCCACTGGGCGGTATCAACGCGCTTTGTTCGTTTCCTCTGGATATGCTCCGTCGCCTGGAGGTTGTCCATGCGTGCAGCGCGGTTTCACTTTGGTGGAGTTACTGGTGGTGATGACGATCAGTGCGATTCTGGTCGCCGCTGCCGTGCCTGCATTTCAGTGGACGATCGCCCGTAATCGCATTTCGGATGCGACCAATCAGCTCTCTGTCTCATCTCGAATACGCGCGCATGGAGGCTTCGCGGCGCGGCAATGCGGTTTCGTTATGTCGCACGCTGGACGCCAATCTGGCGACACCGGTATGCAGCAGCGCCTCTACTGCCGGAGTCGATGGCAACGATTGGGCAGTGGGTTGGGTGGTGTTCGAGAAAGTGCCTCCCAACGTGGACGCGTCCAACGTTGAAGCGGGAGACCAGGTGATTTTTCGTCAACAGGCGATGGGCGCGGTGGCCGCGCCCGGTGTGCGCGTGATGATTCACTCAAATTCACCGGGGGCGGAGTTCGTTGCCTACCAGCCACGGGGCGCCGGCGGCATCGTTGGCGGCTTTCAAACATTTGCCATCGACTACGGCACGGTGCTAACGCCGATTTCGGCCGATAGAGCGATCGGAACGATCTCGCTGACCAACGCCGCTCGCTGTATTCCGGTTTCTGCCCTCGGAGCAATGCGCGTGGCTCGCACGGCCGCCGGCGTTTGCCTATGACCACGAACAGCTACTCCAGATTTTATCGTCGACTGCAGGCCGGTCTTTCAATGATCGAAGTGCTCGTGTCGCTGACGATCGTTGCGTTCGGCGTACTAGGTCTGCTGGGGTTGCAGGCTCGCGCGTTGAGCTTTCAGCGCGACTCTTTCGATCGCCGCACCGCCGCCGAGATGGTTGCTCAGCTTGCCGAGCGCATACGCGCCAATCACCTTGGCCTAACCACCGGCTTGTATGCGCCTCCAACGGCTGCGGATCTCGATGCGCACCACGCCGACGCCCGTGGCGATCACGCCGTGTGCAACACCGACCGCTTGCACGCCGACAGAACTGGCCCGTCGCGATTGGCAGCAGTGGATTGTCGAGTATCGGCAGCGCAGTCCCGGGTGCCGCTGCCTACCTGCAATGGGATCCAGCCGACGCGCGCTCTGTCACGGTGTCGGTCGCGTGGCCCGAGCCGCAGCAAACTTCGGGCGTAGCGGATCCGATATGCACTGAGATTGTCGGTCGCTTGGGGTTGGGCGCAGGCGTCATTCCCGCCAACTATCGCTGCTTCACCACCGCCGTTTTCCCCTAACCATGCCTAACACTTTCCTTGTCTCACGCGAATCGCAGGCAGGCCGCACGCTGATCGAGCTGCTGATCGCGATGACGATCGGCCTCGTCATCGTGATCGGCGTGTCGTCGCTGTATCTATCGTCGAGCGGCATTTCGCGAACTTCGAATCAGATTTCGACCGCTGAGCAGGGAGGGCAATTGGCGCTGCTGCTGATCGGCGATTCGATGAAGCGCGCTGCCTTTGGCGAGATCATCGGCTCCGACTATGCGTCGCAGGGGCAGACGCTGATGGATGGCGTGCACCTGGCCGGCTGTACGGGGACGACGTTCACCGATCCGTTTCCGGCGTACGTTGCGCCGCCGGCTCCGCAGACGCCGCCTGACCTCACCTGCGGTGTCGCGTCGGGCGGAGATTCCATTTACGTCCGATACCAGGGGGCTCCCGTCGTGGCGCAAATGCTGCCCGCCGCGGCGGCGGCCATTTCGATACGTGATTGCGGCGCGAGCCTGGTGAATCAAAACCAAGTGCTTGTCTACGACAGCAACTGCGTGCAGGAGCGGGGCTGGAGCGGCCGATCGTGACCAATGTTTTCCGGCGCGACCCTGTTAACAACACGCTGGATTGCGCCGGCTATGGTGCGGCCGCGTTTCAAACGCTGCTGCAGAACGTCGTCGAATTCAGGGTGTTCTATCGATTCGATGATGCAGCGTATCTCGCCGGGTCGTCTGGCGTGACCAACGCCGTTCCGTTCGGCGGCGAGATCCGTCGACGCTGCGGCGATCAATGCCAAGGCGGGAGCGATCGACCCCTGGAATTATGTGGTCGCCGCGATGGTGTGCTTGACAGTTCAAACCGATGAGATCGGCGTCGGGTACATCGCGCCACCAACACCACCGCGCCGCGCTGCCCGGCGTACTGCCGCTGAAGCTGAGACTGGGCTGAGTCTGGTCACCACCACCACGGACGGGCGTCTCCGCCGCACCTTTTCGCAGGTGTTCACCTTGCGCAATCGTGCCACTCCGTCGCCTTCAATACTTTAGCCATGAACAAGCCACTTAATCAGCCGTTATTGAACCTCCGTCTGGTGCGCCGGCACCGCATGATGGGTGTGGTGCTGCCGGTCGTGCTGGTCGTGCTGACCGTTTTGACCGGGCTGGTGGTGACGCAGATCCGCCGCGGCGCGGTTGACGAGCGTCTGGCCGCCAACACTCGAGAGAGCGTTCAATTGGATAGTTCAGTTCAAACCGTGCTTCGCTGGTGCGAAGCCGCCATCACGCTGGCGCCGCAGACGATCGCCACGGTGGCGCCTGCGACTTCGGCGACGGCACCGGCATGGGACAAGAACCTCCGCCAACTGGACGGTCACCGCGAATAACCTCGATTTCCAACTGGGCGCCAACGTGCTGCCAGGGCTGAATGCCAATCCGTCGTGCGTGATTGAGAACGCGACGTGTGAGCTTTACCCGCCCATTTCTCCAACCGGGCAGGTGGCAGTGTCGAATCCTGCGTGTATCGGCTCCGGTGAGCTTGATCCGCGCTGGCGCAAGTTTCGAATTACCGCGCGCGTTTCAACGCCTGCGCCCGACATGATCGGCGGCAACAGATTGACGTTTGCGCAAAGCGAATTACGCCTTTTCATCGAATAGATACGTACCGGAGATTGGCAATGGAACACTCGCCCACTAACCCGAACAGTCGTCCTGACGACCGCACGCGACCCTTGTGGGTGCGCGCGGTCATGCTGGCGGCAATCTGGACGATGGTGCTGCAGCCTGCCGTCTCCAGCGCGCAGCTGTCGCAGTCACCGATGTTCACGGTGACGTCGGCGCCGCCGAACGTGATGCTGATGTTCGACGATTCGGCCTCGATGAACCGGGTGGATCTGAACCCGCCCCCGGCATACGCCAACCCGACCTACAGTCTGCCCGGGCTGGCAGTCCCAGCACCAGGAGTTGGCTTTCACCCGACGCTGAAGCTCAATACGGTCGGCTATTACGGCATCAGCGGCATGCGCTGGTACAAGGCGGGCAACTCCTGCGTACGACGACCACTGGCAATTCAGCATGGCGGACGCGACGACGCGGTCGCCCGCGTTCAACCCGCTTGCGTACAACCCGGCGATCTACTACCAGCCGTGGAATAACAACGGGATTCGCTTTCCGGTTTCCTCGATCGGCGGCAGCACCAACGTCGCCGCTGGCGCGCTGACCGAATGGGACCCTCGCAATCTGCCGCCTGCGATGGGCGGCGGAACGGTGTTCAGCAAGCTGGCGATCCCGCGCGCCGGTGTCATCGACGGCAACGGCGAAACCCGCTCGTGGGCCGCGCCGGTCTGCCGGCTCGGTGACGTATACCGGCATACCCGGCAACCCAGGTCTTGCTGGGACCGAACTGGATTTGTTCACGTCGACCATCGTGTTCGACAACCCGAACTGCGGTGGAACCGCGCAGAACCCGACGAACTACTTCTGGTACTGCCCCGCAGGACGTCGCGTGGGCCTCGCCACCTGAAACGTGCGACGCGACCAATGATGGCATGGCCTCTGCGGCGGGCCGCGAATGTTGTGTCACGCAGGTCAACAACCCGACGTTTACGCCGGCCGTGGGTCACGTGTATCAATACTTCACGGCTCCGGTGCCTCCGGGCCCTCCGTATCCGGCGATGACCGGACCCGCTGGCGAAGTCTGCACATCGATTGTCGCTACTGGCAACACCAGCAGCGACCGGGTCGCGCCGTGCACGCCGGCTGTGGTTAAGCGACGATCCGCCGTACGAAGTCGTGTGCGGCACGATGGGAACGGACCCAGCCTCTGAGTACTGTGAATACGATCCGCCACCGGTGACTACACCGGGAGCGTGCACGCCTACACCACGTATCAGTGGGACTGCACGTACGACTACACGATCGTCACCAACAACTACAGCTGCCCGAGCCCGACGCCGCAGTTCTGCGGAAGCAGTCCGGGCGCCTTCGTTTGCACCGGGCTGGCGGCGCTGACGCCGACTTCCGATGCCAGCGCGTGGTCAGCGGCTATTGGACCCCGGCGCGCTATGCGATCTATGACGGTCCGGCGACCCGCACTGCGGCCGAGATCCAGGGATCTGTCCAACTACCGGATGATCTTTATCGATCGCAAGTTTGGCTGGAATGGCGTCACCCAGGTGCCCACCGGAACAGATTCCTCAGATGCCGTCGGCAAGTACTTCGTGGTCGACGGCGTGACCGGACTGCCGGCGCCTCCGGGTTCGAGACCTGATTGCGCCGCCGGCACCTGGTGCACGTTCACGGAAGAGGCGAAGAACTACGCCAACTGGTACACGTATTACCGCAGTCGCCTGTTTGCGGCGATCGCCGTGATGTCCGAAGTAACCTCGGAGTTGATCGGCCCCGAGCAGTTCATGCGCATGGGCTATGGCCGCATCAACTATTTTCCGCGCGGAAAAAATCCCTGGAACGTGCATGGACGTAAGCGACCGGCTGCCCAACAGCCTGCCGAACGTCGACGGCGGGACAAACGAAGGCGGTGTCGAGCGTGGCGTGCGGCCGTTCACTGTTAACGATCCACCGCTGTCGGCAATACCGAACCCGGATCGGCAGGCGGTGTTCAACTGGCTATTCACGATCAACGGCCTTGGACCTACGCCGAATCGCGAAGCGTTACACGGCGCCGGGCTGTACTTCACTCGACAGGATTCAAAAGGTCCGTGGGGCGCGATCCCCGGCGGTGGCAGCGAGCCGCAGGCGGACCATCTCTGGTGCCGCCGCAACTACACGTTGCTGGCGACCGACGGTGAATGGACGCGCCTGCCCGCGGGGCAGCCATTGCTCGAATCGGGAGCCGTTGGCTGGCACGCGCAAACCACTCGGCGGTCCCCGGAATCGGTGTCGAAGTCGATGAGTATCGATGGTCCGGCGATTACCGGTATCGACCGCGACCCGCCATTTGCCGCGCTGAACTATCAGTATCTGGTGGCCAGTGAACCGCAGATTTCGGGTGGATTCGGCAGCTCGCAGGACGAGACGCTGACCGATGTGCTGCATTACTACTGGAGTCAGGACCTGCGCCCCGATCTTCGCAATTCGATCAAGGCGACACCGCGCAACCGGGCGTTCTGGCAGCACATGTCGTCGTTCATCGTCGGCTACGGCGTCACTGCATCGGTGGATTCCCCGACCCGGGTGCCGGCGCTGCGCACCGACTTCGATGCGCGCAATGCCATCAACTGGCCGGAGGTGGGGCTCGAGCCTTGCCGCCAGTTGGACGACAACGCTGACGACACGGCGCTGAGTCCCACTTGTGCTCACACGGTGGCGCCGTCAGGCAACCGCATCAACGACACGCTGCGCGCCGCGCTTACCAGTGGCGGCGATTTCTTCTCGGCCACGTCTCCGGCTGCGTTGAAGTCATCGCTGCAGGCGGTGTTTGCGGCGATCGGCTCCGACAACGCGGCGGGCACATCGCCCGGGTTGTCGAGCTCCACGGTTGGGGTTGGCAACATCATCATCCAGAGCGGATTCTTTACCAACACGTGGGACGGTTACGTTCGTGCCTTCGATCAGATACAGCTGCTGACTTTCCTGACGTCCGGAGGGGTGGCACCTGCGCCACTGTGGAGCATCAACTTCTTCCCGCCGGCGACGCGACCGATCTTCACCTCGACCGCCATCAATACTCCGACCACGTTCACCTGGGCGACCATAAGCGGGCCACAGCAGGCTGCGCTCGGTTCCCCTCTGGTACTGGATTACCTGCGCGGCGATCAGTCGAAGGAGCTTCGTTTCGCAGGTGGCGTGTTCCGCAATCGGGTGACCACGATTCTGGGCGATATCGTCAACTCGACGCCGCTTTATTCGAAGGCGGCCGACAATGGGTACACGCGGAAACCGGCAGCATCGGTCGTGTTGCCGGTTGCGACGGCAACTCAGGGCAGCACGCTGTACGGCGCATATGTGACCGCCAAGGGGACCACGCGTCCGCCGCTGGCGCTTTTCGGCGCTAACGACGGCATGCTGCACGTGCTGAGCGCGGCTGTTCCGCCGACCGTCGGTGGTGGCCGCGAGTTCTTCGCCTTTGTGCCGCGCTCGCAGTACTTCAATCTGAGCCAGTTGAGCAATCCGGCGTATACGCATCAGTTCTATGTCGACGGCCCGGTCATCGAGGGCGACGTATTCGACGGCACCGCGTGGAAGACGATTGCGGTCGGCACGACCGGCGCCGGAGCCGCAGGCATGTTTGCGATCGACATCACCGATCCGGCCAGCATGGGCGCCGGTAGCGTGCTGTGGGACATCGTTCCGTCCGAGCATGCGGATCCCACGGTGGTCAGCGACCTCGGCAACGTGTTGCAGCCGGGCATTATCGGCAGCGTCAAGGACGCCGGGGCGCCCAACGGCAACGGTCGCTGGGTCTACATCGTCGGCAACGGCTACGACAGCGTCAGTCACCAGGCAACGCTGTTCGTGTTCGACGCCTTCACCGGCTCTTTGCTCAAGTCGATCCAGACGGGCGTCGGTGCTGCTGCACCGGCCAGCGCGCGCAACGGCCTCGGCGGCATCACGCCGGTGTACGACGGCGCGCGCAACATCATCGCGGTCTACGGCGGTGACAAGCAGGGCAACCTGTGGAAATTCGACTTCAACGGCGGTTACATCAATGATCCGGATGGCGCTGGGCCGAAATATGGCTGGGAAATCTTCAACAAGGTTGCCGGCCTTCCGGCACCGTTGTTCAAGGCCACCGATGCGCTGAACAATCCGCAGCCGATCACGGCGGCGCCACGTATCACGCCGCATGGCATCTCAGGTCTGCATGTCGGGTTCGGCACCGGCAAGTTGTTCGAACCGGGCGACCAGATCAGCACGCAGGAGCAGGCGGTGTACGTGGTGTGGGATAAGGGACAGGTTCCGACCATTCCGAAGGCGAGCCTGAAATCGATCGCGCTGCAGGACGCGCCGTGGGATAACGACGGCAACGTCTTGACTCCAAACGTTGCGACCGGAGATTTCCGGATGCTCAAGGCGGCGGATCTCGCAGCCTACGACTGGACGAAGGAGGGGTTTTATGTGCCGCTGAAGTTGGAGCTGGGGCCTCTTGAAGGAGAGCGCATTCTGGCGGCTGGGGTTTTGGACGCCGGCGTGCTGAGCTTTACATCCTTCCAGCAGCAAAACGCGGGTACCGATCTGTGCACCCCGGGCGGCACTTCACACGTTTACCGCTTCAATCTGATCGGTGGCCTGGGTGAAGCCGGCTTCCTCGGCGTCACCGGTCCGGTGGTCGGACGACGTGTACAGCCGGGTCTGGTCAGTACTGCTCCGCCGATATACGAGCCGGTGACGCCCGTGGGCGCGATGGTCGATAGCATGACGCAGGCCGATGTGAAGGCGATGATGCAGAATCCGAAATACAAGCAGCAAGGCGGTCGTGCGGTAGCGCAGGGCGCCGATCGGAACCTGCGCTCATGTCGGGTTGAAGGTCGACGGCACGTTGGCGCGAATCCCGACCGCGTGCGCTGGGTTGGTTCCGCTCAGATCCTGGGGATCGGGTGTGCGATGAGGCCGCGCATGCGCCAAACGAGGCAACGCGGCTTTACGCTGATGGAGTTGATCATCACGATGGTCATCATCGGCGTCCTGACGGCGATCGCGATCCCGAACTACACCGCGTACATCACTCGCAGCAACCGCGCCGAGGCGCGCGGTGCGCTGCTCGAAGATGTCGACGTGGATGGAGCGATGGCGCACCGAGCGCGGGCGCTACGACAGTACCCAGCAACGCCGGCAATCCGCCGCCCACGCCGCCGTTTCCTGCGATGTGGACGCAATCGCCGCCGCGCCTGCGACAGCCAAGCTACACGATCGTAGTAGCCGACTCCGACCGCTATCGGCTACACCATCACGGCAACGCCGATGGGCGTGATGGCGGGCGACGTGTGCGGCAACTTGGTGGTCAATGAGCCGGGCCAGCGCTTGTTTACGGGCGGTGCTGGGCACAGCAGGACGTTTGCTGGAATCGTTAGTCTCTTGAGAGCACGTGGCATCATCGCCGCGTGCCCGCTTCGCCTGCCGTCCTCACACTTGATCCAATCGACCGCGCCCGTGGCGCGGTTCGCTTGCCTGGCTCAAAGAGCATTTCCAATCGTGCGCTGTTGCTGTCGGCATTGGCACATGGCGATACGACGCTCATCAATTTGCTGGATGCGGATGACACGTCCGTCATGCGGGCGGCCCTATCGAAGCTGGGAGTTGCGTCGCATGCTGAAGCGTCAGGAATTCGCATCACCGGGTGCGGCGGACGGATTCCGGTGCAAGCCGCTCGTCTCGAACTTGGAAATGCCGGCACCGCGTTTCGGTCGCTGACGGCAGCGCTGGCCTTTTCCGGTGGACGGTATGAACTCGATGGCGTTGCGCGCATGCGAGAGCGTCCGATTGGCGACTTGGTCGATTCGCTGAATCAGTCCGGCGCCCGGATTCGATATAGCGGTGCCGTCGGCTTTCCTCCGCTTGTAGTCGAGCCTGCAGATCGAGTCTCGGGTGACGAAGTCCGAATCAAAGCAAACGTATCGAGCCAGTTTCTGAGCGGAATGCTGATGGCCGCGCCGCTGATCGCGTCGTCCGGCGGTTTGCGAGTCACCGTTGACGGCGCGGTGATTTCTGCGCCCTACGTTGAGCTGACTTTGTCGCTGATGGAGCGTTTCAAAGTCAGCGTCGCACGCGAAGCCAATGGGTACCTGGTACCGACTGCATCGTATCGATCTCCCGGTCGCTTCGTAGTCGAGGGCGATGCATCCAGTGCTTCGTACTTTCTCGCGCTGGGCGCCATCACTGGTGGCCCCATACGTGTCGATGGAGTTGGCGAGGACAGCGTTCAGGGCGACGTTCGTTTTGTCGATGCGCTAGAACGCATGGGTGCCCAGATCGACGTCGGCGAGTATCACATCGGGGTCAGCAGACCCACCAGCACCGGCCTGCGCGCCATCGACGCGGATTGCAATCACATTCCCGACGCCGCGATGACGCTGGCAATCGTGGCGCTTTTTGCCGATGCACCCAGCATGCTGCGCAACATCGGCTCGTGGCGTGTCAAGGAAACGGATCGAATCTCGGCCATGGCTACTGAGTTGCGCAAGGTCGGTGCTGCGGTCGACGAAGGCGACGACTGGATTCGCGTCACACCGCCGACGCGCTGGCACGAAGCCACGATCGACACCTACGATGATCACCGCATGGCAATGTGTTTTTCATTGGTTGCCGCCGGTGGCGTGGCGGTACACATTCGTAATCCGCAATGTGTCTCCAAGACATTTCCGGATTACTTTGATCGCCTGGCCGAGCTTGTTCAGCAATGAGTGCACCTCCGGTCGTTACCATCGACGGCCCTACGGCGTCCGGCAAGGGAACGATTGCTCAGCGCGTAGCGGACATGCTTGGGTTTCATTATCTGGACAGTGGTGCGCTGTATCGTCTCGTCGCGTGGCGCGCACTGAATGGCCGGATCACTGCGGACGATCCAGAGCAATTGACGCGCATCGCGGCAGAGATCAAGCCGGGTTTTGTCGGTGGCCGAATTCAAATGGATGGTCAGGACGTGACTGATGCTATTCGAAGCGAGGACGTGAGCCGCTTGGCATCGCAAATTGCCGTGTTTGACGGCGTTCGTCGCGCGCTGTTGCATTTGCAACGCGCACGGCGACAGCCGCCCGGTCTTGTGGCCGACGGTCGGGACATGGGAACGGTCGTCTTCCCCGATGCGCAGCTCAAGATTTACTTGACGGCGAGCGCTGCCGCACGCGCAGATCGCCGCTATAAGCAGTTGATCGAAAAAGGGATTTCGGCTAACATCCCACTCCCTTTCGCAGGGACAGGTCAGGCTCGATATCGAAGCTCGTGACCTGCGGGATGCACAGCGAGCGGCATCGCCATTGAAGCCTGCAGAAGATGCTCACCGCATCGATTCATCGGATCTTTCGGTCGACGAGGTGGTGGCTTTGATATTGAAGTGGTACGCGCAGTCGCAGGAAACTGCGGCGCGGCAGCAGAACTAGACTTGGAGCAAACGGGGCTGGGGGACATTCCTCCTGCCATTGATTAACACCGCTTCTGGCGCAACGCCGAGGCGAGATGTACTGACAGGTATCGCATGGCATCCCCACAAACACAAAGCAGCAGCAGAAATCAAGGATTTATCAACAGGCAGACCACCGAGTCCTTTGACAGCGAATCTTTCGCCGCCCTGTTCGAAGAGAGCCTGAATCGGCAGGAAATGAAGCAGGGCGAAGTGATCACCGCCGAGGTGATCCGGGTCGATTACAACTTCGTCGTCGTCAACGCAGGCCTCAAATCCGAGGCGTACATCCCGCTCGAAGAATTCAAGAACGACAACGGCGAGCTCGATGTCAAGCCTGGTGATTTCGTCTCGGTGGCCATCGAGTCGCTCGAGAACGGCTACGGCGACACCATTTTGTCGCGCGACAAAGCCAAGCGCTTGTCGGCGTGGATGAATCTAGAAAAAGCGCTCGATTCCGCAGAGTTGGTCGCCGGCACGATCACCGGCAAGGTCAAGGGCGGGCTGACGGTGATGATCAACGGCATCCGTGCATTCCTCCCGGGCTCGTTGGTTGATACGCGTCCCGTCAAGGACACGACGCCGTTCGAGGGCAAGACGATGGACTTCAAGGTCATCAAGCTCGATCGCAAGCGCAATAACGTTGTCGTCTCACGCCGGGCCGTGGTTGAGGCCAGCATGGGCGAAGAGCGCGCGAAGCTGTTGGACAACTTGAAAGAAGGCGCGGTCGTCAAAGGCACGGTCAAGAACATCACCGATTACGGCGCGTTTGTCGATCTCGGCGGCATCGACGGCCTGTTGCACATCACCGACCTTGCATGGCGCCGCGTGCGTCATCCGAGCGAAGTTGTTCAGGTCGGGCAGGAAATCACTGCCAAGGTGTTGAAGTTCGATCAGGAAAAGAACCGCGTCTCGCTCGGCGTCAAGCAGCTTGGTGAGGATCCTTGGGTGGGTCTTGCGCGCCGCTATCCGCAAGGCACGCGGTTGTTCGGCAAGATCACCAACATCACCGACTACGGCGCGTTTGTCGAGATCGAAGCGGGCATCGAAGGCCTGGTGCACGTTTCCGAAATGGACTGGACCAACAAGAACGTCGATCCGAAGAAAGTGGTCAACCTCGGCGACGAAGTCGAAGTCATGGTGCTCGAGATCGACGAAGATCGGCGCCGCATTTCGCTCGGCATGAAGCAGTGCAAACCCAATCCATGGGAAGACTTTGCGCAGCAGCACAAGAAGGGCGACAAGGTCGGCGGTGCGATCAAGTCGATCACCGACTTTGGCGTGTTCATCGGCTTGCCGGGTGGCATCGACGGGCTAGTGCACTTGTCCGATCTGTCATGGTCCGAGCCCGGCGAAGAAGCTGTGCGTCGCTACAAGAAGGGCGACGAGATCGAGGCGATGGTGCTGGCGATCGACACCGAGCGCGAGCGTATTTCGCTTGGCGTCAAACAGATGTCCGGCGATCCGTTTACCAACTTCGCTGCCGGCCATGAAAAGGGTGCGATGGTTGAAGGAACCGTAAAGTCGGTTGATGCGAAGGGCGCAGTGATCGATCTTGGCAGTGATGTCGAAGGTTTCCTGCGCGCATCCGAAATCTCGGCCGATCGCGTGGAAGACGCTCGCAATCATCTGAAGGAAGGTGATGCCGTGAACGCGATGATCATCAATATTGACCGTAAGAATCGCAATATCAACTTGTCGGTCAAGGCCAAGGACAGCGTCGAAACCGCAGCCACGATCGAGCGCATGCAGTCGGAGGCGCAGACCGGGACTACCAATCTCGGCGCGCTGCTAAAGGCGAAACTCGACAACAAATAGTTCAGAGGTGCCGGCGCCATGGCGCCGGCAACGACTGTCCATGAAAACGATGACGAAGTCTGAACTGATTGCGCGCCTCGCGGAGCGCAATCCGCGCTTGGTGGCACGCGATGCTGACGAGGCTGTCAATACGATGCTCGATACGATGACCGAAGCGCTATCGACAGGTCAACGTATCGAGATTCGTGGCTTCGGTAGCTTTGCGCTGAACTATCGGCCGCCTCGCGTGGGTCGCAATCCAAAATCGGGTGACAGGGTCCAAGTGCCCGCGAAGCACGTGCCACACTTCAAAGCAGGCAAAGAACTGCGCGAACGAGTGGATGGCCACGAAGGGACAGGCTCGGCTGTCAATGGAGAGCTGGACGAGTAGGTCCGGATTTCGCACAAAAGGCCGCAATTGCTTGCGGCCTTTTTTTCGTCCGCATTCCCTACAATGAAGTTCTTGTGAATAGCCGAGGGCTCGCCGTATGAAGCTCGCCGCCTGGTTGCTCAAATTGGGATTTTTCTTGTTGGTGCTGTGGTTCGCGCTTAACAACACCACACCGGTGCCTGTGCGCTTCAATTCGGAGCTGATTTGGGAGCACGTGCCGTTGATCGTGGTGATGCTGGTATGCGTGGCGATAGGCGCGCTGCTGGGAGCGTTGGCTTTGTCGCTCCCGATTTATAAGATGCGGCGCGAGGTGACGCAGTTGAGGCGATTAAGCCCGCTGCCTTCGACTTCCGAATCTTCGGCCGAGCGCATGGCGAGCGCGGCACGTCAATCGGGCGCTGTTGCGGAGTTGGGAAGCGGCGAGCGGACCTGAACGAGCCACGGAGCGCGTGCCAACATGGAAATTGAGCTTTGGCATTTGCTCGCCCTCCCGTTTCTGTTTGTGGCCGGTTGGCTCGCCCGCGGATTCGAATCACGTGCCAGTGAAACGGATAACGCCGCGTTGCCGCGCTCGTACTTTCGCGGCCTCAATCACCTGCTGAACGATCAGCCCGACAAAGCGATCGATGCATTCATCGAAGTCGTCAAGCTCGATCCTGAAACGATCGAGCTGCATCAGGCGCTGGGCAATCTCTTTCGGCGGCGCGGCGAGTTCGATCGTGCAGTCCGCATTCACACGCACCTGCTGAACCGCGCGGATCTGCCTGCACGCCAACGCTCTCAGGCGCTCGACGAGCTTGGACAGGATTACTTGAAGGCAGGTTTGCTCGATCGTGCCGAAGACGCTTTCGTGCAGCTCTTGGAGGACCGTCATCATCGCTTCGACGCCTTACGGGCGCTGGTTCGCATCTATCAGACGGAGCGCGAGTGGCTGAAGGCGGTCGAGTGTGCGCGCAAACTGGAGGGCGAAGCCGGAGAGTCTCATTACGTTGCCATTTCGCACTACTACTGCGAGCTCGCCAGCGAGGCATTGGCGCGCAGCGCACTAGACGAAGCGCAGCATGCGATTGATCAAGCCCTGGCGGTCAACCGCAAATCGGTTCGGGCCTTGATACTGGCCGGCGACGTCGCGGCCAAGCGCGGTGACGCCCAAGGACGCACTGCTCCAATGGCGGCGCGTCGAGGAGGCTTCTGCCGAGTACCTACCGTTGATAGCAGCCCGAGTTGGCGATGCGATGGCTGCAGAAGGGCGGGAACAGGAAGCGCTCGAATGGCTCGAGCGCGCACTGCTCGATGCACCGTCGATAGACCTGCTCGATGTCGTGGCGCATCGAGCAACGGCGTGGCGCGGTGCCGCCGCCGCCGAAGTGCTGATTGCGAAGGAGACGCAGCGGCATCCATCGCTGCTGGGATTCGAGCGGCTGCTCGAAGCCCGCATGGCGAACAATCAAAATAACGGCAAGGACGATGGTGAACTGCGCATTGCTTAGTTCGCTACTGAGCAATCACACGCAAAAGCTCGCACGGTACCGCTGCAGCAAGTGTGGCTTTCGGGCGCGGGAATTTCACTGGAACTGCCCTGGTTGCACGAGTTGGGACAGCTACCCGCCGCGACGCGTCGAGGAACTGGACGTCGTGTGATTGCGGTCGACAGTGCGTTTCGCACGATTGAACAAACAATCGGCAATACACCGCTGGTGCGCCTGCAGCGCATCGGCTCTGAGGACAGCCTTGATCGCAACAACGTGATCCTCGGAAAACTGGAAGGCAACAATCCAGGCGGATCGGTCAAGGATAGGCCCGCGTGGTCGATGATCGTGCGAGCCGAAGAACGCGGGCTTATTCGGCGCGGCGATCGCTTGATCGAGGCCACCAGCGGGAACACCGGCATCGCGCTTGCGATGATTGCGGCGATGAAAGGCTACCGCATGACGTTGATCATGCCGGATAACCTGAGCTTCGAACGTCGCTCGAGCATGCGCGCATATGGCGCGGAGCTACTCCTGACACCCGCTGCGTCGGGATCGAATCACGGTGGTATGGAATACGCGCGCGACCTCGCACTGCAGATGCAAGCGCGGGGCGAAGGCGTCGTGCTCGATCAGTTTGCGAACGCAGACAATCCGCGCGTGCACTACGAGACGACCGGCCCGGAGGTCTGGCGTGATACCGACAGTCGCATCACGCACTTCGTCAGTGCGATGGGAACGACTGGCACGATCATGGGAGTGTCACGTTATCTAAAGGAAAAGAATCCCGCGATTCGAATCGTCGGCGCGCAGCCGGCCGAGGGCTCGCAAATCCCGGGCATTCGAAAATGGCCGGAGCCGTATTTACCCAAGATCTACGACGCTTCGCGCGTTGACCGAATCGAATCGGTGACGCAAGCGGAGGCGGAGACATTCGCGCGGCGGATGGCGGCCGAAGAGGGGATTTTTTGCGGCATCTCTGCGGGCGGTGCCTGCGCGATCGCACTGCGCGTGGCGGCCGAAGTCGAGAACGCAACGATCGTGTTCATCGTATGCGATCGCGGCGACCGCTATCTATCAACCGGGGTTTTCCCCGGCTGACAAGTCCGTCACGCAACGGCGACCGGCACTTTGCCGATCTTCGCCTGCCATTCGCGCGGTCCGGTCTGATGTACTGAAGTGCCATCGGCACTGACGGCGACCGTCACCGGCATGTCGCGTACATCGAACTCGTAAATCGCTTCCATGCCAAGATCGGCGAAAGCGACAACTTTTGCGCTCTTAATCGCCTTTGCGACCAGATAGGCGGCTCCGCCAACGGCCATCAGGTAGGCGCTCCTGTGTTTGCGTATCGCTTCGATTGCGACCGGACCCCGTTCGGCTTTGCCGATCATTGCGATCAATCCTGTCTGCGCAAGCATCATGTCGGTGAATTTGTCCATTCGCGTTGAGGTCGTGGGGCCCGCGGGGCCGACCACTTCATCGCGCACGGGATCGACAGGTCCAACGTAGTAAATCACGCGATTGGTGAAGTCGACCGGCAGTTGCTCCTTCTTTGTCAGCAGGTCGGCGATGCGCTTGTGCGCTGCATCTCGCCCCGTCAGCATCCGGCCGTTCAGTAGCAAAGTCTGGCCCGGCGTCCACGATGCAACCTCCTCCTTCGTCAGGGTGTCCAGGTTGACGCGTGTGCTGCGGTTGTAATCCGGTTGCCAGTTCACATCCGGCCATAGGTCGAGCGATGGCGGCTCGATATAGGCCGGCCCCGAACCGTCGAGTTCAAAATGTGCGTGACGTGTCGCCGCACAATTCGGAATCATCGCAACCGGCTTGCCGGCCGCGTGAGTCGGATACATCTTGATCTTGATGTCGAGCACGGTAGTCAACCCGCCGAGGCCCTGCGCGCCGATGCCCAGCGCGTTGACCTTATCGAACAACTCGACTCTCAGCTTTTCCACGTCGCTGCGCGCACCGCGTTGCTTGAGATCGAACATGTCGATGTCTTCCATCAACGATTCTTTCGCCAGCAGCATTGCCTTTTCTGCGGTGCCACCGATACCGATCCCCAGCATTCCAGGTGGACACCAGCCGGCGCCCATCGTTGGCACCGTTTTCAGCACCCAGTCGACGATCGAATCGCTCGGATTCAGCATCGCGAACTTGCTCTTGTTTTCCGAGCCGCCGCCCTTCGCGGCGACCATCACGTCGACTTTATTGCCAGGCACCAGCTGGACGTTGATCACCGCGGGAGTGTTATCGCCTGTGTTCTTGCGGTCGAACTCCGGCGGGTCAACGATCGACGCGCGGAGCAGGTTGTCCGGGTGCTTGTAGCCCCGCCGCACGCCCTCGTTGACCGCGTCTTCGAGTGAGCCGGTGAAGCCGTCCCATTGCACATCCATGCCGACTTTCAGAAACACATTGACGATGCCAGTGTCCTGACAAATCGGGCGCTTGCCTTCCGCGCACATCCGCGAGTTGGTCAGAATCTGAGCGATCGCATCCTTCGCCGCCGCACTTTGTTCACCTTCGTACGCGCGCGCGAGATGGCTGATGAAATCTGCCGGATGGTAGTAGCTGATGTACTGCAGCGCGCCGGCAATGCTTTCGACCAAATCAGCGTGTCGAATAGTCGTCATGAGTACTTTCCAGCTACTCTGTCAGCACTGATCATCAACCGATTGGTCGACGCAACCGCAATTGCCGAGAGTAGGAACGTGAAGTGGATTACAGTCTGCGCAATTAGCATCGTTGGCGAGTGATTCACGACGGCGCGCTCGAGCTTGATGGCGGACATGTGGGGTTGATGGACCAGGAAGTGAAATTCTATCTGGCGGCCCGGTTTGCTTCCCGGTTCCCGGGAGGTATTGAGGTGCGAACAGCCGCCCTCATATCCGAGGCTGGCCGAGCCGCAAATGAGCCTGTCTGGTCCAAGGCATTGATATAACGAGCAAATGCGTGCAAACAGTGGTGGGGAAAACGATGTAGCGTGGGTGACAACTAACGGTGTCCTACTGGCGCGACTTACTAAGTCGGTCAGCCGATTTTTTATCACTCTGTGTGGAGAAGACTTATGAAACGTATCGCTCTGTTCGTTTTGACGAACCTTGCGATTATGGCCGTGTTGGTGCTGTTCCTGACCGTGCTGTCCTCGGTGTTCGGCATCAACTTCAATCTAGGCGGACAAACGCTGAATGTAGGCAGCTTGGCGATCTTTTCGCTAGTTGTCGGTTTCACCGGCGCGTTCATTTCGCTCCTGCTGTCGAAGCCGATGGCGAAATGGTCGACTGGCGCGCAGGTCATCAGCCAGCCGTCGAACGCAATGGAATCGTGGTTGGTCGGCGCCGTCCAGCGGCACGCGGAAAAAGCACGCATCGGCATGCCGGAGGTGGCGATTTTCGAAGGCGAGCCGAATGCGTTTGCGACCGGTGCGTTCAAAAACAGCGCGCTGGTAGCGGTGTCGACAGGATTGCTGCAGTCGATGAGCAAGGATGAGGTCGAGGCCGTACTGGGCCACGAGGTATCGCACATTGCCAACGGCGACATGGTGACGATGACGTTGCTGCAAGGTGTGATGAACACGTTCGTCGTGTTCGCCTCGCGCGTGATCGGCTACGTTGTTGACCGCATGGTGTTGCGCAACGAAAGCGCCTCACCCGGTATCGGCTACTACCTGACGACGATCGTTCTCGACATCGCGCTCGGATTCCTGGCCGCGATCGTAGTGGCGTGGTTCTCGCGCCGACGCGAGTTCCGCGCCGATGCCGGTGCTGCTGCGCTGATGGGCACCAACCGCCCGATGATCAATGCACTCGCACGCCTGGGTGGGCAGGATCCGGGTCCGTTGCCGCAACAAGTGCAAACGTTCGCCATCAATGGCCGTCCGCACGACATGCTGGCGCTGTTTTCGAGTCATCCGCCGATCGAGCAACGGATCGCAGCGCTGCAGTCAGCGGGTCGATAAACCGTCGTTATTGAAATGAATCAAGGCCGGGGACTCCCGGCCTTCTTTTTGCGGACTGTGCCGCCTTGCGTGACACGACGTTGGCCAGCCATGCCAACGAAATCGCAGCAATTCCAAGCGCGATGGTGGCAGCCTCCCAGAAGCCGAGCGCACCGCGCGGAGGGCCCAGTGGCGTGTTGTAAAAGGCGATCCAGTAGCCTCCAACAAGCCCGACGCCCCACAGAGACACCCCATAGATCACCATCGGCCAAAACGTGGTCTTGTAGCCGCGAAGCGCAAAGCCGGCGATTCCCTGGCCGGCATCAAAGATATGGAAAACAGCGGTCCAGCCGATCAGAGTGAGCGCAACCGCACTGACTGCGGCGTCGATCGTGTACAGCCCGACGAGCGGCGCCCGCAGCAGCCAAACCAGAATCGCCGCCGCCAGCGCGATCGCGATCGCGAAACGAAATCCGCGTAGTGCCGCGACTCGTGCAACGCGAGGATCGCCGGCGCCCAACGATTGCGCGACGAGCACGCTGGTCGCGACGCCGATCGCAAGCGGAACCATAAACAAGATCGCCGCCATGTTCGCTACTACTTGATGACCGGCCACCGAAGCTGTTCCCAGGCGGGCGATTAACACTGCCATAAACGTGAACGATGTCACTTCGAACAGCACCGACAGACCGATCGGAATGCCAAGCTTCAACAGATCGCGCTGACTATTCCAGCGCGCGAGATGAAGGCGCTTGCTGTGAAAGCGCTGAAAGAAGGGGTCGAATCGCCACACTGCGACGCTCAATGCAAGCGTGAGCCAAGCCAGAACTGCGGTTGCAACGCCGGCGCCGGCCCCGCCCATAGCGGGAATCGGCCCGGCGCCGTACATGAATATCGCATTGAGCGGCACTTTCAACGCGAGTACGAACACGTTGATCATCATCGTGATCTGGGGGCGTGAAACTGCGGCATTCATGGCTACGAACGCGCGCGATGCCAACGCCGCAGGCAGCCCGAAAGCGATCGCGCGCAGATAAGTGGTGGCAATCGACGCCACGTCGGAATTCACACGCGCGAATCCAAGCCACGCATCGGTGGCAAGCACGATCGGGAGCCCGGCGATCGTCAGGAAAAGAGAAAGCCAGAGCGCCTGCTGCAAATCGTCGCCGATCGCACGCCAACGGTGTGCTCCAAAGTGATGCCCCGCAATCGGTGACAGTGCCTGCAGGACGCCCATTAACCCGATGTAGACCGAGACGTAGATGCTCGAGCCGACGGCGACTGCCGCCAGGTCGGTCGCCGATAGTTGGCCCGCCATGATCGTGTCGATCGTGCCGTTGCCAACGACCGCCAGGTTGGCGATGAAAAGCGGCCACCCCAGTTTGACGAAAGCGCGTGTCGATGTATCGGGAGGATCGTGCCGCGCAGCTTGCTGCGCAGTATTCATCGATCACGCACCCAGACCTTGAATACTTCGTCATAGCGTGCGCGGCGCTTGAACTCGTAAGCAACTTTCCAGCCGCTCAGCGGTTCGTCGTCACTATTGGTGCGCTCGCTGTCGCGATGAATTGCGACACGACACGAAATGGGAGCCGCAAGCTGCGGCCCGAAGTTCACGCCGCCGTGATACGCCAGCATCGCACGAACGCCCACCGGCAAGTGATGGCCCTGCACGCAGCCGTCACCTGCCACGCGCTTGACCTGCGCGGCAAGAACGGCCGCCGTCGATACATAAGAGCGCGTGTACTCGATCGGAGCGCCATAGATCGAGACCACAACGACCCACACCGCGGCCATCCCGCCTGCAGCGAAAAATGGCCCGCGCCACAGCATTTTCGGTCGCCGACGCACTCGCCACAGCGCCAGGACGAACCAACCTACCGTTGCGGCAATCGCAATCGAGGTGGCAACGAGCGGGATGGAAGCGTCGAGTCCCGGCACCAGACGCGCTACCGACGCGGCCATTTTCGGAGGCACGCCGGCATTCCAGGCGCCGAAGTAAATCCAGATGGCAAGCAGTGCCAACGTGAACAGCACAAGCGAAAACCAGTCGATTGCGTTGTCGGCCGCGCGCCGCAACGTCGACACGCCAAAGGTGCCGAGCAAGATCAACCCGGGAATCGCGGCCATCAACTCGCGATCGCTTGCGTCGGCAGCGACGAGCAAAGCAGCGATTGCCGCTGTGGTGATGAGCAGTGGTAGCAGCACATGCGGTCGGCGCCAGAAGCTGCGCCACGAATACAACGTCCACAGAGCGAACGGCCACAATGGCCACGTGTACCAGCCAACATTGCGCACGAACCACATCAAGCTTGTGACGTTGGGGCCGTAAAGCTCGCGCCCGTTCCATGCCCACCAGGCATCGAAGTACAACACCGACTGCGGCGTCGTCCTTTCTGCTGCGAGCGGCCACGCAGCGAACACCGCTCCCGCTATCGCCATAACTAGGATCGCTCGCAGCGCGCGATGCCGGCCGAACGACAGCGCAAATATCACAGCGGCGATCGTCAGCGCACCAGCCGGCAGCAGGCCGCGCGTGAGTGCGATGGCGGCCAACGCGATCCCAGCACCTACCGTGCCTTTCCATGGATCCTCGAGTGAAACCGCCAACCCGAGCAACAGCATCGACACGAACGCAAACAATGCTGTCTCAGCGACAGTCTCGTGCATTCGTACCACGATCCCAATCGTTGCGAGCATCAGTAACACCGCGATATCGGCCAACATGCGGCCGTAATCGCGCGGGTTCGCTTCGCCACCGAAGGCAAACGCAACAGGTTGCGCTTCGGGACGCCGCGCAAGCCTATAGGTTGCATACCAAAGGCTGGTGGTCGCGACGAGAAACCACAGTACCGTCACCAGCCGCGCGGCGACGATGTCGCCGAAGATGCCACCAAACAACCGAATCATCAGAGCGCCGATCCAAAATGGCAGCGGACCCTCTTCCGGCAGTGGCTCACCTACGACCGACGGCAACCACCAAGTGACTGCATCGCCGTGCGCCATCGTCCACATCACTCCGAAGGCCGAGGCGTCCTCCAAACTCCAAGGTTCACGTCCGAACAGACCAGGAATGATGTAAGCGGCCAGCAGGCCGAAGAACATCCAGCGCGGCAGCTTGGCGGCAGCGGCTTCTGTGACACGAGCCGGCGAGGGACGATGCTCAAAGCTCATTTAATAAAAAAGGCAGCCGAAGCTGCCTTGTACTCGATTCGTGCCCGTTGTCACCGGCGACGCGCGTCAGCCTTGGCCTTGGTCGCCTCGGCGGCGGCCGCGTTGACCGCTTCTGTCTTCGCCGCAAATTTCTGCCGAAATTTTTCTACCCGACCAGCTTCAACGATACGCGTCTGTGCGCCCGTATAAAAAGGGTGCGACTCGGACGATGTGTCCAACTTGAACAAAGGATAGGTCTTGCCGTCGATCTCGATCGTCTCGCGCGATTGCAGCGTCGATCGCGTGATCAACTTGAAGTCATTTTGCATGTCCTGAAAAACGACTTCGCGGTATTCGGGGTGGATGCCTGGTTTCATCTGTCTTAGCCTTGTAAATCATGCGGCCGCCAGCCGCAGCACTTAGGCTCGACCACGTACCTGGATTTGGAAGGCGCGAATTATCCGTTTTTTGGGGAGGGTGAGCAAGCCCGCTATCCGCCTCTGCGCATCATGTCGAAAAACTCTGCGTTGTTCTTCGTTGCCTTCATTTTGTCGAGCAAAAACTCCATTGCCTCGATCTCATCCATGCCATACAGCAATTTCCGCAGGATCCACACTTTTTGAAGGATTTCGGGCTTCAGAAGCAACTCTTCCTTGCGCGTGCCGGAACGATTGACGTTCAGCGCGGGGTAAACGCGCTTCTCGGCGAGCCGCCGCTCCATGTGAATCTCCATGTTGCCCGTGCCCTTGAACTCCTCGTAGATCACGTCGTCCATGCGGGAGCCGGTATCGATAAGCGCGGTGGCGATGATCGTCAGCGAGCCGCCTTCCTCGATGTTGCGCGCGGCTCCAAAAAATCGCTTTGGACGCTGCAGCGCGTTCGCATCTACGCCGCCCGTCAGCACTTTGCCCGAGGCGGGTATCACCGTGTTGTAGGCACGTGCCAGTCGCGTGATCGAATCGAGCAGGATCACCACGTCCTTCTTGCTCTCTGCGAGCCGCTTTGCTTTCTCGATCACCATTTCGGCGACTTGAACGTGGCGTGTCGCCGGCTCGTCGAACGTAGAAGCAACGACTTCGCCTCGCACCGAACGCTGCATCTCCGTAACTTCCTCGGGTCGCTCATCGATCAGCAGCACAATCAGCACGATGTCGGGATGATTCGCGGCGATGGCGTGCGCCATGTGCTGCATCAACACCGTCTTCCCTGATTTCGGACTGGAAACCAGCAAGCCGCGTTGCCCCTTGCCGATCGGCGCGATCAGATCGACCAGCCTGCCGGTCATATTCTCATCGCCCTTCATGTCGCGTTCCAGAATCAGTGGCTCGTCGGGAAACAGCGGCGTCAGGTTCTCGAACAGGATCCGATGCTTGGTGGAATCGGGTGCCTGGTCGTTGACCTTGTCGACTTTGACGAGTGCGAAGTAGCGCTCGCCGTCCTTCGGCGTCCTGACTTCGCCTTCAATCGAATCACCGGTGTGCAAATTGAAGCGTCGAATCTGAGAGGGCGAGATATAAATGTCATCTGTACTCGCCAGGTAAGAAGTCTCGGGCGACCGCAGGAAGCCAAAGCCGTCGGGCAGCACTTCGAGCGTGCCGTCCCCGAAAATCTGCTCGCCGCTTTTGGCACGCTTCTTCAGGATTGCAAACATCAACTCCTGTTTGCGCATCCGGTTGGCGTTATCGATCTCTAGCCCGATAGCCATTTCGAGCAGCTGTGAGACGTGGAGTGCTTTTAATTCTGATAAGTGCATAGAGTCACTGGAAGGAAAATGGGGCGCCGGGAACGCGCCCGCGGGGCGGGCGGTGGATCGTTCGCCGATCCACCGGACTGATTGGGGTTAAAGGTTGCTGTCGATAAAAGCCGTTAGTTGCGATTTTGAAAGCGCGCCGACCTTGGTGCCGACGACGGCGCCATCCTTGAACATCATCAGGGTCGGAATGCCGCGGATGCCGTATTTGGCCGGCGTCGTCTGGTTCTCATCGACGTTTAGCTTGGCCACGGTGATCTTGCCTTGGTACTCCTTGGACACCTCGTCCAGGATCGGCGCGATCATGCGGCACGGTCCGCACCACTCGGCCCAGTAGTCGACCAGAACCGGACTTGCGGACTTCAAAACGTCCGCCTCGAACGCTGAGTCGCTGGTGTATTTGATCTCACTCATTTGAGTCCTCTCGCTTGCGAGCGCTTGTATTGGCGCACGGCATCAGGAAGAAGGGAACTAATTACGGGGATTTGGCGACGCTAGACCCGATTGCAAGGTCGAGAAACTTTGAATTCAGGCTGCAACTCGGCGCGCTTTCGCAAGCATGGTAACACTTCCGCCGTCGTTGTGAAGCCCAGATCGCCGTTTGGCTTACCTACAATTGCGGCATTTACCTCAATGCAACGCGACGCGCTATTTGAACTGCTTGCCAGCTCACCAGCAGCGATCTGCATAGTCACGCCCAATCGGCGCCTGGCGCGGTCGCTGGGGGCGGATTTCGATCGCTATCAGACCGAGCGCTCGCGAACGGTTTGGGAGACGCCCCAGATTGTTCCGTTCAGTGCGTTCGTGGCAGCGCTGTACGACGTGGCGCAGCACGATCCAGCCTTGGCAAACGTGCCGTCCCCACTGACAGCGGCGCAGGAGCGTGCGTTGTGGGAGGCAGTGGTTAGAGACAGCGAGCTTGGAAGGCTGTCTGCAGAGGCAGGTGCGGCTCTGGCGGCGGAGACGTGGGCACTTGCGCACCAGTGGAACGTAGCGTCGCGTGTGCGGCGCTACACGGCGGTGGCCGATACACGAGTGTTCGTCAATTGGGCGGGCGAATACCACCGCCGCGTAGAGGCAGCGCACGCCACCGACCAGGCGAGATTGCCCGACATTGTTCGCGAGTATCTGGACGCGGGCACTATTTCAGGCCCACCCCGACTAGTGTTAGCCGGATTCGACGAAACCACGCCTCAGCAGCAACAACTCTTTGATGCATTGGTCACGCGCGGCACGGTGTGCGAGCGATTCGAGCCGATACCGCATGCGGCAACCCCAAGGCGTGCGGGGTGCCTGGACGAGCACGACGAAAACGAGAGGATGGCCGACTGGGTTGCGGTGCGCCTCGCCGCAGATCCTCGTACCCGCATTGGGGTTGTCGTGCCACAGCTCGGCTCGCGCAGGCGTGCACTGACGGCGGCTCTTAATGCGGTACTGGTGCCGGATCGCTTGCTCGCGCCGGCAAGTGCGCGGCCATACACGGTGTCGCTCGGCGGCGCACTTGCCGACGTGGCCCTCATCGCATTCTTTCTACGTTCGATCAGATTGGTGCTGGGCACCGTATCGTTTGAAGACGCCAGTGCGGTGCTGCGTTCGCCTTACTTCGCGGGTTCAGTCGACGAGTGTGACGCGCGCAGCCTAGTGGATGCGCAGTTGCGACAGCGCTGCCAGCGCTCTGTCGACTTCGAACGGATTTTCGAAGCCGTGCAAGCCTCAGCTCACGGCTGCGACGTCGACCAGTTGCACGCTGGTCTGCGCGCATTGAGTCAGTGGCGGCGCCAGCACGCGACGCGGTCACGGCGCGTGTCCGAATGGGCCAGCGCATTTTCCCAGGCGGTGCAATCGATCAGCGCTTTTGCGAGTGGCCGCACCGTCAGCGAACATGCGCTCGATTCGAACGAGTATCAGGCGCTCGCTAGGTGGCAGGAACTGCTAGGAGAGTTCGCGGCGCTCGACCGCACCGTCGGGCGGCTTACAGCGGCAGCGGCGCTGAGCCAGCTGGAGCGGATCGCGCGCGAAACGATATTTCAGCCGGACGGCGGTGCTCCGCCGGTTCAGGTGCTAGGCGTGCTCGAGGCCAACGCGTTGACGTTCGACCACGTGTGGATCATGGGTCTTACGGCGGAAGCATGGCCGCCTGCTGCGCAGCCCGACCCATTGTTGCCTATCGAGTTGCAGCGCGCAGCCGGGATGCCGGGAGCGAGCGCGACCGCGGAGCTGGAACGCGCGCGGCGACAACTGCAACGATTGCTGCAATCGGCCCCCGAAGTAATCGTCAGCCATGCAACTGTCGACGTCGACCGGCAGATTGCGCCGAGCCCGATGATTTCTTCGTTCGCGGAATGGATTCCTCCAAGCCGCGCAGAACGTCTGATTGATGTGATGGCGCCGGCCGCACTGACGATCACGCGTGACGCGGTGGCCCCGGCGTGGCGCGCCACGACTCCGTTGCGTGGCGGGGCTGCAATTTTGCAGAATCAGGCCGCGTGCCCATTTCGCGCGTTTGCGGTGCATCGCTTAAGCGCCAGAGCGATCGAGTCACCGCATGATGGTTTCGATTATCGCGAGCGCGGGCAGCTTGTTCACGACACGCTGGCCACCTTCTGGACATCGCTGCCAGAGCCAACGCGCGAGGCCCTGGCAGCGACGTCAGAGCCGCAGCGGCGTGCGTTGCTGAGCGCCGCCGCCGAGGCCGCACAGCTGCGGCTGCAACGTCGGCGCGGTACTTTCTCCGCCGCGCTGGCCGAGCTCGAGTCGGCCCGTCTGGTGCGCGTGATCGAGCAATGGTTGCAACATGAGATCGAGACGCGTTCAGCGTTCCGCGTAATAGCAATCGAGGACGCGCGAACGATGCAGGTGGGTCCGCTGACGGTCACCGGGCGCCTCGACCGCGTCGACGAAAATGCCGACGGCGCGCGCATCGTCATCGACTACAAGACGGGCGGCGCGAAAAACCCCGGCTGGCTCGAAGCGCGGCCCGACGAGCCGCAGTTGCCACTGTATCTGACGGCGTCAGAACCAACGGCGCAGGCAATTGCGTTGGCGCGAGTGCGCACGGGGGACGTCGGTTTCAGCGCGCTGGCCGCAGGGCCTGATTTGCTGCAAGGCCGTTCCAATCTTCAGTGGAAGGGACAGCATGCGAGCTGGAGTGCACTGGTGGACTATTGGTCTGACGTGCTTGAACGCCTGGCGATTAGGTTCGCCGCCGGTGACGCTGCGGTCGATCCGAAGCGATTGCCGCAGACCTGCCGCTACTGTGATCTGCCAACGCTGTGCCGGATAAACGAACGTGGTGGCATGGTGACGGTGGGCGCAGCGGATGACGACGACAGCACGCCATGGGTGCGCGACGATGAATGACAAGACGTCGCGTAACGACGCGCAGTTGCCGCTGCCGCTGCAAATCGATGCACCGCTCGACCTGTCGGAAGATGTGCCGCGCGCTGCGGCGATGTTGGACGACGACGCGGCGGCGCGCGTGAGCGCGCTCGACACCGCCCACAGTTTCATCGTTCGCGCACCAGCAGGGTCAGGCAAGACCGAACTGTTGACGCAGCGCGTGCTGGCGTTGCTGGCGCAAGCCGACGCGCCCGAGGAAGTCGTGGCGATCACGTTTACGCGCAAAGCAGCGGCCGAGATGAAAGACAGGCTGCTGGCGGCGCTTGCGCACGCCACCACCGCGGCCGGCAACGATGCGCAGCCGCGGAAACCGCACGATGCACGGACTCTGCAACTTGCGCAGCAGGTCGCAGCGCGCGATCGCGCGCTCGGCTGGGAGCTGGCCACAAATCCCGCGCGGCTCAGAGTGCAGACGATTGACGCGCTGGCCCTATGGCTGGCACGGCAGCTGCCGATCACGACGCGCTTTGCGGCCATCACGCAGGTGACGGAACGAGCCGAGCCGCTGTACGACGCGGCAGCCCACACCACACTGGCGCTGATCGATAGTTCGGAAGCGCAGGATACGGTTGAACAAGACGGCATCGCGCGCCATGTCGCGCGATTGTTGACGCACCTCGACAACGATTGGCCGCGGGCGCATCGTCTGCTGAGTGGAATGCTCGCGCGGCGCGATCAATGGCTGCGGCATGTCGGGCACCTCGACCGTGCCGCGCTCGAGGCGCCGATGCAAAACGAATGTTCGCTTCAAATCGAACGCGTGTGCGAGGCCTTGAGACTTGACGGAGGAGCGCATGCGGACGAGCTGGTTGCATTGGCGCGCTACGCGGCTGGCAACTTGCCGAACGACTCGCGGCTGTCGCCGTGCGCCGACCTAGATGACCTTCCGGAGGCAAACTTCTCGCGGCTTGACGCGTGGCGTGGTCTGGCGGCGTTGCTGCTGACGAAGGATGGCACCTGGCGTACAAGATTCAGCAAGCTCGAGGGTTTCCCGTCGTTTGCAGGTGCCGCTCCGTTCAAGCAGCGCGTCACTGCGCTCACCGATGCGCTGCGATCAAACGAAACACTGCGACAAGCGTTGCATGCGCTGCGTACTCTGCCGGCGCCACATTTCACGGCAGCTCAGTGGGAGGTGCTGGAGTCGATCGTGGCCTTGCTGCCACGCGCAGCTGCCGAGCTGATGCTGGCGTTCGCCGATGCAGGCGAGAGCGACTTCGTGCAAGTAACGCGGGCGGCGGTCGATGCTCTCAGTGAGGATGAGGCGGCTAGCGATATCGCGCACGCAATCGACGCGCGCATTCGCCATCTGTTGATCGACGAGTTTCAGGATACGTCGATTACGCAGTACGAGCTGATCGAACGACTGGTAGCCGAGTGGCAGACGGGTGATGGACGGACGGTGTTCATCGTGGGTGACCCGATGCAATCGATTTACCGTTTCCGCGAGGCGGAGGTGGGCTTGTTCCTGCGCGCGTGGAACAGCGGTGTCGCACGCCTACCGTTGCGGCGGCTGCAGCTAACACGTAATTTTCGGTCACATCGGCGCCTGGTTGAATGGGCGAATTCCGCGTTTGCTCGCGTGCTGCCAGGCGAGAGTGACATCGCGAGCGGAAGCGTCGCGTTCGAGCCATCCGTCGCAGATCTGGCGTCAAGTGAAGTGAAGCTTGAGCCGGCCACGTTCAACGCGCTGATAGACGGGTCGGCTGTCGACGAAGCGAACCGCGTTGTAGAGCTCGTGCGGCGCATTCAGGCCGACGATCCGGAGGCATCGATCGCACTGCTGGTGCGCGCGCGCACGCATCTGGCGCAGATCGTGCCGGCGCTGCGTGACGCAGGAATACGCTTCACGGCGGTCGAGCTTGAGCCCTTGCTGGCGCGGCCATTGATTGGCGACCTCCTTGCGTTGACGCGTGCGCTCGAGCATCGCGCCGATAGAGTTGCGTGGCTCGCGGTGCTGCGCGCTCCGTGGTGCGGGTTGACGTTGTCCGACCTATCTACGCTGGTTGAAGGCTCGACCGGGACGACGATCTGGCAATTGGTGTGCGATCCCTCGTGTCGATCGCAATTGTCGGTGGACGGGCAGCAGCGCTTGGCGCGCGTTGCGGCGGTGCTCGCGCGTGCTCTCGGGGTGCACGGCCGAAGTGCGGTTGCGGAGCGCGTTCGTGAAACCTGGTGGCTGCTCGGCGGCCCGGCGTGCGTGTCCACGGCGGCCGATCACACCGATGCGCAGTCTTTCTTCGATCACCTGGTACAGCATGAAGAGCGAAGCCGCGGCGTGCCTGACATCGCCGCGTTCGAGGCTTCCTTGGTGCGCTTGTATGCCGCATCTGATGCAACGGCGAGCCGCCAGTTGCAAGTGATGACGATTCACAAGGCGAAAGGGCTCGAATTCGACTACGTGATTGTTCCCGGGCTTGATCGGGTCACTACCACGGACGATGCGCAGCTGATGCAATGGCTCGAGCGACCCACCTACGCCGCCGACGCGCGCGGCCCCGGAGAGCTGCTGCTGAGTCCTATCTATCCGCCGGATGCCGACAAGAAGGTCGACTCGATCTACTGCTGGATCGAGCGTTTGCAACAGCAGCGGCAGATGCACGAAGACGAGCGATTGCTATATGTGGCTGCAACTCGCGCGCGCAAACAGCTGCATTTACTCGCCTGTCTTCCGAGCGCCGATGGCGATCTTCTTGCTCCGCGTGAGAACTCACTGCTGCAGAGGCTCTGGCCGGCAGTCGAAAACGAGTGCGGGCGTGCACTGTCTGAACGCGCTATCGACAATGTCGGTGCCGTCGCACCGGGTTCATTGGCTGCAACGTATGACCAGTCGCTGCGGAGACTGCCTGCGGATTGGCAATTACCGGTCGCTCCCGCTGCCGTCGATTGGCACGACGATGCGCCAGCGGCCGCTGCGACAGCGATCGAGTTTTCGTGGGCTGGCGAGGCGGCTCGCCGCGTTGGAACGGTGGTGCATCGCTGGCTACAGCGCATCGGCGACGACGGGCTGCGCGGCTGGAACGCCGAACGAGTGCAGGCGATTGCGCCGCATATCCAGCGCGAGCTTGCCGCGACAGGAATAGTTGGTGACGAACTTAAGGGAGCATGCAGCCGCGTCGCGCAGGCACTGACAAGCGCACTGTCCGAATCGCACGCTCGATGGTTGCTTGGACCGCATCAGGACGCCCACAGCGAGCTTCGCCTGACCGTTCGTACCGAAGGCGCAACGAGGCGCATCGTGCTTGACCGCACTTTCGTCGACCAAGGGACGCGCTGGATCATCGACTATAAAACCGGCACGCATGAAGGTGCCGATGTCGAAGGTTTTCTAGACCGCGAACGCCTGCGTTATTCAGGTCAGTTGGAGTTGTACGCCCAAGCACTCGGTGGTACCGCACAACTAGGACTGTATTTTCCGCTGCTTAACGGCTGGCGCGAATGGAAAAGCGAAAGCGGTACGAGTTAAGGGGGAGTTCCAAGAGGGGCCGAGCCCCTCTTGCATCTTCAAATGAGCCGGCGGCTCGCTTTTCCGCCTTCGGCGGAAAAGGCGAGCCTTGACCTCGGCACCTGTGGCACTCCGCTGTGGCTGCTTCGTTCCCGACCTGACCAGATTCACGGCACCCCAGTGCGAGGGGGCCCGCCGTGTTGGATGATACGCGGCCATGGCATCCGTTCTTGTAATGTCGGGAAATGAGTATTTCAATTCGTAGCCGTACGCCAAAGTGATGTCGCGGTCCTGCACGTGCTGATTCGTGCGCTCGCCGACTACGAGAAGCTGACTGCACAAGTCGTTGGTACAGCCCAGGACTTGCAGCGCGAGTTGTTCAGTGTGCGGCCGGTAATTGAAGCGGTTATCGCGTGGGACGAAGAAAGCGCGCTCGGCTTTGCTCTGTACTTTCACAACTATCTCGACCTTCTTGGCCCGCCGCGGTTTATATCTCGAGGATCTTTTCGTCGTACCCGAGGCGCGTGGCCGCGGTATCGGCAAGGCGTTGATGCAGCATTGCGCCAGCGTTGCGGTTGAGCGGGGCTGTGGACGATTCGAATGGTCAGTCCTCGACTGGAATCAGCCGGCTATCGAGTTTTATCAATCGATCGGCGCGACGATGCTGCCGGACTGGCGCATCTGCCGCATCACCGGCGACGTGTTGAAGCGCTTTGCCGCGGTGTCGTCGTCGCAGCCGTAAAATCGCCGCATGTCGTATCAGGTTCTGGCCCGCAAGTATCGCCCACGTGATTTCTCCACGCTGGTCGGTCAGGAACACGTGGTTCGAGCGCTGACGCATGCGCTGAACGAGAACCGGCTGCATCACGCGTATCTGTTCACCGGCACGCGCGGCGTTGGTAAGACCACGCTCGCTCGAATTCTTGCCAAGGCGCTGAACTGCATCGGCCCGGACGGCAAAGGCGGGATTACCGCGACTCCCTGCAACGTATGCGAGCCGTGCACGGCGATCGACGCCGGCCGCTTCGTTGATTACATCGAGATGGATGCCGCGAGCAATCGCGGTGTCGACGAGATGGTGCAGCTACTGGAGCGTGCGATGTACGCGCCGAGCCAGGCTCGTTTCAAGGTGTACATGATTGACGAGGTGCATCAACTGTCTTCTCATGCCTTCAATGCCATGCTGAAGACGCTCGAGGAGCCACCCGAGTACGTAAAGTTCATCCTTGCGACGACCGATCCGCAGAAAGTGCCGGTGACAGTGCTGTCGCGCTGCTTGCAGTTCAACCTGAAGCAAATGACGCCGACGGCGATTGCCGAGCACATGGCCGGAATTCTGGCGTCGGAGAGAATCGAAGCCGAGCCTCTAGCCCTGCGCGCGCTGGCCCATGCCGCACGCGGCAGCATGCGCGATGGGTTGTCTCTGCTCGATCAGGCGATCGCATACGCCGGAGGCAGCATCACGCTCGACGCAGTGCGCGCGATGTTGGGAGCAATTGATCAAGGCACGCTGATCAAGGTATTGGACGCGATCGCCACACGCGACGCGGCAAGAGCGCTGGCGATCGCCGACGAAATGAACGCGCGCAGCATTTCGTTTGCGCAGGCGATGCGGGATCTGGCAAGTCTGCTGCATCGGCTCGCGCTTATTCAGCAGGTTTCTAATGCGGCAGACGATGAGGTGGATGCTGACGAGCTGCGCCGGCTGGCATCTAACTTCGCGCCGGATGAGATTCAACTGTTCTATCAAATAGCGCTGCATGGCCGCAACGAAATGAATCTGGCGCCGGACGAATATGCCGGTTTTACGATGGCGCTGATGCGCATGCTGGCGTTTGCGCCGATGGATGCTCCACCGCGCTCCGCACCGGCGCCGCGATCGGCCTCCAGCACCTCATCCACAAGCGCGAGCGCTGCAACTTCCCGCGAGGCAAGGTCGCCAACGGAGAGTCCAACTCACACGGCCGAGACTGCGAAGCCCGATTCCACGTCATCATTCAGCGGTGACTGGATGGGTTTGGTCGCACGGCTCAAGGTATCCGGCCTGGTCCGCGAGCTCGCGCAACGAAGCGAGCTCGTTTCGTACGACGGTGATCGTCTGAAGCTGCGTGTGCCGCTGAAGACGCTGCTCGACGCCGGCGCATTGCAAAAGCTGCAGACCGCAGTAAGCGAGGCGCTGGGTCGTCCGATGCGTCTTGCAGCGGAGGTCGGCAATACAGTCGGACCTACCTCTGCAGGAATCGCAGATCAGGCGCGTGCCGAGCGGCAGCGGCAAGCCGAGGAGTCGATATACGCTGATCCCTTCGTGCGAGAATTGATCGAGAACTTCGGCGCGTCGGTAGATCCGGCGTCGATTCGTCCGCGCAACGACAGCGATACGGAAAAGACACCATGATGAAGGGACAGATGGCAGGCTTGATGCAGCAGGCGCAGAAGATGCAGGAGAACATGAAGCGCATGCAGGACGAGCTCGCCGCCACCGAAGTCGAAGGACAATCGGGCGCTGGCATGGTCAAGGTCACGATGACGTGCAAGCACGACGTGCGGCGGGTTGCGATCGATCCGAGCCTGGTAGGTGACGACAAAGACATGCTGGAGGATCTGGTCGCAGCGGCGTTCAATGATGCGGTTCGACGCGCCGAGGACGTATCGCAGCAAAAAATGGCGTCGGTAACGGCCGGTATGCCGTTGCCTCCGGGATTCAAGCTGCCGTTCTGAGCTTCGCCGGACGCGGCGCGCACGCCGATTGCGGCGTCTCGGCGCTGCGAGCCACTGCAACCGAACCATGAAGCTAGGTCACACGATTGACAATCTTGTGGATGCGCTAAAGCGTTTGCCGGGCATCGGCCCGCGTTCGGCGCAGCGCATCGCTTTTCACCTGTTACAGCACGACCGCGAGGGCGCAGTGCGTCTCGGCGAATCGCTCCTGGTCGCGGCACGCACGATCGGACAATGCCAGCGATGCAACACGCTGACCGAGAACCCAATCTGCGCCACGTGCGCGAGCGCGAAGCGGGATGCGCAACTGTTGTGCGTTGTCGAATCGCCGGCGGATCAGCTGGTCATCGAGCAATCACTTGCCTATGGCGGCCTCTACTTCGTGATGATGGGTCGGCTATCGCCGCTCGATGGGATCGGTCCGCGCGAAATTCAGATGGAGCGTCTGCTGGCACGCGTAGCGGATGGCGTCGTGCGCGAGGTCATTGTTGCAACGTCGTTTACGCCCGAAGGCGACGCGACTGCGCACTACATTACGCAGCTCGTGCGGGAGCGCGATCCGCACTTGAAGGTGACACGACTGGCGCGCGGTGTTCCGGCCGGTGCCGAACTCGAGTACACCGATGTCAACACCGTGGCCCAGGCGATGCTCGATCGCCGCGCTGACTAGTTCAACCACAAGACTCAGCCATGACCGTTGCATATTGGTGTGTTCTGATCGCTGCCGTAATACCGCTGATTGCGATTGGCATCGCGAAGGCGGGAGGCGAGCGTTACAACAATCGTCATCCACGCGTTTGGCTGGATAAGCAACAGGGGTATCGGGCGCGCGCTGCAGCGGCGGAAGCAAATACTTTTGAGGCCTTTCCGTTTTTCGCCGCGGCAGTGATCATTGCGCACTTGACCCACGCGCCCCAGGCCCGCGTCGATCTGCTGGCGATCGTCTTCGTGATCGCGCGTATCGCATACGTCGTCTGCTATCTGGCCGACTGGCATTGGGTTCGCTCTGCAGTCTGGTTTGCCGGCTACGTCGCGTGTATTGCGATCTTCTTATCCGGCGCGTGGCCTGGCTAGGGTAGATACGGGTACCTGCGGGGCAGCCGCCAAGCTTTGGCTGCGCTAGGCTCACTGGGTTCAAAGGAGACACGACAATGAGAACAACGCTTACGCGGCGTGAAGTCCTTGCGGCGGGCGCTGCAGCGCTGGTATTCCCTCCGATTGGCAGCGCACAAGCACCCGAGCGCAAGAAGGTAACCATAGCGGTCGGTGGCAAGAACCTGCTGTACTACCTGCCGTTGACGATCGCTGAGCAGCACAAGTTTTTTGAGACCGAGGGTCTTGAGGTGACCATCGTTGACTTTGCCGGTGGCGCGCGCGCGTTGCAGGCAGTGGTCGGCGGCAGCGCCGACGTGGTGTCGGGTGCGTTCGAACACAACATCAACATGCAGGCCAAGGGCCAGCCGATGCGTGCGTTCGTGTTGCAAGGGCGTGCGCCGCAGATCGTGTTGGCGGTCAGCACCAAGACGATGCCCAACTACAAGACAGTTGCCGATCTGAAGGGGAAGAAGATAGGTGTCAGCGCACCCGGCTCATCGACCAACATCATGGCGAATTTCGTGTTGGCAAAGGCGGGGTTGAAGCCGAGCGATGTTTCGTTTGTCGGTGTCGGCGCCGCGCAGGGTGCAGTGGCGGCGATGCGGGCCGGTCAGATTGATGCAATCTCCAACCTGGATCCGGTCATCACGATGCTGATGCGCAGCAACGACATTCAGATTATTTCGGACACGCGCGACGTCGCAGAGGCCGACAAGGTGTTTGGCGGCCCGATGCCGGCGGCGACTTTGTACGCGCCAGTCTCCTTCATCAACAAGAATCCAAACACTGTGCAGGCGTTGACCAACGCAATCGTGCGCGCGAATAAGTGGATCCAGCAGGCCGGCCCATCGGACATCGTCAAGTCGGTGCCCGAAAGCTACCTGCTTGGCGATCGTGCGGTGTACATCGATGCGTTCCTGAAGGCCAAGCCGGCGCTGTCAGCCGATGGCATGTTCCCGGAGCAAGGGGCGGCGACTGCGTTGCGAGCTCTGCAAAGCATTGACGACAGCATGAAGACGGCCAAGATCGATTTGAAGGCGGTTTTCACCAACGATTTCGTACGCAAGGCGAACGCGAAGTATCCGAAGGGTTGATCGGTGAACGGCGCGGCTGCGCTCGATCTGCGCGGCGTCACGTGTACGTTCGTCAGCCGCGACAATCGCTCGCAGCGATACACCGCGGTCGAGGACGTCACGCTCTCCGTGGCCCCGGGCGAATTCGTTAGCGTGGTGGGTCCGACAGGCTGCGGCAAGAGCACGCTGCTAAACGTTGCCGCGGGGCTGCTTGAGCCCAGCAGCGGCCAGGTAAGCGTGTTCGGCCAGCCGCTGGCTGGCATCAACACACGGGCGGGCTACATGTTCCAGACCGAAGCGCTGATGCCGTGGCGAACTGCGCGTGCGAACGTAATGGCGGGGCTCGAGTTTCGCGGCGTGTCCGACGCCGGCCCACGAGCCGACGAGTGGTTAAGGCGCGTCGGGCTTGGTGGTTTTGGTGACCGGTATCCGCACCAGCTGTCGGGTGGTATGCGCAAACGCACGTCGCTCGCGCAAACGCTGGTGCTGGACCCTGACATCATTTTGATGGACGAGCCGTTCTCGGCGCTCGACATTCAAACGCGTCAGCTGATGGAAAACGAAGTGCTCGAACTCTGGGCCGCCAAAAAGAAGGCCGTGCTCTTCATTACGCACGATCTCGATGAAGCGATTGCGATGAGCGATCGCGTGATCGTCCTGTCTGCCGGTCCGGCGTCGCATCCGATGGGTGAATTCGTTATCGACCTGCCGCGGCCGCGCGATGTCGCCGAAGTGCGCGTGACGCCGCGCTTCGTTGACTTGCACAAGGCAATCTGGGACGTGCTGCGCGACGAAGTGCTGAAAGGCTACGCACAGCAGAAGCTGGCGGCCTAAGCGATGAGCGCCGGGCCGTCCCAAGCTCAGCGCGTGCCCCCGCGGGGGGCGGGCGCGCAGCGACCGGAGGCGTCACCAATCTCGATGCGCGTCGAGCCGATCCGAGTTACGCCGCTGCCTCGATGGGGAGTGGGCGCGCAGCGAGCCGGCGGCGTCACCGTGATGTGGAGCACATTCAGACCCAGCCAAAAGACCCTGCGACTGTGGCAGGCGATGGTGTTGGTGGCCGTGTTCGTGTTTTGGTACGCAATGACCACGCCCGGGCTGATTCCTCCAGTCATGTTCGAAAACGATCGGCAGGCAGCGTTCTTTTTCGGCGAACCGATCAAGATCTTCGCGCGCGTCTGGAGCTGGTTCATCACCGATCACGATATCTACGCGCACCTATGGGTAACGTTGCTCGAAACCGTGCTGGCTTTTGCGTTGGGAACGATCGGCGGCTTGATCGTCGGCATGTGGCTGGCGCTATCGCCGGTGGCCGGTGCCATTTTCGATCCGTACATCAAAGCACTGAATTCGATGCCGCGCGTCATCCTGGCGCCGATCTTTGCAGTCTGGTTTGGGCTGGGCATTGCGTCCAAGGTCGCGCTTGGCTTCACGCTCGTGTTTTTCATCGTGTTCTTCAATGTCTATCAGGGCGTGAAGGAAGTGAGCCCCACGGTGCTCGCGAGTGCGCGCATGCTGGGCGCATCGCGCAACCAGCTGCTGCGCCACGTTTATCTGCCGAGCGCAACGAGCTGGGTCTTCTCGTCGCTGCACACTTCCGTTGGCCTTGCGTTCGTCGGCGCGGTCGTGGGTGAGTATCTGGGCTCTTCGCGCGGGGTGGGCTACCTAATCCTGCAGGCTGAGGGCTCGTTCGATATCAATACCGTGATGGCCGGCATTTTGGTGCTGACTGCCTTCGCGCTGGTGCTCGACTGGGCGGTGGGCAGGGTCGAAACCCACCTGATGAAGTGGCAACCTCGCGCCGGCGAAACGGAAAAGCTCTAGCAAAACAGAAAAGCCATGGATTTCGCGCCAAATTAGGGGTAATTCAACGCTTTACACGCCGCAGGCGCAATCGTAGTCTGCCGGCGCAATGTCAGATATGTCAGACGCCTACGCTTACGCGAGCACCGGCCCTATCGAGCCGTTCTGGCAGCGCAACCGTGTCAACCGGTTCTTCCTGTTACCGCTCGACAAGACGGTCCTGAGTCGTATCGCCGTCCTGTCGGCCAGCCTTCGTAGCGTCCTTTGCGCTGTTGCTGTTTGGCGGTTTCGGCGTGCTGCTGCTGATAGTCGCGCTGCTGGCGATCCTGGTCAGCGGAGCTCGTTACGGATTCAAGATCATCGAGCGCTCGTCCAAGGGATTTCTGCGCCCGTCCGATTACCCGCTGACCAATGACGATCTGGTCAGCGAGTACCTGCCGTACAAGTACGCGGCGATGAATCTGGTTCTTGGTGTGCTGGTCACCTTGCTACAGGTGATTAGCGGCGGCAACGAATTCATCGCAATTGTTGCCTGGTTGGTCTTCTTCGTCGCGATCAGCCCTGCTGCGACGATGCGTCTCGTGATTACGGGCACGCTGCGCGGTGCGCTGAATCCGTCGGAGATGATTTCGCTGATCCAGCGGATCGGCAAACCCTACGCCGCGCTGGTGGCGTTCATCTTCGTAGCCGAGTTGTGCCGTAGCTACGGGTTAACGGCATTGGCTGCGGGTGGTGGGCTCAGCCCCGCGAGTCTGAAGGCGGGGTTCGGCTTTGGCACAGTCATCCAGCTACTGCTGCTGTCATTCGCGTTTTGGTACTTCACCTACATGATCTGTGGCCTGGTCGGGTACGCGATGTATCAGTTTGCCGATGCCCTCGATATCTCGGTGATGGGTCCTGGCGAGCGGGCGATGCGCAGTGTTGCCACGTTGCGCACGATCGACGTCAAGGCGCGCACTCGCGACGCGCTGATAGGGCAACTGGTGTCAGCGGGCGACATCAAGGAAGCGATCGACTTGTTGTCGCATGACTTGAGTGAACGACCAAACGATTTGTCGCTGCACGCGAGGTTGCATCGATTGCTGGTGGCCGAGAACAGCACGCCGAGGATCGAGCACCATACCGACTCGTATCTCAAGTTGCTGGTCAAGTCCGAAAACTGGCGCGAAGCGATCGAACTGGTTGAAGATGCAAGGACGAGGCGAGCCGATTGGATGCCGCGCGATGTCGACCTTATCGCTCCGCTCGCGCAGGCGGCAATCCGCCTGAGCAAACCGCAGTTAGCCGGTCAGCTGATCAAAGGATTTGATAAGAAGCACACCGTGCACGCCGATATTCCCAAGGTCTACCTGATCGGCGCGCAACTGATGGCCGAGTGGGGCGGCAAGCCCGAGGAAGCGCGCCGCATCTTGCAGCATCTTCTTAAGCGCTATCCGTCGGATGCAATCGCCGCCGAAGCGGGCCGCTATCTGCAGGTGCTGGAGCGGGCGGTGTAGTTATTCCGGACCCCAGCGCGTCCGCAGCTGGGTATCGAGGTCGAGCTCCATGTCGGACGGTGGTCCCGACAGCGCGCCGCGCGAGCGGGGTGCCCCGGTGGCTCCACGGATCGTCATCGGCGGCTGCTGCGTTGGTGGCAAGCCACCCAAGGTGGCCGGTGACGGGAAGTGCGTCGATAGCCGCCGCTTGACGTCTTCCGCCGGCTGCCGCAATCCATGGCGCGAGTACGTCGTGAATAGGCCAAGCAGGCAATCAGCAATCTGGCGGCTGTACAAATTCTTCAGCGTGTCACTGGCCAGCAGAGCGTCGAGAACGCGCAGTGCTGCCGCGTCTTCGCGCGTTGCTACCAGCCGCCTTGCGAGCCGCAGTTGCTCATCGACCGGGAGCGCGGCCAGCACGTGCGGCTGGCTCATTTGCAAATACACTGGGCGCAATTCCGAGCGCGCACCGCGCGCTCTGATCCACAGCACGCGCAAGCGTCGCATCGAGCAGCGTCTCGCGGTTTCGTCCCAGCAGGGCCATGTTGAAGTACGCGGTTGCGTGGTGCACGTTGGTCGGGTCATCCTGCAGCAACTCGCTGTAAGCCCGGGCTGCTTTGCGCGTATCGAGCCGCGCCGCTGCGGCCTGCGCTTCCTGCAATAGGGTCGACTTCCTGTCGCCGCGCCGCTCATCGGCAAACTGCTCGTCCAAAATACGATCGACTTTTTTGCTGTCGCTCGGGCGCAGCAGCCAGGCCAGAACGGCTCCAGCCAGGAAGCCTCCGATGTGCGCGCTGTACGACACCCGCGCTTCAGGCGCCGCGGCCCACTTGACTGCTTCGATCAGCAGCCAGACCGGCAGCAACAGCAGTGCCGGAATGCGGGCGGTGTTGAAATAAACGAACAACCAGTAAAACACCGGGACCTTTCGCGTGCCGTACAACACCGCCACCATCGCCATCGCCCCCGCGATCGATCCGGACGCGCCGACCAGCGGCTGATCGCTGAACAGCATGTGCACCGCGCCGGCGAATATCCCGCTGGCGATAAACGCGATCAGAAACCGAAAGCGCCCAAGCGCAGCTTCGGCGAACGGCCCGGCCAGCAGCAGCACGATCATGTTGCCGAGCCAATGAACCGCGTCGCCGTGCAGAAACTGGTAGGTCAAAAGTCGCAGCGCTTCCCAAGCCGGGCCGCCGGCATCAGGCTTCAGTGCAAACCTTTCTGTGAAGACGCGCCCGAGCAGCGTATTGAACTGAGCACGTTGGTCACGCCATGTCGCATAAGCCGGATCGGAGGACGACACGACGGCGCCTTCACGCAAATCGCGCATGAACTCGCGATCGTTTTCCATCGCCAATATGAGCCGCACCGATTGTTCCGGGCGCGCACCCACGCGGATCATGCGCAATACCTGAAGCGCGCCTCGATCGTTACGCCGCTCAAGATAAGTCGCGAACCTGGGCAGTTCAATCTGCGCCAGCTGCGACGAAAAGTAGTACTCGGTGGCGCGCGCATAAGCCTGTCGGTCACCGTATTGGAAGACAAAATAGACGAGCGCGTTGACAAGGATCAACGCCAGCGTGACCAGCGGCAGTGATTTCGCTGTGAAGCGCGTCTGATAGGGAATCAGCAGCATGTGTCAGTCAGCGTGGACCGCAAGCCGCTTCAGGCGGCACGTGAAGATACAATCCGGCAGTTTATCCGCGGCCGATTCGCGCTGGTTTGTTAAATACACCCGGGCGTCGCGGCAAATGCAGCGGTTATCGGGAATGAGGAGCCGTTTTGCCCCCCGTGGTCATTGATTCGCGTCCTGTCGCAGCGCTGGTGCTGGCCGACGGGACGATCTTTCGCGGTCGATCGATCGGCGCCGCCGGCGAGACGCTCGGTGAGGTCGTTTTTAACACTGCGATGACCGGATATCAGGAAATATTGACCGATCCGTCGTACGCCGGGCAGATCGTTACGCTGACCTATCCGCATATTGGCAACACCGGCGTGAATGACGAAGACGTCGAGTCGGTGCGAGTGCACGCCGCCGGATTGGTCATTCGCGATCTGCCGTTACGGGCATCGAATTTTCGCGCTCAGAGCGACCTGGCCGACTATTTGAAGCAGAGCGGCGTTGTCGCCATCGCAGACATCGACACGCGCAAGCTCACAAGGCGCCTGCGTGAAGGCGGCGCGCAGGCCGGCTGCATCGTTACCGCGGACGCGTCCCGCGGTCTGGATCAGAAGGCCATCGACGCGTGCATTGCAGCGTGCTCGCTCTTATCCCGGAATGGCGGGCCAAGACCTGGCGAAGGTAGTCAGCGTCAAGCGCCCATATCAGTGGAACGAGGGAAGCTGGCGGCTTGCGCGCGACGACGGCACGCCTGGTTTTGTAGCGGGCGACACGGATCGCTTTCATGTCGTCGCCTACGACTACGGAGTCAAACAAAATATTTTGCGTCTAATGGCGGATCACGGTTGCCGCATCTCCATCGTTGCGGCGCAAACCAGTGCGAGTGCTGTGCTCAAGTTGCAGCCCGACGGCGTGTTTCTCGCCAACGGTCCAGGCGATCCCGAGCCGTGCGACTACGCGGTCGATGCAACGCGCGAATTCGTCGCACTCAAAGTGCCGACGTTCGGGATCTGCCTTGGTCATCAGATACTCGGCCTTGCGGTCGGCGCTCGTACGCTGAAGATGAAATTCGGACATCACGGCGCAAATCATCCTGTGCTCGACCTCGCGACCCGCAAGGTCTACATCACGAGTCAGAACCACGGCTTTGCCGTCGATGAAACAACGCTGCCGGCCAACGCACGCATCACTCATGTGTCGCTGTTCGACGGGTCGTTGCAGGGCTTCGAGCTGACCGATGCACCGGCGTTCTGCTTTCAAGGCCATCCTGAAGCGAGCCCGGGGCCGCATGACATTTGCGACCTGTTCGATCGGTTCATCGAGCTGATGACGACCCGCCGGCAGCAGCTAAGTGCGGTTGAAAGCGTTTCGGCATGACCGTCGACGCCGTCAAGAGCACACTGAACGAAGCGCTGGGTGCTGTGCAGGCGCTAATCGGCAATGAAGCGACGCTGCAACGTATTGCGGCTGCAGGCGGTCTGTTGGCCGACACATTTGCCGCCGGCGGCCGCGCCTACTCGTGCGGTAACGGCGGCTCGATGTGCGACGCGATGCATTTCGCCGAGGAGCTGACCGGCCGCTTTCGCGATAACCGGCCGGGCTACGCAGCGCTGGCGATCAGCGATGCAAGCCACTTGTCGTGCGTCGGTAACGACTACGGGTACGAGCAGGTTTTCGCTCGTTTCATCGAAGCGCACGGGCGTGCCGGCGATGTATTGCTCGCGATTTCGACCAGCGGCACGAGCAAGAACGTGCTTGCCGCTGTTCATGCTGCGCGTCAGCGCGGAATGAAGGTGATCGCCCTGACAGGGCGACAAGGGACGCCGCTCACCGAGTCCGCAGATATTGCAATCGTGACCGCCGCCGGCAAGTATGCGGATCGGGTGCAGGAACTGCATATCAAGGTCATTCACATTCTGATCGAGCTGGTCGAGCGCAAGCTGGCGCCGCAGAACTACGCGTAATGCCGAAGCGCGACGATTTAAAAAGCATTCTGATCATCGGCGCCGGCCCCATCGTTATCGGCCAGGCGTGCGAGTTCGACTACTCCGGTGCCCAGGCGTGCAAGGCGCTGAAGGACGAGGGCTACAAGGTCATCCTCGTCAACAGCAATCCGGCGACGATCATGACCGACCCGGAAACCGCCGACGTCACGTACATCGAGCCGATCACGTGGCAGGTTGTCGAACGCATCATCGCGAAGGAAAAGCCGGACGCCATTTTGCCGACGATGGGCGGCCAGACCGCGCTCAACTGCGCGATGGATTTGTACAACAACGGCGTCCTGAACAAGCACAGCGTCGAACTGATCGGCGCCTCGCCGGACGCCATTGCAAAGGCCGAGGACCGGCTGAAGTTCAAGGATGCGATGACGCGCATCGGACTTTCGTCGGCGCGATCGAGTATCGCCAAATCACTGGCCGAGGCACTTTCGGTGCAAGAAACCCTCGGTTTTCCGGCCGTCGTCCGTCCCAGCTTCACTCTCGGCGGAACCGGCGGCGGTATCGCATACAACATGGAGGAGTTCGTCGCGATCTGCCAGCGCGGTCTCGACCTGTCACCTACGCACGAGCTGCTGATCGAGGAATCGCTGATCGGCTGGAAAGAGTTCGAGATGGAGGTCGTGCGCGACAAGGCGGACAACTGCATCATCGTCTGCTCGATCGAGAACCTCGATCCGATGGGTGTGCACACGGGCGATTCGATCACGGTGGCGCCGGCGCAGACGCTGACCGACAAGGAATATCAACTGATGCGCGATGCGTCGATCGCGATTTTGCGCGAGATCGGCGTCGACACCGGCGGCTCGAACGTGCAATTCGCGATCAATCCGAAGAACGGTCGAATGATCGTGATCGAGATGAATCCGCGCGTATCGCGCTCGTCGGCGCTGGCATCGAAGGCAACCGGTTTTCCGATTGCGAAGGTTGCGGCCAAGCTGGCGATCGGCTACACGCTCGACGAGTTGCGCAACGAGATCACCGGCGGCGCAACCCCGGCGTCGTTCGAGCCGACGATCGACTACGTTGTCACCAAAGTGCCGCGCTTCGCATTCGAAAAATTCCCACAGGCCGACAATCATTTGACGACGCAGATGAAATCGGTCGGGGAAGTAATGGCGATCGGCCGCACGTTCCAGGAATCGTTTCAAAAGGCGCTGCGCGGTCTTGAGGTCGGGTCGGACGGACTCGACGAGCACTCAAGCGATCGCGACGAGATCGTCGAAGAGATCGGCGAGCCTGGACCTGATCGGATCTGGTTCGTCGCCGACGCGTTTCGAATCGGCATGACGCTCGACCAGGTGTTCGAGGAAACCGCGATCGATCCGTGGTTTCTGGCACAGATCGAAGAGTTGGTGCAGATCGAAGGCAGAGTGAAGGGTCGAGCCCTGGCCGACCTGACGCCGGATGAACTGCGATACCTAAAGCGCAAAGGGTTTTCCGATCGGCGTCTGGCGACACTCCTTGCGGCGTCTGCTTCCGATGTGCGTGATGTTCGCCTGCGGCACGGCATACGCCCGGTTTACAAGCGGGTCGACACTTGCGCGGCCGAGTTCGCGACCACCACGGCGTACATGTATTCGACCTACGAGGACGAATGCGAAGCCGAGCCGACCGATCGCAAGAAGGTGATCGTGCTCGGCGGCGGTCCGAACCGGATCGGGCAGGGAATCGAGTTCGACTATTGCTGCGTACACGCGGCGTTTGCGCTGCGCGACCATGGGTTCGAGACGATCATGGTCAACTGCAATCCGGAGACGGTGTCGACCGACTACGACACGTCCGACCGACTCTACTTCGAGCCATTGACGCTGGAAGACGTGCTCGAGATCGTCGACAAGGAAAAACCGCTGGGCGTGATCGTTCAGTACGGGGGACAGACGCCGCTGAAGCTCGCACGCGATCTCGAAGCCAATGGCGTTCCAATTATCGGCACGTCGCCCGATTCGATCGACATCGCCGAAGACCGCGAGCGCTTTCAGAAGCTGCTGCAGCAGCTCGGATTGAAGCAGCCGCCGAACCGCACCGCTCGCACCGAAGAAGAGGCGCTGCAGTTGGCCACAGAAATCGGCTACCCATTGGTGGTGCGGCCGAGCTACGTGCTTGGCGGTCGCGCAATGGAAATCGTGCACGACGGGCGCGATCTCGAGCGCTACATGCGCGAAGCGGTCAAGGTCAGCAACGATTCGCCGGTGCTGCTCGACCGCTTTCTTGATGACGCGATTGAAGTCGACGTCGATTGCATCGCGGATGGCGAGCGCGTCTTGATCGGCGGCGTGATGGAACACATCGAGCAGGCGGGAGTGCACTCGGGCGACTCGGCCTGCTCGCTGCCGCCGTATTCGCTGTCGCCCGCGACGATCGAGGAATTGAAGCGACAAACCGAGCAGATGGCGCGAGCCTTGAATGTCGTCGGGCTGATGAACGTTCAGTTCGCGATTCAGACACAGCACGGTGAAACGACGGTCTACGTGCTCGAAGTTAACCCCCGCGCATCACGTACAGTGCCGTTCGTATCGAAGGCCACGGGTAAGCAGCTGGCCAAGATCGCCGCGCTGGTCATGGTTGGCATCACGCTCGAGCAGCAGGGCGAAACGCGCGAGGTTGTGCCGCCGTATTACTCGATCAAGGAATCGGTTTTTCCGTTCGCCAAGTTTCCGGGTGTCGATCCGCTGCTCGGGCCCGAGATGCGCTCGACCGGCGAAGTGATGGGCGTTGGCGAGACGTTCGGCGAAGCGCTGTTCAAGTCGCAGCTGGGCGCGGGGTCGACGCTGCCGGAGTCCGGCACGGTGTTCCTCAGCGTGATGGATCAGGACAAGCCCAAGGCCATTGCGGTGGCGCGACTGTTGCACGACAAGGGCTATCAATTGGTGGCGACCCGCGGCACCGCGCAGGCGATCGAGGGGGCGGGCATTCCGGTCACAATGGTCAACAAGGTAAAAGACGGGCGACCGCATGTGGTCGATTTGCTGAAGAACGGTGACATCGATCTCGTCATCACGACCGTGAGCGAAGTGCGCAGCCAGATCACCGACTCACGCTCGATCCGCACCACGGCGCTGGCGCAGCGCGTCACGTACTACACGACGATGGCGGGCGGTCGGGCGGCGATTGAGGGGTTGCAGCAGTTTGACCGGCTCAAGGTGTACGACCTGCAATCGTTGCATGGACGCCTGAACAATCTTCCTAACTGAAAATAATGCGATCAATACCGATTACGGCGCGCGGCGCCGAAAAGCTCAGGGCCGAATTGCAGCGGCTGCGCGGTGTCGATCGCCCATCGATCATTCAGGCGATCAAGGACGCGCGTGAAAAGGGTGACCTGACCGAAAACGCCGAATACGACGCAGCACGCGAGCGACAGGGATTTGTCGAAGGCCGCATACAGGAGCTCGAAGGCAAGCTGTCGGCGCTGCAGATCATCGATCCGGCGACAGTCGACGCAGCAGGTCGCGTCGTATTCGGTGCCACAGTTGAGCTCGAAGACCAGAATTCCGGCGATCGCGTTAAGTATCAAATAGTCGGCGATGATGAAGCCGACATCAAAGCGGGCTGGATTTCGGTGTCGAGCCCAATTGCGCGCGCGCTGATCGGCAAAAGCGAAGGCGACATCGCAACGGTGATAGCACCCGCCGGCGAGCGCGAATATTCGATCGTGTCGGTTTCATACACGTAGTCTTCAAATCAACGCTGTGCTCAAGTGCGTGATTAGCTGCTAATTACGCGTCTATTTTTCGGCCGTTGCCGCCGTTCGTCTGCCCGCTGATTCATTGGTGCGGCGGGCCCCCGCTTTTCTTCGCTTTCAGGCTGAGGTCTGAACAGCACAATCATCTTGCCGATCGATTGAACGTTTGCCGCCGACAATTTTTCAGCGACATCGGCAGCAATTTGGGTTCGTTCGCTGCGGTCGTCGTTCGGAACCTTGATCTTGATCAGTGCATGGGCGGCAAGAGCACGGTCGATTTCACGCATGACCTTTTCTGTAAGACCGGCGGCCCCGAGAAGGACCACGGGTCGCAGGTCGTGCGCGCGAGCTTTTAACGCCTGGCGTTGCGCGGAAGTGAGTGTCAATTCAGGCATTTGTTTCGATCAAGTAGCGAGGCCGCCTTCGCGGGGCCAGATTCAGCGTTCGGGTGTCGGGATTTCTCCCTTTTTCGGGCACCGGCGGTGGGACGCGAACCGCTCGTCGGTCTTGCCGGATCGTACATCCCGGGCATTCAAGAACCGCTGTAGGGCGTCGTTACCCAGTTGTGCACAGGAGCGCGTTTGCCATGAAAAAACGAGAAAGAGCCGGCTTTACGCTGATCGAGGCAATGGTCCTCGTGGCGGTGCTCGGCATTCTCGCGGCAATCAGCATCCCAAATTATTCGCGTTACATAACGCGCGGCCATCTGGTCGAGGCGGGCAATGCGCTCGCCGAGCATCGCGCCCGCATGGAACAGTTCTACAAGGACAACAAGACCTACGCGAAAGCAGGTTCTTGCGGTCAGGCAGTGCCCACCAACGTAGATAGTTTCGCTATCGCCTGCGTCATTGCCACGGGTGGACAAGCTTTTACAGCCACCGCAACGGGCGCCGGAAACACTGCAGGGTTCGTCTACACCATCAACCACGCCAATGTGCGCGCGACGACCGCGATTCCTTCGCACTGGGGTGCATTGCCGCGCGACGCGGGTAGTACGTGGGTGACTCGATGATGCGCAGACAGTACAGCCATCTGGGACCAGTTGGCTTCACGCTGATCGAACTCGCCGTGGTGATGGCTGTCGCCGCGATCTTGGCTGCTGTCGCGATACCCAATTACAGCGAATACGTAATGCGCTCGCATCGCTCCGCAGTGCAGTCCTTCATTAGCGATGTCGCAAGCCGCCAGTCGCAGTTTTATCTCGATCGTCGCAACTACGCCGCGACGGTTGCCGCACTGAATATGGCAGCTCCTCCGGCGGATGTAACGGCTCGATACACAGTTGCCATCGCGGTCGTTGCCGGACCACCCGCTGGATTTCAGGTGTCAGCGACCCCAATCGGCACGCAGTCAACCGACCGCTGCGGACTGTTAACGATTGACCAGGCGGGCAATCGCACCGCTGTTGGACCTCGCTGCTGGTAGACGATGAACACTTCAACCTTACGCACCCGGAATTTCGCTCAGCGTGGCTTCACCCTGATCGAGGCGATGGTTGTGATCTCGATCATGGCGATCCTCGCCGGCACGAGTGTGTCGAGCTTCGTCTGGCTCAATCAGTCCACGCAGATCCGTGGCGCCACCTTCGACTTGATTGCGGATCTGGATTTCGCGCGCAGCGAAGCAGTCAAGCGCAACGCGGACGTTGTAGTAGCGCCGCGCAATGGTGACTGGGTCAACGGCTGGACGATTACGTTTGGGGCCAATGTGTTGCGGGCTCGCGATCCTGTTGGCGCAGCGGTAGGTTTCGCTGCAGCGCCTGCCACTTTGACCTTTGATGGCGGCGGTCGCGCTTCACTGGTGACGGTGGGCAACTTTCAAATCTGCCCGCCCAGCGGCGGTAGTACTACAGGGCGAACCGTTCGCCTTGATCCGTCGGGTCTGTCGCGCTCGGCTAAAACGCCCTGTTCATGACGAGAAACTACATGCAAGCACCCGCTAGGCGATTGGCCGGCTTTGCTTTGGTCGAGTCGATGGTCACCGTGGTGGTCGTTGCATTCGGTCTTCTGGGCGTCGCCGGACTCGTTTCGCGCTCATTCGTCACCGAAGTGGAAGCCATGCAACGCGCGCAAGCGGCGATGCTGCTGCAGGACATGGTGACCCGCATCGAAGGCAACCGCGCCAATGCTGCGACATATGTGACCGGCGACACCGGAATTACCGGCTATAGCTACGTGAGCTGCGATCCCGCAGCACCGATGGTCAACCGTGATCAATGCGAGTGGGGACAACTGCTGGCCGGCGGTAACGAACGAATCGACAACGCCAATGCCGGCGTGTTGGTAGGAGCGATCGGATGTGTTCACGAGATTGATGCCTTCAATCGCATCTATGCCGTGAGCATCGCCTGGCAAGGCGCTAGTGCCGGCGCCGCGCCGATCGTCGACAACAACTTCGCGCCGACCAACTGCGGTCGGGATCAGTTCGGAAATGAGAACCAGCGCCGCTTGATGACGACGCTGCTGCGTATCGGCACGCTGAACCCGGCGCCCTAATGCGACCGACTTCAATGCGGCCGCGTCGATCAAATGCGGGGTTTTCGCTGATCGAGTTAATGATCGGCGTGACGATCGGACTCGTATTGCTGACGGTCCTGGCAACGGTGTTCGATCGCACATCGGGAGGTCGCTCCGACCTGGATCGCGTGTCGCGCCTAGTCGAAAACAGCCGCTTCGCAGTGGACGTGATCGGCGATGATGTTCGTCATGCTGGTTTCTATGGAACGTTTCTACCGCCGTCAGACACTGTCTTTACAAATACCTCGCCCTGTACCTGGAATGTCGCCGACCTGACGACACTGGGCTGGCAACCGACTCTGACGCCACCGCAGTACCCCGCACAGGTGATTGGGTGGGACGACCCTGTTGCCGGGGATCTTGCGCTCGGTTGCCTGCCCAACCGGGTACCGGGCACCGATGTCCTCGTCGTCCGTCGTGTCAGCGCCGATACCATCGCCGCGGCGGCTGTCGATGTCCGCAACGTCTACGTTCAGGCGTCGCAATGCATTAACGATGCTCAGCTGTTACGAGTGTCAAATGTGGCCGCACAGTTCACGCAGCGCACCGCGGCATGCGACGCCGCCGTCCTCGCACCGATCCGACGTTACTTCGTGCGCGGCTACTACGTGGCAGGCTGCAACGAGTGTGCGCCATCAGACGGTATACCGACGCTAAAACGTATCGAGCTCATCGACAACGCGATACGCGTCGTTTCGCTGGCGGAAGGCGTCATCAACATGCAAGTCGAATACGCGTTCGACACGAACGATGACGGCTCGCCCGAACAATATTTGACATCGACTACGGCCGGCGTCACGCCAACATCGCTGTGGTCCAACGTCGTCGCCTTGCGATTGCACATGCTGATGCGCAGCACCGAGGCAGCCGACACTGCGACTACCTCCCCGGGTGTTTATGACCTGGGGCCTGCTCATAACGCCGAGACATGTCCCGCTGGATTCAAGTGCCGTCTCGTCTCCACCACGATGCGGCTCAACAACGTTGCCGGACGTCGGGAGAACTGACATGCGATGCAGTTTCCCCGCTAGAGAGTTACAGGCTGGCTCGGCACTGGTCATCTCGATATTTTTTCTATTGCTGCTGGCGACGCTTGCCTTGACGGGTCTGCGCGCGAGCACGACCAACGTGCAGATCGTCGGCAATATGCAGGCGCGGCAGGAAGTCACCGCGGCGGCGCAGATGCTGCTTGAGCAGACGGTGAGCACCGACGAGTTCGCCACCAACTCGCAGGGTGTTTACGCGTCGGCAAGAGTGGCAACAGACTACAACGGCGACGGTGTGAGCGATGCCGTAGCTGTACTGGCCGAACCTCCGAAATGCCTTCGTGCTCGCTCAGTGGCCCTCACTGATCTGGATCCATCGAATCCACAGGACGCTGCGTGTTTTGCCAGCGCGTCAATTACCAATCCCGGTCTGCTGCCCGGCAGCGGAGCCCCTGCAGGCTCGCTCTGCGCAGATACCGAATGGCAGCTGCGAGTGCGTGCCACCGATACCGCCACGGGCGCAACCGTCACTCTAAATCAGGGCGTCACCGTGCGCACGGCCGTCATTGGACTTAACACCATATGCAACTGAGACTTCTCATGCAACCCACCCGCTCGCTTCTACGATTGCTCGGAGGACTCTTGTTGACGCTGGCGGCGATGTCTTCCGCCTACGCGGAAGACATCGACATCTATTCGCTGCCGAGCACCGATGGTTTTCGCTCGAATGTGTTGCTGATGTTCGACAACAGCGCCAACTGGGGCGCATCGATCACGACACCACTTTGCAGCGCCGCCGGCGCAAACGTGAAGGTCTCGAGCCCGAACAAAGAGGAAGGCACCAAATTTGGCGCGCAGAAGTGCGCGCTTTATAGACTGATCGCAAGTCTGTCTGTTACCGACCTAAGCCAATTCAATTTCGGCGTCATGTTGTTTAACGAATCGCCGGATTCGAGCGGTTATCCGCGCCAGGCGTTTATCCATGTGACGACCGCGGCCGACAAACAAACTTTGCTCGATCTGATCAGCGGACTCAGGATCAACGCAGACAAGAGCAATAACGCCTCGACCGCCGAGTCGTTTTATGAGGCGTATCAGTGGTTTTCAGGGGGTAGCGTTCACAAAGGAAACAAGACTGCGACCAAGCACGATCCCGCCGCCTTCACCGATGCCAGCAAAACGCGTTATCGCTCGCCTGATATCGGCTGCTCGAAGAACCACATCATCTATATAGCCAACGGCGCCCCCGCCGACAATAACAACGATGCGCTGGCACTGTTGCAGCGCCTCAATCCTGCAGCCGTTCGCACTCGAATTCCGGTCTCCGAAAACGTCAGCAGTACTGACGAGGCCAACTGGGCCGACGAATTCGCGGCGTTCTTTAATAGCGGTGTCGATCTAAGCACTGCCACCGAGGGCTCGCAAAACATCTCTGTGCACACGATCGCGGTCACCGGCGCCTCCAGTGATGGTAACTATCCGAATTTCGTGCGCTGGATCGCCAAGCAGGGCGGTGGGCTGTATCAGCAGGCCAGTAACAGCGATCAAATTGTTCTGGGCATGGTCAAGATCCTGAATCAGATTCGCGCTGCCAACGCTGTGTTTTCGGCAGCCAGCTTGCCCGTGTCCGCGAACACACAAGGCACTTACCTGAATCAGGTTTACATCGGCATGTTCCGGCCTGACGGCAATGCGTTGCCGCGCTGGGTTGGCAACCTTAAGCAATATCAGTTTGTATACAACGCGAGCGCCAATACGTTGCAGCTGGCTGATTCGACGTTAGTACCGGCGGTAAGCCCGACCACCGGTTTCATCCACAACGAAGCGGTCAGTTTCTGGACGACGCCGTCGGACTTTTGGTCTAACGTCGAGACTGCGTCCGGGGGAAGCTATTCGCGCAGTGACTCGCCCGACGGCGAGCGGGTAGAAAAGGGCGGTGTCGCGCAGCTCCTGCGGCAGACGTATTACACGAGCTCGGCTACGCGCACGGTTTATACGTGCCCTGGTACCACGTGCGGAAGTAATGTGGATCTTGCAGCGGTCGGAGTGACCTATCAATTCAGCTCCGCCAACACGTCGCTGAGTCCTAGCCTGTTCGGGTTCGGCGGTTGCCGACACCGCGAAGCGCGATCTGGTGATTAACTGGATTCGCGGCGATGACAACGTTACCCGACTCAACGTCGGCAACGAATCGATAGCAAAGGACCAGTTAGGGCAGCGCCCGGCTACCGCGACCGTGCGGCCGTCGATTCACGGCGACGTGCTGCATTCGCGGCCGGTCGCGATCAATTACGGCGGCACGCGTGGCGTCGTCGTTTTCTACGGCTCCAATGATGGATTGCTGCGCGCGATCAATGGCAACCAGAGCGGAAGCGGCGCCGGGAGCGAGCTGTGGTCGTTTGCCGCCCCGGAACACTTTGGCTCACTCAATCGGTTGCGCGAAAACGATCCGCAGGTGCGCTATCCGTCGACGGTCGGCGCGTCTCGCCATTCCGCGTAATTATTCGTTTGATGGCCCAATCGGCGCTTATCAAAACACGATAACGAACGAAGTGCTGATATTTCCCGGCATGCGTCGCGGCGGCCGCGCGATTTATTCGTTCGATGTCACCAATCCCGATCAGCCTCGCTTGCTGTGGCGCATTAACAATACGATGACGGACTACGCATCGCTCGGACAGACGTGGTCAATGCCTCGTGTCGCCAGAATCAAAGGCAGCGTCGATCCGGTGCTGATCATGGGCGGCGGTTATGACGCTGCTGCCGAAGACGCCAGCCCGTCGGGCGCCACGACGCATGGGTCGAGGCGTGTACGTCATCAACATGCGCACCGGCGCGCGCCTGGCTTGGCTTGCGACCGACTACAGCGTGCCTGCCGATGTCTCTATCGTCGACTCGGATGGCGATGGGTATGTGGATCGCGTCTATGTGGTCGATGCGCGCGCTCAGGTCTACCGAGTTGACATTGAAGATGCGGCTGGGCGCGGCACGTGCAGCATCAGCATGGCGAATCACAAAAATCGCGGCGTTGAACGACGGTACTGGAGGCACGGATGGAACCCGGAAGGTTTTCTTTGCGGCCGACTTGGTACTGACGCGTAACTACACAGCAATTTTGTTTGGCAGCGGCGACCGTGAGAAGCCGCTCAATGGCACCACCAATGATCGTTTCTTTCTGGTCAAAGACAGCCGCGTACGTCAAAGGCGAGCCTACATCACCGGTCACCCTGATTACTGAAGCTGATTTAGCGACGATGGGTGCGGACGGTGCCAGTGCCGACGACCAGGGATGCGCTTATTCATTGGCTACCAATGGTGAAAAGGTTATCAACCAGCCGATTACGTTTGGCGGCATCACTTACTTCTCGACGAATCGCCCGTTGCCGCCGGGAGAGGGAAGCTGTTCGCGCAGCCAATCGCGCGCGTATCAGCTGCCGCTGGTGTGTCGGACGCCGACATTACAGAAACCTTGTCGGCGATGGCCTGCCGCCATCGCCGGTGGTTGGCTATGTCGATGTGGGCGGCGGGAAGTTGGTGCCGTTCGTCATCGGCGGCGGAGGTGCCACGAATTCTTCAATCGAGGCCGAACGCGCGCGCATCATTATTCCCGCTAAGCGAAAGCGTTCTTTCTGGTTCATGGAGAACCGAGACCGCTAGACGTCTGCTGCGGAAGAAGGACGACCGAGCTAGCACTACAGCGAACGGTTGAGGCACTAGGTTAGGCTGGCGTTTCAATTGCTGTCTGAGCAGCGATTTGCGGCTGCTCTAGCCAACATGCCGGCCGTTCGCCGCAAGAATCGCTCGAATCCGGAGTGGATTCACGCCACGTCACCGACCCCTACGTCAAGCGTTCGGTGGCCGAGGGCTTTCGCTCACGTGCAGCCTACAAGCTGACCGAAATTGCCGACAAGGACCGGTTGCTGCGGCCCGGAATGGTGGTGGTCGATCTGGGCGCGGCGCCCGGCAGCTGGACGCAGGTGGTTCGGAAGCGGCTTGCTCGAGCCGACGGCAGACTCGCCGGGCGCATCGTCGCGCTCGACATCTTGCCGATGGATCCGTTGCCCGACGTCGAAGTCATCCAGGGCGATTTTCACGATGAGGCGGTCGAGCGTCAGTTAGTCGACCTTCTGGCGGGTGCGCCGAGTCGACGTCGTGCTGTCGGATATGGCGCCGAACTTATCGGGGATTGCGTCCGCCGGACGCAGCGCGTAGCGTGCATCTGGCCGAGCTCGCGGCCGACTTTGCCGCTAAATATCTGCAACCGAACGGTGCTTTTCTCGTCAAAGCGTTCCAGGGCAGCGGATACAGTCAGTATGTCGAGCGACTAAAAAAGGTATTTCGCTCCATTACCGTTCGCAAGCCCGCAGCATCGCGCGATACGTCCGCGGAGGTTTACTTACTGGCCCGTCAATTGCGGTAGCGGGGTTTAGAATTTGCCTTATGTACCAACCTAGGTACCCAACTGAGGTTGGAATCGCCTGAAGGTTGCCTGATAGATCGGGCGGATAGAGGAGCTCCCTTGAACAACAACATGTTTGCGAAAGCCGCCATCTGGATGGTGATCGCGCTCGTCCTGTTCACGGTCTTCAAGCAGTTCGAAAGCCGCCAGAAGCCGTCCGAAACCGTCAGCTACACGCAGTTCCTCGAACAGGCCAAGGCCGGAAAGATCAAGCGGGTCGAGGTCCAGGGGCGCACGCTGCAGGTGACTCCGTCCGACGGTGCGCGCTACACGCTGACCTCGCCAGGGGACTGTGGATGGTCGACGACCTGATGAAGGTTGGCGTGCAGGTCTTCGGCAAGCCCGAGGAAGAGCAGTCGCTGCTGACGACGATCTTCGTGTCGTGGTTCCCGATGCTGCTGCTGATCGGGGTCTGGATCTTCTTCATGCGGCAGATGCAGGGCGGCGGGCGCGGCGGCGCGTTCTCGTTCGGCAAGTCGCGCGCGCGCATGCTCGATGAAACGCAACAACTCGATCACCTTTGTCGACGTCGCCGGCTGCGACGAGGCCAAGGAGGAGGTGCAGGAACTGGTCGAGTTCCTGCGCGACCCTTCCAAGTTCCAGAAGCTCGGCGGCCGGATTCCGCGCGGCGTGCTGCTGGTCGGCTCGCCCGGCACCGGCAAGACGCTGCTGGCCAAGGCGATCGCCGGCGAGGCCAAGGTCCCATTTTTCTCGATCTCCGGTTCGGACTTCGTCGAGATGTTCGTCGGTGTCGGCGCCGCACGCGTGCGCGACATGTTCGAGCAGGCGAAGAAGCACGCGCCCTGCATCATCTTCATCGATGAAATCGACGCGGTCGGCCGCCAGCGGGGAGCCGGTTTAGGCGGTGGCAATGACGAGCGCGAGCAGACATTGAATCAGATGCTGGTCGAGATGGACGGCTTCGAGACCGGCATGGGTGTGATCGTCATCGCCGCGACCAACCGTCCGGATGTGCTCGATCCGGCGCTGTTGCGTCCGGGCCGCTTCGACCGTCAGGTCGTCGTGCCGCTGCCCGACATCCGCGGCCGCGAGCAGATCCTGAACGTTCACATGCGCAAGGTGCCGATCGGCGCCGACGTGCGCGCCGACGTCATCGCGCGGGGCACACCGGGTTTCTCCGGTGCGGACCTTGCCAACCTGGTCAACGAAGCGGCGCTCTTTGCCGCGCGGCGCAGTGCGCGAGTGGTCGAGATGATCGACTTCGAGAAGGCCAAGGACAAGGTCATGATGGGCGCCGAGCGCAAATCGATGGTCATGACCGAGGAAGAACGGCTGAATACGGCGTATCACGAGTCGGGCCACGCGTTGGTGGCGAAGCTGATGCCGAAGAGCGATCCGGTGCACAAGGTGACGATCATTCCGCGCGGACGCGCGCTCGGCGTGACGATGCAGTTGCCCGAGCAGGATCGCTACGCCTACGACCGGCAGTACCTGCTGTCGCCGCATCGCCGTGCTGTTCGGCGGTCGGATCGCCGAAGAAGTGTTCATGAACCAGATGACGACCGGCGCCAGCAATGACTTCGAGCGCGCGACGCAACTGGCGCGCGATATGGTGACGCGCTACGGCATGAGCGACGCGCTGGGTCCGATGGTGTATGCCGAAAACGAAGGCGAGATTTTCCTCGGACGCTCGATTACGAAGACGACGAACGTGTCGGAAGAGACGATGCGCAAGGTCGACGCGCGAGATCCGTCGCATCATCGACGAGCAGTACGCGATCGCGCGCAAGCTGATCGAGGAGAATCGCGACAAGATCGAGGCGATGGTCAAGGCGTTGATCGACTGGGAAACGATCGACACCGAACAGATCGACGACATCGTCGCCGGCACGCCGCCACGGCCACCGAAGTCGACCGGGTCGGTGCCGCCGGCCGGCGGCAAGTCCGCGCGCGGCGGAATCGAAGGGGTCGCGCAGCCGGCATAATCGACGCTGTCTAAAGAAGGCCGGACTCCCGGCCTTTTTCTATTGCGTTTCTAGAATGCGGCCGATGGACAACGGACTGAAGTGGAAATCGCCCCCCGGGCTGGAGTGTGCCCGGCCGCGTACTCGCGCTCGACCGCGTGCTTGATCATGGGCATCGTCAACGTGACGCCGGATTCGTTTGCGGACGGCGGACGCTTCTTCGAACTGAGCCGCGCACTCGCGCATGCGCGCGAGCTGATCGACGAAGGCGCCGACATTCTCGACATCGGCGGCGAGTCGACGCGGCCAGGCGCAGCCGGCGGTCGCCGGATCGAGGAAATCAGACGCGTGGTGCCGGTGCTCGAGGCGCTGGCAGGATCGGTGATTCCGCTGTCGGTCGATACCAGCAAGCCGGAAGTGATGCGTGCTGCGCTCGCCGCCGGCGCAGCCATCGTCAACGACGTGTGCGCGTTGCAGGCACCCGGCGCGCTCGAGGCAGTCGCGGAGAGCGACTGCGGCGTCGTGCTGATGCATATGCAGGGCTCACCGCGCACGATGCAGCAAGCCCTCACTATCGATGTCGTGGCGAAGTGCGCGACTTCCTGCGCGAGCGGATGCAGTCCGCACAGCGCGCGTGGTGTCGCTGCGGCGGCGGATCGCGTCGATCCCGGGTTCGGCTTCGGCAAGACCGTCGAGCACAATTTCACGCTTCTATCGGACAGCTGTCGGCACTGGCCATGCCGGTGTGCCGATCGTCGCGGGCTGTCGCGCAAGGGGATGCTGGGCGCAGTCTCCGGCCGGGCCGTCGACGATCGAACGGCGGCTTCGGTCGCGGCGACGGTACTCGCGGTCGAACGCGGGGCGCACATCGTGCGAGTGCACGATGTGGCGGCGACCCGTGATGCCCTGCGGGTTGGGCCGCAACACGAGAGGGAGAGTCATGACGCGCAAGTATTTCGGCACTGACGGCGTGCGGGGCACGGTCGGCGAAGCGCCGATCACGCCCGAGTTTGTGCTGCGACTGGGTCAGGCTGCAGGACGAGTGCTGGCGCGCCGGGCCGAGGGCAGCGCGGGCCACGGCCGACGGTGCTGATCGGCAAGGACACGCGGATCTCGGGCTACATGCTTGAAGCGGCGCTGGAAGCCGGGTCTTTCCAGCGCCGGCGTCGATGTGATGCTGTCCGGTCCTTTGCCGACACCGGCTGTCGCGTATCTGACGCGCACACTGCGACTGGATGCCGGCATCGTGATCAGCGCCTCGCACAATCCGTATCCGGACAACGGGATCAAGTTTTTTTCGGCGCGCGGGACCAAGCTGTCCGACGCCGTCGAAGAACGTATCGAGACCGAACTCGAGCAGCCCTGGCACTGCGTCGATGCCAAGCTGCTCGGGAAGGTCAGGCGGCTCGACGATGCCGCCGGACGCTACATCGAGTTCTGCAAGCGCACGTTTCCGAACGAAGTTCGACCTTAAGGGACTCAAGATCGTCGTCGACAGTGCGCATGGCGCGGCCTATCACGTGGCGCCGCCGGTGTTCCACGAACTCGGCGCCGATGTCGTCTCGCTCGGCGCGTCGCCCAACGGCATGAACATCAACGACGGCGTCGGCGCTGTTCACGCGGAGCATCTCGCTGCACGCGGTGCGCAACGATCGGGCCGATTTCGGCATCGCGCTCGATGGCGACGCCGACCGCGTGGTGATCGCCGATGCCGAAGGGCGAATCTATAACGGCGATGAATTGCTTTACATCATCGTGCGCGACCGGATGCGACACTCGAAGGTCGATGGCGTGGTCGGCACGCTGATGACCAATTATTCGCTGGAGCGCCGGCTGCGCGAGCTCGACATGCCATTTGCGCGCGCGAAAGTCGGCGATCGTTACGTGCTGCGAGATGCTGGAGGAGAAAAAATGGCTGTACGGCGGCGAAGGTTCGGGACACTTGCTGTGTCTCGATTGCCATACCACCGGCGACGGCATCGTCAGCGCACTGCAGGTGCTGTCTGCCGTGCGGCGCCAGAACAAGTCGCTCGCGCAGCTGACCGAGGATCTGGTGTTGATGCCACAGGCGCTGGTCAACGCGACCGTGGAGCGCGGATTCGAATGGCGCTCTCATAGCGCCCTGGTCGCCGCCGTATCGGACGCGGAGCGCGAGCTCAATGGCAGCGGACGCGTCCTGATCCGCCCGTCAGGTACTGAGCCCGTGCTGCGCGTGATGGTCGAAGCGTCCGAAGCCGAAATCGCTGAAGCGATGGCGCAGCGTCTTGCAGTCGACGCTTCGCCCAGCGCTTCGTCAGTAACTCACAAGCCGCGCCGTTCACGCTTCGCCGGCGTGCGGCTCAGTGACGGCGGCGCAACGGACGCTATTGGCCAGTTCTTATTGCATCGCGCGCGCGGACAGCACTCAGCGTAGCGTGATGACAGCGGTGTGACACGCGAGTGCAAGATGGCTCGGCCGCGAAGTTGCCATGTCACCGAACGGTCACACCCGCCTCCTAGACTGTGTGCTGCTGCAGTAATCCGTGGTTTTCTCGTGGGGTTATCAATGAAATTTCTCGTTTCTCAAGTTCGCTGGCAGTCGGCGCCCTGCTTGCGGGTATGTCGACTGTCGCCAGTGCGCAGGAAGTGACGGGTGCTGGTGCCTCATTTCCGGCGCCCGTGTATGCCAAGTGGGCCGATGCCTACAACAAGGCGACCGGTGTGCGTATCAACTACCAGTCCGTCGGTTCCGGCGCGGGTATGCGGCAGATTCGCGGCAAGACGGTGGACTTCGGTGCCTCGGATGTGCCGTTGTCTGACGCCGACTTGGCCAAAGGATGGCCTGATCCAGTTTCCGACCGTCATCGGCGGCGTGGTGCCGGTGGTCAACATCAAGGGCATCGCGCCGGGTCAGATGAAGCTGACAGGCGCACGTACTCGGCGACATCTACCTCGGCAAGATCACGAAGTGGAACGATCCGGCGATCGCCGCACTGAATCCCGGCGTGCCGCTGCCGGATGCGGCGATTGCAGTCGTGCGGCGCGCCGACGGTTCGGGCACGAGTTTTCTGTTCACGAACTATCTGTCGAAGACCAGCCCTGACTGGAAGGCGAAGGTGGGTGAGGGCACGGCGGTGAACTGGCCGACCGGCGCCGGTGGCAAAGGCAACGAAGGGGTGTCGGCATTCGTGCAGCGTTTGCCGAATTCGATCGGCTACGTCGAATATGCATACGCGAAGCAGAACAAGATGTCGTATGTGCAGATGCGCAATCAGGCCGGCAACTTCGTCGCACCGAGCGACACGAGCTTTAAGGCTGCAGCTGCGAGCGCCGAATGGTCGAAGAGTTTCAATCAGGTGCTGACCGACCAGCCGGGCAAGGACTCGTGGCCGATCACCGGCGCGACATTCATCATGATGCATGCGAAGCAGGACAAGCCGCAGCAGGCGGCAGCCGCGCTGAAGTTTTTCGATTGGGCTTACGCCAACGGCGACAAGATGGCCGACGAGCTCGATTACGTGCCGATGCCCGACAGCGTTGAGAACATTATTCGCACGCAATGGCGGAAGATCACCGACGGTACCGGCAAGGGGATAATTGTTCAGTGAAGCCGGCGCCGTCATGCGACGGCACCGGCAACGACTAGGGGTTTCTAAGACCTCGAGGCTGCCCCTGGCGCTACGATGAGTTCCATTGCAACGAGCGAGCTGCCGCCGGACGTGCTGCAGCCGCAGGAACTACCTCCGGTGCGCCCCTCTGGACGATTCGGTGACGTTGTTTTTGCGAATGTGACGCGCCTAGCGGCGATCATCGACGCTATCACTGCTGATCGCGATCATTGTGTCGCTCGTGATCGGCGCCTGGCCGTCGATCCGCGAATTCGGCCTGCCGTTTTTCTGGACCGCCGAGTGGGATCCGGTGCAGAACAAGTTCGGCGGTCTGGTGATGATCTACGGCACGATCGCGACGTCGATTATCGCGTTGCGTCATCGCGGTGCCGGTCAGTTTCGGTATCGCGCTGTTTCTGACTGAGCTTTCGCCAAAATGGCTGAAGCGTCCGCTCGGAACCGCGATCGAATTGCTCGCGGCGATTCCGTCGATCGTCTACGGCATGTGGGGTCTGTTCGTGTTCGCGCCGATCCTCGCGCGCTTTGTGCAGCAGCCGTTGCAAGCCGCGTTCGGCATGTGCCGCTTGTTGGCGGTCTTGTGTCCGGTCCGCCGGTCGGCATCGGCATCCTGTCGGCCGGCATCATCCTCGCGATCATGATCATTCCGTTCATCGCAGCCGTGATGCGCGACGTGTTCGAGGTGACGCCGGCGCTGCTAAAGGAGTCGGCCTACGGCCTCGGTTCGACGACTTGGGAAGTGGTCTGGAAAGTCGTGTTGCCGTTCACCAAGGCCGGCGTCGTCGGCGGCATCATGCTCGGGCTCGGCCGCGCGCTGGGCGAGACGATGGCCGTGACGTTCGTGATCGGCAACTTCAACCAGCTCGACACGCTTGTCGCTCTTCGAAGCCGCCAATTCGATTACGTCTGCGCTTGCCAACGAGTTCGCGGAGGCCACTCCCGGCCTGCACGAAGCGTCGCTGATCTATCTCGGACTGATCCTGTTCTTCATCACGTTCGTCGTGCTGTCGCTGTCCAAGTTGTTGCTGATGCAGATGCGCCGCAAAGAGGGCACCCGGACATGAGCGCCGTTCCAGTTCGCGATGTCGCGTAGCGACTATCGACTGCCGCTGCATCGACGCCGCAAGTTGATCAACCGCGTGGCGCTCGCGCTTTCTCTGCATCGCGATGGCTTTTGGGCTGGTGTGGTTGATCTGGATTCTGTGGGATGTATTGGTTCTCGGCGTGCAGGGGATCAATGCAGCGCCACCTTCACCGAATCGACGCCGCCGCCCAACTCCGAGGGCGGAGGGCTGCGCCAACGCCATCGTCGGCTCGCTGATCATGGTGCTGTCTGCCACCGCGCGTAGGGACGCCGATCGGGATCCTGGCCGGTATCTATCTGGCCGAGTATGGCCAGCGCACGCGGGCTCGGGCGGGTGACGCGCTTTATCAACGACATACTGCTTTCCGCGCCATCGATCGTGATCGGCTTGTTCGTGTACACGATCATCGTGGCGCAGACGCGCTCGTTTTCGGGCTACGCCGGCGTGGTCGCACTGGCGTTGATCGTCATTCCGGTCGTCGTGCGTACGACCGAGAACATGCTGCAGCTGGTTCCTAACACGCTGCGCGAAGCGGCCGTTGCATTGGGCTCGTCCAAACGAGTGATGATTCTGCGCGTGACGTTGAAGGCAGCACGCGCGGGTGTCGTGACCGGCGTGTTGCTCGCTCTGGCGCGTATAGCCGGCGAGACTGCTCCGTTGTTGTTTACCGCGCTGTCGAATCAGTTCTTCACTGCGGACTTGAGTGATCCGATGGCGAACCTGCCGGTCACCATCTTCAAGTTCGCTCTGAGCCCATTTGCGAACTGGCAGCAGATGGCGTGGGCCGGCGTGTTCTTGATAACCATCGGTGTGCTCGCGTTGAATATTCTGGCGCGCGTGCTGTTCCGACAAAAACACTGACGAGAAAAAAAGATGGCAGGCGTGACAGTACCGGCATCGATTACTACGGCGGCTAACCGGGCGATACCGACGAACGCTCCGACGCAGCCACCCACCGCGATCGTCAGTCGCAGGTTGGCCAACGAGCGCATTAAATTGGACGTGCGCGATCTCAATTTTTACTATGGCAAGTTCCAGGCGCTGAAAAATATCAATTTGCAGATTGCAGAGAAGAAGGTCACCGCGTTTATCGGTCCTTCGGGCTGCGGCAAATCGACGTTGTTGCGCGTTTTCAACCGGATGTACGAGTTGTATCCGGAGCAGCGCGCCGAAGGCGAGGTCAGTGTCGACGGCGAGAACATCCTGACGTCGAGAGAGGACGTGGCGTTGATTCGGGCGAAGATCGGCATGATTTTTCAGAAGCCGACGCCGTTTCCGATGTCGATCTACGACAACATCGCTTTTGGCGTAAAGCTGTTTGAAAAGCTGTCACGCTCCGCGATGGACGAACGCGTCGAGTGGGCCTTGCGCAAGGCTGCTTTATGGAACGAGGTCAAGGACAAGCTGGCACAGTCGGGAACCAGCCTGTCGGGCGGCCAGCAGCAGCGGTTGTGCATTGCGCGCGGCATTGCGGTCAAACCCGAGATCATTTTGCTCGACGAACCGTGCTCGGCGCTTGATCCTATCTCGACGGCGAAGATCGAGGAATTGATCGACGAGTTGAAAAAGGATTACACGGTGGCGATCGTGACTCACAATCTGCAGCAGGCAGCGCGCGTATCGGACTACACCGGCTACATGTACTTGGGCGATTTGGTCGAGTTCGGCGATACAGACCAGATTTTCGTCAAGCCGGCACGCAAAGAAACCGAGGATTACATTACCGGCCGTTTTGGCTGACAACGCCCCATTGTCGGGCACGCAAGGAACAGCAATGCCGACTGGCGATCATTCGATAAAGAAGTACGACGAAGAACTCGAGGCGATACGCTCGCGCGTGCTGCAGATGGGTGGATTGGTCGAGTCGCAGGTGCGCACGGCACTCGACGCGTTCGAAACAGCCGACCAACAACTTGCGCAGCAGGCGATCGATGCAGACCGGCGGGTCAACGAGCTCGAAATGGACGTCGATCAGATGGTCAACTACGTGATCGCTCGCCGCCAGCCCACCGCCGGCGATCTGCGCATGATTACCGGCGTGGCCAAGGTGATCACCGATCTTGAGCGGATCGGCGACGAGGCGAGCAAGATTGCGCGCGCCGTCAAGTGGCTGCACGAGAAGGGCGACCAGGCGCGTCTTAATCGCATTCCGGACATCAAGTATTCAGGCGAGGCAGTAGCGTCAATGTTGCGACGGGCGCTCGATGCGTTCGCGCGAATGGATGCGGTTGCGGCGGCTTCGATCATCAAGGACGACCTCGGCATCGACGATCGATTTCGCGCTGTGCTGCGGCAACTGATCACGTTCATGATGGAGGATCCGCGCACCATCTCGGCAGCGCTCGACTGCGTGTGGGTCGCAAAGGCGATCGAGCGCATCGGTGATCACGCAAAGAACGTCGCTGAGCACGTGATCTTCATCTCGCAGGGCTGGGACGCGCGCCATAAGTCACTCTCGAAGACAGTCGAGACGCGCAGTGCGCCGGCGAGCGCCGATGATGCGCGGCGTCGATCCTCGTGATCGAAGACGAGCCCGCGATCCAGGAGTTGGTCGCTTACACCTGCACCACGCAGGGTTACACGGTGCGGCGTGCCGATTCGGTCGGTGCCGGGCGCGACGCGATCGATCGCGAGTTGCCAGACATGGTGTTGCTTGACTGGATGCTGCCGGACAAGCCAGGTATTGAACTGCTGAAAGACCTCCGCGCGCACGAGCGCACCAGGGTCATGCCGGTCATCATGCTGACCGCCAAGGGCAACGAGGCGGACAAGGTGATCGGCCTTGATACCGGCGCCGACGACTACGTCGTTAAACCGTTTTCGCCGCGCGAGCTCTTATCGCGCATACGCGCTGTTTTCAGGCGTCGCGCACCCCAACATAGTGGGGAGATTCTGGAATATGGCCCATTGGTAGTGGATCCTTCGCGTCACGAGATTCTGGCTGATGGCGTCCCGATCAAGATGGGATTGGCTGAATTCAAGTTGCTCAAGTTCTTGATCGGCTATCCGGACCGGGTGTTCTCACGCACGCAGTTGCTCGACAGTGTCTGGGGCGATCACGTCTTCATCGAAGAACGCACTGTCGACGTACATGTATTGCGTCTGCGCAAGGTACTTGCGCCTGTCAACGCGCAACATCTGGTTCAAACCGTGCGCGGTATCGGTTATCGCTTGTCGATGCGTCCGGAGCCGTAACCTTCATGCTCGACCGATCGCGAAGCGGGCTGCCACTGCTTGCTCCCACTCTGTTGCGGCTGGCCGGGCTGGCGGCGTTCGCCACGATCGTCGGCCTCGCCTTCGGTATGCCTGCGGGTCTGTGGACAGCCGTGATTGGCCTTGCTGCGCTGCTGTTGATTCACTTGCGCTATGCAGCGTTGCTCGCGGCCTGGCTCGATCAGCCGCGACTCGAAGATGTGCCCGACGGCTGGGGCATTTGGACCGATGTGTTCGCGCGCCTGTATCGCACGCGCCGCTCGACAGAGCAGAACCAGCAACGCTTACTCGAGAACGAGGAGCGCTTCAGACGCACAATTAGCGCGCTTCCGGAAGGAATCGTGTTGATCGACGCCACGCTGCAGATTGACTGGTGCAACCCGGTCGCCGAGCAGCACCTGGGTATTTCATTGCGCGCCGACCAGGGATTGCGCGTGACGAATCTAATGCGTGATCCCGAGTTCGTCGGCTACATGACGTCGGCACGCTTCGATCAGCCGCTGGTTTTTCAACCAGTGTCACGCCCGGGCCTGGCGCTCGAAGTGCGTGTGGTCGAGTTCGAGCCCGCACGCTCGATCCTGATAACGCGCGACATCACTCAACGCGAGCGCGTCGACGCCGTGCGGCGCGACTTCATCGCCAATGTGTCGCACGAGTTGCGCACGCCATTGACGGTCGTAAATGGCTTTCTCGAAACGTTGATCGACGCGCAGACAGAAAGTGGCACCGCGCGCCAGCATCATTTGCAACTGATGCACGAGCAGGCGCAGCGCATGCATCGGCTTGTTGAGGACCTACTGACCTTGTCGCGGCTTGAATCGCGAGAAACACCGGTGTCCGACGAGCTCGTCGATGTGCGCCAATTGGTACGTGAGGTAGCCGACGAGGCGCGCGCGTTGTCTCTCGGTCGGCATCAGATCAACGTTGCTCTAACGCCGGCGTTCGTGCGGGGCAGCCGCGAGGAATTGCGCAGCGCGTTTGGAAACATTGTCTCGAATGCGGTGCGTTACACGCCGGATGGCGGAACCATTTCGCTTGCATGGCGCGAAGATTCGAGTGGAGGCCGCTTTGAAGTCAGCGATACCGGGCTCGGCATCGCACCCGATCACATTCCCGGTTAACTGAGCGCTTTTATCGAGTCGACAAAAGCAGATCGAGAGAAACTGGCGGCACCGGGCTTGGGCTTGCGATCGTCAAGCACGTTTTGTTGCGGCATGGCGGTTATCTCGACGTGCAATCCGAAGTTGGCCGCGGCAGCACGTTTTCCGCGGTACTTCCAATTGAGCGACTGGTCGCGCGAAGTGATGAGATCACGGCCGCTGCGTAGCGTTAACGCTAAAGTGCGGTGTTATCATTCCGCGCCCTCGGGGTGTAGCGCAGCCTGGTAGCGCGCCTGCTTTGGGAGCAGGATGTCGGGAGTTCGAATCTCTCCACCCCGACCAATATCTGCTTAGCATGTCAGTACAGGATCTGCCCGTAGCTCAGCTGGATAGAGCACCAGCCTTCTAAGCTGGGGGTCACAGGTTCGAGTCCTGTCGGGCAGGCCAGGTTGATACAGTTGCAAACGTGGTGGCTGTAGCTCAACGGTAGAGTCCTGGATTGTGATTCCAGTTGTTGCGGGTTCGAATCCCGTCAGCCACCCCACCTAATAACAAGATTGCGCAATCAGCGCGATGGCTCGGTGACGGGCGGGTGGGAGTCAGGATCATCGATCGGCGGCTCTGGCGGAGCAGGATCGTCAACTGGCTTTTCTGGTTCATTTTCGGGCGGCAACTCGGGAGCGGGCCCGTTCGGTTCGTCAATTGGCTTGTCTTCGTCCGGATCGTCATTCGGAGGCTCTTCAATCGGCGGCACGGCATCCGGAATGACGCGCGGCGGCACCACCGGCAATTCCGGCGCGCCTGGAACCGGAAGCACCACAGAACTGCCTAGCCTTCTGCCTGGCGGCGACGCATCTCGTAAGCCGGCACGCGCATCATCTGGCGATACTTCGTCACCGTGCGGCGTGCGACCTGAAGCCCCTGTCGGCCGAGCAGCCTTGCGATATGTGCGTCAGAGAGCGGTTCCTTTGGATTTTCTTCGTGGATCATGTCCTTAATGGCGCCGCGGATCGCGGTTGCCGAGCACGTTCCGCCGCTACTCGTGGCTAACGCGCGCGAAAAAAAGTATTTGAGCTCGAACACTCCGAGCGGCGTGGCCATGTATTTGTTGTTGGTGACGCGCGAGACCGTCGATTCGTGCAATCCAAGCTCGTCGGCGATCTCACGCAAGCCCAGTGGTTTCATCGCGAGCTCGCCGTAGTCGAGAAAATAGCGCTGGCGCCGGACAATCGCCTGCGCCACGCGCAAGATGGTGGCGAACCGCTGTTCGACGTTGCGCACAGTCCAGCGCGCTTCTTGCAATTGGGCTGCCAAATCGGAATGGCGCGCATCGCGATGGTTTTGGAATAAATCGGCATACATGCGATTCAGGCGCACCTTGGGCACGACTGCCGGATTCAGGGCTACGGTCCACTCGTCGCGGACCTTGCGCACTACAACGTCCGGCGCGACAAACCGTGTGTTGGCTGCCCCGAATTTCCAGCCCGGACGCGGTTGCAAGCGACGGATCAACTCGCCGGCTTGCGAGACTGCATGCTGCGCAACCCCTAGCGCGCGCGCCAATCCCGGAATGTCGCGCATCGCAAGCTTGTCCAGATGCTCATTGACAATTCGCTTGGCCAACTCATGAATTGCCGCGCTTGCAGGATCGTCATCTTCACGTAGCTGTAACAACAGGCACTCGCGCAGGTCGCGGGCGCCAACGCCTGCGGGCTCGAGCGACTGAACAAGCTTGAGCGCGATTGCCATCTCGTCGTCGTCGGGCGGTGGCTCGAGGCCCGATAGCGCTTTCAGCTCCTGTAGATCCATTCGAAGGAAGCCGTCGTCGTCGAGCGCGTCGACGATCGTCGCCATTAAACTACGGTCACGGTCGGATGAAGCGAGCCACTTTGACTGTGCGAGCAGATGATCGCGCAGTGACAGATCAGCCGGCGTGATATCGGAAAAATCAAAGTCGTGCTCGGCGCTGTTATTGCGCTTCGACGTTCCATACTGCGACCAGCCTTCGCCCTCCCACGTTTGGTCCGGTGCTGCATCGGCGGGCGCTTCGGCGCTGGTCGGCGTCGGCGACACTTCCCCTTGGGCCGGTGGATCGCCACCAGGCGCCGCGACTGTGGCCTCTCCGTCGGGCGCTTCATCCAACTCGAGAAACGGGTTGTTGCCCATCGCTTGGTTGACTTCCTGCGCGAAGTCGAGCGATGAGAGTTGAAGAAGGCGAACAGCCTGTTGCAAGCGCGGGGTTAACGTCTGATGTTGGCGTTGCTCGTGCCGAATAACTGGGGCGTTCATTACAAAAGACCTTTCGCCGTCTTTTCAAAGGCGCGGCGCACCGTAAAACACGTGCCGACGCCCGTTAATGCATTAGGAGTGATCTGCTGGCGGCGATATTGACTGTGGGGTGGCACCCTGCGGGCCAGCGTTGCAGAATTAACCATGGGGCACTCAAAGCAAGGCCCGTGCCGCCTCTGATCAGCCGAGGCACTCCTGCTCTTATGCGAGCGACCGTTGAGGCGTTCTACGCCCGCCGCTTAAGTGTGGAAGTCGGCTTCCTGTTCTCGACTTGCATCGTCGTCCTGCGCTGGACGCATTGACTCACGCGCGTGGGACGGTCCCCGGTCGGCCGCTTTACCTCGCTGACTTGCCTGCTGCAGCGGTTGATTTGCATCGGCGGCTCCGACAGGCAACGAGCGCTGCGCTCCTGAAAGCGCGCGATCGCCTAACCTTTTTCCGGGTCGCGGTGGCCACCGCAACCGAGCGCCTGTAATGGGCATATCGACCTCGTGCAGATTGAATTGTTCGGCACCCCTTTAAGCAGATGTCATGCCGGACAGGACCTTGCCAGGGTCATCTACAGGCGATCAGACTTCAAATGCGGCGGCAGCACCGGGCACATATGTTGCACCAACAAAGGTGTGGAAGAAAAACCACGCCCCTTTTACAACGGAGAGGACACACAATGAAGAAGTTACTAGTTGCCGCCATGATGGCGCTCGCTGCTATTTATAGTGCCGGTTGCTCAGTGCCCAGTGGACAAAGAACGGTGGGCGACGTTGTCGATGACTCGACAATTACTAGTCGCGTGAAGACACGGTTTGTCGAAGACAAGATCGTCTCTGCGAACCGTATCAATGTCGAGACGCTTAAAGGAGTTGTCCAGTTATCTGGTTTTGCGACCTCCGAAGCGGAGCGCGTGCGTGCGGCCGAGATCGCAGCGGCTGTGCCAGGCGTAAAACAAGTGCAAAACGCAATCTCCGTCAAACCGGTATCTTAGGCATCCGTGCGGGCCGGACCCATGTCCGAACGATGTGGGTCCGGCTCGTGCCTTTGTTTGCCAGCGCCGGACCAAGCCTGCTACGGTAGATGACCGTGCCGCACGCCCTCATAGTCGACGACGACAACGACAGCCGCGAGTTCTTATCGGAGGTTGCACGGGGCGAGGGTTTTACTGTCGCGGCTGCCGATACGCTGCGTGCTGCCCGCGATCAGCTCGGTCGTCAGACCCCTGACGTGCTGTTGACTGATTTGGAGCTGCCGGACGGTAACGGCATGGCGTTGATCAAAGATCTGGACCGCGCAGCCGAAACCGAAGTCGTCGTCGTCACCGGTCATGCGTCAGTAGGCACCGCCGTCGAGGCATTGCGAGCCGGGGCCACCGATTATTTGACCAAACCAATCGACGTCGAGCGCCTGACAAACATGCTGCGACGCCAACCCCGAACGGTGGATTTGAAGCATGAGATCGGCGAGCTCAGAGATGAATTGCGCAAGGTGGGGCGGTTCGGTCACTTGTATGGATCATCGCCCCCGATGCAGGCGCTATACGACAAGATCGCGCGCGTTGCGCCTACGTCTGCCACCGTTTTGCTTATCGGAGAAAGCGGCACCGGCAAGGAGCTGGCAGCGCGCACCATCCATGACTTATCCAAGCGCAAGCGCGCACCGTTTCTGGCGATTAACTGCAGCGCCGTATCTCCACAGGTGATCGATAACGAGCTGTTCGGCCATGACGAAGCCAACTTCGGCGGCAACAGTCTCGACAGCAAAGGATTTTTTGAGCGCGCCAGAGGCGGTAGCCTGTTGCTCGATGAAATCAGCGAGATGCCGCTGGCGCTGCAGGTGAAGCTGCTGCGGGTCCTCGAGACGGGAACGTTCGTCAGGGTGGGCGCATCGCAGCCGATCGCGGCCGACGTACGCATCATCGCGGCCAGCAACAAGCAACCAGGCAAGGCAGTGTCCGATGGCAAGTTCCGTGAGGACTTGTATCACCAGCTCAGCGTGTTTCCGATCAATATGCCGCCGCTGCGCGAACGCGGAGGCGATCTTGAAATGCTCGCTCAGCACTTCCTCGATGAGCTGAATACCACCGAAAGTTCCGCGAAACGCTTCGCGCCCTCGGTAGCCGAGTCGCTGTACGCGCACTCATGGCCGGGCAACGTACGCGAGCTTAAGAACTATGTGCAGCGCGCCTACCTATTGGCCGACGCGGTCATTGACGATTACGAGCAGTCCGAAACGTCGGTAAGTACCGATCAACATGATGAGATCACCGTAAAGATAGGAACGCCCCTCGATGAGATTGAGGAGCGCGTCACGATGGCGACGCTCGCGCGGTGCGGCAACGTCAAGAAGCGCGCAGCGGCGATACTCGGCATCAGCTTAAAGACGCTTTACAACCGGCTCGAAAGTTATTCTCAGCGGGAAGGCTCGGACGTCGAAGGAAACGCCCAAACCGTCTGATCACGGCGCGGTGCATTACTATCTCTGAATAGTTTTTCGCACCGCCCTGACTTCGAAAAATGGCAGTTTCGCCCGGCGCAATGACCGAGCGGCCGCGCGCGCCGCTTGCGGTGAAGGTTATTGCGTTCGTTGCACTCATCTTTCTTTTAAAGGGTGCGCGCGAGATCGTCTTGCCAGTGGCGATCGCGATCATTCTTACGTTTCTACTCGCGCCTCTTGCGCGCGGCTTGCGTAATCGGGGACTAAACGATGCGCTGGCGGCAGCGGTGGTGCTCATCGGAGTGCTGTTGACGCTTGGCTTGTTGGCCAGTCGCCTCGTGGCGCCGGCAAGCGAATGGCTTGCCCGCGCTCCTACGTCGGTACAGCAGTTGATCGATTCCTATGAGAGGTTGCGCCGGTCGGTGCCGTTCATGGCGCCGCCCGAAATCGCACTCAGACCCACAGTAACGAGCAAAGGTCGTCCGGCCGCCGAAATTGTCCCGGCGGCGGCGGCGCCAGCTTCCGATCCATTCAAGGACAAGATTGCGCTCGAGGGTATTGCACTGACGGGCTCCTTGATCAAACAGGCCACGTGGGTCACTGTGTCGGCCATTGCGACCATTATTTTGTTGTTCTTCTTTCTTGCATCAGAGCGCTGGCTGATGGCGCGGACGGTCGAGGCCATTCCCAAACGCCGTGTGCGTGTTGCCGTAATTGGAGGGTTCCGCGCCGCGCAGCGAGACATCGCGCGTTACCTCGGAACACAAGCGATGATCAACGCCGGTGTCGGCGTCGCAACCGCGTTGGCTTTGATGGCGCTCGGGTTTCCGAGTCCGATTTTATGGGGCGTCATCATCGCAGTGCTCGGGTTCATTCCCTATCTGGGGCCGCTTGTTTTCGTCGCGCTGCTCTTGTTTGCAGGAACTATCACGTACACGACATTTGGCGAGATCATTGCGCCGGCTGCTGCCTACGCTGCCATCAACGTCCTGGAGAGCAACTTTATTGCGCCGTGGGTCGTGGGTCGCCGACTCGAAATGAGTCCACTTTTTGTTTTTCTCTCAGTGATCGTATGCGCCTGGATGTGGGGCGTGGCAGGCGCATTCCTCGCCGTGCCGTTGCTGGTCATCATTCGAAGTGCTGCCCGGCGCTCAAAGAGCCTGCGGCTGTGGTGTGTTTATCTCGATCGCGGCAGGCCGGAGCTGCCGACGATGCGCGCTCTCTTGGGCATCGGGCTGCGGAGGCGGCGCCGGCGCGTCATCACGGTGGACGCGAGCCACACGGCCAACAGCGCGCCAGATCGCCGCTCTGCAAGTCGAAAACCGTTTCTCAGGCGCGCCTGACGAGGCGCGACCGGCCGGGCATGCCTGAGATGGGTCCTCATCTCACTGAATCGAACGCGTAGAATCCGGTCGCCCTTTGGCACCAGGCTTCCTTGGCGTCTGCACTCTGGGCATGAGAGTTGCTGGCGGATGCGAACGATTGATGAGAGACACCATGACGCCACTTCCTCCCGGCCTTCCGTTCTCGTTGGTACCGCTACCGATAAGCTGAGCCGCGAGCCGACCGATCATCCCGATCGTCCGCCCGTTGATCGCCGAAGCGATCCCATCACCAGGCGCCTGCGAGTTTTGGTTCGTCGCAGTCTGAACGACCGGCCGAACTGAGCCCGGTTGCCGGTCGGCTTGCTAAGCCCGCGACTGCGGGCACTGATGTTGCTTGCGGGGTTTCAGCGTGCGCCTCGCTTATGTCACCGAGACTTTTCCGCCAGAGATTAACGGCGTTGCTCTGACTGCCGAGAGGTTTGTCCGCGGCCTACGGGCGCGTGGACACGCGGTTGATGTGGTGCGGCCCCGGCAGCGCCACGAGACTCACCTGGATACAAGTAGCGAATTGCGATCGCCAGGGGTACCGATCCCGATGTATCGCGATCTCCGTATCGGACTGCCGCAAATTTCGCGGCTGGCCAAACGTTGGCGTCATTCGCGTCCTGAGTTGGTGCATGTCGCGACCGAAGGCCCTCTCGGTTGGGCGGCCATTCGCGCCGCGCGCTCCAATGGCCTGCCCGTTACCTCGGACTTTCGGACGAATTTTGATTTGTACAGCGAACACTATGGCTTCGGTTGGCTGCGCGGCGTCGTGGGCGGGTACCTGAGGCACTTTCATAACTCGACGGATAGAACATTCGTTCCGACATCCGCCGTCAGTAACGCGCTGTCTCTGCAGGGATATCAGCGTACCGAAGTAGTGGGTCGTGGCGTCGACGCTGAAATCTTTTCGCCCTCACATCTGAACCGGGAACTGCGCGCCAGCTGGGGCGCGGATGACAACACGCCAGTGCTGCTGTACGTCGGCAGACTGGCGTCGGAAAAGAACGTGCCGCTTGCGTTTCGCGCGTTTGAATCAGTGCGCGCCCGCCTGCCCGGCGTACGGTTCGTGGTCGTAGGAGACGGTCCGCTGCGTGAAAAGCTTGCGCGCGAGCATCCGGACGCGATTTTCGCGGGCTCCCAGCACGGTGCCACGCTGGCGAAGTACTACGCGTCGGCGGATGTTTTCCTGTTTCCGAGTCTGACCGAGACCTTCGGCAATGTCACGCTGGAAGCGCTCGCTTCAGGCTTGCTGGTGGTCGCATTTCGCTCCGGTGCGGCAGCGGTGCACATCGATGATTGCACCAGCGGCATGTTGATTGAGCCGCACGACGAACAGGGCTTCATCGCCGGCACGTGTGCGCTCGCTCAGCAGTTTCGGTGGCTCGGCATGATGCGTTCAGCCGCCCGCCGCGCTGCTGTCGCTGCCAGTTGGGACGCGGTAATCAATCGTTTCGAATTTTGTCTATCGGATGCAGCGCATGCAATCGAAGCACCTCTTGCTCGATCGTGCCCTGCGTAACGCGCGCCGTGACGTGTGGGTCGAACGTGACCTGCACTGGGCGCAGTGGCTGCATCGCGTAGCCCGCTACAAGACGCCGGTCAAAGCGCTGGTCATCGTCAGCAAGCTGGGTGACGGGCTATTTTGGTATGTGTTGATCGCAGCGCTGGCATTAATGGGCGGCACCAACGGCCGCGACGTCGCAGCGCAAATGTGTCTGGCTGGATTGCTGAACCTGCCGCTGTACTTCTGGCTGAAGCACTCGATTGGTCGGCCGCGGCCGTTCGTTGCGTGCCCAGATATCAGAGCGTGCGTTCGCGCGCTCGACAAGTTCAGTTTCCCATCGGGCCATACGCTGCATGCGGTGGCCTTCGCGGTCGTGTTCAGCTGGCACTTCCCGCTGATCGGGACGGCGCTGGTTCCATTGGTGCTGCTGATCGCATTGTCGCGCGTCGCCCTCGGCCTGCACTACCCGAGCGATGTGGCGGCCGGCGCCCTGATTGGCGCTGCCGTGGGGTTCGGCGTCGTCTTGCTGTACTGACAGTCGTTTGCTTGCCCGCCTAACGGCGATTTTCGACGCCGATTTTGTGCGGTGGCGAGAGAGGATCGAAGTCGGCCCACTCTCCGTCGAGCCACTCGCCTTGCGCGCGTTCAAGGTCTTCCACCGCAGCGGCTGCCAACAGGTCAATAACGGTTTTTTCATTGTGCGGATCCACGCGCACGGCGAGCGTCATGCCGCCCCGACGCATGTCAACAGCATCTGGATCGGGCGCCCTGGTTTCTGTTTCCTTTTTCTCTTCATGTGAGGTCCGTGTCGACGCCAGCGCACCGGCCATACCGCCGACATGTGCTCCTACGCCGGCCATCGCCACTGCGATAATCGGCGCCAGCGGCGGTATGGCAGCGCCTGCGATGGCACCCGCCGCGAGCCCAGCGGCCGCGCCCGCCGCCACTCCTGATGCCTGGCCGAGGCTGGATTCCTCGGTACCGGTGTCAGCGTCCATGTCACCGCCGATCGGGTACGTTCCATGTTGCCCGGGCGGATTGACGTAGAACGCCTGCATGTCGTCGGTTGCAATGCCACGCGACCGCAGCTGCGCCATAAGCTCATCGGCGCGCTGCTGCGTTTCCACTCGTGCTGCGATGATCGTCGCCATTGTTGTTGCCTCCGATTGCGATTATCGCAATTTAACTACGGTTAGTTTTGCAGCAAAAAAAACCCCGCGAGCACGCGGGGTTTTGAAAAAGACCCGGCGTCTCGGGGAAGGGGAGGGGAGGGACGCGGGCCAAACAACCAACTGTCTGGGACGAATTGGTTGGCCGATTTGAATAGCAAATGACGTGCCGGCGAGGCTACTTAGTGGCCGGCGCGGGACTCTTGGCCGTGTCGGCGGGCACATCAAATTGAACCGCCAAATGTTCGTGCTTACCTGGTGCAAGCGTCACATTCCGCTCTTGTGTTAGCCCGCCCTGGGCGACAAGAACCCTGTAGGTACCCGGCGAGAGATCGACCAGCAACCAAGGGGCATCGAGCGGCACGTCCAAGATCTTCTGGCTATTGGCGCCAATGATCGTTACGCGCGTGTCGGCCAGGTAAGCGCCTGAGCGTGACGAAATGACCACCTGCAACGAATACTTATTTGCCATCTGCTTCAGCAACTCGGACTCCTCGAGTCCAATACCGCCGGTCACGAAAGCGCGGTCGTTCGAGGTACGGCCTTCAACTATTGCAGCAGAAGCTGTCAATGAGGCGAGAACAAAACTCGCGCCGAGTAAGGTCGATTTGAGAGTGTTCATGGAAATTCTCTGGGCGAAGGGTTGAAAGGCGGAATCACGATCATGAATCACAACAGCGATTCCGATAGAGGTCGCAGTGCAGGCGGCCGCTCCGCGTAACCGGCTGACCGCAGGCGCCACTGGCGCACGAATTCGGCCTTGGTGACAGCTTTGCGATCAGTCAGCGCGCGCTCGAGCAAACGCTGCCACGAACGTTTGACTGCGCGCGACTCGGCATCGTATGGATGCAATCCGAGTCGCAGTACCTGCGAGCTGTGCGTGATGCGTGACAAAACACTATTCCAAATGATTGAAGTGGGCCGGCGCCACGCGCTGCGAACGCTGTAGGTCAAACACGGCGCTGGGATTGCATGTGCCTCGGGCAATGCAATCAGTTTTGTCAGTGTGCTGGTGTATTGCAAACCCTCGTGCGTGCGCAGCGCCCTCCAGGCTCCGGTACCGAGCAGCCAGGCCGGAGCGACAAAACCTGCCAACGGCCAACCCCGCGCGGCAAACCAACGGGCACCGAGCGTCAGTCTCTCGCGCGCCTCCTCTTCAGACAGACCGCAAAACTCTCCCTCACCCGCCGTATAGATGCGGCGGCGGACCCAGTCGATGAGATCGCTCGGCACTTGCGGGTCGAGATGGAAATATCCGTGCAGCGCCAGTTCGTGGCCGACGGCAAGTTGAGCACTGATCGCCTCCTCAAAGTCCTGTTGCGCCGAGCACTTGCCGTGATACGCGGGCACAACGAGCAACGTCAGCGGGATCTCGGCCACTTCGCGCACGGCCGCAAGCACTCTTTGACAAGATGTCCATGTGGCCGGCGCGACATCATGCAACGAGACGCAAAGCCAGCGTTGCGGCGCGGAAGCCTTGGGGGCGCGATCAGGCGGCATACCGCTCGGTCGGTTCAGCGTCACGCGCTAGCGACGCAAAACACAATGTCGTGTAGCGGTTCAGCAACTGCGCGAACGTGTTGTTCGCATCGAAATCGAGCGCACGCCGCCGGGCTTGATTACGCAACGTTGCTGCGATCGGCGCTACCGAAGCAATGGCCTCGGCAAAAGCCCGCGCATCGTCTCGCTCGACCCCGAACGCTGCACGTCCGTCGATTAAATCGGTGAGCCCGGCGCAGGCACGTGCAATCACAGGAGTACCGCAGGCAAGCGCCTCGAGTGCCGCGAGTCCGAACGTTTCCTGGTCACCAGCGTGCACGAAGACATCAGCGCTCGCCAACGCATGCGCCAGTTTTGCAGGGTCCGATTCGTAGGGCAGTAACCGCAAGCGTGCTCCGCGCGGCGCGCGCGGGCCGTCACCCATCGCGACGAATATGTACGGTGGCCCAAGCAGGTCAACTGCGGCCGCGAGGCGGTCGAGATTCTTTTCAGGCGCGAAGCGGCCTGTGTAGAGCAGCACGATATCCGACGGTTCGCAACCGATTTCTTCGCGCCAATGCGGGTCGTGCGCTCGGGGATGGAATACGTTGCAATCGACTCCGTGCGACTGAAGCACGACATTATCGAGACCAAGATGGCGTAAGGCGTTGGCGGCCCAGTGGCTCGGCGCGAAGACCGCGTCGAAATGGCGATAAAGATGACGTAAGTATTGCCGAACCAGCATGTGGGAAGCTCGTGGCATCCAGCGCTGTGCCAAAGCTTCGACATTCGAGTGATAAAACGCCGCCACCGGTACACCTAGTTGTTGCCCAGCGTCCAACGCTGACCAAGCACATCGGTAGGGATCACCGACCTCAATCAAATCAGGTTGTCGCTGAACAATCGCGCGCGCCGTGGCGATGCGGCGCAAGGGAAACCTATAGCCGCCGGACAGCGGAAGCGGAACCGCGGAGACGTGCTCGGTTTCGCGTGTCGATGGACCTGGCGCCATGATCGTATGGCGCCAGCTCGAATGCGCTTTGAGCCAGTCGCGCTTGTTCCGTAGATAACGAGCGACGCCCCCACTGCGGGGACTCCAGAACATTGTGATGTCCAGCAAATGTGGCGGCGCAACTGCGGTTGCGTCTGAAGTGCCCGGCATCGAAAAGTCACCCACTCCCAGTGCCTCGTATGCGTGTTTCGGTGATTAAAGCAAAACTAGTGCCGATTTGGGACCGCTGGGCACGATATCTGCCGAATGGTGGGCTCTGTCACTATTCAACGTAAGGGAGCCACTATGGAGCGCGACGACGTCGTAAAAACATTGAATGACCTGATCGAAAACTGCAAGGATGGAGAGTACGGTTTTCGTACGTGCGCCGAGCGTGCCAAATCGGCGAGCTTGAAAAGCGTTTTTACGCAGCGGGCCGGTGAGTGCCGTTCGGCAGCCCAAGAGCTGCAAACGCTAGTGACACGCTTTGGCGGCAAGGCCGATACAAGCGGTACGGTCTCGGGTGCGGTCCATCGCGGCTGGCTTGCGGTTCGTGGGGCGGTCGCTCTCGACGACGATCAAGCGATGCTGAACGAATGTGAGCGCGGCGAAGACATCGCGATTAACCGCTATCGCAAGGCGCTCGAAGAAGATTTGCCACCCGATGTCGAGCAGATCGTACGCCGGCAGTTCGAGGGCGCGCGTCGCAATCACGATCAGATCAAGGCGCTGCGCGATAGCCATAAGACGACGGCATAGCTGTCTGTTTCGACAGCATCGCGCAGACGAGGTAGAGTGTTCGTGATTAGTGAGGAGACACGATGGCCCAAAAGCAAAAAGTAATCAGGAGCACTCTTATCTCGTTGTGCGCAGTGCTTGCTGCGACGGCGTGCGTTGCCTGCAGCGATAAGAAGACCGTCACTACGACAACGCCGGCTCCGGCGCCTGCCAGCACGCCGCCTAATACATCGTCATCAAGCTCGGCTCCGGTTATTGCGCCCGGCACCGCAGAAGATGTCACGAAAAAGGGCACAAGTACCGGCATGGTGGGCGGCGAGGCGGGCACCGTCGCTTCGAGCGGGAAACCTGGTACCGGGACCGACAGCGGGGCTGGCACTGGCGCCGCGCAAGGCAGCGACAGCAAGACCACTGATAAGAAATAGTCTACGGGGCGTTGCCGGTCATGGAATCCGGCTTCACCCAGCGGTCGAAGTCTTCGGCAGTAACGTGCCCGAGCTCGGTTGCCGCGGCACGCAGGGTTGTGCCTTTTCGATGCGCATGCTGTGCGATTTTCGCCGCCTTGTCGTAGCCGATGTGCGGCGCTAACGCCGTAACTAGCATCAACGATCGATCGACCAGCTCGGCGATGCGCTCCGGGCGTGCGACGATGCCGGCGGCGCAATGCCGGTCGAAGCTGAGCGATCGAATCAGATAGGAGTCTGACACTCGATAGCGCGTTGTGCGCAAGCAGTGGGCGACACACGTTTAGCTCAAAATTGCCGGCAGATCCCGCGACGTTGATTGACACGTCGTGACCGAACACCTGCATGCACACCATGATCAGTGCCTCGCTTTGGGTGGGGTTTACCTTTCCCGGCATGATCGAGCTGCCCGGTTCGTTCTCAGGCAAAGCGATTTCCCCGATTCCGGAGCGCGGCCCGCTCGCCAACAGGCGGATGTCGTTTGCAATTTTCAGCAGCGCGGCAGCGAGCGTTTTGAGCGCACCGTGCGCGAACACCAATGCATCACTTCCCGCCAGCGCAGCGAACTTGTTCGGCGCAGACACGAACGGCAATCCTGTCGCTGCAGCAATGTGCGCCGCTACCAGGGTTCCGAACTCGCGGTGCGTTGCCATGCCGGTGCCCACGGCGGTGCCTCCAATGGCAAGCGGTAACAAGCTTTCGATACCGTGCCGGATAGCGTCGTGAGCAAACTCGAGCTGCGCTGCGTAACCCGAAAATTCCTGACCAAGGGTGAGAGGTGTTGCATCCTGCAGGTGAGTGCGTCCGATCTTGACGATGCGCTCAAATTCCCCGGCTTTGGAGGACAGCGTCGCGCGCAACGCATCGAGAGCAGGCAGCAGCCTTTCGGTTAATGCTTTTGCGAGCGCGACATTGATCGCGGTTGGAAATACGTCATTGGTGGACTGGCCCCGATTGACTTCATCGTTCGGGTGTACCGCACGATCGACACCGCGCTGATAACCGAGCAGCTCCGAGGCGCGATTCGCGAGCACTTCGTTGACGTTCATATTGGTCTGCGTGCCCGAGCCGCTTTGCCACAGCGACAAGGGAAATTGATCGGCGTGCTCCCCGGCTAGTACTTCACCGGCCGCAGCCGCAATCGCTGCAGCATGAGCTGGATCGATCACGCCGAGTTCGGAATTGACCAGCGCCGCCGCACGCTTAACCAGCGCTAGCGCCCAAATCAACTCAGGCGGCATGCGTTCATTGGAGATCGCGAAGTGATGAAGCGCGCGCTGAGTCTGCGCGCCCCACAGCTTGTCGCTGGCGACCTCGATGTCGCCGAATGTATCGTGCTCGATGCGGAAGGTGGGTTTAGCGTCGCTCATACCAGGCCACTACCGAAGCATAGTGCGAGTTCCCACAGAGCTCAGCACGTCGCAGTTACCGGTGCCTCAGCTCTTCATGATTTTGAGGCGCTGCGGAAGGCTGGTCACAGACATGGCAACCTAAGCGCGACGCAAGCTTTGGTAGGCATCGGCGTCGACGTGGAGCTCGCCGTTGTGCAGGGCGGCGACTAGAGTACTGATGCGCAAATCCAGCAAAGCGGCGTCGGACCAATCCGGCTCCTGAGCGGTCGTCGAAATGGCGAGTACGTATTGGCCCTGGTCGACGTCCGTCTCAACTTCTATCGTTGATGACTCCCGCGCGCGTTGTGTCACGCTGGCGAGCAAGCGATACGTCAACCGCGTTAACCGACGCAGGTCGCCACTGACGCTGACGTCCGGGGTGTCGAACTTGGACTCCAGGTTGACGCTGTGCAACGAAAGCAAACTGCCTAGCCGCGCGATGGCATCAGTTACCGCTTCGTGCATTTTCACGGCGACAATTTGCAACTGCAGCGTGGCGAGAACGGCTCGCCCATCATCGACGAAATCTTCCAGCAGCTGCGTTTGCTCGCGCGAGTTGCGCGCGATCACCTCGGCCACGTGCTTTTCACGCACGGTGTCGAGACCGCCCTTTTGCAGCAAATGGGTCCAGCCCAGAATCGTGTTCAGTGGTGTACGCAGATCGTGATTGAATCGGCTCAACAGGGCGGCCATCAATTGAGTTCGGCCTTCTGGATCCAGTCTCTCCAACCAATGGACTCCACATCGTGGATCCATATTGGCACTGAGTGCACTGCTAATCATGTGATTTGCACCGGCTGATGTAACAGCCTGGCGTGCGGGTTAGGACGATCGAGGCGGACCGCAATTCGCGTTCCCACTCCATGTAATTTGTAGCGGGACTCGTCCAGTGCTTCCGTCTCGTGGCGGGCATGTTGCTTGCGGCACCTGTTTGGGCTGCTGAATAAGCACAGCATCTCTTCGAGCAAACTTCCATGGCATAGGGAGCACAACATGGCGAAACAGAATCAGCAACAACCGAAGCAGAACGAGCAGCGAAGCAACGCTCAGCGCGGCAAGAATCCCGAGCAACAGGGCGGCCGCAACGCACAGGGCCAAACCGAGAGCACTCAGCAGTCGCAGGGGCAGCCAGGAGCGCGTCAATCCGATCAGGGTGGTGGCCACACGCAAAAGGGTTCACAGCGCGGGCAGACGCCCAACCAGCAAGGCTCGCGGTCGACCGACAGCGACGACGAGTCGCCTGAGATGCATGAAGCCGGTGAGCAACTGACGCAGTCCGGTGAGAAACCGCGGCAGGGGGCATCGGACGCTCAATATGGTACTGACAGTTCGTCGAAGGCGAGCCAGCAAACAAACAGGCCTCAAGGCTCGCAATCGCCAACCGGTTCCGATCGCGACACGATGGGCGGCTCACGAAGTAAAGGCCGGTAGCGCTTGAAATGAAAATGGGGACTTCGGTCCCCATTTTCATTTGCTAAGTGCTGCTGGCAGACGGTTGCTCGGCTCCCAACTGGTAGTCCGATACGTCATCGTCGGGACGGCGCGTAAGCCGTTCTGGTTGCGACCGGGAAGACTCCAAAGATTGCCGGCTGGTGCGAACCGCGCGCGAAACAACGTAGGCAATCCCTCCCAAGAGCGCGGCGCGGACAAGTAATGACATTGACAGCCTCCTTCAAAGATTCAGTTCAAGCTTCGGAAGTCGACGCTGGAGTCTGCCGCGTGTAGACCAGCGCACTGGTATCGAAACCTTGAGCGCGCGCCTTGTTCATAAAGTCCTGATGCGCTGCGTCGGTTACGGTCGGTTGGCGAGACAAAAACCAAAGATGTTTGCGATCGGCAGCTCCGACAATGGCTGAGCTGTAATCGTCCGCCACATCGATGATCGTGTAGTCGGACCATACGAAAGGCAAGGCGTCGAACGCGGAATGCGAATACGAAATCTTGAACCGCGACTGTGTTGCATCATCGACCAGCTTGGCGCGGCCGGTCGAGCGCTTGATGGTTCCATTTTCCCGTCGGCACAGGCTGAGCAAGCGAAGACCGTCGTCGGTTCGGGCATAGGTCACACGCGCGTCGGACAGGCAATCCTTGTCCTGCCGGTCGGGCAAACGTGCAACCTCAAACCAGCTACCGACGAAACGGTCCAGATCGACGTGCGCGGCACTCGCCAATGCCTTCTTGGCATTCTTGGCCATGACGGCGGCCACCAGCGCGCTGACTGCGGTGACGGCCTGAGGACCGAGCGCAGACATGTAGGGCCCATAGTCACGGAACCACGCCCCTACACCCTGGCCGCGCACGCGATCCCTCGGAGCTTTGCGCCGCGCCCGCAATACCTGCCTGAAAAGCAGCGCCGCGCCGGCGGCACCCATGATCATCGGGCCTTTGGCGCGTAGGTTTGCGCGCAGGGCGCGACCGGTGTTAACGGCCCGCTGATCGGCGATGCGCACGGCTTTCTCAGCCGCGTCGATCTCGGCTCTCAGCGTGTCAAGTGCTACGGCCATCTGGCGCCTCAGCCGAATCTGCTTTCGCGAGAGTGCGGCGAGTGGCCGCAAACGTCAGGTTGTCGACCATCGACCGCATTGCGCGTATGAGCATGTAGGCGCCAACGGCATGCAAGGCAATAGCAACGATCGCCGCGACTATCCACGGGACGCCGGCTGCGACAGCACCATAGATCAGTGCGCCGATCAGAATCAGCCATGCCGTGACTCCGAGCAACGCGGCCGCTGTTGCAAACGCAAGCATGTAGGCGGCGGTCGACGCTGCGCGCTTCGCCTCCAGCTCAAATAAGTAGAAGCGCGCACTGAACGCCGCGCGCACTTCACTGATGAATTGCGAAATGCTTGGACGCGCCGAAGGCGGACCGGAAGCCCGGGCAGCGGTGCGTGCGCGAGCTTCGGCCGAAGCCGATGCACGCGCGGCACCACGATCCGCGTCTGGTCGCCCAGCTGCTCCAGGCGCGCTTGCACCGCCTCGCCCCGCCGTATCGCGCCCGATATCCACAGACTTCAGCCTGCAGTGAACAGGCTAGCGAGACAGACGACCGATTAGCAATCCTGCGACTAAAGCGATGCCCACCACGGCAAGCGGGTGTGCGCGGATTTGATCTCGTGCCGACTCCGCCCACTCTTCCTCCATGGCCATGAAGTCGTCGTACTTTGCATATAGCGTGTCTTGCGCATCGGCCGCGGTCGTTCGTGCGCGGTCGAGCAATGGCGAGGCCTTCGCGGCGAGGCGATCGACCGTTTCGTGCGCGCCCTGGGCCACGCGATCGACCGTGCTGTGCGCGCGATCTGCGGCCTGAGTTGCCTTTCCGCTGGTTCCCATCGTGCCGAGGTTGCCGGAATTCGGGGTAGTCGTTTCCATCTGTGCTCCTTTATTGATCTTCGGAAATTCAGTTCTAAGTCAAAGGCGTAAATCAGGCGGGCCCTGGACCAGGGCCGGCCTGATTTGTGTCTGTCTAACGAACAGAACCGCGCCGAAACAAGTTGACGATCGCAAGCAAGATAACCGCGCCAATCAGCGACACGACTAGCGCGCCAAAGCTAAAGGCGTCTTGATTAATAGACGGCACACCCAGCAACGGCGAGATCAACCATCCACCCAGTGCTGCGCCGACGATGCCCACGATAATGTTCAGAAAAATTCCCTGTTGCGCGTCCGTACGCATGATGAGACTGGCCAGCCAGCCAACGACGCCGCCCACGATGAGCCACACGATGAAATTAATCATTTCGTTACCTCGAGTTGGTTGGTTAAGTGTGCCGGTTTAAACCCAACGACTGCTGAACGCGAGACCAGCACGCGAACCGCGATGGCATTGTGAAGCAAAGCTTATGCCTGATTTCCCAGGCTGTTTTTCGAGCCCCGCTTAACAAGAAGTGAACGATGCAGCTGGCATGCACGTTGCTTTACCGGACATCGCACGATTCCAATAAGCAATAAGGAGTGAGGGATGAAAGCATCGACCAAAGCGCAGGTTAAAAAATTGTCGGCCGCAAAGCCGAGCCCCAACGAATTTTTGCTGGCGAAATTGGGCAAGGGGTGCTGGGTGGTCGGATATCAGGGGCGGGTCATTGCAGGCGCAGTTTTGAGCTCTTTGCCGGCCGCAGCCGCTTATGCTGCCGATCTGGCACATGCGGTTGGCAGCCATAACTTTTTTCTTACCGTCGTCGAGGCCGGTCGGCACGTCGTATAGCGGCTAACGTCTTGTAAACCCCGTCTTCGCGGCGGGGTTGTTTCGCGCGGCTGACCGCCACTCACCCGCAGCTTCCTTTGATCGCCTCGGTCAGCCGCACATGGGGCCGGGCAACGCAACTGGGGTATTGTTGCTGTCTGCATCAGGGGAAGGCAATGGGTCACGCACTAATCGTCGATGACGATGCCGATACGGCAGAAATGCTCGCGGAACTCGTCGCGAGCCAGGGTTTCACTGCAGCCACCGCAAGAACAATGCGGGACGCGCGCCGCCAGCTGGCGACAAATGTGCCAGACGTCGTATTCCTTGATCTAGTCCTGCCGGACGGCAAGGGGATCGAACTGTTCAACGACAAAGCGGCCCTCGCCGATACCGAAGTCGTGTTGATCACCGGGCACGCGAGCTTGGAGACATCGATCGAGGCGTTGCGCCTGGGCGCTGCGGATTATTTGATCAAGCCGGTGAGCCCGAGCCAGGTTCAGGGAATCCTGGAGCGCGTCATGCGGCCGGGCGAGCTGCAGGCGGAAATTTCGGGATTACGCACCGAGCTTGATCGCAGCGGACGTTTTGGTGACATGTGGGGCGGTTCACCTTCGATGAAACGCGTTTACGAGCAGGTGTCGCGAGTAGCGGCTACTGCAGTGACCGTGCTGATTCAGGGCGAAAGCGGCACCGGCAAGGAACTTGTCGCGCAGACAATCCATTCCCTCAGCCGCCGACGCAGCCGCCCGTTCCTGGCGATCAACTGTGGCGCGATATCTCCGCACCTGATGGAGAGCGAGATCTTCGGACATGAGAAGGGAAGTTTTACGGGCGCCAATCGTCAGCACCTCGGCTTCTTTGAGCGCACTCACGGCGGGACTCTGTTCCTCGACGAAGTGACTGAGATGCCAGCGGATCTTCAAGTCAAGCTGTTGCGAGTTCTGGAAACCGGGACGTTCAACCGCGTCGGGTCGACCGAAACGCAGCGCGCAGACGTCCGCGTACTTGGCGCGACGAATCGTGTGCCTGAGCGTGCGGTGGCCGACGGCAAGCTGCGCGAAGACCTTCTCTATCGTTTGAATGTGTTTCCAATCCGCCTCCCGCCGTTGCGCGAACGACGCGACGACATTGGGTTGCTCGCCGACCACTTTCTGGCGGAAATCTGTAAGGAAGAGGGCAAGGAGAAGCGTTTCAGCAAAAGCGCGTATGAGCGTCTGAATGAGTACGACTGGCCGGGCAACGTGCGCGAGTTGCGCAACGTCGTGCAGCGCGCATACGTGATGGCAACGGGTGCAGCCATCACTGACGAATGGCTCGAGCTTCAGCCCCCGCGCCCAATGGATGGTGAAGGGTCGGTTTTGTCGGTTCGCGTAGGCACCACTTTGGCGGACGCCGAGCGCTCACTGATTTTTGCCACACTCGAACATTTTGAAGGCCATAAGGAGCGCACCGCGGCCGCGCTCGGTGTTAGCTTGAAGACTCTTTACAATCGTCTGAAGGAATATGGCGCCGAAGGCGCGCCGCCTTCCTCGCCACCTGCCAGAGAGCGCCGCGCCGCGTAGCGCCACGGGTTAACACGCGCCTCCCCAGCGACGGCCGCTTAGGCACGCCGCTTGCCGAAACATCAGGCCTGCGTACGCCAAGCTGTACCAGCGCTAGGCACGGGGCCCAACGACATGCAAGCAAGGGCTCAAATCAACTTACCAAGAGGAGCCACATATGTACACAGCTGCACGTCACACATTACGAGCGGTGGTGCTGGCCGCTACGGCCGCACTTGTATTGAGCGCATGCAACAAATCTGAGCGCCAAGAAGTCCGTACGGAGGCCAAGCAGGCGACCAATACCGCTGCTGCTGTCGTCGACAACGCCACGCTGACTACCAAAGTCAAGACAGCGCTGCTGGCGGACGCTCAGGTGAAGGGAACGCAGATCAACGTGGATTCCAACGGTGGCACTGTCAAGCTGACGGGCACGGTCGACACTCCAGCCCAGGTGACGCGCGCGGTTGAAGTCGCCAAGGGCGTAGAGGGCGTGCAGAAGGTCGAGAACAACTTGACCTCGAGCCCGAATGCCGCGCCGGGTATGGTGCCGGGCACACAGCCGCCAGGCACCTCGCCGGCCGCGACACCGGCGCCGAACAACACAACACCGCCGAAGAAGTAGCAGTACGCAGGCATTCTGTTTGAGCGACGCGGCTGATGAGGCCGCGTCGTCGTCTTAAGTCGGGAGAACGTGATGGCTGAGAAGCAAACAAAGACCAAAAGCGAAGTGCAGGGCGAAGGCGACTACAAAGCTGCGCGCCGCTATAACGAAGCGACGCGTGAGTTCGTCAAGGACGAAGATGTGGCCGAAGCCGCGCGCGACGCTGAGCCAAAAGGCGCGCGCGAGGAACAGCAACTGGAGCAAGCGGAGCAGGCAGGCAGACAGCGCGCTAAGGATGAGGATCCATTGCTCGATCGGCCCGAGGACATTGAATCCAGTAAGACCAGCCGGAAGTAATCGGTTAAGCCGGCGACTGCCGGTTTTGTCGGGTTTAAGCTTGCGGTGCCATGAGCAAAGCGTTCGTTAAGGAAGCCGACGATGATGACGACGAAGAGCTCGAGGTGCCGCAGATTGCGGGTGTTCGCAACTACATTACCCCCGAGGGATACAGCCGGCTGAAACAGGAGCTGGTGCATTTGCTAAATACAGAGCGCCCAGAAGTCGTCCGAACGGTTTCGTGGGCGGCATCGAATGGTGATCGATCCGAAAACGGCGACTACATCTACGGGAAGAAACGGTTGCGCGAAATTGACCGGCGCATCCGATTTCTGACCAAGCGACTCGACGTGGCGGAAGTGGTTGATGCCAGCGCGCGGGAAGCCACCGACCAGATTTTCTTCGGCGCCACGGTGCGCTATGCGACTGAGGACGGCATCGAAAACAGCGTGACGATCGTGGGTGTCGACGAAGTCAATCCTGCGCAGGGCTATGTCAGCTGGATCTCGCCGATCGCTGGTGCGCTGCTTAAGGCATACCCGGGTGACACCGTGACATTGCGTACGCCGGCGGGAACCGAAACGCTCGAAATTCTCGATGTTAGCTACGCGAGATCGTGAGCATGCGTACGCACGGCGCTGTTGCCCCCACCACGCGGCCGCACGATCTGCTGCACGTTCTTGACACGGCGTAGCGCGCGTATCACTCGCGCGAGGTGCACGCGATCATGCACCTGAATTTTGAAATGAATCAGCGCGAGCTTGGCGTCTTCGTCTTCAAGATGCACGTTCAAGATGTTGGATTCAGCCTCTGCAATCGCGACTGCGATGCGGCCCAACACTCCGCGCTCGTTTAAAGCGCTGACATCGACGCCGACGGTGAAATTGCTGGCTGGATCCTTCGCCCATTGAAGTTCGATCCAGCGATCAGGGTCCGCGCGCCGCGCGCGCTGCGCGTGCAGACATTCGGCCTGATGCACGGCTAGACCCTGCCCCTTGCGGATGTGTCCGACGATGGGGTCGTCGGGAATCGGATGACAACAGGTTGCCATCTGCACCGCCATGCCCTCAGTGCCGCGCACCATGACTGGAACCTGGCTCGCCTGCGCAACCGGACTATGGCTTTGCGAGTCGCTACCTTCGGCCGAATCCAGTGCAAGTTGCCGCGCAACGACCGCGGGCAGCCTGCGACCAAGACCAATGTCGGCCCACAGATCCTCGCGTGATTTGCTGTCGGACTGCTTGACGACCTTGTTCCATTGTTCGTCGGTAACATCCGCCAGCGATAAGCTGAACTGCTGGGCTGCTTGCGCAAGCAAACGTTCACCGAGTTCGACCGATTCGTCGAACTTCATCGTGCGCAGAAAATGTCGAATCTCCGAACGTGCCTTACCGGTTCGTACGAAGGACACCCAGGCGGGGTTGGGTTTCGCCTCGGGGCCGGTGATGATCTCTACCATGTCACCGTTTTTCAGCTGGGTGCGCAGCGGCTGAATCTCGTTGTTGATGCGCGCAGCAACCGTCTTATTGCCGACGTCGGTATGAATGCTGTAGGCGAAGTCCACCGGCGTCGCGTCGCGCGGCAGTGCGACGATGCGACCCTTGGGCGTGAAGATGTACACCTTGTCCGGGAATAGATCGACCTTGATGTGCTCGAGAAACTCGCTCGAATCTCCGGTTTGGCGCTGAATCTCCAGCAGCGATTGCAGCCATTGATGAGTGCGCGATTGCAGCTCCGACAGATCGGAATCGTCGTCTTTGTAGAGCCAATGAGCGGCCACGCCGGTTTCTGCCACGTGGTGCATGTCCTTGGTGCGGATCTGAAACTCGACGGGTGTGCCATACGGCCCAATTAGCGTCGTGTGTAGCGACTGATAGCCGTTGACTTTCGGAATTGCGATGTAGTCCTTGAACTTGCCCGGAACCGGCTTGTACAGGCTGTGCAGCGTGCCCAGCGCGAGATAACACTGCGCCGGCGTGTCGACGACGACGCGAAAGCCATAAATGTCGAGCACTTGCGAAAACGTAAGGCGCTTGTCGGCCATCTTGCGATAGATGCCGTACACGGTCTTCTCGCGCCCCTGCACTTCGGCCTTGAGCTTCGCATCCGCGAGCGACTTGCGTACCGCGACCATCATCTTGCCAAGCACTTCGCGTCGGTTGCCACGCGCCGCAAGTACCGCCTTGTTGAGCACCTGATAGCGAAGCGGATACAGATGCTCGAAACTCAGCTCCTCGAGCTCGCGAAACAGGGTGTTCAACCCTAGACGATGCGCGATCGGCGCATAGATTTCGAGAGTCTCGCGCGCGATTCGGCGGCGGCGCTCGGCGTCGACCGCTTCGAGCGTGCGCATGTTGTGGAGGCGATCGGCGAGCTTGATCAGCATCACGCGCACGTCGCGCGCCATCGCCAGCAGCATCTTGCGAAAGTTCTCGGCCTGCGCTTGTTCGGTCGACGAGAACTGCAGTCGATCGAGCTTTGAGACACCATCGACCAGATCGGCAACAGTGGAACCGAAGCGCTCGATCAACTGAGACTGCTCGACGCCGCAGTCTTCGATCACGTCGTGCAGCAGCGCGGCCTGGATGGCAGCGCCGTCGAGGCGCCATTCGGTCAGTATCTCAGCGACCGCGAGCGGATGCGTGATGTACGGCGCGCCGCTGCGACGGAATTGTCCGAGATGTGCTTCGTCGGAGAAGCGGAAGGCTTCCTTGACTTTTTGAACGTCGGCCGACGGCAGATACTTCTTGACGCGGTCAGTCAGCGTCGCGACGGTGGCGACGGCGCTTGCGGGTTCAGCATCGGGCTCGCAGCGCCAGACGGCTTTTCTGAATGCCTCCGCCGCACGCCGCGCGAAGCCAGGTGCTGCTGGCTCAGGGCGTTGGAGGCGACCGGAGGATCTGGCGATTCCATCAGCCCGCGCGCCGGTCACGTGGGTTCGGAGCTGATGTAACTCAGCCGTGCTTTAGATCGGAACCTTGCGCAGCATTTCGATGCCAACTTTGCCTTGCGCGATTTCGCGCAGCGCAGCGACCGGGGGTTTGTCGCGCGTATCGATCTTCGGCGTATGGCCTTGCGCCAGCTGACGCGCGCGGTAGGCCGCGGCGAGCGCCAGCTGAAAGCGGTTCGGGATGTGCTTCAGGCAATCTTCAACGGTGATGCGAGCCATGGCGGTACCTTCGTGGGATGTGCCCGTATTTTAGCCGACCACAGCACCCTGGTGCGGTCGGATCGGCGCTATCCGATCCCAATTGCCTGAAATAGCGCCCGATGGCGTGCCATCTGCGTGCTGTACCGCAGCCGCGTGGCGGTCACGATCGCGACCAGCTGCGACAGCGCTAGATCGAAAATCCTCGTTGATCACGATGAAATCGAACTCGGGTGCGTGCTCGATTTCGCTGCGCGCAGCTGACAGGCGGCGCGCGATCACAGCCGGCGAGTCCTGGCCCCGCTTCTTCAGACGCGCTTCGAGCGCTTCGATCGATGGGGGCAGGATAAAGATTCCGACGGTCTGCGCGAACTGCGCTTTGACCTGCCGTGCCCCTTGCCAGTCGATTTCGAGCAAGACGTCGATGCCGGTGCGGACGCGCTGCTCGATCCAGATACGCGATGTCGCGTAATAGTTGCCGTGTACCTCGGCGCTCTCGATAAATTCGCCGGCCGCGCGCCGCCGCTCGAACTCGTCGACGCTGCTGAAGTGATACTCACGGCCACTTTGCTCGCCGGGACGCGGCGCGCGCGTCGTGCAGGAAACTGACAATTGAATGTTCGAGTCGCGCGCGAGCAGCGCATTGACGAGCGTCGATTTGCCGGCACCCGACGGTGCGACCACCAGGAACATGTTGCCGCCGCGGAGGAGGTGGTCCAGTCTGGAGATGCAGTCACTCGAGGTTTTGAATCTGTTCGCGCATCTGCTCGATCAGAATCTTCAGCTCGACCGACGCGTTAGTCATTTCGATCGCAGCCGCTTTTGAACCGAGCGTGTTGGCTTCGCGATTGAGTTCCTGCATCAAGAAGTCGAGTCGGCGACCTACTGCACCGCCTCCGGCACGAGCACGCGCCGCACCTCGACGACGTGTGTTGAAAGGCGCTTGATTTCCTCGTCGACATCCATTTTCAGCGCGTACAGCGTCACTTCCTGGCGGATACGCTCGGATATTTCTTCACGCGTCAGTGCGACGCATCGGAGAGCGCCGGGCCCAATGCCTTTTCCAGCCGCTCCTCAACTTGCGTTCGACCGACGCCAGCAGGTCCGGCGCGCGCGCCTGCACCTGGGCGGCGACATGGTCGATTTGCTCACATTGCGCCAGCAGCACCTCGCGCAGCGCGGCACCTTCGCGCCGTCTCGACTCGGCCAGCGCGGCCAGAGCTTCGGCCAACGCCGCCAGCACCTGAGTGCGGAGCAATGTCCGGCTCCGCGCCCGGTGTCTCGACAACGCCCGGCCAGTTAAGGACGTCGGCGGTGCTTATCGGTGCGGCACCGGGAAGGGTGTTGGCCACTTGCGCAGCGAGCTGCCGCGAGCTGTTTCAAAGCGCGCTGGATTCAACTGTGGCTCGTTTTCGCCCGACGCGCGCGCGACCGACAGTCGGCATTCGACCTTGCCACGAGCGATGCTGCGCGGCGATCGCTTCGCGCACCGCGGCTTCGGTACCGCGCAAATCATCGGGCATCTTGAGCGACAAGTCGAGAAAACGTGAGTTGACCGAGCGCAATTCGAGCGTCAAACGGCCTAGTGCAGTCGGGCGCGCAGCACTCGCGAAGCCGGTCATGCTGGCGACGGGCTTCATCGTTGAAGTCAACGAATGTCAGCCAGTAAGACCGGGGAATGCGATGTCATCACGGTCAAAGTATCAAGTGCTATTTGAGAGGTCGGGCAGAGATTTAAGACGAAAACAGGCGAAAACGCACCCTATTGTTGTTACGGCTCACCGAGCCCTATTGGCTAGAATCGCCGCGGTTCCCAACACTGTCACCATGCCCGCGCAGACCAACGCATCTTTACCCGAAGGCCTCGAGGTCGGCGGCTATCGCATTGTAAAGAAGATATCTTCAGCGGCGGATTCTCGATCGTCTATCTCGCGACCGATGAGCAACGGCAATTCGGTCGCGATCAAGGAATACATGCCGGCTGCGCTCGCACAGCGCAAGCCTGGCGAACTGTCGCCGTACATCGCGCCGGAGAATCTCAACACCTACCGCATCGGCCTGAAGTGCTTCTTCGAGGAAGGCCGTGCGCTCGCGTCGATCTATCACCCGAACATCGTGCGCGTCATCAATTTCTTTCGCGCCAACGAGACGGTGTACATGGTGATGCACTACGAATCGGGCCGCTCGTTGCAGGAACACGTCTTGCGGAACCGGAACAAAGATCAGAAAGACGTCCTATCGGAGCGGTTCGTCCGGCGCGTGTTCGCTCAGGTGATGAACGGCTTGCGCGAAGTTCATTCGAACCGGTTGCTGCACCTGGACGTCAAGCCCGCCAATATCTATCTGCGGATGGACGGCACGCCGATTCTGCTCGACTTCGGCGCAGCGCGGCAGACGCTGCAGCGAGACATCAGCAAGACCTATCCGATGTATACGCCGGGCTTCGCCGCGCCCGAGCTGTACAAGCGCGACGCCGAGCTGGGCCCGTGGACCGATGTGTACTCGATCGGTTCGTGCGTCTACGCGTGCATGTCGGGCATGCCGCCGCAGGAATCGGACCATCGGTTGAAGGAAGACAAGATGCCGACGGCGCTGCGATCGTTCCGCGGTTTGTACTCGAATCAGTTGATCTCGATGGTCGAGCGCTGTTTACGGCTCAATTCGTTGGAGCGGCCGCAAACGGTGTTCGCCGTGCAAAAGGAGCTGCTGCAGAACGTCCCGGAGCGGCCGGAGTTCTCGATGGTCGAACGCACCGGGGCACGCTGGCGCAACCTGCAGGAGCGGTCTTCGCGCTTCATGAAGGATCACAACATCACTTGGTTCTAGGCGGCGCGCAAAAGTGAAACCTACTTTCGCCCGATTGAGTTTCAAAGAATCGCCGGCAAAGCCAGACATTTTTTAGTACAAGGGCTAAGTGGCACGCTGAAGAAGACGCGAGCTTGACTTTACTGCGGCGCGCTCGGCCGTTCAAAGTCGGCCGCCACTTCGCCGTAGTGCGACTGCGATTGCGGTCGCGTACCGAGGACCATGCCTATGCGTTTTTCCGTTTACCAGGAGAGCAAGAAAGGCGGCCGGCGGATCAATCAGGACCGCATGGGGTACCTGTACACGCGCGATTCGCTGTTGATGCTGGTGGCGGATGGAATGGGCGGACACGCGCGCGGAGAGGTGGCTTCGCAATTGACGCTGCAGACGCTGGCGTCGATCTATCAGCGCGATGCCAAGCCGCTTGCTAGCCGATCCGGTGCGGTTTCTCGAGGACTCGGTGTTGGCCGCACATCGGGAGTTGCACCGTTATCGTGCCGAGCACAGCCTGCCCGAAGCGCCGCGGACGACTCTGGTCGCCTGCATCGTTCAACAGGGCGTCGCCATCTGGGCACACGTCGGCGACTCGCGGCTCTACATGATTCGCGGCGGCCGCATTCTCGACCGCACGATCGATCATTCGCGCGTTCATCATCTGGTTCAGTCGGGCTTGATTCGGCCCGAAGACGCGAAGGATCATCCTGAGCGCAACCGCATCTTCAACTGCATCGGCGCCTACGTCGCGCCTACGGTCGAGGTCAGCCGACCGGTCGCTATGCGCAATGGCGACACGATACTGCTGTGCTCGGATGGACTGTGGGGCACGCTGAACGACCGACAGGTCGCAGACGCGTTCACCGGCAAGACGGTGATGCGTGCGGTGCCGGAACTGATGGAGCTCGCGCTGGAGCTGAGCGGCCCCGAGTCCGACAACTGCACCGGCGTCGCGATGACGTGGGCCGGTACCGAGTCGATGGAAATGGTGCCGCCGAGCGAAGCATCCGGTGTCTACCTTGCTGATTCCCGAGGGAACGGTTGCATCGACGATTCAGATGCCACGAGTGGCGAGCTGGCGTCGACGAGGAACTGTCGGAAGAGCAGATCGACGACGCGGTGGCCGAGATCCAGAAGGCAATTCAGCGCTAGCGGCAAACTCGTCGCAAAATAGCGGTCTTCACGGTCAGGGACGCGTGCGGCTCTGCCGCAGGTTTCGGCTTCTCAATGGAATCCGATGCCGATTCCAATGCCTCCGCCGCCGCCCCAGCGGCCGTCGCGCCGACGAACTGCGTCCGGTACGACTCACTGCGTAACTTCACCAAGCATGCCGAAGGCTCGGTGCTGGTCGAATTCGGCGATACGCGCGTCATCTGCACGGCGAGCGTCGAGGAGCGCGTCCCCGCCTTCCTGAAGGGCAAGGGCGAAGGGCTGGGTGACCGCTGAGTACGGCATGCTGCCGCGCGCAACGCACACGCGCGTCGAGCGTGAGGCCGCACGCGGCAAGCAGGGCGGCCGCACGCAGGAGATCCAACGGTCTGATCGGCCGCAGCTTGCGGGCCGTGTTCGATCTCGCGGCGCTGGGCGAGCGCACGTTGCACATCGACTGCGACGTCCTCCAGGCTGACGGCGGTACGCGCACCGCCGCGATCACCGGCGGCTATGTCGCGGCGTACGATGCGTGCCGCTGGTTGCGCGCGCGCGGCATGATCGACAACGTGCCGGTGCGGATCTTCGTCGCGGCGGTTTCGGTCGGTCTGCATCGGCGGCATCGCCGTGCTCGACCTCGACTACGTCGAAGACTCCAGCTGCGATACTGACATGAATGTTGTGATGACCGGCAACGGCGGCTTCGTCGAACTGCAGGGCACTGCGGAAGGTGCGCCGTTTTCAGCGCAAGCAGATGGAGTCCATGCTGCAGCTCGCCAGCGGCGGCATACGCTCGCTGGTTGCCGCGCAGAAGCACGCGCTCGAGCTGTGAGACGGCGCCTAATTCTGGCGTCCAGCAACGCGGCAAAGCTGCGCGAAATCTCGACAATGTTGGACGGATCTGTCCTGGGACATCGTGCCGCAGAGCGAACTTGGGGTCGAGGCAGCCGACGAACCTCATCCAACGTTCGTCGAGAACGCACTCGCGAAGGCGCGTCATGCGTCAGCGCGCAGCGGGCTGCCGGCGCTCGCCGACGACTCTGGACTGTGCGTCGAGTCGCTCGACGGCGAGCCCGGCGTGCGCTCGGCACGCTTCGCTGGCGAGGGCGCGAGCGATCAGAGCAACAACGCAGAGTTGCTGCGGCGCCTCGCGGCGCTACACAGCGGCGGGCACACTACATCTGTGTACTCGTCGCGGTCCGCTCGGCAGAAGATGCAGAGCCGATCGTCGTCGATGCGCGCTGGTACGGCGAAATCACGCAGGCTCCGCGCGGCTCGGGCGGGTTCGGTTACGACCCTCTGTTCTACGTCCCAAGCTTGGGTCTGACCGCAGCCGAACTCGATCCGGCGCACAAGAACCGAATCAGCCATCGCGGCCTGGCATTGCGCACGCTGGCGGCAACGGTTGGCCGATTGGAGTTGATGAACTCGACGATCGAAATAAAATCGCCGCGACTTCCGGCAGCCAACGCTGACGTGTCCGCCTATCTGCGGCCTGGCAGCCTCAATCTGCGCGCGCTCCCGCCGCTTGCGCTTTACGTTCATTACCCATGGTGCGTTCGCAAGTGCCCATATTGCGATTTCAATTCGCATGAGGTGAGCACAGCGCGGTGCCGTTGAAGATGAGTATCTGAACGCCGTGCGCGCCGACCTAGAGGCTGCGCTGCCGCTGATTTGGGGACGACGCATCGATCAGCGTCTTCATCGGCGGCGGAACGCCGAGTCTGATGAGTGCCGACGGCACTGGACCGTTTGCTGTCGGACATCCGTGCGCTGCTTCCACTCGCACTCGACTGCGAGATAACGCTTGAAGCCAATCCCGGGACCTTCGAGGCGGAGCGTTTTGCCGCCTACCGCGCCTCCGGAGTGAATCGATTGTCGATCGGCATCCAGTCGTTCGATGAACAAAAGCTGAAGTCGCTCGGCCGAATCCACGATCGCTCACAGGCGTTCGCCGCGATCGAGATCGCACAATGTCACTTCGACAATTTCAACCTCGACCTGATGTACGCGCTTCCCAGACCAGTCGCTGAACGAACTGCAGGCTGACGTCGAACACGCGCTCGCCGCGCAGCCGCCGCACCTGTCGTTGTATCAACTGACGCTGGAGCCGAATACCGTGTTCGCCAAATATCCGCCCGCGCTGCCCGACGAGGACGTGTCAGCAGCGATGCAGGAATGGATCGAGGCGAGCACGGCAGAAGCGGGATACCGCCGCTACGAGGTGTCTGCGTACGCGACGGCAATGCGCGAGTGCCGGCACAACCTGAATTACTGGACGTTCGGCGACTACCTCGGCGTGGGTGCCGGCGCTCACAGCAAGATCTCGTTTCCGCATCGCATCGTTCGGCAGGTGCGGTTTCGTCAGCCGGCGTCTTATCTAGATCGCGCCGCAGCGGGAGAATTCGTGGCCGAGAGCCACGAAGTCGCACGCGACGAGTTGCCGTTCGAATTCATGCTGAATGCGCTGACGGTTGCCGGACGGGGTGCCGAGCAACTCGTTTCTTGAGAGGACCGGCGCTTCACTTCAGCTCGGTCGAGCCCGAACTGAACGAGGCGGAACGGCGTGGCCTGCTGGTGCGAGACCATCAATCGCTGGCTCCAACCGCGTTGGGCCTGCGCTTTCTGTCGGACCTGCAGGCGCTGTTTTTGAAGCCCGCCCGCCCTAACGTCGTGCTGCCATAATCCTTCTTTCGGGGCATACTGCACTGTCTTGGGGCGTTGACGGCGCGGTGTCAGGGCCCTAAGTGATTGAATCAAACGCGCTAAGCGCTTGACGCACAAGGGTAGTGCAGCCCTAGGCAGCCTTTGTACCGCTTTTGGCACGCTTAATGCGTTGCGCTGCGACACACCACTTTGTTAACGGCTAGGGGAGAAATTCGAATGGCGACGGCCAAAGACGTAATGAAAACGATAAAGGACAACGAAGTGTTGTTCGTCGACCTTCGTTTTACCGATACCAAGGGCAAGGAACAGCACGTCTCCGTGCCGGTGAAGGCGTTCGAGGACGACAAGTTCGAGCTAGGGCACGCGTTTGACGGCTCGTCGATCGCCGGCTGGAAGGGTATCGAGGCGTCGGACATGCTGCTGTTGCCGGATCCGGACACCGCGCGCATGGATCCGTTTCGTGAAGAGAACACGCTGATCTTGACGTGCGACGTGATCGAGCCTTCGACGGGCAAGGGCTACGACCGCGATCCGCGGTCACTCGCCAAGCGCGCCGAGGCGTATCTGAAATCGACCGGGCTGGGCGATACCGCGTACTTCGGCCCCGAGCCTGAGTTTTTTATCTTCGATGCGGTGACCTGGAGCGTGGACATGTCCGGCTCATTCGTGCGGATCAAGTCCGAAGAAGCGCCGTGGTCGACCGGCATCGATTACGAAGCAGGCAACCTCGCGCATCGGCCGCCGGTAAAGGGCGGCTACTTCCCGGTGCCGCCCACTGACTCCCTGCAGGACATTCGCTCCGAGATGTGTCTGCTGCTCGAGCAGCAGGGCGTTGAAGTCGAAGTGCATCACCACGAAGTCGCGGCGCCCGGCCAATGCGAAATCGGAACCAAGTTTTCGACACGCTGACCAAGCGTGCCGACTGGCTGCAGATTTTGAAGTACACGGTATGGAACGTTGCCGCGAGCTACGGCAAGACGGCGACCTTCATGCCAAAGCCGGTGGTCGGCGACAACGGCTCGGGCATGCACGTGCACCAATCGGTATGGAAGGGCGGCACCAATTTATTTGCGGGCAACGGCTATGGCGGACTGTCCGATTTCGCGCTCTATTACATCGGCGGCATCATCAAACACGCCAAGGCGCTAAACGCCATCACGAACCCGGGCACCAACTCGTATAAGCGCCTGGTTCCAGGTTTCGAAGCGCCGATCAATCTTGCTTATTCGGCGCGCAATCGTTCGGCGGCATGCCGCATTCCGTATGTTTCCAATCCCAAGGGACGCCGAGTCGAAGTGCGGTTTCCCGATCCGACGGCGAATTCCTATCTGGCATTTTCAGCGATGCTGATGGCCGGGCTCGATGGTGTGGAAAACAAGATTCATCCTGGCGAGCCGATGGACAAGAACCTGTACGACCTGGAGCCTGAAGAAGCGGCCAAGGTTCCGCATCCCTGCGCTTCGCTGGAAGAGGCGCTCGACAACATCGACCGCGACCGGGAGTTCCTGACGCGCGGCGGTGTGTTCAGTAACGACCTGATCGACGCCTATATCGCGCTGAAAATGGATGAGGTGACACGCTTCCGCATGACGACTCATCCGCTCGAATTCGACATGTATTACAGCTCGTAGCCGACGCGGCGCAAAAGGAACCGGGGGCGCTAGTTGGTGCAACAAAGTGCCCTCCCACGAATGCGGGAACTGGACCGACAAGACGGCTTACTCAGCGGATCTAAAGGCGAAGTCCTGTCTTACACTGCGCGCCTCTCGCTTCCCAGGGAATCGCCCAGTGACGCGTCGTGCCTCAGTCCTCGGTTTCTTTTCCTGCGCCCTCATGTCGACCGGCGCGCTCGCACAATCCGACATCTTTGTCTGCGTTGGCGAAAATGGCGAGAAGCAGTTCACGAACACCGGCAACGTCAAGACCTGCAAGCGGATGGACGTGCAGCCGATTTTGACGCTTCCGGCATCGCGTGTGCCGCAGTCCAGAAGTGGTGTGCAGCCTGCGGTCGAGCAGCGCGCATCGGTTTCGCCGGCCAGCTTTCCGCGCGTCGACGGCGACACGCAGCGCACGCGCGATCAGGACCGGCGCCGCATTCTGGAAGACGAGCTAAAAGGCGAGGAAGAACGTCTGGCCGAAGTTGAAGGCGGAGTTCAACAACGGCGAGCCCGAGCGGCGCGGCGATGAGCGCAACTTCGCGCTTTACAAAGAGCGGACGCAGCGGCTGCAGGAAGACATCGCTCGCGCCGAGAACAACGTGCGCGCACTCGCGCGCGAGATGTCGCTGCTCAAAACCCAGTAGGTTTGTGTCTTGCGGTAGCGCGAGGCTGCGCATGAGCGCAGTCGAGCGCTTGCGCTTACCCAGCCGCCGTACGACGGCCTCGACCTGCTGTCGACCGCGGTACTCCTCGTCGACAGCAGCGGACGAATCGCACACGTCAATCAGTCGGCGGAACTGCTGTTCGACACGTCCCGCAAGACGCTGATCGGGCAACTTGCCGGACGCGTCCTTGGCGACGACGCTGAAATGCGGCAACTGGTAGCCGATGCGCAGGCCAACGCCTTCGGTCAGCGCAAGCAGATCATGGAACTGCGCCGCATTGGGCGGGAGCCGCTGCCGGTGCGCGTAGTGGCAGCCGTGCAGTTCGCCGAGAACATTCCATTGGTGCTTGAAGTCACCGAGATCGAGCAGCAGCTGAAAGTGGACCGCGAAGAACGTCAGATTGGCTTGACTGAAGCAAACCGCGAACTATTGCGCAACCTCGCGCACGAAATCAAGAATCCGCTGGGCGGCGTGCGCGGAGCGGCGCAGTTGCTCGAAGCCGAGCTCGCGACCAACGAACAGCGCGAGTACACGCGCGTCATCATCGCCGAAGCCGACCGGCTGCACGCCCTCGTCGATCGCCTGCTGATGCCGCATCGTTCTCCGCGCGTGGTGTCGGAGATGAACATCCACGAAGTGTGCGAGCGCGTGCGGCTGATCATGGTGTCCGAGTTTCCGCGCGGACTGACGATCACGCGCGATTACGACGCCAGTGCTCCGGAGTTTCGCGGCGACAAGGAGCAGCTGATTCAGGCGCTGCTAAACGTCGTGCGTAACGCGGCGCAGGCGCTCGAAAGCAGGATCGCGGCAGGTGACGCCGAGATCGTGTTGCGCACACGCGTCGCGCGGCAGGTCACGATCGCGCGCGCAAGGCACCGCCTGGCACTCGATCTGCACGTGATCGACAACGGTCCAGGTATTCCCGAACCGCTGAAGGACCGCATTTTCTTTCCGCTGGTCTCTGGCCGTGACGGTGGCAACGGTCTTGGCCTGACGCTGGCGCAGACGTTCATCCAGCAGCACGACGGCATGATTGAAGTCGACAGCCGCCCGGGCCGGACGAATTTCCGCATCTTGATCCCGCTCGCATGAAACCTGTCTGGATCGTCGACGACGACCGTTCGATCCGCTGGGTGCTCGAGAAGGCACTCGCACGCGAAAACATTCCATGCAAGGCGTTTGGTGGCGGGCAGGAAGTGTTGTCCGAGCTCGAGCACGACACGCCACAGGTCCTGGTTTCCGACATTCGTATGCCCGGCATTAACGGCACAGAACTGTTGCGCGAGGTCAAGCGCAAGCACCCAGCGCTGCCGGTGATCATCATGACGGCGTTTCTCGGATCTCGACAGCGCCGTGTCTTCGTTTCAGGGCGGCGCGTTCGAATATCTTCCGAAGCCGTTCGACGTCGACAAAGCGGTCGAGCTGATTCGGCGCGCAGTCGACGAGAGCGTGCGTGAGTCCCAGGCCGATGAGTCCCTGTCCGACGTGCCTGAGATTCTCGGACAGGCGCCTTCGATGCAGGAAGTGTTTCGCGCGATCGGCCGCCTGTCGCAGTCCAACGTCACGGTGCTCTTGACCGGCGAGTCGGGCAGCGGCAAGGAAGTCGTCGCGCGCGCTCTGCACAAACACAGTCCACGCGCGCAGATGCCGTTTATCGCGCTCAACATGGCGGCCATTCCGCGCGATCTGCTGGAAAGCGAACTGTTCGGCCACGAACGCGGCGCGTTTACCGGCGCGCAGGCGATGCGCCGCGGACGCTTCGAACAGGCCGAAGGCGGAACGCTGTTCCTGGATGAAATCGGTGACATGCCGTCCGAACTGCAGACACGTTTACTACGCGTGCTGTCGGACGGAACGTACTACCGCGTCGGCGGCCACCAGCCGATCAAGGCCGACGCTCGCGTTATTGCCGCCACCCATCAGAATCTCGAAGAGCGCGTGCGCCAGGGCTCGTTCCGCGAAGATCTGTATCACCGCCTAAACGTGATCAAGCTGCGGTTGCCGTCGCTGCGTGAGCGGCGCGAAGACATCGCGCTGCTCGCGAAGCATTTCCTGGCGAAAAGCGCGGCCGAGCTCGCCGTCGACACGAAACGATTGTCTGACGAAGCACTCGTGTTTATCAGTCAACTGCCGTTTCCGGGCAACGTGCGGCAACTGGAGAATCTGTGTCACTGGCTGACGGTGCTCGCGCCGGCGCAGATCGTTAAAGTCGAAGATCTGCCGCTCGACGTCCGGCACGAGACTGCGTCGCTCACTGCGCAATCGTCCGGGCCGGAGACGGCAGTCAACGGTGCGCCGCTGGCGGCAGTTTCAACGTCTGCGACGACGTGGTCGGACCAGGACTGGCTGACCCAGCTGACCGCGGAGGTCGAGCGGCGATTGAAGGCGGGAACGCCGGACGTGATGGATGCGCTGGCGCGCGAATTCGAAGCGACCGTCATTCGCACTGCGCTGAAACACACCCACGGGCGGCGCATCGACGCCGCCACGCGCCTGGGCGTCGGGCGCAACACGATTACGCGCAAGATTCAGGATCTCGGGCTCGAAGACTGAAAGCCGCCGCAGAAGCAACACGCCGGACCTGCAGTCCCTGCATTTCGTCGCACCTTGCCGCAGTTCGTCGCAGTAAACGACGACGCCGACGCCGGGTCGAGGATAATCGCGCCCCATTACGGATGGTTGGCCAAAAGCCGCCCATCCCAGGGGGATTGGATGCGTAAGCGCACAGGATGGATATTGACCGTGGCACTGGCCGCCGTTGTGGCCGGTGGCGCCGCGATTGCGATTTCGTCAAAGAAAGCCGCCGCCGATGCTGCCAAGAAAGGCGATCGTCCGCCGCTTGAATTTTCGCAGCGCGACGTCGTTTCGTTGCAGCCGAAGCGTTTGTCGGTAGAGCTCGCGGTTCCTGGCTCGGTCCAGGCTGTTTCACAGGCGACGGTCCGCGCGAAGCTATCGGCCGAAGTCAAACGTGTCCTCGTGCGTGAAGGTGATCGTGTGACCGCCGGGCAGTCGATTGCCGAGTTCGACACCGCGCAGTTGCGCGCCCAGATGGCCGAGCGCAAGGCGACGCTTGAATCGTCGCGTGCGCAACTGGCGATGGCGGAGCGCACACGGCAGTCGAACGCGCAGCTCGTCAAACAGAATTTCATTTCGCAAAACGCGTTCGACCAGGCGGACAGCGCGCACCAGGTGCAGCTTGCAGCGCATGCCGCAGCGCAAGCACAACTGGAACTGACGCAGCTGTCGATGACCGATGCCGTCGTGCGTGCGCCGATTTCGGGAACGGTGTCCAAACGTCATGTACAGCCCGGCGAGAAAGTGAGCTTCGACGCGCCGTTGCTGTCGATCGTGGATCTGGCGCAACTGGAAGTGCAGGCGCAGGTGCCGATCTCCGACGTCACGCAGATTCGCAAGGGGATGCCGACGCACATCGACGTCGAGGGCATCGACGGTCGCAAGTTCGAGGGACGGGTCGAGCGCATCAATCCGAGTGCAGAGCCGGGCACCCGCACGATCAATGTTTATGTGTCGCTTTCGAATGAGGAGTCGTTGCTGAAGGCCGGCATGTTCGCGCGCGTGTTGCTGACCATTGCGCCTGAAGTCGAGGTGCCCGCGCTGCCGCTATCGGCCGTGCGGATTGAGGCCGCGCAGCCTTTCGTGTGGGTGGTGGCCGATGAGAAGCTTGCGCGCAGAAACATCGTCATCGGCAAGCGCGATGAGCGCGCGCAACTGGTCGAAGTGACATCGGGGTTGGCGCCCGGCGAAACCGTGCTTGCGACCAAGTTCGACAATCTGAAGGACGGCCTGGCCGCCAAGGTCATCAGCCAGGCGCCGGACTCGAGCGTTGCCGATAAAGAGCGCGTCGCGCCGGCAAGAAACTAGAGCGGGAGCCCAGGTTTATGTGGATGACTCGCGTTTCGATCAATCACCCGGTGTTCGCCACCATGGTGATGGTGGCGCTGACCGTGCTAGGGCTTTTTTCTTACGCGAAGCTTGGCGTCGAGGCGATGCCCGACGTGCGTCCGCCGCTCGTGTCGATTCAGGTGCGTTATCCGGGTGCGTCGCCCGAGCAGGTCGAAAACGATCTGGCCAAGCCGATCGAAAACGCGGTCAACACAGTTGCTGGCGTTAAGCGCATTTTGTCGGCGTCGTATGAAGGGATTTCGTTTTCTTGGATCGAATTCCGGCTCGATGTCGACACGGACCGCGTGACGCAGGAAGTGCGCGACAAGATTGCGCAGATTCGCGCCGGTTTTCCGCGCGACGTTAAAGATCCGGTCGTGCAACGCGGTGGCGACGAAAACGACGAGCCCGTTGCCTTTTATGCGTTGTTGGGCAAAGGCGTTGACGCAGCGCCAGCTAACGACGCTCGGCGAGCAGATCGTGCAGAAGGGCTTCGAGCGGGTCAATGGCGTCGGCCGAGTTTCGCTCGGCGGCACCGTGACGCGCGAAATTCAGGTGCGCGTCGATCCGGCCAAGTTGACTGCGTTCGGCCTGACTGTTGATCAGGTGGTCACGGCGCTGCGCAACGCGAACGTCAGCGTTCCAGTCGGCACCATCAGTAACAACACCGGTCGAAGCGATCGTTCGAGTAGACGGCCGCATCGAAGAGCCCGCCAACTTCGGCAAGATCATCGTCGCGCGCAAGAGCGGCGCGCCGATCATGCTGTCGCAGGTTGCCGAAGTGTTCGACACCGAGCGCGAACGCAACTCGATCGCGCGCATCAACGGCGTGCCTGCGATCAGCTTCTACATCTTCAAGGCGCAGGATGCCAACATCGTGCAGGTCGGCGACAGCCTGAAGATCGCGGCCGAAGATATTCGCAAGCTGTTGCCCGCGGGTACAGAGTTGAAGCTGCTGCGCTCGACTTCAGACTTCGTCAAAGGAGCGGTCAACAACGTCAAGGTGACGATCATCGAAGGCGCGCTGTTGACGGTGCTGATCGTGTTCCTGTTTCTTGGCAGTTGGCGCAGCACTGTGATTACCGGGCTCACGCTGCCGATCGCAGTGATCGCGACGTTCATTTCGCTCAGAGTGTTCGGCTTTACGTTGAACTACATGACGATGATGGCACTCAGTCTGTGCATCGGTCTGCTGATAGACGACGCGATTGTCGTGCGCGAAAACATCGTGCGCCATATTCACATGGGCAAGGATCACTACACCGCGGCTCGTGAAGGCACCGATGAGATCGGACTTGCGGTGCTGGCAACGACGTTCTCGATCGTGGCGGTTTTCGTGCCGATCGCGTTCATGGGCGGCATCGTCGGCAAGTTCTTTTATCCGTTCGGCATCACGGTCGCGGTCGCGGTGCTGGTGTCGCTGTTCGTCAGCTTTACGCTCGACCCGATGCTGTCTGCGGTCTGGCGCGACCCGCCGCGCGGCATGCATCAAGCGCGCTTCGTGGGACCCGTGCTGCGAGGGTTTGATCGCCTAATGGACCGTGTGCATGCAATCTATGGAAGGTTGCTTGGCTGGGTCTTGTCGCCGCGCAAATGGACGCTCGGTACAAAGTTGCCGAAGGTCAATCTTCCAATCGGTGTGCCGACGATCGGGATCTGGCGCGCGCTGCGCACGCTAGATGTTAGCCATCTGAAGCCGCGCCTTGCGACGATCACCCCGCGTGGAATCACGTTGTGGATCGCGGCGCTGAGCTTCGCGCTTGCGATACCGATTGCCGGCGTCGTCGGCACCGAGATGATGCCGGAGAGCGACGAAAGTTTCACCAGCGTGCGGCTGACGATGCCGGTGGGGTCCAGCCTCGAATACGCCGACGAGCGAGTCAAGCGCGTCGAGCAGGCGCTGCGCGACTTCAAGGAGATTGATTCGATCGACACCGGCATCGGAACCGAGGGCGCGAAGAACACAGGCAGGCTCAATCTGAAACTTGTACCTCGCTCCGAGCGCGATCGCTCACAGAAAAAGCTCGAGCAGGCGATCCGTCAGAAGCTGGCGGCGATTCCCGGTATCGAAATGAAAGTAGGTTGGGGCGGTCCCATCTACGTTGCATTGTTCGGGAACAACGATGCCGAGATGCAGCGCGTGATCACCGACCTGCGGCAGAAAATTCTGTCGATTCGCGGCATTACCGATATCGAGGTGTCGTATAAGGAGGGCACGCCTGCATTGTCGGTGCGGTTGAAGCCCGAGCTCGCTTCCGAGTACGGCGTGACTTACGCCCAGCTGGGTACGACATTGCGGGCGCTGATCGGTGGTGAGAACTCCGGCTACTGGCTGGCACCCGACGGCCAGAACTACGAAGTGATCACGCAGATTCCGCGCGCGAACCGCACGGTGATCGACGATATTTCGGGAATCAATATCGCGACCAGCCGCTTGATGGCCGACGGCACGCCGGAGGTCATTCCGCTGCGTGCGATTGCGACCATCGAGCGCACATTCAATCCGGAGAACATCCGGCGCCAGGATCTACAGCGCAGGATTGCTCTGTGGGCCAACGTGCAGGGTCGACCTTCGGGTGACGCTGGCAAGGAAGTGCAGGCGATGGTGAAGGCGTACGAGCTGCCACCCGGCTTGCGCTTCGATATCGGCGGACAGATTCGCGACCAGGAGGAGGTCAACGCCGCGATCTTCGGTGCGCTGGCCCTGGCTGTGATCTTCATCTACATCGTGCTCGCGTCGCAGTTCGGTAGCTTCCTGCAGCCGATCGCGATCATGGCGTCGCTGCCGCTGTCGATCGTCGGCGTGATGCTGGCATTGTTGCTTACCAACACGACGCTGAATATCTTCTCGATGATCGGTATCGTGTTCTTGATGGGCTTGGTCACGAAGAACGCAATTCTGTTGGTGGATTTCGCAAACAAGGGGCAGCGCGACGGGCTTGTCGCGAAACGAAGCACTGCTCGCTGCAGGCCAAGTCCGGCTTCGGCCGATATTGATGACTACCGCGGCAATGATCTTCGGAATGCTGCCGTTGGCACTGGGGCTGGGTGAAGGCTCTGAGCAGCAGGCGCCGATGGGTCGCGCGATCATCGGTGGCGTCATTACGTCAACGTTGCTGACGTTGGTCGTCGTACCGGTTATCTACAGCTACCTCGACGCGTTCGAGCGCCGGTTCAAGGCACGCCGTCGTGGAACGGCCGCGCTGACGCATCAACCTGCCGACAAAGCTTAGTCATAATCGCATCTCCGGAGGGAGAAAGCGATGAGCACTGACAACGCACGGCCAATCGACTTGAACGACCCGACAAGCGCCGAGCAACGCGCGCGGCGTCGACTCAGCGCCGAAAAAGCCTTCTACGTTCACCTTGCGACCTACGTGATCGTGATCAGCGGGTTGTTCGTCATCAACGTGCTGACCGGCCATGGGCGGTGGTGGTTCGTCTGGCCTGCAATCGGGTGGGGCATTGGCCTCACGATCCATGCACTGTCTACGTTCGGGATGATCGGCTTGCTGGGTCGCGACTGGGAAGAGCGCCGGCTGAAGGAGTTGATGGAGGAAGAGCAACGCCGTCGCGTGTGACCGAGCGCTACGCACGTTCACATGGGACGGTCTGCATCGTGGCTTGAACAGGACCCTGACGAACGGATAGTGCGATGGGGTTGGATGCTCTGGGTTGCCTGGGGAGTCATCGGCGGCGCGCTTTTCCTCAATGACATTAGGGCAGGGACCGGTGCGTTGAGTCTCATTCTCGTGGCTCCGTTCTGGGGGATGTGGCTGCTTTGGCCAACGTATCGTTTCCTCCGCGCGTGGTGGCGCTGGCAATACGAAGGCGCGTGGGCTGAATGGAACGGCACGTACTACGAGTTCGACGGACGTCAGATCAGAATTCTCATGCAGGGCGACTCGATCTGGATTGCCGCTGACGACGTATTCGACGCACTGGGCCTGCGAGGGCGTCAGCGCAACGTCGCGCGCGTGCGCGAAATTGCCGGGCGCGACGGACTCGTACGACCGCCCGGATCGCGCCTAATGGCGTTCTCCGAAATTGGAGTCAGCGCGTGGCTCGATCGTCGCACCGATGCCGTCGCACACAAATTCTCGTACTGGCTCGACAAGCAGGTAATCGCGCCGTATCGCAAACGTCAGGAGCTAGCGGGAAGTACCGGCGTAGAAAATCCAACCGAGTGAAGGGTTGTTTCCCGCGCGATCAGCGCGCGCCTGCGTGCGACTTACTGTTTGGCGACCGCCGGCGGAGGCGCCTTTTCCTTTTGCGTGAGGGGACGTGCAGGCTCTTGCCTATAGGCAGAGGTGAGCTGCGTCGTCTTCGGATATCCGGACGCATCAAGCGTGATGTTCCACTCGTCGGGGTCGAAACCGATCAGCGACGCGCTACCAACGGTTGCTACGGGTACGCCCTCAGCCTGCGTCAGTCGCTTGAGTTCGACTGAGTCGTCGCCGGTCTCAATCGTTCGCTCAGCGAACGGTATGCCTCGTTTGACCAGGAACTCGCGGGCTGTTCCGCACGGTGGGCACTTGCCTGCCGTAAAGAGCATGACCGGATACATCGACTGCGCGCGCCGAACCTGATACGGCAGCAGCGATTGAACTTGCTCGCCGATCTGCCGCAGGTCAATGCGCAGCAGGTTCAGCGCGTCGGGAGGGGGCCGGTCACCATAATTGACCTGGCCGCGAGTATCTGTCCAGCGATAAAGAAACTTGCGCTCTTTGTCGGGGTCCGCGAGCGCCTGGGCCATCACCGAAGATTGCATCAGCACGACTATTCCGATAGCGAGGAATCTTGACAGAGCAGTTGACAATTTCATTCAGAACTCCGTGCTGTTAGCTCTTAGGCGCCGACGAATTCGTGGCCGGGCGCTCAGGTGTCTCGCGTGGCAGGATCGGTTTCGGCGGTTCGGGGCGATACGTCGGCGGCAATACGATCTGAGCCGGGTAACCCGCAGCGGTCAGTGCGGCCGACCACGCGCCCTCGTTAAATCCCAGATGGGGTGCGCGGCCAAGCGTCATTACCGGCACCGAGGTGGTTCCGACGCGCCGCTTGAACTCCTCGGCATCGACCTCAGTGTCAACGACGATCTCCTGGTAGGGCGCTCCTCGCCGACGGAGCCAGGCGCGCGCTGAATCGCACGGTGCGCAATCCGGCGCCGTGTAGAGCGTGATCGGAAGGTTCGTCATGGCTTTGCGCAACTCAAACGGAATGCCGCCCGTAGGGTCGCCGACCTCGGAGCGGCCGCGGCCATCGACCCGGGACAGATTCTTCGCCTCCGCTGGCGGCGCATCGCCGTAGTTGACGCGGCCGTCGGGGTCCGTCCAGCGATACTGCGCGGCTGCGGGCAGCGCAACTGCCAGCAGCGTGGTCAGAACCAAACGGGAAAAACTAGCATTCATCTTCTCTAACTCACCATTCCGTTGTGCCTTAACAGCGCGTCAATCGTTGGCTTGCGGCCGCGGAAAGCCACGAACGACTGCATCGCCGGGCGGCTGCCTCCAACCGCCAATACCTCGTCGAGAAACCGGCTGCCGATCGCGGGACTTAGGACGCCGCCATCCTCGCTCTCTTCGAACGCCGAATACGCATCGGCCGACAAAACCTCGGCCCATTTGTAGCTGTAATAGCCTGCGGCGTAACCGCCGGCGAAGATGTGCGAGAAAGCGTGCGGAAAACGGTTGTATTCGGGCGGAACAAGCACCGAAACTTCGCGCCGGACGTCCGCCAGCAGGTTCATCACCTGCCCTTCGTCGGGCCATTCCAACGCTGAGTGCAGCAACATGTCGAACAGCGCGAATTCGAGCTGGCGCACGGTAAACATCCCGCTTTGGAAATTCTTTGCCGCCAGCATCTTTTCAAAAAGCGCTCGCGGCAGTTTCTCGCCGTTGTCGACGTGCTCAGTCAACATCTGCAGCACCTCCCACTCCCAGGCAAAGTTCTCCATGAATTGCGATGGCAGTTCAACCGCGTCCCACTCGACGCCCTGAATACCCGACACCGACGGCTCGTCGACGCGTGTCAGCATGTGATGCAGGCCGTGGCCGAACTCATGAAACAACGTCAGCACTTCGTCGTGCTTGAGCGTCGCGGGCTTGCCTCCGGCCGGACGCGAGAAATTGCAGGTCAAGTACGACACCGGGGTCGCGAGCGCGGTGCGCCTTGCGCGCCTGCTGCGCGCGTCGCCCTGCCACGCGCCGCCTTGTTTGTGGTCGCGTGCATACAGATCCAGGTAGAACTGACCGACCAGTTGACCGCGCAGAGTGTCGATCCGATAGAAGCGCACATCCGGGTGCCATACCGGTGCGGTTTCCGCGCGAATCGCCACGCCAAAAAGCGTCTCGATCACCTTGAACAAGCCCGCCAGCACACGCGGCTCGGTGAAGTACTGCTTCAGCTCTTGCTCCGAATACGAATAGCGCTGCTCGCGCAACTTTTCGCTGGCGTAAGACACATCCCACGGCTGTAGATCCGCAATGCCAAGGTGCCTCGACGCGAACTCGCGCAGTTCGCCGATGTCGCGCTCCGCGTAGGGCTTCGCTCGGCGCGCTAGATCGCGCAAGAAGTCGAGCACATGCGCCGGGCTTTCAGCCATTTTCGCCACCAGCGATACTTCGGCGAAGCTCGCGTAGCCGAGCAGCTGCGCGTGCTCATGACGCAGCTTCAGTACCTCGACCATCAGCGGGCCGTTGTTCCAGTCCGGGTTGCCGAATTCCGAGGCCTTGGTCGAATACGCGCGGTACAGCTGTTGGCGCAGCGCGCGGTCATGCGCGTAATCGACGATCGCGGAATAGCTCGGATACTGGAGTGAGACCTTGTAGCCGGTCTTGCCGTCCGCGTGAGCGGATTCGGACAGCATCTGTAAGGCATCGTGCGGCACGCCGGCGAGTGCGCTCGCGTCGTCTACATAGAGCGACAAACGCATTTGTCGCGTCAAGCACATTTTCCGCAAAGCGGGTCGACACCTGCGACTCGCGTTCGCGAACCTGCTTAAAGCGTTCTTTTTTGTCTACCGCCAGCTCGGCGCCGCCGAGGCGAAAATCGCGCAGCTCGTTCTGTACGACCTTGCGACGAGCCTCGGGCCATCTTGCGAAGTCCTCTGCAGCGGCCAGCGCCTTGAATTTTTCGTACAGCGCTACGTTCTGCGAAAGCTCGGTCCAGAATTGCGTGAGCTTCGGCAGATTCACGTTGTACTGCTCGCGCAGCTGCGGTGTGTCGACCACAGCGTTCATGTGCGACACCGCGCCCCATGAGCGTGCAAGTCGGTCGGTCGTCTCGTTCAGCGGCTCGACTACCGAGTCCCACGTGGCGTCTGAATCAGCTGCAGTGATGCGCGACACGATTTCTCGCGCATCGGCGAGTAACTCGTCGATGGCAGGCGTCACATCGTCAGGCCCGATCTGATCGAAGCGCGGCAGCCCGCCGAAATCGAGCAGCGGATTTCCGGCGCCTCCGTCATCTTGTCGCGCCGCGCGAATTGTTGAAGTCGTGTCCATTAGTCAGTCCGTGTGATATTGGCGCGGCGCTCGGCCGCTTCTACGGTGTTAGTCAACAGCATCGCGATTGTCATCGGACCGACACCGCCAGGTACCGGTGAAATCCAACCGGCAACCTGTTTGACGCTGTCGAAATCCACGTCGCCGGCGAGCTTGCCATCCGGCGTCCGGTTGGTGCCGACATCGATTACGACGGCGCCGGGCTTCACCATTTCGGCGGTCACCAGATTGCGCTTGCCGACAGCGGCAATCAGGATGTCCGCAGCGCGGGTATGCGAGGCGAGATCGCGCGTCTTGCTGTGCGCGATCGTGACGGTTGCGTTGGCCGCCAGCAGCAGCATCGCCATCGGCTTGCCAACCATGTTGGAGCGGCCGAGCACGACTGCGTGACGCGCCTTCGATCGTCGCATTGATCGACTGCAGCATCTTCATTACGCCGTAGGGAGTGCACGAGCGAAAGTACGGCATTCCCATCAGCGTCAGACCGGCGTTGGTGGCATGCAGACCATCGACGTCCTTGTCGAAAGCGATCGACTCGACGACTCGCTGCGCGAATCAAGGTGTTTTGGCAGCGGCGTTTGCACCAGAATGCCGTGCACCTCGGGATCGGCGTTAAGTTGTCCGATTCGGGCCAGGAGTGCGATCTCTGTCGTATCCGCCGGAAGCCGGTCAATCGTCGAGCGAATACCGATTTGCTCGCAGGCAATGCCTTTGTTGCGCACGTAGACAGCCGAAGCTGGATCGTCACCCACCAGAATGACGGCAAGACCAGGCCGGTGACCTGCGACGCTCAGACGCTGCGATGCGCGGCACAAGCGCACGACGTACCTCGCTCGCAAGCGCCTTGCCATCGATAATGCGAGCAGTCACGACCGACCCGTTTGGTTGTTGAGCAACCGACGAGTTTACGAGGGCTGCACGTGCAGCGCGAGACGCTACTACCGCAGCGCACCTCCCGTCAGTACGGTGCGCATCAAGTCGGCCACGGTGTTGGCATTCATCTTGTCCATGATATTGGCGCGGTGCGCTTCAACGGTCTTGATCGAGATGCCCAAGTCATCGGCTATTTGCTTGTTCAAGCGGCCGGCGACGATCCGTTCCAGCACCTGTTGCTCACGTGGGGTGAGCTTGCCCAGCAAAGCCTCGCTCAAGCGCTGCCGCTCAGTCGCAGATGCGTGCGCGCGGGCTTCCGTAAGCATGCGCTCGACGAGCGCCTTCAGCGCCGCCTGATCGAATGGCTTTTCGATGAAATCGACCGCTCCCTTTTTCATCGTTGATACTGCCATCGGTACGTCTCCATGGCCGGTGATGAAAATAATCGGCAACCTCGACTTTCGATTGATCAGTTGCTCCTGCAACTCGAGCCCGCTCATTCCCGGCATGCGGACGTCCAAAATCGCAACGGCGATCGCGGCGGGGTCATGCTTCGCGAGGAACTCTTCCGCGCTTGTAAATCCGATCACCCGGTATCTACTCGCCTCGAGCAACCACTGCACCGAATCGCGCACGGCGTCGTCGTCGTCGACGACATAGACGACGCCCATCGTTTCCGCGTCTTTCGCTCACTCGCTCGTTCACTCGGCGTCCTCTCTAGCTTCACTCGATGCCAACGGTAGCGTGAACGTGAAGATCGCGCCGCCCTCGGGGTTGCGCTCGACGTTCAGCCGCCCATGATGAAACTCGACGATCGAACGGCAAATATTGAGCCCCATTCCCATTCCTTCGGGTTTCGTGCTGAAAAAGGGTTGGAACAGATTCGGGCGCTGCAGTTCCGAAACGCCGGGTCCGCGATCGATGACGGAGAACTCGGCCATGTCGTCTTGCCGCCGAACCACCAGGTCGATCCTGCGCAGCGCAGCCTGATCCATTGCATCGACGGCGTTCTTCAGCAGATTCAGCAGCAGTTGTTCGATCAAAATCGGATCGACGTCGAGTGGCGGCAGTCCCGCTTGCACGTCGGTATGAATCGTGATGCCCTTTTTTGCCGCCTCGATATCGGCAAAGCCAATCGCGTCTTCGACGATGCGCGCAACCTCCGTAGGGCGACGCCGCGGCTCGGAGCGTTTCACGAATTCGCGAATGCGCCGGATGATGTTGCCGGCCCGCTGCGCCTGTCCCGCGGTCTTTTCGAGCGCCGGCAGCAACTCGTCGTTCGACATGCCACCGTCTTTCATGCGCGTTACCGCGCCGAGGCTGTAGTTCGTGATCGCCGTTAACGGCTGATTCAGCTCGTGCGCGAGCGATGACGCCATTTCTCCCATCGTCATCAGGCGCGACGTCAATTCCACCTTTTCCTGCTGCTGCCGCACGATGTTTTCGGTCGCCTTGCGCTCTGTGATGTCGGTCGCGATCTGCAGCCGCACGTCGCGGCCGTCGACCCAGCGCACGTTGCGTGTGCGCACATCGAACCAGCGCGAAACCTCGGCGTCGAAAGCTTCGCCTATGACCGCGTTTTGCGAAAGCGACGCGCGCAATCGGCGGTGGCCGGCGGGAGTCGAGCCGTACAGGTCGCGATAGCTGCGGTTCGCAAAGAGCAATTCATCGCCGCGATCGTCCGCGACGACCGACACGGCGGCGTCGAGGGATTCGAGCACGGTGGTGAATCGCTCGTGCGCTGCGGCCAGCTGTTCGCTTATACGATTCGGTTCGGTGATGTCTACCATCGCTGACATCCATCCAAGCTGTTCGCCATCGTCGGTCAGCAACGCCGAGATATACAGGCGGGCGTCGAAAAGCGTGCCATCGCGACGCAGGACTTTCAGCTCGAATCCGCTGGCGGGCGCCTTGCCTGCTAGGACGATCGCAAGCTTGGATTGATACTCTGCGAGCCGGTCGTGCGGCCAGTACGGAAACGGTGATGACTTGCCGATCAGTTCTTCGGTAGACCAACCGGTCATCTCGACGAACGCTTGGTTTACGTGCCGCAGCACACCGGTGCGGTCGATCACGCCCATGCCAGTCGCGAGCGAGTCTTCCATCGCACGGCGAAACGCGGTCTCGGTGCGCAGCATGCGTTCGACATGCGCCTGCTTGACGTCGCGCCGCGCGAGCGCGACTAGCGTGGCCATCACGATCAACGTCAGCCCGACAACCAGCCATGAGAGTGCGTTGCCCAGCACCGGTGAGCGTTGTCGAAACGGCGACGCCTGCACCATGATGCCGTCCGACAGCAACGGCGCGCGCACGGCGTAGCGTGGCTCATCGGCCGGCACTTCGCCGCTCGTCGACGTGGCGAGTATGGCGCCGTCCTCGTCGCGCAACGCAATGCGATAGCGCTGGCCCAGTTCGGGCTTTACGGTTTGTCGCAGCAGCTCCGGCAGTGAAACGCGCGCCAGCACCGCGCCAACGTAACGGTCGTCGCTAAAGACCGGAGCGACCAGATCGGTGAACGGGCTGCCGTTGTCCGAGCTCGGTCGCGACTCGTCTTCGTACGGCGGCGAAAAGAAAGTGGAATGCGTTTCGCGCGCCTGCTTGATCACCGAACGTGTAACTTCAGCGCCGATCTCGGAGGCCGCGGGACGTGCCCAATCGGCCAGCGGGCTCGGCGATTGCACCGACCACCGAACGCGATTATTGCTGTCGACGTACGCCAGATGCAGCAGCTCCGGTTTGGACATCATCAACTCGCGGCCGGTCGATGCGAATCGGTCCTCGTTGTATTTCGCAACACCGATCTCGAGTCCGATACTGGTCGTGGACTCGGTCATCGTTTGCAGCCTAAGTGACAACGACTGCGCCACCGTGTCGACGTCACGCGTCAATGCATCACGCTGCAACGCGCGGTCCTCGTTGATCAACAGATAAGCGAGCCCGGCGATCGAAATGGCGAGCACCAGGATTGCCAACACGTGTGCGTACCGGCTGAGATTGAAACGACTCTCCTTGGCGCGCGCCAACGGATCGAACGCAAGCAGCACGGAGTCGGGCGGCGGGGTGGAGCGGGCACGCATCAGCGCTCGTTCATTCAATGACGATGCGGCGGAAAGCCGCTAAGCGAGCCTATTATGGACAGCGCTTGGTGTGTATCCGCGACGGCTCTCTCGGTACCTTGGCGTTTCGTATTACGAAAACGAATGCCGCTATTTGAAAATGAGCCGGGGGCTGGTATCGTCGTGGCAAAACGATAGGAGACAACATGTCCGCACTTTTCCAGCAAGCGGCCAACGACCCCGATACGCTCGAAACCGCAGAGTGGCTCGACGCACTTGAAACGGTTATCGAACGCGAAGGCCCCGAGCGCGCGCACTTTCTGCTCGAGGCGCTGATCGATAAAGCGCGCCGCTCCGGAACTCATCTTCCGTATTCGGCCAACACCGCGTACATCAACACCATTCCGCCGCATCTTGAAGAGCATTCGCCAGGCGACGTCTCCATTGAAGAGCGGATTCGCTCCTACAACCGCTGGAATGCGATGGCGATCGTCGTGCGTGCAAATCGCGGTGAGGGAGAGTTGGGCGGACACATCGCCAGCTATGCGTCGATCGAGCACGCTAATGGAAGTCGGATTCAACCATTTCTGGCGTGCACCGGCCGCTGATTTCGGCGGTGACCTGATTTATTTCCAGGGTCACTGTTCTGCCGGCGTTTACGCGCGCGCATTTCTCGAAGGGCGCTTGACCGAAGAGCAACTCATCAACTTCAGGCGCGACGTCGACGGCAAGGGAGTGACGTCGTATCCGCACCCGAAGCTGATGCCGGAGTTTTGGCAGTTTCCGACGGTGTCAATGGGGCTTGGCCCGATTCAAGGTATCTATCAGGCGCGCTTTCTGAAGTATCTGCACGCCCGCGGAATCGCGAATACCGAGGGACGCAAGGTATGGGTGTTCTGCGGTGACGGCGAAATGGACGAGCCTGAATCGCTCGGTGCAATTGGGCTCGCTGCTCGTGAAAAGCTCGACAACCTGATTTTTGTCGTCAACTGCAACCTGCAGAGGCTCGACGGCCCGGTGCGCGGCAACGGCAAGATCATTCAGGAGCTCGAAGGCACTTTTCGTGGCGCCGGTTGGAATGTGCTGAAGGTCATTTGGGGTTCGTACTGGGATCCGTTGCTTGCGCGCGACCACGAAGGCCGGTTGCTGCGCGTGATGGAAGAAACCGTCGACGGCGAGTACCAAAACTTCAAGGCCAACGACGGCGCGTTCGTGCGTAAGCATTTTTTCGGCAAGGATCCGAAGGTGCTCGAAATGGTGTCGCGCATGAGCGACGACGACATCTGGCGGCTCAACCGCGGTGGTCACGATCCGCACAAGATCTACGCGGCGTACGCAGCCGCCACCAAGCACACCGGCCAGCCGACGGTCATTCTTGCGAAGACCGTCAAGGGCTACGGCATGGGCAAGGTCGGAGAAGGCAAGAACCCGACGCATCAATTGAAAAAGCTCGACGATGCTGCCATCCGTGAATTCCGCGATCGATTCGCGATCCCGGTTCCCGATGACAGACTCGAGCAGGTGCCGTTCTACAAGCCGGCGGCCGATTCGGTGGAGATGAAGTATCTGTTGGAGCGCCGGCGTGCCCTTGGCGGATTCGTGCCGCAGCGCCGCCGCTCGGCCGACGAAAAGATCGCGGTGCCCGGACTCGATACGTTTCAAGCAGTGCTGGATCCCACGTCGGAGGGCCGCGAGATCTCGACGACGCAAGCGTTCGTGCGCTCGCTGACGCAGCTGGTGCGCGACAAGAACATCGGACCGCGCGTAGTACCGATCATCCCCGACGAAGCGCGCACCTTCGGCATGGAAGGCATGTTTCGCCAGCTCGGAATCTATTCGTCGCAGGGTCAGCTGTACGAGCCGGTCGATAAAGACCAGGTGATGTACTACCGAGAGGACAAGAAGGGTCAGATTCTCGAGGAAGGGATCAACGAAGCGGGCGCGATGAGTTCGTGGATTGCGGGTGCGACCTCGTATTCGACCAACAACCGCATCATGATTCCGTTCTACATCTTCTATTCGATGTTCGGCTTCCAGCGCATCGGCGACCTGGCGTGGGCTGCGGGCGACATGCAGGCGCGCGGATTTCTGCTCGGCGCAACGGCAGGACGCACAACGCTGAACGGCGAGGGACTTCAGCATCAAGACGGCCATTCGCACTTGATGAGCGCGACGATTCCCAATTGCGTCAGCTACGACCCGACGTTTGCACACGAAGTTGCGGTCATCCTTCAGCACGGATTGAAGCGCATGGTAGAAAACCAGGAAAACGTCTGGTACTACATCACGCTGATGAACGAGAACTATCCGCAGCCGGGGCTGAAGAAAGGGCAGGAAGACGGAATTCTGAAAGGCATGTATCGGTTGCGCGAGGGGCCGGCCGGAAGTGGAACAGGGAAATCGATTCCGCGCGTGCAGCTGCTCGGAAGTGGCACGATTTTGCGCGAAGCGATTGCTGCGGCCGAGATGCTCGAAAGAGACTGGGGCGTTGCGGGCGATGTGTGGAGCGTGACCAGCTTTACCGAATTGCGCCGTGAAGGCATCGATGCCGAGCGCTGGAACCTGCTGCATCCCAACGATAAGCCGCGCAAAGCCTACGTGACACAAGAGCTCGAAAAGACCGCTGGTCCAATTGTCGCGACCAGCGATTACATGCGTCTGTTTGCCGATCAGATCCGTGCTTACATTCCGCGCGGCCGCGATTATCGAGTGCTAGGCACGGATGGTTTTGGCCGCTCGGATACGCGCGCCAAGCTGCGCGAGTTTTTCGAAGTCGATCGGCGCTATGTCACCATTGCCGCGCTGCGGGCGCTGGCCGATGAAGGCACGGTGCCGGCGTCAAAGGTTGCCGAAGCAATCAAGAAATACGGCATCGATGCGAACAAGCCCAATCCAGTCACGGTGTAGACCGAGCGATGGCACAACAAGTCGAAGTGAAGGTTCCGGACATCGGTGACTTCAAGGACGTCGAGGTCATCGAGCTGTTGGTAAAGCCCGGGGATGCGATTGCGAAGGACCAGTCGCTGATCACGGTCGAAAGCGACAAGGCGTCGATGGAAATTCCGTCGTCAGCCGCCGGCATTGTCAAGCAGCTGATGGTGAAATTGGGCGACAAGGTATCGAAAGACTCACCACTGCTGGTGATCGACAGCGAAGCGCAGTCCGCTCCTGCTGCAAAGGCGGCACCGGCCGCTAGCCCTGCGGCCGCTAATCCTCCGGCCGCGAGTGCATCGCCACCTGCGGCTGCGGCGCCCGCGCCCACCCGTCAAGCCTCGTCGGAGATCGTTGAAGTCACCGTTCCCGACATCGGTGACTTCAAGGATGTCGAAGTCATCGAACTGTTGGTCAAGGCGGGCGATTCCGTGGCGAAGGATCAATCGTTGATCACGGTGGAAAGCGACAAAGCTTCGATGGAGATTCCGTCGTCGCACGCGGGAGTGATCAAAGAGCTGAAGATCAAGCTTGGCGACAAGGTGTCGAAAGGTACGCCGCTGGCGACGCTGACCTCGACAACGGCAGCGGCTGCACCGAAGTCGGTGCCGCCAGCAGCGGCGCCTGCGGCGACCGCAGTGTCCGAGCCAATGGCAGTTGAAGCGCCAACACGCTCACACGCGTTCGCCACCGAGATGGGGGCGCGCCCCGAGCCGCTCGATCTGGGCCCCGCGCCCGGTGCGAAGCCGCACGCGTCGCCCTCGGTGCGCAAGTTCGCGCGCGAGCTTGGCGTGGAGCTGACGACCGTGCGAGGTAGCGGGCCGAAGGGGCGCATCACGGAAGACGACGTGCGCTCACATGTCAAAGGTGTGATGGCGAGTGGGGTGAGGGCGGTGAGTGGTGCAGCCGCTCCGTCGACGGGCGCGTTCTCGCATCTGCCCGCGTGGCCGCAAATCGACTTCGCGAAATTCGGACCGATCAAGCGTGTCGAGATGTCGCGCATCCGCAAGATCTCCGGGCCGGCGCTGACGCGCAACTGGGTGACGATCCCGCACGTCACCAATCATGAGGATGCCGATATCACGGAGCTCGAAGCATTCCGCGTGCAACTGAACAAGGAGAACGAGAAGAGTGGCCTCAAGCTAACGATGCTCGCGTTCCTGATCAAGGCGTGCGTCGCCGCGCTGAAAAAATTCCCGGAATTCAACTCTTCAATTGACGCCGAGACCGGAGATGCGGTGATCCTGAAGGAGTACTTCCATATCGGTTTTGCCGCCGACACACCGAATGGGTTGGTCGTCCCCGTCGTCAGGGATGCCGACAAGAAGGGCGTGATCGATATCGCGCAGGAAACCGGAGCGCTCGCGGCAAAGGCACGCGACGGCAAGCTCGGCCCGACCGATATGCAAGGCGGCACGTTCTCGATCTCATCGCTAGGGGGTATCGGGGGCACGTATTTCACGCCGATCATCAATGCACCCGAGGTTGCGATCCTCGGTGTATGCCGCTCGCAGATGCGTCCTGTGTGGGACGGCAAGCAGTTCGCGCCGCGCCTGATCCTGCCGTTGTCGTTATCGTGGGATCACCGTGTCGTCGACGGTGCAGGCGCAGCACGCTTCAACGCATATCTCGGGCAAGTACTCGCGGACTTTCGCCGAGTGCTTTTGTGAAGCGATGACAACAATCGTTGTTGTTAAGAAGAACGAGGAGATTGCAATTGCTTCGGATGCACTGGTGACGTTCGGCGAGACGCGGCTGCCGCACGGTTATGAAGTCAATGAGAAGATCTTTTCAATTGGCGATTCGTACATCGGCCTCGCAGGCAGTACCGCACACTTTGTCGTGTTGGCCGAAGCGATGCGGCACCTGGCCGATGAGTGCAAGCTCCATAGCCGCGAGCAGGTGTTCAGCACCTTTCAGCGTCTGCACGTGATCTTGAAAGACCGATTTTTTCTGAATCCGAAGGAAGACGATTCGGATCCGTACGAGTCGTCGCAGATCACTGCATTGATTGCGAATCCCATCGGGAATCTACGGCGTGTATTCGTACCGCGAAGTGTTCAGTTTCGATCGTTTCTGGGGTATCGGCTCGGGCCGCAACTTCGCGTTAGGCGCGATGTACGCGACTTACGACCGTGCGAAGAACGCACGCAATGTCGCCGAAATCGGTATCAAGGCGGGCTCCGAGTTCGACAAGAGCTCTTCATTGCCGCTCCGTGTGTTCAGCTTTCAGACCGAGCCAGCCCACCCGCCGCGAGCCACAATCGGAAGAACAATGAGCACTGATCGAAGTGATGGTCCCGGACATCGGCGACTTCAAAGACGTCGAAGTGATCGAGGTTTTGGTCAAGCCTGGCGACACGATCGCCAAAGACCAGTCGCTGATCACGGTCGAGAGCGACAAGGCGTCGATGGAGATTCCGTCATCGGCGGCTGGCGTTGTCAAAGAGCTGCGCGTCAAGCTCGGCGACAAGGTGTCGAAGGGCAGCGCGGTGTTGTCGCTTGAGGCGTCATCCAGCACTGTCGAAGCCGCAGCCTGCCGCGTCGGCACCAGTGGCGACGGCATCTGCAGCAGCTACGTCGGCAATGGCTTCGTCGGCAACGGCATCTGCAGGAGGTGCGGCTGAGGGCGATCAGCCCGACATTGAGTGCGACGTGCTAGTGCTTGGCGCAGGCCCTGGCGGATATTCGGCCGCGTTTCGGTCTGCGGATCTCGGCAAGAAGACGGTGCTGGTCGAGCGCTATGCGACGCTCGGAGGCGTGTGTCTGAACGTCGGTTGCATTCCGTCCAAAGCGCTGCTGCACGTGGCCTCGGTGATGGACGAAGCGTCGCACTTCGCCGACATCGGCGTCGATTTCGGAAAGCCGTCGCTCGACCTCGACAAGCTTCGCTCACACAAGTCGAAGGTCGTCGGCAAGCTGACGGGCGGCCTCAATACGATGGCCAAGGCGCGCAAGGTGACCGTGTTGCGCGGAGTCGGCATGTTTGTCGGCCCGCATCGGCTTCAGGTCGACATCACTAGTGGCGATGGACGCGAAAGCAGCGGCGAGAAAAAAGTGGTGCGCTTTGCGAAAGCGATCATCGCGGCCGGCTCGCAGTCGGTCAGGCTCCCGTTTATTCCGGAAGATCCGCGCATCGTCGACTCAACCGGCGCGCTGGAACTGAAAGCAGTGCCGAAGCGCATGCTGGTGATCGGCGGCGGCATTATCGGACTCGAAATGGCTACGGTGTACTCGACACTCGGTGCGCGCATCGACGTCGTCGAGATGCTGGACGGCCTGATGACAGGTGCTGACCGCGACCTGGTCAAGGTCTGGCAAAAATTCAACGACAAGCGCTTCGACAAGTTGATGCTGAAGACGCGCAGCGTCGGCGTCGAGGCGAAGGCCGACGGCATTCTGGTTAAGTTCGAGGGCGAGCAGGCGCCGTCCGAGCCGCAGCTCTATGACCTCGTGTTGCTCAGCGTCGGTCGTTCACCGAATGGAAAGATGATCGGCGCCGATAAAGCCGGCGTGAGCGTAACCGACCGCGGTTTCATCGAGGTCGATCGGCAAATGCGAACCAATGTGCCGCACATCTTTGCCATCGGTGACATCGTCGGCAACCCGATGCTTGCGCACAAGGCTGTGCACGAAGGACACGTCGCAGCCGAAGCGGCGGCCGGCGAGAAGAGTCTATTTTGATGCGCGGGTGATCCCGTCTGTGGCCTACACCGATCCGGAAATCGCCTGGGCCGGGGTCACCGAAGAAGAGGCGAAGGCGCAAGGTACCAAGGTCAAGGTCGGCAAGTTTCCGTGGCAGGCCAGCGGGCGCGCAATTGCCAACGGCCGCGACGAAGGCTTTACGAAGCTGATTTTCGACGATGCGACGCATCGCATCGTCGGCGGCGGCATCGTCGGCACGCATGCCGGCGATCTGATCAGTGAGGTCGCGCTCGCGATCGAGATGGGCGCGGACGCGGTCGATATCGGCAAGACGATCCATCCGCATCCGACGCTCAGCGAGTCGATAGGAATGGCGGCCGAAGTGGCCCATGGCACCTGCACGGATTTGCCGCCGCAACGCAGATAGCGGCCATTTCGCTTACGCGCCGGACGACTCCTCGTCCGTCCGGATGCGTGCGGCGCGATTGATTTGTATCGTCCAAGTCGTACCCTATAGAGCCTTGGTATTTGTTCGTAATCTGGTCATCGGGCGATGGGCTTTCTCGAATTTCTCGCCGCAGGCGCCGCACCCGAAGCGGCCGTTACCGATGAGTATCCGAACGGCGCGATGCGCTGGTCCGATCCGGACACCTGGGGTGGAAAGCTGCCGGCCCGCGGCGAAGCCGTCACCGTCGACGTCGGCCGCACCCTGATCGTCGATCAGGACGTCGACGTGGGCTCGCTGCACATCAAAGGCACCGCCATCGTCGAGCGGCGCGACATCGCAATCGGCGCCGAATGGATCCTGGTCGAAGGTGCCGGTGCGCTGATCGCCGGAAGCGCCGAGCAGCCGTTCAAACAGCGCCTCCATATCACCCTGTGTTCGAGCGCGTCGGACGGAGCGCATCAGTCCATCCGCAGTTGGGCAGCAAATTTCTGGCGGCCCTCGATGGCGGCACTATCGATCTGCACGGTGAAGCGCGTACGTCGTGGGTCCCGCTGGGTAATAGCACCGTCCCGGGTTGCGACACGCTGCGCCTGGCGCAGCCGGTTGACTGGCGCGCCGGCGAGCGCGTTGCGATCGCTTCGGGCGCGGATCATTGCCTGCTCGAAGAACGGTCGATCGACGATGTCGGCACCGACTGTCTCACTGTTCGCCTTTCGAAGCCGGTTTGGCATCGGCATTACGGCAAGCACGCTCCACTGCGTCATGTGTTGCCGGGATCGATCGGCAAGGTCGTGCTTCTGGCGCGCAACATCGTCATCGAAGGATGCGCCGATTCGGAGCGCAACAGTCTCGGCGCCTATTGCATGATCGCTGGATCCACGGACACTCCTGCGCGCCACTCGATCGGCCGCTTCTCCGGTGTTGAGTTTCGCCGGATGGGCCAGTTCAACCGACCTGGTCGTTACCCACTTCATTGGCACGACAATGGCGATGCAGCCGACAGCTCGGTTGTTGGGTGCTTGATCCACCAGTCTTATCAGCGCGGCATTGTCGACGGTGGGCTCGCGTCACGTGCGCATCAGCGGCAACGTTGTGATGAAGCCGTTCGGCCACGGCTATATCGTCGAGAGCGAAGACAACTCGCCGCAGCTGGTGACGACAAACCTGGCGCTTGCGCCCGCGCGTCGTGCGCTTTGCCGATCAAAAAATGCGCAGTTACTGCGAGCATCGGCCGCGCGCGTTCTGGATCGTGCAGTCGGCTGTCGCTCGTACAGCGGTTCACTAGCGCACCTTCGGATTTCTGCACGCGCCGTATCATTCGCTCGGGCAGCAGCGGGTGCAGCATGTCGACGCAAGACGAATTAAAGCGAGCGGTCGCGCGAGCCGCGATTCGTTTCATCAAGGACGGCGAGATCATCGGCGTCGGCACCGGCTCGACAGCCGACTGCTTCATCGACGAACTCGGGACATTAAAACACCGAATCGCAGGCGCGGTGGCGAGCTCCGAGCGCAGCGCGATACGGCTTGCGCACCACGGAATTCGACTGTTCGACTTGAACGACGTCGAATCACTGTCGGTCTATGTCGATGGCGCTGATCAGATCGACACTCAGTTTGCGATGATCAAGGGCGGCGGCGGCGCGCTGACGCGCGAGAAGATCGTTGCCGCGGTTGCGCAAACGTTTGTCTGCATCGCAGATGAAAGCAAGAAAGTCGATGTGCTCGGCGGGGTTCCCGCTGCCGGTCGAAGTGATCCCGATCGCACGGGCGTATGTGATGCGCGAACTCGCGAGGTACGGCAGGCCCGTCGTGCGGTCGGGATTCACGACGGATAACGGCAATTCGATCATTGACGTGCATGATCTCGAGATCGGCGATGCGCGCACGCTCGAGCAACGCATCGACAGCATTGTCGGCGTCGTCACCAACGGGCTGTTCGCCGCGCGCGGAGCCGATGTTCTCTTGTTGGGGACCGCGAACGGCGTCGTTGAATCGCGGCGACCCCCGCGCAAGTCGAGCAGGCATGGCAGCCCGGACGTTAAATCGCTACTCGGCCGGCGCTCGGCGCTCAGCGCGCTTCTACGCGGCGTCGGTTGGCTCGTTGCGCTTTTGATCGTCATCTCGGCAACGTACGTGATCAGCTGCGGTCGCGCTCGGCGCGATTCCGGTCAATGCGTCGTTTGTAGAGACACCTGAGGGTGTGCCGATCTATCTGCGCACGAACGGCGTGCACGCCGAACTGATCCTGCCCACACGCGCGGGCAACACGGACTGGAGCATCGAGCATCCGCCCGCGCATATGCGTTCGCTCTCCGAGCCGCTCGAGTGGGTGGCATTTGGTTGGGGCGATCGCGGCTTTTTTGCACAGACTCCCACGTGGGCCGACCTGAAGCCGGGAACAGCGTTAATGGCGCTCAGCGGATTTGGCCCCGGCGCGATGCACGTCGAGTACATCGAATCGCCGCGTTCCTATAAGGCGCGCGAGGTCAGAGTCAGTCCCGAACAATATGCGCGACTGGTTGCGTTCATCCGAGGGTCGTTCGAACGCGATGCGACGGGACGCCCGCATCGCACCAACTTGCCCGGCTACTTTTCTAAGCGACGCGTTTTACGAAGCAAGCAGTGGCTACAAGTTCTGGTACACGTGCAACGACTGGGTGCGCAACGCACTAACCGATGCGGGCGTGCGAGCGCCGCGATGGTCGCCGTTTGATACGGCGTTGTTCTATCAGCTGCAAAAGATCAACAGGTAGGTCTGTCGCGGCGCTGCCTCACGCGGGATTGTTCGCTATCTCGCGTTGTCAACTTGGTGGTGGCACATAACCCTGTGCCACGTCAGCGCCTTCGCCGAAGAAGTGTTTTTCCATCTGCGTCAGCAGGTATTTTCGAGCACGTGTGTCGGCGAGATTGAGCCGGTTCTCATTGACCAGCATCGTTTGATGTTTCAGCCAGCCAGCCCACGCTTCCTTTGAGACGTTTTCCCAGAGCCGCTTGCCCAGGTCACCTGGCACGGGTGGGAAATCGAGGCCTTCCGCTTCGCGGCCAAGCTTTACGCAGTTAACCATCCTTGCCATCGTGCGCTCCTACAGCTGCTTCAGCAGCACCTGCGAGCGGCGCTGCCAGTTGTACATGTTCTGTCGCTGCGGCGGCAGATCGTCGATCGTCGCCGGCCTGTAACCCGCGCTTGATAAAGAAGTGCGCAGTGCGCGTCGTCAGGACGAACAGCTTCGTGATGCCGGCCGCCTTCGCGCGCGCTTCAATGCGCTTCATCAGCCGCTCACCGTCGCCGTACGCCTGATAGTCGGGATGCACCGTCAGGCACGCGAGTTCGCCCATTTGGTCACGCGGAAACGGATACAGCGCCGCGCAGCCAAAAATGAAGCCGTCGTGCTCGAGCACGACGAAGCGATCGATCTCGCGCTCGATCAGCTCGCGCGGCCGCTTGACCAGCGTGCCGTCGGCTTCCAGCGGCTCGATCAGCTTGATGATGCCGCCGACGTCGTCGGCAGTCGCGTCGCGCAGCTGTTCGAGGTCTTCGGAGGCCACCATCGTGCCGACGCCCTCGTGCGTGAAGAGCTCTGCAAGGACGCTGCCGTCAAGCGCGTAAGAAAGGATATGGGCGCGCGCAACGCCGCCCTTCAGCGCCTTGATCGCGTAGCGCAGGTTAAACGCAGCGTCGGGCTTGACTTCGCCGCTCGCAAGCAGCGCTTCGGCCGACTGCACCGTCAGCTCGCTGCGCAGCTCGCCATCGGCGCCGCGTACGCCGTCGGTCTCCGTCAGCAAAATGAGCTTGTCGGCCTTAAGCGCAGTGGCAACCGCGCAAGCGGTGTCTTCCATCGTCAGGTTGAAAGCTTCGCCGGTGGGTGAGAAGCCGAGCGGCGACAACAGAACGATTGCGCCGTTGGATAGTGTGAAGCGCAATGCATCGGCGTCGACCTTGCGCACGACGCCGGTTGTTGGTAATCGATGCCATCGATCACGCCGAGCGGGCGCGCGGTGACGAAATTGCCGCTTACCACGCGCACCTTCGAGTGCGCCATTGGCGTCGACGGCAGTCCCTGCGAAAACGCGGCTTCAATGTCCAGACGAATTTCGCCGGATGCTTCCTTAGCGCATTCGAGCGCAGCGGGATCCGTGATGCGAACGTCGTTCTCGAAGCGCGACGCGACGCCCTTTAACGCAAGTTGTGCCTGTACCTGAGGGCGCGATCCATGAACCACCAGCAGACGAATCCCCATCGCATTGAGCAGTGACAGATCCTGCACCAGCGCCACCAGATGGCCAGCTTCGACGAGACCGCCAGAGAAACCGACGACGAACGTTCGGCCACGATGCGCGTGCACATAAGGCGCCACTTCGCGCAGCCATGAGACGAATCGGGCATGGTCACTGCGCCGCTGCAGTCGAGGCAACCAGCGTGGCGGTGACGGTATCGTTCATTCGCAAAAGTATACTTATCGTCCTTGCGCACGCGACGTCGTAATTTGGGGCGCGCATCGACCTTCGACTTTTCAGGCCAATCCAATGAGAACGCCACGCTGATCGCGTGGCGAACCGATGCAGCCACCGTTTCTGGACAACGCGCAAGGGTCGCGCAGACCCGCCCGTCGTCGCGCACCGCTGCCGGTCATTACCTTTCCTGAAGATCTTCCCGTTTCCGGCGCGCGCGAGGAGATCGCGCGCGCTATCGAGTCGAATCAAGTCGTCATCGTCAGCGGCGAGACAGGGTCAGGCAAAACGACGCAGTTGCCGAAGATCTGTCTGTCGCTGGGGCGCGGCAGCGAGGGATTGATCGGTCACACGCAACCGCGGCGCATTGCGGCGTCGAGCATCGCAAAGAGAATCGCGCACGAGCTCCGCACCGAGCCGGGTGAGGTCGTCGGCTACAAGGTGCGCTTTACCGATCGCGACGCAGGCCGGGTGCATCGATCAAGCTGATGACCGACGGCATCCTGCTGGCGGAGACGCAGGGCGATCCGCTTCTGAGTGCATATGACACGTTGATCGTCGACGAGGCGCACGAGCGCTCGTTGAATATCGACTTCCTGCTCGGCTACATCAAGCAACTGCTGTATGGCCCCGAGAACAAGCGTCCTGATCTGAAAGTCATCATCACTTCGGCGACGATCGACGCCGGTCGCTTTGCGCAGCACTTTGCCGATGCGAATGGACCGGCGCCGATCATCGAAGTCTCGGGGCGGCTGTATCCGGTCGAGCTGCGCTACCGACCTCTGATCGATGCCGAACGCGCAGACGATGTCGATGATCGCACGCTGATGCAGGCCATCGTCGATGCAGTCGACGAATTGGCCGGTGTCGGTGGTGGCGACGTACTGGTGTTCCTGCCAGGCGAGCGCGAAATACGCGAAGCCGCGGAGGCGTTGCGCAAGCATCATCCTGCCGGCGCCGACATCTTGCCGCTTTATGCGCGTCTTTCGGCAGAGGAACAGGAGCGCGTGTTCAAGCCGACTTCGCGCGCGCGGCGCATCGTGCTTGCGACGAATGTTGCCGAAACTTCGCTGACCGTGCCGGGCATCCGCTATGTTGTTGACACTGGCCTTGCTCGCGTAAAGCGCTACTCGTATCGCAACAAGGTCGAGCAATTGCAGGTCGAGCCGATTTCGCAGGCCGCCGCGAATCAACGCGCGGGCCGTTGCGGCCGCGTCGCCGACGGCGTTTGCATCCGGCTCTACAGCGAAGACGACTACGCGAAGCGCGCGCGCTTTACCGATCCGGAGGTGCAGCGGTCTTCGCTGGCGGCCGTCATCCTGCGAATGAAGTCGCTCGGACTCGGCGACGTAGCGAAGTTTCCGTTCGTCGAGCCCCCGCCGGGACGCGCGATCGCCGACGGCTACCAGTTGCTGGCCGAGCTGAATGCAGTCGATGCTCGCAACGAGCTGACGTCAATCGGACACGAGCTTGCAAAGCTTCCGCTCGATCCAAGAGTAGGACGCATGCTGCTCGCCGCGCGCGAGCAGCAGTGCCTGCGCGAACTGCTTGTCATCGCCGCTGCTCTGTCGGTACAAGACCCGCGCGAGCGTCCGTTGGAAGCACAGGATGCCGCAGATAATGCGCACCGCAGGTTCGCCGACGACAAGAGCGATTTCTTGTCCTTGGTCAAGCTGTGGACGTTCGTGCAGGACAAGATTGACCATAAGAAGTCGAATCGAAAACTCACCGATGAGCTGAAGAGCCACTTTCTTAGTCCGCGCCGCGTTCGCGAGTGGATCGATGTACATACGCAGTTGGCGACGATCGCGGGCGAGCACGGCTGGCGCATCAATCCATCGCCGGCGACGTTCGAGCAGGTTCATATCGCGTTGCTGGCGGGGCTGTTGGGAAATATCGGCACGCGCATTGCGGACGCCGAGCGCGGCGAACCGCCGTACGCCGGCGCACGAGGCATCAAGTTCTTTATCTGGCCCGGATCGGCGCTGCTAAAGAAAGCGGGTCGATGGATTGTCGCCGCCGAGCTTGTTGAAACGTCGCGCCTTTATGCGCGAACGATTGCGACGATAGAACCCGCTTGGCTCGAGCGCGTCGGCGCGCATCTGCTGAAAAAGAGCCATACCGATCCGCATTGGGAAAAGAAACGCGCCGAAGTGGTCGCATTCGAGCGCGCGACGCTTTACGGGCTGGTGGTCTACGCACAGCGCCGAGTCGCGTTTGGAGCAATCGATGCTGCTCAGGCGCGAATCCTATTCATTCGCGAAGCGCTGGTCGAAGGCGAATTCGAAACACGCGCGTCATTTTTATCGCACAACCTACGACTGATCCGGCAAATCCGCGATCTCGAGCACAAGACCCGGCGGCTCGACGTTCTGGTCGATGACGAACTGATCTTCGGATTCTATGAGCGCCTGATTCCGCCCGACGTCTACACGGGTGTGGACTTCGAGACGTTGGCGCGCGAACGCTGAGCGCAGCGAACCGAAGCTGTTGTTCTCTATCGCGCGACGAGGTGATGAGGCATCAGGCAGCCGGCATCACGACCGATCTTTTTCCGAAGCAGATCGTGTTGCGCGGCATCGGTGGCGAGTTGCGATTACCGATCGATTATCACTTCGAGCCGGGCAGCCCACGCGACGGCGTCACGATGACGGTGCCGCTGATCGCGCTCAATCAGGTCGATGCCGAGCAATGCGAGTGGCTGGTGCCGGGCATGTTGAAGGAAAAAGTGCACCTGATGCTTAAGTCGCTTCCGCAGAAACTGCGCCGTCATCTGGTGCCGTTGCCCGACTATGCAGCCGCGTTTGTCGAACGTGCTGGCAAGCAGACTGCGCAATCGTTGATCGGCGCGCTGATCGCGGATATCCGAAGCGAGCGCGGTCTCGCATGCCAGCCCGCCGATTTCAAACGCGAATCGCTGCCGGCGCACTTGCAGATGAATTTCAAGGTGGTCGACGAGCAAGGCCGACAACTGGCGATGGGACGCAACCTCGCGCAGCTGAGATCAGAGCTTGGCGGGCAGGCGCGTGCGACCTTTCAGCGGGTCGTGCCGTCGTGACGATACGGTGTCCGAAAAATTGCACGATCGGATTATCGACTGGGATTTCGGTGAGCTACCCGACGTGCTCGAGCTTCAGCGCGACGGCCAGACGCTGGTCGGCTATCCCGCGCTGGTGGATCATGTGACGCATTGTTCGATCGAGGTATTCGATACGCCGGCGCGTGCCGGCGCGCAGCACCGCGCTGGATTGCGGCGGCTGTTCCGGTTGCAATTGAAGGACCAGGTGAAATTTCTGGAGAGAAGTTTGTCGAGCTTGCAGATGACGCAGGTGCGTGCGGCGACGATCGCGTGGCTTGCGACAGCGTTGCCGAGCTTCGAGGAGCTGCGCGAGCAAATCGTCACGGCTGCGCTTGATCGCACGTGCCTGGTCCTTCCGCTGCCGACGGACCGGGCATCGTTTATCGAGCGAAAAGAGGAGGCGCGGGGCAAGCTCAACCTGATAGCGCAGGAGCTCGCGCGAGCTCGTGGCAGCTATCGTCGAACAAGCCGGAACAATCGCGCGCAAGCTTCCGGCACTGAAAACATTTCCGCGCCTGGTAGCCGACGTTGAGCAGCAACTGGCGCAGCTTTTCGCGCGGGATTTCATCGTGCTCACGCCACCGCTGCAACTTGCTCAGTTTCAGCGCTACCTAAAGGCAATCGAACTGCGCATCGACAAAGCAAAGGCTGATCCGGCGCGTGACATAGGCTCGGACGAACGAGGTTCAGGCCCTAGTCACCCCCTGGCAACGCGCTGTCAGCGCGCGTAAGGGAGTCAGTGACCCGCGACTCGATGAGTTTCGCTGGCTACTTGAAGAGCTGCGTGTTTCGCTTTTCGCACAGGAATTGAAGACGCCGATGCCGGTAAGCGTCAAGCGTCTGCAAAAATTCTGGGAAAGCGCCAGCCGCTAACGCAGCGCGAAGCTGCGAGGTAGCGGCGCCGCCTGGGGATCAGGTCGAGGACTTCGAATCGCTGCGATTTGGCCCGCGGCGGGTACCGCGCTGATCGTCGGGGCCTTTCTCGATATCGAAACTGAATTCGCGAATCAGCTGACCGTCGATGTACACGCGCATCTTGTGGGCACCAATCGGATCGCCCGGCGCGTAGCGCCACTCGTTCGCGATAAAGCCGAGTCGAGTCGGAATGATGCGCTCCGTGACCGCAGTCTTGCGGTCAGGCGAAATACTGAAAATTCCCATCGCCTCGCCCGGACCCCACGTAGGAGGTGCCTCGGGCAACTCGAATTCTTCGCGCCAGACGACTGTGGGCTTGCTTGTTTTGAAGAGGATGTACCAACCGTACGGCGCGGCAGGTATGGCGGGAAACTTGTCGGTTTCGTACAGCAGGCGGCGGCCAGTGGGATCGGCGCCAAACACGCCGAACTGCGCGGTCACAACCTGCACGTCAACTGCAGGTGCCTGCGCCGAAGCCGCCGGCGTTTTGAGGTCGCCGCCGGATGCTTTGGTTGCGCCGTCGCTCGCTACATTCAGCGATGCGCAGCCGGCGGCCATGAGTGCGGCAGCCAAAACACTAATTGACTTAACGCCGGATGCCATCGTCTACCTCCGAAAATAACGGCCGGTGCTTGTAGGCCTCTTGATTAAAACATAGAAACGTGACTCGCATCTCTCAGAAAGCTGCATTAGCGTCTCCCGTTCTTGCGCTTTGGACCGCTAAAGCGCGCGAGCGTTGCATGCTTTTTTCCGGAAACAATCGTTGCGTCAATTAGAATTTAAGGGACAGAGGGGAGTTCGCGTGACGCCGAATAAAAATGAGTTTGTGTCCTCGTCGTGCGCACTAAGAGGTGGTGCATGACGGTGCCACAACGGTGCGTGCGCTTCGGCTTGGTGATCGTTGGCGATGAGATCTTGTCCGGCAAGCGCGAGGACAAGCATCTGACCAAGATCATCGAGCTACTGGGTGGTCGAGGCCTGCGACTCGCTTGGTCGCACTACATCGGAGATGATCGTGACGCCCTGACTGCTTTGTATCGTCGTACGTTTGCGAGTGACGACATCATCATCAGTTGTGGTGGCATCGGCGCCACACCAGACGATCACACGCGGCAGGCCGCCGCTGCCGCCCTCGACGTGCCGCTGCATCTGCACCCGCAGGCGGCTGCGCTAATCGCCGAGCGTTGCGCAGAAATGGCGCGAAAGGGCCATGGCACAGCGGATATGGGCACGCCTGAAAATCAGCAGCGTTTGAAGATGGGGGATTTTCCGTCCGGGGCTGCGATCATTCCGAATCCGTTCAATCGCATTCCAGGTTTCTCGATCCGAAATCATTGGTTCTTGCCCGGCTTTCCGGTGATGGCGTGGCCCATGATCGAGTGGGTGCTCGACACTCACTACGCTCAATACTTCAACAGTCATTCGAGCGTTGAACGTTCGCTGATCGTTTTTGAAGTAGCGGAGTCGCTGCTGACGCCACTGATGGAAGACGTCGAGCTCGGGTTTCCTGGGGTCCATTCTTTCAGCCTGCCGTCGGTCGGCGACGGAGCCGACGGTAAGCCGGCGCGACGGCACGTCGAGCTGGGCGTGCGAGGCGCCGACGGGTCGATCGTAGAGCATGCGTTCAACAAGCTGCGCGATGGGGTGCTGGCTCTGGGTGCAGAGGTCAGCCCGTAATGCGGGCGACCAACCGGCCGGTGAGCCCGCTCGGCGTGTCGGCACAGAGCCGCTGGCGGTTTGGCCTGCGGCAAGCAGCAATCGTTCTGGTCGCGACCCTGATAGCGATGGGCGTGCGGAATCTTTTGACGCCCTGGCTTGGCACCGGGCTCCCATTTATTACCGCGTTTCCCGCGGTCGCCATCGTGGCGTTCTTCTCGGGTATTACGACGGGTGCAATGACTGCGCTCGCGTGCGCACTTTGGCTGTTAGCACCGTGGACTCCGCCGGTGCTCGCTTCCGATTTCGGCTGGGAAGAATTCGCCGCGTTCGTTCCGGCCGCCTTCCTGGTCGCGTTTTTTAGCGGTCAGGGCCGCGACGAAGCGGCCGCGGCCACGGCCGCGGCCGCGGAGACCGCGTCGGCTCAACTTACCGTGCGTTCGCTTCGTCTGTCGATGCTGATGGCGGTCATCTTGCCTACGCTTCTGTTCATGGTCGCCGCCGGGATTTTCTACGGGCAGGCATTTGACGATGCGCGATTGCGCGTTGATCGAGAGGCGCGCATCGCGCAGGAACATGCCTCGAAGATCATGGAGAACAACGAATCGATGACACGAGCGGTGCTCGACTTCGTGGCAACAATGGAGCCGGAAGAAGTGTCTGCACGCGAACCCGAGCTGCACGCAAAGTTGGTGACGCTAGCTTCGAGTCTGCAACAAGTGCAGAGCATGGCGCTGCTAGATTCTGGCGGCACGCTGCTCGCGTCGAACCGTCTTGTTCCGGTGCCGAAGGTGGATGCGTCAGATCGGGAGTATTTTCGTTGGCATCAGGCGGGCCGCCCCGGCATCTTTATTAGCGAGGCACTTGTTTCGCGTACCACCGGCGAGCCGTTCTTCGATGTCTCGCACCGCTGGGACCGCAACGGCAAGTTCGCCGGCGTGGTCTCTATTTCACTGTATCCCGCGTACTTCTCCGAGTTTTACCGTGGCATGGCGCGCGACGCGCCAGGTTTGATGGTGATGATGACGCGCAGCGACGGCGCGGTGCTTGCGCGCTGGCCCGCGCTGCCGCCCGACAAGGCGCAACTCGATAGCAACAGTGCACTGTTGAAAGCAATGTCCGCAGGCCATGTCCAAGGACGAATCGAGGGTGTGTCTTCGGTCGACGGTGAGGATCGAATAAACGCGTTTCGCCGGTTGGAACGCTATCCGATCTACGTTCTGGCCGGAGTCGATCGTGAAGCGATTATTGCGGGATGGCAGCGCCAACTTGCGGTGCTGGCTGCTTTTACGTTTCCGATTTCGATGGCGCTGGTGTATGTCGTGTGGGTCGCGCTGCGACGGACCCGACGCGAGTTGGCGGCGCAGCAAAGTTTGCAGCGCGAGGTCGAACAACGCGCGCGTATTGAAAATACGTTGCACCACGTGCAGAAGCTCGAAGCACTGGGAAGACTGACCGGTGGCGTGGCGCACGATTTCAACAATCTGCTGACGATCGTGAGCAATAACCTGCACCTGATGCGCCGTCTTGATCCCGAAATGGTGGACAGCAAGCAACTGGCGGCAATCGGGCGCGCGGTGTCGTCGGGTGAACGACTGACCAGGCAATTGCTGGCCTTTGCGCGCCGTCAGCCGTTGCAACCCGAAGTCATTTCGCTGCAGGAGCGCCTGCCGGCATTGCTCGCGTTGATCGCACCGACGCTCGGGCCGCGCATTGAATCCTCGGCAGCCGTGGACGAGAAAGCGAAGGCGGTTCTGGTCGATCCGGCCGAACTCGAACTCGCTGTGATCAACCTCGCCGTCAATGCGAAGGACGCAATGCCGGACGGACGGGCAATTGACGTTGAGCCGCGCGCAACGCGGCGCCGGGCGAGATCGATATCGCGGGCGAGTTCGTCGTGGTGACCGTGGCAGATAGCGGCAGCGGTATCGATCCGGAGTTAACAGACCGAATTTTTGAACCGTTTTTCACGACAAAGCCTGCGGGCCAGGGGACAGGGCTTGGGCTGAGCCAGGTCTACGGACTGTGCGCGCAAGCCGGGGGGACAGCGCGCGTTGATTCGGCGCGCGGGCAAGGCACACGTGTCAGTCTTTACTTGCCTGCCACCGAGCCCGGGCCCCCAGTGGTCGACGTGCTCAGTAAGCCGGAGGATGACAAGCTCGATTGCAACATCCTGCTGGTGGAGGACAACGAGGAAGTCGCGGTTGCCACGCAGCCCCTGTTGCAAACGGTGGGCTGCACCGTCAGATGGGCGTCGAGCGGAGACGCGGCGCGCATCATCGTCGATGCCGAACCGAGCAAGTTCGACATCGTGCTGAGTGACATGGCAATGCCGGGCGAGCTCGACGGCCTGGGACTCGCTGAATACCTTCGCAGGCGCTATCCGGAAATTCAGGTCGTGCTGATGACTGGGTACACCAATCAGCTGCAGGAAGCGGCGGCGCGTCGCTTTATCGTGCTAGCAAAGCCTTGCTCGCCTGACGTCCTGATGAACGCAATGCGCGAGGCAATTCGCAGGCGCAGGGCGCTCAAAGCGGCAGCCCTGGAACAGTGAGACAGAGATAAAAAAAGCCCGATCTGGTGAGAGATCGGGCTCGGAAAGCACCACCCAAGGAGGAGACAGAGAGTCTGGTTAAACCAGACAGTGGTGCCAAGGAGACAGCCGTTACACCGACTTTGTACTCTCCTTCAACTGCTCAGCAAGCGCGAAGTTGATCAGGTTTTGCTGTCAACTTCGCGCGTTCTGCAACGACCTTGGGTGGCTGTTACCTCTCAAAAACCAAGCGCGGACCGATTAGTGAGCTTTGCGCTTGCTCGACGACTTGGCCGAGTCATTAGCAGCCGAGGCAGCTTTCATCGTCACTGCTGTGGCGGCGGACACGTTCGACTCCGCCATTTCAACCGCTTGACGCGTCGCGCGTGCGAACGTGTCATAGGCAGTGTTGGCAGCGGCAACGGCGCCTTTCAACATCGAAACTGCCGTCTCGGAGCCGGCCGGCGAGTTTTTCGAAGCAAAATCGATCAATTGAGCGACTTGCTTGTTGTTCTCGGCGATCTGCGCCTCGACGATGCGGGACACTTCGCCGCTGGCGCCATTCGCGATGCTGTAGGCGTTGCGCGAATAGCTGACTGCTTTCTCAAGCGTCGGCTGCGTCAGTCCGCCGGACAGCGCGAGCAGTTCTTGAACGTCTCTAACCGACAACATCGCTTGCGTGCGCTGGACTGACTCTTCCAGCGTCGCCTTGGCGGCCGCAAGGTTGAGTTCCATGAAACGCTCGGCGGTGTCAAACCAGGTCTGGCTCAGCGCGATCGCGGCGTCCATCTGACCTTTTTGAATTTCCGTAAATTGTGCGGGGGTTGCAAACATTTGATTACTCCTCATGGTGATAAAAGTTTCGGCCCTTCTGAGGGCTCGGCTATTGCGATTGCTGCAATGCACAAACCGAATTTTAGGGGCTATGAGGGCTAAGTCAAGTGTTTTTGATGCAACGCACTAAAATCGGCCAGATGGCGCAAAAGCAGCCCCGCCGGCCGAGGCTCTAGTGCCTGAGTCACGTTCGGTCGCCCGCCAGGGTGTATGGCTTTCAGTTACGCCCCTGGCCTTTGTACTGCTGTGGAGTACCGGTTTTATCGTCGCCAAGTACGCGGCGCCGCACGCACCGCCGCTGACGTTCCTGCTGTATCGCTTCGCTGGCGCGATTGCGATCCTGCTGCCGCTCATCGCGGTTGCCAGGGCGCCGTGGCCGCATGACGCCAAAGGCTGGCGCGATGTCGCTGTCGTCGGCGTTCTGTTGCAAGCCACGTATCTTGGAGGTGTATGGCTCGCCATTGCGCTCGGAATGCCGGCCGGAGTGTCAGCATTGCTGGTGGGCACGCAACCGCTGTTGACAGCCCTGCTGGCGTTCACGGTCAACGAGCGGGCGTCGCGCCTGCAGTGGGCCGGTCTGCTGATCGGCTTTGTCGGTGTCGCGCTCGTCTTGTCAGACCGCCTCTCGCTCGCGGGCGTTGAGCCGCTGGCGCTCGCCGTTAACTTTCTGGCGCTTGCCGGCATTACGGCGGGAACGCTGTATCAGAAAAAGCATGTCAGTAACGTCGATCTGCGCACCGGCAGCCTGATCCAGTTCGCGGCGTCGTTCGTGGTTCTGTTGCCGTTTGCCGTCGCGACCGAATCGCTGGTCGTCGATTTCACGCTGGAGTTTTGGCTCGCGCTTGCATGGTCAATCGTCGCCCTGTCGCTGGTCGCCATTACTCTGTTGCTCGTTATGATTCGGCGCGGTCGTGCTACTGAAGTGGCGAGCTTGATGTACCTGACGCCGCCAACCACCGCGGTCATGGCATGGTTGATGTTTGACGAGATGCTTGGCCCGGTTGCGTGGGCCGGTGTACTGGTGACTACGGCGGGCGTGGCATTGGTACTCACTAACAGGAAGCCGTAAAGATCATCATCAATCGGAGTAGCGGTGAGCAACAAGCGTGAGCTGCCGCATGGGCGTGCCGGCTACCGGCATTTCCAGCGCGTCACGACGCGCTGGATGGACAACGACGCCTATGGCCATGTCAACAACGTCGTGTACCTGAGCTGGTTCGACACGGTGGTCAACGACTTTCTGATTCGCGCCGGTGTGCTCGACCCGCAACGCAGTAACGTTGTGCGGATTCGTCGTCGAGACGCATTGCCTGTATCTGTCGCCGCTCGCGTTTCCCGCAGTCCATCGAAGTGGGACTGCGAGTGGGCCATCTGGGAAAATCCAGCGTGCGCTACGAAATCGCGATCTTCGCAGAAGGCGCACAGGTTGCCAGCGCGCAGGGGCATTTCGTCCACGTCTACGTCGATCGCGCGACGCTCAAGCCGGTGCCGTTGCTTCCGCCGACTGCGGGCTTCGCTTCAAGAGCTCATCGCATGAACGATATGCCGAACCGCGATCGCAGGGATGTCGGTGATCCGGCGATCGTTGATCATGCGATCGCTACGCGTCAATCGGTGCGCGCGTTTCTTCCGACTCCGGTGCCGCGCGAAACCGTCGAAGAGATCCTGCAGCTGGCATCGCGCGCCCCATCGGGCACCAACACGCAGCCCTGGAAAGCTGATTGTCTTGACCGGCGCGGCGAAGGCGAGGCTGAGCGACGCGATCCTGGCTGTCTACAACGACGCGGAACAGCGTAAGCAACACACCGAGGAGTACGCGTACTACCCGACGCAAGTGGGTTGATCCGTATCTGGCACGGCGGCGCAAGATCGGCTGGGATTTGTACGGACTGCTCGAAATCGGCCGCGACGACAAGGCGAAAATGCACGCACAGCACGGACGCAACTACGTGTTCTTCGATGCGCCGGTCGGCATCATCTTCACGATCGACCGCATCCTGGAGCAGGGCAGCTGGCTCGACTTCGGGATGTTCTTGCAGAACGTCATGGTAGCGGCCCGCGCGCGCGGACTCGACACGTGTCCGCAGGCGGCGTTCACGCAGTTTCACCGCGTCATTGCACGCGAGCTGCACTGCCCGAAACCGAGATGGTCGTGTGCGGCATGTCGCTCGGCTATGCCGACATGTCCAAGATCGAAAATGAGCTGGTGACCGAGCGCGAGCCCGTATCGGGATTCGCGCGCTTTGTGGAACTAGCGCGGAATGATGAGGGTAACGAAGACGATTGCGGTGATCGCCGGCGACGGCATCGGGAAGGAAACGGTGCCGGAAGGATTACGCGCGCTCGACGCCGCGGCGCGTCGGTTCTCGATTGATCTTTCCTTCGAGCACCACGACTTCGCGAGCTGCGACTACTACGTGAAGCACGGCGACATGATGCCGGCCGACTGGAAGTCACGACTCGAAGGTGTCGACGCGATTTTCTTCGGCGCGTGCGGCTGGCCGGCGACCGTGCCGGACCATGTGTCTCTCTGGGGCTCGCTGATCAAGTTCAGGCGCGAGTTCGACCAATACGTCAATTTGCGTCCATGCAAGTTGATGCCGGGAATTCGTTCTCCTCTGGTCGATCGGAATGGGAGCCCCTGGCCGCCGGAGGCGATCGATTTTGTCGTCGTGCGCGAAAACACCGAAGGCGAATACTCGTCGATCGGCGGCCGCATGTTCGAGGGTACGCAGCGCGAAGTTGTCGTGCAGGAAACGGTGATGACGCGCCACGGCGTTGATCGTGTGCTGCGCTTCGCGTTCGACCTCGCCGGCAAACGTCCAAAGAAGCATCTGACGTCGGCGACGAAAAGTAATGGCATTTCGATCACGATGCCGTACTGGGATGAGCGGGTCGAGGAGATGGCGAAGCACCACCCGCGGGTGCAGGTCGACAAGTTTCACATCGATATCCTGACGGCGCATTTCGTTCGCAACCCGGACTGGTTCGACGTCGTGGTCGCATCCAATCTGTTTGGCGACATCCTGTCGGACCTCGGGCCGGCGTGCACCGGCACGATCGGCATCGCCCCTTCGGCGAACTTGAACCCGGACCGTTCGGCGCCGTCGTTGTTCGAGCCGGTGCACGGTTCGGCGCCCGATATCGCGGGGCAGGGCATTGCAAACCCAATTGGGCAGATCTGGACCGCGTCGATGATGCTCGATTGGCTCGGATACGCAGAGGCGGGCGCCGCCGTGCTGGCTGCGGTGGAGACGACGCTGGCGGCGGGTCCAATGCATGCTCCACTGACACGCGACATCGGCGGTACGGCTGGAACCGTCGATCTCGGCAAGGCAATCGCGGCAGCGATCTGATGCGATTGACGTGGGCGCACCCGCCCTCTGATCATTATCATTGGCGGGAGCCCGCCCGAGTTAAGTTAAGTTGTCCGGCCCGCCCATTCTGCAACCTCTGAGGAGTGACTATGTGGATCGCACGCGGTTTCATTTCTGATACCGGCATCGCAGAGCGCGCCGTGCACTCCGGCGTAGCGCGGCTTGCAGAATCGGTGATTGCCTCAGGCGGCGTCCCGCTCGAAGTCGTACTGCCGGATGGCTCGCGCATCGGCTTTGGCCTGCCGGCGCGCATCAAGCTATTTATCCGCGACCGCGCGATGCTTGCCCAACTGGCCGATGCGACGCTTGCTTCGCTGGCCGAGGCCTACGTTCAGGGCCGCGTCGACGTCGAAGGTGATTTTCTCGAGGCGGTGCCGTTGGCCGAGCGGATAGCCGATGCCGCCGGCTCAAATCCGGCGCAGCGGGTTGCGCACATGCTGTTCAAACACTCGTCTCGCCAGGATCGGGCAGCCATCGGATATCACTATGACGTCGGCAACGAGTTCTACCGCCTGTGGCTTGACGAGCGGATGGTTTATTCGTGCGCCTACTTCAGGAGCGGCGACGAATCGATCGACGAGGCGCAGCGCGCAAAGCTCGATCACATCTGCCGCAAGCTTCGGCTCCTCAAGGACGAGCGCTTCCTCGATGTCGGCTGCGGCTGGGGCGGATTGATCCTGCACGCGGCGCGCGATTACGGGGTGCGCGCCGTTGGTATCACGCTGTCGCAAAGCCAGTATGACCTTGCGCGCGAGCGGATCGCGGCAGAAGGGCTCGCCGAACGTGTCGAAGTGCATCTGCTCGACTACCGCCAGCTGCAAAAGCGGTTTGGCGCCGATGCGTTTGACAAAGTCGCCAGTGTCGGCATGTTCGAGCATGTCGGACTCGCCAACTTGCGCGAATATTTCGCGTCGGTATCGGGCGTATTGCGCGATCGTGGACTTTTCTTGAATCACGGCATCACGTCGGCCGACCTCGACGGCCGGCCGATCGGCAGCGGCGTTGGCGACTTCGTGCACAAATACGTGTTCCCGCACGGGGAGCTGCCGCACTTGCACGTTGCCACGCGTGAAATGTCGCGCGCCGGCTTTGAGATAGTCGACGTCGAAGCGCTGCGCGCACACTATGCGAGAACGCTGGAGCACTGGTCGCGTCGACTCGACGCACGAGTCACGGATGCGGCGCGGCTGGTGACCGATCGCACGCTGCGCATCTGGCGCGCCTATCTGGCAGGATCGGCGTACGGCTTCGCGCAAGGCTGGATGTCGATTTATCAGCTGCTGGGCTCGCGGCAGGCCCGCCCCGGCGCATCGGACGTTCCGCTTACCCGCGAATACATGTACCGCTAGTGCATACGACTTTGCGCGAACTCTTTGCGCTAAGTCGCGGACTGGCAAGCGTTAATCCCGATGGTCATCGCAGCGAAAACGCACCCTTGACACCAAAAGCGCGGTTAGAATCGCCGCGCTGAACGGCCAGAGCCACACCAAGAGTGGCGCCGCCGCATCTGGGGTACCAGGGAACAGGAGACAAGATGATCAGGACGCTGCGGCCACTGGCTGCAATTGCATTGCTAGCCACTGCCGGCGTAGTCACGGCCCAAGGCTATCCGGTAAAGCCAGTTACGGTCGTGGTGCCGTTCACCGCGGGTGGACCCACCGACACAGTGGCCCGCTCGCTCGGCCAGGCGATGACCAAATCGCTGGGTCAACCCGTTATCGTGGAGAACGTCGGTGGCGCCGGCGGCACCGTGGGTGCGACCCGCGTGAAGAACGCTGCGCCCGACGGGTACACAGTACTGCTGCATCACATCGGAATGTCGACGGCGCCGGCGCTGTATCGAAAGCTCGCTTACAACCCCCAGACTGATTTCGAGATGATCGGTTTGATTGTCGATGTGCCGATGACGATGATTGCTCGCTCGGATTTTCCGGCCAAGGATTTTCGTGAGTTCGTTGCCTACGTAAAGGCCAACAAATCCAAGCTCAATCTTGCCAACGCGGGACTCGGGGCGGCCTCGCACCTATGCGGTCTGATGTTTCAGAGCGCGATCGAAGCCGACGTGACCACGGTGCCGTTTAAGGGGACTGCGGATGCGATGAATGCAATTCTCGGCAAGCAGGTCGATTTCCTGTGTGATCAGACCACCAATACCACCGGCCAGATCAAAGCCGGATCGGTCAAGGCGTATGCGGTGACGAGCGCGAAGCGTGTGCCGACATTGCCTGAACTGCCGACGATGCAGGAGGGTGGATTGAAAGGCTTTGAAGTCGGCATTTGGCACGCGGTTTATGCACCCAAGGGCACTCCGAAAGCTGCCCTCGACAAGCTCGTTGCTGCGATGCAGGACGCTTCGAAGGATGTGGTTTTTCGTACCCGAATGTCAGAGCTCGGTGCGACCGTTTATCCGGTCGACCTGATCACTCCTGCCGCATTGACGTCTCATCTGAAGAGCGAGATTGAGAAGTGGGGGCCGGTCATCAAGAAAGCCGGTATTTACGCCGATTAACCTGGGGTAGACCAGCATCGAATTATGGTCTGCTTCAAACCCAGACGTACCGAAGCGGAGAATTGAGTTGCGTTCTATCGTCGCACTGTTAATTGGAGCATGCATGCTCGCCGCATCGGCGGGCATGCACGAAGCTAACGCAGCCGAAGCCAACTCGCCGGCCGCGAAGACCATCACCAAGGCTAAGGCCCAGAGTAGGGTGCGCGGCACGATTCCGGCCGGCCGTGCGCCGATCAAGTCGACCCGCAAGCGGCCGCTGATCACGCAGATCATGAGTCCTTCCGAAGGCCATTTGGCGGGCCTGCATCGGGGCGACGACCCGCTCGATTTGAGATCCTCGGTGGCATTGGTCGTTGACCAAGACACCAACGAAGTGTTGTTCGAGAAGAACAAGAACGCTGTTCTTCCGATCGCTTCGGTTACCAAATTGATGACCGCGCTGGTGACGGTCGAGGCCGATTTGCCGCTTTCGGAAGAGTTGCAGGTGTCCCAGGATGAGCTGGTGCAAAGCGGGCATCCGCTCCAATTTGCGGCCTGGATTCGAAATTACGCGTGGCACTGCGCTGCATCTGGCTTTGATGTCGTCGGAAAATCGCGCTGCTCAGTTGCTGGGGCGCACCTACCCGGGCGGCGTGTCACGTTTCGTCGAAGCTATGAACGCGAAGGCGCGCCTGCTCGGAATGAACGATTCGCATTTTGCTGACCCGACCGGCTTATCTTCGGAGAATCGGTCGAGCGCAAGTGATCTCGTGCGTCTGGTCAAGGCTGCCTACGAGCACGATGTCATTCGCCAATATTCAGTGAGCGGTGAGCTGGCACTGGCAGTCGGCAAGCGCACGGTCAGCTATCGCAACACCAATAGGCTGACTGACAATCCGGAGTGGGAGATCGGCTTGCAAAAGACCGGCTACATTTCCGCAGCGGGCCGTTGCCTGGTGATGCAGGTAGTCATTGAAGGCAAGCGCGTCGTGATGGTGCTGCTTGATTCGGTAGGAAAATATTCGCGGCTCGGAGACGCCGAACGCATCCGAGCCTTCCTAGAGTCTCATGGGCTGTCCAAAGCGTCGGCTCCGGCCGCTGCGAACTCGCCGCGTCGCACGATGTAACGCGCCGACGCGCGCCGTATTCACATTCGGCTAGACAGGCGGCTCGCCTGGTTGTTTGACATAGCCAAGTCCTGCTGAAATTCTGCCGGCTGTTTGCAATAGCTCGGCAATCCAGTCGTCCTGCATTCGCTCTGCAGGTGCCGACACCGACAAACCCGCTACCAGCCGGCTCGAATCATCACGGATGCCGGCGGCTATACACCGCACGCCGACTTCAAGCTCCTCGTTGTCGCGCGCATATCCGCGCGTGCGGACCATCGATAGCTCGCGCTCTAGCTTGCCGACGTCCGTCAGACTGTTGCGCGTGTGGCCGGCAAGCCCGGTGCGCGTTGCATAGGCGCGAACCAGTCGCGGATCGTCCAGCGCCAGGAAAAGCTTGCCGCTCGACGTCAGATGCAGTGGAGCGCGTCCGCCGATCGCGCGCACCACCTGCATGCCCGAGCGCTCGCTGTACGAGCGATCGATGTACACAATCTCATCGCCCTGGCGCACCGACAGATTGACCGTCTGCCCGGTACGCTTGTGCAGCTCGCGCATCGGCTCGAGTGCGGCTTCGCGCACCGACAGGCGAGCTTTGACCAGGTTGCCGAGCTCGAGCAGGCGCATGCCGAGGCGATACGAACCCGGCGTGTCGGCCCGATCCACGTAACGGCCGATGACCAGGTCATTCAAGATCCGATGCGCAGTCGACGGATGCAACCCAGTAGCGCGAGCCAGATGCTTAAGGCTGACCGGATCGGAGTGGGCGGATAGCGCATCGAGCAACGCCATCATTCGCTCGATGACCTGGATTGCCGTCGGGTCTCGCACAGCGGCCGGGCGCGCAGCGTCCGACGAGGGCTCACGCGGTGGGCTAGCTGGCATTGTGCGTCGCGACATTTGAGCGTTTTATATCACGATACGAAAAGCGACTAGGGCGCCGTGAGGTTGGGTTGCAGCGGGTGCACCTTCTAACGTTCGACGCGCACGTATCGGGACTGTTGTCGCGCCGGGCTGGAGCGATACAGCGCGATCGAACCGATACGCCAGCTAATCGGTTCGACTTTCTCCGCGACGAAGCTCTTAACCCCGCGCAACAGCGTTACGTGCGGTGCCAGCGGCCGCCGATCGTAGGCGATGTTCATCTGGTCAAGCGATCCACGGACTCGGTCGCTGAGATCGGTGAGCGGCTTCGTCGTTTCACGCGCAGCGCCTATCCATACGACGCCTGCCTCCTTGAAAAATCCAAGCGTGTCGAGCTGGAAGGCAAAGGGCTTGCAGCGCAACTTCGCAATTGCATCGGAGAGATCGAAAGCTACGTCATCGGCGAGGTCGCCGATGAAGGCAAGCGTGAGATGAAAATCATCGGGGCGTGATGCGCGGCGATGTTCAACGCGTTTGCGAACATCGTCCGACAATGAGGACAACGCTAGGCGCGTCGGCTCTTCGGGCCAGGCGGCGATGAAACAACGCATTTGCTTCGGCGGATGGCTTCGACGCACTCCGCCACCAAATCGGGCCCCGAGTAAATGAAACCGGTGTACAGCTGTACTAATGAAGCACCTGCCTGGATTTTTTCCACGGCGTCGGAGCCGCTCATGATCCCGCCGACGCCGATGATCGGTAGCGCACCTTGCAGGTGGCTCGCCAACAGGTGCACGACCTGGGTGGCACGTTCAGTCAGTGGGCGACCCGAAAGCCCGCCCGACTCATCTGCATGCTTCAGGCCGATCACTTTGCTGCGCTCAATCGTCGTGTTGGTTGCAATCACCGCGTCAATTTGCTGTTCGACCAGCTGGTCGGCGATCTGCGGCACCGATGAATCGGCCAGGTCCGGAGCAATTTTGACGGCGATGGGTACGCGTTTACCGTAGCGGTCTTCGAGGCGCTTGCGTTCTTCAGTAAGCCCGGTCAGTAATCCGTCGAGTTGCCGTGCGCTTTGCAGTGAACGCAGTTCCTTGGTGTTCGGCGACGAAACGTTCACTGCCACGTAGTCCGCTTCATCGTAAACACGGCGCAGGCACGCGCGATAGTCCTCTAGCGCACGCTCGATCGGCGTGTCTGCGTTCTTGCCGATATTGAGACCGACGATGCCGCCTCGATCTCGAAACATGCGCTGCTGCTGCACATTGGCGACGAACTGATCGGCGCCTTCGTTGTTGAAGCCCATGCGGTTGATCAGTGCCTGCGACCGAGTTAGCCGAAACATGCGCGGCTTGGCGTTGCCAGGCTGTGGTCGCGGGGTGACAGTTCCGACTTCGATGAATCCGAATCCGAGGCCTCCAAGGGCGTCGATATGCGCGGCGGTTTTGTCCAAGCCTGCGGCCAACCCAACGGGATTTGAAAAGTGAAGCCCCATCACGCTCACTGGCAACGGGTCGACGCGCGCCGCGATCCAACGCGCGAGCCCGAGGGTGTGGCCGCGTTGTAATGCGGTCAACGTCAGTTCGTGCGCAGCTTCGGCATCAAGCGAAAAGAGAAGGGGGCGCGTGAGCTTGTAAAGCACGCGCGAATTCTACGAGGCCCCTTCTTAAGTAGCGCCAGCGTCGCTCTGGCGCTCCCAGCGTCCGCCCTTCAGCATTTCGACCGGTCGGAACGTCGCCTTGTAGGCCATCTTTGGGCTATCGGAGATCCAGTAGCCGAGATACAGGTAGGGTAGCGACAGCGCCTTGGCCTGTTCGATCTGCCACAGAATGTTGTACGTGCCGTAGCTCGTTGCGAGCTCGTCCGGATCGAAAAACGTGTAGACCGACGACAGCCCGTCGTTCAATACGTCGATGATCGAGATCATGCGCAACGTTCCGACGCCATCGACACCCGGCGGCGACGGATCACGAAATTCGACCAGCCGCGTATTAACCTTGCTTTGCAAAAGAAACTGCGAATACTGTTCGCGGCTGTCGTTGTCCATGCCGCCACCGGCGTGGCGCGTCGACTGATAGCGTAGATACAGGTCGTAGTGCTCATGATCAAACGCAAGCGATGCGACGCGCGACGTCAACGCGCGGTGTCGAAGCCAGGCACGACGCTGCGTTCGGTTCGCTTCGAACTCCGCGACCGGAACGCGTACCGGGACACACGCGCGGCAACCGTCGCAATACGGACGATAGGTAAAAATTCCGCTGCGGCGAAACCCCATCTTGACCAGCTCGCTGTAAACGTCAGCGTTGATCAGGTGCGCGGGAGTGGCGACCTGCGAGCGAGCCTGGCGATGCTCAAGATAGCTGCATGGATACGGCGCGGTTGCGTAAAACTGCAACGCCGAAAAGGGCAACTCCTTGAGATTGGCCACGTCAGTCGGTCGAGGTCAAAGTCGCTTTCAGAAGTCAACCAGCAATGCATTCAGCGGTCGCTTCGCGTACGCCGTCCAGTTTATCGGCGGGGCGCGTACGGACTCGCTCAAATGCCTCACAAACTCACGACGCGAAATTTCGCGCGCTCCAAGCGACGCGAGGTGTCGCGTGTTCTGTTGGCAGTCTATCACTCGCACGCGCTCGGCTCGCATCACGTGCACAAGTGCAGCCAGCGCAATCTTCGATGCATCGGGCACGCGCGAGAACATCGACTCGCCGTAGAACATACGGCCGAGCGCCACGCCGTATAGACCTCCCACTAGCTCGCCTCCGACCCAGGTCTCGATCGAGTGCGCCAGGCCGCGACGGTTCAGTTCCATGTAAGCGTCGGCAATCCCGTCAGTGATCCATGTGCCGGCGTCGTCGCCGCGTGGCTGAGCACAGGCTTGAATGACTGCGTCAAAGTCGGCGTCAACGCGAAGTTCGATCGACGTGTCATGTGCGGCTTTACGCAGAGTTTTCGACAAGCTGCGAGAAATCTTGAACTCGCCGGTAAACAGCACCATGCGTGGATCGGGCGACCACCATAAGACAGGCTCCTCGTCCGAGTACCACGGAAAGATTCCCTGCGGATACGCGGCGAGCAAACGATCGGCAGTTAACTCTGCACTTGCCGCGAGCAATCCGTTTGGGGTCTGAAGCGCAGCCGACACCGGAGGGAACGGCTGGCCCGGCGCAAGCCACGGAATCATGCGCGCATCACGTGCGCAGCCGGCGCGACGACGATTGCGCGCGTGTGAACACCGAACTCACCGCGCGCTCGGTCGGCGAAGTAGAGCTCCAGCGTAGTTGAGACGGTTCGAAACGCGATGTCCTTCCACGGAACTTCGTTCTCCGTGAACAGCTGCACCTCAAGGCTCTCGGTCCCGGCTGAGAAATGCGTATCCAGCAGTTCGGCGCGAAAGAAGATGTGAACTTGCTGCACATGGGGGACATCGATCATCGAAAACAGCGGCCCCAGCGTGACGTGGGCACCTGCCTCTTCCACGGTTTCGCGCAGAGCGCCCTCGGCTGTGGTTTCGCCTGTTTCCATGAAGCCGGCAGGCAGAGTCCACTTGCCGAGACGTGGCTCGATCGCGCGCTTGCACAGCAGAACTTGATCGCGCCACATCGGAATTGTTCCAACCACAGGGCGCGGGTTGATGTAATGCACGGTGCCGCACTGGCCGCAGCAATCGCGCAGACGGTTGTCACCGGGCGGGATGCGCGAGGTCGTGGTGTAGCCGCAGACCGAACAAAAAGTCACCGCAGAAATAGAAAAGGGCGGGCATATGCCCGCCCTTCACACGTTACACGCTCTCTTAGCGAGCAGTGCCGCGGCGAAACAGATTGACGATCGCCAGCAGAATTACAGCGCCAAGCAATGAAACGACCAATGCACCTACGCTTAAGGAGCCCTGATTAATCGTGGGAACGCCCACAAGAGGAGAGATCAGCCAGCCGCCGAGCATTGCACCGACGATACCGACAATAATATTGAGGAAGATGCCCTGCTGCCCATCGGTGCGCATAATCATGCTTGCTACCCAGCCGATCAAACCGCCGACAACTAACCAAATGATGAAATTCATGTTTTTCTCTCCCGGTAAAAGTAAAGTACAGCGACAGAAAGTTTGCCACACCTAATCGGCATTGCCAGCAAATCTGACAAACGGCAAGTGCCCGTAACCGGCAATACACGCAAAGATCATTCCAGCCTGTAGCTGACTTTATGGCACTGACACAACTTTGGGCCTCACCGTTTGGGATCGCCGCGATTGGTCTTGCACTGCTCGGTGCGCTGCTGTTGTTATCGGGCATCGGCGCGCTGATTCGCCTACGCCCAATTCGATTTATTTCGCGAACGATATTCGGATTGCTGCTAATGGCTGTGGGCGCACTGGCGGCTACGATCTCGATCGGCACGTACGGCTACACAGCGTTGACTCGAGAAGATATTGCCGCAACCTTGCTCGTGCAGCCGACCGGGCCGCAGAAATTCTCGGCGACGGTGCGCTATCCAGACTTGCGCGAAGTCAAGTTCGAACTCGAGGGCGACGAGGTCTACGTTGATGCGCGGATACTGAAATGGAAACCGATCGCCAATACGCTCGGGTTGCACACCGCGTATGAGCTCGATCGCATCGCCGGGCGATATCGCTCGATCGACCAGGAGCGAACCGCACCGCGCACCGTATTCTCGCTGTCGCGCGACAAGCCGCTTGATCTGTTCGATCTGCGACGGCGCTACATATTCCTGGCCCCGCTGCTCGATGCGGAATACGGCTCCGCCACCTACGTTGCGGTGTCACGCCCTGCCGAGCTCGAGCTGCGTGTCTCGACGACGGGCCTGTTGATGCGCGAGATCAAGTCGGCAGCGCAGTAGCGGCCCGCAACTTCGCAAGGCAACAGCGATGGACCCCTGCCTGGCGATAATGTGCAAGCAGCCGCAGCGCGGTAAGGTGAAGACTCGAATCGCGGCCACGCTCGGGGCTGATTTAGCGGTTGAAATGTATCGATGTGCGTTGGCCGACACGCTTTCACTGGCGTCATCGATTGATGATGTGACACATGTGCTGAGCTATTCGCCGCCGACCACAGATGGTCAGCGCTACTTCGAGCAGGCAGCGCCTTCGTTCGCATTGATCCCGCAACCAGGCACGACATTGGGTGAACGCATCGGTGGCACGCTCGCTTTGCTATTGGAAAATTACAGTCCTGTCGTATTGATCGGCAGCGACAGTCCGGACTTGCCGGTGGAGATCATCCAACACGCATTCGAGGCTCTGCACGGCACGGCAGACGTCGTGCTTGGCCCGGCCACCGATGGCGGCTACTACTTGATCGGGATGCGTTCGATGCATCCAACTTTGTTCAAGGGCATCGCCTGGAGCACCGCGCTCGTTGCGCAGCAGACGCGCGAGCTCGTGTCCGAGGCGGGCCTCGAATTGGTAAGCATGCCGTTCTGGCACGACCTTGATACTGTCGCGGACCTTAATGCGCTGGTGGCGCCAGGGGCGCCGCTGACGCGCGCGTTTGTTGCAACATTGAATGACAGGGAGGGCAATGAAAACGAAAGCGGCGGTTGCGTGGAAGGCCGGTGAGCCCCTGACCATCGAAACGGTGGACCTCGATTCGCCGCGCGCCGGTGAGGTACTCGTCGAGATCAAGGCAACGGGTATCTGCCATACCGATTACTACACTTTATCTGGGGCCGACCCTGAGGGAATCTTTCCGTCGATACTTGGGCACGAAGGCGCAGGGGTCGTACTCGAGGTTGGCGCGGGCGTGACGGCTCTGAAGGCGGGCGATCACGTCATTCCGCTGTACACGCCGGAATGCCGGCAGTGCAAGTTCTGTCTGTCGCGCAAGACCAATCTGTGTCAGGCGATTCGTTCGACACAGGGGCGCGGCCTGATGCCAGACGGCACGTCGCGCTTTTCAATCAACGGCAAACCAATCCTGCATTACATGGGAACGTCAACGTTCGCGAATCACACCGTGGTACCTGCGATCGCACTCGCCAAGATTCGGGACGATGCACCGTTCGACAAGGTCTGCTACATCGGGTGTGGCGTCACCACCGGAGTCGGCGCCGTGCTTTTCACCGCAAAAGTCGAGACAGGAGCCAACGTCGCTGTATTCGGACTCGGCGGCATCGGCTTGAACGTTATTCAGGGCGCGAAGATGGTAGGCGCCGACCGCATCATTGGAATCGATACAAATCCTGCGCGCGAAGCTCTGGGCCGCAAGTTCGGCATGACGCACTTCATCGATCCGAAGAAAGTCGATAACGTCGTCGACGCGATCGTGCAGTTGACAGATGGCGGCGCTGACTACAGCTTCGAATGCATCGGCAACGTGACGACGATGCGTCAGGCGCTCGAGTGTTGCCACAAGGGGTGGGGCCAGAGCATCATCATCGGCGTTGCCGCTGCGGGTCAGGAGATCAGCACACGACCGTTTCAACTGGTGACCGGACGCGTATGGAAGGGCACTGCATTCGGCGGTGCGCGTGGACGCACCGATGTACCGCGCATCGTCGATTGGTACATGGAAGGCAAACTGAACATCAATGATCTGATTACCCACCATTTACCGCTCGAACGCATCAACGAAGGATTCGATCTGATGAAACGCGGCGAATCGATCCGCAGCGTCGTTGAGTTCTAGCTCAGAACCTGACGGTGCCGCAGCTTGAACTGCTGAGTCAACACGGCTGCTTCGGTGGTCGTCAGTTTTTCTATCGGCACTCGTCTACCGAGATTGGATTGCCGATGCGGTTTGCGCTGTTCATGCCGCCGCGCGCTTCGAGTGCAGGACTGCCGTTGCTAATGTTTCTCGCAGGGCTGACGTGCACCGAAGAAACATTCACGATCAAGGCAGGCGCGCAGCGAACCGCGGCTCAGCTCGGGATTGCGCTGCTAATGCCGGACACGAGTCCGCGCGGCGCTGGTGTGCGTGGCGAGGCTGAATCGTGGGACTTCGGAGTAGGCGCCGGCTTCTATCTGGACGCCACGCGTGAGCCATGGGCCAAACACTGGCGGATGGAAAGCTATTTAACGCGGGAGCTACTACCGCTCGTAGTCGAGGCGTTTGCAATCGATGCGTCTCGCATCGGTGTCTTTGGCCATTCGATGGGTGGCCACGGCGCGTTGACCCTTGCTTTGCGTCACCGGCACCGCTTCGCGTCAGTTTCGGCGTTCGCACCGATCTGCGCCCCGATGCAGGCACCCTGGGGCAGAAAAGCGTTCAGTGGCTACATCGGCGACGACGTCGATCGCTGGGAGCAGCACGATGCGAGCGTGCTAATGAGTCGGCAACTGACGCCGCCCTTTCCGGGCGGGCTATTGGTCGATCAAGGGTTGGCCGACCAATTCCTGCGCGAACAACTTCATCCGTCGGCGTTGGAAGAGGCTTGTAGAAAAGTTGGCCAGCCGCTAACGCTTCGATTTCAAGAAGGCTACGACCATAGCTATTACTTCATTTCGACTTTCGTTGATGATCACGTGCGCTTTCACTACGAGACACTGCGATCAGCGACTTAGCTTCTCGAATTGCGCAGGTACTTGGCTGCGATCTTCAAGTCTGCAACGAACTTGCCGTACTCGGCGTCGCGGGTTTCGGGCAGCACGCGCAACAGATACGACGGATGCACGGTGACCAACACGCGAGTCGACGGCGGAAGCTCGTTTTGCGGCTCGATCAGCGTCCCGCGATTAGCAAGGATTGGTAACGCGCGTCCGAGTACCGCACGCGCGGCTGTCGCCCCGAGTGCAACGATCAGAGCCGGTTGAACAGTCGCTACTTCGCTTTCGTACCACGGATGGCACGCAGCGATTTCAAGCTCGGCCGGCTTCTTGTGCAGACGCCGCTTGCCGCGCAACTCGTACTTGAAATGTTTGACGGCGTTGGTGACGTAAACCGCGCTGCGGTCGATGTCCGCGGCTGCCAACGCGCGGTCGAGCAATTGGCCGGCCGGGCCTACAAAGGGTCGCCCTGCAAGATCTTCCTGATCGCCTGGCTGCTCACCCACTAACATCAGTCGCGCGGATACAGGTCCCTCACCCGGCACCGCCTGCGTGGCGTGCTTCCAGAGCGGGCAGTTGCGGCATTGGTTGAGGAACTTGCGTTGATCCTCGCCAGCACCTGAATGCGCGCTTTGAGTCGAACCAAGTGAGTGTGCAAGCGTTGTCTGCAATTCCACGTTCCGCATTGCCGAGCTGTTGGTTCACCGCACGGTGGCAAGTCCGATACCCAAGACGGCCGCGCGATGGCCGCGATGACTACAGCGATGCGCGAATGACTCCGACCGCGATACCTTCGATCGCAAACGCCTCGCGCTTCAGATCGACCATGATGGGCTTGTAGTCCGGATTCTCGGCGATCAACTCGGCGCGCGCGCCACGCAACTTCAAGCGTTTGACCGTTACGTCGTCGCCAATGCGGGCAACGACGATCTGGCCGGAGCGCGCTTGAGGCTGACGATGCACCGCCAGCCAATCGCCTTCGAGAATGCCGGCGTCACGCATACTCATGCCGCGGACCTCGAGCAGATAGTCGGCGTACGGTTTAAAAGTTGCCGGATCCACGGCCGCTGTGGCCATCACATTTTCCTGCGCCAGAATTGGGCTGCCCGCAGCAACCTTGCCGATAACCGGCAACCCGCTTTCTTGGGCGGCCAGCATTAACTCGCGCACACTGTCTTTCAGGCGAATGCCCCGCGATGTCCCAGCGACCAGCTCGATGAGTCCTTTCTTCCGCAGTGCCTGTAAATGCTGTTCGGCAGCGTTCAACGAACGGAACCCGAACGCCTGAGAAATTTCGTCGCGTGTCGGTGGCGCGCCGCTTTCGGTTAGCGTCTGCCGAATAAATTCGAGAATCTCCGTCTGCCGCGGGGTAGGGTCGACTGCTGGAACAGGGGTAGATCGTGCGCTCATGGGACGTCTCAGGGAAATGAGGTACTGGTAATGTATACAGTGTGCGGTCCAAAGGCAAGGGCGACTGCCTTGGGCAATCCGCTAGGCGTATTAGTTGATTTGCATCTTGCGCGGCAGAGTGTGCGTGATAGACTTCTCTACATCTAAGTTGAGTCGGCCACAGCAGCGTGAGCAGCGTGCTTTATGGCTGGCAGCGTTGCCGGATCGTCCGATTCCGCGCGCGGCTTCTTGAACTGTTCAGCCGCGCGAAGCGTACGTAGTCCGAATTTTCAAACACCTTAATGGTTTACGGCTGCGGCTCTGCCGTTTCGGCGCCTTTGCGGGCTGGCAGTCGATGAGACGCAACGGGTAACTCTCCTTTCGGAGCTGATGAATACATCTGAGGCGAAGATCATTATTGAGGCGGCGCTGCTCACGGCTGAGCTGCCGCTGTCGGTGCCCGAATTGCGCCGCCTGCTGAACGACGAGCTGAATGCAGACACGGTGCGCGTGCTGCTGGATCAGTTGCGTGGCGACTGGCAGGGCCGTGGGCTCGAACTGGTTGCGCTCTCATCAGGATGGCGTTTTCAGAGCGCGCCGCGTATGCGCCATTACCTCGATCGCTTGAATCCGGAGCGCCCGCCGCGATACTCACGCGCCGTCTTGGAGACGCTGGCGATCATCGCGTACCGGCAACCGGTCACGCGTGGTGACATTGAAGATGTGCGCGGGGTAACGGTATCCAGCTCCGTGATTAAGACGCTCGAAGAACGCGGGTGGATCGAAGTCGTCGGGCATCGCGAAGTGCCGGGCAGGCCGGCCCTGTTCAGCACCACCGCAGAATTCCTGGATGACCTCGGTTTACGTTCGCTGGCTGAGCTGCCCTCACTGCAGGAAGGTACCGGTGACGCTCCGGCAGAACTGGAACTGCAACTGGCCGGTGCGGAGTTAGAAGCGTCACCGTCGTCAGGTTCGATCTCCACGTCGATGTCTTCAACCGAGTTGACCCTTCCCCAAACAGCTTCGCTTCCGATCTCTTGATGAGCACCTCCCCTTCTCCCGACGAACCCATTCCTGCCGAGTCCATCGGAGTAGACCCTGCCAGCGATCTGGCGGACAACGACGGCAACGTTGCCGACGGCAATATCAGTGAACCCGACGACGGTGCGGCCGAAGCTGACGAAATCGATGGAAATCGCAGTGAGACACCGGCTCCGGGAAATGGCCGTGGGCCGCGGCCGCGTAGCCGGCGGCGTCGTGGGCGAGGTGGTGATAGGAGCGACCGGGCAGTTCGCCCCGAGCGCGTGGCGCCACCCGCGGGAAACTCCGCAAGCCCTGCAATACCCGCCGGGCCGCAGGCGCCTCTGGCGGGCGAGGGTGAGGAGATCAACCCTGCCGCAATGGCGGAGTCGGCGTTATCGCGCGAGCTCCTCGAGCGCGGCCGCCAGGCGGCCAAGCAGACGCAGTTAGCGCAATCAGACAAGCTGCACAAGGTGCTGGCCGATGCCGGCATTGGATCGCGGCGCGATATGGAAGAGATGATCATCGCGGGGCGTGTTTCGGTCAACGGCGAACCCGCGCATATCGGGCAGCGCGTGTTGGCAAGCGATCAAGTCCGAATCAACGGCAAGCCTCTGGCACGCAAGACGCCGGGACGCGCACCGCGCGTCTTGCTTTATCACAAGCCAGTTGGCGAAATCGTCACGCAGGAAGATCCTGGCGCGCGGCCAACAGTCTTTGAAAAGCTACCCAAGGTCTCCGGTGGTCGCTGGGTCGCGGTGGGTCGGCTCGATTTGAATTCTGAAGGCCTGCTGATCTTTACGACTTCGGGTGAGCTGGCGAACCGCCTGATGCATCCGCGTTATGAAGTCGAGCGCGAGTACGCGGTCAGAGTGCTGGGCGAACTCACCAATGAGCAACGTCAGAAGTTGCTCGACGGCGTCGAGTTGCAGGACGGCCCCGCGAAATTTTCGCGCGTCGATGAGGCAGGGGGGGACGGCGCGAACCGTTGGTATCGGGTGGCGATTAGCGAAGGCCGCAATCGTGAAGTGCGCCGCATTTTCGAAGCGATTGGGCTGACCGTGAGCCGATTGATTCGCATTCGCTATGGATCGATCCAGCTGCCGCGTGCGCTGGCACGCGGCCGCTTTCAGGAATTGGCGCCCGAATGGGTGCAGGCGTGGGTGCATGACTTGGGTATCGGCATCGATGAAATCCGGCAGCGTCAGGGTTCGTCCGAAGGCGGCCGTGGACGTGGACGAGGCGGTCGAGGTGACGGCAATCGCAAGCAGGGCAACCGCGACGGAAACGTTGGTTCGCAGGGCCGGCAGCCTTCGCAGAATTTTGGCCAGGGATTTAATCCAGGAAATGGCCAGCCCGGAGGGGGCCAGGGGCAGGGATCTGGCCGCGGCCGTGGGAAACCTCCGCAAGGCAACCGCCCTCCGCGTCAGCCCGATCCGCTGACGAGCAGCGTCAACTACATTGCCGCCGGGCACGGCCTGCCCAATAACGGAAGACCGGCGCGTTTCAAGCGCGGAAAACCGCCCCGCAGCTTCTAAATCGGTCTCACTCTGGCCTCGCCAGGCGAGCTTGTTGTAGGACGCCTCTGCCCCATATAATGCGCGGCTGCTGTTTTTGGCCGCGCCGTAAGGCAAAGCAAGAGCAGCGGCAAGCCTGGTAAGAACAAAAATGGGCTAAGAAATGGGCTTTACGGCCCATTTTTTATTTCCGAAGCTGCACTTCGTTGTAAATGAAGACGCGTGGGACGCATCGAATTTGATGGCTGAGGTAGCTAACGATTTGTATCGGACAGTGGAGCGCACCGTCGCTGGCATGGGCTATCGGCTGGTCGACGTTGAGCGTTTGGGTGCAGGTTTGTTGCGGGTGAGTCTTGATGCGGAAAAAGGTGTGGGCCTGGAAGACTGCGAGCGCGTGAGCCGGCAGCTGTCGCACCTCTTTGCAGTGGAGCAGGTCGATTATCAGCGTCTCGAGGTGTCGTCGCCGGGATTGGACCGGCGATTAAGAAGCGCAGATGATTTCGCGCGTTTTGCAGGGAAGGAAATAAACGTCCAGCTGTACGCGCCGTTGGCCGCAGCGGGTGGTCGCAAGAAATTGCGTGGGCGGGTTGTACAAGTGACGGGCAGCCAGGGAGATGAACGATTGCAGCTTGAGCTGATAGTCGATGAAACGCCGGTGAAACGTGTTCACCGTGATTCAGCATCAAAAACTGGCGCGCGGACCCGTGCGCCGGCTGCGGGAATCATTGAAGTCGCCTTGAAGGATATCGACAAGGCGCGGTTGGTGCCGGAGCTGGATTTTCGGCCGGCTCGTTTGAGTGCGTCGGGTGCCGACGCTGTGAAGAGCGGTAATGCAAGCAGTTTGGGGAGCGAACATCCATGAGCCGTGAGATTTTGTTGTTGGTCGATGCGCTGGCGCGCGAAAAGAATGTGCCGAAAGACATCGTGTTCGGCGCGCTGGAGCTCGCACTGGCAACCGCGACCAAGAAACTGTATGCCGAGGAAGACGTCGACATCCGCGTCGCGGTCGATCGCGAAACGGGCGAGTACGACGCGTTTCGCCGTTGGCTGGTCGTTCCCGACGAAGCGGGCTTGCAGGAGCCCGGTCATCACATCATCTTGTCCGACGCGCGCGAGCAGATTGCCGATATCGAACTCGAAGAGCACATCGAGGAGCAATTGCCGCGGCAGGATCTCGGCCGCCGCTTTGCGCAGGACACCAAGCAGGTGATCCTGCAAAAGATTCGCGACGCCGAGCGCGAGCAGACGTTGAACGACTTTCTTGCGCGCGGCGACCTGATCGTCAGCGGCGCGATCAAGCGCATGGACAAGGGCGACGCGATCATCGAAGTCGGCAAGGTCGAGGCCCGCCTGCCGCGCAGCGACATGATCCCGAAGGAGAATCTGCGGATCGGCGATCGCATGCGCGCGTACGTGCAGAAGATCGACCGGACTGCGCGCGGACCGCAGGTGATCCTGTCGCGCACTTCGCCCGAGTTCCTGATGAAGCTCTTCGAATTCGAGGTGCCCGAGATCGAGCAGGGCCTGCTGGTGATCAAATCGGCGGCACGCGATCCGGGCGTGCGCGCAAAGATCGCCGTATGGACCAACGATCGGCGCATCGATCCGATTGGCACTTGCGTCGGCATGCGCGGTTCGCGCGTGCAGGCTGTGACCAACGAGCTTGCCGGCGAGCGCGTCGACATTGTGTTGTGGTCCGACGACCCAGCGCAGTTCGTGATTGGTGCGCTCGCGCCAGCCAACGTCTCGTTCGATTCTGGTCGATGAAGACAAGCATGCGATGGACGTCGTGGTCGACGAAGACAATCTGGCGATCGCGATCGGCCGCAGTGGTCAGAACGTGCGCCTGGCATCGGAGCTGACCGGCTGGCAGATCAACATCATGACCGCCGAGGAGTCCACGACCAAGCAGGAAGGCGAGCAGTCGTCGGTGCGCGCGACTTTTGTCGAGAAGCTCGATGTCGACGAAGAGATCGCCAACATCCTGATCGGCGAGGGCTTTCGGCAGCCTGGAAGAGATTGCATACGTCCCGGTTAACGAGCTGCTCGAGATCGATGCGTTCGACGAAGAGACGGTCGAAGAGCTTCGCACGCGAGCGCGTAATGCGTTGCTGACCGAAGCGATCAAGCGCGAGGAAGGCGTCGAGCAGGCCGAAAAGGATCTGCTCGAGCTCGACGGCATGGACGCCGCGCTAGCGACGAAGCTTGCCGAGAACTCGATTCGCACGCGCGACGATCTGGCCGAACTTGCAGTCGACGAGTTGACCGAATTGACCGGGATCGACGACGAGCGCGCCAAGACGCTGATCATGGCCGCGCGCGCGCATTGGTTTGCCGATGAGCAGGAAGCGTCGCAGCAGGAACAGGAAGTCGCTGGAAGGTAGGGATAAGAGTTATGGCAAGTACAACCGTGTCCCAGTTTGCGACGGAGCTTCGAGTTCCGCCGCAGTTGCTGCTCGAGCAATTGAGCGCGGCCGGAGTATTGAAGAAGGCGGAGTCCGACGCGCTCAGCGAGGACGACAAGTCGCGCCTGCTCGAATCGCTGCGCAAGGCACACGGCGGCGGGACGGCGAGAAGAAGAAGATCACGCTGACGCGCAAGCAGACCACTGAGATCAAGCAGGCCGATGCATCGGGCAAGGCGCGCACGATTCAAGTCGAAGTGCGCAAAAAGCGCGTCTTCGTCAAGCGTGACGGAGCAGCGGCTGAGGCACCGCTGAGGCTGCGCCGGAGGCCGCACCGGTCGCGCCGGTAATCGACGAAGCGGAACTGGCGAAGCGCGAAGAAGAAGCTCGCCGTCAGGCGGAGTTGATCACGCGCCAGACCGCAGCAGGCGCGCGAGAAGGCCGATCGTGCGCAACGCGAACTGACCGATGCGCAGCAGAAAGAGCAAAAGGATCTAAAGGCGGTGCAGGCACGCCAGACCGAGGCGACCGAAGAATTGGTGAAGGCCGAGCGCGCTCAAAAGGAAGCCGAGCTCGTTGCGAAGCAGGCGGCCGACGCCCAGCAGCGCGCCAAGCGCGTCGTCGAAGACGAGGTCGCGGCGATCAAGACGATGATGGCGGCGCCGAAGAAGGTTGCGCAAGCCGCCTGAAGCTCGCGCACGGCTAGGCACGTTGCATAAACCGGCGGCGAAGACCGAGGCCAAGCCGGGCGCCAAGAAAGACGACAAGAAGCCGGGCGTCAAGGAAATCAAGTCCGGCAAGCTGGCATCGAGTTGGTCCGAAGAGCAGCAGAAGAAGCGGCTGCTGAAGACACGCGGCGACACGTCGGGTGGCGCCGGTGGCTGGCGCGGCCCGCGCGGTAACCGCAAGCAGGACGGCACGAGGATTCCGAATGGTGCCGCGGCGACGCCGATGCCGGTCGAAGCCGTCGTGCGCGACGTTGCGGTGCCCGAGACGATCACGGTCGCTGAGCTCGCACACAAGATGTCGGTGAAGGCTTCCGAGGTCATCAAGACCTTGATGAAGCTCGGCCAGATGGTGACGATCAACCAGGTGCTCGATCAGGACACCGCGATCATCGTCGTCGGTGAGATGGGTCATACCGCGCACGCGGCGAAGCTCGACGATCCGGAGGCATTGCTGGCCGAGTCCGAATCGGTGGTGGTGCCAAGCGAAGCGCCGCTCGAGCCGCGCCCGCCGGTGGTGACCATCATGGGCCACGTCGATCACGGCAAGACATCGTTGCTCGACTACATTCGCCGTACCAAGGTGGCAGCGGGCGAGGCTGGCGGGATTACGCAGCACATCGGCGCGTATCACGTGCGAGACACCGCGCGGCATCATCACGTTCCTCGATACGCCGGGCCACGAAGCGTTTACCGCGATGCGTGCCCGTGGCGCGAAGGCGACCGACATCGTCATCTTGGTCGTGGCCGCCGACGACGGCGTGATGCCGCAGACCAAGGAAGCGATCGCGCATGCAAAGGCGGCCAATGTCCCGTTGGTGGTCGCTCTGAACAAGATCGACAAGCCGGAGGCGAATCCCGATCGCGTCAAGCAGGAGTTGGTGACGAACGAGGTTGTGCCCGAGGAGTACGGCGGCGAATCGCCGTTCATTCCAGTGTCGGCCAAGACCGGCAGAAGGCATCGATGACGTTGCTCGAAAACGTTTTGCTGCAGGCCGAAGTGCTCGAATTGAAAGCCGTCAGGAATGGTCCTGCGAAGGGACTGGTCATCGAATCCCAGCTCGACAAGGGCCGCGGTCCGGTCGCCACCGTGCTGGTGCAAAGCGGAACGCTGAAGCGTGGCGACGTTGTGCTGGCAGGCTCGGCATTTGGTCGTGTGCGCGCGATGCTCGACGAAACCGGCAAGCCGGTGACCGAAGCAGGCCCGTCGATTCCAGTGGAGATTCAGGGCCTGTCGGACGTACCGGGCGCCGGCGACGAGCTGATCGTGCTCGGCGACGAGCGCAAGGCGCGCGAGATCGCGCTGTATCGCCAGGGCAAGTTCCGCGACACGAAGCTCGCCAAGCAGCAGGCAGCCAAGCTTGAAGGCATGTTCGAGGCTGGCGCTGAAGGTGCTGCTGCCGTTCGAGTGTTGCCGTTGATCATCAAGGCCGACGTTCAGGGCTCGCAAGAAGCCCTCAATCAGGCGCTGGTCAAGCTCTCGACTGATGAAGTGAAGGTGCAGGTGGTGCACGGGCAGGTGGGCGGCATCACCGAGAGCGACGTGAACCTCGCGATCGCATCGAAGGCAGTGATCATCGGCTTTAACGTGCGTGCCGATCAGTCGGCGCGCAAGCTGGCCGAAAGCAACGGCATCGACGTTCGCTACTACAACATCATCTACGAGGCGGTCGATGAGGTGAAGGAATGCGCTGTCGGGTCTGCTGGCGCCGGAGCATCGCGAAAACGTGCTCGGCCTGGTCGAGATTCGGCAGATCTTCCGCGTGCCGAAGGTCGGCGCGGTCGCTGGCTGCATGGTGCTCGACGGCCTGGTGACGCGGACGGCACAAGCGCGGCTGCTGCGCGACAACGTCGTGATCTGGACCGGCGAGCTCGATTCGCTGAAGCGCTTCAAGGACGACGTGCGCGAAGTCAAGGCCGGCTTCGAGTGCGGCCTGAGTCTCAAAGGCTACGACGACATCAAGGAGCGGCGATCAGCTCGAGATATTCGAGATGCAGGAAGTGGCGCGAACATTGTCGTGAAAATGAGCCTAAGCCGGGCGTGAGCGCGACAAATGAAATCAGCAACCAAACCCGGCCGTGGGCTGCGCATTGCCGATCAGATTCAGCGCGATGTGGCGGAGATGATTCAGCGCGAGGTCTCCGTCGAGCGCGCCGGGCTGGTAACGCTGACCGGCGTTGAAGTTTCAGCCGATTACGCGCATGCCAAGGTGTACTTCACGACGATCGGCGCGCCGGTCGAAGCGGCGCAACAGGTGTTGAGCGACAAGGCGGGCTACTTTCACTCGCTGCTGTTCAAACGTCTGTACGATTCACACGATTCCGCGCCTGACGTTCGTGCACGACGAATCGGTCTCGCGCGGCATCGAGATCGACCGCCTGATCGAGCAGGCCAACCGGAATTCGGGATAGGTATGGCGGAGCGCGCGTGGGCCATTCGCGCGGCGAGCGAGTAAACGGCGTGCTGCTGCTCGACAAGCCGGGTGGCATGACTTCGAACGCCGCGCTGCAGAAAGCGCGGCGGCTGTTGAATGCGGCGAAGGCCGGGCACACCGGCACGCTCGATCCAATGGCGACTGGCTTGCTGCCGCTGACATTCGGCGAAGCGACCAAGTTTTCAGCCGATCTGCTGAATGCGGACAAGTCGTATCGAGCGACGATGAAGGCTCGGCGTGACGACCACGACCGGCGACGGCGACGGAACAGTGATAGCAACACGGGAAGTCGATGTGTCGGATGACGAGCTGCAAACGAGTGCTGTCGCGCTTCATCGGCACCATCGCGCAGGTGCCGCCGATGCACTCGGCGCTGAAGCAAGACGGACAGCCGCTGTACAAGCTGGCACGCGCGGGAAGCGAAGTCGAGCGGGCGCCGCGGCAGGTTTCTGTGCATCGATTGACGTTGGTCGCAGCGTAGCGAAGATGAGTTAGTCGTAGACGTCGACTGCAGCAAGGGCACTTATGTGCGAGTGCTGGCCGAAGACATTGGACGCGCACTCGGCTGTGGCGCGCATCTGAGTGCGTTGCGTCGAACGCGCGCGGGTCGGCTCAGCGTGGATGACGCCGTGACGCTTGCGACGCTCGAAACCATGGCGCCGGAATTGCGGCTCGCGAAGCTGCTGCCGGAAGACGAGCTGCTGGCGTCGTTGGCGACGGTACTTCTCGATGACGCTCACGCCGCGCGATTTCGGCAAGGGCAGCGGCTGGCGCTCGACGCCGAGCCGCGCGGCGCGCCGGGTACGCGTCTATGGCGGTGGAAATGAATTGCTCGGCACGGCGACCATCAGCGAGTGGGGCGTCGTCGAGCCGGAACGACTAGTGATGAATGCGGACAACTGAGAAACGAACGAGAGCCTCTGATGAAACGCCCCATTCGCAACGTCGCGATCATCGCGCACGTTGATCACGGCAAGACCACGCTGGTCGACAAGCTGCTGCAGCAGTCGGGCACCTTCCGCGAGAACCAGCAGCTGACCGAGCGCGTGATGGACAGCAACGACCTCGAGCGCGAGCGCGGCATCACGATTCTTGCGAAAAACTGCGCGGTCGACTACGAGGGCACCCACATCAACATCGTCGACACGCCGGGGCATGCCGACTTCGGCGGCGAGGTCGAGCGCGTGCTGTCGATGGTCGATGGCGTGCTGCTGCTGGTCGACGCAGTCGAAGGTCCGATGCCGCAGACGCGCTTCGTGACGCGCAAGGCGCTGGCGCAGGGGCTGAAGCCGATCGTCGTCGTCAACAAGATCGACCGGCCCGGTGCGCGCCCGGACTGGGTCGTCAATCACACGTTCGATCTGTTCGACAAACTGGGTGCCGCCGAAGAGCAGCTCGACTTTCCGGTGATCTATGCCTCGGCGCTGCATGGCTATGCGGGCACCTCACCTGACGTGCGCGAAGGCAACCTGAAGCCGCTGTTCGACGCCATCCTGTGCGCACGTTCGCGTGCGTGACGACGATCCCGACAAACCGCTTCAGCTGCAGATCTGTTCGCTCGACTATTCGAGCTACGTGGGCAAGATCGGCATCGGCCGCATCAGTCAAGGACGCCTGCGTGCCGGTCAGGAAGTGCTCGTGATGCACGGTCCCGAGGGTGCGCAGAACGCGCCGACCACGAAGGGCCGCATCAACCAGGTGTTGACGTTCAAGGGGCTCGAGCGGCAGGTAGTCGACGAAGCAATTGCTGGCGACATCGTGCTTGTCAATGGTATCGACGACATCGGCATCGGCTGCACCTTGACGCCGGTCGATTTTCCGGACGCGCTGCCTTTGCTGAAGGTCGACGAGCCGACGCTTGATGATGAACTTTCAGGTCAATACTTCACCGTTGGCCGGGCGTGAAGGCAAGTATGTGACCAGCCGCCAGCTGCGCGAGCGGCTGCAGCGTGAACTGAAGTCAAACGTCGCGATGCGGATGCGCGAGACCGATGACGAACAGGTATTCGAGGTCGCCGGGCGCGGCGAGCTGCATCTGACGATCCTGCTGGAAAACATGCGGCGCGAAGGCTATGAGATGGCGGTGGCGAAGGCCGCGCGTGCTGTTCAAGGAAGTCAATGGCGGGCGGCTCGAGCCATTTGAGATGCTGAGCGTCGATGTCGAAGAGCAAAACCAGGGCGCGATCATGGAAGAGCTCGGTCGGCGCAAGGGTGATCTGCAGGACATGCAGCCCGACGGCAAGGGTCGGGTTCGGCTCGAATATCGGATTCCAGCGCGCGGCCTGATCGGCTTCCAGGGCGAGTTCATGACGCTGACGCGCGGCACAGGCTTGATGAGCCATGTGTTCGACGACTACGGTCCGGTGCGCACGGGAGAAGTCGGCGAGCGTCGCAACGGGGTGCTGATGAGCCAGGACGACGGCGACGCAGTCGCGTATGCATTGTGGAAGCTGCAGGAGCGCGGGCGCATGTTCGTGAGCCCGGGCGACAAGCTGTACGAAGGCATGATCATCGGCATCAATTCGCGCGAGAACGATCTGGTCGTCAATCCGGTGCGTGAAAAGAAGCTGACCAACGTGCGCGCGTCGGGCAAGGACGAGCACATCGATCTCGTGACGCCGATCGCAGCTGACGCTCGAATCGGCGGTGGAATTCATTGCGGATGACGAGCTGGTCGAAATCACGCCGCACAGCATCCGCCTGCGTAAGCGGTATCTGAAAGAGCATGAGCGCAAACGCGCTCAGCGAGAGGCCGCGCTGAACGCTGAGCGTTCCTCACGGCTGCGGCCGCGATACGAGACTCCCTCCCCGGCCCTCCCTCCACGAGGGAGGGAGTCAAACAGCTAGGCAAGCCGTGACGTGAGCGCTGCGCACATCGCCGCGCATTCATCCTGATGATCATTGCACCGCGCTATGGAGCATCGCCGGCGTCGTGACGCGTCACCTGTCACCGGAGCTGCAGGCGGAGGGCGCTTCGAGATCACGTTCTGGCGCAGCTTGTTTGCCGCGGTTTTCGTCGGCGGCTATCTGCTGCTGCGACGTGACTTTGCGGGCGCGCTTGCGGCGCACCGGCGTCGGCCGGACTGATGTCCGGTTGCATGTGGGCGACATGTTCGTCACCTTCATGCTGGCGCTGACGCTGACGTCGACCGCCAACACGCTGATCATGCTGGCGGTGGCGCCGTTGATGACCACGCTGCTTGCGCGCGTTGTCCTGCGGACGCCGATATCCGCCCCGTACGTGGCTCGCAATCTTCGATTGCGATGGCTGGCATTGCTGCGATGTTCGCGGGCAGCCTGCGCATCGAATCGGGCGCCAGCGTGCTCGGCAATGCTGATCGCGCTCGGCTCGCCGATCGCTTCTGCGATCAACGTCGTGATCTTGAAGAAGCGCGGCAACAGCAGTCGACCTGGTTCCGGCGGTGTTTCTCGGCGGCCTCATTTCCGCGCTGACCATGCTGCCGTTTGCGCTGCCATTTCTCGCGCAGCCGCGTGACATTCTGCTGCTCGCATTGCTCGGATTCTTTCAGCTCGGGCTGCCGTGCACGTTACTTGTCATCGCGGCACGGCATCTTTCGGCAACCGAAGTGGCGTTGCTGGCACTTCTCGAAGTCGTCCTCGGGCCGCTGCTGGCTTGGGCTGGTGCGGGCGAAGTCATCACGCGACACACGTTAATGGGCGGCGCACTGGTCGTCGGCGCGCTTGTGTTGAACGAGCTGGTCGCGCAACGGCCGCCAAGAAGAGAGGCGGCGTAGCCGCCTTCTCACGATATCGTCAACCGCGAACGGCGTTTGCCGGCAGCGGCTGCGTCCAAGTGGTCTGACCGGCTGCAGCAAAGCTGCACGTCGCACTGAAGCCGCGGCCCAATGTGTCTTCCAGGCGCAGCCGAACGTTTTGTCCGCTGCCCGCAGCATCGACACCGTCAACGCGAACAACCTTAAGGCCTTCGTTGCGTGCAAAGTTGACGCATTGCTGCTCAGCCGACGAGCTGCCGGCCGTCATCTGAGCGCAACTGGCTAGGACTGCAACGGCCAGCGGCGCGATCAGTGAATTTTTCATTCGTGTGTCCTCCATGGCGGAACGGCGACTCTAGAAGGCGCGCGACAGTGTGCACACAGAGATGCGACGAATTGCAGATCGCTGGGGACGAAACGCTTTAAGCCCGGAACGACTGTGCAATGCTGGATCGGGAACGCCACATGCTCCAAGCGAGCTGCAAGCACCTCGACAGGAGGTTCAAATGCCTGACAAAGCGACCTTGGAACGAGCAAGGAAAGACAAACGCGAAGGCAAAGCAGCGAGCACGCAGGCCGGCGAGTTTGTACGTGAAGAGATTGAGCACATTCGCGAAGGCAAGCACGGCGCGCGTTCCGCCAAACAGGCCATCGCGATCGGCCTGTCGAAAGCGCGGCGGGCAGGGGTCGATCTACCACCACCCGCCAAGGGCACAACGTCGGAACGGACACGGCGGAGTGCCGCCAGCGCCTATAAGGCAGGGCAGGCACACGACGATAAGGTGTCTCCGGCTCGATCGCGAGCGGCGACGCGTGTGCTCGAGCGCGAAGGCACAGCCGCCGCTTCGAAGACGGCGCTTTCGCGCCATGCGCACGCGGCGGCAGATGCGAAGACCGCATCTGAACGATCGGCTGCTGCTCGCAAAGCAGTGAAAACAAGAGGTGCGGCGAAACGTTCCGCCGTGGCACGCAGTGGTTCGCGTACGCGGGCTCGAACCGGTGGCTGATTGGAGGGTATATGGCGAAGTGCGACGCTTGCGGAAATGACTATGACAAGTCATTCGAAGTAAGAAAGAGCGGCCGGACCTATAACTTTGACAGTTTCGAGTGCGCCATCCATGTGCTCGCTCCCACGTGCGTGCATTGCAACGTGCGCATCGTCGGTCACGGCCTGGAAAAAGACGGGCGAATGTTCTGCTGCGACCATTGCGCGGAACATGAAGGCGTGATCGGAACTGCGCGACCGTGCATGATCCATTTCGCATTGCTTCAACGGAAGAGGGGAACAACAAATGCAATCGGGTAAAGCGATTCAGTCGTTGGTAGCAACTCTGTTCTTGATTGCGGCGTGGTCTGATGTCAGTGCCCAATCAACCCAAGTAGCGCCGGCGGCGCCGACGGCGCCGACCAAGCCACTGCGGTCGCCAGATGTGATCTACGTTCCGACGCCTCCAGAAGTCGTCGATGCAATGTTGCAGGTTGCGAATGTGCGCCGGGGAGATGTGCTTTATGACCTTGGCTCGGGTGACGGTCGCATCCCGATTACCGCGGCGCAGAAGTACAACGTGACGCGCGCCACTGGCATCGAAATCAACCCGGAGCGCATTCAGGAAGCGCAGCAGAATCTAAGTACGGCAGGCGTTGGCGACCGCGTGAGCTTTAGGAATGAGGACTTGTTTGAAGCCGACTTTTCCGACGCTACCGTGATAACGCTCTACCTGTTGCCTGCTCTGAACGTGAAGTTGCTGCCAAAAATGTTGAAGGAGCTCAAGCCCGGCACGCGCATCGTTTCGCACGCGTTCGCGATGGGGGACTGGAAGCCCGAAAAGACACTTGATGTCGGCGGGCGATCCGTTTACTTCTGGACAATTCCGTCAAAGGGCACCGCTGCATATGCCGCCGCATCGGCTGCGGCCAGCGCCGGTGCCATGGGCAACTAGCGGCGCAGGGCGCGCGTCGCCGCGCGGGTGTTGTATAAACGCGGCCTATGTCGAGCTTAACCACCCCTGGTGGCAGCCGCTGGCAAGGCGTCGATATCAAGGCAGCCCTGCTTGCGGGGCTGCTCGCAGGTGTGGTCGATCTGGCGCTTCTAGCAGCGAGTGCGTGGACGCAGGGCCAGAACGTTTGGGTCAATATGCGCCACACGGCCGCAATCTTGATGGGTACCGGGGTGTTGCCGCCACCCGCGACCTTCGATCTGCTTCTTTTTATTGTCTCGACGATAGTGCACTTCGGTCTTTCGATGATCTATGGCGTGATCGTCGCATTCTTCGTTCGCAGGACAAATTGGACGATCGGCCTGATGATCGGCGTCGCGGTTGGCTTTGGCATCTACATTGTCAACTACTACCTGTTCGCGCCACTGCTATTTCCTTGGCTCATCGAGTCGCGCAGCGGCATGGTGCCGACGCTGATTCATCCGGTGTTCGGCATGATCGCAGCCGCTGCCTACCTCAAACTGCGCCGAACTATTCCCGCCTGAAAATATCGCGCCACTCAGGCGCGATTCACGGGCGCTCGGTTCTCGTCGTGCCGTCGGACTTACGACAACTCTACTTTGGCGTGCTGCTTCATGTCGTCTTCTTTTGGCCGCTCGCCCTTGACGTAGGCCTTGGCTGCCTCGAACACGAACTTCAAGCCCTGCACTCCTGCGTTATCCCAATATTCGCCGTGCTGGGCATTGAACTTGAGCATCGAAATTGCGGGGTCGGTTTTGCCCTGCGGGAACCAAATCTTCCAGTCTTCCTTGTAAAGGCGATCCACCAGCGCCTGGTCGCGAACAATCGTCGCATGACCGCTTAACGAGGCGTATTGCTTCGAGCTTTGGAATGTCAATGTGACACTCGGGTTGGCCTTGATCTCGGCGACCTTCGGCGAATCGATGCTGGTGACAAAGTACGCATCCGAATCGGCACGCAGTTCGGCAATCGCCATCGGTCGCGAATGCATATGCCCATCTGTGGATCGTGTGACCAACATGGCTGTATCGAAATCTTTCAACAAGTCATATAAATGTTGCTGCGTGTTTATCGCCTTGGTCATCTTTTCTCCGGAATAGAAGTTGCGTTGCGCCTGTTCAACAGCAAGAACGATGCCGTCGGTGGCGCTATAGTCACGACGCGTCAGGTGCCCGCTGGTGAAAACCTCGGGTGAAACGGGAAGCCCGGTGAAGCTGAAACGCTAAAGCCGGCACTGCCCCCGCAACGGTAAGTCAGAGTAACGGATCGCGAATGCGCCACTGTGTCATCAGACACGGGAAGGTGCGATCCGATAGCGCGGAATTTGTTGCTAGTAACAAAGCGCGCTGTGTTGACGAGTCCGGAGACCGGCCTGACGGGCGAGCCGCTGCATCGTGTGGCGGCTTCAGCAACGCGGTCGCGGTGGGCGATGGTGTGCAGCTATCGCTGCATTCACTCAGCCAACCTCGCTCGCGCGTCTTGACGCGGGTGAGCGATGAAAAAAAATCTCGAAGTTGGGTTCGACGCGGCGCTGTGGCGCGCGTCAGTGCTTTGCGTGGCAACGTGTGGCGTGCACAGTGCGAATGCGCAGCAGCCAGCGCCGGTCGCTGCACTGGAACAAGTGGTCATCAGTGGAAGCCGCACGGAGGCGACGCTGGCGGACACCGGGTCCGCCGTCAGCATCGTCACAGGCGCAGAACTCGAGCAGCGGCAGATCCGAATCGTCTCCGACGCGCTGCGCGCGGTGCCGGGAATTGCCGTCAGCCGGCAGGGACCGGCAGGCACCGTGACGCAAGTTCGCATTCGCGGCGCCGAAGCCAATCACACGGTCGTGCTGATCGACGGTGTCAAGATCAATGATCCATTTACATCGGAAGTGGATTTCGCCCACTTGCTTGCAGCGCAAATCGATCGCATCGAAATTCTGCGCGGACCTCAGAGTGTCTTGTATGGCTCAGAGGCGATCGGCGGTGTCATCAGCATCTTTACCAAGCGCGGGACTCCCGGGTTGCAAGCCGATGCATCTCTCGAAGGAGGATCGTTTTCGTCGGTCGACGGCTCGGCTGCGATACGCGGCGCGAATCAGACGCTGAACTATGCGCTGTCGGCTTCCGCTTTGAGAACGAACGGCACGAATGTGTCCCGTTTTGGATCCGAGGATGACGGCTATCGCAACGGGACGCTGTACGCGCGCGCCGGCTGGGCGCCGACATCTACCGCTGGCCTCGAAGTATCACTGCGCTATCGCGATAACCGCAGCATGTTTGATCCGCAGGACTTTGGTTTTCCCCCGGGTCCGACGTTCGGATTGGTCGTCGACGGCGACCGCCGCAGCGAGGGCGACCAGTTCGATGCGAAGTTCCGTGGCCGCTTGACGACAGGAGCGCTCGAGCACCAACTCGGATTCACGCACACGCAGACCCAGGAAGACACGTTCGCGGACGGGATGTTTACAAACGGGTTTGAAGGTAAACGCGATCGCGTTGATTACCAGGGCACATGGCGATTCGGCGCAAGCGTGCCGCAGTCTGTAACTCTGGCAGCGGAGCACGAGCGGCAACAATATGAAAGCAAAGGGCCAACGCCAGCGTCTGCAGAAAGCCAGACTCGTGAAAACGACAAGACGGGTGTCGCCGCCGAGTATCGCGCGCGGCTGCCTTCGTTGACCGCACTTACGCTGTCGGTACGACGCGATTATCACGAGTTGTTCGCCGACGCGACGACGTATCGCATCACTGCGGCGCAACGCGCTTGGCGAGCGCGTCAAACTGCGCGCAAGTTACGGCACGGGCATCGCGAACCCGACGTTCTTCGAGCTATTCGGCTTCATCCCGGGCAGCTTCGACCCGAATCCCGAATTTGAAGCCGGAAGAATCGCGGGGGTTCGACGTCGGCGCAGACTTCGCCATCGGACAGGACGGGCGTCTTTCGCTGACGTACTTCAATGCTGACCTCGAAAATGAAATAAGCAGCACATTTGATAACAACACGTTTCGCTCGAGCGTGACCAACCTCAGCGGCAAGAGCAAGCGGCGCGGAGTCGAGGTCGAAGCTCAGTACGCTCCCAGCGCAAATCTGACGATATGGGCCACTTACACCTACACCGACTCCAAACAGCCCGACGGGCAGATCGAGGTGCGCCGTCCGCGTCATGTCGGCTCGGTCGCGCTCACCTACGCGCTGCCGAGCGCAGCGGGTGCGATCACGCTTGCGGTCGATCACAACGGCCGCCAGGAAGATCTCGACTTTCGAAGCTTCACTTCGGCGCGCGTGACGTTGCGTGACTACACACTCGTACGGCTTGCGGGCCAATACAACCTCACACGCAATGTGAGCTTGACGGCGCGCGTCGAGAATTTGCTGGATCAGGATTACGAAGAGATTTTTTCATATCGGCCAAGCGGGCTGGCGTTTTATGCCGGTGTGCAGGCGCGCTTTTAGGCACAGAGTTTTCTGTCAGCGATGAAGAGTAAGTGCGCCGTTACGATGCTCGTGCTGGTGGCTTTCGCCAGCACGGCCGACGCGGCGCCGGTGCGCATTGTTTCGCTGAATCTGTGTGCGGATGAGATGGTTTTGCGGCTCGCAGCACCGGGTACCGTCAAGTCGGTCACGTGGCTGGCGCGCGATCCGGCGTTGTCGAACGTCGCGGCGCTGGCGCAAACCATGCCCGTCAACCGAGGCCTGGCAGAAGACGTCGTACCCCTCGCGCCCGATCTCGTAATTGCCGGCGCGTACACGACACGCACCGCCGTGGCACTACTACGCCGACTCAAAATACCGGTATTGGAGCTCGATGTACCGCGCAATGTCGACGAAGCGCTGGCACAAATTGCGACAGTGTCTGCCGCGATCGGAACGCCGGCCAAAGGCGCGCGGCTAATCGCCGACATCACAACCGGACTTGCTGAGCTTGACGGTGTGCCACCAACTCGCGCGCCCGCTATCGCCGCGATCTATCAGCCGAACGGCCTGACGATCGGACAGGGGTCGCTGGTAAATGACCTGCTGATGCGTGCTGGGCTGCGCAATCTGGCCGTGGAACGGCACATCGACAACTATGGAGCGCTGCCGCTCGAATGGCTGTTGCTCGCTCAGCCCGATCTGTTGATCGTTAACGCCGGCGAGGACCGGGGACGCGCGCTCGCGTACGAAGTCTTGAGCCATCCTGCGCTGAAGAGTCGCTATCACGGGCAGCGCGTGGTCAGTGTTCCTTCCGCCTGGTGGAGTTGCCCGGGACCACGGTTGGTCGATGCTGTGCAGCGTCTACAGCAAGCGGCGCGGCAGCTGTCCGCGCATGCGAACGAAACCAGATGAGCGCGCAAGCAGCCAGCGCTTCGGCGCGTTCGGTGGCGACGCCGGTGACCCCATCGCTGCTGATCGGCACGCTAATCGTGCTGTTGCTGTTGCTGTGTGTCGTGTCACTTGCAGTCGGACGTGCGCCGCTCGACGTAGGCTCGGCTTTCGCACAATGGTTGCGCGGAGAATCGACGCTTGCAACTTTGGTGCTGATCGAGCTGCGCTTGCCGCGTACTCTGCTCGCTGTTTTGGTCGGCGCGAGTCTCGGCTTGGCCGGTGCCGCGTTGCAAGGTTTGCTGCGCAACCCGCTGGCCGAGCCGGGCATTATTGGCGTGTCGTCGTGCGCGGCGCTGGGCGCGGTCATCGCGTTCTACAGCGGCGCTTCACTCGCGGCCCCGCTGGCATTGCCGCTGGCGGGGATCGCCGGCGCGTTGGTGGCGGTCGTGTTGCTCTACGCGCTTGCTGGGCGTGAAGCCAGCACGCTGACGCTGATCCTGGCGGGCGTTGCTATCAACGGTTTTGCCGCGGCTGCAACGGCTCTTGCGCTCAACCTCGCCCCGAATCCTTTCGCGGTCACGGAAATCGTGTTCTGGATGATGGGATCGCTGGCCGATCGCAGCATCGGCCATCTGCAACTGGCGGCGCCATTGATGATCGCCGGCTGGGCACTGTTGCTCACGAGTGGCCGCGCCCTCGATGCGTTAACCCTCGGAGAAGACACCGCCGCGAGTCTCGGCGTTCGTATCGGCAGATTGCGATTCATGCTGGTGCTCGGCACGGCGCTCGCCGTTGGCAGCGGCGTCGCTGTGACGGGCGCGGTAGGGTTTGTGGGACTCGTCGCGCCCCATCTGCTTCGCCCGTTGGTTGCACATCAGCCGAGTCGTCTGCTGCTAACCAGTGCTCTTGCCGGCGCAGTGCTTGTGCTCGCTGCGGACGTCGCGATTCGTCTGATTGCCGTGGGGCCGGAACTCAAGCTGGGCGTCGTCACCGCGTTGATAGGTGCGCCGTTCTTTCTGGTACTCGTGCTGCGGCTGCGTCGGGAAACGATCTGATGCGAATCACCGCCGATAACGTTACGGTAAGCATCGGCAACGCGACTTTGCTGAACGACGTCAGCGTGGTGGCAGAGCCGGGCGAGCTACTGGGACTGGTGGGCCCGAACGGTGCCGGCAAATCCACCTTGCTGCGAGCGCTCGCGGGGCTGCGCGACCACGCGCGCGGTGAGGTTCACTACGACGGAAAGTCGCGTAGCACGTTGCCCCCGCAGCGACTCTCGCAACGATTGGCGTACCTCGCGCAGCGTGGACCGGTGGCATGGCCGCTGACTGTTGAGCGGCTGGTCGCGCTCGGCCGCCTGCCGCACCTGATGTCATGGGGCACGCACGATGCCAAAGGAGCGGCGGCCATCGCAAAGGCGCTCACTGACACCGATACTCTGCATCTGCGGCAACGCATTGTCGACACTCTGTCGGGTGGCGAGCTTGCGCGTGCTCTGCTCGCTCGAGCTCTCGCAGTCGACGGCGACGCGTTACTCGCTGATGAACCGGTTGCCGAACTTGATCCGTATCACCAGTTGCAAGTGATGGAAATTCTGCGCGCACGTGCAGACTCGGGACAGACTGTCGTCGTTGTGCTGCACGAAATCACGCTGGCCGCCCGCTTCTGCGATCGCCTCGTTCTGCTCGATCGCGGGAACGTCGTCGCCACGGGATCACCGGCCGACGTGCTGACCGATCAGAATCTGCACGCAACGTATCGAGTTCGTGTGCTGAGGGGCGAGCAAGGTGCTGCGCAGTATGTGTTGCCCTGGCAACGCCTGGATTGATGATGACATCCGTTACTCGCGAAGCGCAACGCGAATTACTATCGCGACCATGTGCCGCACGCATTCCAATAATCTACAGACGGTCGTTCGGGCACCCGATGCGTGGAGAGATCGCATTGACGGTTTCGGAAGCAATCGCGCGCAACTGAGCTTGCGTGCTGCTGTCGACGCCGCCTATGGGCAGGTCCGAAACGTCAAGGGGCGCGTCGCCGGTCACCGTCGCGTACAGAATCAGTGCCGTCAGATAGGCTCCGGCGGGCGCCGAGTGGTTCCCGTCGGCGGCGTGCAACACCAGCGACGGGTGGCGGGCGAGGGCACGATCCCAGGCCTGTCCGATCGGGGCTACGCATGCGGGTTCCTTGGCGGCAATCGACATGTGCAAGTCGTAGATGCGGGCCGTCTCTGCAATGCCGAGCCTCGGCCATTCCGGAAACATGACGGGCAAGGCGCCTTGCAGCCGCGACATGCGGATCAGCGCCTCGGCCTCGGTAATCGAATAGGAAAATTGCCCCGATGTGCTGTATTTCTGCGCTTGCAGGATGACAAATGTCCAGCGCTGACCGCGCAGCAGCGTCAGAGTCGGCTCGTGCGCGACTCGCTCATCCAGAAACAGGTTACCGGGCGCGACGACTACCGCGACTGTCTTGTCGGGGCGCGCGTTGCGAATCATCGTCGCCAACGTCTCGGGCAGCCCGTTTACCGACGTGTGGCTGTTTCCCATCATCAATAAGGTGATGTCAGCGTTCGCCAGTGCGACCGGAGGCGCCTGCGTATTCGGTGGGGGAGCGGACGCGGGCGGAGCGACATCGTCTCCGCCACCGCCGCACGCCACGGCCAGCAACGCGCTCAGCACCAGCGCCGTCAATACCGACGTTGAGGATCTCATCGTGCGTAAATGTACTGCCGCGACGCATCGTCCCTGTGGAAAATAAAACACCGAGTACGTGGCGCTTTTGCGTAGCACCGATGATGGAGTGGACCGACCGCCATTGTCGTTACTTCCATCGCCAGCTAACAAGCCAAGCGCGGCTCTACACGGAGATGCTGACCACGGGCACGCTCTTGCATGGCGATACAGCGCGTCACTTGGCGTTCGACGCCGCCGAGCATCCGGTCGCCCTCCAGTTGGGCGGAAGCGAGCCCGACGAGCTGGCAAGCGCAGCGAGACTCGGTGAGCGCTATGGTTACGATGAAATCAACCTCAACTGCGGCTGCCCTTCAGAGCGGGTGCAGCGCGGTGCGTTCGGGGCGTGTCTGATGGCCGAGCCGGTGTTGGTAGCCGACTGCGTGAGGGCGATTCAGGACGCCGTGACGATTCCGGTGACGGTGAAGCATAGGATCGGCATCGATCGCCGCGATGACTATGGATTTGTGCGTGACTTTGTCGGTGCATTACACACGACCGGCTGTCGCGTCTTTATCGTTCACGCGCGCAGCGCTTGGTTGAAAGGGCTTAGCCCGAAAGAAAACCGCGAAGTACCGCCGCTCGACTACTCGCGCGTACATCGCCTGAAACAGGATTTTCCATCAGCTCAGTTCGTGCTGAATGGTGGCATCGCCACGCTGAGTTCCGCGCGTGAACACTTGGACGGGGCCGATGGAGTGATGCTGGGTCGCGCGGCGTATCACGATCCCTACCTGCTTGCCGCAGTCGATTCGTCAGTGTTCGGCGATCCCCCGGCGGCGCCGACACGCGAAGCAGTCGTGCTGAACATGACGCAATACCTGCAACGGCAGACGCGCGTGGGAGTCGCCCCGCGTCACATCGTGCGCCACATGCTCGGATTGTTTCAGGGCCTGCGCGGCGCGCGGCAGTGGCGTCGGCGCCTGAGCGATGCTGAAGCGCTGCAGCGCTACGGACCAGAAGTGCTGATGTACGCGCTTGAAGCTGTCAGTGACCGATCTAGCTTGTTATCCGCCGCCTGATTCGTAACGTCATCGACAGCCGCTGCTGACAAGCCGCGAACGCTGTCTGAAATGCGCGCATCAAAAGGTCTTGACGAATGTCACGCCAATGTAAGACGTGTGGCCGGCCTCACGCTTGATCACGGGCGCCAGCAGGTATTGGTCCGTAACCAGGGCGCCAATGGCAGCACCAAGCGCATGCGAACCGGCATCAAGGGCCGAGAACCCGTTCTTGGAGGCCGCCTCGCCTAGCAAGCCAAGGGTCGCAGAAGCCGCGAAGCCCACGAGAGCCCGGTGTTCTGGCCATCTGTCGCTTACACCCCAAGTAACTGCCCCGGCGACAACACCACCGAAGACTGCGTGGCCGGCTTCGCTGTTGATATGGTCGTTGGCCGACGCCTGCCCGGCAAAGCCGGCGCCGATGGCCAACACCAAAACGCCAAGCAACTTCCCTATGTGCTTTGTGATCAAGAAATCACGCCCAAGCTGCGTATGAGCGAACGATGCACCAGGGATTGTCAAATCCGTGTCAAGGAAACGTGAAAATTGCGTTACGCGGTCAGGCATAGGCTGGCGTTTCGCGTTCGACGGCTGATCGAAGTCATCAGAAGCTGACCTTACCCCGGCTGGCGACGTGAAGATAGCGGTTCGAACGCCTGAACCGAACTGACGCGAAGACCGGTGACTCAACGTAAACTTGACGCCTCTGTGACGCTAGCTTGACGGCTGCGTAGCTAGCCTCCACCAATTCGATGGCGAAGCAACCAAAATGAGCGGAGTTGAGAGATCGACCGTCGGCGACGGTATTGCGGCCGCAAACGCCCGTTGGACCTTTGGCGAAAAAGTTGCGCACACCTTTTCGGACCACGTCAGCAAGTCGGTACCGCTCTATGCCGAGGGGCACGACCTGGTCTGCGCTCTATCGGACTTTTTCGTGCAGGACTCTTCAGTTTGCTACGAGCTCGGCTCCTCGACCGGCGTGCTGAGCGGCAAGCTGGCGCGGCGTCACGTGGCCAGCAAAGCCCGGTTCGTTGGTATCGAAATCGTCCCGGAGATGATCGCGCAGGCCGAGCTCGAGTGCGGCGTCCTGCCAAATCTCGAATTCGTGCAGGACGACATAAATCTGCATCCGTATGAGCGTAGCGACCTGTTCGTTTCATTCTGCACGATCCAATTCGTTCCACCGTATCTCCGGCAGGCGTTATTCAACCGTCTTTACGAGCGCCTGAATTGGGGCGGCGCAATGCTGATCTACGAGAAGGTGCGCGCGCCCGATGCGAGGTTCCAGGACTACATGACTTCGGTGTACACCGACCTAAAACTGGAGCGCGGCTACTCTGCTGAAGAGATCATCGCGAAGGCACGAAGCCTAAAGCGAGTGCAGGAGCCGTTTTCAACCCGCGGCTATCTGGACCTCTTCGCGCGGGCCGGATTCGTAGACGTAATGAGCGTGATCAAGTGGGTTTGCTTCGAGGGCTTTCTCGCCATCAAGTAGTCGATGGTGCTCATCACTCTCTGACGTAGCCGCTTTTCTTCAGCGACCTTACGGTTAGATAAAGCAGTGCCCATGCGAGCACACCCGCCAAGAACACGCTAGGTGAAGGCAGCGCACTGGCACCTTGGACGCTGTACTGGGTCCATATGTACAAGCACACCATTAAGGCAACCAGGATGAAGGTGGTGTTGTATTCCTTAAGCAGCACGCGCTTCCAGTTGAAGTGCATGCCTGAAACTGAGCTTCGAAAGAGCGTCAGGCGCGGCCACCACCGATTGACGCGCCTGCAATAGTCCTCATACTGCGTGCCGAACTTCTTGCGCAGATAGGCCTCTTCGGCGGCGACTGTGGCACTGTATGCCAAGAGCGTCAAAGGGATGACGATCAGATAGAAGGCGGGCGCGTGGATTATCAGTGCCAGCCCGACAGCAATGAGCACGTTGCCAAGATAAAGCGGGTTTCTGGAGAGCGCGAACATCCCGCCTTGCACCAGGTCGTCGGCGTAAACGCGCCGATTTCTACCGCCGCGCACGATATATTCAAAGCCAATCGTCACGACGCGAAGTAGCTGCCCCAAGAGCACGATGACGACGCCAGCCACGTCGAACATCAGGTTCAGATCCCCCCTGCCGAGCGGGTATTGGGGCCGGCTTAATGCAAGCGCAAGCAGAAAAATCGCCGGTGCGAGAACGTTGCGGTATCGGAAGAAGACCTTGCCGAGCGCAATAAAGAGACCTTCTCTAGGGGAGTCCGTATTGATTTGCATTAAAGGCTGCGTAACTACTGTTCAGCGACTGCCGACGCGCGATGTTACCGCGGGCATGCGACCTCCTGAGTGGCGCGAACCAACATGAGCGTGGTGCGCCTGCGTGCTGACATACCGGGTTGGTTTCGAGCTAACCGCTGGCGTCTCGTCTTCTTGTTTGTTTGCGTGCTCACGCCCCTCTATCTGTTCGGTTTCCTGGCGGACGAAATAGTCGAGCAGGAGAGTTTCTTCTTCGACTCTTATTTGCTTTCGTTCCTGCACTCGCACGCGACGGCTGCTCTTGACAGGGTCATGTTGTTTTTTACGCTGATAGGCTCGGCGGTTTGCGTTCTGCCATTCGACATTCTTGTTTTGCTGACTTTGGTGGGGCGCCGCCGTTGGAGCGGCGCCTACTTTTGGGTTCTCGCTGTCGGCGGTGCCGCTCTGCTCAATGTGGGCGCGAAGCACACGTTTGCGCGCATCCGGCCGGAGCTCTGGCAGTCGATCGCGCCGGAAACGACCTTCAGCTTTCCCAGCGCACATGCCATGCAATCGATGGCGCTCGTGGCGGCGTTGTCTGTGTTGGCTTGGCCGACTCGCTGGCGTTGGCCAGTGTTGCTAGTCGGCAGTTGTTTCGTCTTGCTGGTCGGGCTATCACGCATTTACCTCGGTGTTCATTACCCGTCGGATGTGCTGGCGGGCTGGGCCGCGTCTCTCGCTTGGATTTGTGGGCTGAGCCTCGTAATTCAGGACCGTCTCAAGAGAGCCGGCGGGCATGTATTCCCGCTTTGAAGTTATTTCGCGGCGGGTGGTCGCCCGCCGACGCGGCTTCTGCCGTCGCGCAAGTCGGAGAAATGTGAAACAGTGTGACGTATGGATGTCCTCACAGCACGCAAAGAGCCGGTGAGTTGTCGTGTATTGATCGTCGAGGACGAAGCGACGATCGCGCGCAATTGCGTTACGTTCTTCGAGCTGCAGGGTTATTCGGTTGATGTAGCTTACGACGGCGCAGCTGCCGCTGCGCGCCTGGCGAGCGACACGTTTGATGTTGTGGTTCTCGACCTTGGCTTGCCGCGCATGGATGGCACGCGCGTCCTCGATCATTTGCGGCGTCAGCTGGCGTTGGCGACGCCGGTGCTGATACTGACCGCGCGCGATGAGCTTGAGAGCAAGCTTGCATGCTTCGCGCTCGGCGCCGACGATTACCTTGCCAAGCCGTTTTCACTGGCTGAACTTGAAGCGCGAGTCGCAGCGTTGCATCGGCGTGCGACCGGTGCGATGGTCGAGGATGTTGCGATAGCCGGAACGCTCCGCCTGGATCGCCGCACGCGGTCGGTTTCAGTGCAGGGCGCGCCGGTGCATCTGCCGCCGCGCCCGATGCGAATTCTCGATTGCCTGTTGCGCGATCCGGGGCGGATTGTGACCCGTACCGAGCTTGAGTCACTGCTCTGGCCTGACGGTGAACGCGACAGCGATGTGCTGCGCAGCCAAATTCATCTACTGCGACGCGCGTTGTCCGATGCCGGCTACGACGGACTGGAGACAGTGCACGGCGTCGGCTACCGGCTTCGGGCGGAAGGCGCCTCGCTATGACCCTGCAGCGCCGGATCAGTCTGGCACTCAGTGCGCTGGTCGCGCTGTTCGTCGTCGCACAAGGCGTGCTGGCTTATCTGTGGCTCGAAGAACAGGAAGACACGCTGGTTGACGAGATCGTGCTGTCGGAAACCAAACGACTGGTCGCGCGCGTCGAGAGCGGAGAGTTCAAAACCGTGTCCGGAGTTTCGCCGATAGCGCTTGGCGGCAATTTGTCCGTGTGGCTACTGGCGGGCGATCAACCCGACGCGGCTCCTTTGCCGTCTCGTGCACGCACCTTATCGGCTGGACCGCACCGGATCCACGACACAAATGCAGTGTTCCACATCGTTGTCGCGCCCACTTCGTTCGGCCGACTCGTCGTCCAATACGATGCGACGCTAAACGAGGCGTTGGTTCACGAATTCGGCGTCCAACTCGTAATCATTGGCGTGTTGTGCATTGGCTTGGGCATCGTGCTGGCGAACATGCTGGCGCGGCTCGTCGTCGCACCTCTCAAACGACTAACCGAGCGTCTTGCGCGGTGGACGCCACGGAACTCCACGCTGTCGAAAGCCCTATATTGATGAAGAGACCGCTTTGCTCTCTGCGTTTGACCGCGTGCGTTCCGACCTCGAAGAGGCTGCGACGCGACAACGCGAGTTCGCTGCGAACATCGCGCACGAGCTGCGTACCCCTTTGGCCGCGGCCAGGACCGATATTGAATTGGCTGCACTGTCGCCACAGTTGACCACGGATGAGCAGGCTCGTCTGGGCCGGGCAATGGCCACCATCGATGCGGCTGCCAGCACGCTCGAATCGCTTCATGCGCTGTCGTCGAGGCAGCCCGGAAGACCGGAGCCCGTCAACCTGCACGCGCTGGTCGATGATGCATGGAGCAGCCTTGCCCACGATGGCGATGCGCCAGCGCTACGTCTGGTGAACGAGGTGCCGCCAGGCGACATCGTTGTCAGTGACCGGCATGCGTTGCTGACTATCTTGCGCAATCTGCTGCGCAACGCCGTCGAGCATGCCGGGCGCGCGACGTGCGTCGTTCGCCGCCACGGCGAAGCCCTAACGATCGCTGATGACGGACCGGGCATCGCAGCGGCGGATTTGCCGTTTGTATTCGAGCGCTACTTCCGCGGGCGCTTGACCGACGCGCCAGGATTTGAGGCATCCGAGCGCGGCCTTGGACTCGCGATTGCTAAGCAGTCGGCCGAGGTCAATGGTTGGCGTTTATCCGTCGAGTCGACGCCTGAATCCGGTACCTGCTTTTCGCTGAACCTGCCGCCAGGATTTAACGAAAACTTAACAGGGCAATGACGATAGTTTGATGGGCGCATGGCTACCTCGCTAGCTGTGCTCCGTTCCGTCACCGCGTATTTCCCACGTATTGCATGCGCGTATTTGCCCTCGTGTTGCACGCGGTACTTGTCCCGCTTGCACTCGGGCTGCTCGCCTGGTTGGCCGCATACAGCGGTCTCGACCGGGCAGTCACAGACCTTTTCTACGACGTACGGCTTGCGCGCTTCCCGGCGCACGAGAGCTATTGGCTGGAGTTGCTCGGCCACCGCGTCGCAAAGATTGCCATCTGGGTAGTCGCGCTGGGCATGTTAGCCGCGGCCTTTGCAACGGAGCGCATCCGACAGAACCCGCATGAACAGCGCGCGATTGGTCTTGCTGTGCTCGCGATGGCACTTGGTCCGATGATGGTTTCAATGCTGAAATACACCACCGGTCATCACTGCCCGTGGGACTTGCTTGCGTATGGCGGCTTTGCCGATGTAAGTCGCGACTGGTTCGTTGCATCCGCAGATGCCGGCCGCTGCTTTCCAAGTGGTCATGCGTCGGCAGGGTTTGCGCTGATTGCGCTGTACTTCCTGGGCCACGCGATTGACCGACCACGCCTCGCGCGCGTCGGATTGATTGCCGCGATCGTCGTCGGTACTGCATTTTCCGCTGTGCGCGTGATTCAGGGTGCTCACTTCGTGAGCCACAATCTGTGGGCTGCGGCGATCGACTGGTTTGTCGCGGCGCTCGTATTTACCCCGCTGCTGGCGAGAAAGCGCGCATGAAGGAGATTGTGTTGCCCGTGCGTCTTCGGAGCGCGGTTGCACGCTTGCGCCCGGTTGTCAGCGCAGAAACGCTGATTCTTTTGGTCGCCGCATTCATCGCGGTCGCCGACAATGTTCCGTTCTGGCGGGCAGTATTGCTCGGTCGCGACTTCAGTAGTGCATCGACCTGGAGTTTGGCGGGTTTGACGGTGGTGCTGCTGACGGCAGTGCACTACGTCGTGCTGGCGTCGATCTCGACCCGAAGGACTCTCAAGCCCGTGCTGTGCGCTTCATTGCTAATCGGCGCGGTCGTGGCGCACTACATCTCTCGCTATGGCATCGTCATCGACACATCGATGATGCGCAACGTCCTGCAGACCAATGTAAATGAGGCGCGGGAGCTTATCGGCATCGACCTCATGGCGACGTTGCTACCGCTCGCAGCGCTTCCAATTGCCTTTGTTGTGTTTGCTCGCGTTGCCGCGCCTCGACGGCATTCGTTCGCATTCCGCAGCGCCAGCATTGCCGTCGCCGCCGTGACCGCAGTGGTCGTTGCTTTTGTAGGGTTCAAGGATTTCGCACCTACGCTGCGCAATCACCCAGAAATTCGCAGCATGTTGACGCCGGCGAATTTGTTGGTGTCCACGGCGCGTGCGCTGCGTCAGCGGGCCGCCAATGTGACGGCGGTGCGCGAAGGTCCTGTGACGGTTTCGCGCGGCGCCGCCGCTCTTGCGAGTGCCGGTGGACGCCCCGTGCTGTTCGTATTTGTCGTGGGTGAGACCGCGCGGGCGGCTAACTTTTCGCTGAACGGTTATGCGCGCGAAACAAATCCGGAGCTTGCAAAGCTCGACATTGTCAATTTCCCGCATGCGCGCGCATGCGGGACGTCGACCGAAGTCTCGTTGCCGTGCATGTTTTCGCCGTTTGGCAGGCGTTCCTACGATGAGGCAAAGATTCTGCGGCGCGAATCGCTTCCGCAACAGACTCGCCCGTGCCGGAATTCGCGTTGTGTGGCGTGACAACCAGAGCGGCTGCAAAGGGGTATGCGCGGGCCTGGAGGTGCAGACCTTCAACGAAGCGAATGTGCCGGGCCTATGTGCGTCTGGACAATGCTTCGATGAAGTTTTGCTGCACGGGATGGATGCGCTGGTGCGCGAACCCCGCTCCGACCTGTTCGTTGTCTTTCATCTGATGGGCAATCACGGTCCTGCCTACTACCGACGCTATCCCCCCGAGTTCGGGCGCTTCGAGCCTGCGTGCCAGACCGACGCGCTGCATCAATGCACGCAGCAACAGATTGTCAACGCGTATGACAACGCGTTGCGCTACACCGACCACGTTCTCGCGCAGTTGATCGCGTTTCTAGAGCAGCAGCGCGATCGGTACGACGTGGCAATGGTGTACGTGTCGGACCACGGCGAATCGCTGGGTGAGCGCGGGCTGTACCTGCACGGCATGCCGTACGCAATCGCGCCCAAGGAGCAGCTCGAGGTGCCAATGCTCTGGTGGATGTCGCCGGAATTCGTGAATCATCGCAATATCGATGTGGCATGCCTTCGTCAGCGCGCCCGTCAAGACGTCAGTCACGACCATCTGTTTCACTCGATTGCCGGCGTCCTCGACATCGAAACGTCAGACAGAGATCGAGCTCTTGATCTGTTTGCAAACTGCCGCCACGACCCAGCGCAACGCCCGGCGGCCGTGGCTCCGAATCCGGGGAGGCCGTAGATGTCGCGTCTATTGTTCGGCGTCGCTCTTTGTTCGATATCACTGGGCGCTTGCGCGGCGGGTGGACCGCTCGGAATCGATCATCGGCTCAACAGGGACGATGAGAGCGGCTTCTGGTCGCGCGACATACAAAAAGCAATCTGGTACGGCTCGATAATTACACCAGTCAGTGGTGCGTTGATCGAAGGGACCGAGACCCGCGTGGGCCTGACGTTCTGGCGTGCCGCCGAGTCGGCCGGCATCACGGCCATCGAAACTGGAGTATTGAAGAAAGTTTTCACCCGACCCCGCCCGTCCGAGATCAACAATCCTGATCTATGGTTCCAAGGAAATGGTTATCAGAGCTTTCCGAGCGGAGAGACTGCTCTGGCGATGGCCGTCGTGACGCCATTCATCCTCGAATACGCTCACGATGAGCCTGGCGTCTTGGCGCTCGCGGCGATTCCAACGTATGTGGCCATTGCGCGGTTGAAAAGTCAGGCGCACTGGCAAACGGACGTTCTCACCTCAATAGCGTTGGCTGGCACCACCAGTTACTTCGTTTCACAACGCGAACACCCATTGACACTGAGTTTTCAACCGGGTGGTGTCTTCGTTGGCCTCCGGTATCGATGGTAAGCAGGTACAGACGCTGATGGCCGACTGGATGACCGATCTGATCGCAGAACACGGTTATCTCGCACTCGTGCTCTTGATGTTCCTCGAGAACGTCTTTCCGCCGATTCCCTCCGAACTGATCATGCCGTTCGCCGGTTATGCGGCGGCGAAGGGTGACATCAATGCGATCGGTGCGGTGATCGCCGGCAGCATTGGGTCGTTGCTTGGCGCGCTCGCGTGGTACGGAGTCGGCTACGGTCTCGGGACTGAGCGGCTAAAGCGTGTTGCCAGGCGGTACGGCCGTTGGCTGACGATCTCGGAATCCGACGTCGAACGCGCGCAGCAATGGTTCGATCGTTACGGGGGTGCCGCGGTCTGCATCGGCCGTCTGATTCCCGCGGTTCGAAGCGTGATCTCCGCCCCCGCCGGGATCGCCCAGATGGGGCTCGTGCGATTTCTGTGCTGGTCCACCCTTGGCACGATCGTGTGGACCGGTGTGTTGACGGGCCTCGGCTATGTGCTGGGTACGCGGTTCAGTGAAGTAGACAGGTGGCTGCAGCCCGTGTCTGTCGCGATCGTCGCGCTTGCGATCGTTGCCTATCTATACCGGTTGTATCGCTCGAACGACCGGGCGTAGACAATCACCGCCTACGTCGGACACGCCTTCGGCAGTTCCGCCTCGCGCTTGCTCACTTCCTGGCTGGCTTTCTGCATCTGCTCGACGGTCGCCGCGCGCGTGTCCACTTTATTGCGCACCTCGATCGCTCGTGCCAGGTCGCGGCGTGCACGCTCGCATCGATCAACCACTTTTAGTTCGGCCTTCTCACGCTTTTCAGCGGCGCGTTTTTCGTCGTCCGCCTGTTTCTTGCGGTCCTTTTCGAGCTGCTTGACTTCCGCGACTTCTTTCTTTGCGCGATCCTTGGCAGCCTGTTGATCCGACACGCTGACGGGCGGCGACGTATCGACCTTGCGCACCGGCTTGGTACCCGCAGGGCATTCACGGTTGGAATAGGTGACGGTGCCGTCTTTCGCTTCGCAGCGCTGCACCTGCATCTGCTGCGCGGCGGCGCCGGTGACGAGCACACTCGACGCCAACACGAACGCCATGCAGAAGCGGTTACGTAGCATTGGTACGGGCGGCAGTATCGGCACAATCGTGGCGGTAAGGTGCGCGACTTTCATCGCGCACGAGTCTATCGAATACCCGCTATTTAGACGCGTCAGCAGAGTTGTTACGGTGTCGCCAGAGCGCTGCGAACCGCATCCGCCGCAGCCTTGTTGAAGCGATACTGATAGTCGTAAATTTTCGCGCCGGCCTGATACAACTTGCCCGGACGCACGCCCGGCGTGCCCTTGCTCGGCTCGATGAATGCAATCTTGGCGGACTCGCGCTCGACGTTGGTGACGCCGGTATCGAGCGGATCGACGTTGGCAGGGAACGAAAGCACCACCGCGCGCGTGCCGGCGATCGTTTGCTCTTCCCACTCGCCCCTGCGTCCAGTGCTTTGGCGCCGTCACGGTCGCAGAACAGGGTGCCGGTCTTTGCGGCATACAGCTCGACGTCCCCTTTCTTGACGCTGCCGGGTTTGAACAGCATCGCGTACGGCTTGGCACCCTTACGGTCTTCGTACGCCAGGCAATAGGGAATCTGCTTCGAGAAGTTGCCGACGAACTGGCTGGTGTTGCTGGCGCCGGTGAACGACTCGCGCGCCGGCAGCATCAGCACGTCATCGATAAACCGCGCGACGACCATGTATGCGACCGATCCTGGCGGGAAAACGGCGCTTCCTACCTTGGCGGCTTCCTGCTTCAAATAGTTATCGGGCGTACGCAAGAAGGGTTGCATGTGCTGGCCGGCGACGTCAAATGCCTGCAGTGTGACCGCCACGCGCAACGGATTCTGTCCGGAGTAGATCAGGTAGATCGTGCCGTCGGGCGCGGGAATCGCGAAGTTCGGACGGCCGACCGGACGGCGCTCGCCGTTCAGTACAAAATTGCCGGCGTCGATGTTGCTGTGAACAGCGCCCATTTTCGCGTCGTTCGTTGTTTCCGTCAGCGCGTAGCGATTCTCCGCACCGGGTTTGTCGGCCGCACGCAGATTCGCGACGCGTGCCCCGTAGATCAGATAGATGCCGTCACCGCGCAAAGCATCGAGACCCGGATTGGGCAGCGGCTTCGCACCCTGTACCGGGCGCGGTTGCTTCAGCGGGCCGTACGTCTGCAGCTCGCCGGTCGATAACTCGGTGCGCGCCGGCGAGCGTGCCCATAGTGACAGCGCGACGCTCGCCATCGCGATTTTCAGATTGAGGTGCATTTGATTGATCTCCTGCTGCGTTCGAAACGACTCGCATCGTAACGAACACGCGAAATCGCAATGATCGGAAAAACGGCGGGAATTCTCCCGCGAAGGTGGGACTCAAGTCGTACTTCGATCAAACGACCTTGCCCGGATTCATGATGTTCAACGGATCCAGCGTGCGCTTGATCGCACGCATCAGGTTCATCTCAACGGGCGACTTATAGCGTGCATTTTCGTCGCGCTTTAGTTGCCCGATGCCGTGCTCCGCGGAAATCGAACCCGAGAATCGCATAACTTGGTCATGCACGCATTCGTATATTGCCGCTTGATTCTGAAAAAACAGATCTTCGTCCGTCGCGGCCGGCGGCATCACGTTGTAGTGCAGGTTACCGTCGCCTAAGTGGCCGAACGTCACCATTTGAATGCCTGGAAAGCGCTGAGCGAGCAGCGCGTCGGTTTCGTCGATGAAGCGCGCGACCGACGAGATGGGCACCGATATGTCGTGTTTGATGTTTTTGCCTTCACGTGCCTGGGCCTCGGAGATCGATTCGCGCAGCATCCATAGCGCACGGCTCTGCGCTGCCGATTGCGCAATGACGGCGTCGGCGATCAATCGCTTTTCCAGCGCCTGTTCGGCGAGCGCTTGCAGAATTGCGGCCGCGTGCTGGTCACTTTCATGATCGCTTAGTTCAAGCAAGACGTATTGCGCATGCGCTTGCTCGAACGGTGAACGCTGCTCCGGAAAATGTTGCGTAACCAATTGGAGGCATCTCGCGGAAAGGAGTTCGAATGCGGTCAACGTGGGGCCTGCCGCCGACTGCGCGAGCATCAGCAGCGACAATGCTGCGGGCACTGAGTCGAGCGCGAAGAAGCGCAGTAGCCTGCGAGCGTGGCAGCGGAAACGTTTTGAGGCACGCGGCGGTGATCACACCGAGCGTGCCTTCGGCGCCGATGAACAGATCCCGCAGGTCATAGCCAGTGTTGTCCTTGCGCAGCCCGCGCAAGCCATTCCAGATTTCGCCCGACGGCAGAACGACTTCGAGTCCAAGTGCAAGTTCGCGCGCGTTGCCATAGCGCAGAACCTGCGTTCCGCCGGCATTTGTGCTCAAGTTGCCGCCGATCGTCGCCGTGCCCTCGGCTGCGAGCGAGAGTGGAAATAGTCGGCCAGCCTCGTGCGCCGCTTGCTGCACATCGTGCAACACACATCCGGCTTCAACGGTGATCGTGCCGTTGATCGTATCGACTTCGCGGACTCGATTCATCCGCTTCAATGACAACACGATCGCGTGTCCCGACGTATCGGGCGTCGCTCCGCCCGCGAGCCCGGTATTACCGCCCTGTGGCACGATCGGCGCACCGAGTTCAGCACACGCGCTGACGATCGCCGCAACTTCGCTCGTACTTGAGGGAAGCACAACCGCCTGCGCTCGTCCGGTGAAGCGGTCGCGCCAGTCGGTCAGATAGGCCGCCGTGTCCTCCGTTGCCGTCATCACGTGCGACGCTCCAACGATATCGCGCAAGCGTGGCAATAGCATTAACGCGCGCCTAAACGCAACGCAGCCGTGGCGAGCCGCTTGCCGAGTGCTACTGCCAGGCGCCGTTCTTCGTCGGTAAGACGTGCCGCCGATCCATGCGGTGCGACGTGGCTCGCGCCGTAGGGCGAGCCGCCGCTGGTGGTAGTCATCACGTCGGACTCGGTATACGGAATGCCGAGCACCAGCATTCCCTGGTGTAACAGTGGCAGCATCATCGACAGTAGCGTCGATTCCTGCCCGCCGTGCATTGAGGTGGTGGAAGTAAAAACGGCAGCGGGCTTGCCAGCGAGTGCGCCCGAAAGCCACTGCGCCGATGTGGAGTCGATGAAGTGCTTCAGCGGCGCCGCCATGTTGCCGAAGCGCGTAGGTGAGCCGAGCGCAAGCCCGCCACATTCGTCGAGATCGCGCAGCTCGGCGTAGGGTGCTCCGTCAAGCGGCACACTCGGCAGTGCGACTTCGACGACGGCCGACACTGGCGGAACTGTGCGCAATCGCGCATGCGTTCCATCGACCTGATCGATGCCCTGCGCGACGGCTTCGGCTAATAGCCGAGTCGCGCCGGTGCGCGAGTAATAGAGAACCAGGATGTCCACGCTGTCTGGAATGGGCGGTGCAGTTGTGCGATCGGAATGAGAGATGGCGCGGTGCGCTCGCTATTATCGCCGCACGATGCACTTCAACCTCACTCCTTGGCTTGACCGCTATTCGTGGCTCAAGCGAGCGCACGATGTTGCGATCTTCGCGCTGCGGCGTGCCCGCGACGTCAAAATGGCGCAGGTCGCCGGCAGCCTGACGTTTACGACCACGCTGGCGATTGTGCCGCTGTTCGCGGTCGCGCTCGCGCTGTTCACCGCATTTCCGTTGTTTGCCGAGTTTCGGGGTGCCGTCGAGAATGCGGTGCTGAAAGCGCTGCCTGGTCAAATTTCGGTCACAGTGCTGGGCTACATCAACGAGTTCGCCCTAAAGGCGACGCGGCTGACGGCAGTCGGACTGCTATTCCTTGCGGTGACCGCGATTGCGATGATGGTCACATTTGATCACGTGATGAATGATATTTGGCGCGTCAAGGATCGGAGAGCGCTCGCTCAGCGCGTGCTGATCTACTGGGCCATCCTGACGCTTGGTCCGCTGCTTATTGGTGCCAGCTTGGCGGCGAGTTCGTACGTGTGGTCGAAGTCGGGCGATGCTCTTACCGAACTGCCTCGGTCGATCCGGGGTGCGCTCGACTACGCGCCGGTGATCATCAGCGGATTCGCCTATGCCGCGCTTTTCGTCTTTGTTCCGAACCGAAGGGTCGCGTGGCGCGACGCCCTGATCGGCGGCTTTATCGCTGCCGTTCTGGCGGAAATGTTCAAGCATGCGTTTGGAGAGTTCGTCTCACGAGGGACGACGGGTTCGATTTACGGCGCGTTCGCGGCCTTGCCGTTGTTTCTGATCTGGATTTACTTGTCCTGGTACGCCGTGTTGTTTGGTGCAGCAATCACTGCGACCTTGCCGCGGATACGCGCGACGCGCTTTGCCGACGAGTTGCTGGCCGGCAACCAGTTCATTACATCGGTCGCGCTGCTAAAAGCGTTGCTGCGGGCAAAGCTCGACAAGACGCCCGCGGTGCGGCCGGTGGAACTCGCCCGGCAGATTCGCATGTCGATCGACGAAACCGATTCGCTGCTCGAGGCGCTCCAAAAATTGGGTTACGTCAGGCGGCTGGCGGTGACTCGTGCGGGCCGACGCGGTGACCACGACTGGATGCTGATCTGCGACGAAAATACGATGACGCTAAAGCCGTTGTTCGAACACCTGGCAGTCGATCCGACGAATACTCTGATGAATACCGATGCGCTCGGCTTGCGGCCAATGCGCACGCGGTGGTTTCAAGCGGACTGGCTGAAAGCTCCACTCGCAGAAGAGCTCGTCGATCAGAAGCAATAGGGAGCGCCCACTAGAGGCGGATCTTGCCAGCCCACGTATTTGCGTACATCACCCAGTCGCCGATGAAGCTGTACAGCGGCTGCTTGAACGATGCTGGCTTGTTCTTTTCGAAAACAAAGTGGCCGATCCAGGCAAAGCCGTAACCGCAAAGGAGCGCGGCAAGTAACCACCACGGATCGCGCGTGACTATCGCGGCAACGATGAAAGCGAGCGCGAACGATGAGCCGGCAAAGTGCATGCGGCGGCAGTTTCGGTTGCGATGCTCGGATAAATAAAACGGATAGAACTCGCGAAACGTCGCGAAGCGCTGCGGAATCCCTTGGGTTTCACTCATAGGCGTTCAATCTAGCGCTTCTTTGGGCGGCGCTCAAGACGGTGCGACCGTCAGCACCAGGGCTGCGGCACAAAGCACCAGCACGCCAGCGATTCGATCAGTGACTCGAGCGTAGCGCGGGTTCACCGCCAGATGCGCGGCGCGCGACGCGAGGTAGCCGTACCCGCCGAGGATCAGCAATTCCGGCACGATCGACCCGATGGCGAGCCAGATCATCTGTGCACCCACCGGCAGGCTCGGGTCGACGAACTGCGGCAGGATTGCGACGAAGAAAATCAGCGTCTTCGGATTGGCGAGCTGCAGCGTGAAGCCGGACAGGAAAATCGAGCGGGCGGAGCGATCCCGTGATGCGGTGTTCGACGCCGTGATCGGCGACGCGCGGCCAAGCAGCGCTGACAGTCCGATGTAACCAAGATAAAACGCGCCAACCCATTTGACGGTGATGAAGAACGGCTTCGAGGCTACGAGTACCGCACCGAGCGCGGTGGCGGACACGGCGAAGTAGAGTGCGTTGGCAGCCAGCACACCGAGCGTGGCGAAAAGCGAGCGGCGCGCACCGTGTGTGAGCCCATAGGCGATCACCAGCATCACGGCCGGACCCGGCGACAGAGACAGCGCCGCCTCGGTCAGCAGGTAAAGCCAGTAAGTGTCCCAGTTGATCGAGGCAGGCAGCACGTCGGCGTCAAGCTGCCGCGCGCTCGAATACGCGCGAGGCGAAGACCCGCAACGCCTCGCGCACGCCATCCGGACTTTCAGCCATCAATGAATGGCCGGCACCGCGCAGACTGATCACCGTCGCATCCCTGCATGCATCTATCAGCGACTGAGCAGCGCGCGACGGCGTCATCGAGTCGGATGTACCGAGAATGAACAGCGCCGGGCAAGTCAGCTCGGCAGCGGCCTGGGTGCCGTGCTGATAAGCGTTGCACGCCATGAAGTCGGCGTGCAGAACGTCGCCGCCGTTGCGTTGTGCGACACGCTGCATCAGTCGCAGATTGCTCCACACATTCGAGAAGCCGGGACCCGGACTCGACGGCTTGCGATCGAACGCGCTGATCGATCCGCTGTGCGACCAGACGTTGATCATCTCCATCGCCTGTGGCGGCGAACTCTTCGTTGCAGCGAGCAGCGCGTCGGATACGCGCATCGGGAAGGCCGTGGCAACCAGGACGACGCCGTGCACCTTGTCGCGCAGGAGCGGTGCCAGTTCGAGCGCTATCAGCGAACCCATGCTGTGGCCCACCAGCATCAGGCGCTCGGCGCCGGATGCTTTCAGCGGGCCGGCAATCGCCTCGGCCACCGACTCAATGGTCGTCAACGCCGGCCCCGCGCTTCGCATGTGGCCAGGAAGATCGAGCGCGAGAACGCCGTAACCGTGATGCGCCATGTAGCGGCTCTGCAGAATCCAAACGCTGTGATCTTGCTCGCCGCCGTGCAGGAACACGATCGGTTGGCAGCTCGGGATCGAACGCCTTGCCGCCTGTGTAGGCATACAGCCGGGGCGTTTCAAACAAATCCATCAAGCGGTCTTAGCGGCGCGTTTGAGCGCCTGCTCCAGGTCGTCCAATAGATCCGCGGTGTCTTCCAGGCCGACCGACAGTCGGATCGTTCCCTGCGTAATGCCGGCGGCTTCGAGCTCGTGATCCGGAATGCGAAAATGTGTCGTCGACGCGGGGTGAATCACCAGCGACTTGGCGTCGCCGACGTTGGCGAGATGCGAAAACACACGCAGTGCTTCGACGAATGCGCGTCCGGCAGCGCGTGAGCCTCTCAAGTTGAAGCTGAATACTGCGCCGCATCCGCGCGGCAATAACTTTTGCGCCAACGCGTGATCGGGATGCGACTGCAGCTCCGGATATGCGACCGATTCGATCAGCCGGATGGTTGGCGAGAAACGCGACCACCTTGCGCGCGTTGTCCACGTGCCGCTGCATGCGCAGTGGCAAAGTTTCCAGGCCTTGCAACAGAAAGAACGCCGTGTGCGCACTCATGCACGCACCAAAATCACGCAGCCCTTCACGCCGCGCACGCAACAGAAACGGGGCGATCGTGCTTTCCTCGGCGAAGTTCATGCCGTGAAAGCCGACGTACGGCTGCGTCAGCGTCAAGAATTTCCCGCTCGCCAGCCAGTCGAACGTGCCGCCGTCGATCAACACACCGCCGATCGCAATGCCGTGACCTCCGATGAATTTGGTTGCCGAGTGGTAAACCAGGTCGGCGCCGTGATCGAACGGCAGTCATCAGGTACGGCGTAGTGAAGGTGGAATCGACCAGCAGCGGGACCCCGTTTTCGTGAGCAATTGCGCTCACCGCCGGAATGTCGAGCACATCGAGCCCGGGATTGCCGAGCGTTTCGCCGAACAGCAAGCGCGTGCTGGGTCGAATCGCCGAGCGCCACGCGTCTAGGTCGCGCGGGTCGACAAACGTCGTGTCGATTCCAAACCGGGCGAGCGTAAAGCCGAGCAAGTTATGCGAGCCACCATAGAGCGCGCGGCTGGCGACGATATGCGAACCCGCACCCATCAGCGTGACGATGGCAAGGTGCAATGCCGCCTGCCCGCTGGCGGTTGCAATCGCGCCGACACCTTTTTCGAGTGCCGCCATTCGCTCTTCGAATACGGCGACGGTCGGGTTCGAGATGCGCGAGTACACGTGGCCCGCGCGCTCCATGTTGAATAGCGCTGCGGCGTGATCGGAGTCGTCGAACACGTACGACGCAGTCGCATAAATGGGCACGGCGCGGCTGCCGGTCGTAGGGTCCGGTGGCTGGCCCGCATGCAATGCAAGCGTGTCGAAGCCTGGATAGCGTACGGTCATGCGATACGAGTTTACGCAAACATATCGGGCAGTGCGTCACCAGAAAGTCGAGGAACGTTGCGTAAACTCGCACCCCACTTTATGGACACCCGAGCAATTCTTCACCCCCCCGTCGAGCCATACGACCAAGGCATGCTGGCGCTCGACGACGTGCACACGATGTACTGGGAGACGTCGGGAAATCCGGCGGGTGCGCCGGTGCTTTTCTTGCACGGCGGACCGGGCGGCGGGTGTTCGCCCGAGCATCGGCGGTTTTTCGATCCCGAATTTTTTCGCATCGTGCTCTTCGACCAGCGCGGCGCAGGCGCTTCGACTCCAGTTGGTGAGGCGCTTCGGGAATAGCACGGTCCAGTTGATAGCCGACATCGAGAAGCTGCGCGAGTACCTTGAGGTTGACCGCTGGCTGATTTTCGGCGGCTCGTGGGGCAGCACCCTTGGCCTGGCGTATGGACAGGCGCATCCGCATCGCTGCTCCGGTTTCGTGCTGCGCGGCATTTTTCTGGGCCGGCAGAGCGAGATCGACTGGTTTCTGTACGGGCTTCGCACAATATTCCCCGAAGCCTGGCACCGATTCGCCAACATGCTGCCGCCGGCCGAGCGCAAAGATTTGCTCAAGGGCTATCTGAAGCGGCTGTTCGATACCGATGCGCGCGTGTATCTGCCGTTTGCACGCGCGTGGAGCGAGTATGAAGGTTCGTGTTCGACACTGCTGCCGAACCCTGAGCTGGTGCGACACTTTTCCGATGAAGCGCTCGGCCTGGCGCGCATGGAGGCACATTACTTTGCCCACCAGTGTTTTCTCGAACCCAACCAGCTGCTTAACAATCTGGATCGGATTCGCCATCTACCGGCCTCGATCGTGCAGGCGCGCTACGACATGGTCTGCCCGATCGTCAACGCCGATGAGCTGGCGCGTGCGTGGCCAACGGCAAAGTACACCGTCGTGCCCGATGCGGGCCATTCGGTCTGGGAGCCGTCGGTCAGCGCTACCGTGGTTGCGGAGGTTGACCGTATGAAGCTGCACCTCGCCCGATAACCGCATCAGCTCCGCGTTTTGCTGGGATTACGGGGCGCTTGTTGGTTCGAGCGCGTGGGACTACGATGATTCGAATCACGCCACCCGACAGGAGAGCCCATGAAAGTCGCTGACATACTCCGCGTCAAGGGCACTGCGCTTTATACCGTTGCACCTGACGCGCCGCTTGCCGACGCGGTCAATCTGATGGCTGAGCTCGACATTGGGTCGGCGGTTGTAATGCAGTTCGGCGAGCTGGCGGGGATGCTGACATTCCGCGAGGTGATCAATCGCCTGCATACGAACGGCGGCGCGATCGGTGACATACCGACACGCGCGGCGATGGATCCGGCCCCGCTCACGGTGACGTCCGATACGGACATCATGGAAGTGCGCAGGCTGATGTTGGAGCGGCACGCGCGGTATCTGCCGGTGATGGACGGCAGAACTCTGGCGGGTGTCATTTCTTTTTACGATGTGGCCAAGGCGGTGCTCGAAGAGCAAAGCTTCGAAAACAAGATGCTGAAGGCTTACATCGGCGACTACCGCGAGCCCGAAGAAGCCCGCAGCTGAGTGGAGCAACACGGCACAGATCCGCTGACCAAGCCGGAGCCGGGCCGACTCTCCGAAGGCTTTCGCGTTGCCGTCATCGGCGCGGGCATTGCAGGCTTGGCTTGCGCCCGGATGCTTGCTGCACGCGGGGCCAAGGTCACCGTATTCGAGCAGGGCCGGAGGCCTGGCGGCCGTGCGGCTACGTTACGCACCGAGTTCGGCAACTTCGATCACGGCGCGCAATATTTCACTGTGCAGAGCCATGCGTTCGAACGGACGGTCGCACAGTGGCTGCAAGCGGGTGTGGCCAGGCGCTGGCCCGGCCGCGTTATTGCGGTCGAAGGGGCGTCGAGCGAGGACAAGACGGCATCGGCGACGCGCTACATCGGCGCCGAGGGCATGATCTCGATTGCGAAGCACCTGTCGGAAGGAATCGATGTTCGGCTCGACACGCGCATTGGCTCCGTCCTACAGACAGGAATGCGGTGGTCGTTGCTAGACGAAACGGAGCGCTCTCCGGCGCCGGGCGGGTTCGATGCAATGGTGCTTGCGATGCCGTCCGCGCAGGCCGCGCAGCTGGCGGGTGTTCCTGCCACGCTGGTGCAGCATCTGCGCATGGTCGAGTGGCGCCCGTGTTGGGCTGCGCTCTTGACACTGCAGGTCGCCAGCGGCTTTGATTTTGCCGGAGCGTTCGTCAACGACCACGCCGCGTTGTCATGGGTTGCGCGCGACCACGACGAATCGGGCACCGAACGCTGGGTGTTGCACGCCACCGCGAACTGGACGGTTACTCATCTGAACATGCCGAGTGACGACGTGGCGGCGCTGCTCGCGCAGGCGCTGGCCGAGCGCTTTAACTTCGGATTCCGGCCGGCTTACGTAGCGGCGCACCGATGGCTGTATGCGACTCCGGTACGGCCGCTGCTCGAGCGCTATTTGTGGGATGCGAAGTTGCGCATCGGCGCGGTGGGCGATTGGTGTCAGGGCCCGCGGCTCGAGGGTGCGTATCTATCCGGCGACGCGCTCGGCGCAGCGATTACGCCTTGAGTCCACGTTCGGCGTTGACACTGCTTCGCGAGCGGCGTTTTGCGCCGCTGTTCTGGGTTCAGTTTCTCGGTGCAGCGAACGACAACGTATTCAAGTTTGCATTCACATTGCTGGCGACCTATTCGGCGGCCACCTGGGGTGGAGTCGACCCGCGCTACGCGGGTTTTCTGATCGGAGCCCTGTTCATCGCGCCGTTCGTTTTGTTCTCGGCCACCAGCGGGCAAGTGGCGGACAAGATGGAGAAGTCTCGACTGATCCGGCTGCTTAAGGATGCCGAGATTGCCGTGATGACGCTGGCAGCAATCGGCTTGATCTTTCAATTGGCATTGCTGATCTACGTCGCGATATTTCTGATCGGCTTGCAGGCGACGGTGTTTGGTCCGGTCAAGTATTCGTATCTACCGCAGCATCTGGATGCGAGCGAACTGACGCGCGGCAACGGCTTGATCGAAATGGCCACGTTCGTCGCGATTCTGCTCGGGACGATGCTGGCCGGGCTGCTGATCGAGGCGTATGCGGCTACCGGTGCCGCGGTCGTCGCGGTGACTGTCGTATTGCTCGCAATCGTCGGACGAGCGGCGGCGCAGTTCATTCCACGTTCGCCCGCGGCAGACTCGTCGCTGCAAATCAACTGGAATCCTTTTTCGGAAACGTGGGCCAATTTAAAACTCGCGCGCCGCGACCACACGGTGTTCAACTCGATTCTCGGTATCTCCTGGTTATGGTTCTTCGGATCGATCTTCTTGACCAGCATCGCGCCGTTCGCGCGCGAAGTGCTGGGTGGCGACGAAGCGGTTGTTACGTTCCTGCTCGCTGTGTTTTCGATCGGTATCGGGATCGGTTCGGTGTTGACCGATCGCTTGTCGGGCCACAAAGTTGAAATCGGGCTTGTACCGCTGGGCTCCATCGGCATGACAGTGTTCGCGCTCGATCTGTATTTCGCATCGCGCTCAATGATGCCCAACCGGAGCGCTGCAGTCGGTAAGCGAATTCCTGGCGCGTGACGGCGCATGGCGAATTGTCGTCGATCTTGGGCTGTTGTCGGCCTTCGCTGGGTTTTACTCGGTGCCGCTGTACGCGCTGATCCAAAGCCGTGCGGACAGAACCCACGTCGCGCGCATTGTCGGCGCCAATAACATTCTGAATGCGTTGTTCATCATCGTGGCTTCGCTTGCGTCAGCAGCGCTGCTCGGCAGCGGACTGACGATTCCGGAACTATTTCATGGTCGCGGCGCTGATGAATGCCGCGGTAGCGATCTACATCTATTTACTGGTGCCTGAGTTCTTGCTGCGGTTCATTGCGTGGCTGGTCGCTCACACACTGTATCGAGTGCGAGCGGTCGGGACCGAGCGCTTGCCCGAGGCCGGCCCGGTCGTGCTCGTCTGCAATCACGTCAGCTTTGTCGACGCAGTTGTCATCATGGGCGAAAGCCCGCGGCCGATCCGCTTCGTTATGGATTACCACATCTTCAGAATTCCGATACTCCGCACTTTCTTCAACCAGCTGAAGGCGATCCCGATCGCGTCGGCGAAAAAGGATCCGGACACGTTGCAGCGCGCTCATCAAAGTATCCAGCAAGCCCTTGAAGAAGGCGAAATGGTTTGCATCTTTCCTGAAGGTCGGATCACCGACACGGGTGAGCTGTATCCGTTCAAGCAGGGCGTGAGCCGCATTGTTGAGCGCAATCCGGTGCCGGTGATTCCGATGGCGCTGCGAGGACTTTGGGGATCGTTTTTCTCTCGCTATGGCGGCGAAGCATTCTCGTTGCCGGTGGATGCGCGACTGCGACGCGGATTTCGCTCCAAGCTCGAGCTCGTCGTTGGTGAACCCATTCCGCCGGCGATCGCGACTCCGGAGTTACTGATGCAGCGCGTGCAGGAGTTACGCGGGTCTGAGAAATAGAAGTACCAATGTAAAACCGTGCACAATCTGATGCGATGTCTTCCACCTTCGGCCATCTGTTTTGCGTTACCAACTTTGGCGAATCGCACGGCCCCGCGATCGGCTGCGTGATCGACGGCTGCCCGCCGGGAATGCCGCTGGCCGAATCTGATTTGCAACGCGATCTGGATCGTCGTAAGCCGGGAACGTCACGTCACGTTACGCAACGGCGCGAATCCGACCAGGTCGAGATCTTGTCCGGAGTCCATGAAGGGCGCACCACCGGAACGCCGATCGCGCTGTTGATTCGCAATGAGGATTCAAAGGAGCGCGATTACGAAGACATGATCGATACGTTTCGTCCGGGGCATGCCGACTACACCTACTGGCGCAAGTACGGTGTGCGGGATCCCCGCGGTGGCGGCCGCTCATCGGCGCGCCTGACGGCACCGATGGTCGCCGCCGGCGCCGTAGCGAAAAAATGGCTGCACTCGAAGTTCGGCACCGAAGTGCGTGGCTACATGCAGCAGTTGGGCGAGGTACGAATTCCTTTCGTGAGCTGGGCCGACGTTGAGACGAACGCGTTCTTCGCACCGGATTCACGGCTTGTCGGTCAGCTTGAAAACTATATGGATGCGCTGCGCAAGAGTGGCGACTCGGTCGGCGCACAGCTGCGTGTGGTGGCCTCTCACGTGCCTGTCGGGCTCGGCGCACCCCTGGCTGCCAAGCTCGATGCCGACATCGCGCACGCCATGATGGGAATCAATGCAGTCAAAGGGGTGGAGATCGGTGCCGGGTTCGCCTCCGTTCTGCAGAAAGGGTCGGAGCACGGCGATGAAATGCTGCCGGCGGGGTTTGCCGGCAACAATGCGGGAGGGGTGCTTGGCGGAATCTCGACGGGGCAGGACATCGAGGTGTCGATTGCCCTGAAGCCAACCTCAAGCATCCGGGTGCCGCGGCGGTCGATCACGCGCGCCGGCGCCCCCACCGTCGTCGAAACGCATGGTAGGCACGATCCCTGCGTAGGAATTCGCGCGACGCCGATTGCGGAGGCGATGCTGGCCTTGGTCCTGATGGACCATGCGCTGCTGCATCGCGCGCAAAACGGCGATGTGTTGCACGACGTGCCGCCGCTGGCCGCGCGTGCGAGTGAGCCGCGACCTTGAACAGGAGTCTGGAAATGAATGACCTAGCACGGATCCTATCTGTGGCAGCCCTTGGCGCAATGATCGTCTTGACCGGATGCGAAACGGTGCAGACGACCGAGGCGGGAGCCGTCGGCGTCACACGCGAGCAGCGCGTGACCTCGCTCGTCATCATCGCAGGAGATCGAGCAGCAGGCCGCGCAGGAGTACGCGCAGGTTCTGGCGGAAGCTCAGAAAAAGGGACTGCTGAACCGCGATCCGCAGCAGGTCGCGCGCGTGCGCAGCGATCGCGCAGCGCCTGATTCCGCAGGTCGGAGTGTTCCGCAAGGACGCGCTGCAATGGAAGTGGGAAGTCAATGTGCTGACGTCGAAGGACATCAACGCATGGTGCATGCCGGGCGGCAAGATCGCCGTCTATACCGGACTGATCGAGCGACTTAATATCACCGACGACGAGCTCGCGGCGGTAATGGGCCACGAGATCGCGCATGCGTTGCGCGAGCACGCGCGCGAGCGGATCGGTCGCCAGATGGCGACACAGGCGGCGTCCACGGTCGGTTCGATCGCGCTCGAGATTTTCACCGGCGTGCGTGTCGATCCGAACTTAGCCAGCTCAGTGCTCGGAGCCGTCACCGTGCTGCCGAACAGCCGCGCAGAATGAGTCGGAGGCCGACGTCATCGGCGTCGAGCTGATGGCGCGCGGCCGGTTACGACCCGCACGCCGTCGCTGAGCCTGTGGCAGAAGATGGGCCAGGTCAGCGGCGGTGGCGGCGGGCCCGAGTTTCTGTCGACGCACCCGAGCGGCGAGTCCCGGCTGCGGGAACTGCAGGGCTACGTCGACAAGGTCATGCCGCTGTATCAGGCGGCCGAAGCGTTAGGCGATCACAAGTTCCGCGCGCGCGATCCACTGCGTCGCGCGCGCGAGTTCATGCGCGATGCCTGCGGCGGCTGTCGGCTCAAACTTTAGTGTCAGCGCGGCTTGCTCGTCGGGGCTCATCCGAGAGAACAGGAAGTCGCGCCGATTGTTGGGATCGTCGCGCAAATACAGTTGCGTCGCGAAGGGTGACCCTGCGGCCGGTTGTACCCGGACATGAATGTGCGGTGTGCGGCCCGGATATGCGATCGGCTTGATCGTGCGAAAGTGGAACGTGCCGGCGGCATCGGTTCGGGCCACACCATAGCCCTGAAAGTTCGGATCGCGTTCCGTTTCGGCGCCGCCCGCCGGATGGTGATACACGGCGTTCGCGTCGCACTGCCAGATCTCCACTGCCGCGTTGGTCAGCAGTTGACCGCGGCGATCGAACACGCGGCCGGTCAGGTAGATCGGCACGCCCTTGGTCAGCACCCGATCACCTTCGACGTCGCAGCAGATCGGCATCTGTCTCAGCGGGGCGTTCGCCTGCGTTGCGCGGATAAAAAGGGCCCAAGCGTCTGCGCCGGGCTGACGCGCATCGAACCTGGACGCGGTCTGCGCGACCGCCAAGGGCACCAGCAATGTGCCGGCTGCGCCAGTGAGAAAGTGTCGACGCTGCAGCGTCTTTGCGTTATTCGGCCTCGGCTTCATTTCATCTCCTGAGTGCGTGTTCAGACCGATCGAACGATGCCGATGTTCCGCCCTCGAATGGCATAATCGTTCTGAGTATGAATGCTGCTCGCACACTGCACGCTCGCACGCTTTACGACAAGCTGTGGGACGACCACGTCGTGCACGTCGAAGACGACGGCACGACGGTGCTTTATATCGACCGCCACCTCGTGCACGAAGTGACGAGCCCGCAAGCTTATGAAGGCTTGCGCCTGGCGGGCCGTGCGCCGTGGCGCGTCAGTTCGATCGTCGCCACCGCCGATCACAATACGCCGACGACCGGGTGGGAACACGGTTACGGCGGCATCGACGATCCGATCTCGAAGGAACAGATCGTCACGCTGGACTCGAATATCCGCAGCTTCGGGGCGGCGGCTTACTTTCCGTTTCTCGACAAGCGGCAGGGCATCGTGCACGTAATGGGACCCGAGCAGGGTGCCACGCTGCCCGGCATGACGGTCGTGTGCGGCGATTCGCATACCAGCACGCACGGCGCGTTCGGCGCGCTTGCATTCGGCATCGGCACCAGCGAAGTCGAGCACGTGCTCGCGACGCAGACGCTGTTGACGAAGAAGGCGGGCAACATGCTGATCAAGGTTGACGGGCGCTTGCCTACTGGATGCACCGCGAAGGACATTGTGCTGTCGGTCATCGGGCGTATTGGCACTGCAGGGGGCACGGGATTTGCGATTGAATTCGCCGGCGATGCGATCGAGGCGCTGTCGATGGAAGGTCGGATGACCGTCTGCAACATGGCGATCGAAGCCGGCGCGCGTGCCGGAATGGTCGCCGTCGACGAAAAAACGATCGAGTACGTGCGTGGCCGTCCGTTTGCTCCGACGGGTGATCAATTCGAGCAAGCAGCGAGAGTCTGGCGCACCTTGCGTTCGGATCCGGACGCGAAATTCGACCGCGTGCTGGAACTGCGTGCCGAAGAAATCAAGCCGCAGGTCACCTGGGGGACGTCGCCCGAAATGGTGACGACGATTGACGGCTCGGTACCTGACCCCGAATCGGAGCGCGATCCGGTCAAGCGCGAAGGGATCGAGCGCGCGCTTGAATATATGGGACTGCAGCCGAAGACGCCGGTCACCGGCATCTTTCTTGACAAGGTGTTCATCGGGTCGTGTACTAATTCGCGAATCGAGGATTTGCGCGAAGCTGCGTGGGTCGTCAAGAAGCTCGGCAAGAAAGTCGCAGGCAGCGTGAGGCTGGCGATGGTCGTGCCCGGCTCCGGACTGGTCAAGGCGCAGGCCGAACGCGAAGGGCTCGACAAGATCTTTCGCGGCGCCGGGTTCGAATGGCGCGAGCCGGGCTGTTCCATGTGCCTGGCGATGAACGCGGACCGGCTGGAGCCGGGCGAGCGGTGTGCATCTACCAGCAATCGCAACTTCGAGGGACGCCAGGGAACCGGCGGCAGGACACACCTGGTTTCACCGGCGATGGCCGCGGCGGCCGCGATCGAAGGGCATTTCGCAGACGTTCGCCGGCTGACTTGAGGACGGTTGCGATGAAGACGCTCAAAGACGAAAAGCTCGGCTCAAGGATCGAGGGAAAAGCGAAGAAATAACCCAGATGGAGAAATTCGAAATTCACACCGGGCTGGTGGCGCCGCTGCCTCGTGCCAACGTCGATACCGACGCGATCATTCCGAAGCAATTTCTGAAGTCGATCCGGCGTACCGGCTTCGGGCCGAACCTCTTCGACCAGTGGCGCTATCTCGATCGGGGTGAGCCCGGGATTGACAACAGCAAGCGCCCGTTGAATCCGGAATTCGTGTTGAACCAGCCGCGCTACCAGGGCGCATCGATTCTGCTGGCCGCAAAGAACTTCGGCTGCGGCTCGTCGCGCGAGCATGCGCCGTGGGCATTGCTGCAATTCGGTTTTCGCGCTGTGATCGCACCGAGCTTTGCTGACATTTTTTTTAACAACTGCACGAAAAATGGTCTGGTGCCGGTGGTGCTGCCTCAGGCCGTTGTTGATCGGCTGTTTGACGACGTTGCAGCGAACCTCGGGTACCGCTTAACGGTCGACCTGCCGCGCCAGCGCGTGGTCGAACCCGACGGCACCGAGCATCCATTCGAAGTTGCGCCGTTTCGAAAGCATTGCCTGCTAAACGGCTTCGACGATATCGAACTGACGTTGCGGCACAAAGACAAGATCGCCGCGTTCGAGAAGAAACGCCTGGCCGAGCAGCCCTGGCTCGCGAAAACGAGCTAGCGCCCTCCGATGAACATCGCAGTGTTGCCCGGCGATGGCGTCGGCAGGGAGGTTGTTGCCGAAGCCGTGCGAGTACTCGAAGCACTCGAAGAGCGCTTCGAGTTCGAGTTCGCCGACGTGGGTGGCGCTGCTTATGAAGCGCACGGCCACCCGCTGCCGGATTCGACGTTGAAACTGGCGCAGTCGGCTCATGCCGTTCTCTTCGGCGCTGTGGGCGACTCGAGGTACGACACGCTCGATCGCCAGTTGCGCCCTGAACAAGCCATCCTTGGCCTGCGCAAGGAGTTGCGGCTGTTCGCCAATTTTCGTCCGGCGATCTGCTACCCCCAGTTGACTGCAGCTTCGAGCTTGAAACCTGAGCTGGTGTCGGGTTTGGATCTGCTGATCGTGCGCGAGCTCACCGGCGATATTTATTTCGGGCAACCGAGGGGTTTGCGTTCAGCGCCGGACGGTCCGTTCGCCGGGGCGCCCGAAGGTTTTGACACGATGCGCTACAGCAGGCCCGAAATCGAACGGATCGCGCGCACCGCGTTCGACGCCGCACGGAAGCGCAAGCGCAAAGTAACCAGCGTCGACAAAGCCAACGTGCTGGCGACGTCTCAACTGTGGAGGGAAGTCGTCACCGAAGTGCACGCCGGTTACGCGGATGTCGCGCTCGATCACATGTATGTCGATAATGCCGCGATGCAGTTGGTCAAGGCGCCGAAGAGCTTTGACGTGATCGTCACTGGCAACCTGTTCGGTGACATTCTTTCCGACGAAGCGGCGATGCTGACCGGCTCGATCGGCATGCTGCCGTCGGCATCGCTGAACGACCGCGGCCAGGGCTTATATGAGCCGTCGCACGGCAGCGCACCCGATATTGCCGGCAAGGGGATCGCCAATCCGTTGGCAACGATCCTGTCGGCGGCGATGATGCTGCGGCACTCGCTCGACCTCGCCGCGCAGGCGGAGCGGGTCGACACTGCAGTCAAGCGTGCGTTGGCCAGTGGCGTGCGAACACTCGATATCTGGAGCGAAGGCACGCGCAAGGTTGGCACGCGCGAGATGGGGGATGCGGTGATCAATGCATTGAGGCAGGCATGAGAGTAGGAATCGTCGGTTGGCGCGGCATGGTGGGCTCTGTGCTGATGCAGCGCATGAGCGCGGAAAAGGACTTTGATCTGTTCGACTCGGTGTTCTTCAGCACGTCAAACGCTGGAGGTGACGCGCCACCGGTTCCGCGCGGCGATCGCACGCTGAAGGATGCGAGCGACCTAAAAGCGTTGGCCGCGTGCGACACGATCATTACGTGCGCAGGGCGGCGACTACACCAACGACGTCTTCCCCAAGTTGCGTGCGGCAGGATGGGGCGGCTATTGGATCGATGCAGCCTCGGCGCTGCGTATGAGCGACGACGCCGTCATCATTCTTGATCCGGTGAACCTCCCGGTGATCAAGGACGCCATGGCTCGCGGCGTCAAGGACTACATCGGCAGCAACTGCACGGTTGGTTTGATGCTGCTGGCACTCGATGGTCTGCTCAAAGCGGATTTGATCGAGTGGGTGACGGCGATGACTTATCAGGCTGCTTCGGGCGCAGGCGCCCCGCAGATGCGCGAGCTGATCGAGCAAATGGGACAGCTGCATACCGCCTCGCGCGACCTGTTGTCGGACCCGGCGTCGCCGATTCTTGAAGTCGATCATGCAGTATCGATGGCCATGTTGTCGGATCAATTTCGCGTACGCAGCATCGGTGCGCCGCTGGCGGGCAGCCTGATCCCGTGGATCCATGACGACCTCGGCAACGGCGTTAGCCGCGAAGAGTGGAAAGGTGGCGCCGAAGCCAACAAGATTCTCGGCCGACCCGCGATGGGCGAGCCTGGGTCGCTGGTCGTCGAAGGATTGTGCGTGCGCATCGGCGCGATGCGCTGCCACAGTCAGGCGCTAACGATCAAGCTGCGCGCAGATCTGCCTTTAGGCGAGATCGAAAGGATCCTGGCTGAAGCCAACGAGTGGGTCGCCGTCATTCCTAACAATCGCGAAGACAGCATCCGCGAACTGTCGCCCGCGAGAGTCAACGGGACGATGAGCATTCCGATCGGACGCTTGCGCAAGCTTGCGATGGGGCCCGAATATCTATCGGCATTTACTGTCGGCGATCAATTGTTGTGGGGCGCGGCGGAGCCGTTGCGCCGAATGCTCAGGCTGTTGCTAAACAAGTTGTAGGGGGCGCAGCAGCGGGTGTTGCTATTCGCATTTGCGATCGGCATTGCTGACAAAAAGACGTGAGTTACGGCTATTTCTAAGCTTGCGACGGTAAGTCCATGATGTTATGTTCGAAAAACGTTGCATCCCTTCAGGGGGCGGAATGCCATCCCACAATAAATTTGCGCGCGCGCCCCTATGGTGCGCGCTTTCACTTGCGCTTGGTCTAGCAGTCGTCAGCCCGCTGGCTGATGCCGCAGGGCTCGGGCGCCTGAACGTCACCTCGGGGTTAGGGCAGCCTTTACGGGCCGAACTTGAGGTCACCTCCGTCGGGCGCGATGAGCTGCCGACGTTGCAGGTAAGAATGGCTCCGCTGGCCGCGTTTCGAGCGGCCAACCTCGAATTCAATCCCGCGCTGACCAACCTTCGGTTCCAGCTGGACAAGCGGCCCGACGGCGGCTACTTCGTTCGCATCAGTTCAGCGTCGCCAGTCAACGAGCCCTACCTTGATTTGATGGTCGAGCTGACCTGGTCTACTGGCCGCGTGATCCGTGAATACACGGTACTGCTCGATCCGCCGTCGTTGCGCGCGGATGCACCAGTCGTGCCGCCGGTCGCGGCAGCGTCAACACCCACCGCACCTTCGGTGGTGCCGCCTACGACGACGCGGCCGTCGACTGCGCCCTCAACTCCCAGTTCGCCGGATCAGGCTACGACTCCGCCTGCAGCTTCGACGCGGCCTCCCGCTGCCGCTGCTGCTACTACGGCGCCGCGCTCGACTACCCCGAGCGAAGGGTCATACGTGGTCAAGTCTGGCGACACGCTGGGTGCGATCGCAGGACGTAACAAGCCGGCCTCCGTATCGCTTGATCAGATGCTGGTGGCAATGCTGCGGGCCAATCCGGACGCATTCGTTGCGAAGAACATGAATCGGCTAAAGGCCGGCGCGACGCTTACGATTCCGTCGGAGTCGGAAGCCGCGGCGCTGGCCAAGCCAGATGCTCGGCGCGAAGTCGTAGCTCAAAGCGCAGACTTCGCCCAGTACAGAAGCCGGCTGGCCCAAGCGGCAGGCTCGGCTCCCGTGGTTGCGACTGCACCGCCGGCCGCCGCCGGTTCGGGCCGTGTCACTTCGCGGGTGCAGGATAAGTCGGCGCCGGTTGCGCCTAAGGGCGATCAGTTGAAGATTGCGCGGGCCGAGCAGAAGTCGGCAGCCGCGAGCGCCGCCGCTGCCAAGGCTGACGAAGCGGCAGCGAAGCAACGTGCGATTCGGGAAGAACAGGAACGCGCCGCGCAGCTGAAGAAGACCAACGACGCGATTCAGAAGGCGCTTCAGGTTCAAAGCAAGGCGGGAGCTGCGGCTCAGAAACAGGCGGAAAAAGGTGCGCCGGTGACGGCAACGCCGCCTGCCGTGTCGCCTCCGCCGGTCGCCGTCGCGCCGCCGGCACCGATGCCGGCTCCGACGCCACCGTCGGTTACGCCCGGTGTGACGACTCCGGTACCAGCGCCGGTCGCACCGGTATCGCCGTCAGGTGTGCCGCCAACGACACCGACGCCGATCGACACCAGCAAGTCGGCACCGCCGACGGCGGTTTCCCCGCCAGCGCCGACGCCTTCCGCGGCGGTGACGCCGGCGCCTGTCGTTACTCCCGCGCCAGCGCCCGTAAAGAAAGCGGCGCCGCCGCCCCCGCCACCACGCGAGGAGCCGGGCTTTTTCTCTGATCTGCTGAACAACACGACGACTCTGCTGGGGTTGGTCGGCATCGTCGCCTTGCTTGCTGCGCTATTTGGTTGGAGCTGGTACCGGAAGCGCAGAGCCGAAAGCGCCGATCGCTTTAAAGATACCGGCGAAGGCACCCAGGCGAATTCGATGTTTGGCGCCACCGGCGGGCAGAGTGTCGATACCGGAACCAGCACCTTCAATTCGAGCTTTATTCCGGCGGCGTCACAGCTGGATTCGAATGAAGTCGATCCGGTTGCCGAAGCCGATGTCTATATAGCTTACGGGCGCGAAGAGCAGGCCGAAGATATCTTGAAGGAAGCGCTGCGGCTGCAGCCGGACCGTCACGCGGTGCGGGTCAAGCTGATGGAGATCTACGCGCGCCGCGGCGACAAGACATCCTTCATGGCGGTCGCCGAAGAACTGCGCGATCGCACCGGTGCGACGGGCGAGGATTGGGAGCGCGGAGTGAAGCTCGGTCGCACCGTCGACCCAGCACACGCGATGTTTGCCGGCGCCGTGGTTGGTGCGGGTCTGGGCGACGCCGCGCGGGGCCCGACGACGGGCTTCCGGCTCGATCCGAATACGAATACGCGAAGCCGCCCATCGACGTTGGGTGGCGGTGCGACTGGCGGACTCGACCTGGGTGGGTTGACTGGCGCCGGCAGTTCGGTGATGAGTCGCGATACGACTTCAAGCGTGCCGCCGTTGACGCAGATGGTGGTCGACACGCGCATGGGCGACAGCAAGATGCAGGTCGAGACGAAAATGCCGGCTGACACGAAGATGTCCGGTCCGTCGACCACTTCTGCGCCTACGACTCAATTCCGGGCGACACTGCCGGGCGGTGAGCAAGCCCAGAAAAACGGCGCAGCGGGCGCGCCGGTTACCGGTGCAGCCACCGACTTCGGTTCGCTCGACTTCGATCTGGGCCCGACACGGATGGGCAATCTCGACGTCGCAACCCGGATGCCGGAGGTCGACGCAGCGCCTTCACGTGCCGAGCCTGATGTGTTCGCGGCGACCACGCCGCAGCGAGCCGAGCCGCCTGCGGTATCCGACATGGACTTCGCGTTGCCGAAGGAGAAGTATCAGCCGATGGCACCCACCGCGACCGGCGTCGGCGCGATTCCGGATCTGGATTTAAATATTCCGCCGCCCACTCGGATGCCGGTTGCTCCGTCGACCCGCATGCCGGTCGCGTCTTCAGCGGCAATGGAAGAAGCGCTGTCGCGCCCGACCGTCATCGGCGTCAAGCAGGCGTCGGCTGTCGGCAGCCTGCCGGATGAGCAGGCCGCAAGACTGACAGCCAACACCGATCAGGCCACCGTTCCGCTGATCGATTTCGACTTGTCCGCGGTCAGTCTCGACGCAGCCACGAAGCGCGGTGAAACAGAGCCGGGTAGTGCGCTGGCACAACAGATGGCAACCAAGCTCGATCTCGCACGCGGCTACATCGATCTGGGCGTCAAGGACGGTGCACGCGAGCTACTCGACGAGGTGATGCGCGATGGCACGCGCGAGCAGCGCCAGGCAGCAGTCGATCTGATCAAGCAGATCGAAAGCTAAGACTGTGGGCCGGCGCAGCCGGCTCGCAGTTTCCTCCGATGCGCATCGCGCTCGGCCTCGAATATGACGGCGCGACGTTTACCGGCTGGCAAACCCAAACCGGTGGACGCGGCGTGCAGGACGTCGTCGAAAGCGCGCTCGCGCAGATCGCCGGCAGCGCGATTTCAACCATTTGCGCAGGCCGAACCGACAGCGGTGTCCACGCGCTCGATCAGGTTGTCCACTTTGACACCGAAGTCGCGCGGCCGCTGACGGCTTGGGTCCGCGGCGTCAACCGATTTCTTCCAACCGCAGTTGCGGTTCAGTGGGCGCGGCCCGTCGCCGACGACTTTCACGCGCGCTACGCCGCACGCCGTCGACGGTACGACTATTGGATCCTCAATGCGCCGGTGCGGTCGCCGCTCGGGCACGCACGCACAGGGTGGGTTTTTCGGCCGCTCGACGAGAGTGCAATGGCAGCAGGCCGCGACGCACTTGGTTGGCCGTCATGACTTCACATCGTTCCGCTCGGCCGAGTGCCAGGCGGCCACGCCAGTGCGACAGATTGAAGCGGCTGCAGGTTGAGCGCAGGGGATCACTGGTTCGCATCAGCGTAAGTGCGAATGCTTTCCTGCATCACATGGTGCGCAACATCGTAGGGGCTCTGGTCTACGTCGGCGTGGGCAGGCGGCCGCGCGGCTGGATTAAAGACGTGCTGCACGCGCGCGATCGGACGGCAGGCGCGCCCACGTTCTCTGCGGCGGGGCTTTATCTGGCTCGGGTCGAGTACGATTCGCGTTTGGCCTGCCGGCCCCGGCCGAGATCCCGTTCTGGATTGATGCGTACACGAATCAAGATTTGCGGGCTGACGCGCGAGGCTGATGTGGCCGCCGCGGTTGCGGCCGGTGCAGACGCAATCGGGTTTGTTTGTTATCCGAAGAGCCCGCGATATGTTGCACCGATCCGGCTGCGTGCGCTGGGCCGCGAGCTTGGCGTATTCGCCACGCCTGTATTGCTATTCGTCAATGCCGCTTCCGACTTGGTTGAGGACGCGCTTGAAATGATGCCGAATGCGCTGCTGCAGTTTCACGGCGACGAACACGAACCCGCATGTAGCCGGTACCAGCGTCCGTACATCCGTTCAGTTCCGATGACCGATGAGACCGATTTGGCGGCTTTCGAGACCGCATTTCCATCAGCGGCGGCACTGCTGGTGGATGCCCCCACCGATGACTTCGGCGGCAGCGGGCAGACGTTCAACTGGTCGCGCCTGCCCAAGAAGCGCGCCAAGCCGCTGGTGCTCGCCGGCGGGCTAAACGCCGATAACGTCAGCGCCGCGATTGCAGAGGTGCGTCCGTACGCAGTCGATGTCAGCAGCGGTGTCGAGCAGCAACCGGGCAGAAAGAGCACTGACGAAGATCGAAGAGTTTATTGCGGCGGTACGGCGCGCCGATCAACGCCCATGAAGCCATACGATCTTCCGGATTCGCACGGTCACTTTGGCCCCTACGGCGGAATTTTCGTCGCCGAGACGCTGATGCACGCACTCGACGAGTTGCGCTCTGCGTATTTGAACTATCAGCACGATCCCGAGTTCGTCGCCGAGTTTCAGCGTGAGCTGAAGCACTTCGTCGGACGACCAAGCCCGATCTATCACGCGCGGCGCTGGTCCGAACTGCTGGGCGGTGCGCAAATTTATTTGAAGCGCGAAGACTTGAATCACACCGGCGCGCACAAGATCAACAACACGGTCGGTCAGGCGCTGCTGGCGAAGCGCATGGGCAAGCCGCGCGTGATCGCCGAAACCGGCGCCGGACAGCACGGCGTGGCAACCGCAACCGTCGCCGCGCGCTACGCGATGGAATGCGTGGTTTACATGGGCGAGCAGGACATGGCGCGGCAGGCCGCCAATGTGTATCGCATGAAGCTGTTCGGCGCCGACCGTAGTACCGGTCAGCAGCGGCAGCCGCACGCTTAAGGATGCGCTGAACGAAGCGATGCGGGACTGGGTCACCAACGTCGAAAATACTTTCTACATCATCGGAACCGTCGCCGGCCCTCATCCGTACCCGATGATGGTGCGCGATTTCAATTCGGTCGTCGGCAAGGAGTGCATTGAGCAGATGCCCGAGATTGCCGGACGCCAGCCCGATGCCGTGATCGCGTGCGTCGGCGGCGGCAGCAATGCAATGGGAATTTTTTACGACTACATCCCGTACAAGGATGTGAAGCTGATCGGGGTCGAGGCGGCAGGCGAAGGACTTGCGAGCATGCGACATGCAGCGAGTCTGCAATGCGGCATACCCGGCGTACTGCACGGCAATCGCACCTATCTGCTGCAAAATGACGACGGCCAGATCATGGAGACGCATTCGGTCAGCGCCGGACTTGATTACCCGGGTGTCGGCCCCGAGCACGCGTGGCTGAAGGACGAGCGCCGCGCCGAATATGTCGGTGCCACCGATGAAGAAGCGTTGCAGGCGTTTCACGATTGCTGCCGTATCGAAGGAATTATTCCGGCGCTCGAGTCGAGCCATGCGCTTGCGCACGCCACCAGGCTTGCGCCGACGTTGTCGCAAGACATTCGATCCTGCTTGTGAATCTGTCGGGTCGTGGCGACAAAGACTTGCATATCGTCGCCGACCGCCAAGGTATGAAGTTCTGATGTCGCGCATTGCGGGCCGATTTAACGAACTACGCGCTCGCAGTCGCAAGGGACTGATCGCGTACATATGCGCCGGTGATCCTTCGCGCGTCTCGACGGTGCCGGCTGATGCATGCGCTGGCGCGTGCGGGCGCTGACGTTATCGAGGTCGGTGTTCCGTTTTCGGATCCGATGGCCGACGGCCCCGTGATCCAGCGTGCGGCGGAACGTGCCATACGCAATGGCGTCGGGCTGAAGGATACGATCGCATTGGTCGCCGAGTTTCGCCAAACAGACACTGTCACACCGGTCGTGCTGATGGGCTACGCCAATCCAATCGAGCGCATGGGGCGCATCGAATTCGCGCGTGCTGCAAAGGCTGCTGGAGTTGACGGCGTGATTGTGGTCGACTACCCGCCCGAGGAAGCCGTTGAATCGTCGAAGCAATTGAAGGCTGCAGGCATCGATCCGATCTTTCTGGTGACCCCTACGACGACCGACAGCCGAATCGGGGCGATTGCGGCGCAGGCGGCAGGGTTTCTGTACTACGTCAGCTTGAGGGGCATCACCGGTGCCGGGCATCTCGACGTTGCCGCTGTCGCGTCGCGGCTGCCTGTGATCCGCCGATATACGGGTCTGCCGGTCGCTGTCGGCTTTGGCATTCGTGACGCCGCGAATGCGCAAGCGGTGGCGCAGGTAGCCGATGCAGTCGTAATCGGCTCGCGCATCATTGAGGAAATGGAATCGGTTGCGAGCGAGCGCGCGGCGCAAGCCGCCGAGCAGTTCGTTGCCGGCATTCGAAGTGCAATCGACAATGCGCCCGTTGTGCGCGCGGCATAAGGACAATCGATGAGCTGGATCGACAAAATCTTGCCGCCGCGCATCAAGCGCGAAGAGGGTGCCGCCCGCAAGACCGTGCCCGAAGGGCTATGGACCAAGTGTCCCGGCTGTGAGGCAGTGCTGTACACGGCCGAGCTGCAAAAAACCCTGTTTGTGTGTCCGAAGTGTGCACAGCACATGCGCATTGGCGCGCGTGCGAGGCTGGATGCGCTGCTCGACGCCGAAGGGCGCTATGAGATAGGACAGGAAATCCTGCCGGTCGACGCTCTGAAATTTCGTGACAGCCGCAAATACCCTGAGCGTCTGCAGCAGGCAATGGAAGATACGGGCGAAACCGATGCACTGATCGTCGTCGGCGGTTCGATTCGCGCGCTGCCTGTCGTGGTGGCCTGTTTTGAGTTCGATTTCATGGGCGGCTCGATGGGCTCGGTGGTCGGCGAACGTTTCGTGCGTGGCGTCCAAACCGGCATCGAACAGAAGGTGCCGTTCATTTGCATCACGTCGACCGGCGGCGCACGTATGCAGGAAGGCCTGCTGTCCCTGTTGCAGATGGCAAAGACCACCGCGATGATCGCGCGGCTTGCCGAGGCGAAATTGCCCTTTATCAGTGTGCTGGCCGATCCGACCATGGGTGGCGTATCTGCCAGCTTCGCCTTCATGGGCGACGTCGTAATCGCCGAGCCAAAGGCGCTGATCGGGTTCGCAGGCCCGCGAGTGATCGAGCAGACCGTGCGCGAGACGCTGCCGGAAGGCTTTCAGCGCTCCGAGTTTCTGCTGACGAAGGGTGCGATCGACATGATCGTGGATCGGCGCCAGATGCGCGACGAGATCGCGCAGCTACTGGCATTACTGCAACGACAACCCGCGGAAGCGATTGTCGTAACGAAAGCTACAAAGTCTTCGATCGACGCGTGGCTTGCGCGTATCGAGGCGCTGCACGCCAAGCCGATCGACCTTGGCCTCGATCGGGTGCGGCGGGTCGTGAGTCGCCTCGATCTGCGCCTCGACATTCCTACCATCGTCGTGGGCGGCACCAACGGCAAGGGCTCGACATGCGCGATGCTCGACGCGATGCTGCGCGCCGCCGGATATCGTGTCGGGCTTTACACATCGCCGCATTTGCTGCGATTCAACGAGCGTGCGCGAATCAATGGGATCGACGCCGACGATGACGCGCTGATCGTCCAGTTCGAAGCTGTCGAGCAGGCGCGCGGCGATACCACGCTGACTTACTTCGAGTTCACGACGCTGGCGATCCTGCGGCTGTTTTCGCAGTCGCAAGCTGGACGCCGCGGTGCTCGAGGTCGGACTTGGCGGCAGGCTCGACGCGGTCAACATAGTCGATGCCGATGTTTCGATCGTCACATCAGTGGCGATCGATCACGTGGACTACCTCGGCGCAACGCGGAGAACTGATCGGGTGGGAAAAGGCGCATATTTATCGTCCGAGCCGGCCGGCGATCTGCAGCGACCCGAGCCGCCGCAGTCGCTGCTCGATCATGCGCAGGCAATTGGCGCCGACCTGTGGCGCTTCGGCCGCGACTTCAACTACCAGGGTGATCGACAGCAATGGGCGTACGCCGGCCGTCACACGCGCCGCGCGAGCCTGCCGTATCCGGCGTTGCGCGGCGCCAATCAGTTGCTGAATGCATCGGGTGCGCTCGCGGCGCTCGAAGCGCTGGCGCGCCCAACTTCCGGTGTCGCAACAGGCGGTGCGGCAAGGTCTGCTGACAGTGCAGCTTCCCGCGCGATTCCAGGTGCTGCCCGGTAAGACCGGCGATCGTTCTCGACGTCGCGCACAATCCTCACGCCGGCGCGGTGCTCGCGCAAAACCTCGACATGATGGGCTTTTATCCGCGCACACACGCCGTGTTCGGCATGTTGAATGACAAGGACATCGGCGGCGTTGTTGCGAAGCTCGGCGACAGAATCGATCACTGGTATGCGGCGCCCACCACAGGTTCGCGCGGCGCATCTGCCGACACGATCGGACAACACATCAGGGCGGCGATACCCGCTGCATCGGTCACTGAGCATGCAAGCGTTGCGGACGCGCTTGCTTCGGCGCGTGAACACGCGAAGGCCGATGATAGAATTTTGGCGTTCGGGTCCTTCGTTTCTGTGGCTGAAGCGATGCACGCAATCACCGAAGCGAGTGGAACACTCCAAAGTACTGCTTCGCACGCAACACAATCGCACTAGCGCCAGTCCCGCACGGAGTATTCATGGCCTTCTGGCGCCCCAAACACAACGCAGCTGATACCCCAGCAAAACGCGCGTCTTCACGGTCTGCCGATGGAATCGCAGGCCGGGTTGAGCCCGCCGAGATCGTGCGCGTGCGTGCGCGACGCAGACTGATTGGCGCGGCTGCACTACTGCTGATGGTGGCCATTGTGGTGCCGATGTTGCTCGATCCCGAGCCCAAACCCGCCTCCGACAACATCGCAATCGACATTCCGAGCGAGAAGACGCCGTTTACGCCGCGCCTGACATTGCCGCCGGTGCCGGCGCCTGAGAACGTTCCGCTCGCTCCGCCGCAGGAAGCCGCCCCGGTCGCCGAAAAGGCCGCGGATCCCGCGGCCGCCACCAAAGCCATTGACGGGAAGAAGGCTGAGGAGCGGCGCGCGCGGGCGCTGCTCGAAGACAAATCCAAGGCGCCAACGACTGGAGCAAGTGACAAGACGGCAAGGTTTGCTGTGCAGGCGGCGGCTCCCGCAAGCGAAACAGCGGCACGCGAGCTTGCGGAGCGGCTGAAAAAGTCCGGGCTTGCCCCATATACGGAGAAGGTGGAAACCAAGCAGGGGGCGCGATATCGCGTGCGCCTGGGACCCTACGCGTCGCGCGATGAGGCCGACAGCGTGCGGACTCGCTTGAAAGCACAGGGCATCAGCGCGGACTTGATTACTCTCTAAAAGCCTATTGCATCGATGCCAACCCTGCGTACGATGCGCATCGCGACAGCGCGAGGAGACACTCGATGTGCGGCATAGTCGGTGTAGTAGCCACCGGCCCGGTCAACCAGTTGCTATACGACTCGCTGCAGCTGCTGCAGCATCGTGGGCAGGATGCGGCAGGTATCGCAACCGGCTCGGGCAGCACGTTTTCGATGTGGAAGGGCAGCGGCATGGTGCGGGAGATCTTCCGCACGCGAAACATGCGCAACCTGACGGGCAACGTCGGCATTGCGCACGTGCGCTACCCGACCGCGGGCTCTGCGTTCAGTGTCGAAGAAGCGCAGCCGTTTTACGTCAATGCGCCATTTGGCATCACGCTCGGGCACAACGGTAATCTGACCAACGCGGAACAGCTGAAAAGCGAAATGTTCCGCATTGATCGTCGCCACATCAACACGAATTCGGACTCGGAAATACTGTTGAACGTGCTGGCGCACGAGCTGCAGGAGGGAACGTCCAGCTACACGCTCGATCCGTCGACGATATTCCGTGCGGTCGCGGCGCTGCATCGGCGCGTGCGCGGTGCATATGCGTGCGTTGCGCACATCGCCGACCATGGCATCGTCGCGTTTCGCGATCCGTACGGAATCCGACCACTGGTCTACGGCGTCAACGAAACTGACACCGGCACCGAGTATCTGGTCGCCAGCGAATCGGTGGCCCTCGAAGGGCTGGGATTCAAGTTCGTGCGCGACGTCGCTCCCGGCGAGGCAGTCTTCATCGATATCGACGGCAACTTCTATTCTCAGCAGTGCGCCGAGACGCCTACGCTGAATCCGTGCATCTTCGAATACGTTTACTTCGCACGGCCGGACTCGGTAATGAACGGTGTAAGCGTCTACAGCTCGCGCCTGAAAATGGGCGAGTACCTGGCAGAAAAGATCCGCAAACAAATTCGCACCGGCGATATCGACGTCGTGATGCCAATTCCCGACACGTCGCGCCCGGCGGCGATGCAGCTCTCGGCGCGGCTCGGGCTGGAGTTTCGCGAAGGGTTTTTCAAGAATCGTTATGTCGGGACGCACATTCATCATGCCCGGCCAGGCGGTGCGCAAAAGGAGCGTTCGACAAAAGTTGAGTGCGTTGCCCACCGAGTTCAAGGGCAAGAATGTTTTGCTGGTCGACGACTCGATCGTGCGCGGAACGACGTCGCGCGAGATCGTCAATATGGCGCGCGAAGCGGGTGCCAACAAGGTGATCTTCGCGTCGGCGGCGCCGCCGGTGCGGTATCCGAACGTCTACGGCATCGACATGCCGACGCGCAGTGAGCTGATCGCGCACGGACGATCGGACGAAGAAATCCAGCGTTTGATAGAAGCCGACGGACTCGTGTATCAAGACATCGACGCGATGAAGCGCTCGGTGTCCGAACTCGGTCCGCACCTGACGAATTTCGAAGCAAGTTGCTTCGATGGCGTCTATGTCACCGGCGATGTGACGCCGGACTACCTCGATCGACTGGAGGCTGCGCGCGAGCTCGCTGCCATTGCCGAAAGCGATCCCTACTCGCAACTTAATCTGAATCTAGCCCAAGCCGACTGATGTAGGTATCATTCAACAACGCGCCGATTTGAATCAGCTTGCGGGCGCTTAATAAATACGGCTAAAGCGATGGTGAATCCCGCCGAGCTGATTCAACAACCAGTGAGGCGGGTTTTTTATGTCCAAGAAAATTGACGAGCCGGGTGACTTCGAAACGCGCGCCGTGCGCGCCGGCACCGAGCGATCGCAGTTCAACGAACACAGCGAAGCGCTGTTTCTGACGTCGAGCTTCGTGTTCGACAGCGCCGCGCAGGCCGCCGCGCGGTTTTCGGGTGCCGAGGCCGGCAACGTCTACTCGCGCTTTACCAATCCAACGGTGACGATGTTCGAGCAGCGCCTGGCGTCGCTCGAAGGCGCGCAGGATTGCTTGGCCACTGCCTCTGGCATGGCAGCGATCATGGCCACCTGTCTTGCGACGTTGCGAGCCGGCGATCACGTGATCTGCGCCGCCAATGTCTTCGGTGCGACGATTCAGCTGTTTTCAAACATCCTGTCGCGGTTCGGTATCGCGGTGACGTACGTCGACGCCACCGACATGCAAGCGTGGCGTGCTGCCGCCACGGCGAACACAAGGCTGCTTTACTGCGAAACGCCGTCGAACCCGCTGATGGAGCTCGTGGATCTCACTCAGTTCGGTCAGTTCGGGCGAGCGATCGGCGCGCTCTCGGTCGTCGATAACTGCTTTTGCACGCCGGTATTGCAACGCCCGTTCGAATTCGGCGTCGACGTGGTGATTCATTCGGCGACCAAGTACCTGGACGGGCAGGGCCGCGTGCTTGGCGGCGCGGTTCTTGGATCCAAGGCATTCATTCGCGACCAGTTGTTGCCGGTGCTCCGTAGCAGCGGGCCGAGCCTTTCGCCTTTTAACGCCTGGGTGCTGCTGAAAGGACTTGAAACGCTTGCGATACGCATGCGTGCGCAAAGCGCGGCTGCGCAGGAGCTGGCCGAATGGCTCGAAGGTCGACCCGAGGTCGCGCGCGTTTACTTTCCAGGATTGGAATCTCACCCTCAGGCGGCACTCGCCCGCCGCCAACAGTCGCAGGCGGGTGCCGTCGTGGCGTTCGAGGTGAAGGCTGAGGACTCGAAGGCGCAGCTGCAACGCGAACGAGCGTGGCAGGTGATCGATTCGGTGAGCACGATGTCGATCACCGCGAATCTGGGTGATACCCGGTCGACAATTACTCATCCGGCGACGACGACACACGGCCGGATTACAGCGACCGATCGCGAGCGCGCCGGCATCACGGAGGCCCTGATCCGCGTTGCGGTTGGCCTCGAATCTGTTGCGGATCTAAAGCGCGATCTTGCCCAGGCGCTGAATCGCCACTGACGCGTCAGCCTCCTTAAGGCGAGGCGCTCGGGGCCATTGACCCGGGGGACGCCCGCCGTACAATTCCTGACCAATTTAATCGGGAATTTGCTAGGCGGGCGGCAGTCAAATCTGCAGCCAAATTTGCCACAACGATTTCCATGAGACTTACCACCAAAGGCCGTTTTGCAGTCACCGCGATGATCGATGTTGCGATGCGGCAGCATGAAGGACCGGTCACGCTGGCAGGTATCAGCGAGCGGCAACGAATCTCGCTTTCGTACCTTGGAACAGCTGTTCGGCAAGTTGCGCCGTCGGCGGCTGGTAACCAGCACTCGAGGGCCCGGTGGCGGCTATCAGCTGGAACGGCCGATGAACAAAACGACCGTGTCCGACATCATTTTTGCGGTCGATGAGCCGCTGGATGCGACGCAGTGCGGCGGCAAGGAAAATTGCCACGATGACCAGCGTTGCATGACACACGAGCTATGGGCGAACTTGAACGTCCGGATGCTCGACTATCTGGATTCGATCACGTTGGCCGACCTGGTCGAGCAGCAGAACCAGAAAGCGAAAGTGGGCAATACATCGGTCGCCGTGCTGCACGATAGCCGTCTGCAGTCTCGCGCCAAAAGACCGGCCGGCGTCAACGAACAGGCACAAGGGTAAGGAATGCAGCTTCCGATCTATCTCGATTATTCAGCGACGACGCCGGTCGATCCACGCGTCGTCGACGCGATGATTCCGTGGCTGCGCGAGAACTTCGGCAACCCGGCCTCGCGCAGCCATTCGTTTGGCTGGACCGCCGAGAAGGCGGTCGATCAGGCACGCGAGCAGGTAGCCCTGCTGGTCAATTGCGATCCGCGTGAGCTGATTTGGACATCGGGTGCAACCGAGTCGATCAATCTGGCGCTGAAGGGTGCGGCGCACTTCTACAAGGATAAAGGCAAGCACCTGGTGACGGTCAAGACCGAACACAAAGCGACGCTGGACACGATGCGCGAACTCGAGCGCGACGGCTTTGAGGTGACGTATCTGGACGTCGAGGAAAACGGCCTGGTCGATTTCGCAAAACTGGAAGCAGCATTGCGGCCGGATACGATTTTGGTGTCGGTGATGTATGTCAACAACGAGATCGGCGTCATTCAGGATATTGCCGCGATCGCAGAGCTCACCCGCTCGCGGGGCATCGTGTTCCACGTCGATGCAGCGCAGGCGACCGGCAAGATTGTTGTTGATCTCGCGCAGTTGAAGGTTGATCTGATGTCGTTTTCGGCGCACAAGACCTACGGTCCGAAAGGCGTCGGCGCGTTGTTCGTCAGGCGCAAGCCGCGCGTGCGGCTCGAAGCGCAGATGCACGGAGGCGGACACGAGCGCGGATTGCGCTCGGGGACGCTGCCGACGCATCAGATCGTCGGCATGGGCGAGGCGTTTCGCCTGGCGCGTGAAGAGATGGCCACCGATAACGAGCGCATCCGCATGTTGCGAGATCGTCTGTGGGCGGGCATTTCGCAAACCGAGCAGGTGTTTTTGAACGGCGATTGGGAGCGGCGCGTCCCGCACAATTTGAATGCGAGCTTCAATTTCGTCGAAGGCGAAAGCATGATCATGGCGATGAAGGATGTCGCCGTTTCTTCCGGTTCGGCTTGTACTTCGGCCAGTCTGGAACCATCTTATGTATTGCGTGCGCTGGGGCGCAGCGACGAACTGGCGCACAGCTCTATTCGCTTTACGGTCGGCCGCTTTACGACACCGGAGGAGATCGACTTTACGATCGATCTGGTGACGCGACAGGTTGCACGGCTACGCGAGATGTCTCCGCTGTGGGAGATGTATAAGGATGGAATCGATTTGAGTACGGTGCAGTGGGCAGCACACTGATAGCAAACTGAGGCAGAGGCAACAATGGCATACAGCACGAAAGTTATCGATCATTACGAGAATCCGCGCAACGTCGGATCATTCGACAAGAGCGACGATCATGTCGGCACCGGAATGGTCGGAGCGCCGGCGTGCGGCGACGTGATGAAGCTGCAGATCCGCGTCAACGAGCAGGGCGTCATCGAAGACGCGCGCTTCAAGACGTACGGCTGCGGCTCGGCGATCGCGTCGTCATCATTGGTGACCGAGTGGGTCAAGGGTAAGACGCTTGACCAGGCGGGCACGATTCGTAACACGCAGATTGCCGAGGAGTTGGCATTGCCTCCGGTCAAGATCCACTGCTCCATTCTGGCCGAAGATGCCATCAAGGCCGCGATCGACGATTACCGTGCCAAGCATGGCGGAGTCGAACAAAAGTCGATGGAGAAGCAAGCGGCATGAGTGAAGGCGCCATGATGGGTGTGACGATGACCGAGCGCGCGGCGCAGCACGTCGCCGGTTATCTCGCTAAACGCGGTCGCGGCATCGGATTGCGGCTGGGAGTGCGCACGACCGGGTGCTCGGGCATGGCGTACAAACTGGAATATGCCGACGTTGCGCAGCCCGAGGATCGCCAGTTCGAAAGTCATGGCGTCAAGATCTTCGTAGACCCCAAGAGCCTGGCGTATATCGACGGCACCGAGCTTGATTTCGCGCGCGAAGGCTTGAACGAGGGATTCAAGTTCAACAATCCGAGGGAAAAGAACCGCTGCGGTTGCGGTGAGTCCTTCAACATCTAACGAAGGGCGCGTTCCGGCGCGCTGGCATGTTCCTTCCTCCGGATCACTTCCAGCTTTTCGACTTGCCGCCGCGCTTCGCGCTCGACACGGCTGCTTTGGATAGCGCCTATCGAAGCGTGCAAGGGCAAGTGCACCCCGACCGCTTTGCCTCCGGCACCGCCGCCGAAAACCGGGTGGCGATGCAATGGGCAACCCAGGCCAATGAGGCTTACCGCACGCTGAAGTCGCCCTTAAGGCGCGCTGCATACCTGTGTGAGCGCGCCGGCGTGCCGATCGATGCTGAGTCGAACACGACGATGCCGACAGAATTCCTAAAGCAGCAACTGCAGTGGCGCGAGGCACTCGACGATGCTCGTGCCGGTCGTGACGGGGCATCGCTACAGACGCTCGACAACGAAACGACGGCTGAACGTGACCGGCTACTCGACGAAATCAGCCGCGCGCTCGACGTCGATCTGGATCATGCACGCGCTGCGTCGCTGGTGCGGCAGCTGATGTTCATCGAGAAGTTCGGTGCCGAGATTGCATCGGCACTCGAAGCATTGCGCGATAGCCGCGCGTCGGCGTGATGGCTCTGCTACAGATCGCAGAACCAGGGCAATCCACCGATCCGCATCGGCATCGGCTTGCGGTCGGGATCGATCTTGGCACCACAAACTCGCTGGTGGCGACGGTCCGTCACAGCATTCCCGTAGTTATCGACGATGCCGAAGGACGAGCGCTGTTGCCATCAATCGTTCAGTTTCAACCCGGCGGAACTACAGAGGTCGGCTACGCAGCGCAGAAGCAGCAGGCGGTGGACGCACGCAACACCGTCGTCTCGGTGAAGCGCCTGATGGGTCGAGGTATGCACGACGTTGAACATATCGAGAACATGCCGTATGACTTCGTCGATGCGCCGGGGATGGTCCAGCTGCGAACTGTTGCGGGCGTGCGCAGCCCGGTCGAAGTGTCGGCCGAGATTCTGAAGACACTACGCAAGCGCGCCGAGCAGGCGCTCGGCGGCGATCTGGTCGGCGCGGTAGTAACTGTCCCCGCGTACTTCGACGACGCGCAGCGGCAGGCGACGAAAGACGCTGCGCGGCTGGCAGGACTCAACGTGTTGCGCCTGTTGAGTGAACCGACGGCGGCCGCCGTCGCGTACGGACTCGATCACGGCGCGCAGGGTGTGTATGCCGTCTATGACCTCGGCGGCGGAACGTTCGACATTTCGATTCTTCGGCTGACGAAGGGCGTGTTTGAAGTGCTCGCAACCGGCGGCGATTCAGCGCTAGGCGGCGATGATTTCGATCAACGCGTTTTTTGCTGGCTGGTCGAGCACTCGAGACTGCTGCCGCTCTCTGCGCAGGACACGCGCCTGTTGATGGTCAAGGCGCGCGAGGCCAAGGAGCGGATGTCGGCCGAGCCCGACGTGCGTGTGAACGCAGTGCTGTCGACCGGCGAAGTCATCGACCAAACGCTGACCAGCCGCGAGTTCGTGCAGATGACGCAACCACTGGTGCAGAAGACACTGGCGGCGTGCCGGAACGCGCTGCGCGATGCGAATCTGAAGACTAGTGAAATCGACGGCGTCGTGATGGTCGGCGGCGCCACGCGCATGCCTCATGTGAGACATGCGGTTGGTGCATTCTTCGCCCAGACGCCGTTGACCAACATCGACCCGGACAAAGTGGTCGCGCTGGGCGCGGCGATCCAGGCCAACCTGCTCGCCGGCAACCGAGCGGCCGGTGACGATTGGCTGCTGCTCGACGTGATCCCGCTGTCGCTTGGATTGGAAACGATGGGCGGCTTGGTCGAAAAGATCATCGAACGCAACTCGACCATTCCTGTCGCGCGGGCACAGGAGTTCACGACCTTCAAGGACGGGCAAACCGCAATTGCGATCCACGTCGTGCAGGGCGAGCGCGAACTCGTTTCTGACTGCCGCTCGCTGGCGCGCTTCGAGTTGCGCGGCATACCTCCGATGCCTGCCGGTGCGGCGCGAGTGCGCGTAACGTTTCAAGTGGACGCCGATGGGTTGCTTGACGTCAACGCGCTCGAGATTGGCAGCGGCGTGCAAGCGTCGATCGTGGTCAAGCCGTCATACGGACTGGCCGACGACGACATCGCACGCATGCTGCAGGAATCGTTTGGCTCGGCCGATGACGATATGCGCAGACGCGCGTTGCGGGAGCAGCAAGTCGATGCGCAACGCTTGATCGATGCGACGAAAACCGCGCTCGCATCCGACGGGGACTTGCTGGAGCCGGATGAGCGGACGACGATAGAGCAGTTGCTCTCTGCGTTGAGCGACCGGGCGCGCGGCGATGATCACGTCGCCATAAAGGGCTCAATCGATGCACTCGGCCAAGCTACCGACGACTTTGCTGCGCGGCGCATGGATCGATCGATCCGCGCCGCGCTAGCGGGTCGGCGCATCGACGAACTCGCAAGCGTCGGGCGCAGCGCCGAATAGCATGCCCAGAATCACGGTGTTACCGCACGCGGAAATCTGCCCGCAGGGGGCGGAGTTCGAAACCGCACCGGGCGTCTCGGTGGCGGACGCACTTCTCGATCATCATGTCGACATTGAGCACGCGTGCGGCAAGGTCGCTGCGTGCACGACGTGCCACTGCATTGTTCGCAAGGGTTTTAGCTCGCTGCCGCCGGCCGAAGACACCGAGGAGGATCTGCTGGATCGCGCTTGGGGTCTGACCTCGGTGTCGCGCTTATCGTGCCAGGCAATTGTGCAAAACGAAGATCTGACGATCGAGATTCCGAAATACAGCATCAATCACGCGAAAGAAATCGAACAGAAAGAGTCGTCATGAAATGGATCGACAGTGAAGAGATCGCGATCGCTCTTTTCGAAAAATATCCGGACGTCGATCCGCACACGATCCGATTTACCGATTTGCGCCGCTGGGTGTGTGAACTGGAAAAGTTTTCGGACGATCCGAATCGCTCGGGAGAAAAGATCCTGGAAGCGATTCAGATGGCGTGGATCGACGAGGCGTCCTAGCGGCCGCGAAATAGTCCCTCGGGAGTGCTGACGTCTCTGCGTCGCGCAATGCTTTCGAGAGTCGTCAGCGCGGATTCGAGCGTGAACTCGTCGCGCTCGATCGCACTGATGACGTCCTCGATTTTTCTTGGCTCGATCGCGTCGACTTCTCCATCGCGATTGCGTAGCTGCAAGCCGGACGGCAGCAACGTGTCGAACGTGTGAATGATTTCGGATTGCACTCCCTCGGCGACAGGGCGCAGGACCTGAAATGAGCGGCCGCGCTCCACCTGAACACGATCAAGCTGCAATCCGGCTTCCTCCCACGCTTCGCGCGCGAGAGCCTGCTGAAGCGATTCGCCGGCCGGCACCATGCCGCCTACCAGGTTATCCCACAGCCCCGGATCGATTTGCTTGTGCGCCGCGCGTTTGGCTACGAGTAGCGTGTCTGCATCGAGGTATGCATTCAGGTGCACTGCCTCGGTTGCGATGCCGAGCGGACGACATGCCGCGCGTTCAACGATAGCTACTGGCGGACGTACCGACCGACAACGCTTCGTCACGCCAGCCAGTGATCAGGCCGGCGTCTCGCAGCTGCCGGGCGGCATCGGCCAATCGCTTCGAACGTGCGCTTGAAATCGAGCGTGCGATCGGAGAGCACCAACGCCTCGCCGATCAGGCTGAAGCCGTCGACGTTTTCGGCAACGAAGGTTGCAACCGCGGGTTGCACATCGCCTACGCGCGTACCGTCGATGATGCAGTTGAATCAGGTCCGCTGGAAGCGCCGGCTGAGCACGCGCCTGCAGGCGAGTCAGTCAGTCGCTGCAGCCGATGCTGCTCCGACACCTACGCTTCCGGTCGCATGTGCGGAAACAAAATGACGTCGCGGATGTTCGCTGAGTCGGTCAGCATCATCACGACGCGGTCGATGCCGACGCCGCAGCCAGCCGTGGGCGGCATTCCGTACTCGAGCGCGCGAACGTAGTCGGCGTCGTAGTACATCGCCTCCTCATCGCCGGCGTCTTTCGCTTTCGCCTGTTGGTTGAAGCGAGCCGCCTGGTCTTCGGGGTCGTTTAACTCTGAAAAGCCGTTCGCTATCTCGCGGCCGGCAATAAACAGTTCAAACCGTTCAGTGATGTCCGGGTGCGAATCGGATGCGCGCGCCAACGGCGAGACTTCGACCGGATAGTCGACGATAAAGGTTGGCTGGATCAGCTTGTCCTCCGCGACTTCCTCGAACATTGCAAGCTGTAAGGCCCCAAGCCCCGCCTCGTCCGAATGCGTACTGCCCTTGGCGCGCAGCTCACGATGCAAGAAAGCTGCGGTCCGCCAGCTGGTCGTCGGCGTACTGCGGTGCATGCAGGCGTATTGCCTGCACAGTCGTAAGGCGTGCAAAAGGCGGTGTCAGCTCGATCGTCTGCCCCTGATATGCGATGCTTGCCGAGCCGGTGGTCGCCAATGCGACGTGGTTGATCAGTCGCTCGGTGAAGTCCATCAGCCACTTGTAGTTCTGGTACGCCGCATAAAACTCGAGCATCGTGAACTCGGGGTTGTGACGCGGCGACATGCCTTCGTTACGGAAATTGCGGTTGATTTCGAAGACTCGCTCATAACCGCCGACGACCAGGCGTTTCAGAAAGAGCTCAGGCGCGATACGCAGAAACATGTCGATACCGAGCGCGTTATGGTGCGTCACGAACGGCTTCGCCACTGCGCCACCCGGAATGATCTGCAGCATCGGCGTTTCGACCTCTAGAAAGCCATCGGCGACCATGAAGTCGCGCATGGAGGTGATGGCCTTGCTGCGAGTCACGAATAGCTTGCGCGTCTCGTCGCTCATGATCAGATCGACGTAGCGCTGCCGATATCGAAGCTCCCGGTCTTCGAGTCCGTGGAACTTGTCGGGCAGCGGACGCAATGACTTGGCAAGCAGACGCAGCTCGGTGCAGCGAATGCTCAATTCGCCTTTCAGCGTTTTGAACACGACGCCGCGCGCGGCGATGATGTCGCCGATGTCCCAGCGCTTGAACTCATCGTGCACCTCCTTCCCAGCTTCATCGTCGGCGACGTAAAACTGAATGCGGCCGCTGCCGTCCTGCACCGTCGCAAAGCTCGCCTTGCCCATCAGACGCTTCAGCATCATGCGGCCCGCAACCGAGACCTCGATGTTCTCCTGCGCCAGCGTGTCGCGCTCACGCGCCCCGTACTTGACTGTGCAGCTCATCGGCGAGATGCGTGCGCTGGAAATCGTTCGGGAAGGCGGGCCCGGTCGCGCGCAGCGCCGCGAGCTTGGCGCGCCGCTCGGCGATGATCTGGTTCTCGTCGATTGGCAACGGCTCTTTAGGTTCGCTCATTCGGCTCAGGAGTTGCGTACGTCGGCGACAGGATGGGCACCGAAGTCCGGTCGGTCGAGAAAGGCCAGGACCTTGGTCGCAGCGTCGCGGGCCGAGGCGAGTTGCCCTTGACTCTTCATCGCGACAAAGCGCGGGTGTTCCGGAAAGGCACGCGGATCCGATTCGCGCAATTCAGTCTGCATGTCGGTATCGATCACGCCGGGTGCCAGCGAAACGATCATCGCACCGCCAGGTTGGCTTGCCTCGTCGAGTGCGACCACGCGCGAAAAGTGATCGAGACCCGCCTTAACCGCGCAGTACGCGGCGGTGCCGCTCAAGGGCGTTTTGCCCGCGCCTGACGAAATATTGAGGACCTTACGTGGAAGATGCCAGTCGCGCGTCGCCCGCAAGAACGCGCGGGTCAGCAGCACTGGCGCCTCGAGTCCCACGCGCAGCACGGCAGCCAGTGCGGTGGCGTCGCTCTCGCCGATCGGCCCTGCCTTGCCGGCGAGCGCCGCGTTATTGATTAAGGTCGCCGACGAAAACGAATTTTTCTGGCGGCTTAGCCACGCCTCCAGCCGAGCTGATGCTGATACACCATCGGCAAGATCGATCGCCCATTGCTCGAGTGACGCGCCTGTTTCTGCGGCCTTGGCGTTAAGCGTTTGATCCGGATGACGCGACATCGTCAACAGGGTGGCACCTCGCTGCAAGAGTTGCCCTGCGATCGCCGCGCCGAGCCCGCGTGAAGCACCGGTCAGAATCGTCAACGGGGAAACGGGTTGCATCAAACGCCTTGCTTCAAGCTGGCTTCGATGAAGTCGTCCAGATCACCGTCGAGGACGGCTTGCGTGTTACCGACCTCATAATTGGTACGCAAATCCTTGATGCGTGACTGATCGAGCACGTACGACCGGATCTGATGGCCCCAGCCAATGTCGGTCTTCGAGTCTTCGAGCGCAGTTTGTTGCGCCTGCCGCTTGCGCAGCTCCTGTTCATATAGCTTCGACTTCAGCATCGCCATCGCTTCGGCGCGGTTGCGATGCTGGCTGCGGTCATTCTGGCTCTGCACGACGATGCCGCTCGGCAAATGCGTAATGCGCACAGCAGATTCTGTCTTGTTGACGTGCTGGCCGCCGGCGCCGGACGCACGGTAAACATCAACACGCAGATCCGCCGGATTGACTTCGACCTCGATCGTTTCATCGACCTCCGGGTACACGAAAACGCTCGCGAACGACGTATGGCGGCGCGCGTTTGAATCGAACGGCGACTTGCGCACGAGTCGGTGAATTCCGGTTTCGGTGCGTAGCATGCCGAACGCGTAATCACCGACCAGTTTGATCGTTGCGCCCTTGATGCCGGCGACTTCGCCGCTCGTTTCATCGAGCAATTCGGATTTGAACTTGCGCCTCTCGGCGTAGCGCAGATACATGCGCTCGAGCATCGACGCCCAATCCTGCGCTTCGGTACCGCCGGCACCCGCCTGAATCTCTATGAAGCAGTTATTTGGATCGAGCGGGTTATTGAACATCCGCTGAAACTCGAGCTCGGCGACCTGTTTGGCCAGCGCCGTCACATCGGCATCCACCGCAACCAGCGTTGCTTCGTCATTCTCGCTACGGGCCATCGCGAACAATTCGCCGGAATCGCCTATGGCTGATTCAAGCGTGCGCATCTTTTGCACGATCGCTTCTGCACTTTTTTTCTCTCTGCCGAGATCCTGAGCGCGCTTCGGGTCTTCCCACACCTTCGGATCTTCGAGCGCCTGGCCGACTTCAACGAGCCGGCGCTCTTTCACATCGACGTCAAAGATACCTCCGCAGTTCGGACAGGCGAGTGCGCAAGTCCACTACGGTGCCTTCAATCTGGTTCAGGCGCTCGGCTTCCATGATGTCCTTTGATGTTTTTTCGATGGGCGCCGAATTATAGGGCCGCATATTCGATCACCAGCTGCAAGCGACGCTCACCCATGTAGTCGTCGACGACAGGGCGATACGCCAACCGTACCGTGCGAGGCACTTGTTCGGTGCGGGAAAACCAAATCGCATCGAACTTGCGGCCATCGAGGTCGACAACGAGCTTCAAATGCCGATCCTTGACCAGGCGCTGTTCGATCACGACGAACTCGTTGTCGAACAGCGGCGCTGGAAATCCCTGGCCCCATACATGCGAATCGATCGCTTCGATCAGCGACAGCGCGACTTCGCTCGCGGCCAGTGGGCCGTCGGTCGTGATCGTGCGCTCGAACAGGGTCCGGTCGCACGACATGCGTGTTGCGTCTTCGAAGGCCGAAACGAAGCTCTCGTAGCCCGCTGCAGGCATCGTCAGGCCTGCTGCCATTGCGTGGCCTCCGAAGCGGCGCACGAGAGAGGGAGCCTGCTTGGTCACGAGGTCGAGCGTGTCGCGCAAGTGCACGCCCTCGATCGAACGGCCCGATCCGCGCAGCTCGCCGTCACTGGCACGTGCAAATGCAATCGTGGGCCGGTGATATTTCTCCTTGATTCGTGACGCGACCAGTCCGATAACGCCCTGGTGCCAGTCTTCGTTGTAAAGGCAGATCGTGCTGCGTGCGGCGACGTCCGCGTCGTCGAGCACCGTCAGGGCATCGAGTTGCATGTCGCTTTCGATATCACGACGGTCCCGGTTCAATTGATCGAGCTGACGCGCAAGCTCGATTGCGCGCTCGAAGCTGTCGGTGATCAGACATTCGATGCCGATCGTCATGTCGGTCAATCGCCCGGCTGCGTTGATGCGGGGGCCGATTGCAAAGCCGAGATCGCGCGCACTGGCCGCGCGCGCATCCTTGCCGGCGATCTGAAACAACGCGGCGATGCCGGGGCGCAGCCGGCCTTGTCGAATCCGCTGCAGCCCTTGACCGATCAGGATCCGATTGTTCCGATCCAGTCTGACGACGTCAGCAACGGTGCCGAGCGCGACCAGGTCGAGCAGACTATCGAGCCGAGGCTGCGTTGCAACGTCGAAGGTTTCGCGCGCGCGCAGTTCGGCTCGGAGTGCGAGCAGCACATAGAACATCACCCCGACGCCCGCCAGATTCTTGCTCGGAAATCCGCAGCCGACCTGGTTCGGATTGACGATGCAGGCTGCAGCCGGCAGCACAGCGCCCGGCAAGTGGTGGTCGGTGACCAGCACCGAGATGCCGAGCTCGTTCGCACGCGCCACGCCTTCGACGCTCGCGATGCCGTTGTCAACAGTGATCAGCAAGTCTGGGGGACCCTGTGCCGCGCGCGCGGCAAGGTCAACGATCTCCGGCGTCAATCCATACCCGTATTCAAAGCGGTTCGGTACCAGATAATCGACGTGTGCTCCCATCGCACGTAGCCCGAGCAGGCCGACTGCGCATGCGGTGGCTCCATCGCAGTCGTAATCGGCAACGATCAGCAAGCGGGCACCCGCCGCTATTGCATCTGCGAGCAGCACTGCCGCCTCGTGCACGTGCGAAAGCGTTCCGGGCGACATCAATCCATCGAGCATTAACCGGGTCTCGGCGACGCTTCCAATGCCCCGTGCTGCCAGGGCCCGTGCCAGTGCTGAGGGCATTCCTTCGGCGGCCAGACGGCGCGCCGTTGCAGCGTCGAAGTCGCGCACACTGAGCACGGTCATTCGGCGAATGCCTGCGCGAGCGTGCGCCGACGCCACGGCCTGTATCGATCCGAAGGACGCGCTTCAAACGTGCGGCATGTGTCGCCGCAGAAAACCAGATCGATCGCGTCATCAGGGTGTGCAGTGAGCGTGCCGTCGAGATCGGTGATCGCGCGCAGCCATGCAGCCCAATCCTGACGCTGCTTTGATACCCATGCATCATCGAGAACGACGAGTGTCCTGTCAGTCACTTGCGCGCTTGCTGGTGCGGAACGCGCCCCAGCTGCCTGTGCTGCACCTTGTAACGCAGCCACATCGGACTGCACCTGCGCGAATTCGATGGGAGGTAGCGGCTTCCATCGCCCGCCGCCGTGCAGCCAGATGGCGTTGATCGTCCGCAGGCCGTTCGCTTCCCGCTGAACATTGACTTCGTGCGCGTGCCACGCCATCTGAATTTCGTTGTGCAAGCGGTTCCAGACCTGCGCGTCGCGACCGTCGGGCATCTCGACCGCGGTTTCGTTCACTGCCCCCAGTGGACGCGTATTGATCTGCCACTCATGCTCGGATAACAAGAACCAGCGCTGCGCGACGCTGGTGAGCCGACAGCCGGTGTTCAGTGCAAGCTCGTTTGCGACCGCGATCATGGCGCTCGATTCTTGCGAGTTTGGCGCATCGGTGTCGAGCGATTGCACAATCAGATGATCGCGCGCCGCTTCCACGTGAACCGGATCGGCATGCCAGACGAATCCCGCTGCTGCCGCACCCGTGAGCTGTGCATACGCGTAAGGCGCAGTTGGAGCCGGTGCGGGCTGAGCGAACAACTTGTTCGCAAGCCAGCCAAAGTGCGCGTCGACGCCTTGCGCGGCAACGGAATGCTCAATAAGCCTCGCGCGTGAGAGGCGGGTCGTCAATGTGGGCGTATCTAGGGATGAAGTCAATGCAACAGCCAATTCGCCGGGCAGTAACGCGCCGGCTACAAGCAACGTGAAATGCATCGACTGATTTTACGGTCGAATGCACGAATCACCGCGGTTGCCGGTGTTAAAGCTCTGCTTGGATACAATCGTCATGCGCTGGTCGATTCCATTCCCCTTCCCTTGAACCTTCCATACGAACTTCGAATCGGCCTGCGCTACACGCGCGCGGGCAGGCGCGCGCGCCGTCGCAACGGATTCATTTCGTTCATCTCCGGCATTTCGATGATTGGTATCGCGCTCGGCGTGATGGCTCTGATCGTTGTGTTGTCGGTGATGAACGGCTTCGTGTCTCAGGTGCGCGATCGCATGCTGTCGGTCGTCTCGCACGTCGAAGTGTTTGCGAATAACGGAGCGCTCCGATTGGCACGCAATCGAGCGCTTGCACGCCGCAATCCGCAGGTCATCGGAACTGCGCCCTACGTCACCGCGCAGGCGCTGTTGACCAACGGCGAGCGGTTCGTGGCGCGCTGGTGCGCGGAATCGATCCGGCCGCCGAGCCGCAGGTTTCGGACATTGCGTCGCAAGTGCGAGGAGCGCCGCTGACCGCGCTGGTCGACGGCGAGTTCGGCGTCATTCTGGGCGGTGAGCTTGCGCGCACGCTGGGTCGCTCGGGCGAGAAGGTGACGTTGGTCGCGCCACAGGGGCAGGTCACGCCGGCCGGCGTAGTGCCGCGGCTGAAGCAGTTCACCGTGATCGGCACGTTCGATTCGGGCCACTTTGAATACGACAGCTCGATGGCACTGATGCACATCGGCGATGCCGCACGGCTGTTCCGGGTCGACGGTCCGACCGGTGTGCGCCTGAAGCTCGCCGACATGGAGCGCGCGCCCGAAGTGGCACTGCAGCTCGCGAAGTTCGATCCCTCCGTGCTGGTGCGCGACTGGAGCCGCCAGAATCGCAGCTACTTCTCCGCTGTGCAGGTCGAGAAGCGAATGATGTTCATCATCCTTGCGCTGATCGTGGCGGTCGCTGCGTTCAACCTGGTGTCGACGCTGGTGATGACAGTTACGGAAAAGCAATCAGACATCGCGATCATGCGTACGCTGGGCGCCACTCCGCGCAGTGTCATGGTGGTGTTCATGGTGCAGGGCGCATTGATCGGAGTATTCGGCACGCTGCTCGGTGTTGCAGGTGGCTTGCTCGTCGCCAATAACCTCGACTCTATTTTCCCGACGATCGAGCGCATCGCCGGGTTCCCGCTGATTCCGAAGGACATCTACTTCATCAGCTCGCTGCCGTCGGATCCGCGCGCGAGCGACGTCGTGCCGATCGCCGTCATCTCGATCCTGCTGTCGCTGGTTGCCACGCTGTATCCGAGCTGGCGCGCGTCGCGGGTCCGGCCGGCCGAGGCATTGCGCTATGACTAGCGGTGCGGTGCGTCCGCGCGCGATGGAGCAAGGCGTATCGCGAAGGTGGCCTCGCCGTAGACGTGCTGCGTGGCGCTGATCTCGACGTCGCCCCGGCCGAGATCGTCGCGATCGTCGGTGCATCGGGCTCCGGCAAGAGCACGCTGTTGCACGTGTTCGGTGGGCTCGACGCGGCGGATCGTGGCGCGGTGCTGATCGAAGGACGCGAGGTCGCGCGGCTGAGCGACGCCGAAAGGGGCCGGCTGCGCAACGAACGGCTCGGCTTCGTTTACCAGTTCCATCACCTGTTGCCGGAGTTCACGGCGCTCGACAACGTTGCAATGCCGCTGACGATCCGTCGTCAGGCGCTTGCACGACGCGCGAGCAAGCGCGAGAGAAGCGCTGACTGCCGTCGGCCTCGCGAGGGCGCGTACAACACCACCCGACCGAGCTTTCGGGTGGCGAGCGGCAACGCACGGCGATCGCGCGTGCGATCGTCACGCGCCCGCCTGCGTGCTGGCCGACGAACCGACCGGCAATCTCGATCGCGACACCGCGCGCGGCGTGTTCGATGTGTTCGTTGAACTCGTGCAGAAGCACCGCACCGCGGTCGTGATCGTCACGCATGATCCGGAGCTGGCGGCTCGTTGCGATCGGGTGTTGCGGCTGAAGACGGCCGCCTGACGCCGGCGTAACGTGCTCTAGACGGCGCGTGGGCGATGACGTCGAGCATGCCAAGCGCGGCGCAGATGCACGCTCCAGAGGCCGCGCACCGAGATATCCAAGCACCGCAAGTAGTCGCGAGCAGAAGCAGGCCGAGCGCGAGCGGCGTACCGAGGCTCATCATCCAGCTGCCCATCGCCTCGGTCGACTCGATCAGGTGCGACCACTCGAAGACCGGCGGCGCAGGCGTCGTCGAAGCCGCCTGCGCCGATAACGAATCCGCCGATCTCGTAGCCGATCAGGTACAGTGGGACGATCGTGAGCGGATTGGTGTACAGGGTCGTGACCAGCGCGACCGGCAGATTGACGCGCAAGAAAACGCAGACGATCGCCGCACCGAGCATCTGCAGCGGGCCCGGAATCAAGCCGCAAAACAGTCCGACGGCAACGCCGCCGGCGGCCGAGCGTCGGTTCAGATGCCAGAGCGCCGGATGGAACAGCCGATCGCCGAATATCGACAGCGCGTTCACCTCGCGCACCTTGTCGACGTTCGGCATCACCTTACGAAAGAACTTGCGCGGCATTGGCCAAGTTTAGGTCCTGTCACCTAGCGTTGCGCTGCGTAGACTTATTCAATGACAGCAAGCGGGATGCGCAGTTGATTCCGATCGTATGAGATTGGCCGCGCTGGTCGCGTTCGTGATGGGTGTCTGCGCGCTGCAATGGCAGGCGTCACTGCCCGATGGGGCGGTCATCGCGCTGATCGCTGCGGTTGCCGCAACGATGCTGCTGGTGCTGTCGCGGTGGAGGTCGAGCTTGGCCCGCGCGCGCGGGAATTCTGATTGCCATCGGCTGCTTGGGGTTTGCCTATGCCGCGGTCCACGCGACATGGCGTATGGCCGACGAGCTTGCATTCGATGACGAAGGTCGCGACATCTCCGTCGTCGGTGTGATTGCCAGCCTGCCTGTGAGGCTGGAGCGCGGCGCTCGATTCGAGCTCGACGTCGAGCGTGTTGTGACACCCAGCGTGCGCGTGCCGTCGCGTGTTCTCCTCGGCTGGTACAGCAGCGATCCCGACAGTGGTGGCGCCGTGCAGCCGGGCGAGCGATGGGCGTTTACGGTGCGACTGAAGCGCCCGCACGGCACGATCAATCCCGGTGGATTCGATTTCGAAGCGTGGATGCTCGAGCGAAACTTGAGGGCGTCCGGATACGTGCGGGCGGGTCGCAATGATGTGGCGCCGGTGCGCGCTGCACGCGATGGTGTGGACGCCGCGTTACGCGATCGAGCGGGCACGCTCGAACCTGCGCGAGCAGTTGGCACCAAAGCTCGAGGGCAAACGATACGGTGGAGTGCTGCTGGCACTCGTGCTCGGTGACCAGCGCGCCATCAGCGACGCCGACTGGACGTTGTTTAACCGCACCGGCATCGGCCATCTGGTCAGCATCTCCGGATTGCACATCACGATGATCGCGAGTCTGGTCGGATTGGCCATGGGAGCGATCTGGCGGCGCTCTCCCACGCTGCTTTCGTGCGCCGCTGCGCAGACCGCAGCCGTGATCGCGGGCTTGGTCGCGGCGTTTTTGTACGCACTGCTGGCGGGCTGGGGAGTGCCCGCGCAGCGGACGGTCGTCATGCTAGCAACGGTCGGTGTTGCGTGGCTCTTCAGTTCGCGCATTGGCGCTGCGACTTCGCTCGCGCTCGCCGCGGCACTCGTTTGCCTGATCGATCCGTGGGCCGTCCTTGCTGCGGGTTTTTGGCTTTCATTCGGCGCCGTCGCAGCCATCGTCTGGGTCGTGCAGGGTAGGCCTGCGACATTCCGCTTCATCGGGACTCCGGCCTGTGTTGCATGCCGCCGCGCGCGTGCAGATCGCAGTGACACTCGGTCTGATTCCTGCCACCGTATTGCTGTTTCATCAGCTGTCGATCGTATCGCCGCTCGCCAACGCGGTGGCAATTCCTGTCGTCAGCTGGGCCGTTACCCCTCTCGCGTTGCTCGGCGCCGCGCTTGCGACGCTGCCAGCGCCCGTGTCGTTGCTGGCCGAGCCGGTGCTGGGCGCCGCCGACGCGATATTCGCGATCGTGGCGGCATTGCTGCAGTGGGCAGGATCATTCGCGTGGGCCAACGTACCCGTTGCGACGCCGCCGTGGGCACTGGTCGTCCTCGCGGGTATCGGCGTCATCTGGCTCCTGGCACCCCCAGGATGGCCACTACGTGCAGTGGGCGCGGTGGCGATCCTTCCGATGTTCGTCTGGCCCGCGATGCGCGCCGCGGAAGGCGAGGTGTGGGTGACGGCATTGGACGTCGGTCAAGGGTCCGCGCTGCTGGTCGAAACGAAACACCACGTGTGGCTGTATGACGCAGGCCCGCGCTATTCGGCCGATACCGACGCGGGGGAACGCTTGATCCTGCCGTACTTGCGGCATCGGGGAATCGGACGCCTTGACGGGTTGATCGTTTCGCATTTGGACTCCGATCATTCAGGCGGAGCGGCATCGATACTGCGCGCGCTTTCCGTGGACCGCGTTGTATCTTCCATTGCCCCCGGTCATTCGGTGCTTAACGCGCGTACCGACGTCGAACGATGTGGCTCCGGCATGCAGTGGAGTTCAGGGACGCTGGCGTTTGCGGTGCTACACCCGGCGCCTGCGGATTACGAAGCGAAACGCTCGACAAACTCGATGAGCTGCGTCGTACGAATCACTTCCGGCACCACGCGCCTTCTGCTGACGGGCGACGTACCACTGGCCGACGAGTCGGCCCTGCTCACGCGCGACCCCACTGTCCGCGCCGACTGGCTCGCAGTGCCACATCACGGCAGCCGCAGCTCGTCCAGCGCATTGCTGCTCGACACATTGGGCGCAAAGGCAGCGGTCGCGCAGGCAGGCTATCGGAACCGTTTCCGGCATCCCGACGCCCAGGTCGTGGCACGCTATGACGCAAGAAAGATCAAGCTTTTTCGTACCGATCATTCGGGCGCGTTGCAGTGGCGATTCGCTGGCGATGGGTCAAGCACCGTGTCATCAGCGCGCGAAACGCAGGCGCGCTACTGGCATAACCGGCCGCCGACCGCATTGCAAAGTCTTGATGCCGGCAGTGGCACTCCGGAGGCCAGCGACTCCACCCCCGACGTAATTCCGGGACCGCCTGAGCCTTTGTCCGGCCGCTAAACTGCTCGTTGGGGCAGGGCTGAGGGCGATGCAGCGAAAAGCGTTCGACGAGATGTACGACGGCAGTGATCGTGTGCGCGCGCATTACCGCGAGTTCGAACGCTGGCTGTCGGAACAGACACCCGACGCAATGCAGTTCAAGCGGGCCGAAGCCGACCTCGTATTCCGGCGTGTCGGCGTTACCTTCGCCGTCTATGGCGACAAGGACGAGAAGAGTAACGGCGAAGCAACCGAACGCCTGATTCCGTTTGACGTCGTGCCACGCATCATTCCTGCGGCCGAATGGAAAAAGCTCGAAGCCGGCCTGAGACAAAGGGTGCGCGCGCTCAATATGTTTCTGCGCGACGTGTATCACGACCAGGACATATTGCGCGCCGGAAAGCTCCCGGCGGAACAGATTTTGCGCAACTCGCAGTATCGACCCGAGATGCGTGGGGTCGACGTTATGGGCGACATCTACGCGCATGTGGCTGGAATTGACGTGGTGCGGGCATCCGACGCAGCCGGAGCCGGCCAGTACTTCGTCCTCGAAGACAATCTGCGCGTGCCGAGCGGCGTGTCCTACATGCTGGAAAACCGCAAGATGATGATGCGGCTGTTTTCCGATCTATTTGCGCGGAACCGCGTGGCGCCGGTCGCGCATTATCCGGACGTGCTGCTCGAAAATCTTCGGTCGGTGGCGCCGCTCGGCGTCGACGATCCAACGGTCGTGCTTTTGACGCCCGGGATGTACAACTCGGCGTACTTCGAGCATGCGTTTCTGGCGCAGCAAATGGGGATCGAGCTGGTCGAGGGGCAGGATTTGTTCGTGCGGGACAACCACGTGTTCATGCGGACCACGCGCGGTCCGCAGCGGGTCGACGTGATCTACCGTCGAATCGACGACGATTTCCTCGATCCGCGCGCGTTCCGGGCAGACTCCACACTTGGAGTGGCTGGACTGTTGTCCGTGTACCGCGCGGGGAAGGTGACGCTGGCCAATGCGATCGGCACCGGGATCGCCGACGACAAGTCGATTTACCCGCACGTGCCCGAGATGATTGACTTCTACCTCGGCGAGAAACCGATTCTGTCGAACGTTCCGACCCACGTGTGCCGCCATCCCGAGCAGTTGGAGTACACGCTGGCGCACCTGCGAAGAGCTGGTCGTCAAGGAGGTGCACGGCGCAGGCGGCTACGGCATGCTGGTTGGGCCTGCTTCGACGCGCGAGGAGCGCCAGGAGTTTGCGGCGCGTTTGCGCGCCAAACCTGAGAACTACATTGCACAGCCGACACTCGCGTTGTCGACATGCCCAACGTATGTCGAAGCAGGAATCGCACCGCGCCACATCGACCTGCGTCCTTACGTGCTGTCGGGCAAGGATGTTGTCACTGTGCCCGGAGGCCTATCTCGCGTGGCGCTGCGTGAGGGATCGCTGGTCGTCAATTCGTCGCAGGGCGGTGGCACCAAGGACACGTGGGTGCTCGAGCGATGAACCGTCCGAGCGAGCCGGTGCCACTGCACGGCGCGGATGCCGCTGCGCACGAGCAGGCGGCGCGTCGCGCATCGGACCAGATCGATCCGTACGCGCTGATCGAGCGCGCCGAGAAGCTGATCAACACCGAGCCGCACGACGCAGTCGTGTTTGCGTTGCGTGCGCAGAGTGTCGCGCGCGCACGCACCGCCGAGGCGTTAATGGCGCGCGCGCATTTTGTCGCGGGCTCGGCGCTGATGCAGGTCGGCGACTGGTCGGGTGCGACACGGCAACTGTCGCAGGCCGAGCAGGTCTACCGGGCGCAGGACGACATTGCGGCGCAGTGCCGCGTCAACATCTTGTTGTCCACCGCGTGTTGCGAGCTGGGCGAATACGGTGAGGCGCTCGACGGCTTCGCCGAAGTTCAAAAAGTAGCGCGGCAGCATCAGCGATCACGCCGGCGTGAGACTTGCCCTGGTGCATCAATCAACCGTGCACATGATGCTCGGCGATTTTGACGCCGCGCGCGATTCGCTGAAGGCCTCGCTCGAGCTGCCGTCGGGAACAACCGCGGACGAGGGCATGGTGGTCTTGCATCACGGGTTGGTCGACGCCAATGAAGGATTGCGCGCTGCGTTGGCAGGAGACGGCAACATCGTTATGCGCTGCATGGCCGACGCCGAAGACCACTTCGTCATTGCACTGGAACTTCTATCGGGCTCGAGCGACCGCTCGACCGCGATCGCCGCGCGCACGCAGCAGGGCGCGGCACGCTGTTGGCTGGGCAAGTTCAGTGAAGGCCTGTCGGATTTGAACGCGGCTGTGACCGAAGCAGCACATAGCGGCTTTCGCTCGCGCGAAGTGCACGCGCGACTCGAACTCGGCTATCACCTGGTTGGTGCCGGCCGCGAACACGAGGGGCTTGCCATTCTGGGGCCGGCGTTGATGCAGGCCGAGGAGTTGGGCGACCTACGACGGCCCGCTGATTCGCACGAGCGGCTGTCTGCGTTGTACGAGGCGCGCGCCGATTACCAGCTCGCGCTGTATCACCACAAACGCTACGTCGAAGTCAAAACGCGGCTCGACGGCAGGCTCAGCACGCAACGCGCGCGTTTGCACGAAGCACGCGCCGAGTTGCAGAAGTTGCGGACGCAGACTGCAGCGCTGCATGCAGAAGACGCGCGACCTCGAACAATCGCGTTCGCGCCTCGAACGGCTGGCGCTGGAAGACGAACTCGACCGGTCTCGCCAATCGCAGACGCTTCACGAAGGAGCTCGAAAACTGGTGCGGGCGCGCCCGCGCGGGCACACTGCGCTTCGGCCTCGTCGTCGCCGATATCGACGGCTTCAAGCAGATCAACGACGGCTGTCGCACTCACCGGCGACGTAGTGCTGCGCCAGCTCGGCAACGTGATACGCGGCAACCTGCGCGACATCGACTTCGCGGCGCGACTGGGCGGCGACGAGTTCGCGCTGCTGCTGGCCGACAGCGAGGGCGGCGCGCGCGCACCGTGGTCGGCGCATCCTGACGAGGCGGTGCGCAGTTCATCCGTGGACGCAGTTGGACGATCGGCATTGCATCGTGACGATCAGCGTCGGCCTGTGCGAATCGGCGGATTTCGGCGATTCGAGCGAGCTGGTGCGTCGCGCTGATGAGTCGCTCTACGCCGCGAAGGACGCCGGGCGCGATCGCCTGCACGTGTGGAACGCGAACGTGCTTAGCCGCACGGCCGACCACCTATTCTGGATGGCTCGCTACATCGAGCGTGCGGAAAACACCGCACGCATGCTCGACGTCAACCTGTCGACAGTCGCTGCTGCCGCAATCGGCGCATGCGTCGGAGAGCGGCTGGCGCGCGCTGCTGAGCATTTCGGAGCTGCACCGAGGAATTCGACGAGCGTTACCCGATCATGTCGCCGCGCGACGTGATGGATTTCATGGTGCGGGATGCGAGCAATTCGTCGTCGATTTGCGCCTGCCTGCAGGCGGCACGCGAGAATGCGCGTGCAGTGCGCGGCTCGTTGACGACCGAGGTGTGGGAGACGCACAACGACACCTGGCTCGATCTGCAGCGCAAGCTTGCTGACGGAACGTCCGAGCGCGATCCGCAGTCGTTTTTCGAGTGGGTCAAGTTTCGCTCGCATTTGTCGCGAGGCGTGACGATCGGCACGATGCTGAAGGACGAGGCGTTCTACTTCGTACGTCTCGGCACCTTCCTTGAGCGCGCCGATAACACCGCGCGGTTGATCGACGTCAAGTATCACGGCCTGGCGACAAATCCGAAGATCCGCACGGCGCTGATGACAACGCCAGCGTCGATCACCCGCCGGATTTCTATCACTGGGCCGCCGTGCTGCGTTCGGTGTCCGCGTTCGAAACGTATCGGAAGGTTTATCGCGATGTGATTACGCCGTCGCGCGTGGCAGAGCTGCTGATCCTGCGTGGGGACATGCCGCGCTCGCTGGCGAGCTGCCTGAACGAGGTGTCGATCAATCTGGAGATGGTTCGCAATAGCCGGTCGGACGAAACCGAGCGGCGCGCAGGTCTGCTGCGTGCGGAGCTGAAATACGGCCGTATTGAAGACATTCTGGCGCGCGGCCTGCACCCGTACTTGACCGAGTTCCTCGAGCGCATCAACGACCTCGGCGAACGCGTCAGCGAGGATTTTCTAGTGCCGTTGGAAGCTCACTAATACACTGAGACGCATATGACTTATTGCGTAGCGATGCGGCTAAATGCGGGTCTGGTCTTCCTGGGCGACTCGCGTACCAACGCGGGCGTCGACCAGATTTCGACATTTCGCAAAATGACGGTGTTCGAGAACCCCGGCGAGCGACTGCTGGTGCTGCTGACCGCCGGCAATCTGGCGTTGACGCAGGCGGTCACGCAAATCCTCAGCGAACGCGTGGGCCCTGAGCACAGCAGCGTGTGGACCGCGACGACAATGGTCGAAGCGGTGCGCATCATCGGCGATGCGGTGCGTGAAGTGCATCATCGTGATGCCGCGGCGTTGAACGAGTTCGGCATCGACTTCAACGCCAAGTTCATCTTCGGCGGCCAGATCAAGGGCGAAGGTATGCGCCTGTTCCACGTGTACTCGGCCGGTAATTTCATCGAAGCGACACACGAGAATCCGTATTTTCAGATCGGCGAAGCCAAATACGGCAAGCCGATCATCGACCGCGTCATCCAACCCGACACGCCACTCGACGAGGCCGCGAAGTGCGCGTTGATCTCGATGGACTCAACGTTGAAGTCGAATATTTCGGTCGGGTTGCCGCTCGATCTGCTGGTCTACGAGGCGGACACGCTGCGCGTCACCAAGTTCGTGCATATCGACAGCTCGAACCAGTACATGGCGATGATTCGCGACACGTGGGGCTCCCGCCTTAAGCAAGTGTTCGCCGAAATCCCCGATCCGACCTGGTTCGATTCGTATGTGCCGCCGGGTGCGCCGCGCTTGCAAACGGAGATCGGCCAGCCTGTGCGTGCGCCGCGGCCGCCGTTCGTGGAACCCGAGGCCGAGCCCGCGTCCCCCATGCAATTGGTTGCGGGCCAAGCAAGCGAAAAAGCCGCACGCTGATCGCGACCGGCGTATCAGCCCGCTGTTTATTGCGCGTACCAGCCGCCGTCGACATTCCATGCCGCGCCACGAACCTGATCGGCTGCCGGTGTGCATAGAAACACCGCCAGCGCGCCCAGTTGTTCAGGGGTCACGAACTGTAGCGAGGGCTGCTTTTCAGACAGCAGCGCCTTTTTCGCGGCTTCCTGATCGAGCTTGTCACGCGCAGCGCGGGCGTCGACTTGTTTCTGCACCAGAGGAGTCAGTACCCAACCCGGACAAATCGCGTTGCATGTCACACCGGTTTGCGCTGTCTCAAGCGCCACTGACTTGGTCAACCCCACAATCCCATGCTTCGCGGCGACATAGGCCGACTTCTCAGCCGAAGCGACCAGACCGTGGACGGACGCGATGTTGATGATTCGTCCCCAATTGGCTTGCTTCATCTTTGGAAGCACGAGTCGCGTCGTATGGAACGCCGAGCTTAGATTGATCGCGATAATCGCGTCCCAGCGGTCGACGGGGAACAATTCGACCGGTGCCACATGTTGAATGCCGGCGTTGTTGACCAGGATATCGATCCGCCCGAACGACGACTCGGCTGCGCCGATCATCGCCTCGATCGCAGTCGGCTGGCTCATGTCTGCGCCGTGGTACAGCGTTCGAACTTTGTGACCATGAATCTCGCTCTCGACTCGCGATATTTCATCAGCAGTGCCGAAGCCATTGATTACGATATTGGCGCCTTCGCGTGCGAGCGCTCGCGCGATGCCAAAGCCGATGCCGCTGGTCGAGCCCGTGACCAGTGCGGTTTTGCCTTTCAACATTGTGATGGTCCCCCGTCCTTCCTTTGAGTATGCCATCGTGACTAAAGCAGTCGAGCCGCGCTTTGACAGCGTGCAATGTCTGAGCCCTTCGGGATTGCACTCGATGGCATACACCGAGTGGGGCGCCGCCGACAATCCTCGAGTACTCGTGTGCGTACATGGTCTGACGCGGCTTGGGCGCGATTTCGATCGCCTGGCGCGCGCGATGGCACCCGAGTATCGAGTCGTGTGCCCTGACGTTGTAGGACGCGGTCGCAGCGGTCGCTTGCGCGATCCGATGCATTACGGAATTCCGCAATATGTCGCCGATATGGTCACCTTGATTGCGCGCTTGAATGTTGCGCAAGTCGACTACGTTGGCACCTCGATGGGAGGGTTGATCGGCATCGGCCTCGCCGGCCAGGCAGATTCGCCGATTCGGAAGCTCGTCATCAACGATGTGGGTCCCACACTGGATGCGGCGGCGGTGGCGCGCATCGGCGACTATGTCGGAGCGTCGATCTCATTCGCTGACTCGGAGGAGGCGATTGATTACATTTCGACCATTGCCGCTCCATTCGGATTGACTCGGCGCGAGGACTGGCGCGAGCTGATCGAGCCCGGACTAAAGCGTGATGGCGCACGCTGGACGCTGCACTACGACGCGCGGATTGCCGTGCCATTCAAAGCGTCAACGCCGGAGCGCGCGAGCGCGGACGAAGCGGTCTTATGGGCGCTGTACGACGACATCCGTTGCCCAACACTGGTGATCCGCGGCGCGAACTCCGATCTGCTTTCGCGCGCGACACTGCATCAGATGGCCACCCGTGGGCCGAAAGCTCGGACGAGCGAGATTCCCGGAGTAGGGCACGCTCCGACGTTGATGCTGGATAACGAGATCGCGATTGTTCGCCAGTTTCTGCTCGGCCCAGGCCGCTAGAACACACCGCTCGCGAGACCTGCGGCGATAGCCGCGCCGAGTTCACGCGCACGGCTCAAGTCAGCCTCGGGTACTTGTTTCTGAGCCAGGATTTGCTCGGGTGTTTGGGCGCCATTGCGCACGATCATCGGAGGCGCAATCTCCTTCAAACGTAATCCGGTTGCGATGCGCTGGATTTGGCGTGCTGCGCCCTCACCGTCGGTGCCGGCCGCAATGATCGTCGCATACGGCCGGCCGTTGACTTTGTCGAGGGCACCGTAGTAGATGCGATCGAAAAAATCCTTCATGCGCCCGGCCATCGTCGCCAGGTTTTCCGGCGTGACGAACAGATAGCCGTCTGCAGCCAGAACGTGGGTAACGTCGGTAACGGCGGCTGCCATCAGCTCGACGTCGCAATCCGTTTCGCCACTCGCCGCCAAGTACGCAGCACTTGCCAACTGCTGAGCCGCGCCGGTCATCGTGTGATAGACGATGATCAACCGCTTCATCGCACCCCGGCCAGCGGATCCTGCAGAAAGAATTGCGTCAGCAGCGCATACCAGTCGGGAAATGCTTCGTTCAGCCGGGCTGGGTCAACGAAGAACGCCTCGCTTGAAACCGCAAAAAATTCAGCCTCGTCGTGCGCGGCATACGGGTCGAGCGGTAAATGCGCGTAGTGACGATCAACTTCGTCGGACTCCGGGTCGAGATCGTCCGGCAGTGCGTCATCGATCAGGTCGAGCTCTTCAACAAAACGATCGAACGTCTGATGCAAAACGCTGCGCCAGCGGTCGAGCGACAACGCCTTGTGCACCGCTATCAACGGGGGCACGCCATCGGCTGCGCCATCGAGCAGATCGATCTTGTGTACGAACTCGTGAATCACCACCGAGTACGCGGCGCCGGCCCCGGTCGCGCTTTGCTGCGCATCCTGCCATGACAACACCAAGGGCCCGCCGTCCCACGCCTCGCCCGCAATCGGCTCAACGTATTCGTGTACGACGCCGTCGTCGTCGGTGACGCTGCGCGGAACCAGGAACTCGCTCGGGTACACGACGATGCTTTTCCAGCCGCGATACCAATCGAGCCCAAGGTTGAGAACCGGCAGACAGGCCTGCACTGCGATGCTGACCTGCATCGCCGACGTCAACTCGAGCCCCGCTGCGGCCGACATCTGCTTGTCGGCAAGCAGTTGCGCGGCGAGCGAGCGCAACTGCTGGCGTTCGTCGGTCGTCAGTCGTGCCACGAACGGCAATGACGTCAGGGTGGATGCCCACAGCGAATCGGGAATCGCCACGGACGGGGATTGCATCCAACGGGTTAACAGTGTGCGCATCGTGGGATTGTGCCGCGATTGTGCCGTGCGAGCCGCTTATCCTTGCAATCATGCATATCGCGCATCCCACCGAGCTGACGCCGGAAGCGCTCGATCTCGATCGCACTCTGGCGTTGGTCGAACCGCTGTACCAGGATAAGTCGCTCGCGACCGGCGAGTCGTTCTTGGCGCATGCGCGCGGCACGGCGGAGATCGTCGCACCGCTGCGGAACGATGCCGATTTGCTTTGCGCCGCCTGCCTGTTCGGTGTGCACGATGTTCTGCGCGAGCCCGATGAGTGGCTGCGTGCGCGTTTCGGTGCTGGAGTTGCGAAACTTGTAACCGATCTAAGGCAGCTGATGAAGTTGTCTGAGCTAACTCGCAAACAGATCGATGCAGGCACCAAAAAGCATGGTGTCGATGATCAGGCAGAGGCATTGCGCCGCATGCTGCTGGCGATGGCCAACGATTTGCGAATTGTGCTGCTGCGCTTGGCGTCGCGTTTGCAGACGCTGCGCTATTACGCGGCGAGCAAAGTAGCCGGGTCGGAGCCGATCGCACGCGAGACGATGCGGCTTTACGCGCCGCTCGCCAATCGGCTCGGTATCTGGCAATTGAAGTGGGAGCTTGAAGATCTTTCGTTTCGCTTTCTCGAACCCGACACTTACAAGGAAGTTGCACGCCTGCTCGATGAGAAACGAGTCGAGCGCCAGGACTTCATCCTTGACGCGACGAAGCGTGTGCAGCAGATCTTGAGCGAAGCGGAAATCGCCGCCACTGTTGTCGGGCGCCCGAAGCACATTTACAGCATCGTCAACAAGATGCGCACCAAAGGGCTGGCGTTTGACCAGCTGCGCGACGTGCGTGGCGTGCGTGTGATCGTGGAAAGCGTGCCGGACTGCTACCAGGCGCTGTCGTCGATCCATCAGGAGTGGACCGCGGTTGCCGGCGATTACGACGACTACATCGCGCGGCCGAAGCCCAACGGCTATCAATCGCTGCACACCGTCGTCACCGACGAACACGGCCGCTCGCTCGAGATCCAGATTCGCACGCGGCAGATGCATGAATCCGCCGAGCTGGGATTGGCGGCGCACTGGCGCTACAAGGAGGGTGGAAAGCAAAGTGCTGGCAAGCAGGCTGGCCAGGCTAACGAAGATAGCGACGCGCAGCGGATCGCGTGGTTGAGGCAGCTGCTGGCGTGGCGCGATGAAGTTGAGCCAACTTCTGCGGCGGGTTCGGTCAGCGGCGCGGCGGGCGACGAGCGCATGTATGTGCTGACGCCGCAGGCACGCGTGGTCGAGTTGCCCGCTGGTGGCACACCGGTCGATTTCGCTTTTCACATTCATTCTGAAGTCGGCTATCGCTGCCGCGGCGCGCGCGTCGACGGCGCCATCGTTCCGTTGAACACGCCTCTGAAAAACGGTCAGACGGTCGAGATCATCTCGGCCAAGACCGGCGGGCCGAGCCGCGACTGGCTGAACGCCGATCTGGGATTTCTAAAGAGCGCGCGCTCGCGTGCCAAAGTGCGACAATGGTTTAACGCCCTCGAGCTGCAGCAATCAATCGCTGCCGGGCGCGAACTGATCGAGAAAGAAATGCAGCGGTTGGGCAAGACCGCGGTCAAGCTCGATGACCTGGCGAAGCGGCTCGGGTTTGGCAGCGTCGATCAGTTGGCCGCTGCAGCGACCAAGGATGAGTTCAGCTTCCGCTCGATCGAACAGGCGTTGGCACCGGCAACGGTTGCAACCCGAGCCGACGCCAGCGCCTCTGATCGGAAGGCCGTCGGCCGTACCCGCCGCGCCTGCGGGCAGAGGTCAGGTCCTGGTGGTAGGCGTCGATTCGCTACTGACGCAGCTCGCCCGTTGCTGCCGGCCCGCACCGCCCGATGAGATCGTTGGATACGTTACGCGCGGCAAGGGCGTCTCGATCCACCGCGCAGCGTGCTCGAATCTCAGATCGCTGCTTGAGCGTGCGCCCGAACGCGTCGTTGACGTTACGTGGGGCGCGCAAGCGGATGCGGTCTATCCGGTGGAACTGATGGTGCTGGCGCAGGATCGCCCTGGACTTCTGCGCGACATCTCGGAGGTGTACGCGCGCGAAAAGCTGAACGTCGTCGGCGTCAATTCGAGTAGTAATAACGGAGAAGCGCGGATGCTGTTCACCATCGAAATCCGTGGCGCATCGGATGTCAGCCGTGTGCTAACAGCGGTGCGTGAAGTAAAAGACGTATTTTCCGCGCGGCGTCGCTGATCCGCGCGAAGCCATGTCCGATATACTTCGCAGCCCAGGCGCGTAGCTCAGCTGGTTAGAGCACCACCTTGACATGGTGGGGGTCGTTGGTTCGAGTCCAATCGCGCCTACCAGCCACCGGCATAGACAACATGAAAGGCATCAAATGACATTCCGAACTACGTTTACCGGCTGTTGATGACCGGACGAGTTCGCCTTTCGAAAAAAAGTGCGGCTCGCCGCACTTTTTTTTGATTGGAGCAAGACGACATGATTTCAATTCGATTACCTGACGGCTCAAGTCGCAGTTACGACGCAGCCGGTCACGGCAGCCCAGATCGCGTCTTCGATCGGCCCGGGCCTTGCCAAGGCTGCGGTTGCGGCCAAGGTCGACGGCAAGCTGGTCGATGTTGCGCATCTTGTCGACCACGATGCCGATGTCGCGATCGTCACAGAGCGCGACGCCGACGGCATCGACGTCATCCGGCACTCAACGGCGCATCTGCTCGCCTATGCAGTGAAGGAGCTTTTTCCAGACGCGCAGGTCACGATCGGCCCTGTGATTGAAAACGGCTTTTATTACGACTTTGCGTACAAGCGTCCGTTTACACCCGACGACCTGACGGCGATCGAGCAGAAAATGGCTGAGCTCGCGAAGAAGGATGAGCCGGTCGTGCGTGAAGTCTGGAAGCGCGACGACGCGGTCAAGTTTTTCGAGTCGATCGGCGAGAAGTACAAGGCCGAGATCATCGCGTCGATTCCTGCGAACGAAGATATTTCGCTGTACCGCGAGGGCGATTTCATCGATCTGTGCCGCGGCCCGCATGTGCCGTCGACCGGCAAGCTAAAGGTGTTCAAGCTGACGAAGGTTGCCGGCGCATATTGGCGCGGCGATCAGGCCAACGAACAATTGCAGCGCATTTACGGAACGGCGTGGGGCAGAAAGGAAGACCAGGACGCCTACCTGAAGATGCTGGAAGAGGCCGAGCGGCGCGACCACCGCAAGCTCGGCAAGGAACTGGATCTGTTTCACTTTCAGGAAGAGGCGCCTGGACTCGTGTTCTGGCATCCGAAGGGCTGGGTGATCTGGCAGGCAGTCGAGCAGTACATGCGTGGCGTGTACCGCGACAACGGTTATCACGAGGTCAGAGGCGCCGCAGATTCTCGACCGCTCGCTGTGGGAGAAGTCGGGCCACTGGGAAAAGTACCGCGAGAACATGTTCGACGACGGAGTCGGAGAATCGGTACTACGCGCTAAAGCCGATGAACTGCCCCGGTCACGTCCAGATCTACAACGCCAATCTGCACAGCTATCGCGAGCTGCCGCTGCGCTACGGCGAGTTCGGCGCCTGCCATCGCAACGAGCCGTCGGGCTGCATTGCACGGGCTTGATGCGGGTGCGTGGTTTCACGCAGGACGACGGTCACATCTTCTGCACCGAGGAGCAGATCCTCGACGAATGCGTCGCTTACACGACGCTGCTGCAGAAGGTCTACCGCGACTTCGGTTTCGAGCACATCCTGTACAAGGTCGCGACGCGACCGGAACAGCGCATCGGCTCGGACGAGAGCTGGGACAAGGCCGAAGCGGCGCTGATGGAGTCGCTGCGACGATCGGGAGTCGAATTCGTCACGTCTTGCCAGGCGAGGGCGCGTTCTATGGCCCCAAGATCGAGTACCACGCTGACAGACTCGATCGGCCGGCCTTGGCAGTGCGGCACGATGCAGGTCGATTTCTTCGATGCCGGGACGGCTCGACGCCGAGTACGTCGCCGAGGACAACAGCCGCAAGACCCCGGTGATGCTGCACCGGGCGATCGTCGGCTCGCTCGAGCGATTCATCGGCATGCTGATCGAGAACTACGCGGGAGCGATGCCGCCATGGCTCGCGCCGGTGCAGGTCGCCGTCGCCAACATCTCGGAGCACCAGGCCGAATACGCGGAGGCTGTTGCGCAAACACTGCAAAAACAAGGATTTAGGGCTGAATCCGATTTGCGCAATGAGAAGATCAACTATAAGATTCGCGCCCTTAGCCTGCAGAAAATCCCCTACATTCTCGTTGTCGGCGACAAAGAGAAGCAAGCGAATACGGTATCCGTGCGAGCGCGCGGTGGCGCGGACCTGGGTGTGATGCCTTTGTCCGAGTTTGCGCAGCGTCTGAAACTAGACGTTGAGCAGCGCCGTAACGTTGCAAGTGCGGTAGCACGGCTTAATTTTTAACATTTGGAGAGGTAAATATCGCTCAAGAACGTTCGCACCGGATCAACGGTGAAATCAGCGCCCCGGAAGTACGTCTGACTGGAATCGAAGGTGAAGCGCTCGGCGTAGTGAAATTGGCCGATGCGCTTCGCATGGCCGAAGATGCCCAGGTCGATCTGGTGGAAATTGCTCCTACGGCTGTGCCGCCTGTCTGTCGCTTGATGGACTACGGCAAGTTCAAGTATCAGGAGCAAAAGAAGTCGCACGAGGCGAAGCTCAAGCAAAAGCAGATTCAGATCAAGGAAGTCAAGTTCCGTCCACAAACGGACGAGAACGATTACCTGACGAAGATGCGGAACCTGACTCGCTTTCTGGAAGAAGGCGACAAGGCCAAGATCACGCTGCGCTTCCGCGGTCGTGAAATGGCGCACCAGGAGTTTGGCGTCAAGCTGCTGGAGCGGGTGCGCGACGAGCTGGCGAACATGGCGGTCGTGGAGTCGATGCCGAGATTGGAAGGGCGCCAGATGGTGATGGTGATGGCGCCGAAGAAGAAGAAGTAGAGGTCCGATCGAGGCAGCCGGCGGCAACAGCCGCCGGCGACTCAACAAGTGGACCAGGCTCAAGTCCGCTATCGGGGCGCCTGCAATCATCTAAAACGAAAGGACGGCTCATGCCGAAGATGAAGACGAAAAAGAGCGCTTCCAAGCGCTTTGAGGTTCGCGCAAGCGGATCGATCAAGCGCGGTCAGGCGTCCAAGCGCCATCTGCTGACCAAGCGCACAACCAAGAACAAACGCCATTTGCGCGGTCCGGTCAACATGCACGAGGCTGATGTGAAGTCCGTGCGCCGCATGCTGCCGTACGCGTAAGGGGAGCGATCATGCCAAGAGTTAAACGAGGTACTACCGCGCGCGCGCGGCACAAGAAAGTCCTGGCGCAGGCTGTCGGCTTCACGCGCCGCCGCAAGAACGTATTCCGCGTCGCCAAGGAGGCGGTGATGAAAGCGGGCCAGTACGCCTACCGCGATCGCCGCAACAAGAAGCGGACTTTTCGCGCGTTGTGGATCGCGCGCATCAACGCCGCGGTGCGCGAGCACGGGCTGAGCTACAGCGTATTCATGAACGGATTGACCAAGGCGGAGATCGGGCTCGATCGCAAGATACTGGCCGACATGGCGGTGCTGGACAAGCCAGGTTTTGCGGCGGTCGTCGAAAAGGTAAAGGCCACGATCGCTTGACCGCCAAATAAAGGACAAGAAGAGCAAAACGGGGCCTAATACGAGGCCCCGTTTTTTTGTTTGCACCGATGAATCCTGAACTGGAACAACTGGTAAATGAAGCGCGCGCCGCATTTTCCGCGGCTCTGCAGCCCGCTGCGCTCGAAAACGAAAAAGCGCGATACCTCGGCAAGAATGGCGCGATTACCGAGCGACTAAAAGCGCTCGCAAAGCTGACGCCCGATCAGAAGCGTGCAGCGGGCGCCGAGATCAATCGCGGCCAAGGAAGCGATCGAGGCGCTGCTCGCGGCGCGCCGCCAGCGCTCGCCGAGCTGCGGCTCAACGAGCGCACTCGCCGCATGAGTCCATCGACGTGTCGTTGCCCGGGCGTAGGCGCAGCGTTGGGGCATTCATCCGATTGCCCGCACATGGATGCGCGTCGAAGAGATATTCCGCTCGATCGGTTTCGATTTCGCCGACGGGCCTGAAATCGAAACCGATTGGTACAACTTCACCGCGCTGAACAGCCCGGAGAATCATCCCGCGCGCTCGATGCAGGATACGTTCTATGTCGACGTGCACGACGCCGACGGGCGACCGATGGTATTGCGCACGCACACCAGTCCGATGCAGGTGCGCTACGCGCGCATGCATCAGCCGCCGATCAAGGTCATTGCGCATCGGGCGCTGCTATCGGGTCGATAACGACGCGACGCATTCGCCGATGTTTCATCAGGTCGAAGGCCTATGGCTTGACGAGAACATCAGCTTCGCCGACCTCAAGGCGGTGTACACGAACTTCCTGCGGTGCTTCTTCGAGACCGATGATCTCGAAGTCCGCTTCCGGCCTTCGTACTTTCCATTCACCGAGCCGTCGGCCGAAATCGACATGATGTTCACCAGCGGTCCGCGCAAGGGCCGCTGGCTCGAGATTTCCGGCGCGGGCCAGGTGCATCCCGATGTCGTGCGCAACTTCGGGCTCGATCCCGAGCAAGACGATCGGCTTTGCCTTCGGTTCGGGCCTGGAACGGCTGGCGATGCTCCGCTATGGCGTCGACGACCTGCGCTTGTTCTTCGACGGCGACTTGCGTTTCCTGAAGCAGTTCGCCTAGCCATGCACATTCTCAGAACAGTGGTTGCGCAGCTACGCCGATCCTCCGTTCTCCAGCGACGAGCTCGCCGCACGCTTGACGATGGCGGGTCTCGAGGTCGAGAGCGTCGAGCCGGTGGCGCCGCCGTTCTCCGGTGTGGTCGTCGGCGAAGTCACGCGCGTCGCTCCGCATCCGAACGCAGACAAGCTGACGGTCTGCGAAGTCGAAGTCGGGGCGGGCGAGATTCTGTCAGATCGTGTGCGGTGCTCCCAACGTGGCACCGGGAATCAAGGTGCCGTGTGCGTTGGTAGGTGCGGTGCTGCCAGGTGGTGGCCGAGATCAGTGCGACGACCTTGCGAGGCGTGCAGTCGCAGGGCATGCTGTGCTCGGCACGCGAGCTCGGTCTCTCCGACGACCATGCGGTCTGCTGCTCCTCGTCGCCGATGCACCGACTTGGCGGCGATCTGCGTGACGACCTTGCGCTCGACGATCACATCCTGACGATCAAGCTGACACCGGATCGAGCGGACTGTTTGAGCGTCGTAGGTGTGGCGCGCGAGGTCGCCGCGCTCACGGGCGCGCCGCTGCGCTCCCCGCGATCGAGCCGTTGAGCCCACGATCGCGCGATCGCCTGCAGGTCACAGTGGAGGCGACCGATCTGTGCGGACGTTTTTCGGGGCGCGTCATTCGTGGCGTCAATGCGCAGGCGCAGACACCCGACCTGGATACACGCAGCGGCTTGAGCGCAGCGGGCAGCGACCGATCACGGCGCTGGTCGATATTTCGAACTACGTGATGCTCGAGTTCGGTCGGCCCTCGCATGTGTTCGATCTCGACAAGGTGCAGGGCGGACTGACGGTTCGGTGGGGTCGCGCCGGCGAGCGTGTCGAGCTGTTGAACGGGCAAACCGTTGAGGTCGATCCCGGCGTCGGCGTGATCGCGGATGCGGGCAGGCGTCGAGGCACTGGCGGGCATCATGGGGGGCGCGAAGACTGCGGTGTCGCTCGATACCCGCAACGTGTACGTCGAGGCCGCTTTCTGGTGGCCCGATGCGATTCGCGGGCGTGCGCGCCGCTACAACTTCTCGACTGATGCTGCACACCGCTTCGAGCGAGGCGTCGACTACGCGACAACGGTCGACACACATCGAATACATCACGCGCTTGATCGTCGATGTCTGCGGTGGACGAGCCCGGGCCAGTCGACGATCACCGTGGTCGCGCTGCCGCAGCGCAGCCGATCGGCCCTGCGAGTGGAACGCTGCCGGCGCGTGCTCGGTATGCCAATCGACGCGGAGGCGATCGCGAATGCATTTCGCCGGATCGGGTTTGACTTCAGCGAACAGGCGACACGCTTCGTCGTGACGCCGCCGAGCTTTCGCTTCGATCTCGACATCGAGGAGGATCTGATCGGGGAAGTCGCGCGTCTGCATGGCTACGACAGTATTCCGTCGCATCCGCCGCGCACCGCCGGCGACGCATGCGCGCCGAGCCGGAGGAGCGGCGAGTGCGCACGACGTGCGGCCGCGCGCTGCTCGCTCGCTGGGTTACCAGGAGCTGATCAGCTACTCCTTCGTCGATTCGCAATCGGAAGCCGATTTTTCGGACAACGCCGATCCGATCGCGGTGCTCAATCCGATCGCGAGCCAGATGTCGGTGATGCGCAGCACGTTGCTTGGCGGCCTGGTGAGCACGCTCTCGTACAACGTGAATCGCAAAGCGACGCGAGCGCGAGTGTTTGAGATTGGCCGTGTGTATCGGCGCGACCGCGTTGCAACCAGATGGCCCCTCACCGTGGCGGGGCGTGGATCAGCCGCTTCGGGTCGCAGGCTGGCCTATGGTCCGACCGACGATGAACAGTGGGCGAAGCTGCCGCGGGACATCGATTTCTATGATGTGAAAGGCGACCTCGAGTCGTTGCTGCCGCACTGCACGGTTCGAGGCTGGCGAGCATCCCGCCCTGCATCCGGGCCGCAGCGCGCTGATCGAGGTCGACGGTCGGCGTTGTGGGAATCATCGGCCAGTTACATCCTCGCCTACAGCAGCAATACGAATTACCGAAGCCGCCAGTTGTTTTCGAGGTCGATCTTGAAAGCCTGCTGGTGCGTCCGCTGCCGCGGCACCGCGAACTGGCGCGCCAAGTTCCAGCCGGTGCAGCGCGATATTTCAGCTACGGTCGATGATCGGTGGACTACAGGCGATGCATCGACGCCGTGCTGGAACTGTCGCGCTCGGAGAGCCGCTTGTCGGCGCTGACGGAATTCCGAGTGTTCGACGTCTACCGTCGTCCCGCCCAATTCAAGCAAAGTCGCGGAAGCGAGTCGCTAACATGTTGTTAAATAACGAGAAAAGTCTTGCGTTCCGATTGGTTCTACAAGATACTGAGAAGTCCTCGTGACCGATGCAGACGCTGACGCCGCAGTTGAAGTAGTACTAGAGGTACTCAAGCAAAAATTTGGAGCACGCCTACGCCAGTAACCGAGCATGCGAGATTATCCGCACGACTTTAATGCCGACAGCCGACTTCAAATTTCCCGATCTGCCGACGCAGCCGCCGGTGCAATGCACGCGGGCGATCGCACGGCGAAGACAATGACGAAGGCGGAACTGGCCGAAGCGCTTGTTCGATCGCCTCGGGCTGAACAAGCGTGAGGCGAAGGACATGGTCGACGGGTTCTTCGACGAGATTCGGCAGGCGCTCGAGCGCGGTGAGTCTGTGAAGCTGTCCGGGCTTCGGCAACTTCCAGTTGCGCGACAAGCCGACAACGCCCGGGACGAAATCCGAAGACCGGTGAGGAGATTGCGATAACTGCCCGCCGTGTCGTCACTTTTCACGCGAGTCAAAAGCTGAAAGCCGCCGTCGCTCGGTCGCGGGCACGCTTTGAACGCCGTCTGTTGCATCTGAGCTTCAGCATTCGACCCTCTGCGCTTGACCCGATGCAGCGCCACGAAGTCCGTCCCAACTGCTCCATCGATTCCTGCCAAGCGCTACTTCACGATCGGTGAGGTGAGCGACTTGTGCGGCGTCAAGCCGCATGTGCTGCGCTATTGGGAACAGGAGTTCACGCAGTTGCGCCCGGTCAAGCGGCGCGGCAACCGCCGCTACTATCAGCACCACGAAGTTCTGCTGATCCGTCGAATCCGCGAGCTGCTGTACGAGCAGGGCTTCACGATCAGCGGGGCGCGCAATCGGCTCGACGAGCATGACCAAGGCGAGCGCACGTCACCGCGCGCGGCACGGTGGCTGCAAATGACCCGGCTGCGGTCAATGGAGACGGTAAACACGTCAAGGCCGTCGACATCGCGGCATTGCACACGGAACTCACCGCAATTCGCAAGCTGCTACGAAGCGTCAGCAGATAACGCTAACGGATATACTGCGCCGCTTCGGGGCGTAGCGCAGCCTGGTAGCGCACTTGCATGGGGTGCAAGGGGTCGCGAGTTCGAATCCCGCCGCCCCGACCAAGGATTTTCGACTCAGGGGAGCCGGTGTGTGCTGCGCACACACCGGCTACTTTCTTTGGCGATGCGCATTCTCGTATCCAACGATGACGGTTACTTGGCACCCGGCCTCGCAGCGCTGGCCGATGCGATGCGCCCGCTCGGACGATGTCACCGTCGTCGCGCCGGAACAAAACAGCAGCGGTGCCAGCAACTCACTGACGTTGCACCGGCCGCTGACGATCAGTCGGGCCGAAAATGGGTTTACGTTTATCAATGGCACGCCGAGTGATTGCGTGCACATCGCGTTGACTGGGCTGCTCGACCAGATGCCCGGATCTGATCGTTTCGGGCATCAACAACGGTCAGAACATGGGCGACGACACGATCTATTCGGGCACCGTTGCGGCGGCGATGGAAGGTTATCTGTTCGGCGTGCCCGCCATTGCATTCTCGTTGCTTGACCGAGGCTTCGAGCACCTCGATGTGGCGGCAGAGATTGCGCGCAAACTCGTTGAGCGCTATATCAGCAGGCCGATCGATGGGCCATTTCTGTTGAACGTCAACGTGCCGAGCGTGCCGCGCGATCAGATCAAAGGTATCGTCGGTACACGCTTGGGCAAGCGCCATCCGTCCGAGCCGGTAGTGCGCATGACGAATCCGCGCGGCGAACCGATTTACTGGATCGGTGCTGCCGGCCCCGCGCGCGAAGGCGGTCCAGGCACTGATTTTCATGCAACGGCATCGGGGTATGTGTCGGTCACGCCGTTGCAGATCGACCTGACACACAACGATCAACTCAAGAGCGTCAGCGACTGGCTCGCCGCGGGTCTGATCGATGACGCGCTGGGACGCTGAATGCGCGACGCCGGCGATCAGAACGCCGAGCGGGCTCGTCTCCGCGCGCGTGCGCGACCGCATGGTCGAGCGCGTTCGCGAACTTGGCGTTCGTGATCGCGCGTGCTCGAAGCGCTGCGCAACGTACCTCGGCATTTGTTCGTCGATGAAGCGCTCGCCAGTCGCGCGTATGAAGACACTGCACTGCCGATCGGTCATGGGCAGACGATCTCTCAGCCGTATATCGTCGCACGCACGGCCGAGCTGGCGCTCGAGGGGTTGCTCGATGCGCGCGCCGCACGAGTGCTCGAAGTCGGTACCGGGTGCGGCTACGCGGCGGCGGTGCTGGCGCAACTCTTCGGTGAGGTCGTCAGCGTCGAGCGCCTGCGTGCATTGCATGAGAAGGCGCGCGAAAACCTGAGGCCACTGCGCCTGTCCAACGTGCGGCTAATACTTGGCGATGGTGCGTTGGGTGTACCCACGACAGCGCCGTACGAGTCCATTGTTGCCGCCGCGGCTGGTGATGAAATTCCACCCGCCTGGATCGAACAGTTGAAAGTCGGGGGCCGCATCGTGGCGCCGCTGGGTACTTGGAACCAGCAGTTGACGATTGCAGTCAAGGGTGCCGACGGAGGCGTGCAAGAGAGCCGCAAGGAGCCGGTACGCTTCGTGCCGTTGCGAGGCGGCGTCGCATGAGGGTTTGGATGGATAGCAAGTTGATCGTCAAATGGTGCGCGCTGCTGCCGTTGCTGGCAGTAGCGGCATGTTCGAGCCAGCGACCGGCTCCGGTAGTGGATCGTTCAGGGCGCAGTCCTACCGCGACCGCGCCGACGGCTGCCTCCACGGTTGTGCGCATCAGCCAAGGATGGCATCTACATTGCGCAGCGAGGCGATACGCTTCAGAACGTTGCAGTCGGCATTCGGCGTCGATGCGAAAGACCTCGCGCGCTGGAACGGTATCGACCCGCCCGGAGTCCTGATCCCGGGACAGACGCTGCGCGTAACGCCGCCGGCGGAGGTCGCAACGGTAAGCCCGATCACCGGCAGCGGTCAGGCTGAGGTTCGGCCGCTGCCGCCGCCAGGCGCATCGGTACCGGGAGCGCCCGCCCCATTGCCACCTGCGGTGGCACCCCCGACCGGGACGCCCCGACCGGGACACCACCAAGCGGGACACCTCCGGCGGCAACGTTGCCGCCCGCAGTTCCGGCTACGCCGGAGCCGTCACGCGCTCCGTCCGCCTCGCTGCCTTGGATTTGGCCGACTCCCGGCAAAGTCATCGAGACCTTCGACGATCCGCGCAACAAGGGGATCGATATCGCGGGCAACGAAGGTGCACCGGTGCACGCTGCAGCCGATGGTGAAGTCGTCTACGTCGGCAGTGCAGTGCGCGGCTATGGAAATCTAGTGATCGTGCGCCATAGCGACGACTTCATCACCGCGTACGCACACAACCGGAAAGTGCTGGTCGCGGAGAAGCAATCGGTCAAGCGCGGACAGCCGATCGCCGAGCTTGGGCGCTCGGATGCAGACCGTCCGAAGTTGCACTTTGAAATTCGTCATCAGGGCAAACCGGTCGATCCGCTCAAGTATCTGCCTGCAAGATCGCAGTGACGCCGGTTCTGGTCTTCGATATCGAGACGATCCCCGACGTCGAGGGGCTGCGGCGACTACGTGCCGAGTGGCGCGACTTGGCTGATGCGGAAGTGGCCGAGTGCGCATTCGAAGAGCGCCGCGGCGGCAAAGGCGGCGGCGACTTTCTGCCGCTTTACCTGCAGCGAATCGTTGCCATCTCGTGCGTGCTGCGCAACGACGCGGGGTTCCGAGTCGGCTCGATCGGTGCTGCGCGCGATTCCGAAGCGGCGCTGATTCAGAGTTTCTTTGGAATGATCGACCGGCACACGCCGCAGCTGGTGAGTTGGAACGGCAGTTGTTTTGACCTTCCGGTGCTGCACTATCGAGGTCTGCTTGCCGGAGTTTCGGCAGAGCGCTACTGGGAGCTCGGCGCTGACGACCCGCGATTTTCGCTACAACAACTACATCGGCCGCTATCACACGCGCCATATCGACTTGATGGACGTGCTTGCGATGTATCAGTCGCGCGCCAGTGCGCCGCTGGACGTGTTATCGAAGCTGGCCGGCTATCCCGGCAAGCTCGGCATGGACGGTAGTCAGGTGTGGCAGGCGTATCGCGAGGGGCAGATCGAGCAGATCAGAAGTTATTGCGAAACCGACGTTGTCAACACCTACCTGCTGTTCAACCGCTTTCAGAAAATGCGCGGCGCGTTAGACGGCCCGCAGCATGCCGCCGAAGAGGCGCTCGTGCGCGATTCGCTGCAGCGGCTGCCTGCAGCGCACTGGCGCGAGTATCTCGACGCGTGGCCCGCTGCGGTTGTCTAGTGAGCGGCGAACAGTTCGAAGTCGAAATCGAGTCGCTGGACCAGGATGGCCGCGGCGTTGCACATCGTGACGGCAAGGCGGTCTTCATCGAAGGCGCTCTTCCCGGCGAGCGCGTTGTCTACGAACGGTACCGACAGAAAGCGCGCTACGAAACCGGCCGCGCAATTTCGATCGAGCGCGAGTCTGCGATGCGAGTGCGCCCACGCTGCCCGCACGCCGGACTGCATGTAGGCGCGTGCGGTGGCTGCTCGATGCAGCATATCGACGCGCGCGCGCAGGTCGCGTTGAAGCAGCGGGTGTTGGAGGACACGCTGTGGCATCTGGGACGAGTACGGCCAAAGATGATGCTGCGGCCGATCGAAGGTCCTGCCTGGGGCTATCGGCATCGCGCTCGAATGGCCGTGCGTTACGTCGCGAAGAAGAGCGGCGTCTTGGTGGGCTTTCACGAACGTGCAAGCAGCTACGTGGCGGACATTCGCCAGTGCGAAGTGCTGCCGAAGAAGGTCAGCGATCTACTGTTGCCGCTGCGCGATCTTGTGCTATTCATTGACGCTGCACGAGCGATTGCCGCAGATCGAACTGGCAGTCGGATCGGTGCGAGATCGCAGTGCGGTGATGTTGGTGTTTCGGGTGCTGCAGCCACCGACCGCCGAAGACTGCAGGCTGCTGCGCGAATTCGGAGCCGCACACACCGTCGACATCTGGCTGCAACCCGCTGGGCCGGATTCGGCGGCGCCACTCGATCGCGACCAGGCGCAGCGGTTGGAACTGCGGCTGCCCGAGTTCAAGGTCGCCCTGCCTTTTTCTCCAACCGATTTCACGCAGGTTAATCATCGCGTCAACGAAGTGCTGGTGTCGCGCGTGACACGGCTGCTCGCGCCGCAGCCGAGCGATGTCGTCGCCGATTTCTTCTGCGGCCTCGGTAACTTCACGCTGCCGCTGGCCACGCTCGCGAAAACAGTTGTCGGCCTCGAAGGCAGTGCATCGCTGGTCGAGCGCGCGCGCATTGCTGCGGACAGCAATGGACTCACGGACCGCACACGGTTCGAGGCTCGCAACCTGTTCGATTTCACGCTCGACGACTGGCACGCGCTGGGTGGGCGATATGGCAGTGTCAACAAGGTGCTGATCGATCCGCCGCGTGAGGGTGCGTTGGCACTCGCGCAGGTTCTGGCGGCGTCGCCCGAGAACGCGATAGCGACGCGCGTGGTCTACGTCTCCTGCAACGTCGGGACGCTGGCTCGCGACTGCGGGGTTATGGTGAGTCAGGGTGGATGGACCTTGCGCGCGGCGGGTGTCGTCAATATGTTTCCGCACACGTCGCATGTCGAGTCGATCGCGGTCTTGGAGCGGGAACCGTAGCCCGAAACCGGTGCGCTGCGTGTTAACATTTCGCGCTAACTAGCGTCACGCAAGTCTTTCATTTGTCGAGCTTTTTGGTTGCTCGTAACCAACAAAAATCGCAACAAAAAGGGGAAAAGGTCAGCGCATGGCGGTGGAACGAACATTGTCGATCATCAAACCCGATGCCGTAGCCAAGAACGTCATCGGACGGATCTACTCTCGCTTCGAACAGAGCGGCTTGAAAGTGATTGCAGCGAAAATGGTGTCGCTGTCGCGCGCCGAAGCAGAGGGGTTCTACGCCGTGCATCGCGGGCGGCCGTTTTTCAACGACCTGGTGACGTTCATGGCCTCGGGACCGGTGATGGTGCAGGTACTCGAAGGCAACGACGCCATCGCAAAGAATCGCGAGCTGATGGGTGCAACCGATCCGAAGAAGGCGGCTGCCGGCACGATCCGCGCGGATTTCGCCGACAGCATCGATGCCAACGCCGTGCATGGCTCGGACAGCGCTGCAACGGCGAAGGTCGAGATCGAATACTTCTTTGCGCAGATGAATCTCTATTCACAATAAGCTCGCTTACGATGCCGCGCACAAACCTGCTCGATTTCGACGCTGCCCAATTGGCGGCGTATGTGCAGTCGCTCGAAGAAAAGCCGTTCCGTGCGAGGCAATTGTTGCGTTGGATTCACCGACGCGGTGCGCGCGATTTCGATGTCATGTCGGACCTTGCGAAGTCGCTGCGAGCGAAGCTGGTGCAGCACGCACATATCAGTGCGCCGGCAGTTCTGAGCGACGTCACGGCTGACGACGGCACGCGCAAATGGCTGCTTGATGTCGGACTCGGCAATGCTGTCGAAGCCGTATTCATTCCGGAAGCCGATCGCGGTACGTTGTGCATCTCGACGCAGGCCGGGTGCGCGGTCAACTGCGTGTTCTGCTCGACCGGCAGGCAGGGCTTTAACCGCAATCTGACGACGGCCGAGATCATCGGCCAGTTATGGATGGCTGAGCACCTGCTGCGGACCTCCGGCACCGCTGCCAGCGACAGGGATCGCGCCATTTCCAACGTGGTCTTGATGGGGATGGGCGAGCCGCTGCAGAACTATGACGCCGTGGTACCGGCGCTGCGGTTGATGCTCGATGACAATGCCTACGGCCTGTCACGCCGCCGTGTGACGCTGTCGACCTCCGGCATGGTGCCGCTGATCGATCGTCTGGCTGCGGATTGTCCGGTTGCGCTCGCGGTGTCGCTGCATGCGTCGAACGATGCGTTGCGAGACACGCTGGTGCCGCTAAACCGGAAATACCCGCTGCGTGAGTTGCTCGCGGCATGTCGCCGCTATTTGCACGTGGCGCCACGCGATTTCATCACCTTCGAGTACGTGATGCTCGATGGCATCAACGATAGCGATCAGCATGCCGCCGAGCTGGTGGCGCTGGTTGCTGACGTGCCATGCAAGTTCAACCTGATTCCGTTCAATCCGTTCCCGCAGTCGGGATTCGAGCGCTCATCGGCGGAACGCATTCGAACTTTTGCGCAACACTTGACGGACGCCGGCATCGTCACCACCACGCGCAGAACAAGAGGTGACGATATCGACGCGGCGTGCGGCCAGCTGGCGGGCGACATTCGTGATCGAACCCGACTGCAATGACCGCACGACCCGCAAAGTGATTCCGTTAACGGCAAGCGCGCACTAGAGGGACCCATGCAAGTACGGCTGATGATCTGGGCAACGCTGGCGTTGCTGAGCGCTGCCTGCACCACCACGACGACGACGACGACGAGCAACGATGGTTCGTCAACGATCACCAACGAGCGCTCGTCAAGGAAAGTCAGCGAGGCTGACCTTCGTAACCGTGCGCGCGCTCGCACCGATCTGGCGGGAGGCTATTACCGCAACGGCCAGCTGGCGGTAGCGCTCGATGAAGCGCGGCGCGCCGTCGCGATCGATCCGAGCTACGCCGAATGCGTACGGGTTGCTCGGTCTCATTTACATGGACATGAAAGAGCAGCGTGACGCGGAGGAAAGTTTTCAGCGCGCATTGAAACTTGACGCCGGAAACTCCGAGTTGAATAACAATTACGGCTACTTTCTGTGCAACACGGGGCGCGAGCGGGAGTCGATCGCCTACTTCAACCAGGCGCTTCGCGACCCGCTTTACCGCACGCCTGCGCGAGCGAACCAGAATGCCGGGCAGTGCCTGATGCGGATCAAGGATTACCAGGGTGCCGAAGCTTTATTTGCGCCGCTCATTCGAGCTTGATGCCGGCATGGCCGTGCCGAAATTCTTGCTGGCAAAGCTGTATCTCGCAACGAATCAGGTGGAAAAGGCCACTTTTTATTACAACGTTCTGGCCAAGTCGATCGAGTCATCGGCCGAGAGTTTGTGGCTCGGTCTGCGCGTGGCGCGCGCCAACGCCGACCTGCGCACCGAAACTCAGCTTGCGAACGAATTGAAACAGCGCTTTCCGCAGTCACCGGAAGCCGCGGCGCTGGCGCGCGGCGACTTCGATGACTGAACAGAGTCTGATCTCCGATGCGCGCGAGTTCCCCGCGCAAACCGAGACCGACTCGAAGCCAGCGAACGCTGTGGTGGAAGCCACGGGCTACGGCGCGCGGCTCGCGGCCCAACGCGAACGTGCGGGCCTGAGCGTCACTGATGTAGCGGCCACCTTGCGTTTGCACCCGAACCAGGTGCGCGCGATCGAGCAGGAGGATCTCGCGCGACTTCCGGCGCTGGCTTATGTGCGCGGCTTCATTCGCAGTTACGCGCGCATGGTGAACGTCGATCCAGAGCCACTGCTGTCCGATCTGAACGCAAAACTGGCGCCGGTACGCGAATCGGTCGTCGACGGTATGGCGACGGACTTCGCGGCAGCGCGTGCCGCGGGTCGTGAGCGCCTGTTTCCGCAATGGGCTCTCGGAATAGCGCTGGTGATTCTGATTGCACTCGGAGTGATTGGGTGGCAGACAACATTGAAGCCAGCACCCACGCAGCCGCAGATCGTGGTGATGCCTGCTGCCGCTGCACCCGCTGCTGCGTCGGTCGCACCTGCACCGGCTCCAGTGCCGGACACTGCGACGCCGGCTGCGACGAGCGAAACCGCTCCGGGTTCGGGTGCGGCGAACGAGCCGGTTCCAACGCCGGCCGATGTCGCGGAGCCAACCGTTAGATCAAGCGTCGCCGCGAGCGGAGCAGCGCCCACGGTTGCTGCTGCGGTTCAACGGCAACTCGTGGGCCGAAGTGACGGACCGCAACGGCAAGATCCTGTTGTCGCAGCTAAGCTCAGGCCGGCGCCGAGCATGCTCTTGACGGTGAATTGCCGCTGACTGTTGTGATCGGCGATGCCAACTTTGCATCGGTCGAAGTGCGCGGTGCGTCGTTCAATCTGCAGCCGTTTACGCGAAATAACGTTGCGCGCTTCACCATAAAGTAGCGCTAGAGCCATTCATGAACCGGCCGGTCGAGTTCCCCAACTGCTTGCCGCAAGCTGCGACGCCCGCCGCACGGCGGCCGACGCGGCAAGTGAGAGTTTCGTGGGCCGATCACGTCGTTCGCATCGGCGGCGATGCGCCGGTGGTCGTGCAGTCGATGACCAACACCGACACGGCAGACGCGATCGCGACCGCGATCCAGGTGAAGCAACTCGCGCAGGCCGGGATCGGAGATCGTGCGGATCACGGTTAACTCGCCCGAAGCCGCTGCCGAAGTGGCGCCGATTCGCGAGCAGCTCGACAAAATGGGACTCGACGTTCCGCTGGTTGGCGATTTTCACTACAACGGACACAAGCTGCTGACACAGTTCCCGGCGTGCGCACAGGCGCTGTCCAAGTACCGCATCAATCCCGGCAACGTCGGCCGCGGCGCGAAAGGGCGATGACAACTTCGCGCAGATGATCGAAGTCGCATGCCGTTATCGCAAGCCGGTGCGTATCGGTGTCAACTGGGGCAGTCTCGATCAGGAGCTGCTGGCGAAGATGATGGATGAGAACGCTCTGCGCAGCCGATCCGCTCGGACGCGAAGAGCGTGCTGCGTGAAGCGCTGGTTCAGTCGGCGATTGCCAGCGCCGAGCGTGCCGAAGCGCTGGGTCTTGGCCGAGACATGATCTGCCTGTCGGCCAAGGTCAGCGGCGTGCAGGATTTGATTGCCGTTTACCGAGAGCTGTCGCGGCGCTGCGACTATCCGCTGCATCTCGGTCTGACCGAAGCCGGCATGGGCAGCAAGGGCATCGTGGCGTCGACCGCGGCGCTCGCCGTGCTTCTGCAGGAAGGAATCGGTGACACGATCCGCATTTCGCTGACACCCGCGCCCGGCGAATCGCGGACGACCGAAGTGCAGGTCGCGCAGGAAATTTTGCAGACGATTGGGCTTGCGCGCGTTTACGCCGATGGTCGTCGCGTGTCCCGGCTGCGGGCGCACCACAAGCACGTTCTTTCAGGAACTGGCTGACGACATTCAATCGTGGTTGCGCGCGCAAATGCCGCATTGGCGCGCCGATTATCCCGGCGTCGAGTCGATGAGCGTCGCGGTCATGGGGTGCGTCGTCAATGGGCCCGGTGAAAGCAAGCACGCGAACATCGGCATCAGCCTGCCGGGGTCGGGTGAAGCTCCGGTCGCGCCGGTTTTCGTCGACGGCGTTCGCACCGTGACCTTGAAAGGCGAGCGTATCGCGGCAGAGTTCCAGGCGATCGTCGACGACTACGTGCGCCGCACCTATTCAGCCAGTTCGGCTGTCACCGCAGCAGCAACTCCAGCGCATCATTAAGCGATGGCCAATGTGAAGTTCGCCGCGGTGCGCGGCATGAATGATTTGTTGCCCGCGCAATCGCCTGTGTGGGAGTGGTTCGAAGCGCGCGCAACGGACTGGCTGCGGTCGCTACGGCTATCAGCAGATTCGGACGCCGATGCTCGAGCACACCGACCTGTTTGTGCGCGGCATCGGCGAGGTGACCGATATCGTCGAACGGGAAATGTATTCATTCGAGGATCGTGCGAATCAGGAGCGGCTGACGCTGCGCCCCGAATTCACTGCGGGAACGGTGCGCGCGGCCATCGAACACAACCTGACCTACGACGGCCCGAAGCGCGTGTGGTCAATGGGTCCGCTGTTTCGGCATGAGCGGCCGCAGCGCGGGCGCTTTCGCCAGTTTCATCAGGTCAATGTCGAAGCACTCGGATTCGCGGGGCCCGGATATCGACGCCGAGCTGATCGTGATGCTGGCCCGGCTCTGGAAAATTCTCGGCATCAAGAGCGCCGCGTTTGGAAATCAATTGTCTCGGGCAGGCCGATGAGCGTGCGCGGCATCGCAGCGAGTTGGTTGCCTACTTCAAGCAACATCAAGACGAGCTCGATGCCGATTCCGTGCGCCGGTTAGCGCACGAATCCCCTGCGCATCCTGGACAGCAGGAATCCCGCGATGGCGAAGCTGCTCAGTAACGCGCCGCACGATCACCGCGTATCTCGGCGACTGCATCGCGCGCGCACTTCGAAGGGCTGCAGGCGTGCTCGCAGTCTGCAGGTGTCGAGTTCACAGGTCAATCCGCGCTTGGTGCGCGGTCTCGATTACTACAATCTGACGGTGTTCGAGTGGATCACCGACGAGTTCGGCTCGCAGGGAACGTTATGCGGCGGTGGTCGATATGACACGCTGATCGAGTTGCTGGGCGGCAAGCCAACGCCCGGCAATCGGATTTGCAATGGGCATCGAAAGAGTGATTGACTGCTTGATCGCAATCCGGGCAGGTCGATATCTCGCCGCATACAGATGTGTATGTCGTTCACCAGGGCGGCGCGACCGCCGACGCGTGCGTTTCTGACGCGCCGAGCAGCTGCGCGATGCCGGACTTGACGTGATCTGCCATGCCGGCGATGCAAGCTTGAAATCGCAGATGAAACGCGCCGACGCGAGCGGCGCCGAGTTTGCGGTGATCATCGGCGAGACAGAGCTGGCGTCCGATTCGGCCGAGTGTCAAGAACCTGCGTGCACCGCCAGGGGCGCCAAAGGCAGAGCAGCGTATCGTGCCGCTCCAAATGTTGGCGGACACGCTGGTCATCGCGCTTGAGTGCTGCCGAACAAGATCACTAGAAAAGAAGACGGAACACTTAAATGGCTTACGACTTACAGGAGCAGGAACAGCTCGACGAGCTCAAGGCGTGGTGGAGCAAGTACGGCAATTTGATCTTGACCGTCGCGACCGTCGTGCTGCTCGCATTTGCGGCATACAACGGCTGGCGGTGGTACGAGCGCAATCAAGCTGAAGAAGCCGCCGGCGTTTTTGCCGAGTTCGAGCGCGCGATGACCGCGCGCGAGACCGAACGCGTCAACACGCTGGCCGCAACGTTGACCGACAAGTACGGTCGCACCGTCTATGGCCCGATGGCGGCGTTGCAGGGTGCTCGCTGGGCTGCGGATAACGGCGATTCCGCGGCTGCGACAACGCGCTTGCAATGGGCGATCGATCACGCCGATCACCCCGAGATCGTCGCGATTGCCCGAGTTCGGCTGGCGGGTGTGCTGCTCGATGAAAAGAAATTCGATGAAGCGTTGAAGGTGCTTGATGGCGCGGGCTCGGCTGTGCATGCGACGGCGATCGCGGACCGACGCGGCGACGTACTGTTAGCGCAAAACAAAATCGAGGAGGCGCGCGCCGCCTATCGCGACGCCCTCGCGAAGGCCACCGCGGAACACCCGCTGCGGCAGATCATCCAGTTGAAACTGGACGCGCTGCCTCCGACTGCGACCTCATGAGAAGCGCAGCAATCGCCGCACTGGTTGCAGCATTCAGTCTGAGCGGATGCTCATGGCTTCCATCGTGGCTGGGCGGCCCGCCGTCGAGAGCCGCGCAGCCGACCGCGCTGACCGAAATCAAGCCGACATTGAACGCGCGCATTGCATGGCGTGCATCGGTCGGCGCCGGCCGCACTGAGCTGATGCAGCCGGCCGTGACCGAGAACGCGGTGTACGCAGCTGCAGCCGATGGCGCCGTCGTGCGGCTCGCGCCCGATAGCGGCCAGGTCGTGTGGCGCGTCGATGTCAAGGCACGTCTCAGTGCGGGCGTAGGCAGCGATGGATTCACTGTTGTCGTGGCCACTACGCGCGGCGAAATCATCGCGTTGGGTGCCGATGGCAAGGAGTTGTGGCGCAATCAGGTGGGCGGGGAGATGCGATCTCCACCGCTGGTCGGCCGTGGTCTGGTTGTCGTGCGATCGACCGACTATCGAATCACCGCGCTCGATGCAGCGAGCGGCAAGCGCCGCTGGGCGTACCAGCGCGCCAATGTGCCGTTGACGTTGCGCGGCTTGACCGAGATGGTGTACGCGGGCGATTTCGTGATCGCAGGTTTTCCGAGCGGCCGTCTGGTCGCGTTGAATTCCGCGAACGGCGCGGTCCGTTGGGACGTTGCCGTGTCGGAACCACGCGGTGCGACCGAAGTTGAGCGTCTGGCCGACGTCGTTGGCGCGCCGCTGATCATCGGCAACGAGGTGTGTGCAGCGTCGTATCAGGGCCGCGTCGGGTGTTTCGATGCCAACAATGGCAGCTTGCGCTGGTCCAGCGAGATTTCAGCCGCTGCGGGTCCCACGGCGGATGACAGGCGCGTCTATGTCGTGGACGCGAAGTCGAACGTCGTCGCATTCAATCGTGCGGCTGGATCGTCGGCATGGCGGCAAGAAAAGCTGATGCATCGCGAACTGTCGGCGCCGCTTGCATTACGGCGGGCCATCGTTGTCGGTGACTTTGAGGGTTTCGTGCATTTTCTGTCACCGGAGGACGGCGCGTTTGTCGCGCGCATTCCGTTAGGCGCAGAAATTGTCGCCACGCCTCGCCCTCTCGGCGGCGGAGCCGTCGTGCAAGCTCGTGACGGCACGGTCGCGTTTATAACGATCGAATAGAAAGCCGGCGCTGCGCGCCGGCGACTGCTCGTTATGAAACCCGTAGTTGCGATCGTCGGCCGTCCGAATGTCGGCAAGTCGACACTGTTCAATCGGCTGACGCGCACGCGCGCTGCATTGGTCGCCGATTTTCCCGGGCTCACCCGCGACCGGCATTACGGTGAAGGCCGCATCGGCCCGCGTGATTACATTGCCATCGATACCGGCGGCTTCGAGCCCGTCAATGCCGAGGGCATCGTGCGGGAAATGGCAGCGCAGACCGAGCAGGCGATTGCCGAATGCGATGTCGTGATTTTCGTTCTGGACGCGCGCGAAGGACTGACCGGCCAGGACCAGCGCATTGCCAAGCGGCTGCGCATCGCCGGCCGACCGATCGTATTGGCCATCAACAAAGCCGAAGGGCTCACCGAGCAGTCCGCTGCGGAGTTTCACGAACTCGGACTGGGCGAGCCGTGGTTGATTTCGGCCGCGCACGGCGAGGGCGTCGAAGCGCTGATGCAGACCGCGCTCGACGGGTTTCCGGAGGCGCCCGAGCGAGACGACCGAAGAGCCGAGCGCCAACAAGCGCATTCGGGTCGCGGTCGTCGGCCGGCCCAACGTCGGAAAATCGACGCTGATCAACGCGCTGCTCGGCGAAGAGAGACTGATCGCGTTCGACCAACCGGGCACCACGCGCGATTCCATCGAGATCGAATTCGACTACGACGGCCAGGCGTTCACGCTGATCGATACCGCCGGACTTCGCCGCCGGGGCAAGGTGTTCGAGACGGTCGAGAAGTTTTCGGTCGTGAAGACGCTGCAATCGATCGCCGACTCCAACGTCGTCATCCTGCTGCTCGATGCTGCTTCCGAAATCGCCGACCAGGACGCGCATATCGCCGGCTTCGTGCTTGAAAGTGGTCGCGCGATGGTGGTCGCAGTGAACAAGTGGGATGGGCTGGACGCGTACCAGCGCGAGCGGATCACGCGCGAAATCGAGCGCAAGTTGCACTTTTTGCGCTGGGCACGCTTTCACCAGGTCTCGGCGCGCAAGCGGACGGGGCTGAAGCCGATGATGCGGTCGGTAACGGAGGCGTACCGCGCCGCCTTTGCACGATTGCCGACGCCCAAGCTGACACGCGCACTGATTGCCGCGGTAGAGCGCCAGCAGCCCGCGCGCGCCGGTCATTCGCGCCCGAAGCCGCGCTATGCGCACCAAGGCGGCCACAACCCGCCGATCATCGTCGTGCACGGCAATTCTCTAAGTCAGGTCGCGGACTCTTACCGACGCTATCTGGAAGGACAGTTTCGTGAGCAGTTTGAGCTGACCGGAACCCCGCTGCGGGTGGAGTTTCGCACTAGCAAGAACCCGTACGTTGAGTAGGGTTTGAGTGCGTCTAGAAGCGCTACGCTAACTCGCCAAGGCGCGCCTTTTGCTTTACATTGAATTGAGCAGGCACGTCTCCATTATTAGAGCGTGCCAGCCTGTCCTACCGAACCGCATACGAACAAGCGTGTCAAAACGCTGGAGAAAAAATGACTGCTAAAGGGCAACTACTACAAGACCCCTTCCTAAATGCGCTGCGCAAAGAGCACATTCCCGTATCGATCTATCTGGTCAATGGCATCAAGCTTCAGGGTCAGGTCGAATCTTTCGATCAGTACGTCGTGCTGTTGCGCAATACCGTGACGCAAATGGTCTACAAGCACGCCATTTCTACCGTAGTACCCGCGCGACCGGTCAATCTTGCTGCGGAGCCCGAAGCCTGAGCGTCTTCCAGGTTGACTCCGAGCGCGCGCAGGTCTCGACACGCGCGCTGCTTGTCAGCGTTGCCGTTGGGCGGCGCGAGGACCCCGATGCGATCGACGAGCTGAAACAGCTCGTCGTCTCTGCTGATATCGAGCCGGCGGCATTGCTAAGCGTGCGGCGTGATCGTCCTGATCCCGTCTTATTTCATAGGTGCCGGCAAAGTCGAAGAGCTGAAGACGGAGGCGGCCGCCGCAAACGCCGGGCTCGTAATCTTTGACGTCGCGTTATCGCCGGCGCAACAGCGCAATCTGGAGCGGACGCTCGGCATTTGGGTGCTGGACCGTACTGCGCTGATCCTGTACATCTTCTCTCAGCGCGCCCAAAGCCGCGAGGGCAAGCTGCAAGTCGAGCTGGCACAGCTGCAACACCTTTCGACGCGGCTCGTGCGTGGCTGGTCGCACTTGGAGCGCCAGCGCGGCGGGCTCGGAAAGACTGGCGGCCCCGGCGAAAAACAAATCGAGATCGATCGCCGCTTGATCGGAGTCAGAGTAAAGAGGCTGCGTGAGCGGCTGAAGCAGTCGGAAAAACAGCGGCGCACGCGCCGGCGTGCGCGCTCGCGCAACGACGTGGTCTCGATTTCGCTGGTGGGCTACACCAACGCCGGCAAATCGACGCTGTTCAATGCGCTGACGCAGGCGGGCGTGTACGCAGCCGATCAATTATTTGCGACGCTCGATACCACCGCGCGCAAGTGCCGTCTCGGCAATGGGCTTAATGGTCAGGCAGGAACGGAGGCAGTGATCTCCGACACCGTCGGATTTATCCGTGGCCTGCCGCACCAGTTGATCGAGGCGTTCAAGTCAACTTTGAATGAAACTGCCGAGGCTGACTTGCTCCTTCACGTCGTCGATGCGGCGTCACCGGCGCGCGCCGAGCAGATGGCCGAGGTCGAGCGTGTGCTGCGCGACATCGGCGCCGACAACGTGCCGACGATCGTCGTCTATAACAAGATCGATGTCGTGGATCGCGCTCCAGCGGTCGAGCGCGACTCGCGTGATAACATCGTCGCCGTTTCGGTCAGCGCGCAATCGGGATTGGGGTTGCAATTGTTGCGCGATTCGATAGTCGAATTCATCGAGCGTTCGGCGGGCGGAGATGACTCGCCCACCAATGCAAAACAAGACGAAAACATTTCTTCGTGGCCCAGCGCAGCGGCGGCATAGTCCAAAGTTTGTGCAGGTCGATATGACACTAATCAGCAAACCCTTCGATGTCGCTTAACGATCCCAAGTGGGGCCGTGGTGGTAGCAGCGGTGGCTCCGACGGCTCGAACGACGATGGCAAAGAAGAGCCGCGTCGTGAGCCGGAATTGAGACCGCAGCGCCCGCAACGCCCGAGTGGTGACGGTCCGCCCGATCTCGACGAGCTGTGGCGCGACTTCAATCGCCGGCTTTCGGGTTTGTTCGGCCGGCGCGGCGCTCGACGTGGTGGCACTGGCGGTAACGGTGGCCGTTTTGGCGGCTTCACCCCGGATGGCAAGAGCGCGGGCTTTGGCCTTGTGGCGGTACTTGCCGTCATTGCCCTGATCTGGCTGGGCAGCGGCTTCTATATCGTTCCTGAGGGGCAGGTCGGTGTCGTGACGACATTTGGCAAAGCCTCCGATCAGACGACTGCTCCAGGATTTCGCTGGCGCCTGCCGTGGCCGATACAAAACAACGAACTGGTCGACATCTCGTCGCTGCGCCGGGTCGAGGTTGGCACACGCGGCCGTCCCGAACGACTGAAGGAAGCACTGATGCTGTCTGACGACGAAAACATCGTCGACATCCAGTTCGAAGTGCAGTACCGAATCAAAGATACCGGCGCGCGCGACTATTTGTTCAACAGTCGCAATCCAACCGCGGCGGTGATTCAATCGGCCGAGTCGGCGATGCGCGAAGTCGTCGGCCGTAAGACGATGGACTCCGTACTGTACGAATCGCGGCAGGAGATCGCCGTCGATGTCCGCAGGCTGATGCAGGACATGCTCGACCGCTACGGCACCGGCATCCTGGTGCAGGCGGTCGCGATTCAGAACGCGCAGCCGCCCGAGCAGGTGCAAGCCGCGTTCGACGATGCGGTCAAGGCGGGCCAGGATCGTGAGCGCGAAATCAATCTCGGGCAGGCATACGCCAACGACGTCATTCCGAAAGCACGCGGCCTGGCATCGCGGCTGCTGCAGGAAGCCGACGGTTATCGCTCGCGCGTTATTCAAACTGCTCAGGGCGATGCGTCGCGCTTCCAGCAGGTTCTGGTCGAGTACAACAAGGCGCCAGAAGTTACTCGTGATCGGCTGTACATCGATACGATGCAACAGGTGTTCTCGAACACGAGCAAGGTCATGGTCGATGTGCGAAACAGCAGTCCACTGCTGTATCTACCGTTCGACAAGCTGATGCAACAGGCTCTGCAGGACCCCGCCGTCGCGCGACCCGCGCCGCCGGCTCCAGAGCCCGCTCCAGTGCCCGAGTCGCGCGGCCGCGAAAATCTGCGCACGCGCGATCGCGACGCACGGTAGGGATACAGAGAAGCCGATGAACAGAATCGTTGCCGTTGTGATCACGCTGGTGCTAGTAGCGGTGGCCGTGCGCGCCAGCACGTTTATTGTCGATCAGCGCCAGTTCGCGATCGTGTTTCAACTGGGTGAGATCGTTCGCGTGGTCACCAAGCCTGGTCTTTATTTCAAGCTTCCATTGCTGCAAAACGTCGAATATCAGGACAGTCGCATCCTGACGATCGACACGCCGCAGGCTGATCGCGTACAGACCTCGGAAAAGAAGAACCTGTTGATCGACTCGTTTGTGCGGTGGAGGATCAGCGAACCCCGCGCGTTTCGAGTTAGCTTTCCGAGTGGCGAGCGATCGGCCGAAGAACGCATTTCGACACTGGTGCGCGACGCACTGAATCAGGCGGTCAACAAACGCACGGTCAACGAAATCACATCGCGTCAGCGTGACAAGGCAATGGAAGAAATTCGCATCGCCGTGCAGGAAAGCGTTAAGGGTTTAGGTGTGGAAATAGTCGACGTCCGTCTGAAGCGGGTCGATTTCGTGCCCGAGATCAGCGATTCTGTTTTCGGCCGCATGCAGGCCGAGCGCAAGCGTGTCGCCAACGAGCAGCGGTCAATCGGATCCGCTGAAGGCGAAAAAATTCGCGCCGATGCTGACCGGCAGCGCGAAGTGCTGCTGGCTGAGGCATACAGCGCGGCGCAGAAGGTGAAGGGCGAAGGCGATGCGAAAGCGTCGGCGACGTATGCGCAGGCGTTCGGGCAGAACCCGGATTTCGCGGAGTTCTATCGCACGCTCGAGGCGTATAGAACGACTTTCAAGAACCGCAATGATCTGATGGTCATCGATCCTTCCTCCGAATTCTTCAAGTACCTGAAGGGCTCCAAGCCGGGAAGCTCGGGCGCCACAAAGGGCGGCTCTCGATAGCCTCGATGTCGGTGTTGGGTCTGGCCGTTGCGCTGATGCTCGTGTTCGAAGGCCTGATGCCGCTGGTAGCGCCGAGCGCCTGGCGCCAGATGTTCGCGCGCTTGAGTGAGCTCAGCGACGGTCAGATTCGCTTCTTCGGTCTGATCGCAGTGGCAGGCGGCGCGCTATTGTTCTGGCTGCAGAGTTAGCCTCGTTAATTCCTAAGTTGATTATTCATTGGTGAGACGCCCATCCGGGTCGTCTTGCATTGTCATGCGCTGGTTGCTGCCTGAAAATATCTCCGACGTCCTGCCGCGCGAAGCGCGGCGGGTCGAGCAATTGCGGCGCAAGCTGCTGGATCTTTATCGCAGCTACGGCTACGAGCTGGTCATCCCGCCGCTTCTCGAGCATGCCGAGTCGCTGCTCACTGGCACCGGGGATGACCTCGATCTGCGTACCTTCAAGCTGACCGATCAATCGAGCGGACGACTGCTCGGATTGCGCGCCGATACGACTCCTCAGGTTGCACGCATCGATGCGCACATCCTCAATCGCCAGGGAGTAGTGCGGTTGTGCTACGCAGGCAGTGTGCTGCATGCGCGGCCACTGCACCCGCTGGCGGCACGTGAACCGCTGCAGGTAGGTGCGGAGCTGTATGGACTCAGCGGCGTCGCCGCCGATGTTGAAGTGCTGGAACTCGCGGTGACTTCTCTGCAATTGGCGGGGCTCCAGAGCGTTCGGCTCGACCTCGGACATACCGGTGTCGTGCGCGGCATTCTTGAACTTGCACCATTGCCTGCTGCGCTTGTGGACGAACTCCTGGCGTCGTTAAATGCCAAGGACGTGCCGGCATTGCGCCAACAGGCGAGTGGGCTGTCGAGCGACGTGCGTTCAGCATTGCTCGCTCTGACGCGCCTGAACGGCGGCCGCGAAGTACTTGACGAAGCGCGCCGCAAACTCCCTGCATCTGCTGCGATCACGGCTGCTCTGGACGAGCTTCAGGCGATTGTCAAGCATTGCAGCGCCGATGATGTCTCGATCGACCTGTCGGATCTGCATGGATACCGGTACAAGACCGGCGTCACGTTTGCTGTGCACACCGCAGGTTCTTCGAACGAAGTGTTGCGCGGCGGTCGCTACGACGACATCGGAAAAGCGTTTGGCCGTGCACGTCCGGCAGTCGGCTTCTCGATCTACTTGCGCGAACTCGCTGAGCTCGCGGCGGATGATCCTCCGCACGCGATACTCGCACCTGTCGGCGCCGATGAGCGCTTGCGAGCGCTAATCGGCGAGCTGCGCGCGGCCGGTGAAATCGTGGTTCAGCGTCTTCAAGGCGAAGCGGATCGTGCCGAAGAAAGCGAATTTATCTTCGATCGCGTGATCGAACGGCGCGGTCAGACGTGGCATGTCGTGTCACGACGGGGAAGCTAAGAACGATGGCTCAGAACGTTGTGGTCGTCGGTACACAGTGGGGCGATGAGGGCAAGGGCAAGATCGTCGACTGGTTGTCCGAAAGCGTCGATGGTGTCGTGCGATTCCAGGGCGGGCACAACGCGGGCCACTCGCTGGTTATCAACGGCAAGAAAACGATTCTGCGTTCGATTCCGTCCGGCATTTTGCGACCCAGGCTTGCGTGCTACATCGGCAACGGCGTCGTGCTGTCGCCAACCGCCCTACTGGGTGAAATCGATGAGCTGCAAGCAGCCGGCGTCGACGTGACTTCGCGACTAGCAATCAGCGGCAACTGCCCGTTGATTCTTGAGTATCACGTGGCGCTTGATTTGGCACGCGAGATCAAGCGCGGTGCCTCGAAGATCGGCACGACCGGTCGAGGCATCGGACCGGCATACGAAGACAAAGTCGCACGCCGCGCGGTTCGCGCGCAGGATCTGTTCGATGCTGCGCGCTTTGCCGACGGAGTGCGTGAAGCCCTCGATCTGCACAACTTCGTTCTGCAGCACTATCTCAATGCCAGTCCGGTCGCTGCGAACAAGGTCATCGACGAGACGCTGGCGCTGGCCGATCGGCTGCGCCCGCTGATAATCGACGTCTCGTACAAATTAAATAGCGTGATGGCAACAGGCGCCCGGCTGTTGTTCGAAGGCGCGCAGGGCGCGTTGCTCGACGTTGACCATGGCACATATCCGTACGTGACCTCGAGTAACACGGTAGCGGGCGCCGCGTCAGCGGGGGCGGGCGTCGCACCGCAGCGGCTCGACTACGTGCTCGGTATCACCAAAGCTTATTCGACGCGTGTTGGATCCGGGCCGTTTCCGACCGAGCTGACGGATGTCACCGGTGATCATCTGCGCAACAGAGGTCAGGAGTTCGGCTCGGTCACCGGCCGGCCACGCCGTTGCGGTTGGTTCGATGCAGCGGGTCTGAAGCGCGCGGTGCAACTGAACGGGACCACGGGGCTGTGCATCACCAAGCTCGACGTGCTCGACGGTCTGCCGCGCGTCAGACTGAACATCGGTTACAAGATGGATGGCAAGGAAGTCGACATCCTGCCTTATGGCGCCGATGCGGTCAGCCGCTGCGAACCGGTGTACGAAGAGTTTGACGGCTGGAGTGATTCGACACTCGGCGTACAGCGCTGGAAAGATTTGCCGAGTGGCGCACAGCGCTATCTCGAGCGTTTGTCCGAAGTGCTGGGTGTGCCGATCGATCTCGTTTCGACGGGGCCGGATCGCGATCAGACGATCGTGTTGCGCCATCCGTTCAATCCATGATCAACCCCGCGCGCTCAGAGTCAGATTTGTATGTCGATTGGGACGAGTATCACCGTTCGATTGAGCGGCTGTGTCTGTTGGTGCATGAATCGAACTGGCACTTCGATTCCCTGCTGTGCCTTGCACGCGGCGGGCTTCGCGTGGGCGACGTGATTTCGCGAATCTACGATGTCCCGCTGGCGATTCTTGCCGCGAGTTCGTACCGCGCCGCGGCTGGCACGCGCCAGGGGCAGCTCGACATTGGTGAATACATCACGATGACGAGTGACGCGTTACGCGGAAATCTGCTGTTGGTCGATGATCTGGTCGACTCGGGAGTGACGCTGTCGAAAGTCGTCGACCACCTAAGGTCACGCTATCCGGCGATTGAAGAAGTCAGAACCGCCGTCATTTGGTACAAGGGAGACTCGGCGTTCAAGCCCGATTACTTCGTTCAGTACCTGCCCACCAATCCGTGGATTCATCAGCCGTTTGAGGTGTACGACGCGATGGGCCCCGAAAAACTGGCGGAACGGCTAGGAAACAAGAAAACGAAGTTGCCGGATGCGTAAGCGGCCGGCTCCCCTGAATAAACCTCATGGTGCCCAGGAAGGGACTCGAACCCCCACAGTGTTGCCACCGCTAGGACCTGAACCTAGTGCGTCTACCAATTTCGCCACCTGGGCAAGCCGCGAATTCTAGCGGTGGTAGATATCTAGTCAAATAAAGTATGTTGTACGTGACGTGGTTCGCTGATTGCGGCCACAGAAGGAAATTGTGAACAAAAGAATAAATCGCACCAATAGCGATGCAATTTTGGAAGCGCTGACCGTGGCGCGCACGCCGCTGCCGCCGCTCGAGCTCGCCGATCGTCTTGGCCTTCCTGCCGACGAGCATGAAGCGTTCAATCGAGAAATCGAGGAACTCGAGCGCGCGGGCCGCATCGTGCGCAATCGCGCTGGCCTGCTGCTGGTGGCGGCGCGCGCGAATCTGTTGTCCGGACAGGTGCAGGGCCATCGTGACGGTTTCGGATTTCTGATTCGCGACGATGGCGGACCCGATCTTGTGCTCTCCGAACATGAGATGGCCAAGGTGCTGCACGGCGATCGGGTGCTGACGCGTATCACCGGCGCCGACCGGCGTGGCAGACCCGAAGGCGAGATCGTCGAAGTCATCGAGAGCCGCACCAACAAGCTCGTCGGCCGTTTGCTGAACGAGCGCGGTGTGACCATCGTTGTTCCGGAGGATCAGCGCATCGCGCACGACATCCTTGTGCCGCCCGGCGCGTCACTGTCGGCCGAGCCTGGTCAGGTGGTTGTCGTCGAAATTCTGCAGCAACCGCAGCGCTATGTGCAGCCGGTTGGCCGCGTGATCGAAGTACTAGGTGCGATCGATGATCCGGGCATGGAAATCGAAATCGCGGTTCGCAAGTTCGCGGTGCCGCACGAGTTTCCGGACTCAACCGCGCGACTCGCAGAATCGCTTCCCGATACGGTATTGCCGAAGGATCTACGGGGACGAGTGGATTTGCGCGACATTCCGCTGGTCACGATCGATGGCGAAGATGCGCGCGACTTCGATGATGCTGTGTATTGCGAGCCGTTCATGCAAGGAGGGCGTCGCAAAGGCTGGAGGCTGATCGTCGCGGTGGCCGACGTGAGCCACTACGTGAAAGCGGGCGACGCGCTCGATATCGAAGCGCAGAATCGTTCGACGTCCGTGTACTTCCCGCGCAGAGTGATTCCGATGCTGCCGGAGAAGTTGTCCAACGGCTTGTGTTCGCTGAAACCCGAAGTCGACCGTCTGGTCATGGTGTGCGACTGCGTCGTGACCAACAAGGGGGCGTTGGACGCGTACCAGTTTTATCCTGCGGTCATGCATTCGCAGGCACGGCTGACGTACACGGAAGTCTGGGAAGCGTTATCGGCACCGGATAGCAAGGAAGCGCAGCGCCTGGCCACCGTGCTGCCCGATCTGCAGAATCTGTACGCGCTCTATGAATTGCTGAAACGCGCGCGCGACGCGCGGGGCGCGATCGATCTGGACACCACCGAGACATACATCGTATGCGATCCGAACGGCCGCATCGAGAAAATCATTCCGCGCACACGCAACGATGCGCACAAGCTGATCGAAGAATGCATGCTGGCGGCCAACGTGTGCGCGGCCGATTTCATTGGGCGTGACAAGCAGGCGGGCTTGTATCGAGTGCACGAAGGGCCGACCACCGAACGTCTTGCCAATGTGCGCACGCTGTTAAAGACGCTCGGTCTTGCGCTCGACGGTGGCGATAAGCCGGAGCCTGCCGACTACGCGCGCCTGTTGAAGCAAATCAAACCTCGCCCCGATGCGCAGTTGTTGCAAACCGTGCTGCTGCGCTCAATGCAGCAGGCGATTTACAGCCCGCACAATTCGGGTCACTTCGGTCTCGCCTACAAGGCTTACACGCACTTCACATCACCCATCCGGCGTTATCCGGACTTGCTGGTGCATCGAGTGCTCAAGGCGATTTTGTCCAAGCATCCCTACGTGCCGGAAGTTTTCATCAACGCCGATGCCGCTGTTGCGCCCGCCGCGGCGCGGGCTGCGTTGCGCGCCTCGCACAGTCGCAAGCCGACGGATGAGAGCGAAGGCATTGCGTTGTGGGAAAAACTCGGGTTGCTGTGTTCAGCGAACGAGCGCCGCGCCGACGATGCATCGCGCGACGTTGAAGCATGGCTGAAGAGCTACTACATGCGCGAGCGCGTGGGCGAGACGTATACCGGCACCGTGAGCTCGGTGGTTCCGTTCGGTGCGTTTATTGTGCTCGACGATCTTTATATCGAAGGCCTGGTGCACGTGTCAGAGCTGGGCACAGAATATTTTCTATATAACGAAGCGCTGCATGAGCTTCGCGGCGAGCGCACGGGCCTGCGTTACCGGTTGGGCGATCGGTTGACGGTGCAGGTCGCACGCGTCGACCTGGAAGCGCGGCGCATCGATTTCAGGTTGGTCAAGGCCGACACGCGCAAGTCACTGCTGGCAGCGAGCGCGCCCGAGCCAAAGGACCGGGAGCGCAAGCGTGGCGAGAGCGTCGAAGAGCGGCGCGCCAGGCAGGCGAAAGTCGAGCGCAGGCAGGTGCGACGCGGACAGTTGCACAAGATCGGCGGCAAGGGCGTTCGCGGGCGTGATAGCAAGGTGCGCGCGGCAAAGCGCGGTCGCTGAGCCCTGTGATGAGCAAGCGAGTATTAGCCGGATTTCATGCGGTTGGCGCGCGGCTGAGGCACGCCCCGGCCTCGATCGAAACGATTTATGTCGATGGGCGACGCCGTGACGGACGCATGGTCGACTTGCAGCAACGCGCAAAATCGCTCGGCGTGCGGGTCACGCCGATTGACGCTGAACGCCTGCGCGGGCTGGCTGGCGAAGCGCCGCATCAAGGGGTCGTTGCGCTCGCTGCCGAACTCGAGCAGGCGGCGACTCTCGACGATATTTTGAATAGAGTCGATGCGAACACGTTGCTGTTGTTGCTTGACGGTGTGACGGACCCGCGCAATCTTGGTGCGTGTTTGCGAGTGGCAGACGCCGCCGGCGTCAGCGCCGTCGTTGTTCCGCGCGATCGGTCAGCGGGACTGACTCCAGCCGCGCTGAAGGCTGCAGCAGGTGCGGCTGAAACGGTGCCGCTGATCGCCGTTACGAACCTCGCGCGCGCAATGGACGATTTACGCGATGCCGATGTGCGAATGGTGGGTGCCGCCGGAGAAGCCGAGCAATCATTGTTTGACCTCGATCTGGCAGGGCCGCTTGCGTGGGTTCTTGGTGCGGAAGACGCAGGGCTGCGCCGCCTGACGCGCGAGCGGTGCGATGTGCTCGCGCGCATTCCACTCGCCGGGCACGTGGAAAGTCTTAACGTCTCGGTGGCTGCCGGAATCTGTCTGTTCGAGGCGAAACGACAACGCAACGCTTCGCGCGCCGCGGTTTGATGGATCGACGGCTGCCGTTACCCGCTTGAACTCGTCCAACCGGCGCACGGCGCGCGAGCACATCGCGCATGCGCGCAGCATCGCAGTCCTGACAGGCGCCGGCATCTCCGCCGAAAGCGGAATTCCAACTTTTCGCGATGCGACCAGCGGGTTATGGGCCAAGTTCGATCCGATGCGCTTGGCATCCGAAGATGGATTTCGTGCCGATCCGCCGTTGGTGTGGCGCTGGTATGCGTGGCGGCGCGGGTTGGTCGCCGACGCGCAGCCAAATGCCGGGCACCTTGCGCTGGCAGCTGCGCAAGCGCGCTTCGATTCGTTCGAATTGATCACGCAAAATGTCGACGGCTTGCATGTTCGCGCGGGTAGTGCGCCAATCGAGCTGCATGGCAACCTAATGCGCACGGTATGCCTGGCCCGCTGCGGATTTGTCGAAGACGATCAGCTGCTCGTGCCGCCGGGCGAGCCGCCGCGCTGTCCCGCGTGCGGCGATTGGCTACGGCCGGGCGTGGTCTGGTTCGGCGAGATGCTTGATCCGGCGACGCTGCGGCGGGCGCAAGCTGCGGCCGCGCGCTGCGATCTCATGCTGGTCGTTGGCACCTCTGGCCTGGTGTATCCGGCTGCCGGATTGCCGTCCGAGGCATTGCGCCACGGCGCGAAGGTCATCGTCGTCAATCCGCAGGCGAGCGAGCTCGATGAGCTGGCGACTGTCGTCGTCCGTGGAACGGCAGCCGTTGAGCTGCCGGAGCTTTTAGGGCCGACGGCCTGAACCCGCGACCCCCTCGCATTGACGGCCGTTTCAGGCTAGAATCGCGCGCTTTTTCAAGCCCTTGCAGCCTTCGGCTCAGGTGCTTTCCTTGCCACACCGAGGATGTCGCAGAACACCGCGGGTGGCTAACCCACAGGGAACCTTAATGCGTCACTACGAAATCTGTTTCATCGTGCATCCTGATCAAAGCGAGCAGGTGCCCGCGATGATTGATCGCTACAAGGCGATGATCGCCAACAACAAGGGCGCCATCCATCGCGTCGAAGATTGGGGTCGACGCCAATTGTCGTATCCGATCGACAAGCTCGCCAAGGCGCACTACGTGCTGCTCAATATCGAGTGCGACAGCAAGACGCTGGACGAGCTCGAAAACGCATTCCGCTACAACGACGCGGTGCTGCGCCATCTGACTGTCAAGATGAAGCGCGCCGAAACCGGCGCTTCGCCGATGATGAAGATCGTCGAGCGCGAAGAAGCACGCAAGGCCTCGGCCGAGCAATCATCGGGACAGACGCAGACACCCGCGCAGCCCAGCGTGGCCGCGCCAGTGGCAGAGGCAACCGCTTAGTCGACTGACCGCGAGCCAGCGGGCAGATCAGTGGACCGGTGCAACAAGTGAGTGAACCAGCTCCGCATTCGTGCGAAAGCCGTCGCGAAAAGCGCGTTGCGCTACACGCCGGCGGGTGTGGCGGTGCTGGAAGCGAGCTTCGAGCACGAGGGCAGCGTGACGGAAGCGGCAGCGGAGCGGACGTTAGCGTTCGAATTCTCCGCGATCGCGCTGGGTGCGGTGGCGCAAGCGCTCGATCGCGAGCCGCTGGGCAGGCCGCTGATGCTCGAGGGATTTATTGCGCCGCGCTCGCGTCGAACAACGCGGCTGTTGGTGCACGTTACGGAATACAAAGTTAACGAAATAAGAGACGGAGTTTGAGATGGCATTCGGAGCAGGACGAGGCAAATTCAAGGGCAAGGGCAAGGGCCCGCGGCGCGAGAACAAGCAGAACGCGCTATTCAAGCGCAAGCGGTTCTGCCGCTTCACGGTCGAGAAGGTCGAGCAGATCGACTACAAGGACGTGGACACGCTGCGCGACTTCATCGGCGAGAACGGCAAGATCACGCCGGCCCGATTGACGGGAACCAAGGCGCACTATCAGCGCCAGCTTGACACTGCAATCAAGCGCGCACGTTTTCTGGCGCTGCTGCCGTACACCGATACGCATTGATGGCGGGCAAGGAATAGATCATGCAAATTATCTTGTTGGAAAAGGTGATCAACCTCGGCCAGCTGGGCGATGTGGTCAAGGTCAAGCAGGGCTACGCGCGCAATTTTCTGATCCCGCAGGGCAAAGCCCGCCGCGCGACGGAGACGGCGATCAAGGAATTTGAAACGCGCCGAGGCGATCTTGAGAAAGCGCAATCGGATCGCCTGTCAGCCGCGCAAGCGGTGAACGCCAAGCTCAGCGGCTCGAGTGTCCGGATCCCGGCCAAGGCGGGTGTCGATGGAAAGCTGTTCGGCTCGGTAACCAATTTCGATATCGCCGAAGCGCTCGGCAAGCAGGGGTTTGCCGTCAACAAAGGGCAGATCCGCATGCCGCAAGGGCCACTGAAAGCCGTCGGCGAACATCATGTGTCGGTGGCGCTGCATACAGACGTGGTGGCAGACATTACGGTCACTGTGGTGGGCGAACAGGGCTAGCGCGAACTGCTGTGAATCCAATGGCGGCTAGCACAGGCCGCCATTTTTTTGCGCGGCTGCTTGCTGCACGTCCGCTTGTTATAGTTTGCGGCCCACCCCTGCATTGCCCCCACTCTCACTCGTGAATCAGCCGATCGATCCCCAGGTTGCGGCCGTCCGGCTTCCCCCGCACTCGATCGAGGCGGAACAATCGGTGCTGGGCGGATTACTGCTGGATAACACCGCGTGGGATCGCATCGCCGACTTAATCGGCACCAACGATTTCTACCGGCAGGATCACCAGTACATCTTCGGGGCGATCAGTCGTCTGGTCGACGCCAGCAAGCCGGCCGATTCGGTCACAGTGTTCGAGGCGTTGCGCAACACGGGGCGCGCCGAACAGGCCGGCGGTCTCGTTTATCTGAATTCGCTGGCGCAGAACACGCCGTCGGCGGCCAACATTCGGCGCTACGCGGAGCTGGTGCGCGAGCGCTCAGTGCTGCGCCGGCTGGTCACCGCGGGCGACGAGATCGCAACCAGCGCGCTGAATCCTGCCGGAAAAGATACCAAGCAGATACTCGACGAAGCCGAGACCAAGGTTTTTCAGATCGCCGAGGAGGGCGCACGCGGACGACAGGGTTTCATCGAGATCCAGCCGCTGCTGACACGCGTGGTGGAACGCATTCAGGAACTGTTTGAACGTGCGAATCCGTCGGATGTGACCGGTGTGCCCACCGGCTTCGCCGATCTCGATTCGAAGACGTCCGGGTTTCAAGCGGGTGATCTGATCATCATTGCCGGCAGACCCAGCATGGGAAAAACCGCGCTTGCACTGAACATCGGTGAACACGTCGCGCTGGATCAGGGCATGCCGGTAGCAGTGTTCTCGATGGAAATGGGTGCATCACAACTGGCGCTGCGCATGTTGAGCTCGGTCGGCAAACTGGATCAGCAGCGACTGCGCACGGGCAGATTGCAGGACGAAGACTGGCCGCGCTTGACGAGCGCGATTCAGAAGATGCACGAAGCGCCGTTGTATATCGACGAAACGGCGGCGATGACGTCGATCGATCTGCGGGCGCGCGCGCGACGCCTCGCACGCACCTGCGGCCGGCTCGGATTGATCATCGTCGATTACCTGCAGTTGATGAGCGCGAGTTCCGTCGGTGAGAATCGTGCGACCGAAATCTCCGAGATTTCGCGCGGGCTCAAGGCGTTGGCGAAAGAACTGGCGGTCCCCGTGGTCGCGTTGTCGCAGTTGAACCGCACGGTCGAGACGCGCGTCGACAAAAGGCCTGTGATGTCGGACCTGCGTGAATCCGGAGCGATCGAGCAGGACGCCGATGTGATTTTGTTCATCTATCGCGACGAGGTCTACAACCCCGATACGACCGACAAGAACATCGCCGAAATCATCATTGGCAAACAACGCAATGGACCAATCGGGCGCCTGAACCTGCGTTTCGACGGCCAATACACGAAGTTCGAAAACCTGGCACGTAATACGTCCTATTGAGCGCATGACTTCGAACTTCGTTGCCGAGCGCCGCAGTCCTCGCCCGCTGCGCAGCGTGCTGCGGCGGCTGCTACCCCGCGATCGACGGTTCTACGCGTTGTTTGACCGTCAGGCAGAGCTGTGCGTCGAAGGCGTGACCGCATTGGCGCAGCTGTTATCGGACGTGCGCGACCCCGATGGCCGGGTGCGTGAAATCGAGGCACTGGAAAAGCGCGCGGATACCGTCGTCGATGACACGCTGGCTCTGGTCAGACGCTCATTGCTGCCGCCATTTCCACGTGGCGCGATTCACGCGTTGATCAATCGCCTCGACGATATTCTGGATCTAACCGAAGATGTCGCGCAGTCGTTGCATCTGTATCACGTAACGACTTTGACACCCGATGCACATCGGCTGGCCGCCTTGGCGGTGCAGGGCGCCGACAAGTTGCGCCTGGCAGTCGCGCAGCTGCAATCTGTCGACGATCCTCGAGCCGCACTGGCGCTGTGTCAGGAAGTCGACGACCTTGAAGCACAGGCCGACCACGTGATGCGCGCCGCGATGTCCAAGCTCTTTCGCGACGAGGCGGATACGCGCCAGCTGGTGAAACTGCGCGCGATCTATGAACTACTTGAGCAGCTCACTGACGCATGCAAGCACGCGGCGGCCGAAGTGCAGGCGCTCGCGCTGCGCTGATAACAACGGGAGATGACCACCACGCTCTGGGTCATCGCCGTGTTGCTGATCGTCGTCGGCGTCGCCGGCACTGTATTGCCTGCGCTACCAGGTGTTCCGTTGATTTTCGGCGGCGTGTTGTTGGCCGCGTGGATCGGCGACTTTCAGCGCATCAGCGTGTTCACGGTCGTCGTGATGGCGGTCCTTGCTGTATTGGGAATCGTCATCGACTACGTTGGCGCCGCAGTATCCGCCAAGCGTGCCGGGGCGAGTAAGGAAGGCATCATCGGCGCCGCGATCGGCACGCTCGCCGGCGTGTTTACCGGTCTGTGGGGACTGCTCTTCATGCCGCTCGTCGGTGCTGCGGTCGGCGAGTTCATGGCACACAAAGATATGTTTCGCGCTGGCAAGGTCGGAGCCGCGACGTGGTTCGGACTGCTTGTCGCTACCGCCGTGAAGCTCGCCATTGCGTTCACGATGGTTGGGGTATTCATCGGGGCGTTGTTGATCTAGGGGCCGTGATTGCGTGTTTCAGCGCCTTGGCGGGGGTGAGATGGAGGAATGATGCACACACATTCACCTGATGGCGTTCGGATTGCCTATGACGTAACAGGTGAAGGTGAGCCGACACTTGTTTTCGTGCATGGTTGGTGCTGTGATCGAAGCTACTGGCAGCCGCAAGTCGAATACTTGAGCCAGCAATACAGAGTTGTAGCGATCGATCTCGCGGGGCATGGCGAGTCCGGGCTGAACCGTGAAAAGTGGACGATGCAAGCTTTTGCGACCGATGTCGTCGCGGTGCTTGAGCAGCTTGATGTCGCAACCGCTGTTCTGATCGGTCACTCGATGGGAGGGCCGATCGTGTTGGAAGCCGGCATTCGCGCCCGCAATCGGGTGCTCGCCGTCATTGGCGTGGAAGCATTCTTTGATGACTGGTCCCTTATCGACCCCGAGCCGTTCCGAGGCAACTTCGCCGAGACAGCGACGGCTTACGTCAAGAGCATGTTCCTGCCGGAGTCGGATCATGACTTGATCGAACGAGTCGCCGCCGACATGGCACTTGGTCCTTCCGCAGTCGGTATCGGCGCGTTGGAGGGCCTTCAGAAGTGGGCGGCCGACGACTCTGATCGTGCCTTTCGGGAGATTAAGGCGCCGGTGCGAATGATTCAGCGCGAGCGAACTCCAGACCTGATCACGAATGTTCGCGGCTACGCGCCGAGCCTGACCTCGTTCGACATCGCCGTGATGCCGGGCGTAAGCCACTTCGCCATGATGGAACAACCGCAGACCTTCAATCGACTGCTGCAAGGCTTCGTAAAAGGATTGCAGCGGCCCATATGAGAATGGGGTCGGCGCATGACCCTCACCAAGAGGTAGGCTCCACTTTTCGGAGGAGATGCCATTGAACGCACCGACCGAGAATCCGCTGCAAGCAATGGATCCGCGCTTCGATCCGAGTCGCGAAATTCGTGCTCCGCGCGGCGCGCAGCTGAGCTGCAAGAGCTGGCTGACCGAAGCGGCGTATCGGATGATCCAGAACAATCTCGACCCGGATGTGGCCGAGAACCCGAAGCACCTGGTCGTCTATGGAGGCATCGGCCGTGCCGCGCGCAACTGGCAGTGCTTCGACAAAATTCTCGAAACGCTGAAGCAGCTGGAGTCCGACGAGACACTACTGATTCAGTCGGGCAAGCCGGTCGGCGTGTTCAAGACACACACCGATGCGCCGCGCGTGCTGCTTGCCAATTCCAACCTGGTGCCGAAGTGGGCGAATTGGGAGCACTTCAACGAGCTCGATCGCAAGGGTCTGTTCATGTACGGACAGATGACAGCCGGTAGCTGGATCTACATTGGCAGCCAGGGCATCGTTCAGGGAACTTACGAAACCTTTGCTGAGGCGGGCCGCCAACACTTCGGCGGCGACTGGGGCGGCCGCTGGATTCTGACTGCCGGTCTCGGCGGGATGGGCGGTGCGCAGCCGCTCGCTGCGACGCTCGCGGGTGCTGTTTCGCTGACGATCGAGTGTCAGCAAGCAAGCATCGATTTTCGTCTGCGCACACGCTATCTGGACAAGCAGGCACGCGATCTTGACGATGCACTCGCACTGATCACGCAGCACTGCCGGCAACGCGATGCGGTGTCGATCGGTTTGCTGGGTAACGCGGCTGAGATCCTGCCGGAGCTGGTAAGGCGTGCCAAAGCCGGCGGTCATCGTCCCCGACCTGGTCACCGATCAAACCTCGGCGCACGATCTAGTGCACGGATATCTGCCTGCGGGTTGGAGCGTCGAGCGCTGGAAAGACGCGCAGCAGGACGCCCGTCAGCACGTGCAGCTCGCAACCGAAGCGGCGCGCTCGTGTGCCGCACACGTGCAGGCGATGCTCGATTTTCAGTCGATGGGAGCCAAGGTTGTCGACTACGGCAACAACATTCGTCAGGTCGCGCATGATCAAGGCGTGACAAATGCCTTCGCATTTCCGGGGTTCGTACCGGCGTACATCCGGCCGCTGTTTTGCGAAGGCCGAGGTCCGTTTCGGTGGGTCGCGTTGTCCGGCGATCCCGAGGACATTTACAAGACTGATGCAAAGATCAAGCAGCTGTTTCCGCAAAACACGCGTGTGCATCGCTGGCTCGACATGGCGCGCGAGCGAATCGCATTTCAGGGACTGCCAGCACGCATCTGCTGGCTTGGCCTGGGCGAGCGGCATGTCGCCGGGCTCGCGTTTAACGACATGGTTCGTAGCGGTGAATTGAAGGCGCCGATCGTGATCGGTCGCGACCACCTTGATACCGGCTCGGTCGCCAGCCCGAACCGCGAAACTGAAAGCATGAAGGACGGGACCGATGCGGTATCCGACTGGCCACTGCTCAACGCGTTGCTGAATACGGCGAGCGGTGCGACCTGGGTGTCGTTTCATCATGGCGGCGGTGTCGGCATGGGCTACTCGCAGCATGCGGGCCTCGTGATCGTTGCCGACGGCACCGATGCTGCGGCCAAGCGCCTCGCGCGTGTGCTAGTCAACGACTCAGGCTCTGGTGTGATGCGGCATGCCGACGCGGGTTACGAAACTGCGATCGAATGTGCGCGGCGTAACGGGCTTAAATTGCCCATGGCGTGAAAGGTGGCGAGCGCGACAGCCATCACCATTGAACCTGGCCATCTGAGCCTCGCACAACTGCGCCGTATCTGGCAGGCTCGCGTGCCGCTGACTTTGGCGCCCGCTTCACGTGCCGCCATCGAAGCGTCGGCAGCGGCCGTGCAGCGCATCGTTGCGCGCGGCAACGCGGCGTACGGCATTAACACCGGCTTCGGCAGGCTGGCCAAGACGCGGATTCCCGACGATCAGTTGCAGCAACTTCAGCGCAACTTGATCTTTTCGCACTCGGTGGGCACCGGCGAGCTGCTCAGCGACGAAGTCGTGCGCCTTGCGCTGGCGATGAAGATCAGCAGTCTGGCGCGCGGCTATTCCGGCGTACGTCCGGTGATTGTCGACACGCTGCTTGCGCTCTACAACGCGGGCATCATGCCTTGCATTCCTGCGAAGGGTTCGGTCGGCGCATCGGGTGATCTGGCGCCGCTGGCGCATCTGACGCTGGCGCTGATGGGTGAGGGCGATGTAAGACGTCGACGGCGTGCTGGTGCCTGCGCGGCAGGCGCTGGATGCAGCCCGAATTGCGCCGGTGATGCTGGGTGCGAAGGAGGGCCTGGCGCTGATCAACGGCACGCAGATTTCGACCGCGCTCGCGTTGCACGGGCTCTTCCTCGCGGAACGGTTGTTCGAGTCTGCCGTGCTGGCTGGCGCGCTGTCGGTCGATGCCGCGAAGGGCAGCGATGCGCCGTTCGATCCGCGACTGCACGAGCTGCGCGGTCAGCCCGGGCAGATCGCCGCCGCGCACATGTATCGCGAGCTTCTTGCGGGCAGCGCAATCCGCGCTTCGCATCTTGTGAATGACGATCGGGTGCAGGATCCCTATAGCCTGCGCTGTCAGCCCCAGGTGATGGGTGCGTGCCGCGATTTGATCGAGCACGCGGCACGCACGCTGCTGATCGAAGCGAACGCGGTGACCGATAACCCGTTGATCTTTGCGCAAAGCGATGAGGTCGTTTCGGGCGGCAACTTTCACGGCGAGCCGGTTGCATTGGCGGCCGATACGCTGGCGCTGGCGCTGGCCGAGATCGGTGCGCTGTCCGAGCGGCGCATCGCATTGCTGATCGATTCGACTTTGTCGGGGCTGCCACCATTCCTGGTGCGTGAGCCCGGCATCAACTCGGGTTTCATGGTCGCGCACGTGACCGCCGCCGCGGTGGCATCCGAGAACAAATCGTTGGCGCACCCGGCGAGTGTCGACAGCCTCCCGACTTCAGCCAATCAGGAGGATCACGTCAGCATGTCCACCTTCGCCGCGCGGCGATTGCATGAGATGGCGATGAATACGGCGACGATCGTCGGCATCGAGCTGCTGGCTGCCGCGCAGGGAATCGACTTGCATCGTCCGCTCGAAACATCGCCTCGTCTGCGACAAGTGCATCGCGTTGTGCGCGAGAAGGTCGCGTTCTACGAGGTCGATCGCATTCTGGCGCCCGATATTGAAGCGTCGCGGGCACTCGTGTTGGATGGCGCGCTGAGCGCGCAGTGCAGGGATTTGTTTGCGCCGATGGAAGCGTGATGCCAGCGATTGATATGAGCGTCTGGCAGGGCCGCGTCGATACGGCGGAGGGGGCGCTCGCACGGCGCTGGCACCAGGTGATGCGTCCTCTCGCGCGCGATACGGACTCGGGCGCGGTCGTGTTGATCGGCTTCGCATGCGACGCCGGGGTCGCTCGCAACCAGGGACGGACCGGTGCCGCGGGTGGGCCTGCGGCCATCCGGCAGCTACTGCGCAACATGCCGGTGCACGAATGCGATCGGCTGGCTGATGCGGGCGACATTGTTTGCGCGGGCGATGCACTCGAAGCTGCGCAGATCGAGCTCTCAAAGTGCGTTGCCGCACAGCTCGCGGCAGGGCGCTTTCCGATCGTGCTCGGCGGCGGCCATGAAATGGCATTCGGCACTTTCACTGGACTGGCGGCACATCTGGCAGGCAAACAAGACGCGCCGCGCATCGGCATCGTCAACTTCGATGCGCACTTCGATCTGCGGCAAGCCGAGCGTGGCAACTCCGGCACGCCTTTCTTACAGATTGCGCGCGAGTGCGAGGAGCGCGGCTGGGCATTTCGGTACGGCTGCTTCGGCGTCAGCCGCTATTCGAATACGCGCGCGCTGTTCGAAACTGCGAACAACCTTGGCGTTGTGTTTGTTCTCGATGAACAGATGCCGTCCGCGCACGTCAACACTCGCCACTTTTCTTTCGGAGGTCGATCACGTCTACCTGACGTTTTGTCTCGACGTGCTGCCGGCGTCGGTTGCTCCGGGCGTCAGCGGGCCGGCCGTGCGCGGCACCGGACTCGACATCGTCGAACCGCTGATCGATCTGGTGATCGACAGTGGCAAGCTGCGACTGGCCGATATCGCAGAAATGAATCCGCACTTCGATATTGATCATCGAACCGCCGCAGTGGCCGCGCGTCTCGTAGCTCGCATCGCCAATGGAGTCGCGCGTGCCCTGGGATAGCCTGTGGACCAACGTCCACCTGGCGACGATGGCGCAGCCGCAGTCGTACGGCGAGATCCGCAACGCCGCGCTCGCCGTCGAAGGCGGCAGGATCGCATGGGTCGGTCCGCTCAGTGATTTGCCGGCCGGGGCGCGCGCGAACGAGCAGCACGATGGCGTCGGCGGATGGATCACGCCGGGACTGATCGACTGCCACACGCATATCGTCTACGCGGGCAATCGCAGTGACGAGTTCGAGGCTCGGCTCAACGGTGCGAGTTACGCTGACATCGCGCTTAGCGGGGGCGGCATTTTGTCCACCGTGCGTGCCACGCGCGCGGCGAGTGAAGATGAACTTTATCGCGCCAGCCTGCCGCGAGTGAAAGCGTTGCTGGCCGAGGGCGTGACCACGCTGGAGATCAAGTCTGGCTATGGGCTCGAACTCGACGCAGAAGCGAAGATGCTGCGCGTGGCCCGTCGGTTCGGCCGCGAGCTGCCGGTGACGGTGAGAACCACATTTCTCGGTGCGCACGCTCTGCCGCCGGAGTACGCAGGACGCGCGGATGCCTATATCGATGAACTGTGCGAGCGCACATTGCCGGCCCTGACCGAGCGAGGGTCTGGTAGACGCAGTCGATGCGTTTTGCGAGTCGATCGGCTTCTCGGCGGCGCAAACGGAACGCGTGTTTCAAACAGCGCAGCGCCTCGGCTTGCCAGTCAAGCTGCACGCCGAGCAGTTGTCGGATCAGCAGCGGAGCGCAGCTCGTCGCGCGCTACGCGGGACTATCGGCCGACCATCTAGAACATGTGTCGGATGACGGCATTGCTGCAATGGCGACGCGGGGAGTCGTCGCCGTATTGCTTCCAGGCGCGTTTTATTTCTTGCGCGAGATCAAAGCGCCACCGGTGGCTGCGTTGCGCCACGCCGGCGTGCGCATGGCCGTCGCGACCGACTGCAATCCGGGCACTTCACCGCTGACTTCGCTGCTGACGGCAGTGAACATGGCGTGCACGCTGTTCAGGCTGACACCGCTCGAGGCGCTGGCCGGCGCGACGATCAGTGCGGCGCATGCGTTGGGTCTGCAAGCATCGGTTGGTAGCCTCGAAGTCGGCAAGAGTGCCGACTTCGTACTGTGGGAAATTGAACGGCCGGCAGATCTTGCATATTCGATAGGATTCAATCCGAGCCGGTCCGTGGTGCAGGCAGGAAAGTTGCGTGCTGCCTAAGGCACCGTAAAGAATGCACCATCCATTGGAGACGAAGACCAGATGAACGCCACCAGAGTAATCGCCATCGTACTTATCGTGGCCGGCGTGCTCGCCTTGGTATACGGCGGTTTCAGCTACACCAAGGACACGACCGCCGTCAAAGTTGGCCCAATCGAGCTCTCAGTTAAAGAAAGGGAGACCGTCAATATTCCAATGTGGGCAGGTATAGGAGCCATCGTGATCGGCGGGTTGCTGCTTGTTCTCGGCAACAAAAAGAGGTAACCGACGAGTCCCCTAACACTTCCGCGACCGGTACCTGCTCCGATCGGCTTGTTAGGCAAGGTCGCATGACCGCCACGCACTGGATCTCGATTTGAAAGACGTCGTGATTTTCGACGGCGTATGCAACCTTTGCGCGCGCTCTGTGAAATTTATCCTGGCTCACGAAGCGGCGCCGGTCCTTCAGTTCACGCCTTTGCAGTCGCCGGCGGGAGCGCGCCTATTGCGTGAACTGGAATTTGATCCCGCGGACGCGAAGACTTTCGTGCTTGTTGCCGACGGCAAGGCATACGTGAAGTCTGACGCCGCAATTCGCGTCACGAGTTACCTGAGCGGCGCATGGACGCTTGCTGCCACAGCAAAAATACTCCCGCGGCCGATCCGGGATTGGATGTATGACCTTGCCGCCAGAAACAGATATCGTTGGTTCGGTCGCGTTGAAGCATGCATCGCGCCAAGCGCTGAACTGCGGGCGAGGTACCTGGAGAAGTAGCGAACCTCTACGCTTTCAGGGGCAGACACGTGGAAGTGTCTTGATTGAACGGAGGCGCGCAATGAGCAGGGTTACGGGGATTGGCGGGATCTTCTTCAAGGCTAAGGATCCGGTCGCGCTGCGCGCTTGGTACAAGACGCACCTGGGTGTAGATGTACAGGAATGGGGAGGGGCGGCGTTTCGCTGGACTGACGACGCCGGTAAAGCTGTAGCAGGCACGACCGTCTGGTCCATCGGGCCCGCCGATGGAGACTACTTCGCACCGAGCAAGTCGTCCTTCATGATCAACTACCGGGTCGCAGACCTGCACGCCGTGTTAGAGGCGTTGCGCAGCGAAGGCTGCAACGTTCTCGAGAAGACGGATGACTCCGAGTACGGAAAGTTCGGCTGGGTGATGGATCCGGAAGCCAACAAGATCGAGCTTTGGCAACCTCCAGAAGGGCAATGAGTCTCGCGTCGTTCGGTCATGTTTATTCTTATCATGGGCGTTACTGGATCCGGGAAGACCACCATCGGGAAGCTGCTTTCGGAAGCATTGGGTTGGCCGTTCTACGATGCCGATGCGTTTCATTCTGCAGAGAACGTTCGCAAGATGGCCTCGCGCGTTCCGCTCACGGACGAAGATCGCGGTCCGTGGTTGGCCAAATTGCAGCGGCTGATCTCGGAGCGAAACGACCGGGGAGAGAACGGCGTCCTTGCGTGCTCGGCCCTGAAGGAAGCGTATCGGGGAATTCTCCGTGCCGGTGGCGATGTTGAGGTCGTCTACCTCAGGGCACCGCCCGAGCTCATTCGATCAAGACTGGAGCGTCGACGTGGCCATTACATGCCGCCACAGCTCATTGAAAGTCAGTTCCTAGATCTGGAAGAGCCACAAGAAGCGATGATTGTCGACGCCGCATTGCCCCTGGAGCAGGCAGTCGCAATGATCCGCTCCAAGCTCGACTCCGGTACGCGGCGATGATCCAATTAATTGGAATGCTCGATTCGCCGTACGTGCGGCGCGTGGCGATCTCGCTGCAGTTGCTCGGCGTGCCATTCGAGCATGCGTCTGTCTCCGTGTTCAGTACATTCGCGAAGTTTCAGCAGATCAATCCGGTCGTCAAGGCGCCGACGCTCGTCTGCGACGACGGAACTGTGCTGATGGATTCAACGCTGATCCTCGAATACGCTGAGGCGCTCGCCGGTTCGCGGAAGAGCCTGATGCCCACCAGCGTCGTCGACCGCCAGCACGCCTTGCGCGTCATTGGTCTGGCGCTCGCCGCGTGCGAGAAAAGCGTTCAGATCATCTACGAACGGCAGCTCCGTCCCGCCGAGAAGCTGCACGAGCCGTGGGTCACGCGCGTCACGGGTCAGTTGCTGGCGGCTTATCGAGGGCTCGAGTCGGAAGAACGGAATCGGCCATCGTCCGTCACAAGCGAGACGATCAACCAAGCAGGCATAAGTGCCGCCGTTGCGTGGAATTTCACGCAGCAAACGCTTGCAGAAGTCGTCATCGCTAAAGATCATCCAGCCTTGGTGGCGCTATCGTCCAATGCGGAAGCGCTTCCCGAGTTCAGCGCGGCGCCGTACGGTTCCGGTACTTATCGATCCGGCTGTTAGACGTTCGACTGAGCGGAACGCGTCGTGTATCAAGATCTAAAGGAGCGATATGAGAAGCGTACGACACCTGACGATGGCCTTCCTGTTGGGAGCGCTCAGCCCTGCCGTCTGCTTGTCGGGTGATGGCTATCTGAAAAAGATGCCAGAGAAGGGCGAGATCCCGCACGGCAAAGTCGTGTACGTCGACGACGGGGAGTGTCCGAAAGGCGAAGTGAAGGAGGTCACCGGAGGAAGCGACGTGAAAGGAATTCCGCGCAAGGTGCGCTGTGTTAAACAGCCTGTCAAAGCGCCCTGAACTCGCGGGCCACTTGTCTAAGTAACCGGATCGAATCCTTCTATGGCGGGCTATTCGGGAACGCCGCTCGCGAAAAAGCTGGGTATCGCGGACAAGAGCAATGTCGTGCTCGTCGGTGCGCCGAGCGGGTACCTATCTCTGCTCGGACGAACGTCAAGTGACGTTCATGTTGGTTCGCGTCTGTCCGGCGTCACGGACATCGTTCACGTGTTTTCGTCTCGGCGAGCCGATCTTCAGCGAAAGCTCGTGAGTTATCGCGAAAAGCTCAAACCTTCTACCGTGGTTTGGGTGTCGTGGCCGAAGAAATCATCGAAAGTTGCAACCGATATCACGGAAGACACGATTCGTGAGCTCGCGCTGCCGCTGGGCTTTGTTGACGTCAAGGTATGTGCGATCGACGACATATGGTCCGGTCTGAAGCTGGTCGTTCGCAAAGAGCTTCGTTGAAAGTCGATGCCTAAGGCCGCAGAGCGCGAGCTTCTGGTCGTCGATGGGCGCGAGATTGCGATATCGAATCCGCGCAAGGTCCTTTTTCCAGACGCCGGGTATACGAAGCTCGATCTGGTGCACTACTACCTGGCGGTGGCCGCCGGCGCGCTGCGCGGCGCTGGTGGCCGACCGAACGTGCTCGTGCGCTACCCCAACGGCATCGCGGACGAATTCTTTTTTCAAAAGCGCGCGCCCGAGTCCCGGCCTTCGTGGATCGACGTCGTATCGCTGCGCTTTCCTTCCGGCCGTAGTGCCGAGGAGATCGTGCCGCGAGATGCGTCGGCACTGGTTTGGATGGCCAATCTGGCGTGCCTCGAATTGCATCCGCACCCGGTGCGTGCCGATGATTTGGATCATCCGGATGAGCTGCGGGTGGATCTGGACCCGGTGCCTGGTGTGCCTTGGACTCACGTGCGCGAAGTCGCGCGCGTCGCGCAAGCGACTTTGCACGATTTCGGACTGACGAGTTGGCCCAAAACGTCAGGCTCGCGCGGCATGCACGTTTACGCGCGCATCGAACGGCGTTGGACATTTGACGAAGTTCGGCGCGCTGCACTCGCGCTGGCGCGCGAGGTCGAGCGGCGCGCTCCTGGCATGGCAACGAGCAAGTGGTGGAAGGAAGAGCGGCATGGCGTGTTTGTCGACTACAACCAGAACGCGAAGGACCGTACAACGGCGGCCGCATATTCAGTGCGTCCGACTGCAGATGCGCGCGTGTCCGCGCCGCTGAATTGGGATGAGGTTGATTCGTGTGAGCCGGCTGACTTCACACTGGCGACTATGCCTGCACGATTTGCACGGTTAGGTGATCGGCATGAAGGCATTGACGCAAATCGTGGCTCGCTCGAAGGCCTGCTCGAGCTATCGGCACGTCATGAGCGCGAAGGCCTGGGCGATGCACCATGGCCGCCGCAGTACAAGAAGCAACCTGGCGAGCCGCCGCGTGTGCAACCGTCGCGCCGGCGCGTCAGCAAGCATCCGTTGATTGAAATCGGCCGCGCGCAGCGCAAGGACGATGCGCTTGCTGGCCTTGAACGTTGGAAGGTGCGCCACGCGATTGTCGCGCAGCATCTCGAGCCGGCCGATGTGCTGGTTGATTCCATGCGTGGCCGGTCTTCAAGCTGGACGCGTATCCGCGTCAATCTGCAGCATGTGCCGGAACAGCTTCGCCCGCAGCAAGAGTCGCTAGACCCGGATGCGGAACCCGACCGCGATGCCGGCACTAACTCTGAGACTGAGCCGCGCCGAAAACCTTCTCGAGCTCGAAAGGTGTCGTGACCTCAAGCTGGTCATAGCGGCAATCGCTGGGTGGCTTGTCCGGCCGCCATCTCAGGAAAATTGCAGCGTGTCTGAAGCGATCTCCTTGCAGGTGATCGTATTTGACTTCGCATACGCGCTCGATCCGCAGTGGCTCCCACGATAAGTCTTTTCCGGCGCTCCAGCGGCTCTGCGCGCCGGGCATCCGTGTGGCCGCAGCATCGGCACTGGCCCATTCGCGCCACGGGTGATCGTTCAGCGCATTGACTCGCAGTGATGCGAGATCGACTGCAAGCTGCTTGCGCGTTGCCATCGTGAATGCGGATGTCACTCCGACATGCTGCAGCACGCCCCGATCGTCATACAAGCCGAGCAAGAGCGACCCAACGACGTCCTTTCCGCTCTTGTGCCATCGGAAGCCGGCAACGACACAGTCTGCCGTGCGGGCGTGCTTGACCTTGATCAACACGCGCTTGCCGGGTGCGTAGGGCAGGTCCGCTGGTTTGACGATCACGCCGTCCAAACCGGCGCCTTCGAAATGCTCGAGCCATTGCAGTGCAATCGCGCGATCCCGGGTCATCGGGGTCAAGTGCACGGGCGGCTCTATTTGGTTCAGCGCTTTTTCGAGCAACGCTCGGCGCTCGCTTTGCACAACTGCCATCACATTGCGGTCGTTGATCGCAAGCACGTCAAACGCGACAAACGACGCTGGCGTTTCCTTTGCCAGCTTGGCAACTCGCGAAGCTGCTGGATGCAGCCGTAACTGCAGCGCGTCAAAGTCGAGGCCATTTGGCCCGACGATCACGATCTCGCCGTCGATCACACAACCGCTCGGCAACCGTTCAAGCAATAAGTCGTGCAGCTCAGGAAAATAGCGGTCGAGCGGGCGCAGGTCACGGCTTTGTATGAACACGTCGGACGCCCCGCGAAAAACGATCGCGCGGAAGCCGTCCCATTTGGGCTCGAACAAAAATCCCGGCGCATCGGGCAACTCGTCAGCGATTTTGGCGAGCATCGGCTCGACCGGCGGCGCGATCGTGAACATGAATGCCGATCTGGCGCGGAAACGCTACAAGATTTCTGCCGCGTAGTCGGCCAGCCGCGACCGCTCGCCTCGCTGCAAGGTGACGTGGCCGGAATGCAGCCAGCCCTTGAAGCGATCGACGACATACGTCAGCCCTGATGAGCCTTCGGTCAGATAGGGCGTGTCAATCTGCGCGATGTTGCCGAGGCAGATCACTTTCGTCCCCGGCCCGGCGCGCGTGACGAGCGTCTTCATTTGCTTCGGCGTCAGGTTCTGTGCCTCGTCGATGATCAGATATTTGCTGATGAACGTTCTGCCGCGCATGAAGTTGAGCGACTTGATACGGATGCGCGTGCGGATCAGATCGTTGGTCGCCGCGCGGCCCCATTCGCCGGCGTTGTCGTCGGTCTTGTTCAGCACTTCGAGGTTGTCTTCGAGTGCGCCCATCCACGGCGCCATCTTTTCTTCTTCGGTACCCGGCAGAAAGCCGATGTCATCGCCGACCGGCACGGTGGCGCGTGTGACGATGATTTCCGAGAAGCGTTTGGTTTCGAGCGTCTGCGACAGGCCGGCAGCGAGTGCCAGCAAAGTCTTGCCGGTGCCGGCCTGGCCAATCAACGTGACGAAATCGCATTCGGGATCCATCAGCAGGTTCAGCGCGAAGCTCTGCTCACGGTTGCGCGCAGTCACCCCCCACACCGCGTTCTTCGCGTGCGTGTAATCACGCAACACTCGGAGCACTGCCGATTTGCCGCGGATCTCCCGCACCTGCGCATAAAACGTCGTCCCATTTTCGAGATACACGAACTGGTTGACCAACAGTCCGGCCACGATCGGCCCATTGATCCGGTAGTAGGTGAAGCCGCCGTGCTGCCACGACTCCATGCCTTTGCCGTTCTTGTCCCAAAAGCTCGCGGGCAGCTGCAAAACACCTGTGTAGAGCAGATCGGTGTCTTCCAGCACCTTGTCGTTGGTGTAGTCCTCGGCTTGCAGACCGAGCACGCGCGCCTTGACGCGCATGTTGATGTCCTTTGAGACCAGCACGACGTCACGTTTGGTCTCCAAGTCCTTCAGTCCACGGACGACGCCCAGTATTTGGTTATCGGCCTTGCCCGCTGGCAAGCTGTCCGGCAGGGAGCCGGTGACTGCCTGCGTTTGAAAAATCAGGCGTCCCGCAGCGTCCTTGTTGCCCAGCGCGGATAGCGGAATTCCCTCTTCGATCGGTGTCTTGGTCGCTGCGACGAGTGAATCGAGCGTGCGCGAAACCTGACGCGCACTCCGCGCGACTTCCGACATCCCTTTCTTATGCGAGTCGAGCTCTTCCAACGTCATCATCGGCAAGAACACGTCGTGCTCTTCGAATCTGAAAAGGCTCGTCGGGTCGTGCAGCAGCACGTTGGTATCAAGAACAAACAGGCGCGGCGCGGCGGTCGATCGCGGTTTCTTTGTCGCGCTCTTCTCGGACTGCGATTGAGAATCAACGACCGCGAGCCGCGCCGCCGGACTCGGCCGAGCTGATACGGGCTGAGGGGCCTGCGGCAGGCGCGCCACCGGTGTCAGCGGCACCACGGCGTGAGGCGGGCGCTCCGGGTGCGGAGCTTCTCGTGCGGGCTCCAACGGAATCGACGTAAGGACGGTGGCGGGCTTGGTCGGTGCTTTCGGAAGTGGCATCAGCGGGGTGATCGACTCGTTGGAGGAAATATCAAAAGGCAAAGATCATGCGAGTGATTGCGCAAAGGCGAGTACTTGATCGACGTGGTTGGGCACCTTGACGCCGCGCCACTCCTTGCGAAGCTTTCCAGAAGCGTCGATCACGAACGTGCTGCGCTCGACCCCGCGCACCTGGCGGCCGTACATGTTCTTCATCTTCATGACGCCAAAGAGCTCGCACAGTTTCTCATCGGGATCCGAGATCAGCTCGAACGGAAATTTCATCTTGGCTTTGAAGCCTTCGTGCGACTTGACGCTGTCGCGCGACACGCCCGCAACGACCACGTTCGCCTTCCTGAACTTCGCGTTTGTGGCGGCAAAATCCTGGCCTTCGGTGGTGCAGCCGGGCGTGTTGTCTTTCGGATAGAAATAAAGAACAACCGTCTTGCCGCGCTGCGCCGACAAAGTAAAGTCGCCGCCCGTAGCCGCAGCCGTGAAATCGGGCACCTTGCTGTCGATTGCAACCGTCATCAGAGTCTTGAACCCTCAGCCTTCGACGAACAGAGCGGCAGCGACCTTGCGGCTTTCGGCTACCAATATGTTGAAGGTCCGGCAGGCGGCCTGCGTGTCCATTACCTCGAGTCCAATGCGTGCGTCCGTCAGTGGACGCGTCAGGCGCGGCTGCGGAAAACGCTGCCGGTTGCCAGTGCCGAGCAGCACAACCTCGCTGTGCAGATCGCGTAATTGCTCAAAGGTGGTCGTGTCCAGCTCTTCAAAGCTCGTCACCCGCCAGGGCTCGACCTGGTCGGGCGTGACGATCAAATTGGTTGTGTGGCGCACCCGGTTGATTTCAACGAAGCCCGGCCCGTAAGCAGTAACGGTGTTTTGCGCGGTGGGCGTGTCGGCGTGCAGCTTCAAATTACGTGATACCTCAATCGGAATTGGGCAGGTGTTCGAGTACATTATAGGCACGCCCTGCGGCGCTGCAGACGTGTAAAAACGCGTCAGATATCTGACCTCTGAACCATGGCCGAGTTTTCGCGCATCAAGCGCCTGCCCCCTTACGTCTTCAACATCACCGGTGAGTTGAAGATGGCTGCGCGCCGGCGCGGCGAGGACATCATTGACATGAGCATGGGCAATCCCGACGGCCCGACGCCGCGTCACATCGTCGACAAGTTGATCGAGGCGGTGCAGCGTCAGGACACGCACGGTTATTCGGTATCGAAAGGGATTCCCCGGCTGCGGCGTGCGATCGCTACGTGGTACCAGCAGCGATACGGTGTCGAGCTCGATCCCGAGTCCGAGACGATCGTCACGATCGGCTCGAAAGAAGGGTTGGCGCACCTGATGCTCGCCACGCTCGATCGCGGTGACACGGTGCTGGTCCCGAACCCGAGCTACCCGATTCACATTTACGGCGCCATCATCGCCGGCGCCGATATTCGCTCAGTGCGCATGGACGGCGGGGTCGACTTCTTCGCCGAGCTCGAGCGCTCGATCCGCGAGTCGTTGCCCAAACCGCGAATGATGATTCTGGGTTTTCCGAGTAACCCGACCGCCCAATGTGTCGAGCTCGATTTCTTCGAGCGTGTGATTGCGCTTGCGAGACAGCATGATATCTACGTGGTGCACGATCTCGCGTATGCCGATATTACGTTCGACGACGCGTACCCGAACCATCGTGCACCGTCGATTATGCAGATTCCGGGCGCTCGCGAAGTGGCCGTTGAGTTTTTCACTATGAGCAAGAGCTACAACATGGCAGGCTGGCGCATAGGCTTCATGGTCGGCAACAAGGATCTGGTGTCCGCGCTGTCACGCATCAAGAGTTATCACGACTACGGGACATTCACTCCGATTCAGGTGGCATCGATCGCCGCGCTGGAAGGGCCGCAGGATTGTGTCGATGGCATTCGACGTGAGTATCAGCGGCGCCGCGATGTACTGGCGCGCGGTCTGCACGAAGCAGGTTGGATGGTCGAAATTCCCAAGGCTTCGATGTACATCTGGGCCGAGATTCCACCGCCGTACCAGTCGATGGGCTCCCTCGAGTTTGCGAAGAAGGTGTTAGCCGATGCGAAGGTCGCGATATCGCCAGGTATCGGGTTTGGCGATTACGGCGATAAACACGTTCGCTTTGCGTTGATCGAGAACGAGCATCGCATTCGGCAAGCGGTGCGCGGTATCAAGGAGATGCTGCGCAAGGACGGCAGAGTCACGCCGGAGCGAGCCGTTGCATAGGGTCACGGTCAGGGGAGCCGGCCGCTGCCGCGTCCGGCAACTTAGTCTGTGAAGCCGATAAAAATTGGCATGTTGGGCTTCGGCACCGTTGGCCGCGGTACGTATGAAGTTTTGCAGCGCAATCAACAGGAAATTGCCCGGCGAGCCGGGCGCGGCATTGAGGTCGCAGCCATCACGGTGCGCGATGTCGACAAGGCACGCGCGATTGTCGGCTCGAACGTTCCGGTGTCGTCGAATTTCAACGATGTAATTCGCAACCCAGACATCGACATTGTTGTAGAGCTGATGGGCGGCTATGAGCCCGCGTATTCGCTTGCGCTCGATGCGATCGAGCATGGCAAGCATGTCGTCACCGCCAACAAAGCGCTGCTCGCGCGGCACGGCAACGAGCTGTTCGACGCCGCACGCGTGCATGGAGTGATGCTCGCATTCGAGGCTGCGGTGGCAGGCGGCATTCCAATCATCAAGGCACTGCGCGAGGGACTGACCGCGAACCGGATCGAGTGGATCGCAGGCATTATCAACGGCACCAGCAACTTCATTTTGTCGGAGATGCGCTCGCGTGGAATCACATTCGGCACTGCGCTTAAAGAGGCGCAACGGCTCGGTTATGCCGAGGCCGATCCGACGTTCGACATCGAGGGCATCGACGCCGCCCACAAGCTGGCGATCCTGTCTTCGATTGCGTTCGGAGTGCCGATCAACATCGACGCGGTCTACACCGAAGGCATTTCCAAGCTCGCCAAAGAGGACATCAAGTACGCCGAGCAGCTCGGGTACCGCATCAAGCTGCTCGCCATCACCAAACGAACGTCGGCAGGCATCGAGTTGCGCGTTCATCCAACGTTGGTTCCTCTGCAACGATTGATCGCGAACGTCGAAGGTGCGATGAACGCGGTTCTGATCAAGGGCGACGCGGTCGGTACGACGCTCTACTACGGTCCGGGCGCGGGCTCGGAGCCGACTGCATCGGCCGTCATTGCCGATCTGGTTGACGTCACGCGCCTGCACACCGCTGATCCGGAAAACCACGTGCCCCACCTGGCGTTCCAGCCCGAGGGCGTCGCCGCGCTGCCATGGCTCAGCGTCGACGACACGGTCACTTCGTACTACTTCCGCATGCGCGTGGCCGACCAGCCCGGTGTGCTGGCCGACATCGCTCGCAATCTCGCCGATGGGCACATCTCGATCGATGCGTTGTTCCAGCGCGAGCCGTCAGAAGGTGAGAATCAGACCGACATCATCATGCTGACTCACGATGCCGTGGAGCGCGACGTGAATGCTGCGATCGCGCGCATCGAAGCGCTACCGACCGTGCTCGCGCCAGTGATTCGCGTGCGGCAAGAAGAATTGCTGTAGTCGCGATGCGTTACGTATCGACGCGCGGTCGCGCGCCTGAGCAATCGTTCAGCGAAATTTTGCTGTCAGGGTTGGCAGCCGACGGCGGCTTGTATGTGCCTGCGTCGTATCCGCGCGTAAGCGCGACCGAACTCGACTCCTGGCGCTTGCTTTCGTACGCTGACCTGGCGAGCGCGGTGATCGGCAAGTTCGTCGACGACATCGCGCCCGACGAGCTTTCCATGCTCACCCGTGCAACCTACACGGCCGCGACCTTTACCCATGTACGCGACGGCAGCCGTGCAAGTGATATCACGCCGCTGCGCTGGCTCGCGCCTGGGCTCGGACTTCTTGAACTTGCCAACGGCCCTACGTTGGCGTTCAAGGACCTTGCGATGCAACTGCTGGGCGCGCTTTTTCAGCGCGTTCTCGAGCAGCGCGGAGAGCACTTGAATGTGCTTGGAGCGACGTCGGGTGACACCGGTTCGGCTGCCGAATACGCGATGCGCGGCCGTGACCGCATCAATGTCTTCATGCTGTCGCCCAATGGAAGGATGAGCGAATTCCAGCGCGCGCAGATGTATTCGCTCACCGACGCGAATATATTTAACGTCGCTCTCGAAGGCGTGTTCGACGATTGTCAGGACATCGTCAAAAGCGTCGCCGGCGACCTCGAGTTCAAGCAGCGCTTCAGCATCGGCAGTGTCAACTCGATCAATTGGGGCAGGGTGGTGGCGCAGGTCGTGTACTACTTCAAGGGGTACTTGACCGCGACCGAGTCCAGCGAGCAGAAAGTGTCGTTTGCCATACCGTCCGGCAACTTCGGCAACATCCTGTCGGGCTGGGTCGCGAAGCAAATGGGTCTGCCGGTCCACCGGCTGGTCCTTGCCACCAACGAAAACGACGTGCTCGACGAATTTTTTCGGAGCGGACGTTACCGTGTCCGTAGCAGCAGCGAGACGCATGCGACCAGCAGTCCGTCGATGGACATTTCGAAGGCGTCGAATTTCGAGCGTTTCATTTTCGATCTGGTCGAGCGCGATGCAGAGTTGTTGCGCGAACTCTGGTGGGAAGTCGATACGCGCAGCGAGTTTCATCTGGGCGGGACGCCCATCTGGCCGCTCGTCGGCGCGAGCGGGCTCGTCTCGGGCCGCAGCACGCATACCGATCGAATTCGCACGATTCGCACAATGTTCGAGCGGTACGGCATCGTCATCGACCCGCATACCGCCGACGGCATCAAGGTCGCGCTCGAGCACATTGACCGGGATGTGCCAATGATTTGCCTCGAAACCGCGCTGCCGGCAAAGTTTCCGCAAACGATCGTGGAAGCGATCGGGCGCGAGCCCGCGCGGCCTGCGGCTTACGTCGGACTTGAAGCACGCCCGCAGCGATTCGAAGTGCTTCCTGCCGACGCCGACGCAGTCAAATCCTTTATTGCCCGGCAGGTCGGCGTGAAAGCGATCGGCTTCATCGGCTACTCGAACAGCGGCAAGACGACGCTGATCGAAAAGCTGATTCCCATTTTTCGCTCGCGCGGCTTGTCCGTGTCGGCCGTGAAGAACGCGCATCACGGATTCGACATGGATCGGCCCGGCAAGGATTCCTTTCGTTATCGCGATGCCGGCGCGCAGCAAGTGCTGATCGCGACCGCCTCGCGTTGGGCGCTGCTGAGTGAAACGCCGCAACGCGCTGCGACGCTCGACGAGCTGCTGAGCGAGCTGGCGGCTTGCGATCTGGTCATTGTCGAAGGATTCAAGAGCGAAGGAAACATTCCGCGCATTGAAGTACGAAGAACTGCGAACGTCGATCCGCCGATTTTTCCGCACGATCCGAATGTTGTAGCGCTTGCGACCGACCATGCGGTGCACACCCGACTGCCGGTGCTCGACTTGAACGACCCCGATAAAATCGCTGCGTTTATCACGCAACTTCTGCAACTACCGGCGCCGCGCGTCTGATCCCTTGCTTTCTGTTGAACAAGCGCTAGAAAAGCTGCTTTCCGCAGCACAGCCGGTGACCGACGTCGAGCAGGTCGACACGATGCTGGCCAGCGGCCGTGTACTCGCGACTGCTGTTGTGTCGGCGATCGACGTGCCACCGCTCGACAACTCGCAGATGGACGGCTACGCGGTGCGTACCGCGGATATTCCCGGCATACCGACCACACTGCGCATCAGCCAGCGCATTGCCGCCGGTCAGGTCGGCGTTGCGCTCGAGCCGGGGACTGCAGCGCGCATCTTTACCGGCGCTCCGATTCCCGCGGGAGCCGATGCGGTCATCATGCAGGAAAAGTGCGACGCTGTTGGCGACAAGGTGACGTTGAACGAACGGCCACCGCGCGGCGAGGCAATTCGCTTGGCGGGGATCGACATCGGGCGTGGCGACGTGGTGTTAACGCCGGGTCTCCGATTGAAGCCACAGCATTGCGCACTCGCCGCATCCATCGGCGCCGCCCGGCTTACCGTGCATCGGCGGCTGCGTGTTGCCATGTTCTTTACCGGCGACGAGCTGGTGATGCCCGGCGAGCCGCTGCCGCCGGGTCGCATCTACAACTCGAACCGATTCATGTTGAGCGGTTTGCTCGCATCTCTGGGGTGCGATGTGAACGACCTGGGCATCGTGCCGGATGACTTGCAGAGCACGCGCGATACGCTCGTACGGGCGGCGGCGCACGCCGACTTGATCATCTCGTCCGGTGGTGTTTCGGTGGGCGAGGAAGATCACGTCAAGCCTGCGGTTCAGGCCGAAGGCTCGCTCGATCTGTGGCAAATCGCGATGAAACCCGGCAAGCCGCTCGCATTCGGTCATGTGCACGGAGTCCCGTTCATTGGATTGCCGGGCAATCCCGTCTCCAGCTTCGTTACCTTCGTGCTGTTCGCGCGGCCTTTCATTCTGCAGCGCCAGGGACGAGTCGAGCCTCTGCGCACGCGTCTGCTGCGGGCGGACTTTGACTGGCAACAATCGAGTCGGAGACGAGAGTTCATGCGAGCGCGGTACAACGACAACGGTGGGCTCGATATTTTTCCCAACCAGAACTCTTCGGTGCTGACGTCAGTCACATGGGCCGACGGTCTGATCGACAATCCGTCCGAGCATTTGATTCATGCCGGGGATATCGTGCGCTTCCTGCCCTTTGCCGAGCTGCTGTCATGAAACTGCACGTTCTGTACTTTGCGGCGCTTCGCGAACGCGTCGGTCGCGGTGAAGAAGCAGTCAACGCGCCCGACGGCGTCGCAAATGTTGCGCAGCTACGCGACTGGCTGGCGCAGCGCGGTGAACCTTGGCAGGAAGCGTTTGCAGAGACGCGACGCGTGCGCGCGGCGGTCGATCAAACGATGGTCGATGATCACCACGCCCTGCATGACGGCGCCGAAGTTGCGTTCTTTCCTCCGGTGACAGGCGGCTAGATGCCGGTGTGCGTGCAGCGCGAGGATTTTGACGCCGGCGCCGAGATCGCTCGTTTGCGAGCGAACAATCCGAAAGTCGGCGCCGTCGCAAGCTTTATCGGCATCGTGCGCGACTTGAATGAAGGCGCTGCCGTGGGCTCGATCACGCTCGAGCACTATCCCGGCATGACGGAGAAATCGTTGGCGGCGATTGCCGAGCAAGCAAAAACGCGATGGCGATTGCTCGATGTGCTGATCATCCACCGGATCGGCACCCTTGCGCCAACCGACCAGATCGTGCTGGTGGTGACGACCAGCTCACACCGCGGCGACGCGTTCGCAGCGTGTCAGTTCGTGATGGATTATCTGAAAACCGATGCGCCGTTCTGGAAGAAGGAAACGACCGACACAGGTGTGCGCTGGGTCGACGCGCGCGACAGTGATGCTGATTCGCGGAAACGCTGGAAGGCCGACTAGTCGAAGGCGATCGAGTAAACCAGATCGAGCGCCGTCGTAGTGCCTGTGCGTCCGATCAATGACAGACGCCGGCTGATCTGGTAGTTCAACGCGACGTAGCTGGCCGCACCCGAGATTGCCTGCTCGAAGGTCAAGTAGAGATCGTCGCTCAGGCGTTTGCCGATCGCAACGAAATCGCTGGAGGCGGTGGTGCCGGTCGCGCTGCGCAGCGTGCCCGCTACCGTTTCGCGCGGCAGTATCGAAGAGCTGTCCTGCCCAGGACGCAAACTGACTTCGTCGATGCCGAGTGATCGCATCACACTGGTGCTGGCGCTGTCGCTCTGACCAGCAAGCAACGCGCTTGCTGCCGCTGACAGAAGCGCGCGCTCCTGTCCGCCGTCGCCCGCTCCCCCTGGTGGCCTGCCGAGCACCAGCCAGTTGAGCTTTTCAACATCGGGCATCGACGGGTCCGAATACAACCTTACGATTGGCCGCGCGGCAGTGCCGCCGACGGAGACACCGACTTCGACCGGCAACCCAGTGCGCACCGCCAACACGTTCAAGGCTGGATTTTCTATCGGCCCTTGAAACGTCAGGATGCCGCGTTCGATCTGCAATCGCTGCCCGTAACCCTGGTAGGTGCCGCCACGCGTGCGCACATTTCCCTCGGCCAGCAACTGGCCAGGGCGTCCCGAGATGTCGAGCGCACCGTCAAGCCGCGCTTCGAGGCCGGCGCCGCGAATGTAGAAGCGATTGCCGAGGTTACCGCGGATATCCAGCGTGACATCAACCGCTGCATCGGCCTTGGACGGCTGCTCGGCGCGCACCACGACCACGTCGCTCGGCAGGCTGCGTGCGCCGCGCAGGCGCGAGAAATCGATGTACGCACCATCGACTTGCAGCTTTGCATATAAGTCTGCGCGCTCGGGCGCCAGCGTGATTCCACCTTCGCCGCTGAGAACCATCCATCGATCGGGCCGCTGCAATACGGGCAAGCGATCGGCCTGGATGCCCACGCTGCCAGTCAACGTGCGTAGTGCGATGCGGGCAACTGCCCGCAGGCGCCCGGGGTTCTCGAAGCTCACGCCCTCGGTGGCCCGCTTGTCGTCCGGCGCCACGCGAGGCATGCCGATGAAGACAAGCTCGTTGACCACCAGCACGCCGTCCTCAAGATTCGCGTCGAGCGTTCCGTCTTCGAGCCGCAAGCCTTGCTCGACATATGCGATGCGCAGTCCGCTTGCGCGAATCGGTCCCGAGGCTGTCGGTTCGGCAGGTGTCCCGGAAATCGCGGTCTTGATGCTGCCCGAGCCCTGCACCTGCACGCTGTCGCCGATCAGCGGCCCCATCCAGCTGAGGTCGGGCAGGACGGCATCGATGTCGATTCGAAACGGGCGAGTGCGCGCGATCTGCACATCGCCACTGGTGTCGATGTAGGCATCGATGGCCGCGTCCAATCGGCCCAGCGCCTTTCCCCGTACGTAGGCGGTGCCGGTCACGCGATTGTTCAGCACGCTCAACGCCAGACCGAGATCGCTGATGCCGATCGGGTGCAGTGCGTCGATCCCGCCGTAGATATCGCCCGTTGTGCGCTCGACGACGACGACACCCGTGAGCGTCTCGGCAAGTTCGAGCTCCCAGCGACCTCGCAACGTCAATGGCGGCCGCTCGCTGCTACCGGTTCGCACAACTCGGCGCGCGGCAGTTGCGCGCGCGTCGAGCGTCTGCGGCTTGAGCCCATCGAAGGTACCTGACGTGCGCCACCGCCCACCGTTGAGCTGAACCTCGACCGTGGAAAACTGCGTACCGCGTGCGTCGAAGCGCGCCGGCCCGAAGGCCATCGATCCCGGCGCGATGAATATCGGGGCCGATTCCGACAAGTGCAGCTCGAGCGGTTTACCACTGTCGGCGGTGATCAGTGATCCACGCCACGCAGAGTTTTGAGCGTTATCCGCACGCCAGCCGCCGTTGGCGACGATTCGTACCGGCTGCTTCGACAGTGTCGTACCGTTCAATTCAAGCGTGTGGTCCGACGTCACGCCGCGCGCGATCAAGGTCGCGCTAGCCAGCGATGCATCGGCATTGGGTGCGCGATGTCCGGTCACCTTCACCGAGACTTCGAGCGGAGCGTTGGCAGCCATGCCAGCGTGAATCGACGCGATCATGCTGTCGACGGTCTGGCTATTGGCAAACTTCAAGTCGCTCGCGGTGATTTCGGCGCGCAATTGAGGCGCCGAAAATTCGCCGCTTGCGGTGCCATTTACCGTCACGCTGCCCGATGTGCGCGGCACGATCTCCGCCAGCTGCGGCGCGATCAGCTCGAACGTCAACTCGCGTCCTGCGCCCAGCCCTCCGCGTGCTGTCAGGCGTGCCGAGCGCGATGCGACGTTGATGTCCACGTCGATGCGCTGGTCCGCCACCGCTACCGTTGCCCGGCCGTCCAGCGCGCGGCCCATCAATTGACTGTCGGCGAGCGCGAGTTCCGCCCTGCCGACGATCGTCGGCTTGAATCGGGCATCGAGCTCGATAGTGCCGTTTAGTCGCGTGTCGAGCCCTTTGACGAGCCGTGCGAGGTCGAGCTTGTCGAATGCGCCCTTCGCGCGGGCAGCATAATTTCCGTGCAGTTCAATGCGGCCTGTCAGTTCGGCGGTGCCGTCGGCAATCCGCAATCGCGCAGTCTCGATATTGAGGACGTGATCGCGCAGAAGCAGATTGAAATCTGCCGCTAACTCCAGACCCTTGACTTTGCCGACGGTGATTGCGGTGTCGGTTCGCAACGTTCCGGTGAATCGCTGAGTTTGATCGAACAACACATAGTTAAGAACGCCGTCGATGCGGGTCGGCGCGGCTGTCGAATAGATTGTCGATGCGTCGATGCCGGCCAACGCCAGCTTCGCGTTGGTGCCGTTGGCCGCGGACCAGGTCAGGCTTCCGCTGGCAGCGCCCCGAATCCCTTCAACACGCTGCAGTGCGAGCGTCAACGTACTCGGCGGACCAGGTGAGAGTGCCACGTGCCAATCGCACCGGCACACGTTGCTTGTCGATCGGCCCGGCGTCCAGATTCTCGACTGAAAACGGGCCGTCAAGACTAAAGTCGGCGGTCGCAGCAGTGGCGCTCGAGAATTGGCTTCAGGTCGATCCGACCGCGAAGCCGCATCGTGGGTGCGCCTTCGAACCATGCTGCAGGGTTGAAGTGAGCGATGTCGGCATTCAGCTGCGCCAGCGGCACAGCAGCGAACGGCGTCAAACGCGCGGTGAGCTGCGCGCGTGCATCCGGGCCGTCCGCTTCCATTTCAACGAATGCATCGAGCAGAGTGCCGCTGGCGCGTAACTTCGCGGTCACGCCGTGGTCGCGCAGGGTGGATGCGACTTGCGCGTCGGCGCGCAGCGCGAACGGACTGCGCGCGTCGATGCGACTGTTTACGGTGACCTTGCTCGGCCCGTCTTGGAACGCGCCTCGCTCGATAAGTATTTCGTCGGCGTTCAAGCGAATATCGGCTGCGATGCTGCTGACCACGCGCGGCGTATCGCCGCGCGCTCCGAGACGCAGTTCTCCGATGTTCAGGTTGCGCACTCGCAAGTCGATAGGCATCGCCAACGTTGCCGGGGGTTGCGCAGCCTCGGAGCTGGGCACCCAATCCAATGCGGCAGTGCGAGCCGTGACGCGCTCGAAATCGAAGATGCGCTGCCGCCACCGCAGCTCGTACGGTTCAACGGCGATATCGGCCGCTTGCAATGACCAGGTTGGCCCACTCACCGACAAGCTGCCGGCAGTGAAGCCATCGCGCAGCGATCCCGCCACGTCGCTCACGACAACCGATGTATTCAACCGCGAATTCAGCAACACGACGAAGCGCAAGCCGCTGCTCGTCGTATACATCCACCACAGTGCCGCTGAACCCGCAACGACGATGAACAACGACCCGACGACAAGCCCGATGAGCGTTGTGCGCCAACGCGAGCGTCGGCGTGGTGTTGGACTCTGTAGGTCGCTCATGCGGGTTAGAACGCGATAGCGACCGAAAAGTGCAGTCGAACCTGCTTGTCACGCTCGCCGTACGCGAGGTCAACCGCGATCGGGCCGGCCAATGTGCGCCAGCGCACGCCCATTCCAACACCGACTGCGGCTCTCAGATCGTTGAACGAGTCCGCGGCGTCGCCGACGTCGACGAATCCGGCTACCCCCCAGTTGCCGCCCCAGCGCTGCAGCCAGTGAACGTATTCGACCGAACCCAATGCCAATGCGCGTCCGCCGACGGTCGCTCCGCCCGGCGGACGCCGAGGCTTTGGTAGTCGTATCCGCGCACGGTGGTCGAGCCGCCGGTGCGAAACAGAAAACGCGTTGGCACGACGTCGGCGGTATCGGCCCTAACCGCGCCCAGTTCGCCACGCGCAATCAAAACGTCGCGCTCGCCGACCGCGAAATACTGCGAAATCCGGCTGTAGCCGCGCACGAATGTTTCGTTCAGGTTGGCGCCACTGATACCGACTGTGCCCTCGAGCTCGATCACGTTGCCGTGGCGCGGATTGATGATGTCGTCTACATCGCGACGGATCCATGTGTACGTTGTCGACACCGTATCGAGCTCGATCAATGGTTCCAGCGGGGTCTTGCGTTCCTCATGTTCGAAGTTCACACCCAGCTTGGTTTCGATGTGACGCGCGCCGCGCGTTCCGCGCAAGCGAGCGCGAGACGCGCCGACGCTCCAGCGCTTGACACGCAAGTCTTCGATGTCAGAGTCTTCGACCAGGGCGCCGACGCTGTCGCGCGCTCCATTGGGCTTCGGCGGCAGCAACAGATCGACGTACGCCGAAGCCGCCGTTCTGATCGATGCGTGCGCCGCTCTGCAGCGCATATGGGCGCCCGAAGGTCAGCGACTGCCGATAGGAAAGCTCCAGATGAGCGCCGGTATTTGAAGCAACACCGACGCCGACACTGACCCGCTTGGTGCGCGACTCGCGTAATACCAGGCGCAGCGGCGCGTTCTCGGGATGAGCCGGGTCGAGCTGCACCGAAGCAAGCACCGATGAAAAGTAAGGAGTCTCTTCGAGCGCCTGCTGGAATTCGACCAGCTTGGCGCGATCGAAGCGGTCGCCGACCTTGAAGGGGTTGTAGCGCTGGACGAGGTTCGCGTCGTAGCGCTCCAGCCCGGTAATCTGCAACTCTCCGACGGTGTATGGAGGACCGCTGTCGATCTCGACTCGGAGCGCGGCGGTTGATTCGTCTGGATTCACCGCTGCTTCGGAATCGACCAGCTTGGCGCCGGCGAAATCGCGCGCTTGTATTGCCGCCAGCAGCTCCGTCTTAGCCGCCTCCCATTGGGGCGAGCGAAACGGCATACCTACCGTGAGCGGCCACTGGGCACGCAATGCGGCTGCGCGGTCCGCAAAGGCGGGTTCGCTGAGCGCGCCGGTAAACTTCAGATCGAGCGTACCGACGTTCGTTCTGCGGCCGAGCTCGATGATCAGGCGGTAGCGCGCGCCTGCGGCGGCGGCTGGAACCGGCTCGAAGCGCAGCGTCGGATCGAAATAGCCCTCAGTGGCGAGGACTTCGAGCACGGCACGCTCCGCGCGGCGCAGCTCACGTTCTTCATCCGCCTCGTCGGCTTCGGGCTCGATCGTGAAGCGAGCGAGCGCCTCATTCACCAGGCCGCCCAGCGGGGCGGGTAGAGACGTCCCCGAAGTTACGATGGGTTGCGTGGTTTGCCCCGACGCGGTCAGTGGCCAGGCGAGAATAATGGCCAGAACCGCAGCCGATAGATGACGTTGCACTGTATGAGCGAGGTGGTTCTCCGATGCTAGCAAAGGGTGTCGCCTGGACCACCGGAATCGCTGCTTGATTGACCGAGCTCAATCCCAAGATATGCGTTGATCAACTATTGAGCCCAAAATCAGAACATGCGTCTCGACAAACTGACCACCAAATTCCAGGAAGCACTGGCGGACGCGCAATCGATTGCGGTTGGCCATGACAACCAATACATCGATCCGGCGCACGTACTGCTGGCGATGCTGCGGCAAAGCGATGCCGGCGCTCGCTCGTTGTTGCAACGAGCCGGCGTCAATGTCGCAGCGCTGACGCAGGCGCTCGAGGGCTATATCAAGCGTCTGCCGCAAGTGCAGGGCGGCGACGGGCAGGTACAAATCGGGCGCGAGTTGAATGCGCTTCTGAATGCGGCCGACAAGGAGGCGCAGCGGCGCGGCGACAGTTTTATCGCGAGCGAGATGTTGCTGCTTGCGGTGGCCGACGACAAGGGCGAACTCGGGCGTGTCGCGCGCGATCACGGCCTGGCGAAGAAGGCGCTCGAGGCTGCGATCGACGCCGTGCGCGGCGGCCATCAGGTCGATAGCGCTGAAGCCGAAGCGCAACGCGAAGCGCTTACCAAGTACACGATCGATCTGACCGAGCGCGCTCAGCAGGGCAAGCTGGATCCGGTGATCGGGCGTGACGATGAGATCCGCCGCACGATTCAGATACTGCAGCGGCGCACGAAGAACAATCCGGTGTTGATCGGCGAGCCTGGCGTTGGCAAGACGGCCATCGTCGAGGGCCTAGCGCAACGCATCGTCAACGAGGAAGTGCCCGAGACTTTGAAGGGCAAGCGCGTGCTGGTCCTCGACATGGCAGGCCTGCTGGCGGGGGCGAAATACCGCGGCGAGTTCGAGGAGCGGCTGAAGGCAGTGCTGAAGGAAGTGAGCGCCGAAGCCGGCCGCATCATCTTGTTCATCGACGAAATGCACACGATCGTTGGTGCCGGGCGTGCTGAAGGCGCGATCGATGCCGGCAACATGCTGAAGCCCGCGTTGGCGCGCGGAGAGCTGCACTGCATCGGCGCCACCACGCTGAACGAATATCGCAAATACATCGAGAAAGATGCCGCGCTCGAGCGGCGCTTTCAAAAAGTGCTGGTCGACGAGCCAAGTGTCGAAGCGACTATCGCTATTCTGCGCGGCCTGCAGGAGCGCTACGAGCTGCATCACGGTGTCGACATCACCGATCCGGCGATCATCGCTGCGGCCGAGCTATCGCATCGCTATATCACCGATCGTTTCCTGCCTGACAAGGCGATCGATCTGATCGACGAAGCCGCGGCCCGCATCAAGATGGAAATCGACTCGAAGCCGGAGGTGATGGACATTCTCGATCGCCGCCTGATCCAGTTGAAGATCGAGCTGGAAGCGGTGAAGAAGGAGAAGGACGAAGCGTCGGCGAGGCGGGCGAAGCTGCTGAAGGAGGAAATTGCAAAACTGGAAAGAGAATACGCGGACCTGGACGAGGTCCTGCGCAGCGAGAAGGCAGCCGTACAGGGCGTGCAACACATCAAGGAAGAAATCGACAAGCTGCGTTCGCAGATTGCGGAATTGCAGCGCAAAGGCCAGTACGACAAGCTGGCAGAAATTCAATACGGCAGGCTGCCACAGCTTGAAGCCCAACTGAAGGCGGCCGAGCAGGCGGAAGCACCGGTCGACAAGCCGAAACTGTTGCGCACTCAGGTCGGCGCCGAAGAGATCGCCGAGGTCGTGTCGCGCGCGACCGGCATTCCCGTCAGCAAGATGATGCAGGGCGAGCGCGAAAAACTGCTCCACATGGAAGAGTTCCTGCATCGGCGTGTGGTGGGGCAGGACGAGGCGGTGCGCCTGGTGTCGGATGCGATTCGCCGCTCGCGTGCCGGTCTGGCTGACCCGAATCGACCCTATGGGTCCTTCCTGTTCCTCGGCCCGACGGGAGTCGGCAAGACCGAACTCACCAAGGCGCTTGCCGAATTCCTGTTCGACACCGAAGAAGCGCTGATTCGCATCGACATGAGCGAGTACATGGAGAAGCACTCGGTTGCACGCATGATCGGCGCGCCGCCGGGATATGTCGGTTACGACGAAGGCGGTGCGTTGACCGAAGCGGTGCGCCGCAAGCCGTACGCCGTGATCCTGTTCGACGAAGTCGAAAAGGCACATCCGGATGTGTTCAATGTGCTGCTGCAGGTGCTGGACGATGGCCGCATGACCGACGGCCAGGGGCGCACCGTCGACTTCAAGAACACCGTGATCGTGATGACGTCAAACCTGGGTTCGCACGAAATCCAAAGAATGGCAGGGCAGCCATCGTCGGTGATTAAGCAGGCGGTGATGGCCGAAGTGCGCCAGCATTTCCGCCCCGAGTTCGTCAATCGGATCGACGAGATCGTCGTGTTCGAGGCGCTGGATGCGAAACAGATTCAGGCAATCGCACGCATTCAGTTGAGTCGACTGGAGCAGAGGCTGGCGGCGCAGGGAATGAAACTCGTTGTCAGCGAGGCGGCGCTGGCAGAGCTGGGCAAAGTGGGTTTCGATCCGCTGTATGGCGCGCGGCCGCTAAAGCGCGCGATTCAGCAGGAGATCGAAAATCCGGTGGCCAGGCTGGTGTTGGAAGGACGCTTCGGACCGAACGATGTGATTCCGGTCGATTTCAAGAACGGAAAGTTCATGTTTGATCGAATCGTCCATTGACGTTGCTCACACACCAGTTCAGGCCTGCGTTGCCGCTAAGGTCACCGCCAGCCCGTTGGTGTGCGTCAGCTCGTTTCCGATCAGGTGAACGGTTCGATAACTGCTCGCGGTCAGCATACTGATCAGTGAGCCCAGTGTCGGCCAGAAAGATCTGTTGGAGAGCCCACTCAACGGGTCCAGCAAGCCTCCCTCTTGGTGCCACTTACCTCTTAGATCGTGCAGCGTTTCTTTGGCCTCGTTCTCGCCGGCATAGTGCGTCCACATGAACACGTTGGGACTCACCTGCGCACATAGCTCAATGAGCTTCCAAGGCTCGGGCAGGTGGTACAGCAGGCCCGAACAAAAGACGGCATCAAATTTTCCCAAAGCCGATAGATCGAATTTCTCTAAATTAGCTTCCACAAACTCGACCTTGTCAGCGTTCAGCAGTCTTTGAACGAAGACCGCCTTTTCAATATTCGACGGGCGCCCTTCAGCGGCTACCACGCGCTGCACGGTAGGTCGGTTGGCGAGAGCGAAACTATGTCCACCTTCGAGCGCACCCAACTCCAAGATGTTGCTTGCATTCGGGAAATATTGGAAGAACTGCGACACTCGGTCATCGTTCATGGCGTCGAATTGGCCGCCATAGTCGGTGCCATGGATCCGAAACTTCGTGACCCACGGCTTCCGACGTTCGAACTCCTGTGCGATATCTATTTGGGCCAGAGTTTCAGTCATATTTATTGAACGAATGTTTAGACGCGAACCATAACAGCAGCTGCGGCACGGCGGTCGTACGCTATTTTAGAGTTTGCTGTTGCGGTTTTGAAACCATCTGTCCATGCTGAACCCGCGCTGTCAGGAAAGTCTTGTGCAGGCGCCACGTCAGTAGGGGACCGAGTATCGCGCCCGCTCCGATCGAACACCAAGCGAGTCCCCACGCTCTTTGGTCCGGATGGGCCGCACCGCCGGCCCAGTCGAGCACCAGACCAAAAACCCACGGGCTGATGGCGCCCATGCCAAAACCCACGACTGACCTTATTGAAAACGCGAAGCCGATCTGACTCGGTGGCACGGTTTCGGTAAGGACCGTCGAGAAAACCGACGAGTCGGCAATCGCGGTCAGGTTGTAAATGATCGCCACCGCCGTGATCATCCAGAGTGCGGCGCCAAGCATCCAGCCGAACGAAAACGAACACACCAGACTCGCGCAGCTCATGATCAGAATCACACGCGTGCGGCCGATGCGATCCGACCATGTGCCGCCTGCAATACTGCCAATGACTCCGGCGAGGTGCGTCAGGCCCGCGATGCCGACGCCGATCGCGAGCGGACCTGCAGATGTATCACCTCCGTGGGCCGCCGCTGCGACCAGAAACGCCGGCATCCATGCCCACATACCAAGCAGCTCCCAGCAATGAAATGAATACGACCAGATTGCCAGTTGCGCGGGTTTGTTTTGCCAAAGCTGGCGCGCCGAGGCGAGCCAGGGGAGGAGGGTGCTGCCGTGCGGCGGCGTGTCGCGAGTATGGCGCAGCGCGACCCACCCCAATAGCGCGCCGGCCACTGTCGCGATGGCCGACAAAGCGAGCGCGGCACGCCAGCCTGCCCACGGTGCCAGCGCAGCACATGCGATCAGCGACACCGCATATCCAAATGACCCGGCGGCGAGATACCACCCCATCGCGCTGCCACGTCCGGCCGCGCCGTACCGCTGCGCGATCAGCGCAAGCACTGGCGTGTACGAGCCGCCCGAGGCGGCGCCCGCAACGAAATACAACGCCAAGGCTGACCAGAATCCGTTTGAAAACAACGCGAATAGCAACGCACTTACGCACGCACCGACGCTCATGAAGAGAAACGTCTTGCGTGCGCCGATCCGGTCGGTCAGCAACCCTGCGGCGAATAGCGATATCAAGTAACCGACGTGCCATGCGCTCTGCACGAGACCTGCGTCGGCAGCGTTCATTTGCCATGCGCCCATCAGAACCGGCAGCAGAGCGGAATAAACCGTAAAGATCAGCGAAAAGCCGATACGGCTTACACACAACAGCACCAGCCATCGGGTATCACTCATTACGCAGTCAGGGCTTTCGTTCGCTAACGAGGCCGCGCGCGCATCAACCATGACGTGACCCACATCGCGGCGGCCGCTCCACCGAGCTGCGCGAGTATGAACGGAGGCGCGTCAGTCGGCCGAATACCGGCGAACGTGTCGCTGACTGAACGGGCAACGGTCACCGCGGGGTTGGCGAACGACGTCGACGCAGTGAACCAGTAGGCGGCCATGATGTAGCTCGCCACCGCCGCTGCGACACGCGCCGGTGCGTAGCGAGCCGTCAGAATTATCGTGGCGATAAGTCCGAACGCCGCGACAAATTCGCTGAAGATCTGCGCAGCGCCAGATCGTTCCTTCAGCGACACCTGTGCGATGGGCAACTCGAACATTGCATGCGCCGCGGCAACACCCACCAGTGCGCCTGCGAGCTGTGCGGCGATGTACGCCACGCAAAGCGTCCACGTCATGTTGCGCTGAAGCGCTGCGACCACGCTGACGGCCGGATTCAAGTGCGCGCCGCTGATCGGGCCGAAGATCGTAATCAGCACGAACAGCATCGCACCGGTCGCCGCCGTGTTCGCAAGCAGCGCAATGCCGACGTTCCCGTCAGCCAGCCGCTCGCCCATGATTCCGGAACCGATGACGGCTGCGAGTAGCAATGCCGAGCCGAGTGCCTCGGCCGCTAGTCGTTGCGGAGTGCCTGCTGAGTCGTTCAACTCTTGCCGATGGTATTCAAGCGTTGTGAAAGCGCCAGCTTGTCCAGCTTGCCATGCGGCAGGCTAAGAAAGAGCTCGATGCGCCGACGTAGCGTAGTAAAAGCCTTCAAAAACGCCTTGCGCTTCGCTTCGTCGTCGCCTTCGACGTCTGCCGGATCTTCTACACCCCAATGCGCAGTGACCGGTTGCCCGGGCCAAATCGGACATACCTCGCCCGCCGCGTTATCGCAGACAGTGAAAACAAAATCGAGTCGCGGTGCGCCCGGTTGTGCAAACTCGTCCCAGCTCTTGCTGCGTAACCCGTCAGTAGGCAAACGGTTCTTCTGCAGCAGCTCAATCGTCATGGGGTTTACGCTGCCCGATGGATGGCTTCCGGCGCTATGGGCGGTGAAGCGTCCGCTTGCCATCGCGTTCATGATCGCTTCGCTGAAGATGGAGCGTGCCGAGTTGCCGGTGCACAAAAAAAGCACGTGCTGTTTCTTGTCAGCCATCCCCGATCCAGTTGATTAGCAGCAACTCGATCGCACCGACTGCGCGGAACTGGCGGATGTCGCCGAAGTTGGCCCGCAGCAGCCAGGCCCGGCGCTCGCGCCCGCAATTTCCGGTTCACTGTTTTCGGCCGCAAAAAACTCCACCTGCTCGAGTGTGTGATACGTCTCCCACGCGACACCCTGCGGATCGGTGTACCAATACTTGTTCCCCCGCGCGTAGCAACAGCTGACATTGCTTTCGGCCGCTGTGACTGGACTCGCGCGCTCGGCCTGCGCTCGCAGCAGTTCGAGTTCGTCGTCCGATTCGACCTGTAGGCCCAGGTGATTGACTCCCGTGTGCGATCCGCGCTGCGAGATTGCGAAGTTGATCCGAGGGTCTTCGATCATCCACTTCGCATAGTCTGACTTTGTGACGGTGGGGTCCGCACCGAACAGTGCCGAATAGAAGCGGATGCTCGATTCGAGATCCTTGACTGCAACGTGCACGTGGAAGCGTTTCATGCGAGTTCCTTTCGTCGGGATTTACGGGTTGCTACGCGGTGTGCAGGCGATCGGTGCGCAAGACGCGCCGTCGGCCGCGCAGCAGTTATCTGTCAAGTAGCCGAGCAACTGGTTCATCGCCGCGAAATTCGCCGAATAAAAAACGAATCGGCCGTCCTGTCGCGCCGTGACCAGTTTTGCGTGCGAAAGCTCCTTCAAATGAAAGGACAAGGTCGCGGGTGAAACATCCAAGTGCTCGGCAATCTCGCCCGCCGCCAGTCCGCTGTTGCCTTGTTGCACGAGTCGCCGGAATACCTCCAGACGAGTTTCCTGCGCCAGGGCGGCGAGCGCGCGAACGGCTTCTGTCGTTTTCATAGTTCAATAATCGTCGAAATAACGACCGAAGTCAAGACGGCCGTGAAACTCTAAAGCGCGGCGAGCGCTGCCTGGTACACGGCTGAAGCCTCGGCCGTTTTGATCACGGTGCTGCTCAGGTCGCGCACCAAGCCGTCCTTCAACCCGTAGACCCAGCCATGAACGGCGAGCTCCTGCCCGCGCTCCCACGCGTCGCGCACGATCGTGGTTTGGCAAACATTCGCAACCTGTTCGATCACATTGAGCTCGCACAAACGATCGACCTGCTGCGAAAGATCAGTCATCGCCGCTATCTTGCTGTCGTGCTTCGCATGCACGTCTTGAACGTGGCGCAGCCAGTTGTCGGCGAGGCCGACACGCTGATTCTGCAGCGCCGCTGAAACGCCGCTGCATCCGTAATGGCCGCACACGATGATGTGTTCGATATTGAGCACGTCGACGGCGAACTGCATCACCGAAAGGCAATTCAAGTCGGTGTGCACGACCACGTTCGCAATATTGCGATGGACGAACAACTCACCCGGCAGCAAGCCGACGATGTCGTTAGCCGGCACTCGGCTATCCGCGCACCCGATCCACAAGTAGCGCGGCCGCTGCTGTTGCGACAGCCTTGCAAAGAATTGCGGATCACGACGGCGAATGCCTTCGGACCACGCACGATTGTTGTCAATCAGGTGGGACAGTGAGCGCATTTCGTCGACTAGGCCGCGCGTGCAACGGGTTTGGTTTGTGTCTGACCGTCGGTGTAGGTTGCGAACCGTCGCTGCTCACGTCCGTGCACAGGCGCTGCATCGGGCCACGGCCAGCCGCCAAAACGCGTACGGCTGTAATCCGCGAACGCCTGCGTGATCTCCTGCTGGCTGTTCATTACGAATGGTCCGGATTGCACCACCGTCTCGTTGATTGGCCGCCCCTGCAGCAGCAGGAATTCGCTCGCTTCATCACCGTTGACCAGTTCAACCGCCTGGGTTGCGCGAAGTTCCAGGGCTGCGTGATCGCTGATGAGCTTCCCGCCGACAGTGATGCGCGCGCCCTTGAAAAAATAGAGATTTCTGCGCGAGCTCGCATTGCCCGCTGACGGCAGCACCCAGCGGGCGTTCGGCGTCATTTTGATTGTCCATATCGCGACATCGGAAGTAGGTGCCGCTGCCCACGAATGTGGTGGCGGAGGCAGAGGCCGACCCGCTTCGCCTTGCGCCTCGGCCAGCTGGCCTGTAATGCAGGTGATTTCAGTCGTGCGGCCTTGTGCGTCCACGGATACGTGACGCGGAATATCTTCCGACCAGAACATCGTGAAGTGTGGCGCAGCCATTTTTTCGGCAGCAGGGAGATTCAACCAGATCTGAAATAACTCGAGCGGGTTTGTCTGATCCGTTCGCAGCAGCGGAAACATTTCGGAGTGCACGACTCCGCGTCCGGCCGTCAACCACTGCACGTCGCCGTTGCCAAAGCGCGCGGCGGCGCCGAGAGAGTCTGCATGATCGATAAAGCCCTTACGCACGATCGTCACCGTCTCAAACCCGCGGTGCGGATGCGATGGAAAGCCGGGAACCGTCGAGCCGTGATACATGCGCCAGCCGTCTTTGCCGGCGAAGTCCTGTCCGATATCACGGCCCGCGAGCGACGCATCGGGGCCCAGCTGCCCATTGCCGCGCGGATAGGCGTCGTCGTGATGGACGCACAATAGAAACGGATCGACCGTGTCCCACGTGAAGCCCAGGCTGCGCTGCTGAATGATTGCGTTCATTTCAATGCTCATCTCCGAAGAGTAATTGAATGCCTGCCGGACTTGAAACGGGTCGCTTGTCGCCGACGAACATCGCGCCTTACCATGCTCCCAAGACTCAAGGAGATTCCACCATGGCCTCAATCGATTCCCGTCTTATCAGCCAGCTCCTCAGCGTTTCGACACCGAATGTCTCCGACGCTCTCGACCGTTTAGGAATCGAGGGCGCGCCGCAAGGCATTCTGCCGATCTATAACTGCCCGAAGATTGCCGGGCCCGCCGCCACTCTGAAATTGGTCCCGAACGGCAAAGCGCAAGAGTCCACCGTGCTGGGGACGTTACGCGCGATCGTCAAGGGTGGCGCCGGATCGGTGCTCGTCATCGACGCTTCGGAGAATCCAAAGGTCAACGCCTACGGCGGTGTCGCAGGTGCGACCTCGAAGCACAATGGCCTGGTTGGCTGCGTCACCGACGGCGTGGTGCGCGACGTCGACGAGTACAAAGGTTATGGCATGCCGGTGTATGGCAGGGGGATCGCGCAGCAGTCGGTGCGCGGCCGTTCATCGTGCGCGGGTTACGGGATCGAGGTGAAGCTCGGCGGCGTCCCGGTGCGACCGGGCGATTTCATCCTTGCCGACGACAACGGCACGGTTGTCATTCCTAAAGAGCGCATTGCCGAAGTGATCGAATTTGCCAGGAAGGTCAAAGCCACTGAGGACCGCGTGATCGCCGAAATCAGGGCCGGTGCCGATCCGGTCGAGGCTCACGAGAGGGTCAACTACGACAACATGCTGAAGGCGCAAGCGGCCTAGCAGTATCGAATCCGATGGCGACGATTAACTATCTGACGACGGTGGAGTTCGACTTCGGTGCCGTGACCAAGCTCGGGGACAGCGTTCACGCGCTGGGGATTCGCAAACCGATGCTGGTGACCGACGCTGGTTTGGCCCGCAGTGATTCGATGTCGCGCGTGCTCGAAGTGATCGCCAAATTGCGGCCGGTGATCTTCGACGGCACACCGCAAAATCCTGACGAGCAAGCTGTTGAGGTTGCCGCCACTTTGTACCGAGAAAGCGGATGCGATGGCGTCATTGCCTTAGGCGGCGGCTCGCCGATCGACCTGGGAAAGGCGGTTGCACTGCTGGCGACACACCCTGCGCCGCTCGAGCAGTACGCGTTGATCGGCGGGGGTCTCGCGAAGATCACGCCGATGGTTGCACCGCTGATCGCCATTCCGACCACCGCCGGCACCGGCAGCGAAGTCGGGCGCGGCGCATTGATCACGTTGAAGGATGGCCGCAAGCTGGGCTTTATCAGCCCTCACATGATTCCGAAGATCGCAATCTGCGATCCGGAATTGACGCTGGGGTTGCCGCCCCGTCTGACTGCCGCGACCGGCATGGATGCTCTGACTCATTGCATCGAAACCTACCTGTCGCCGCGCGTGAATCCGCCGGCCGATGCAATTGCGCTGGATGGGGCTGCGCGCGCGGCACGCTGGATCCGGGATGCGGTCGATGATGGCGGCAATCGCGAAGCGCGCTGGAACATGATGATGGCCGCACTGCAAGGCGGCCTTACTTTCCAGAAAGGATTGGGCGCCGTGCACTCGATGTCCCATCCGCTTGGCGGGCTGAAAACGCCGGTTCTGCATCACGGGACGCTGAATGCCGTCGTGTTGCCGGCTGTACTGCGCTTCAATGCCACACACGCCGCCGAGAAAATATTCGCGCTCGAGGTGGTCATGAACGTGCCGCAATCGAGCGACCTCGCGAGCTTTATCGAGGCGTTGAATGCGCACATCGGTTTACCGCGCACACTACGGGCGATGGGCGTGACAGAGGAGATGATTCCAAGAATGGTCGATGGCGCGCTAAAAGACCATTCGACCGCCACCAATCCGCGCCCCGTAACACGCGAAGACTTCGAAACGCTCTTCGCTCAGGCAATGGGTCCGGCACCGACAAGACCACAGGCATTGATCAAGGAAACGACGTGAAAGTGAGCGTAACCAGCATGGAAACTAGTGCGAACAGTCGGAGGCGGAACGCGATGCTTTCCGCGCTCGCAATTCTGGTGGCGGCGATGACGTCGCAATCTGCGCTGGCGCAGTCATCGAACTACCCGAACAAGGCGATTCGCATCATCGTGCCATTCGCGGTTGGCGGCATTGCAGACACCTTCGGTCGAGTGATCGGCATCAAGCTGACGGAGGCATGGGGCCAGCCGGTGATCGTCGAAAACAAGACAGGCGCGGGCGGAAATATCGGCGCCGAGCTGGTTGCGAAGTCACCGCCCGATGGTTACACGCTGGTGATCGGCAACAACGGCACACACGCCGTCAACGTCAGCCTTTTCAAAACCATTCCTTTCGATCCGATCAAGGACTTTGTACCGATCGCGCACATCATGGAAGCCGAAGGCTTGCTGGTCGTTAACCCGGCGGTAAAAGCGAACTCGGTGAGCGAGATCGTCGAGATGGCGCGTGCGCAGCCCGGGAAGCTCAGTTACGCATCGGGCGGACTCGGTACCACCAGCCATCTCGCGGGCGAGTTGTTCAAGTCCACCGCCAAGGTCGACATCGTTCATGTGCCGTACAAGGGCAACTCGCCGGCGATCGCCGATTTGCTGGCCGGTCAAACCCAGCTGTCGTTTGCGACGATGCCGACCGTTCTTCCGCACGTGAAGGCCGGCAAGCTGCGCGCCATTGCATCGATCGGCCTCGCGCGCACCGTGGCATTGCCTGATGTGCCGACCGTTGCGGAATCAGGCCTGCCCGGCTTCGAAGTCAGCAACTGGATCGGACTGTTTGCGCCGGCGGGCACACCACCCGACATCGTGGCCAAGCTGAACGCGGAAGTGCAGAAGATCATGCGCTCGCCCGACGTTCAAAAACGCCTGGAAGCCGAAGGCGCACGGTTCATTCCTAGCACGCCGGGACAATTCGCTTCGTTTCAAAGGGAAGAGTTGGCGAAGTGGGCGAAGATCATCAAGGACGCCAACATCAAAGCTGAATGACGAACACAAGGTCAAGCGGGTACAACCACGAGGAGATCAATTCATGTCACTTATCAAAACTGCAGCGTTGGCGCTTCTAGTCACCGCATCTGCCATCTCAGCGCCTGCGCATGCCGGCGGCGTCGATGACGTCATCAAGTCAGGCGTGCTACGTGCGTGCACGCCCGGCGACTACAAGCCGTTCAGCTTCGCCAAGCCCGATGGCACCTATGAAGGGATCGACATCGATCTGATGCAATCGCTGGCCACCAGCCTGGGCGTCAAGGTCGAGTACGTCAAAACGACGTGGGCGAATCTGCTCGCCGACTTCGCAGCTAACAAGTGCGACATCGCGGTTGGTGGCATCTCGGTGACGCTGGATCGGCAGAAGCGGGTCGGTTTCAGTAACGCATACATGATCAACGGCAAGACGCCGCTGGTGCGGTGTGCTGATGTCAAGCGTTTCCAGACCGTCGCGGACATTGACAAGGCGGATGTCAAAGTGATTGCCAATCCGGGCGGTAGTAACGAGCGGTTCGCGAAAGCGAATTTCAAGACTGCGAAGCTCACGATCCACCAGGACAATCTCGGAATCTTCGACGAAGTGCTCAAAGGCAACGCCGATGTGTTCGTCACCGAATCCGCCGAAGCCATCGTGCAGCAGAAACAGAAGCCGGGCTTATGCGCCGTCAATCCCGACAAGCCACTGCAATACGGTGAGATGGCCTACATCCTGCCGCGCGGCGATGTGGTGACGAAGGATTACGTCGACCAGTGGCTGCACCTGGCAAAGGCGAGCGGCGAGTACGAGCGCATCGTCAGCCGCTGGCTGAACTGAATCGACCAAGAATTAGTGCAGCGGTGCCGCCGGGCGATCTTCGGCTTCTTCCGGCGGCTCTGCATGCACGACATGGCCCGCGGCATTCGGAAACATCGGCGCGCCGCAGTCATCGCAAAATTCGAGCGGAAAGCGGTGCGCGTGAGCAACCGCCTTGCTGAGGCTAAGCGCCTTTAGCGCCTTGTCGACGTCTTCCATCGTCTGCTCTTCATCGTCGCCGAGCAATGGCCACACGACACCTTCGATCACATCGTCGTCGCTGCTGGTCTTGGCAAGCCCGATGCGAACTTCACCTCCAGAATTGCCGCTGGGATCTTCAAACACGCCAAACGCAGCAGTGAGCGCGTTCGGCGTGAAGTCGTACGCAAGCTTTAGATAGGCAACCGCGGCCTCGAGCGAAAACTCGCGCAGCTCGCGGTCTGCATAGCGCAGCGCGGCGTGAAAGGCATTTGGCGACAGCACACGGAAGCGGCAGCCGGTCATCACCGGCTGCAGAGCGCCGGCGACCTGTTCGCTGAAAGCTGCCAGCGCACCGATCTTGGAATCCGGATCGACCCCGGACTCCTGCCAGTGATACAGCGGCGCGCCCTGTGGTGCTGCGATCGCGATCAGGACGTAACGCGTGTCGGCGAGCATCGCAACCGGTTCGCGCAGTTTTTTCGCATCGATGTGCAGCGTAATGTTTTCGGCGACGGCGTCGCCGAGTTGTTCGATTTGCCGCCGCACGTCGGCGAAGGCTTCGGGCAGCTGATCGATTGAAAACAGATAGTCGGCGAGCGCCATGCGCGCGTTCTGCGCGAGAAGATGCCCGCTCACATGCGCACGCAGGCTGTCGCAGAGCGCTGCCGTCAATGTCGTGGTCGGTAAACGGTAGCGGGACCAGGCGAGCAGCGGCATCGCGATCAGTAACGTGTCGTGCGGCTGCCCGTCGATATCGATGATCGTGCTTTCGGCGCAGCTTTCGGCCAGATCGGCCAAGTCGTCGTACGCGGGTTGGCTCGAACGCGCCAGATCCTCCAGTGCGGCCTCGACGGCATCATCGTTGCGGCGCCCCAACCGATCGTTGATCAGTTCGATCAGGCGGCGCTGCCACAGCTGTTCTTCGAGCCGGCTACCCGATTCGGACAGACGGCGGGCCAATTTGACGAGACCTTGTGCGTCGACGGATTGTCGGCTGCGCGAGCTAACGCGAGTGCGGCGCATGAGAGAACCTTGCAAAGCGGAAGGGCGAATTATCGCATCAGCGCGCGTCAGTTTCCGGGTTATCTGCGGCTGATGCGCGGCGTGCGATCCGGCGCCAGTGGGCGTGCCGAAGATGCTTCACTCATGTACCCGATCAACGCGTCGACGTCGACGGGGCCGCCGATTCGATCGGTGCCTTCGCGCAGCACACGAAAGCCGTCGCCACCATCGGCGAGAAAATTGTTGACTGTTACACGGTAGGTTTGCGCGGAATCGATCGCACGGCCATCGAGCCGCAGCGAATCTGCAACGATCCTCTCGCCATGCGGGGCGTTCGCGCGCCAGGTATAGGAGAAACCGCGCGAAGGCTGCAGCATCCGCGCACGCTCAGGCTGAGTTGCGCTCGATTTCGCGCTCCATTGTTGCTCGAGCAACTGCTTCAATTGCGCTCCCGGTCAACGTGAGGATGACGAGCGTGTTTCCGAACGGCTGCGATAGGAAAGCATCCGAGTAGGTCACTACGCCATCGGCGCCGGAAGCGTGCAGTTCAGCACGCAAGCCGCCCGGATTGGTAAACGCGATTTGCGCGCCTTGAGCACGGGTGGTAGCCAGCTGCGCGTCGGCGATCAAGCGGCCGAGCGCGTTGTCGCCGCCGGCCGACGCGCGACGGTCAAAATCCTCCGCGATGCGACCGATAGGACGCTGTGCCAGAGGCGCCGCGAGCTTTAGATAGTGCTCGACGATGGCGCCGACTTTTGGATCAGGTGTGAGCGGCGGGTATGCAGCACGCAGCGCGTAACTCGTACGAATGCCGTTTGGAACCGGAATATTGCGCGCGCGGGTTCGCTCGCCCACGATCTTTCCACTGGCTGCGGTCGATTTCGACGTCGATCACCGATACCAGCCTTCCGTACGAGGCCGCCTGAATGATGACTTTGCCATCGACGACGCAGTTGTAGCCGCGATGCGTATGGGCCGAAAGAACGATGTCGATCGCCGGATCGAGCTCGCGTGCGATATCGAAGATCGCGCCGCGCGGATTGCGGCAAGTGTCGTAACCACCGTCAGTCTCACCGCCCTCATGGACGACGGCGACGATTGCCTGCACACCCTGCGCTTGCAACTCCTTTGCATATTGGTTGAGCGCCTTTGCTTCGCCGACGAAACGCACGCCAGCGATACCGCTCGGCACAACGATTCCCGGAGTCGAGCGTGTAACCGCGCCTATGAAGCCAACCCGCACGCCATCGACGTCCTTGACCCATGTTGGCGCCACGATCGGCTGCTCGGTTTCGCGAGAGAGCACATTGGCGGCAACAAACGAAAAGCGAGCGCCGGAAAATTTGCCGTCCGCACCGACGCAAGTCTGCCGGTTAACTATTGGTTGCGCCTGACAGCCGCCGTTCGCCAATCGCAGCAAGTGGGCCACGCCGCGATCGAATTCATGATTTCCAAGCGCACTCGCCTCGAGGCCGATCGCGTTCATCACTTCGATGGTCGGCTCGTCATGAAAGAGGGCCGAGGTCAGCGGCGAGGCGCCAACGAGGTCGCCTGCCGACACAACGACGTGCGTCGGCCGCTCGGCCTTGAGCTGGTTGATTCGCGTTGCCAAGAACGCGGCCCCACCGCTTCGCAACGGCACGGTGTTCGCTGGGTTCGCTGGATCGGGTACCGCGATCGAGTTGTCGGCGGGCTCCAAGTGCCCGTGAAAGTCGTTGATCGCAATGATTCGCAGCGACACGTTCTGCGCCAGCGCCGCAGGTGCATGCAGCGACAGTGCATAACCAAGGACTGTCAGCGCATACGAAACAGCACGAAGTCGAACTGCTACATTTGCTCGACTGCGCTTCGCCATTTGCTTTGTAGATGAATACATCGAATTCGCGTTTACCTGCAGCTTCTTCTTCCGTTCGCCATGATGCCGAAGTGATTGGTCTGGTTGGGCTGGCGCACGGTACCTCGCACTTCTTTCACTTGATGTTGCCGCCGCTGTTTCCGTGGCTGATGAAAGATTTCGGTTTGTCTTACACGCAAGCAGGCTTGCTGATGACAACGTTCTTCGTTGTCAGCGGCATCGGTCAGGCGCTTGCCGGCTTCGTTGTGGACAAGGTCGGGTCGCGGCCCGTGCTGTTCTTTGGCATTGGGCTGCTTGCGCTTTCAGGCGTCATTTTGGGCTTGTCGAACAGTTACGCGATGCTGACGTTGACCGCTGCGGTCGCCGGGCTCGGCAACAGCATTTTTCACCCTGCAGATTTCACGTTGCTGAACCGCAGAGTGGCACAACCGCGTCTGGGCCACGCGTTTTCGGTGCATGGCCTATCGGGAAATCTCGGCTGGGCGGCTGCACCAGTGTTCATGGCGGGCATCGCTGCCACTGCTGGTTGGCAGGCGGCCGGATTTGCCGCCGCTGCGGTGGGCGGAGTCGTTCTCAGCATCTTGTTTTGGCGGAGATCAATGCTGGCGAGTGCCGCGGCGGAGCTGGTCGTGCCGAGCCACACCCAGGCCGTGATCGCCAGCGGACGAGGCGTGCATCAATTTGCCTTTCTTCGTTCGACACCGGTGTGGCTTTGCTTCGCGTTTTTCTTTTTCGCGACGGCGTCGTTCGGCATCCTGCAAAATTATTCACCCGCGATTCTCGGCAATGTCTACGGCATGTCGCTCGTCGTGGCTACCGGAAGCTTGACTGCGTACTTACTGGGCAGCGCTGCTGGAACGATTACCGGTGGTTTTCTGGCATCGCGCAATGAGCGCAATGAGCGCCTGATCGCGATCGCGCTCGGCTTCAGCTCCCTGATGGCGCTGCTGTTGGCATCCGGACAAATCAGCGCAGCGCTGGTCTTCCCGGTGATGTTGCTGATGGGGTTTGGGGTCGGTACATCGGGGCCGAATCGCGACCTGTTGGTGCGGCGCGCGGCAACCAGTCAGTTCGGCAAGGCCGCCTTCGGCCGCATCTACGGCTTTGTGTACTCGGGCTTAGATGTTGGACTTGCGATGTCGCCGCTGGTGTTCGGTCCGCTGCTTGACGCCGGCCAGTTTCAGGCGGCGCTGGTGGCCGTGGCCATTCTGTTGGTGGCGGCGCTGCTTATGGCAATGCGCATTGGCTCAGTGACCCGGAGCGGGGCGCTCGCCGCGTGACAGTTGCTAAAAGGCGAGGCTGAACGCCGAAAACACGAAGATGGCGCAAGCCATCAGCAGCGCGAAAGCGCGCCAGCCGTGTTTTGCGAAATCAGCGCCGGATTCGTTCAGCAAGAACCCCGAGAATCCTCCGACGATAAACGACAGCGATCCTTCACTGGCCCACACACCCGAGTTAAGCGAGTCCGCGATTTCAACCATAGCCACGGCGCACAGCGTGAAGCCGAGCATTCGTAGCAGGCCCATCAGGGAAGGTGCGTTGAGTTGGATGCCGAGGACGTTCATGGTGTTTCGCGTGGGTTAGTGCGCAAGCCCTTTGCGAGCGCGTTGAATCGGTAACGCGAATGTCGCAGATGAGGTGCATCAGGATTTGCCCGAAATGCGCGGGCGCACACATCCAATTTCTGCGGGCCTTCCTATGCCGCATCTTTGGTAATCGGGCACGTTTCATGGGCCGCACTTCATTTCGCAATGCGGAATACGACGTATTGCAGAACAGCAGATAGCTTTTCAAATCGATCGTCTCCGTTTCGTATAGTGGCACCATAGACACATCCAATTGTTATTACACACAAATCGTTGACTCTTATATAAATTAGCGACCTTGTTGCATTGCATAATTGCTCGTACGATTTCTGCCGTTCATCTTTACGACCAACTGCCCAGTGATTTGGGCCTACTGCGGGAGCTTTAATGACGGCACGCGAACTCGATGCGCAGCGGATTCAAAAGGAGTGGAACGAGAGCGGCCGCTGGAAGGGAATCAAGCGCGGCTATGGCCCCGAGGATGTTGTGCGGCTCCGGGGGTCGATGCAAATTGAACACACGCTCGCCAAACGCGGGGCCGAGAAGCTGTGGCGGTTGCTGAACAGCGAGGCCTACGTGAATACCCTCGGCGCGCTGACTGGCAACCAGGCGATGCAGCAGGTGAAGGCCGGGCTGAAAGCCATTTATCTGTCGGGGTGGCAAGTCGCGGGTGATGCGAATCTGGCAGGAGAGATGTATCCCGATCAGTCGCTTTATCCGGTGAATTCGGTTCCTGCCGTGGTTCGGCGCATCAACAACACTTTTGCGCGTGCAGATCAGATTCAGTGGATGGAAGGGAGAAATCCCAGCGACGCCGGCTATGTCGATTACTTCGCGCCGATCGTCGCGGATGCGGAAGCAGGTTTTGGCGGCGTGCTCAACGCCTTCGAGCTAATGAAGTCGATGATCGAAGCGGGAGCTGCCGCTGTGCACTTCGAGGATCAGTTGGCCTCGGTAAAGAAGTGCGGTCACATGGGCGGCAAGGTACTGGTGCCGACGCGTGAAGCGGTGGCTAAGCTCGTGGCAGCGCGTCTAGCTGCCGATGTGTGCGGTGTGCCAACGGTACTGCTAGCGCGTACCGATGCAGAAGCGGCCGACTTAGTCACCTCCGACGTCGACGAGAACGACGCGCCGTATCTGACCGGGGAGCGGACGGTCGAAGGCTTCTTCAAGTCGAAGCCGGGCTTGCAACAGGCGGTTTCGCGTGGCCTGGCGTACGCGCCGTACGCCGACTTGCTGTGGTGCGAAACTGGTAAACCTGACCTTGCGTTCGCGAAGGCGTTTGCCGAAGCGATCCACAAGCGGTTTCCGGGAAAAATGCTCGCGTACAACTGTTCGCCTTCGTTCAACTGGAAAAAAAATCTGGACGATTCGACCATCGCCCGTTTCCAGAACGAGCTCGGCGCGATGGGCTACAAGTTTCAGTTCATTACCTTGGCCGGTTTCCATTCGCTCAACTACTCGATGTTCCACCTGGCCCACGGCTACGCCCGCAATCAAATGAGCGCTTTCGTTGAATTGCAGCAGGCGGAATTCGCTGCCGCGGACAAGGGATTTACCGCGGTCAAGCACCAGCGCGAAGTGGGCACCGGGTACTTTGATGCGGTGACGACGACGATCGAGCGCGAATCGTCCACTGCAGCGCTGCACGGTTCGACCGAAGACGAGCAATTCTTCGACCGGAAGGCGGACAAGCAGGCGGCGTGAGGGGTGAACGACTAAAGCCATGGCTGCTGCCTTGTTCGATGTCTTCGGAACGCTGCTCGACGTTTACTCGGTCACGCGCCGCGCTGAGGAACTCTTTGCGGGTCAAGGCGAGCGGCTTGCCCGACTCTGGCGTGAAAAGCAGATCGAATATTCGCGGCTGCGCACAATGTCTGGCCGTTATGTGAGTTTTTCCGAGGTCACGCGCGATGCGCTCGAGTATTCGTTGCAAGCGCTGAAGCTCAATGCTGGGCCGAATGACGTGGAGAGTCTGGCGGATGAATACAAACGTCTCTCACCGTTTGCCGATGTCGCGCCGGCGCTGGTCAAGTTGCACGACGCCGGAGTCCGATTAGGCGTGCTTTCCAACGGCGACTCCGAGATGCTCGAGACCGCGCTCGTCGCTTCCGGCTTGCATCGATACATTGACCTCGTGCTGTCGGCCGATCAGGTGCGTGCCTTCAAGACATCGCCATCGGTGTACGCGCTGGGGCCGCGTGCGCTAAAGCTGCAGCCGCACCAAATCGTGTTTGTCTCAAGCAATTGCTGGGACGCGTGCGCAGCGGCGTGGTATGGCTATACGAGTTTCTGGGTCAATCGGACCGATGCTGCGCTCGACCGCCTCGGGGTCAAGCCCAACGGAACTGGCGCGAGTCTGGCCGACGCCGCGCAGTTTGTCTTGCAAGAGATGCATCATGGAAAGGAACTGTCGATATGATCGAGACCGAGGACGTTTCAATTGACGCCCCGATGCGACCGGGGTTCGAGCGCGTCCTGACGACCGAAGCGCTGGAACTGGTTGCGAAGCTGCATCGTCAGTTCGAATCTCGCCGCCAGGAACTGTTGGCCAAGCGCGTCGCGCGTGCCAAGCGGCTTGATGCGGGCGAGCGGCCGAATTTTCTCGCCGAGACGCAGCATGTTCGCGAGGGCAATTGGACGATTGCGCCGTTGCCGGCGGATTTGCAATGCCGGCGCGTCGAGATCACCGGCCCGGTCGAGCGCAAGATGATCATCAATGCGCTGAACTCGGGGGCCGATGCGTACATGGCCGACTTCGAGGACAGCAACACACCGAACTGGGATAACCAGATCAGCGGTCAGATCAACTTGATGCAGGCGATTCGCCGCAACATATCGCTGCAGCAGGGCGCCAAGACGTATTCGCTGAACGATAAGGTGGCAGTTCTGATTGTGCGTCCGCGCGGCTGGCATCTCGATGAGAAGCAAGTGCTGATCGATGGCCAGCGCGTGTCCGGTGCGATTGTCGACTTTGCGCTTTACATGTTTCATAACGCGAAGGAGCTGATCGCGCGGGGCACTGGCCCGTACTTTTACTTGCCAAAACTGGAGTCGCACCTTGAGGCGCGACTCTGGAACGACATCTTCGTCGCCACGCAAGACGAACTCGGCATCCCGCAAGGCACGATCAAAGCGACCGTGCTGATCGAGACCATCTTGGCGGCGTTCGAGATGGACGAGATCCTGCACGAGTTGCGCGACCATTCGTCGGGTTTGAACGCGGGCCGCTGGGATTACATCTTCTCGTGCATCAAGAAGTTCAAGGTCGATAAGAATTTTGTTCTTGCGGATCGAGCAAAGGTGACGATGACGGCGCCGTTCATGCGTGCCTATGCGCTACTGCTGCTGGCCACGTGTCACAAGCGGAACGCTCCTGCAATGGGCGGCATGAGCGCGCTGATTCCGATCAAGGACGATCCGGCCAGGAACGAGGCAGCAATGGCCGGCGTGCGCAGCGACAAGCGGCGCGATGCGACCGACGGCTATGACGGAGGTTGGGTCGCGCATCCCGGCCTGGTATCGATCGCGATGGAAGAATTCGTCAACGTGCTGGGCGACCGCGCCAATCAGATCGACAAGAAGCGCGACGACGTCAAAGTTAAGGCGGCCGATTTGCTGGACTTCGAGCCTGAAGCGCCGATTACAGAAGCTGGGCTGCGCATGAATATCAACGTCGGCATCCATTACGTGGGATCCTGGCTGGCCGGCAACGGGTGTGTGCCGATCCACAACCTGATGGAAGATGCAGCGACAGCGGAGATCAGCCGATCACAAGTGTGGCAGTGGATCCGTTCGCCCAAAGGCGTGCTCGACGACGGGCGGAAAGTGGACGCCGCGTTGGTCCGTAGGCTGATTCCAGAAGAACTTGCGAAGGTCAAGGCCGTGGTCGGTCCAGACTCGCCGACCTACGATCATGCCGCGGAGATCTTCGAAGAGATGACTACGCAGCCGGAGTTCGCCGAATTTCTGACGTTGCCGCTGTACGAAGAAATCCAATAGTGGCTAATGGCGCCGTCGCGTCCGGTACAGCACGTGCGGTCGCAGCGGGTGCCCTTCAGGTACGCGCGGATGATCGAAGTCGCCGGCGAAATCGCGCTGCATGCCAATGCGTTCCATCACTCGTCGCGAGCGATGGTTGTCCGCCGCCGTGAACGAGACGATCTCCTGCAGATTCAGCACGTTGAATCCGTAGTCGAGTGCCAGACGTGCGGCTTCGGTCGCGTACCCATGTCCCCAAAATTGCGGTCTGAACCGCCAGCCCACTTCCACGCACGGCGTAAAAGGCGTTTCGTACGGCGGTGTACTCAATCCGGTAAAGCCGGCACATCCGCCTTCGATGTCGACACACCACCAGCCCCAGCCACGCTCCTCGATCGCCGCGCGCATGCGGGACAACAGCTGATCGGATTCCGTGCGTGAAAGTGGCGCGACGAAAAATTCCATCACGTGCGGATCAGAATTCATGGCCGCGAAATCATCGGCGTCGCGGTCTTGCCAAGGCCGCAACACAACTCGTTGGCCGGTCAACGTGGTTTGCTTGCTCGCCATATATTCGCGCCGATGCAATTGAAGCACATGCTCGATGGCGTAGTTCCGCCCAGCATTAAGCTAGCGGCATGAACGCTTCTGATACCCCCGCCGAACTGCACGTTGTTTTTCAGATCCAGCGCGCAGCGCATGATGCAACACCGTTTGCCGAGTGGGACGAGCGACGCAATCGCCTCGAGCGACTGCGCCGGCTGCTCGAAGACAACGAGGCGGAGATTGAGGCTGCAATTGACTCTGATTTTGGGGGCCGGCCGCGCATCGAGACACAGTTCGCCGAGATATTTCCAAGCCTGTTGGAGATACGTGGCGCGATCAAGCGTGGCAAACGCTGGATGAAGCCACGCAGCGCCGGCGTGTCGAAGTGGTTCCTGCCGGCTCGCGCGAACATCGTCCCGCGGCCACTGGGCGTCGTCGGGATCATTGTTCCGTGGAACTACCCGTTGTTTCTGGCGATTGGCCCGCTGGTAGCAGCATTGGTCGCCGGCAATCGCGCCATGGTGAAAATGTCCGAATTCACACCGACGTTTTCCGGACTATTTCAGCGCCTGATCGGCAGCGCGTTCCGCACCAACGAAGTCGCCGTCATCACAGGTGGGGCCGAGGTGGCCGCGCAATTTTCTGCTCTGCCGTTCGATCATTTGCTGTTCACTGGCTCGACCAGCGTCGGCCGCAAAGTGATGGCGGCAGCCTCGCAGAACCTGACGCCCGTCACTTTGGAGTTGGGCGGCAAAACGCCCGTCGTGGTTGCTCCTGGCTATCCGATAGAGCACGCGGTGCAGCGTGTACTCGTCGGCAAGCTGTTGAATGCTGGCCAAACTTGCATTGCACCCGACTACGTGTTGGTGCCGCGCGCAGAGTTGGAAGCGTTTGTCGGCTCGGCGAAGCGGCAGGCGCAAGACATGTATCCCGCTGGGCTTGATGACGCAGACTACTGCAGCATAGTCAATTCACGGCAGTACAAGCGCCTGGCGGACTACATCGAACAGGCACGCCGCGCAGGTACCGCCGTAGTGCCGTTGTTTGGCGATGGAGAACGTAGCGACGCCAAGCATCGGTTGGCACCGGCCATGCTCATCGATCCATCGCCGGATCTCGACGTAATGCGCGACGAGGTCTTCGGACCGCTGTTGTCGGTCATTCCATATGACTCAGTCAAGGACGCGATCGCGTTTATCAATGCGCGGCCGCGCCCCCTTGCGATGTACTGGTTTGACAACGACGGCAAGCGCATCGAATCGGCGTTGAAGAACACGCACGTCGGCGGAGTGTGCTTAAACGAAACTTTGCTGCACGTAACGCAAGAAGACTTGCCGTTCGGCGGCGTCGGCCCGTCCGGCATGGGTCACTATCATGGTCGTTGGGGATTCGACACGTTCAGCAAGCTCACGCCCGTGTTTCGCCAATCTCGACTGAACGCCAGCACGGTGTTTCTGCCGCCGTACAAGTCGCACGTTGCGAAGGTGTTGCGATTGATGAAACGGTTTTAGCGTCGTCAGTCGGCGTTAGCTGACGAATTGATATTGACGAACGCCTGAGCATCATCGAAGTCCACTGCAACAACACCCAGTGTCGCAAGCCAGCGATGCATCGCACGCTCTCCGGCTGCGATCGCTTCCTCGAGGTTATCCGCTAAATGGGTTCTCACCAGAGCAAATACCGGCTGAAGTTGATCACTCACGCGTGCGCACGCTGCATTCCTGCCGCCGGTCGATGCGGCGCTTGCCAGAGATTGCACCAGCTTGTGCGGGATACGAGGCGCATCGCAGGGGACGATCGCAACCCATTCGGTGCGCGCGCGGCGCAAGCCGCTGAGTACGCCGATCAACGGTCCTGCGAAAGTCTCGCCGTTCACTGCCGCTATGTCATCTTCGACGACGGTGGCTAGTGCTGCGTAGCGCTCGACGTTGCGATTGGCCGAGATCAGCAGCGGGCCGACCTGCGGGGCGAAGCGTTCGACTACGCTGATGATCAGCGGCCGCCCCTCATGCACCGCCCATCCCTTGTCGGCCCCACCCATGCGCTCGCCGCGTCCACCGGCGAGGATGAGGCCGGTCACATTCTTCATTCGGCACTAACCGCCGATGTACGACATCTCAACTTTCGGCATTTTTGCTGTGGCTTGAGTGCGAAGCTCGGAATAGCGGTCGTCACGCGCGCGCCAGATGTGGCCGATCGCCGCTTCGAGCTGGGTGTCAGTCAGCGCTGCCTCTCCATCGCGTCCGCGCAGCAGCGTACGCAGGTCGTGGCCCTGGCTGGCGAACAGGCACAGATAAAGCTTTCCCTCGGTCGACAGCCGCGCCCGCGTGCATTCGCGGCAGAACGCCTGCGAAACGCTCGAGATCACACCGATCTCGCCTTGCCCGTCACGATAGCGCCAGCGCTCGGCCACCTCGCCGGTGTAATTGGCGTCCATGGGCTCGAGTGGAAATTGTTCTGCGATCAGTCGCAGAACATCGCTCGACGGCACCACTTCGTCCATGCGCCACCCGTTCGACGTGCCGACATCCATGTACTCGATGAAACGAACGATATGGCCGGTGCCGCGAAAATGACGCGCCATTGCGACGACTTCGCCTTCGTTGACGCCGCGCTTGACAACCATGTTGATCTTCACGGGCGCCAGTCCAGCGGCGGCTGCAGCATCGATGCCCGCTAACACATCGCGCACCGGAAAATCGACGTCGTTCATGCGCCGGAACGTCGCGTCATCCAACCCGTCGAGCGAAATGGTGATTCGCTTCAGACCTGCGTCCGCCAGCTGCTGCGCCTTGCGCGCGAGTACCGAGCCGTTGGTTGTCAACGCAATATCGAGTTTGCCGCCGTCACGCGTACGCATCGGTGACAACATCGCGATCAGCTTGTGCAGATCCTTGCGCAACAACGGCTCACCGCCTGTCAGACGGATTTTCTCGACGCCTTGTTGCACGAAGGCGCGGGCAAGCCGTGCTATTTCCTCAAAGGTCAGCAGCTCCGAATGACGAAGGAAGCGATAGTCAGAATCGAAAACTTCCTTCGGCATGCAATACGTGCACCGAAAGTTGCAACGATCGGTGACTGAAATCCGCAGATCGCGCAATTGACGGCCAAGTTGATCGGCGAGCTCGCCGCCCCCCGGTGCTTCCACAGAATCGAGCATCGCGCGCGGCGGAATCGCCACGCGCGAGTCGATGAGCGGAATGACGCGGCCCGTCATGACATTGCGACTAGACGCTTGCTCGCTCGTGCGATGGGCCGTGCGTCTCGACCTGCACCAAGGGTGCGTCATCCATCGGCGGCAACAGCGGACGCTCGCGCCGTACGCGCGGTGGCCGCGGTTCGGCGGCCATCTTCGCCTGTGTTTCGGCATGCCGCCCCGGCGCGGTCTGGACGAGCATCAAACCTGCGCTCTGCAGCACGGGCTCGAGCTCATCGATCGGCAAAGGCGCCTGCTGCACGACGGGTAGCGCGATCATCGCCGGCGCAGTGACCATTGGAGGAACGCGCACCGCGGTGATGTTGCTGACTGCAACCACTTCGTGAACGGGCTCGGACGGAAGCGCCAGCGCTGGCGTATCTGCCAACGGTTCATTGACCAGCGCTGACGCGATCGGATGCACTGTCGTCAAAGTGGGGCTCGTCAACAGGCCGTTCAGCAAGATCGAGCTCGTGGTCCGATCGATCAGCGCTGAGCGCATTGCCGTTCCCGGACGCTGTGTCGGCGCCTTCTTCGCTGCGGCCACCGCGGCCGCGCCGGCGCCGCCGTCTGCGGCCCCGATCCTCTTGACCTTCAGTGCGCGATGCTTCGACGACCGCATCAGCGGTCACCAGTGCCCCGACGGCTGCAATAGAAGGTGATGGCCCGATATCTTCCGGCATCGTCACGCGCTCGGCCGTCTCGGCCACGATCGATTTATCCTTTTCGGGACGGGGCCGCGGCTTGCGCTTCTCATCGGTCTCGTTGGTGCTGCGCGCATCCTGCGACTGTTCTTTGCGTGGCTTGCCCTCGGGCTTGGCGCCGGCTGGACGGCGCTCATCGGGACGCTTCGTGTCGCGCTTGGCCTCCCGGTGCGCATCGTCCGTACCTTGGCGGGCATCGCCATCACGCTTGCTGTCGCGCCGCTCACCAGGCTTGCCATCGCGTCTGCCGTCGCGTCTGCCATCGCGACGACCGTCGCCGTTGCCGCGGCCGCGCCGATGCTCGCCCTGGAGAACGATCGCTCCGTGCCGGCCTTGGATTGACCGGTGTGGGTGGCACAACAATCGGTGCAGGCTCGGCGATGTCGCTGCCGGTAAAGAACGCGACGATTCGATCCCACATGCTTTGCGAGCGCTCGGGATGTGCCGCCACTAACGGAACCGGCGCCGGCTGCACCGGCATTGGCGCGGGAGTCTCGGGCACGATGCCTTTGACGACTGCCTCTTGACGCGCGCGGGTACGGTCATCATCAACTTTGCCCCGCAAATACGGTGTGTCGGTGCTGGGCGCCAGTTCGGCAGCGCGCTCGAAGCTCGCCTTCGCTACTTCGAGCCTCGCGTCGTCATGCCGCAGACGTTCGATGTGATAGTGCGGCGTGTCGATAAACTTGTTGGGTATCAGCACGACTGACAAACGCAGGCGTGCTTCGATCTTTGCGATGTCGGCCCGCTTTTCGTTCAGCAAATAGCTGGCGACTTCGACCGGCACCTGCGCGTGGACCGCGGCAGTGCCTTCCTTCATCGCTTCCTCCTGCAGGATGCGCAGGATATGCAGAGCAGAGCTTTCGGTGTCTCTGATGACGCCGACACCGTTGCAGCGCGGGCACGTAACGTGGGAGCCTTCGTTTAGCGCCGGCCGGATGCGCTGGCGCGATAGCTCCATCAACCCGAAGCGCGAAATCTTGCCCATCTGCACACGGGCGCGGTCGTAGTGCAGCGCGTCCTTCAAACGCGTTTCGACCTGGCGCTGATTCTTCAGATCTTCCATGTCGATGAAGTCGATTACGATCAATCCACCGAGGTCACGCAAACGAAGTTGCCGTGCCACCTCGTCGGCCGCTTCCATGTTCGTGCGCATCGCCGTTTCTTCGATGTCCGAGCCCTTGGTGGAACGTGCCGAGTTCACATCGACCGATACCAGCGCTTCGGTGTGATCGACGACGATCGAGCCGCCCGAGGGCAGCGGCACCTGGCGCGAGTACGCAGTTTCGATCTGGTGCTCGATCTGAAAGCGCGAAAACAGCGGCACGTCGTCCTTGTAGCGCTTCACGCGCTGCAGGTTGTCCGGCATCACGTGTGCCATGAACTGACGCGCCTGCTCATAGATATCGTCGGTATCGACCAGGATCTCGCCGATTTCCGGATGGAAGTAGTCGCGGATCGCGCGAATCACCAGGTTCGATTCTTCAACGATAAGAAATGGTGGCGGATTGGCGCGCTTCAGCCGCTGCCCATCGGGACCGTTCGGGCTGTCGACGTATGTGGTGGTTTTTTTTCCTTCGGAGTCGGTCATTACCACTTCGAATTGCGGGCGTCCTGCACCTTCGATCGCGTGCCACAGCTTCATCAAATAATTCAAATCCCACTGCAGTTCTTCAACCGTGCGACCAATACCCGCGGTGCGCGCGATGATCGACATACCCGATGGCAAATCGAGCTGGTCCATCGTCTCGCGTAGCTCCTGACGGTCTTCGCCCTCGATGCGGCGTGACACACCACCGCCGCGCGGGTTGTTTGGCATCAGTACCAAGTAGCGGCCCGCCAGCGAGATAAAGGTCGTGAGTGCAGCGCCCTTATTGCCGCGCTCCTCCTTTTCGATTTGAACGACGAGTTCCTGGCCTTCCTTCAGCGCATCCTGGATGCGCGCGGTGCGCACATCTACGCCATCGCGAAAGTAGATCTTGGATACTTCCTTGAAGGGCAAGAAGCCATGACGCTCTTCGCCGTAGTCGACAAAGCATGCCTCCAGGCTGGGCTCAACGCGTGTAACGACGCCTTTGTAGATGTTCGATTTGCGTTGTTCGCGCCCGGCGGTTTCGATGTCGATATCGACCAGCCTCTGGCCGTCGACGATGGCCACGCGCAGCTCTTCTGCATGCGTGGCATTGAACAACATGCGTTTCATCAGCACTCCTCTGCGCCTTCACTTTGGCGCTGTTGTTGTGCTGAAACGAAATCGCCGGAAACTGAGTCAGGTTTCGGAAGCGCAGGTTGCCCGCACCGCAAGTATGCGGTGAGCAACGATGCAACGTGCATTCAAGAGACGATGCGCCGCCCTCGGGCCGGCGCCAGCCTGGCGCGACTCGGAGTCTTCAACGTGGGGGGCGGATCGCATGGAGCACTGTTCCGGAGGCCTAATCTCGCTAGCTCGTTATTCTGAGGTCCGAACAAATCGTTTCAGCAGAACCGGCTCATCGCCGGCTCGGGTGCAGCCGCCGCGCTCATCGACAAGACAACCGCGCGGCTGCGAATTCAGGAGGTGATTGTCACCTCCACAAGCCTTGAACGCTATGCGTCCCAGGCGCCTGTGCGGAGATGAGCCTGGCTACAATCTCCGCGATGCGGGCTCAGTTGCGTTCAGTGGTGCAAATGTCCCGACCGCGCGAGTATAGGCAAGATGGGCACTGTCCGTAAAACCCGAAAATCGGGGGTTAGCGAAGCGGCCGGCGTTTTGGACAGCGGTAATCCGGAGACGGTTTCGGCTGATCGAGCCTCATATCGGACCATCGGGCCCGAAGCCGAAGGGCAGCGGCTCGACAATTATTTGATCCGCATCGCCAAAGGAGTACCTAAAGAGTCACGTCTATCGGATCGTGCGCCAGGGCGAAGTGCGAGTGAACAAGGGTCGAGTTGCGATCGACTACCGACTGGCGGCCGGCGACCAGATACGCATTCCACCGATGCGGCTCGCCGAACGGGCGCCGACCCCACAGACCGCTGCTCCAGCGGCGTTGCCGCCGATCCTGTTTGAAGACGAGCACGTAATGGCGGTCGACAAGCCAGCCGGACTGGCGGCGCATGGCGGCAGCGGCATTGCATTTGGACTGATCGAGCGAGTGCGCGCGGCCAGGCCGAATCAGCCGTTTCTTGAACTCGTACATAGGCTCGATCGCGATACGTCCGGCATCCTGTTGCTGGCCAAGTCGCGCCGTGCTTTGCTCGCCTTGCACGAGGACCTGCGCGAAGGCCGCGTCGAAAAACGCTATTCGGTGTTGGTCAAGGGGGACTGGGTAAACGATCGCCAGCACGTTCGACTGCCGCTCACGAAGTACACCAATCGGCATGGCGAGCGCCGCGTCAGCGTCGACGCTCGAAGGCATGGAATCGCATACGGTATTCAGCCTGCTCAAGCGCTACCGTGCGTTCTCGCTGCTGGAGGCCGACCTGAAGACCGGTCGCACGCACCAGATCCGCGTGCACCTAACGCACCTCGGATTTCCGATTGTCGGCGACGACAAGTATGGTGACTTCGAGTTGAACAAACGCATTGCGCGCGGCGGCGAAGCATCGGGTCTTACGCGGCTGGCACGCATGTTCCTGCATGCGGGTGCGGTGGACTTCAAGCATCCGGTTACGAGCCATCCGATGACACTCGAAGCCCCATTGCCGAGCGAATGCGCCGAATTCTTAAAGGGACTCGGTGCGCCGCTTTGATTTGATCGTTTTCGATTGGGATGGCACGATCGTTGATTCGACCGCGATGATTGCGGCGTGTATTCGCAGTGCGGCCGCCGATCTCGGGCTCGCGGTGCCGACGATGGAACAGGCGAGTCATGTGATCGGCCTGGGATTGCTGGACGCCTTGTCGCACGCGGTTCCTGGCTTGGCAACAGACCGTGCTGAAGAGTTCTCGGCGCGCTATCGCCACCACTATCTGGCTGGCGAGCCGGAAATCGTTCTGTTCGACGGGGTGCGAGCGATGCTCGATGAACTTGCCTCAAAAGGCGTACCACTGGCGGTTGCGACCGGCAAGACCCGGCGCGGGCTCGCGCGCGCGTTCGAGTCCACCGGGCTCGGGCCGATATTCGCGTCTTCGCGTTGCGCTGACGAATCGCAATCGAAGCCGCATCCGGCGATGCTGCTCGACCTTGCCAACGAGCTCAACGTCGTGCCGCAGCGGATGCTGATGATCGGTGACACGACGCACGATCTGCAGATGGCAGAGGCGGCCGGCGCTCGTAGCGTCGGCGTGACGTATGGAGCGCACTTACACGAACACCTGACGCCGCACCCGACGCTTGCCTTGGTCAAGTCGGTTCCGGAGTTACACGCGTGGCTCCTCGCGAATGTATGACGTGCTAATCGACATTTGCGCGTCGACAGATCTGCTCAACGGCGGCCAGGGCGTTCGCTTCGACGTCGACATCGGTGGGCGGAACGCCCCCGCATTTGCGATCCGCTACGGCGGCCGTGCGTTTGCATACTTGAATCGATGCGCGCACGTGGCAATGGAACTCGACTGGCAACCGGGAATGTTCTTCGATTTCGACGCCGAGCACTTGCTGTGCTCGACGCACGGCGCCTATTACGATCCTGCAACAGGTGGCTGCCGAGGTGGCGCGTGTGCCGGCTACGGAGGCCTGCGCGCGCTAAAGGTCGTCGAACAAGACGGGCGCGTTCTGTGGCAGCCGGACGGCTACGCAGAGCCGCCCCGCAAAGCAAGTTAGGCAAGCAAGCAGAACACAGCAGGTTGCTTGGCGAGCGACGGCTGCGCGGCTGCAGTCTGTGTGCGCCATTGCTCGATAGTGCACTGCCTAATGAACTCCGCATCGCCGGTCAGATCGACCGCTATGGCGAGTCGCGTCGTCGGGCGGCAGTGTTGCAGCAGTGAGTCAAACAACGCGACGTTCCGGTACGGGGTTTCAATGAATATCTGCGTCTCGTCGTTCGCTTTGGATTCCAGGGCGCGGATTGCGGCTGTGCGCGCTTCAGCGGCGATCGGCAGATAGCCGACAAAACGAAAGTGCTGCCCGTCAAGGCCGCTCGCCATCAGTGCCAAGATGATCGACGACGGGCCGACCAGCGGCTGTACTTTCCATCCATTGCGGTGGGCGGCAGCCACTAGTGTCGCGCCCGGGTCCGCAATCGCGGGGCAGCCGGCTTCCGACAACAGTGCGACGTCGGCGCCGACGCGCAGCGGCGCCAGCCACGCCGCGATGTCATCGTCCGGCGGAGCGTGACCGATCTCGACGATCGAAAGCTCACGTAGTGGTTTCGGGTGATTGAGCTGCTTCAAGAAAGCGCGCGCTGTTTTCGCGTCTTCCGCCAGAAAGTGTTCGATGCGATGCGCCAGCTCGATTGCAGTCGGAGGCAGCGCGGCGTTCAGCGAACCCGCTGAAATGGGTGTCGGCAGCAGGTAGAGCGTGCCGCTCATCGGCGCGCTAGCAGATCGATACCCGCTGCCGCGAGCATTGACGTCAGTCGGATCAGTGGCAGCCCGATCAGCGCGGTCGGATCGCTCGATTCAACACTCTCAATGAGCACGATACCGAGCGATTCGATCTTCGCTGCGCCTGCGCAGTCGTACGGCTGATCGGCGTGCAAATACGCCTCAAGCTTTTCCTTCGGCAAGTTTTTGAACTTGACAGTGGTGAGAATGCAGTCGACCTGAACACCGTCCGCTTTCGGTCCTATCACCGCCAGCGCGGTGTAAAAGACGGCGGTGCGCCCCTGCAGCGATTGCAACTGCGCCAGTGCAGCTTCGTGAGACATCGGCTTGCCGAGCGAGATTCCGTCCACGTCGACTGTCTGATCCGACCCGATGACGATCGAGCCTGGAAGGCGCGCCGCGACGGCAGCCGCCTTGTCAAGGGCAAGTCGTAGCTGCGGTTTCGCGCGGTGCCTCGGACGGCAACGCGGTCTCATCGACGTGAGGGGCTTGTACATCGAATGGGCAGCGTAAACGCGCGAGCAGCTCACGTCTGTAGCGCGACGTCGAGGCGAGTACGATCATCGGGAGTGCCATTTAACAAGTGTAGATGTGCGGGTTTGCGCGTTGTTCAACCACCACTTCGCTACACCTATGTCTGTTCCAGCGCCGACGATCGATAGCTTTGAACTTGCACGCTCGGGTCGCCGCGTCGATGGGCGAAGTCTTAGTCGCCCAACTGCCGCGTCTCGCAGAGTTCGTCACAACGGCGCAGGATCGCCTCGGGTACGAAATAGCCGGTTTGATCGACGCCGATGGCTATCCGGCGGCCGACCTGCATCTCAATGGACGGTTGCAGCTGATTTGCCAGCGCTGCAATGCTTCGCTCGATTTCGAGCTCGAGCGCACGGCGCGGTTTCGTTTCGTCGCCAGCGAAGAGGAACTGAATGCGTTGCCGATTGAGGACGACGAAATCGAAGCGATCGTGGGCTCACGAAGCATGAACGTTTATGACTGGGTCGAAGACGAGGCAATTCTTTCGCTGCCGCTGGTGCCGCGCCATGGCGAATGCTCCGCGCCAGCCGAAACAGAAGACGGATGTAAGCCCTGTTGTTGCACCGAATCCTTTCGCGGTTCTGCTGGCGCTACGAGATGACGACGATGGCACGAAACGGCATAACTAGTGCAACTTTTAGCGCCATGGCTCGGGTACAATCGCCGCCTTTTCGCGGGGTTAGCCATGGCTGTCCAGCAGAACAAGAAGTCATCTTCGAAGCGTGGGATGCATCGCTCCCATGACTTCCTGACGAATCCTCCGACGGCGATCGAGCCGACGACCGGAGAGGTGCATCGTCGTCATCACATCAGCCCGAACCGGTTTCTATCGCGGCAAGAAGGTTATTCAGACCAAGAACGACGAGTAATTTGGCCGATCGCACTGATCGTCCCGCAGTCGAGCGTTTCGCGCGTCCACTTTCAACTGAGTGACGACGCGAACTCGCCGCGGCGGTTGTACGCGGTGACGTCGATCGCCATCGACTGCATGGGCGGGGATCACCGTCCCCGTCACGTGCCGCTGCTGCGTTCGTCGCACAGAGCCCGACGCACCGCTGTTACTGGTCGGCCGGCCGACGGATATCGAAGCGGCGCTCAGGGCCAGCGGTCGGACCGGCATCGAGGTCGTGCATGCCGAGGAGGTCGTCGAGATGCGACGACGCGCCGGCGACTGCAATGCGCAGCAAGCGCAATTCGTCGATGCGGGTCGCGATCAATCTGGTGCGCGACGGCCGCGCAGACGTCGTCGTCAGCGCCGGCAACACCGGCGCACTGATGGCGATCTCGCGCTTCGTGCTGAAGATGCTGGACGGCATCGATCGGCCGGCGATCGCCGGCGTGCTTCCAAACCAGTCGGGCGGCGCGACGACGATGCTGGACCTCGGCGCCAACGTCGACTGCAGTCCTGATCACCTGCTGCAGTTCGCCGTTCTGGGCTCGGCGCTGGTGGCGGCGATCGAGGAGTGCGAGCGGCCGACCGTCGGCCTGCTCAACATCGGCGAGGAGATGATCAAGGGCAACGAGGTCGTCAAGCAGACGGCCGAACTGCTGCGAGCGAGCCCGCTCAACTTCGTACGGCAATGTCGAGGGCAACGACATCTACAAGGGCACGACCGACGTCATCGTCTGTGACGGTTTCGTCGGAAACGTCGCGTTGAAGACTTCGGAAGGACTGGCGCAGATGCTCGGCGGGTTTGTGCGCGAGGAATTCAAGCGCGACGCTTTGTCGCGTGTGATGGCGCTGGCGGCCTACCCGGTGCTGCGGCGCTTCCGCAAGCGCGTCGATCATCGTCGGCACAACGGCGCCAGCCTGCTCGGACTGCACGGACTCGTCGTCAAGAGCCACGGCTCGGCCGACGAGCTTGCGTTCGACAGCGCGCTGAGGCGCGGCTACGAGGAGGCACGTCACCACGTCCTCGATCGCACGGTCGCCGCGATGCAGCCCTTCGTTGCGCAACTCGAGCAACTGGAACAGGCAAGCCGAGGTATTCAGCCGGCTGCTGCCGGCGTATGAGCCCGCCACGCGGCCGCCGGGAGGCGAGTGAAGTCCTTCTCGGAAGGACCGCGCGCGCGAAAGAGCCACGATGAAGCGGCGCTATTCGCGCATCACCGGCACCGGGTCCGCACTGCCGGAGCGGGTTGTTACCAACGACGAACTCGCGCGTGACCTCGCTCAGCCGCGGCGTCGAGACGTCCGACGAATGGATCGTCGCGCGCACCGGCATTCGGCAGCGCTATATGGCCGAACCGGGAACCACCACGGCGGATCTCGGGGCGAGGGCGGCGCTCGCCGCGCTCGAGTCGGCCAGGTCGACGTCGGCAGTATCGACCTGATCGTCGTTGCGACGTCGACGCCGGATCAGATCTTCCCCAGCTGCGCCTGCCTGATTCAGGCGCAACTCGAGGCTGGCCAACTGGCTGCCTTCGACGTGCAGGCGGTCTGCAGCGGCTTCGTCTACGCTCTGGCTGTCGCCGACGCGATGATTCGCTCGGGGATGCACCGTCGCGCGCTCGTGATCGGCACCGAAGTGTTTTCGCGCATTCTCGACTGGAACGATCGCACCACGTGCGTGCTGTTCGGCGACGGCGCAGGCGCGGTCGTGCTCGAGGCGGCCGGCGAGCCAGGGCTGATCGCAGCGAGTTGAAGGCCGACGGATCGCAGGCCGGCGTGCTGTGCACAGCCGGACGCGTATCGCAAGGTAAAGTCGAGGGGCAGCCATTTCTGACGATGGATGGTCCGGCAGTCTTCAAGCTTGCGGTCAATGTGCTCGGGACCTCAGCGGTGAACGTGTTGCAGCAGCCGGTATGAGCGCCGAACAACTCGACTGGTTCATTCCGCATCAGGCCAACATACGAATTATGAACGCGATCGCCAAGCGACTCGGTGTGCCGGATTCCAAGGTCGTCGTGACCGTGGATCGTCACGGCAATACATCGGCGGCCTCGGTTCCGCTCGCGCTCGACCTCGCCGTGCGCGACGGCCGCATACGCAGCGGCCATCACGTGCTGCTGCAGGGCGTCGGCGGCGGGTTCACGTGGGGTTCAGTGTTGCTGAGGTGGTAACGCACTCAGATGAAAATCGCCTTCGTGTTTCCTGGCCAGGGATCGCAGTCGGTCGGGATGCTCGATTCGTTGCGCGACAACGCAACGGTTCAGTCGGTCATCGGTCGTGCATCGAGTGCGCTCGGGCAGGACATCGGCGCGCTGATCGATGCGGGGCCGCCGAGGAACTGAACTTGACCGTCAACACGCAGCCGGCACTGCTGCTGCCGGAATGGCGATTTACGCGCCTGGCGCGACGCAGGCGGGGCGGAGCCTCCGTTGTCGCTGGACACAGTCTCGGCGAGTACACGGCCTTCGTGGCGGCGGGTACGCTCGACCTGGAGGACGCGGTGCGGTTGGTGCGCTTCCGTGCGCAAGCGATGCAGGATGCGGTGCCAGTCGGGGTCGGCTCGATGGCGGCGATTCTCGGTTTCGCGGACGATGAGGTGCGGCGGCGTGCCGCGAAGCTGCGCCGGCGAAGTCGTCGAGCCCGTCGAACTTCAACGCGCCGTCGCAGGTCGTGATTGCGGCCACACGGGCGCCGTCGAGCGCGCCTGTGAAGCTGCGAAACGCCTCGGCGCCAAGCGCGCCGTGCCACTTTCGGTGTCGGCTCCGTTTCATTCATCACTGATGCAGCCTGCGAGCGATCGTCTACGCGAGCGGCTCGCAGAGGTCAGTTTGAAAAAACCGTCGATCGCTGTGATGAACAACGTCGATGTCGGCGAATCGGAGCCATCCCACATCGCCGATGCACTGGCGCGCCAGGCGGCGAGCCCGGTGCGCTGGGTCGAAACCATTCGCAAGATCAGTGAGCTTGGCGTGACTCACGTGATCGAGTGTGGGCCGGGGCGCGTGCTGTCGGGTCTGACCAAGCGTATCGCCCCGGCTCTCGAAAGCCTCGTGATCAATGACGCTGCGACGCTCGTGGGCACTCTGGCCGCGCTTCCGCGATGAATGTGTTCCATCTCGACTGCCTGGGCGACGAAGTGGCGCTGGTCACTGGGGCATCGCGCGGAATCGGTCAGGCGATTGCAGATCATCTGGCGCGTGCCGGCGCGTTCGTCGTCGGAACTGCGACATCACCGAGCGGCGCTGCCCAGATCTCGCAGCGACTCGCTGCAGCCGGCGGACGAGGTCGGGGCGCGGTGCTCGACGTGCGCGACGCAGCGGCCGGCGATGCGCTGGTCGACGCGATTGGCCAGGAAGCTGGGAAGCTCTCGATTCTCGTGAACAACGCCGGCATCACGCGCGATACGCTGGCGATGCGCATGAAGGACGATGACTGGTAGTCGGTGATCGATACCAATCTGTCTGCTGTTTTTCGGCTGTCGCGCGCAGTGCTGCGCGGCATGATGAAGGCCAGTCACGGTCGCATCGTTAACATTACGTCGGTGGTCGGAGCCAGCGGCAACGCTGGTCAGGCCAACTACGCGGCCGCGAAGGCCGGCGTCGCAGGGATGACGAGGGCACTGGCGCGCGAAGTCGGTAGCCGCAATATCACGGTCAACTGCATCGCGCCCGGATTCATCGACACCGATATGACGCGCGAACTGAACGAGCAGCAAACGCAGTCGCTTCTGGCGCAGGTTCCACTCGGCCGGTTCGGTGCTGCGGACGAAATCGGCGCGGCGGTGGTGTTTCTCGCATCGCCGGCAGCGTCGTACATTTCGGGCGCCACGATTCATGTCAACGGCGGCATGTACATGACCTGCCGTATTTCGAATGACAGCGGGCTGTTAGAATTCGCGCGCTTTTTTGCTCTGGAGGAGTGAATGGAAAACATCGAACAACGAGTCAAGAAGATTGTCGCCGAGCAACTCGGCGTCAACGAGGCCGATATCAAGAACGAATCAGCATTTGTCGAAGACCTCGGCGCGGATTCGCTCGACACGGTCGAACTGGTGATGGCGCTCGAAGACGAGTTCGAATGCGAGATCCCGGACGAAGAAGCCGAGAAAATCCGCACCGTGCAGCAGGCGATCGACTACATCAATTCGCATCAGAAAGTCTGATCTTCTTCACTCGCGTTACCAATCCCGGGAAACACCTTGCAACATCGCCGCGTCGTGGCCACCGGCCTCGGGATGGTGTGCCCGGTCGGTAACGACGTTGCAACATCGTGGGAAGCGATGCTCGCGGGGCGCTCCGGCATCGATCGGATCACGCGCTTCGATACGACCGGGCTACAGTGCCGCATCGCCGGCGAGGTCAAGGGGTTCGACGTCGCGACAGTACATGCCGTCGAAGGAAGCGCGGCACCTCGACACCTTCATTCACTACGGCGTCGCGGCGTCGGCGCAAGCGCTCAAGGATTCAGCGGGCTTGAAGTATCGGACGCGAACCGCGAGCGCATTGGCTGCGTGATCGGCTCGGGCATCGGCGGACTGCCGATGATCGAAGACAATCACACGGAGCTGATGAATCGCGGGCCGCGGCGCGTATCGCCGTTTCTGATTCCGGGCTCGATCAGCAACATGATCGCCGGCTCGGTGTCGATCCACTACGGATTGCAAGGACCGAATCTGGCGATCGTCACTGCGTGCACGACCGGTCTGCATTCGATCGGTGACGCCGGCCGCATGATCGAGTATGACGATGCCGACGTGATGCTCGCCGGCGGTTCGGAATCGACTATTTCTCCGCTCGGTTTCGGCGGGTTCGATTCGATGAAGGCGCTTTCGATTCGCAATGACGATCCGACGACCGCGAGCCGACCCTTTGACCGTGATCGCGACGGCTTCGTGCTGGGCGAGGGCGCAGGGATCATGGTGCTCGAAGAGTACGAGCATGCCAAGCGCCGCGGCGCTCGCATCTACTGCGAGCTGATCGGCTTCGGCATGAGCGCCGACGCGTACCACATGACCGCGCCCGATATGAACGGGCCGCGCCGCTGCATGCTCGCCGCGCTGCGCAGCGCAGGCGTCAATGCTGACGAGGTCAATTACCTGAATGCGCACGGCACGTCGACACCGCTGGGCGATATCAACGAGACGAAGGCGATTAAGGCGGCGCTCGGAGAAGCAGCGCACAAGCTCGTGGTCAACTCGACCAAGTCGATGACCGGACATTTGCTCGGCGGCGCCGGCGGCATCGAGTCGGTCGTTACGGCACTGGCGGTGCACCATCAAATCTCGCCGCCGACGATCAATATCTTCAACCAGGATCCTGAGTGCGATCTCGACTACTGCGCCAATACCGCGCCGCGAGATGCGCATCGACGTCGCGCTGAAGAACTCGTTCGGGTTCGGCGGAACGAACGGCACGCTGGTATTTAAGCGGATTAGCCAGTTGTTGGTGCCATGGACCACGCTGCAGCCGTCATCGCGCGCACGGCGCTGGCGTCGGGTAGGTGTCGCGATTGCGCTGAGCGCCTGCGCGGCGGATGCTGGCCGCCGCGATCGGGTCCGATCCATTTAGCCCGACTTGATGCTGCTGGCGGCCGCTCAGCGCTCTGGGCGTTTGGGTGGCAACGCGAACTCGTACCCACGGACCATTCGAAGTCGGTGTTTCGTCGATAGGCGAGATCAGGGTGCGCGAGTGCGGCCCAGCAGGGCTCCGACGGGTCGGAGTCACGATCCGCGGCAACCGTGCACACTGCACGTTCGCTCGCCCGTGGTTGATAAGCTTGCGGCGCGGCACCATGTTGGTAGCGATCTGGCCGGATTCGCTGCCGCAATCGACCTATCGGCAGCTTTGGGTGCACCACGCTGGGGGAGGGTAATGCCGCGCGACGTGACCAAGGGACAGCATCGCACCAACCGTGCCAACTCGAGTGGATCATTGACGCGTGCGACCGGCGCTGAGTCGGCAGCGGCAGCATGTCTGATCGGGAGATCGACCAACAGCTGGTCGAGCGGGTGCAACGCGGCGATAAGGCCGCATTTGACCTTCTCGTCGTCAAGTACCAGCGCAAGATTTTTCGCCTGCTGTCGCGGCTGATCCGTGACCCGGCGAGATCGAAGACGTGGCGCAGGAGGCCTTCGTCAAGGCGTATCGGGCACTTGCCGAATTTTCGCGGAGACAGCGCTTTTTATACGTGGCTGTACCGAATTGCCATCAATACCGCCAAGAACTGGTTGGTGTCGCAGGGCCGGCGGGCGCCGACGTCCACACAGACCGATGTCGAGGATGCGGAAACTTTTGACGACGGCGACCACCTAAGAGACCTGAACACGCCGGATTCCATGCTGGTGACCCGGCAGGTCGCCGAGGCGGTTAACCGGGCGATCGATCAGCTGCCGGAGGATTTGCGGACGGCGATCGTCCTGCGCGAGCTGGAAGGGTTGAGTTACGAGGAAATTGCCGAGTCGATGCAGTGTCCGATCGGCACGGTGCGTTCGCGTATTTTCCGGGCTCGCGAGGCAATCGCGCTCGAATTGAGGCCGATCCTGGACATAGCGAAAGACAAGCGTTGGTGAGTTCATGACGAAGCAAACGGCAAAACATCAGGTGGCGTCTCTGACGGTGGAGCGCATTTCGGTCTTGCTCGACGGAGAGATGGATCGAAGTGAAGCGGCAGCGGTGATCGCAGCGTTGTGCGCCGACCCGGCGCTGCGACGTCATTGGCATCGAACTGCATCGCGTTGGCGACGCCCTACGATCCGACGAAGTCGCCGCGTGCGATGCGGAAGCGTTCTGCGCGCGTGTGGCGGCCGCGATTTCGGCCGAGCCGACCGTATTGGCGCCGCGCGCCGCGCGCACTGGGTTGGGCGCTGCGCCGTTACTGGATGCCCGGACTCGCGGTCGCAGCTTCAGCCGCGGCGCTCGCGTTTATCGCGGTACCGCTGATGCGGGCGCCCGAGACTGTTTCGGTCGGCTAAGAATTCAGCCGCCTCCTGCGACTCGATGTGGCCGCTCAAAAGTCACTGCCCACGATAGCCAACGCGCGCGGGCTTGAATCCCTCGTTTAATCCATACTTGGCGGCGCATCGCGAGTTGATCGGTCGATTCCGTCGTTCCGCGCGCGACCGTCTATCTGCGTACCGCCGAGGACCGTTGAATCGTGCAGGCAGTCGCCGTCAAAACGCATAGGAATTCGTCAGGCCGCGCGCGCGGGCTTGCGAGCACGCTGGTCTTCGCAACTGGTGCGCTATTCAGGAAGCGCCGTTGATTGCGCAGGACTCCCGTGCGCGCACCGACGTGCAGTGGATCCAGGCAGTACGGCAGGCCGCGCAACGCGTCAATTATCAGGGCACGGTCGTATATCAGTCGAGCGGCGAGATGCGCTCGTCGCGGATCACGCATCTGTTCGACGGTACTTATTCTCACGAGCGTATCCAGACGCTCGACGGTAAGCCGCGCGAGTTCATTCGACGGCGTTCCAACGCTAGCGATCAGGTGCAGTGCTTTATTCCGGAGACGCGCCGCATCGTGGTCGAGCAGCGCAACGTGGAAGAATCGTTCCCGGGACTTGCCAGCGCGTCGCCCGAAGAGATTTTGGAGCGCTATACGTTGAAGTTGGGTGATATCGAGCGCGTGGCCGGCATCGAATGTCAGATGCTGATGCTCGAGCCAAAAGATAATGCACGCTATGGCTATCGCCTTTGGGTCGATCGGGTGAGTGGCCTGCTGTTGCGGGCACAGACGCTTAACGAGCAACGTGAAGTGATCGAACAGATTGCGTTTACCGATATTCGAATCGGCGAGAAAATCGATCGGGCGAAGCTGCGTCCGTCGTGGTCGACCGAAGGCTGGTCGGTCGAGCGTAGCGACTATCGTAAGGCTGATCTGTCGCAGCACGGATGGCTCGTACCCGCGCCGCCGGCTTTCGGAAGACGCGCGAGGTTGCGCGCCGTATCGGAGGCTCCGACGCGATGCAGGCCGTGTTTTCGGACGGGCTTGCGACCGTGTCCGTTTTTATCGAGCCGCATGCACTGTTATCGGCGCCTGGCGCAGGGTCGCAAGTGCCGTCCGGCGATGCGTTGCAGATTCATGGACCCACCTCTGCGTTTTCGCGGCGGAGTAGGTGACTCACTGGTGACCGTCGTGGGTGAAGTACCGCCGTCGACTGTGCGTTCGGTTGCGGGTTCGGTCGAATTTCGCGGTGCGCGATAGTCGCGCGCTGATCTTTCGTTAGAGGAAGAAAGCATGATTCGCAGGTACGCCGTTGCAGTCTTCGCCTTGGTGCTTGGCGCACTGGCGATTACGTCAGTGCCCCAGTTCACATCGGATGTGTCGGCGCAGCCGACTGTCGGCTCTGCGCCGGTCCAGGTGCTGCCGGACTTCGCCGACCTCGCCGAGCGTGTCGGACCGACAGTCGTCGGTGTTCGCACGACGGCCCGTGCCGGCGCCGGGCAGAGCGCATTGCCGTTTCCGGACATCGACGAAAACGATCCGATGTTCGAATTTTTCCGCCGGTTCTTTCCGAATCCTCCGCAGCAACCGCAACCACGCCAGGGTCCTCAGCAGCCTGCGCCGCGGCGCGACGTTCCGCGCGGGCTGGGTTCGGGATTCATCCTGTCGCCGGACGGTTACGTCATGACCAACGCGCACGTGGTGCGTGGTGCCGACGACATCACGGTGACGATGTCTGATCGTCGCGAGTTCAAGGCGAAGGTGATCGGCACCGACACGCGCACCGATGTGGCGCTACTCAAAGTCGAAGCGACCGGTTTGCCTGCGGTGCGCATGGGCGACCCCAACAAGCTGCGCGTCGGCGAATGGGTCATCGCTATCGGGTCGCCGTTCGGGCTCGAAAACTACGGTCACCGCCGGCATCGTCAGCGCAAAGTCGCGCGATACCGGCGACTTTCTGCCGTTCATCCAGACCGACGTTGCGGTCAATCCCGGGCAACTCCGGAGGACCGCTGATCAACATGCGCGGCGAGGTGGTCGGCATCAATTCGCAGATCTTCACCACGTCGGGCGCCTACAACGGTATCTCGTTCGCGATACCGATCGACGAAGCGAACAACGTGCAGCAACAGTTGCGCACGTCGGGCCGCGTCATTCGCGGACGCATCGGCGTCGGGCATCGAAGCAGTCTCGCGTGAAGTGGCAACGGCGATCGGCTTGCGAAGCCACAAGGGGCGGTGCGTCATCAAGTGTCGACAAGGACGGTCCGGCGCAAAAAGCCGGGCGTCGAGGCAGGCGACGTGATCCTGCAGTTCGATGGTCGCCCGATCGAGCGCGCCAGCTGATCTGCCGCGCATCGTCGGTAGCACCAAGCCGGGCTCTGCAGTCAACATGACCGTGTTTCGCAAGGGAACCCAGCGCGACCTGCCGATCACGGTCGTCGAGTTGCCGGCCGAGCGCGTGCCAGCACTCGCGGGCCGGATGCGCCGAAACCCGGCGCGGCAGCCAACGTGCTGGGCCTTGCCGTGTCGGACGTGTCCGCCGAGCGCCTGAAGGAACTCGGCGTTCGGGGTGGCGTGCAGGTCGACGTCGCCGAGGGGTTGGCCGCGGCGTCCGGTGTGCGGACAGGGCGACTTGATCCTGCAAATGAACAACGTCGATGTGCAGAATACGCGTCAATTCAACGATGCGGTTGCGAAACTGGACCCGAAACGTGACGTTGCGGTGCTGGTCAAGCGCGGCGATGCGACGCGCTTTGTGATCATTCGCCGATAGACTCGGTGGACCAGCGCCACAGCGCGGTAAAATCCGCGCCCAACACCGCAAGGGGGTGTCTTAACGGCCACCCCCTTTTTCTTGCCGCTTTTCATTTGCGACGCATGCAGCACATCCGAAACTTTTCGATCATCGCGCACATCGACCACGGCAAGTCGACGCTGGCCGATCGCCTGATCCAGCGCTGCGGCGGCTTGAGTGATCGCGAAATGGAAGCGCAGGTGCTCGACTCGATGGACCTGGAGCGTGAGCGCGGCATCACGATCAAAGCGCAAACTGCGGCGCTCGAATACATCGCGGCTGATGGCGGCAAATACAACCTGAACCTGATCGATACGCCCGGCCACGTCGACTTCTCCTACGAAGTCAGCCGATCGCTGTCGGCCTGCGAGGGTGCGTTACTGGTGGTCGACGCAACGCAGGGAGTCGAAGCGCAAACAGTGGCAAATTGCTACACCGCGCTCGAGCTCGGCGTGGAAGTGCTGCCGGTGCTGAACAAGATGGACTTGCCGTCTGCGAACCCGGACCAAGCCGCGGCCGAGATCGAGGATGTGATCGGCCTGGATGCAACCGATGCAATCCGCATCAGCGCGAAGACCGGGCAGGGTATCGACGAGATTCTGCAGCGCATTATCGAGCGCGTGCCAGCCGCCGAAGGGTGACGCGCAAGCGCCGCTGCAGGCGCTGATCATCGATTCCTGGTTCGACAACTACGTCGGTGTGGTTGTTCTGGTTCGCGTGTTCAACGGCGTGCTGCGGCCACGCGACAAGATTCTGCTGATGGCGAGCGGCGCCACGCATTTGATCGAACAAGTCGGGGTATTCACTCCGAAGTCGCGCGCGCGGGAAGAGCTGTCTGCCGGCGCCGTCGGCTTCGTCATCGCCGGCATCAAGGAGCTGCGCGATGCCCATGTCGGCGACACAATAACGCTCGCCTCGAAGCCCGCAGCGCTGCCGCTGCCTGGATTCAAGGAGGCGAAGCCGCAGGTGTTCGCAGGCTTGTTCCCGGTCGAGGCCAATCAGTACGAAGCGCTGCGCGATGCGCTGACCAAGCTGCAGCTGAACGACTCGGCGCTGCACTTCGAGCCCGAGGTTTCGCAGGCGCTTGGCTTCGGTTTCCGGGCTGGGTTTCTCGGATTGCTGCACATGGACATCGTTCAGGAGCGGCTCGAGCGGGAATACGACATGGCGCTTATTACCACCGCGCCTTCGGTGGTGTACGAAGTCGTGCTGCGCGATGGCACTGTGCTGTCGGTCGAGAATCCGTCGAAGCTGCCGGACCCGGCGCGTATCGAGGAAATTCGCGAGCCGATCGTCAGTGTGACGATCTTCGTGCCGCAGGAGTATGTCGGGCCGGTGATCACGCTGGCGACCGGCAAGCGCGGCGTGCAAACCAACATGGCGTACCACGGGCGGCAGGTGCATCTGACCTACGATCTGCCGCTGGCGGAGATCGTCCTCGATTTTTTTGACCGACTCAAGTCGGTGTCGCGCGGCTACGCTTCGATGGACTACGCGTTCAAGGAGTACCGCTCGGCCGACGTCGTCAGGGTCGACATGCTGATTAACGGCGACCGCGTCGACGCGCTGTCTGCGATCGTTCATCGGGTCAATGCACCGTATCGTGGGCGTGAGATCGCGGCCAAGATGCGCCAGCTGATTCCGCGCCAGATGTACGACGTCGCGATCCAGGCGGCCATCGGCGCCAACATCATCGCGCGCGAAAACGTAAAGGCGCTGCGCAAGAACGTTCTTGCGAAATGCTACGGCGGTGACATCACGCGCAAGAAAAAACTGCTCGAAAAGCAAAAAGCGGGGAAGAAACGAATGAAGCAGGTCGGCACCGTTGAGATTCCGCAGGAAGCGTTTTTGGCCATCCTGCAAGTAGACGAGAAGTAATGAGATGAACTTCGCGCTGATTCTCTTTGTACTGACTGTTTTCACCGGCGTGCTGTACGTGGCGGACAAGCTTGTGTTTCGACCGCAACGCAAAGCCAAGGCGGCGCGGCTGCTCGCGGATTTCGATACGCGCAATCGCGCGGCGCTCGACCGCCACGAGCCGATTGTCGAGCAGGAGCGAAAGAGCCTTGAGGACGGCACCGTGCGCCAGCCCGCGTGGCTCGAGTACACGGCCAGCTTCTTTCCGGTCATCCTGGTGGTTTTCCTGCTGCGCTCGTTCCTGTTCGAGCCGTTTCGGATCCCGTCGGGATCGATGGTCCCGACGCTGGAAATCGGCGACTTGATTCTGGTGAACAAGTACGAGTACGGAGTTCGGCTGCCGGTCATCAACAGCAAGGTGCTCGAGCTCGGTCAGCCGAAGCGCGGCGATGTGATGGTGTTCCGCTACCCGCTAAATGCCTCACAGGACTACATCAAGCGCGTCGTTGGCTTGCCCGGGGATCGAATCGAGTACGTCAACAAGCAGCTGACGATCAACGGCCAGCCTGTGCCGCTCGAGAAAAGCGACCCGTATTACGACGCCGAGCGGATGCGTAGCTACCCGCAATTCGTCGAGAGGCTGGGTGAGACGTCCCACCGGCTGATTGTCGATGACTCGGTCTCGCCTGGCAGCAGTCGGGAAGCGCCGGGTAACACCCACCCGGGGGCTTGCCAATACAGCGGGAGCGGGGTGGTTTGCCGGGTTCCCCCGGGGCACTATTTCATGATGGGGGACAATCGGGATAACAGCGAGGACTCCCGCTTTTGGGGATTCGTACCAGACGAAAACATTGTCGGTCGAGCCTTCTTCATCTGGATGAATTTTGGCAATATGGGCCGCATTGGCAGCTTCCGGTAGCCGGCGACGGCAGAACCTTGAAAATGTTGAAAAAAATGACTAGTACCAAGGGTTTCAGATGCAACCGCAGCGGTTCAGTCCAGCGCCAGCGCGGGCTCAGTCTGATCGGGCTTTTTCT
>CAWBRQ010000003.1:0-179058 GCA_963791315.1 uncultured beta proteobacterium
AGCGGCTGGAGGATTTTCAGAAGCGTCACGCCAAACAAGCGCCGAAAATGCTGCAACGGCTTCAGCGCGCGGTGATCGATAACAACAACGTGTTCGAGGTGTTGATGGATGCGGTACGCGTCTGCTCGCTTGGGCAGATCACGAATGCGTTGTTTGAGGTGGGCGGGCAGTATCGAAGGAATATGTAGGTCCGCTTCTGAGGTCGCCTGAACGCTAGACGGAGAAGTCCACCGATCCAAGGCCGATGCAGACGCATGTATCAGACTACGGAGCAGATCGAATCGGTGATCGCCGCCCTGGAGGCTCAGCGTACGATTCTTGGTGATGCCGTTGTTGCCACGGCGGTGGCGCCGCTTCAGCAAGAGCTTGCAGCTCGGCGGCAGCGTGAGAGCGGGACGCAACAGCTCAAGACCGTGACCGTGCTGTTCATGGACGTCGTTGGGTCAACGCAGCTCAGCGAACTGCTCGATCCGGAAGACGTTCACGCCGTAATGGACAGCGCGCTGGAGAGGCTAACCTCGATCATTCACGCGCAGCGCGGGCGCGTCCTTCAATACGCCGGCGACAGCCTCCTCGCGGCGTTCGGCGCCGACCAGGCGCTGGAGGATGACGCCGCGCGGGCGGTCCGCTCGGGTCTGGCCATCCTTGCCGAGGCCGCGCCGCTCGCGGCTGAGTACCGCCAACGGTACGCACTCGAAGGCTTTAATCTGCGCGTCGGCATCCACACCGGCCCGGTCCTGCTCGGCGGCGGCATCAACGCGGAGGGGAGCATTCGCGGCATCACGGTCAACATCGCTGCGCGCATGGAACAGACGGCCCCGGCCGGCGCTCTTCGGATCAGCCACGAAACCTATCGGCACGTGCGCGGCATCTTCGATGTCGAGGCGCAGGCGCCGATCGCGATCAAGGGAATCACCGTCCCGGTGCGCAGCTATCTTGTGATGCGCGCCAAGCCACGCGCCTTTCGCATCGCCAACCGCGGCCTGGAAGGGATCGAGACGCAAATGGTCGGGCGCGAGGCCCACCTCGCGCTCATTTCCGAGGCGTTCCTGGCCGCGTGCGGGGACAACAGCCTGCGCCAAGTGACGATTGTCGGCGAGCCCGGCATCGGCAAGAGCCGCCTCGGCCTCGAATTCACGCATTGGCTCGAGTTGCTGCGCGAGCCGGTGCGCTTCTTCCAGGGCCGCCCCCAGCCGTACGGCAACAACATCCCGTACGGACTGCTCCGCGACCTACTCGTCTGGCGTTTCGAGATCCTTGAGAGCGACGCGCAGTCGGTCGCTCAGGCTAAGCTCGCCGCCGGCCTCGGCACAGTGCTCGGCAATCACGCCGCCGAATACACGGCGCTGATCGGCGAGCTGATCGGCTTCGAGTACCACGACGACCCGCACATCGCGGCGATCGCCGGTGAGGCCAAGCAGATCCGCGACCGCGCCTTCCACGCCCTCGCGTCGTACTTTCGCGCTCTGCAGCGCGACAGCAGCATGCCGGTCGTGCTGCTCCTCGACGATCTGCACTGGGCTGACGAGGGTTCGCTCGACTTCGTCAACCACCTCGCTCAATCGTGCGCCGACCTGCCACTATTCATCCTCTGCCTGACGCGCTCAACCCTTTTCGAGCGCTGTCCGCTCTGGGTCAGCGGCCGCAACGAGCACCTGCGCGTCGACCTCGCGCCGCTTTCCAAGAGCGGCACGCGTGAGCTGATCGAAGCGCTCCTCAGCCGGCTCGAGACGGTGCCTGCGGCGCTGTGCGACCTGCTCGAGAGCAGCGCCGAAGGCAACCCGTACTTCATCGAGGAGCTCATCGGCATGCTCATCGACGACGGCGTCATCGTCACCGCCAGCGAGCCGTGGCGCGTCTCGGCCGCCAAGCTGCTCGACGTTCGCGTGCCGTCGACGCTCGCCGGCGTGATCCAGGCGCGCATCGACGGCCTACCCCCGGCCGAGAAGACCGCGCTGAAGCAGGCGAGCGTGATTGGCTACGTCTTCTGGGACGAAGCACTGGAGCGCATCGCGCCCGCCGCGACGCCTGCCCTCGATGGCCTGACGCGGCGCGAGCTCGCCTATGGTCGAGAGACGAGCGCCTTCGAGGGAACGCGCGAGTTCGTCTTCAAGCACCACGTGCTGCACCAGGTCGCCTACCAGGGCGTGCTGAAGCGTGCGCGCAAGGAACACCATCGAGTGACGGCCGATTGGCTGGTCGTTCGCAGCGGTGATCGCGCGAGCGAGTATTTCGGCCTGATCGCGGAGCACTACGAGCGCGCTGGCGACATCGTCAACGCGGTCGATTACCTGCGCCGCGCCGGCGAGGATGCGGCGCGGAGTTACGCCAATGCCGCCGCGCTCGAATACATTGGCCGCGCCCTCGCGTTCGTTCCCGCCGACGACCGAACCACTCGCTTCTCGCTTCTCGAGACTAGGAGCGGCATCTACACGCGCACGGGCCGCCGCAGCGAACAAGCTGACGATGTGGCCCTGCTCGAGCAGGTCGCTGAGGCGCTCGACCACGATGCCTGTCGCGCTCGCGCGGCCGGTTTGCGCGCCTCGCTTGCACTCGTCTTGGGCGATTATCCGGCCGCGGTTGTGGCGGCGGCGCGCGCCGTCGCTTGCGCCGAGCGCGCGGGGCACCCTGCTGCGGCGCTTTTGGCGCGGATCAATGGGGCGCGCGCGCTGCAGTTCCAGGGCGACTACGCCGCCGCGCAGGCGCACGTTGAGCAAGCGCTCGTCTTGGCGCGGGAAGCTGGCAACCGCAGCGTCGAGGCGACGACGCTCGGGCAGCACGGCATTCTCGCGACACAGCGTGGCCGGTACGGCATCGCACGCCACTACTACCGCAAAGCGCTTGCCGTCGCTCGCGCGATCGGCCACCGTTCCCTCGAGAGCGGCATGATCAACAACCTCGGCGAGACCGAGCAGCAGCTCGGCAATTACGACGCCGCGCTCGAGCTGTTCGAAGCCGGCCGGCGCCTGTCCGCCGAGATCGACCAGCGCTACGCCGATTCGTACCTCCTCGCCAACATGTCGATCAGCGCGTTTCGACGCGGTGACGCGGCCGCGTCTATCGGGTGGTCGACGCAAGCGATGCAGCTCGCCGAGGAGCTGAAGGACCGCGATCTTCAAGCGGTCTTGCACAGCGTGCGCGCTCATGCCCACGTGGCCCTCCGCGAACTGGACGAGGCGGCAGCCTGTTACCAGGCCTCGCTCGCGCTGTTTCGCGAGATTGGCCGCACGACCATGCCGCCGGAGCCGATTGCCGGCCTCGCCCGGATCGCCCTCGCGCGCGGCGACATCGAAGGAGCGATGACGGCCATCGGCGAGGTTATCGCGCACGTCGACGGCGGGGGCTCGATCGACGGCACCGAGGACCCTCTGTGGATCTATCTCACCTGCCACGACGTACTCGCCGCAGCGGGCTCGCCGCGCGCCTGGGAATTCTTGACTACTGCCCACGGGCTCCTGAGGGAACGCGCTGCGCTGCTCGGCGACGAGGAGCGGGCAACGTTTCTCGCCAACGTACCCACCAATCGCGCCATCGTCGCCGCTTGGGCGGCGGCCCGCGCGGCGTCAGGGGGCGTGGACTAGAAACCCCGTCCCACACAGCGCGAACTTAAAACCCTGACCGAGCGGAGCGCTGGTGTGAGAATGTCCGCTTTGCGACGGGCGAATGTCCGCAATGGGTCGAAAGCGGACATAGCACGGCACTTCCATTCCTGATATCGGCGATGTAACTCTTCTATCAAGTTTGCAATGATGACGTTGCCGACACCTGCACGAATGCGCAGGTGCCCATTGCTACTATCCGCGCGCCGCTTAACGGTACGTAGCGCACTCCCCACCACCGCACGGCACGCCGTCTTCACCGGCACCTCACATCGCTGCTGCTACCGCACGCAAACCTGTTTTGGACCACGACGCTCACGGTCGTGATCGGATTGCTGTTGTCATCCGCCTTTTCGGCGATCCTGATGTATGCGCAGGAGCTCATCCCCGGCAAGGTGGGAATGGTCTCGGGTTTGTTTTTCGGATTTGCATTCGGTATGGGCAGCCTGGGCGCCGCACTTCTGGGCGTGCTCGCGGATCGAACCAGCATTGAACACGTTCACCAGGCGATTGCGTATCTACCGCTGCTGGGCGTCGTGGCCGCGTTTCTTCCCAGGCATCAGAGGCCAGTCCTAGCGTCAAAAAGTGCTTGAACCGCGGCGAAGCTATTTCGCAACGGCGGCCCGGGCGGGAGATATCTGTTCGCCGCGATGCAGGACCGACGACGGTACGCGCCCGAAGCGACGCCGATAGTCGCGAGAAAAATTCGCAGCGCTCGAGTATCCACTGGCTTCGGCAACTTGCGCGACCGATTTACGCGCCTCCCGCAAGAGTTGATCAGCGCGTTGCATGCGACGCTCGCGAATGAACTCGCTCGCTGGCAATCCCTTATGCACTTGAAACAGATTTTGCAGTGTCCGCGTGCTCACGTGGGCATGTAGAGCCACTTCCGATATCGCGAGCCGCTGGCGTAAATTGTTCTCGATGTAATCGACTGCCCGACGCAGCGCGGCCGGCTCCACCTTACCCAGCATCAGTTCCTTGGCGGCCGCCAACTCGAACTGGCTGCCGTAACGTCGCTTGTTAGCGGCATCGTCGATCCATTCTTCCGCCATGCGCGTTTTGCGTACTTGCAAATCAGCAAACCTGCGCATTTCCTCAGTTGCTGCGTCGGCTTCGCCGAGCGCCTGAAACGCATAAGACAACTCGTACGCGATGATCCGTTGCGTTAGCGCGGGCTCGGCCGCCGGCAGTGGGCGGGCGCGCAATAAGAAGTCGCGCGCCATTTCAAAACGGCCGGCAATCCGCGCGGCCATTCCCGCCGTCACCAATGCCGCCACTTGCTGACGCGGAAATTCGGAAGCAAGCGCGAGCGATTCGTCAAAAATAGGAGCTGCCTTGTCCCACCCGTCCGCCAGCGATACCACGACTCCTTTCTGCGCAAGAGCCCACGCGCGCTCCGGAAGGGGGACCTCGTCAAGATGCGAATTGCAGAGCGCCAGATACTGCTTGGCGCGCGTCAAATAGGCCGACGTGGACTCTAGAGTCGGGCGATCGGCGCCTACTGTGCTGACGTTCGGAATATTTTTGGTCCAGCACGCGTAGTCATGCAGCATCGCGGCGCAGCGCGAGGCGCACGCGACGATCGCCTGCGGATCACGTGAGCGCTCCGCTTCCGGCCACGCGTACTGCTCGAGCACGTGACGGGCAGTGGGCAGATCGAACAGAGAGTGAAAACAGATCGCGATCGTTCCGTACAAATGCATACGATCTGTCGCCGATATGTCCGGATAGCCAAGCGCTTTCAGCGCTGCTGACAGCGCCAGGCTCACTTTGTCGAGCGAGATGAACAACACCGCGCGTAGCTTGTACGCAGTGCCAAGCCGCCTGTGTTGGCCACTCTGCTCGAAGGCAGCCAGCGCGGCTTCGAGGTAGCGTTCGGCCGTCACCAGGTCACCGGTGCTCCAGTAGGCCTGGGCGGCCGCCAACGCGGCCTCGCCACAGCGAGCGATATCGTTGCTGGTGCGAGCTGCTTCCATCTCAACGAGTGCGAGCGCGACTGCGTCCGCAGGATGCTGGCCCGCAAGCTCACGCACGCGCACGAGCGCGTCGTCGCTCGGGTCGTTGGTCGAGTGCCCGGCGCTGGACGGGCTGGTGTTACGGACTCGCTTCGCCACGAACAATTTATCGGTTAGGCAGAGATTTGTAGATTACGTGAAAGGCGTGTGTTTGGTCTGCGCCCGAGATCCAGCATATGGACGATGCGAGAATCACATCGCCATGTCCATTTCCGCCACCGCCGCGACCACGTCTATTGCCCAGCCCAAAGCGGCCTACAGAGTGTTGGGCGCGTTAAGCGCCTCACACATGGTCAACGACATGATGCAGTCGCTGATCCTGGCGATGTATCCGATCTTGAAAGGGGATTTCCATCTGAGCTTCGGACAGATCGGGCTCATCACTCTCACTTTTCAGTTAACCGCGTCGCTTCTGCAGCCGCTGATCGGCCTTTACACCGATCGCCGTCCTCAGCCTTATTCGCTGCCGTTCGGAATGACGTCTACGTTATGCGGGCTGATCCTGCTGGCGTACGCATCCACCTACGGAATGGTGCTGCTCGCTGCAGCGATGGTCGGTCTGGGCTCGGCGGTCTTCCATCCCGAGTCATCGCGCATTGCTCGTCTTGCGTCGGGCGGACAACACGGACTCGCGCAGTCGGTGTTTCAGGTCGGCGGCAATACAGGTAGTGCCATTGGCCCGTTACTTGCCGCCGCGGTGATCGTGCCATTCGGGCAGAGTAGCGTGGCTTGGTTCGGACTGGTGGCGTTGATCGCCATCGTCATGCTGCTGCAGGTGAGTCGCTGGTACAGCGTGCACCATGTTGCCGTCGCAGCTGGCCGTAAGCGAATCGAAGCGGTGCCACTGTATCCGCGCAAGGCCGTGCTGCTTGCCATTGGCGTCTTACTCGTGCTGATCTTCTCGAAGTACTTCTACGTCGCCGGGCTCGGCAGCTTCTACACGTTTTACTTGATAGAGAAATTTGGATTGTCGGTGCAGAGCGCACAGGTGCATCTGTTCGTCTTCCTGTTCGCATCGGCCATCGGCACGCTGGTCGGCGGTCCGATGGGCGACCGCATTGGACGCAAGCCCGTCATCTGGGTTTCGATTCTCGGAGTTGCGCCCTTTGCGCTGCTGCTCCCACACGTAGATCTTTTTTGGACGACGACGCTCACGATCGTGATCGGGCTGCTCTTGTCATCCGCGTTTTCAGCGATCTTGGTCTATGCGCAGGAGCTCATTCCCGGCAAGGTGGGAATGGTCTCGGGCCTGTTTTTCGGATTTGCATTCGGCATGGGTGGCTTGGGCGCCGCACTGCTGGGCTTGCTCGCGGATCGAACCAGCATTGAATATGTTTACCACGCGATTGCGTATCTGCCGCTGCTGGGCGTCGTGGCCGCGTTTCTGCCCAAGAGTCGGCGTCACTAGAACCGGCGTTCCTCCCACGGATATGCTGGAGCCGCGGTCAGTATCCGCGAGTGGGATCGCGCTCGGCTCCGCAAGTACGGGTTCAAACTTTGCATCTTTGCCTCTCCTCACAGTCCAGCAAATAGCTGCAATCGACGCGGACGGCGTCAAAGTTGCGCCAGGATGCGTTTGGTGAAGGACAGGATTGTTGGATCGGTCGAGGCGGGGATCTGAACGCTCAGCGCGACAATCGTGTCTCCCTTGTGCGTCCATATCGTGAGGCTGTTGCCGATGCGCACCGAGAATGCGGAGGGGCCGAGCTCCGGCTCGGCCTTGACGACGGTGCGAGCGGCACGCATGGCGCCGTCTTTTTCCTCTTTCTCACGTTGCTTGTCGAGCGCCGCGCGCTGCGTCGCGGGAATGAGTTGCAACCCGACGATGCCCATCGGTTGCGCCATGTAGCACTGCGTCGCGGGGTCCTTGATGCGAGCCGGATCAACTTGCGCGTCGCGACCGATCAGTTCCATCACGCCGGCCGCGCGCAGGATGTTGCACGCCGACGTCTTGGCCGCTCGCACGCTTGGCGATCCGGTTGTCACGAGCGTGACGACGGCAAGCTTGCGCTGCGGTTCGAATCCGCTCGGTCGCCCCTCTTTGCCATCAAAAAATGCGATGCGCAGCCGATCACCGTCATGCGCGTAGATCATCCAATTGCCGCGGTCGGGCGACGGCGCGATCGGCGTCGCAAAAAATGCCCGCGGCTGCGAGCCGGCTTCAAAGCGCAGCGCAAACCGCCCCTTTTCGCCGTTCGCCTGCTCAACCGAAAGCTCGCTTCCGTTGAACGACCACTTGCCTCCGACGATCTTCTCATCTGGGCGCGGCGCGCCCTCGAAGGTGAGGCTCGCGGCGTGCCACGTCCCTTGCAGCTCGCGCATGGGATCCGCGCTTTCGCGCGACACCGCGCTACCCGGTGGCGGCTTGTCGGAGTACGTTACGCGCCCGGACGGGTCCGTCTGCTTGTACACCTGGGCCGCAGCCAATGGGCATGCCAGAACGAGCAAGGCGCATAGACCGGCAAATGGCGGATGCATGCGCTTACCGCTTGACCTGTCCGGGCGCGGGCACCGGCTCGTGGTGATAGCCGTGCGCCATGTAGTCGGCGCGCGAGCCGATGAAGAAGATTTCCGTCTGCGACGCCGCGCCGGCGAGCCGGCCGTTGAACTTGTTCCACACCATGCCGCTATCGTGCGCCTGCGAAAGCGGTGTCAGCTTGCCGTTGCTGCTGTAGAAGTATTGGTCGGGTGCTGACCCGAATTGCATATCGCTGGACGTGACGAGATGGCCGTTCGATGGAAGCTCGACGATGATCGCACCGTTGCGTATCGGCAGCGGTAGCGCCTGCTTGACGCCGAAGCCGGGCGCGTGCGATGCATTGACGCCGTAGTCGACGCGCACCCAGCCCACGTATCCATCTGGAATGATGTAATGAGTAGGGGTACGCGCGTCGGTGCCGGCAGCGACATAAGCCGGGACGAGCGCCAGCAGCATCGTCAGCAGCTTTCGCACAATGGTCTTTCATTCTCCGAAAACCGCTCAATGCTAGCGGAACCGGATCGCGATGCCCGACACAACCGCGAAGCTGATCGCGACACACACGGTCAGTCTTGGCCCTAGCAAATCAAGACCATGCCCAACGATAAGACAAAAGCGGATCCGATCATCGGCGTCAACATGTGTAAACCGCTGCCGATGGCTTCGATCACCTCGCTAGAACCGGCGTAGGCTCGGCGCTTAACAAAGGAAGCAACATGAACGCATTAGTCGTCGACAAGGGTTGGCTCAGCGGTGCCGCTGGTGCATTTGTCCAAGTCAATTCCATCACCGGTCTGCGTGTCTGTGCGTGCCAGCCGCTGACCGCAGGCTTCAATGTGGACGCACTTGTCGAGGGTAACTGGGTCACCGTCGCGAACTTCCCCAAACAAGAGTCCGCGATGGACCGCGTGGGCGGCGTGCTGGAAGAGCTGAAGAACCTCTATCGTTACGGCAAGTGATTCATCGCAGCGCATGGACGCAAGAGTTCGATTTTGCGACCGTGGACTGAAAAGTTCTAGACGCGAATAAATCGCGTCGCCGACGTAAGACGGCGAAATGACTCTTGCACAGAAACTAGTTGCGCTGTTGCTCGGCGCTTCGGCAGTGGCGACAGCGTCGGCCGAGCCTCCGTTGCAGGTCGGCTCGAAGCGCTTCACCGAGTCCTACATCCTCGGCGAGATCATTACGCAGACGGCGCAGGGCCCGGGGGCGACGGCGGCCGCGCACCAGCGCGGACTCGGCAATACAGCGATCCTGCTCAATGCGCTTGAAAGCCGCAGCATCGATGTGTATCCCGACTACACCGGCACGATCGCGCGCGAGATCCTCAAGCTGCCCGACGTGCCGCCGCTGGCGGAGCTGAATACGCGCTTGGCGCAGCGTGGACTGGCCGTGGCCGTTCCGCTTGGGCTTCAACAACAGCTACGCGCTCGCGGTGCGCGCGAGCGATGCACAAGCAAAGGGCCTCAAGCGCATTTCGGATCTCAAGCAGCACCCCGAGTTGCGACTCGGACTGTCGCAGGAGTTTCTCGGCCGCGCCGATGGTTGGCCCAATCTGGCGCGCGCTTATGGATTGAGTTTCGCGCCACCCAAAGGCCTCGACCACGGTCTCGCCTATGAAGCAATCGCCGGCGGCCAGGTCGACGTGATCGACATCTACACGACCGACGCGAAACTCGACAAGTACCAGTTGACTGTGCTCGATGACGACCTCGGGTTCTTCCCGCGCTACGACGCGGTGCTGTTGTATCGCGCGGACGTGCCGGCGCGGTTTCCGAAGGCGTGGGCGGCGCTGGTGCAGCTCGAGGGAAAACTCGACGACGCAGCGATGCGGCGCCTGAATGCGGCCGCCGAGCTCGACGGAAAGGACGTCGCCGCCATCGCGTCGAGCTGGATTAGCGCGGCGCCGGGGCAGGCTCAAGGCACGACGTCCGCGTCGGACTCCGCGATGCGACAGACGCTTTGGCAACGACTGTTTGCGCCCGACCTGGGTCGGCTTACGCTCGAACACCTCGGACTCGTGTTCGCCGCGCTGGCGGCGAGTTGTGCGATTGGCATCCCGCTGGGGTTGCTGGCTGCGCGGCGCCGGCCGACCGCGCCTGGGTATTTGGCGTGACCGGCGTCATCCAGACGATTCCGTCGCTCGCCCTGCTGGCGTTTCTGATCCCGATCACCGGGCGCATCGGCATGGTGCCGGCGTTCATCGCGCTCACGCTGTATGCGCTGCTTCCGATCGTGCGCAATACGCAGGTCGGACTTGACTCAAATCCCGCGCGGAATGATCGAAGCGGCGAAGTCACTCGGGCTTCGACCTGCGACCATCATGCGGAAGATTGAACTGCCACTCGCGATGCCTACGTTGCTCGCCGGGATCAAGACCTCTGCCGTCGTGAATGTCGGCACGGCGACCATCGCCGCGTTCATCGGCGCTGGCGGCTTCGGCGAGCGCATCGTCACGGGACTGGCGCTGAATGATCAGACGATGCTGCTGGCGGGTGCGATACCGGTCGCCGTGCTCGCGCTCGCGATACAGGGCGCATTCGAGCTGCTGGAGAAATGGGTCGTTCCGACCGGCCTGCAGCTTCGCGCCGATTGAGCGCCGTACTTACAGAGTCAGCGGTGAGATTCGCGTCCCATCCAGGCTGACATTCGCCATCAAGCCTGAATTGGTTAGCGCGAAGCCGATTACCGGCTGCTTGGCAGTCTCCGTATCGATCTGCGCGTTGGCGCCGACCTTGAGCAGCGCGACCGACGCGTCTGCCCCAGCAGTCCAGCCTGAGCTCGCCTCGAATTTCTTCAGCGCATCTTCGGTCATGAACAGGTAGAACACCGCGCGCGATTGCGCGCCTGCGAGCAGCCCCGCCGACACCCCTGAAATACTGTAGTAGCGGGCGGTTGTGCCAGGTTTGCGCAGTGCGCCGGTGCCATGCGTGCCACCGACGACAAACCCTGCCGACACCACGTTCGGAAATACCAGAGTTCCGCGGGCGGAGGCGACCAGCTCGCGCGAGCCGCTCACCTGTCCATACAGCTGCGACAGGGCCCGATCGACCTCTGCGTCGATCGCCTTACCGCGCGCGACCGGATCAGCGGAGCTTGGGCTTGATGTCGTGCAGCTTGAAAAAATCGAAATCGCGGCGACTGCTGTGCAGGCCGCAAGAAATATGCGTTTGTTCATGACGTCTTCCTTTGAAACCCAAAGCATCGAAGCGCTGGGTGTGGATATCGGTGCCGGGAAGAAGTAGGAGCAAGCGCCGGGCCCATTGCGGACCTGACTGCGTGCGCTCAGAATCGCACCCTTCTAAGGAGATTTCGGGCATGTGCACCGATCATCAGCCGAACCGCCGTACTTTCCTCAAAACCACGAGCGCCGCAGCTGTCACAGCGGTCGTGACCATGGCGCCGCTCGGAAACCTTGCGTACGGAGCCGCGCTGTCGAAGGCGCAACGCGACAAGCTGACGCCCGATGAAGTCATCGCGCTGATGAAGAAAGGCAATCAGCGCTTCCGCCTCGGGAAGGAGTCGCCGCACGATTACCTCGCTCAGCAGAAGCAGAGCGCCAAAGGACAGTATCCCGCGGCGGTGATATTGAGCTGCATCGACTCGCGCGCGCCGGCGGAGACGATCATGGACATGGGGATCGGCGACACCTTTAACGCACGCGTGGCCGGCAACATCTCCAACGACGACATCCTCGGGAGCATGGAGTTTGCGTGCAAGCTGGCGGGCGCGAAGGTCGTGCTTGTGATGGGGCACACCGCCTGCGGCGCCATCAAGGGTGCGATCGACAACGCGCAGCTTGGAAATCTCACCGGGCTGCTCGGCAAGATCCGCCCCGCCGTTGACGCAACCAAGTATCAGGGGCAGCGTTCTGCCAGTAACTATGGCTTCGTAGATGCGGTGGCGCGCACGAATGTCGAGCTGACTGTGGCAGACATCCGTCGTCGCAGCTCCGTGTTGGCGGATCTCGAAAAGTCAGGCGCAATCAAGATCGTCGGAGCGATGTACAGCCTGGATACCGGGGTGGTCGACTTCATCGGGTGATACGGCTGACATCCGCTACAACGCTACAGACAGAGATCGTCGTCAGTGATCTCGACTTGAACCAGCGCGACTTTCTCGTCTTGAATCGGCAGAACGATTCGCCACTCACGTCCGCAGGCGACTCGCCATGACATACCTGTACGCGTCGCGTATAGATATGGGCGCTGCGGTCCGAATGCCAGCCACTCGCGACCCTTGGCGATCGTTTGCGCCGGCACGCGAACGACCCTGAAGCCTTGATTGTGTAACGTGGTAGCTGCCTCGGTTACGCTCGTGCCCTGCGGCACCCAGGTAGTGACCTGCCTGTAGAAGTCACCCAAGTCTGTCGGTAGAAAAGCGCAGCCAGCGATTGCTGCCGATGTGAGAAACAGCGAGTACTTTGTCATGGACCGATCCTCCAGACGAGTGCATCGGGTCGATCATCAGATGCCGGGCTCCCTGAAAGTCGCAAAGAAGCACTCGTATCGCGTGGCGCCACAATGGGTGGTTGATGTTGATACTGACGCGGAACGCCTGCGTCGATAACACGGCTACCAAGTAACGGCTGGACGCGCGGCCCTACGGGTGCAAAGATCGCGGCCGCCGCATCATCGTGAGGAGTGCCTCTGTGTCTGCTACACCCGTCATCGCATCGTCAATGCCACGCGCCCCGCGGCCCGACCGGCCGCTGTTCGTTGTCGGCTTGCTGCTCGTCTTAGTAGTCGTCTTCGCCGGCTTTGCGCCGACGTTTTATCTGAAGGGCTTGTTCGGCAAACCGCCACTATCGAATCTGCTGTTTGCGCATGGCCTCGTCATGTCGACCTGGATTGCGCTTCTTGTCGTGCAGACCGCGCTCGTAGAGTTCGGACGTACTGACTTGCACCGACGGCTCGGAGTCGCCGGCGTCGGCGTTGCGATCTTGTTGGTCGTCGTCGGTGCTGCGGCTGCGCTCGACGCCGCGCGGCGCGGATTTTCGCCGAGTCCACTGGTGACGCCGTTAATGTTTCTGGCGATTCCGCTCGTCGATCTTCTTGTGTTCTCGATACTGGTTGGGACCGCGATCGTCAAGCGACGCAAGAGCGCCACGCACAAGAGGCTGATGCTGCTCGCCACGGTCGGCATGCTGACACCGGCCGTAGCGCGACTGCCGATCGACGCGCTCAAACAGGTGGGCCTGCCTGCGTTCTTCGGGGTGACGATCGCCTGCGTGCTCATTGTGGTGGCGATCGATACAGTCCGCCATCGCCGACTGCATCCAGCATTTGGCTGGGGGGCGGCACTGGTGATTGCAGCGGTGCCGGGGCGGATCGCCCTCGCTCAGAGCGACGCGTGGGTCTCTATCGCGGGCCGGCTGGTCGCGCTCATTAGCTAGGAAACTGGATCAACACTCATGCGTAATCGTCCGCTGGGCCGCACCGGCCTGTTTGTTTCTGAGCTCTGTCTGGGCACGATGACCTTCGGCGGTGGCGAAGGGATGTGGACGCAGATTGGAAATTTGCAGCAGAGCCGACGCTGAGCGGCTGATCGGCACGGCGATCGATGCTGGCATCAACTTCATCGACACCGCGGACATGTATTCCGGCGGGCTTGCCGAGCAGATCACGGGGCAGGCGCTGAAGAATCTGAAAGTGCCGCGCGAAAGCGTAGTGGTCGCTACCAAAGTGTTCGGCGAGATGGGGCCAGGGCCGAACATGCGCGGCGCCTCGCGCGGACACATTCTCGACGCTGTGAAAGCGAGTCTGAAGCGCCTTCAGCTCGATCACATCGACCTTTACCAGATACATGCATTCGATGCGGCGACGCCGATCGAAGAAACGATGCGCGCGCTCGATCAGCTGGTGCGTCACGGCCATGTTCGCTACATCGGTGTCTCCAACTGGGCCGCGTGGCAGATCGTCAAGGCGGTTGGCATCGCGGAACGACTCGGTCTGACGCGCCTGGAATCGCTGCAGGCTTACTACACGATCGCTGGCCGCGATCTCGAGCGCGAAATCATTCCGATGCTGCGCAGCGAAGGGATCGGCTTGTTGGTGTGGAGTCCGCTTGCAGGCGGATTGCTCAGCGGCAAGTTCGGTCGTGAACAGAAGGGCGAACAAGGAAGCCGGCGCACGACTTTCGACTTTCCGCCGGTCAACGTGGAGCGCGCTTATGCGTGCATCGACGCGATGCGATCGATCGCGCAAGCGCACGGCGTCTCGGTAGCGCAGATCGCAATTGCCTGGTTGCTCGCGCAGCCGCAGGTCACAAGTGTGATCATCGGTGCAAAACGGCCCGAGCAACTGGCAGACAACATTGGCGCCACACAAGTCGCGCTCAGCGCCGATGAGTTGAAGCAGCTCGATGAAGTCAGCCGACTGCCGTCAGAGTATCCGGGATGGATGCTTGAGCGGCAGGGTCAGTACCGGCGCAAACAGATCAGTGATAGTCAGATCTGACGCGTACTTGCGCACTACACATAAAGACGATTGGATGACACAAGCCGGGCTTGGCAGCCTTTCGTTTGCCGAACTGCGCGATCGTCTGAAAGCGCGCGCGTTTTCCCCGGACGATACGGAAGAAGATGTGGATCTCAGCGAGGCGTTGCGTTATCTCGCTGCTGTGTCGGTTGATGAGCACACCGCAGACAGTGTCGACGCCTTGCTACACCTTGCAAGAAGCCTTCACTACGAGGCGCGGTCCGCTGAATTCCTTCAGGCCGCATCGCTTGCCGCACGCTCCGCCACGGTCATTGGAGACAAGTCGCAGCTATGCGTGGCGCGCTTGATGCAAGGCGGCGCGTTAGGGGAACTCGGCAGGTTCGCCGAAGCTACCGTGGCACAAGCGGAAGCTTGGTCGCTCGCCCGGGACGTGGGGGACAAACAAAGAGAAATCCATGCGATTTTGAACTTCGGAACATTGTGCGCATCGATGGGACAGTCAAGCGTCGCGGTGCGCTACGCAGAGCGCGCACTCGAACTTGCTGAAACGCACAGTCTTGCGTATGAGGAGCTTTGCGCGCGCAACTCTCTGGCGTCTTGCGCCGTCGAGCTCAGCGCGCCGGCTGTCGGATTGAACGCTCTTTCGGAATTCAGTTCGAATTTGCCACAGACCAGGGAAGCGACGGATACCCGCGCTTATGCCGAGAACACTCTTGCGCGTCTTCACTTGTTGAACGGCGACCGGAGCGCCGCCCGCGCTCATGCAGACGAGTCAGCTCGCCTGTCTACGATTGCTCGCTCCGAGAAATCAATACGAAATACTGAGGCGGTGTTAGGACTCATCGACGTACTTTCAGGTGAAGTGGCTACCGGATTGGCCACGTTGAATCGCACCCTAGCTTTCGCTCGAGACGCTGATCAGGTCACGCTTACGGAATATCTCAGCTTGTGTGTCGACGCGTATGAAGCGATCGGTGATTCCGAAAAAGCGTTGGAATATCTACATGAACTCACTGCGCTGAAAAGGGAATCGATTCATTCGCAGGTCACCCCGCTGCAATATGACGGCCTTACCGAGCCGATTCAGTTTCAAGTAGATAACTCGCTGTTCGGGGATCTGCTCGCGCGGACTCGTTCGTTGCAGACCGACGTGCAGATTCGCATCGAGCGACTGGTCGAGACGGCAATCAACGCAGAGATCGCGGGCGGCCATGATCTGTATCGAACGTTTCGCGTAGCCAAACTCGCACGCTGCCTTGCCTCTGCTCTTGGTTGGGACGAGGAGCGCATTGGTCCGCTCGCATTGGGTGCGCAACTTTGCAACATAGGAATGATTGTCGTCCCCGTGCGGATACTGCAGAAGCGCATTGGCCTGTCGGACGGTGAGCGCAAGGTGCTGGGCGAGCACACGTGGCACGGCGCAGAGTTGCTCCGGAAATCAAAGCTGCGGATTCTGGAGATGGCAAGCGTGATTGCGGAACAGCATCACGAAAGAAACGATGGCACCGGCTATCCGCACGGTCTGCGTGGGTCGAGTATCGCGGAAGAAGCCCGCATCGTTTCAATCTGCGATGCTTTCGACGCGATGACTCATCGACGATCGTGGCGACTCAAGCCACTGTCGATTCCAGCGGCCTTGGATGAGCTGAAGAAATGCGCTGGCAGTCAATTCGATCCACGACTCGTTGAGCGCTTTCGTTACTTTCGTGCGGCACGAGTTCTGGGAGCACGATGACTTCGATGCGTTCCTAGCCGAAGGCTCTAACGAATTTGAATACGTGCGCGCCCGGGCCCGAATGGAGAGATTCGTCGGCGACCATAGGCAGGACTCACATCCGTGAAAATCGCAGCGAGCGTCAATCGCTTCGATTTGCTTAGGTGGCGACGAGCTTCCGCTGTCTTCACCGGGCCGCGGCCGCTGAAGCGGTCGAGCGCAAGGTAGATGACGGGCGTGATGTAGAGCGTGATCGCCTGCGAGAACACGAGGCCGCCCACCACCGCGAGGCCGAGTGGCTGCCGCAGTTCGGCGCCGGCGCCGATCCCGAGTGCAATCGGCACCGCGCCCATCAGCGCGGCGAGCGTGGTCATCATGATGGGCCGGAAGCGCAGGATGCACGCTTCGCGGATTGCCTGCACCGGTGCCAAGCCGCGTTCGCGCTGCGCATCGAGCGCGAAGTCGATCATCATGATCGCATTCTTCTTGACGATGCCGATCAGCAGCAGGATGCCGATGGTTGCGATCAGCGTCAGGTCTTGCCCGAACAGCATCAGGGTCGCGAGCGCGCCGACCGCGGCCGACGGCAGCCCGGCCAGGATCGTCAGCGGGTGGATGTAGCTTTCGTACAGCACACCAAGCAGAACGTAGATCACGAGCAGCGCACTGATGATCAGGATCGCCTGCGTGCCTTGCGAACTCTTGAAGACCGCTGCGTCGCCGCCGTACTTCGTGATGATCGACGCCGGCATGCCGATCGCCAGTCGAGCCTGGTCGATCTTTGCGGTCGCGGCGCCGAGTGCGGCACCGGGGGCCAGGTTGAAGGAAACCGTTACCGCCTGCAGCTGGCCGACATGATTGATCGACGTCGGCCCCACCGTGCGCTCGACGGTCGCAAAGCTCGTCAGCGGCACCAGTGCGCCGGTCGAACCGGTCGACGTGCCGGTCGACGAACGAACGTAGATACCGTTGAGCGCGGATTCGTCCTGCTTGGCTTCCGGCGCCACTTCCATGATCACCCAATAGCTGTCTGTCGGCAGATAGATAGTCGATACCTGGCGCTCGCCGAAGGCGCTGAATAGCGCGGTGCGGATCGACTCTATCGACACGCCGAGCGTGTTGGCGCGCTCGCGGTCGATCTTCAGCTGCGCCTGCAGGCCACGTAGCTGCGCATCGCTGGTCACGTCGCGGAACAGCGGGTCGGCGCGCAGTCGCTCCTGCAGCTTGATCGCCCACTCGTTGATCTCGTCGGCGCGCACGCTTTGCAGGATGTACTGGAACTGCGCCTTGCTCTGACGGCCGCCGAGCTGCAGGTTCTGAATCGGTCGCATGAAAACACTGATGCCGGCGACATCGCGCAGCTTGCGTCGCAGGCCCTCGACGACCTGTTTCATCGGCAGGCGCTGCGAGCGCGGCTTCAAGCTTACGAACATGCGTCCGGTGTTCTGTGCTCCTCCGCCGCCGTTGAACGAGCTGACGTTGTTGACATTCGGATCGGCACGGATCACCGCCGCCGCGCGCTCCTGCAGGCGCACCATCTCCGGAAAGGATGTGTCCTCGGATGCCTCGGTGCTGACCGTGATCTGCCCAATGTCTTCCTCGGGAAAGAAGCCCTTCGGAATCACGTAGAAGAGCCCGGCGGTGGCGATGAAGGTCAGCAGTGCGATCACCAGCACCGTCTTTCGATGCGCGAGGGCGACGTCGAGCGTGCGCGTGTAGCGCGCCAGCGTGGCGTTGAAGGCGCGCTCGAAGATGCGCACCAGCGCGCCGGGAGGCTTCTTGTGCGCCTCGTCGGTCAGGAAGCGGCTGGCCAGCATCGGCACCAGCGTCAGCGAGACGAAGGCGGAGACGATGATCGCCAGGCCAACGATCACCGCGAATTCGTGGAACAGCAGCCCAATGACGCCGGGCATGAAGAAGATTGGAATGAATACCGCGACCAGTGAGGATGAGATCGAGATGATGGTGAAGCCCACTTCGCGCGAGCCGCGCAGCGCCGCCTGGAACGGCGGCTCGCCATTTTCGACGTGGCGCATGATGTTCTCGAGCATCACGATCGCGTCGTCGACCACCAGGCCAACCGCGAGCGTCAGACCAAGAAGCGAAATGTTGTCGAGGCTATAGCTCAGTCCCCACAGCAACGCGACCGCGCCGATCAGCGACACCGGTAGCGCGAGCGTGGGGATCACCGTGGCCACGAAGCGACGCAGGAACAGAAAGATCACGAGCACGACCAGCGCGATCGTGCCAAGCAGCGTCAGCGTGACGTCGTGCAGCGCGTCGCGCACCGAGACCGAACGATCATTCACCGGTGTCAGCGACACCGACTGCGGCATCTGCGCCTGCAGTGCCGGCAGTGCGGCGCGCACGGCATCGACGACCCGCACCGTGTTGGCGCCGGGCTGACGCAGGATCGCCAGCGTGATCGACGGCTCGCCGTTCAGGTTGGCATAAGTCTTCGCGGTCTCGACGCTGTCCTCGACGCTGGCGACGTCTCGCAGGCGCACCGGGTTGCCGCCGCGATTGCTGACGATCAGCTCGGCAAAGTCGGCCGCATTGCGCAGCTGCCGGTTGGCCTGCAAGGTCAGCATCTGGCGGGCGCCGTCGAAGGTTCCAACCGGCGTATTGACGTTGGCTGCGCGCAAGGCATCCGATAGCTCGTCGAGGCCGATGTTGCGCGCTGCCAGTGCATCGGGCCGTACGCGCACGCGCACCGCATATCGCTTGGCACCGAAGACGTTGACCTGCGCTACACCGCTGATGGTCGACAGCGTCGGGGAGATCAGGTGTTCGGCGAAGTCCTGCACGTCGGACGGCGCGAGCGAGGGCGAGGTCATCGCGATCAGCAGCACGGGTGCATCGGCCGGGTTGACCTTGCGGTACGCCGGCGGCGACGTCATGTCGTCCGGTAGCGCACGCTGCGCGCGCAGCAGAGCCGCCTGCACGTCGAGCGCAGCCCCGTCGATATTGCGGCCCTCCTCGAATTCGAGCGTCAGCGAGGTGCTGCCAAGCGTGCTGGTCGAACTGATGACGCTCAATCCGGGAATCGTCTGGAACTGCTTCTCGAGCTGCAGTGCGACCGAGGTCGCCATCGTTTCCGGACTTGCGCCTGGAAGGGCGGCGGAAACGTTGATGATCGGCGTGTCGTAGCTTGGCAATGCCGCCACCGGAATGCTGCGATAGCCGATCACGCCGGCGACCACGATGGCCGCGTTCAGCAGCACCGTCATCACGGGGCGGCGGATGAAAAGCTCGGACAGGTTCATGACGACCCGACGTTGACCGAAGCTTTGCCCGGCCCCGCGGGTCCCGCTGGAGCGGGCTGTCGCGGCTGACCGGCTCCGTCGCGCGCACCCTCGATCACTGGCACGCCCGGACGCAGATTCTGACGGCCATCGAGCACGACCTTCTCGCCCACCTTCACGCCGGTGACCGCGGCTTCGTCACTCTCGACGGCAAGGATCTGTACCGGGCGTTGAACCGCTTTGCTGTCTTCGACCACATAAACGATCGTGCCTTTCGCGTTCTGGATGATCGCTGCCTGCGGCACGACCACAGCCGCCTTTAGCGTGCGCACGTTCAGCGTTGCCTTGACGAATGCGCCAGGCCACAGTTTGCTGTCCGCATTGTCGAATCGCGCCTTGACCTTGACGGTGCCCGAAGCGGCATCGACCGCGTTGTCGACGAACAGCAGCTTGCCGTTGATCGTGCTTCGGCTTTCCGGCAGCGCCGCCGTCACCGTCGCCCCGCCTTCCTTCAGCGCTGCAAGCACGTCGCCCAGATTGCGCTGCGGCACATTGAACGACACGTCGATCGGATCAAGCTGCGTGATGGTGACGAGCGTCGTCTGATTGGCCTGCACCGACGTGCCGGGATAAACGACCACGGCGCCAACGCGACCGGCGCTGGGTGCCGTGACGCGGCCATAGGCGAGCGGTACGCGCCCGGCGTCGATGGCTGCGCGATCAGCGGCCACCAGCGCAGCCTGCGAGTCGACCAGAGATTGATTGGTGTCGACCGCGCCCTGCGAGATGAACTTCTTCTCGAGAAGTTCGCGACTGCGCGTCAATTGGCGCTGCGCATCGGCCAGCGCTGCCTCATCCTTGGCCATCTGTGCGCGCAACCGCGCGACATTGGCTTGATCGGCGCGCGAGTCGAGTGTGAACAGCAAGTCGCCAGCCCGCACGAACTGACCTTCTCGCACGTGCACGCTGACAATGGCGCTCGTCACCTGCGGGCGCACCTCGACGCTGGTCACCGGAACGACCGTGCCCGTGGCCTCGAGCTCTACGGGCACATCGCGCTGGCGGGCGATCACTGTCGTGACGCTGATCGCCGGACCGGAGGCGGCCGCCTGGGTTGGCGCCTTCTTGGCCGGGTCCGCGCCGACCGGCGAGCCAGGCTTGTCACCGCAAGCAGTCATCAGGACGCACGTGACAAGCCCAACGGCGAACCGCAGGGTAGGGGCCGTCGAGACTTTGATCAGTTGGCTCATGAACGCATCAGGCTGGGCCGAAAGCTCGGCGCAGCACGTCAAGCCCATTCTGCAGGTTGCGCAACTCGGTTGCGCTGAGGTTCGCGAACGCGGCGACGAGGTCGTCGTGTGCGCCATCACGAATCACTCTCAGCTGCGCCTGTCCAGCGGCCGTGATATGCAGTTGAATACGGCGTCGGTCGCCGGGATAGGAGCGCGGCTTGACTGCGCCCGCCCGCACGAGTCGATCGACCATGGCCGACGCGGTCGGCATGGTCACGCCGAGAAAACTCCCAACGGCTCCGATGGAGCACCCAGGCTCGCGAGAAATGAAGTTCAGGCAACGAAACTGCGGCACTGACAGCTGCTCACCGACGTGGCTCCGCATCGCGGCGCGCAGGGTATCCATTACAGCCGGCACGACTTCGAGGGTGGCGATGGCGCAGGCGTCTGGCTGCGATAGCCGACGCATCGTCGGTGCGGTCCGAACCCGCAAGGCTGCGCGTTCGGCAGAGGAAGTGCGTTCCATAGGTTAGCTGGTCAAATAGTTAGTCCAGCATACCAAGTGGCGGAGCGATGAGGGCAATTGACACACTTACTTACGTTCCGACTGCGCTTAACAGCCCACCCAAACCTGGAGGTCTGACAGTCAGATACCTGGCAGCGATCACCCGATCCTTCCTGGCGGATCTATGCCATTGAGTGTGCAACGTTGAGCCACAGCGGTGCGATCAGTAGCGATATCGGGATTCCAACTCCGACCATCAGCGACGTAAGCCCCGAGTCGAGCTTGTAGTGATTGGCAACGACGGCGGCGCCGATCATCGGACCCATTGCTGCCTCGAAGATTACAACGGTGGTCGCGAACGCGGCGCCTGGATCGCCTGTATCGAAAAGTGCCAGGCACACGGCCGCGATCAGCAGCGGACCGAGCACCAGCTTGTATCCCAGACCAAGCGCTAGAGCATGCCGTTTTGCCCAGAGTTCGCCCAAACGTAGTTGGCAACCGACGGCGAACAGCGCGATCGGCGCTACCGTGGCGCCGATTCGACCGAGCGCGTCTTCGAGCGCCGGATGAAACGGTACCGGACGCAGCAGCAACGCGATCACGAGAGCGATCAGCGGCGGAAACGTCAGGACGCGTTGCCACATCGTGCTCCACTGCATCGGCTGGCCGCTATAGCGCGCCGCCACCATTAACCCGAAGGTCGATAGTGCGAGGTATGAACCCAGCTGATCGATCACGATGCCGTACGGCAATCCGTCACGACCGATCCACGCTTCGATCATCGGCAGTCCCACGAACGAAGTGTTCGCAAGCCCGCCGGTCAGGATTAATGCGCCGGTCGCTGCGGCACCGAGGTTCATGCGACGCGCTACAAGGCCGATGAACAGGGCGGCTGCTCCGAGCATCAGCCATGCTCCCGCCGCGCTTGCAAGCAGGTCCAACGTCAGTGCGGTCGCATGCAAGTGCGTCAGTGCGAGCGCAGGCAGTGCAACGTTGATGACGTAGGCGTTAAGCGCAGCCGGCGCGTTGTCGGGTAGCTTTCCGGCTCGCTGCAGAACAATCCCGGCCGCCAGGCAAGCCAGCAGCATCACCATTGCATTCATCGAAGCCCCTTTGCAGACGTCTGTCTGAAACGAAGCTTCGGGTTGCGGCACCCACGGATTACCCACGGGTTGGCATTCTGCGACTAAGACCGGTCTAAAGGCGATGGAGCGGGCCGGCGTCGAAAACGGTGTCGCCTCACCGCAGTAACACGGCTCGAATAACGGTTACGGCACAATCCCTAGCGGACAGACCGCTGGGAAATGCCATGCTGAAAGTCGCGCTGTATTTGACAAGAGTTGCCATCGCAAGCTGCTCTCTTGTCTTGCTCACGCCGGTAAACGCGCAACAGAAGATCGATACGATCAAGATCATCGTCGGCTATCCGCCCGGCGGGGCATCGGACCGCGCGGCGCGGCTGGTGGGCGATGCTCTGCGTGAAAAACTCGGCGCGACGGTGGTCGTCGAGAACAAGACCGGCGCCGGCGGCAGGGTCGCTGCTCAAGGCTTCCGCGCTACACCCTCCAATGAGACCGCGTTGATGATCGGCAACCCTGCTGTCAACGTCGTGGCCCCGCTGGTATTCAAGAACGTTGGCTACGACCCATTCAAAGACTTCGTTCCGGTCGCGCAGGTGTCGCGCTATGAATTCGCCGTGGCAGTCGGTCCCGCGGTGCCGGTAAAGGAAATTACTCATCTACTCGCGTGGCTGCGCGCCAATCCGGACAAAGCCAACTTCGGCGTGCCGGCCACTGGCAGCCTGCCGCATTTCTTTGCGCTGATGCTGGCCGATGCAGCGAAAGTGAAACCCGAGGTTGTCGGTTATCGCGGCTCTGCGCCGCTGCTGACCGATCTGATCGGAGGTCAATTGCCTGTCGCCGTCGACACGCTCGACACACTTCTGCCGCAGCACGAGGGCGGCAAGATTCGCATCCTTGCGATTGGCGGCGCCAAGCGCGTGCCCGAATTGCCCAACGTGCCGACGTTGAAAGAAGCCGGACTCGATGTCGTCGCCGACGGCTGGAATGCATTCTTCGCACCGGCGTCGATGCCTCCGGCGCGCGTGCGCGAATTGGGCAGCGCGATCGAAGCGATCATGAAGTCGAATGAAATGCAGAAGAAGTTTCGCGACGCGAACATGGAGCCGGTCGCTGCCGGACCCGAAGCTACCGCGAAGATGATCGCGGCCTATCGCGCGAAGTGGGAACCGGTGGTGAAGGCCGCGAACATTCAGCAGTAACCGCGGTGCGTGGAGCGCGGGTCGTCGCTCGTCCGACGCTGGGCCTCAGGCCGGCGAGCGGCCAGCAATGTCTGCCGGGACGTTGGCGGGCCTCGTACGTTGGTCGCATGACACGTCGAGGTGAGCGACTGCATCGCACTCAGCCAGGCAGGTGGTTTCCGGCGCGGTCCCCGAGGGCGATATCGATCATCATCTCGGTCGCCACGGCCTCGAGCCGGCGGCGCAGCTCGTCGGAAGCGAGCGTGTTGGGCACGAGCAGGTGCGCCGCGATCTTGAAGGTCCTCGGTGCGCTCGGCGTGGTGCCGACGATCTCGGTGTGGATGTGCTCGATGCTGACGCCCGCCTCGGCGAGGATGCGCGTCACGTTGCTGAGGATGCCCACGCGATCGTCGCCGACGAGCTCGAGCTCGACGCCGTGCAGCCCTGCCGGGACCTGTGCCGAGTCGCTCTTGGCGATGACGAGCTTCAATCCCGACGACGCCTCGAGGCCGCGCAGCGAGTCGGCGAACGCATCGGCGTTCTCGGGCGGCACCTCGAAGTGCACCATCCCGGCGAACTCGCCGGCGAGCCGCGACAGGCGGCTCGCCGCCCAGTTCACGCCGAAGCGCTGCGCCCGGTCCGACAGCAGGCGCACGATGCCGGGCCGGTCGGGCCCCATCACCGTGACGACGAGCGACGTCGTCGTCGCCGGCGCATCGTCGGTCAGCACGACGGCGCGCCGGATCATCGGCGCGCGCGTCGCGAAGCGGACGTCCTGCGGCTTCGCCGGCAACGTGCCGTGGTCGCGCGCGTGGCGCACGACGCGGCCGAGCAGCTCGAGGCCCATCGGCGCGAGCGCGCGCTCCCACAGCTCGCGCGCCGATTCGCCGCGAACGACGAAGCACCAGTCCTGCGCGGCGAGCGCGCCGGCGTCCCAGCCGTCGGCGAGGTGATACACCGAGCCGCCGGCGATCGGGTCGCCTTCGAGGATCGTCCACTCGACCGCGGCGATGCCGCGATGTCGCGGCAGCAGCGACGGGTGGTAACCGACCCCGCCGAGACGCGATCGCGCCAGCGCCTCGGGGCTGACGCGCGCATGCGTGTGGGCGGCGACGATCAGGTCGGTGCCATCGGGGATCGCCTCGCCGGGAACGAGCTTCGGGTTCGCCAGCACGTGCACCGGCAGTCCCGCCGCCTGGGCGGCGAGGGCGAGACGGTCGTCCGCCGCGGGAACGATCACGCAGACGAACTCGATGCCTTCCTCGCGGCGCAGCGCCTCGAGCACGGTGGCGCCGAAGTAGCGCGATCCCGCCAGAACCATTTCATCGAAAGCTCCTGTCTTGCCGAAACGCCTATTGTCCGCAGCACGGAGCAGGCATGGCTAAGGCGCAACGCTCAGAACGTCGCCTGCGGGATCTGCTGTTGTGTGAACACCAAATAGACCTTGGCATCTTCCGGCACCGGTGGCATCTGTTCATTCCAGCGCATCCACGCCGCACGTAATTCCGCCAGCCGCTCCGGCTCGCGCTGCGCGAGATTCGCTCGTTCTCGCTCATCGGCCGCGAGGTTGAACAGGTACTCATTGCCATCCATCGCCAGATATTTCCAGTCACCACGGATCAGCGCGCGTTGCTGGCGATGATTCATGCGCCAGCAAAGGTCGCGTGTGGGATTCCACGACGAATCGGCGAACAGCGGTAACAGGTTTGCGCCATCGAGCGGATAGTCGGGATGCGCGTCGACCTCCGCGGCTGCGAGCATCGTCGCGGTCCAATCCATCGTCAGATTCGGTGCCGCGCTCACACCGCCAGCCGCGATTTTGCGCGGCCAGCGTACGACTAACGGCACACGAATTCCGCCTTCAAGTAAATCCATCTTCTGCCCAACGAGCGGCCAGTTGTTGGAGAAGCGCTCGCCGCCGTTGTCGCTCGTGAACACCACCAGCGTGTCGTCGGCCAGTCCACGCGCATCGAGCGCCGCCAACATCTGTCCGATGCCTTCGTCCATGTGATGAATCATGCGTTGATAGGTGGCGATCGAGCCGCCGTCAAGATGCTTGGCGTTGCCGCCGATGCGCTCCGATTCGGCACGATCGTCGCGTGTCTCCCACGGCCAGTGCGGCGCGCTGTAATGCAGGCTCAGCAGAAACGGCTGATCCGCGCTCTGGCGCTGCACGAACTCAGCCGCGCGCGCACTCAGTAGATCGGTGAGGTAGCCGTCGCGCTCCACCGGCGTTTCGTTTTCCCACAGATCCGGCGCGCCGCGCGTATCGGTGTGCGCGAAGTAATCGAGGCCGCCGGAATGAAAGCCAAAGAACTCCTCGTAGCCGCTCTTGCGAGGACCGAAGTGCGGCGGATAACCCAGATGCCACTTGCCGATCAGCGCGGTTGCGTAGCCGGCGTCACGCAGCAGCGACGGCAACGTCGGGTGTGCGGGCGGAAGGCCGAGCACCTTGTCGCCCTTGGTGATCGACGCAAGCGGCTCCTCCGCGGCGCCGCGCAGTCGATACTGCCAGCGACCCGTGATCAACGCGAAACGCGTCGGCGAGCACACCGCAGAGTTCGCATAGCCGCGCGTGAACAGCATGCCTTGCTGCGCGAGGCGATCTAGATTCGGTGTGATGTTCGCAGAACGTCCCTGCGCATCGCGAGCGCCGAGGCAGCCGAGATCGGCGTAGCCGAGATCGTCGGCCAGGATGTAGACGAAGTTGGGTCGTCGCTGACCGATGCTCATCTTGGCTCCTATCGGACTGGCTAGTGTGGACCAGCCATCGAGAGAGTACCGACGCCGCGCTTAAGAGGAGAATGCGACGCGCGCCGCGCGGGCGGCATGCCCATTTGGACACGCAGAGGGGTGAGCATGACTTTAGTGGATATGGTCGGGTTCTCCGCAGCTGCCGCATCCTTCGTGGCGTTTTCCGCGAAGACGATGATCCCGCTGCGTATTGCGGCGATTTGCAGCAACGCGCTCTTCATCGCGTTCGGGCTGCTCAGCGGATTCTGGTTAGCCGCGCTGATGCATACCCTGCTGCTGCCGCTAAATATTCATCGCTTGCAAGCGATGCGCCGCCTGGTCCGGCGCGTCGCCGTTGCCGCGAAGGCCGATGATCTCTTTGAGTCCGAGTGGCTGCGGCCCTACATGAGACGAATGTCTTTCACCAAGGGCCGCACGATCTTCGCAAAAGGCGAGCCCGCACACGGCGTTTACTTCATCGTATCGGGTCAGGTGCATTTCCCGGAGGTCGACGGGCACGCCGGTAGCGGGCTGCTCTTCGGCGAAATCTCGATATTCACGCACGAGGGACGGCGAACGCTCAGCTGCGTGTGCGAGACAGACGTGGAGGTTCTTTACATGACCAACGAGGAGTTGAAGGAGCTTTACTTTCAGAACCCGGACTTCGGATTCCACCTCGTGCGTCTGATCGTTGGTCGGATGAAAAGACAGATCGACCAACTGCAGGCGCATGTTCAGCCGACCTGAACAATCGTAATGCGATGCAAACGCGCGGTTCCAGGGTCAAGCGGTCCACGGCATCGGATTGCGCGTCAATGCCACCGTGACGATGTAGAAGAACACGAGTTGAGCGGCGAGCCAGGCGCCAATCCGAATACGCATCGTCCTGCCATATTTCAACGCGATCATTCCCAACGCAATGTAGATGGCCAGAGCGATCAGCTTGGCGTCGATCCATCGCATCACTAACGGGTATTGGCGGCTGATGACGACCATCGCGATCGCGCTGGCCAGCAACACGGTGTCGACTACATGCGGAACGATCTTGACCCAGCGCTGCTGCAGCAGCGCTGGGACGGCGCATCATCCAGATGCCGCGTACGACGAACAGCGTGTAGCTCACCGCCGCACAACTTACATGCGTCAGTTTCAGCGCCGCGTAATCCATTGCGAAGCTATCCCGGCTGCCCGTCCGCGCGAGGCCGGGTCAGCACAGGCCAATAACGTACAAAATAAACGCCGAGTGCGGCGGCCCAGAGCAAACTCGAAAGTTCGACGGTCGCCAAGTAGAGGGCCGGGAACGCAAGGCCGCCGAACACACGAACGATCGCGGCCGCTTGCAGCAGCAAATATGCCGCGACATCGTATCGGTCGGCCTGTAGCGGACGCCCGGTGTGCCCGCGTGCAGTGCGGGTCATCATGCCTATTGTCAGGCCGCCAATTGCGCCGATCGTCAACGCGTGCGTCGCGAGCGACGGGACCACCCAGCCCAGCTGCGCGAAGCCGCGTAAAGCGAGGTGTAGTGTGATCCACGCGTAGGCTGCATGAAGAATCCACACCAGCGGTGTATTGAGTGTTCGCGATGGTTGCCACAGGAAGAGCCGGACGCCGTGTACCAGTGCCGCCGTAAACGCAACTGCCGAAACCAAAACTGCATCCACTTGAATCAGGTCCGCGACGAACAGCACGATCACGCTGCCGAGTGCCAACCTCTCTATCGATGTCCGGCGCGTGGCGCCCGCACCCGGTATCGCGTTGTTGGTGAACATCGGTATGACGCGGCCACCGATGACGGTCATGATGAACAGAATGACGTCGAGTACGAGCTGAAGAACGACACCGGGCGCCAATCCAAAACGTTGCGGCGGCGGAAAGTGCACAAGCAGTGTCAGTGCGCTGATCAACATCAGCAACCCGATGAAAAAATAGTTGCGGACTTTGCCAGCTTTGACCAATGGAATGGCAATCGCAGCAGCCACTGCGGCGGGAAACGCCGCATTGACGACGCCCGCGGCAATATCCAGCGGTGTAACGATCAACACCCTGCCGGCAACCCACAGCAAAGCCAGCGCCATCAACGGCACACCCGTCGGCGTGGGCTGGGCGGTCCAATTGCGCACTGCTGTCAGCAAGAAACCTGCGATCACCGCGACCGTGTATCCAAACAGCATCTCGTGCGCGTGCGAATGTGAACCGCCGGCATAGATGATTGGTAGGATGCCCGCATATTGACCGCTCCACAGCAATACGCTGAGCGCACCGAAAAAGGTGGCGAGTAGGTAAAACGGACGAAAACCAAGATTCCACAGCGCGAAGCGCGCGGACTGCTGCGGGTTGGCGATGCGCGATGCTGCGTCGTGCAATTTCACTGGAAGGGTGAATGAAGAGGTTCGTACATCGTTCGTACGTTTGGCCATCGATCCAGGCACAACAGTAGCCGCAACGACGCGCGTTCAATTGATGCAGATCAAACCCGCATCTGTAGCAGAGCGTGTAATGCTGTGTCGTGCCCACAACTAGTGACACACCCCCGATGAATCTGGAGTTAATGATGTTGCGCCCCTTCTCGAATGCGACTTGCGTTGCCTTAGTGCTGTCGTTAGCTACGGCAATCGTCGCTGGCTGCGACCGCTTTCCGGCGTCGCCGAACACCTCGCCAGCGGCTCCGACTGCTGTGAACGATCCATACGACGTTTCAAAGATGGAATTGAAGTCACCTGCTGCGGTAGTTAGCGCTGATCGGCACACCGGCGCCTTTGCGGCTGGCAGCGCTCTGTCGATGGAGGCGCTGCTGAAGCCGCTTGACCCCGCGCCGGTGAAGGAAGTTCGTCTTGACACCACGCACAAGATCATAGAAATCGCACCGGGCGTGAAATTCTCCGCGTGGACGTTCGGAGATCAGGTACCCGGCCCGGTAGTTCGCGCACGCGTCGGTGATCGCATCAAGTTCACGATGACCAATCGCAGCGATGAACCAATGCCGGCGGGACAGTTTGCCGCCGCGCCGATGATGCACTCGATGGATTTCCATTCGGCCATGGTGTCGCCGCAGGACAAGTACCGGTCGATTGCGCCGGGGCAGACGATCAGCTTTGAGTTCGTCGCCAATTACCCCGGCGTTTTCATGTACCACTGCGGCACGCCGATGGTGCTGGAGCACATTGCCTCCGGCATGTACGGAATGATGATCGTCGAACCGCGCGGTGGCTATCCGACCAAGGTGGATCGCGAATATGCGATCGTGCAGAGCGAGTTCTATACGAAGCCTGACCCACAGCGACGCAAGGTCGACGGCGCGCCGCTGTACGTATTGGATGGTGAGCGGGTGCGTAGCAAGGCGCCCACGTATACCGTTTTCAATGGACGCCACAACGGCTTCGTCGATAAGCCATTGCCGGCCAAACCGGGTGAGCGAGTGCGCCTGTTTGTGATGAACGTCGGCCCATCGAACACGTCAAGCTTCCACGTCGTCGGCACGATCTTCGATCGCGCATGGATCGAAGGCAATCCTGATAATCAGGTGCGCGGCATGCAGACTGTGTTGCTCGGCTCCTCTAGCGGCGCGATCGTCGAGTTCATCGTGCCCGAAGCGGGCAGCTATGTGATGGTCGATCATCACTTTGCCAATGCATCACAGGGTGCGATTGGCCTGATCGCTGCCGGCGGCAAGCCTGACGAGCACGGGGCCGCTGCCGATAGTGAGCACCACAACATCGCTGCAACCGGGGCGCCGACGGATCCAGTGGCGGTGCGTGGCAAGCTCGCTTTCGAATCCAAGTGCCTTGCGTGTCATACGATCGCCGGCGGCGACAAACTCGGGCCGGATCTGTTCGGAGTCACGCGCCATCGCGACGATGCTTGGCTCGCCCGCTGGATGAAGAATCCCGAGCAGATGCTGCAAACAGATTCGCACGCGAAAGAGTTGCTGGCGAAATACAAGCTTCCTATGCCCAATCAGAATCTGAGCGACGAAGAGGTGCGCGAGTACATCGCCTACTTCAAATGGGCAGACGCGAACTTGCGACCGCAGGGTAAGACGCAACCGCAGCCTGCCGCGCCGGGCACTGCGAAGAATCCATCGGAAACATATTCAGCAACCCCGATGGGCAGTGATCCCGCCAAGAAACAGTCGGCAGCCGGCAAATGAGGCACTTCATTGCGATCGTTGTCTGCATATGGCCGCTTGCCGCGTGGAGTTGCGGAGTTTGCGACGAAGACAAGGTGGCGGCCACCTATGACCATTCAACTGTTGCGCGTGCGTCGACGATGCGCCATAACGTGGTCTTCGTTGCGGTTGACGGACCAGTCGAAGCGGTAGCTTTCACGCGACGCGTTGCTGACATCACACCGCGCATCCGCGGTGTGACGCGCGGGTCTGTGCGTACATCAAAGGCGCCGCTCACTTTTTCGTTCGTTATCGATCCAAAGGTGCAGTCCGCCGCGAGTGCTGTCGATGAGCTTTCGCGCCAGCTTGGACCCGTTCCGACCTTACGGGTGTTGAAGATCACGGCCGGGTAGGTGCTAAGGCAACTCAAAACGGGTACGTACTCGATGTTGGGCATAGTGCTTGCAAATTGAAGGCTCCAATCATTCAATTTGGGAAGACGATGCCAACTCCACAAGAACTCGAAGCGAAATTCTGGAAGTCGCTGGGCTCCGACCGCACGATGATGCTCGGCTTGAATGGCGTCGACGACGGGCATACCCGGCCGATGACTGCTCAATTCGAAAGCGATCGGAGTCCGATCTACTTTTTTACCGTCAAGGACAACGAGCTGTTGAAAGCAATCAGCGGCAGCAATCGAGCGATTGCTACGTTTGCCTCCAAGGATCACGAGCTGTTCGCGACCGTCCACGGTCAGCTGTCGGTTGATATGGATCGCGCAACCATTGATCGACTGTGGAATCGCTTCGTCGCCGCTTGGTACGAAGGCGGCAAGGATGATCCGAAGCTCGCTCTGCTTCGGCTCGAGGCCCAGGAGGCGCAGATCTGGCTCAACGACTCGAGTCTGTTCGCCGGCGTCAAGCTGTTACTCGGCGTTGATCCGAAGAAGGACTACAAGAAAAAAGTCGCGGAAGTATCGCTCGACTGAAGAGCTTACGACGCAGGCCGCCGTGGCGCGGCCTTTTTTATTTCAGACAGCTTTTGGCTGAACCACCCGTGCCCGCGAGCGGCGCGCCGAGTCACCAGGCGCCTCACAATGACGAAGAACAACGGCACGAACAGCAATCCGAGAGCGGTCGCGGCGAGCATGCCGCCGAAGACACCGGTTCCGATCGCGTTCTGACTGCCTGATCCCGCGCCGCTTGCAAGTGCCAGCGGCAGCACGCCACCACCAAACGCCAGCGAGGTCATCAGAATCGGTCGCAGTCGCAGGCGCACAGCCTCGAGGGTCGCCGGAATGAGCTCGACGCCTTCGCTCATCTGCTTGAGCGCAAACTGAATGATCAGGATGGCGTTCTTCGCCGATAGTCCGATCGTCGTCAGGAGTCCGACCTGGAAGTACACGTCATTCGACAGTCCGCGGCCGGTCGCCGCGATCAGCGCGCCGAGGATGCCGAGCGGCACGATCAGCAGCACCGCGACCGGAATCGACCAGCTCTCGTACAACGCGGCAAGACACAGGAACACGACGATGATCGACAGCCCGTAGAGCAGCGGCGCCTGGGCACCCGACAGCCGCTCTTCGTAGGACAAGCCGGTCCACGCGATTCCAAATCCCGTCGGCAGTTGTGCTGCGAGTCTTTCCATCGTCGCGATCGATTCGCCGGAACTGTGACCCGTCGCGGCCTGCCCCTGTATCTCGACGGCGGGCGCGCCGTTGAAGCGTTCAAGGCGAGGCGATCCGAACGTCCAGTTGCCGCGCGCGAACATCGAGAACGGAACCATGTCGCCTTGCGCATTGCGCACGTACCACTTGGACAGATCCTCGGGGACCATACGAAACGGCGCGTCGGCCTGCATGTAGACCTTCTTCACCCGGCCCTTGTCGATGAAGTCATTCACGTACGCGCTGCCCCACGCTGCAGACAATGTGGCATTGACGTCGGCCATCGCCACCCCCAACGCGCCGGCGTGCACGGTATCGACATCGATACTGAACTGCGGTGTGTCTTCCTGCCCGTTGGGACGCACGGCCACCAGAGTGGGATCCTTCGCCGCCATGCCGAGCAGTTGATTGCGTGCGCCCATCAACGCCTCATGACCGGCGCCGGCGCGGTCCTGCAGATACATGTCGAAGCCGTTCGCCACGCCGAGCTCGAGCACCGCCGGCGGCGCGAACGCGAACACCATCGCGTCACGCAGCTTGGAGAACGCCGCCATTGCGCGGCCCGCGACGGCCTTGACACGTCTTCTGCGCGCCCGGGCCGTTCCTTCCAGTCGCTTAGCCGCACGAATGCGATGCCGGAGTTCTGGCCGCTCCCAGAGAAAGAAAAGCCCGCGACAGTGAACAGCGACTGCACCAAGTCCTTCTCGTCGACCAGGAAGTGGCGCTCCATGTCACGCAGCACTCGCAGCGTGCGCTCCTGCGTCGCTCCGGCCGGCAGCACGACTTGCACGAACATGATGCCCTGGTCCTCGTCCGGCAGGAACGATGTTGGAAGCCGCAGCAGCAGAAAGATGCCGACCGCGATCATCACGGCGTACGCCGCAAGCCAGCGCAGTGGACCGTTGAGCATGCGGCCGACGAGTGCGCCGGTACGCCGCGCTGCCGCGATCGAAACCGCGGTTGAACCAGCCGAAAAATCCGCGTCGTCTCGCCGTGCGATCCCTTTTCGATCGGCTTCAGCAACGTCGCGCACAGCGCGGGCGAAAGGATCAGCGCCACCGAAACCGAGAGCAGCATCGCCGACGCCATCGTGATCGAGAACTGCCGATAGATGACGCCGGTGGAGCCGCCGAAGAACGCCATCGGAATGAACACCGCGGCGAGCACGAGCGCGATGCCTACCAGCGCGCCGGTGATCTGGCCCATCGATTTCTTGGTTGCTTCCTTTGGCGACAAGCCCTCTTCGCTCATCAGGCGCTCGACGTTCTCCACGACGACGATTGCGTCGTCGACGAGCAGACCGATGGTCAGCACGACTCCGAACATCGTCAGTACGTTGATCGAAAAGCCGAACGCCTGCATCACGCCGAACGTCCCAAGTAAGACCACCGGCACCGCGATCGCCGGAATCAACGTCGCGCGCAGGTTCTGCAGGAACAGGTACATCACGAGGACAACCAGCACGAACGCCTCGATCAGAGTCTTGACGACCTCCTGGATCGACAGTCGTATGAATGGAGTCGTGTCGAACGCGACAACCGCCTTGAGACCGCGCGGAAAGAATCGCTCGAGCTCGGCAGTCTTCGCTTTCACCGCATCGGCGGTCTCGAGTGCATTGGCACCGGTGGCGAGTCGTACCGCCAGACCCGATGACGGCTTGCCGTTGTAGAAGGACAGCGTGCTGTAGTTCTCGCCGCCGAGCTCGACGCGGGCGACGTCGCGCAGCCGCACCGTGGCACCGGAAGGATCGGTGCGCAATACGATCGACTCGAACTGCGCTGGCGTCTGCAGCCGGCCTTGTGCCGATATGGTCGCGTTCAGTTGCTGCCCCGGTATCGCGGGCAGCCCACCGAGCTGTCCGGCGGCGACTTGCACGTTCTGCGCGCGAACCGCGGTAGCGACATCCGCGGGCGTGAGCTTGAAGCTGTTCAACTTGCCCGGGTCGAGCCAGATCCGCATTGCGTACTGCGTTCCGAACAGCGTCAGCTCGCCGACGCCTGGAACGCGGCTCAGAATCTCCTGCACGTTCGCCGCCACGTAGTCGGCGATGTCGGTGCGGTTCATCGACCCGTCTTCGGAATAGAAGCCGATCACCATAATGAAGTTGCGAACCGTCTTCACTACGGTGACGCCCTGCTGCTGAACCTCCTGCGGCAACAACGTCTCCGCAAGCTTCAGCTTGTTCTGCACCTGCACCTGCGCGATGTCCGGGTTCACTCCCGAGTTGAAGGTCAGGACAATTGAAGCCGCGCCCAGACTGTCGCTGGTCGACGTGATGTAGCGCAGTCCGTCCAGACCCGTCATCCGCTGCTCGATGATCTGAGTGACGGTGTCCTCCACCGTCTTGGCCGACGCGCCGGGGTAAGTCGCGCTGATCGTGATCGTCGGCGGCGCGATGTTGGGATACTGGGCGATCGGCAGGCGGAAGATAGCGATCACGCCGGCCAGCATGATCACGAGTGCGATCACCCACGCGAAGATCGGCCGCTCGATGAAGAAATGTGACATTGCCTAGCGCCCCTCGATTAGTGGGGCTCAGCGCTTGACCGGATCACCCGCGGGCGGTGCCGCCGCTCCCGAGCTTGCGGTGGCGCGCGCCGCACTTTCATTCGGCGCGCCGGCCGGCATGGCTTGCACGACGGTGCCAGGGGTGGCTCTCTGCAGTCCTTCGATAATGACTCGATCACCCGCCTGCAATCCGGAATCGAGCAACCAGTCACTGCCGAGCGTGCGCGCAGTCTTCAGCGGCCGCTGCTCGACCTTGTTATCGGAGCCGACCACCATCGCGATCGCCTGGCCTTTGGCGTCGCGCGTTACCGCCTGCTGCGGCACGAGGATCGCGTTCTCGCGTATGCCTTCCTCGATCACGGCCTGCACGTACATGTTCGGCAGCAGAACGTTCTCCGGATTTGGGAACAGTGCACGCAGCGTGATTGCGCCGGTCGAAGCATCGACGGTCACATCCGAAAACTGCAGCGTGCCCTCGTGCGAATAAGGCGCTCCATCGTCGAGCAGCAGCGTCACGCGCGCCGCATCGTTACGCGCGCGCTTCAGTTCGCCACTGGCCATTGCCCTTCGCAGCCGAAGCACTTCCGTGCTCGATTGCGTGACATCCACATACATCGGGTTCATCTGCTGGATCGTCAGCAGTGGCGCTGCCTGGTTCGCCGTCACCAGAGCGCCTGCCGTGACGCTGGACTTGCCGACGCGTCCAGAAATCGGCGCGACGACGTTGGTATATGCGAGGTTGATCCGCGCCGCCTCGGCTGCGGCCTTCGCGCCCGCGAGGTCGGCCTCGTTCTGGCGCAGCGTCGTTACGGCATCGTCGTAGGCCTGCTGGCTGACAAACTTGATCTCGACCAGCTCTTTGTTGCGTTCAACGTTGCGCCGCGCTGTCTGCACGCCCGCTTCGGCCTTTGCCACCGCGGCGCGTGCGCTCTCGTACGTCGTCTGGTAGGTCGCCGCGTTCAGCTTGTAGAGCGTGCTGCCCGCTTTGACTTCAGCTCCCTCGTTGAACGTGCGCGACTCGATAATCCCTGTAACTTGCGGGCGCACCTCGGCGATCAGCGTGGGTGCTGTGCGGCCGGGCAAGAGCGTCTTGATCACCACGCTTTGCGGCTTCACGGTGATCACGGTGACTTGGGGTGCCGCTTTTTCTGCCGACGGCGTGTTCGCGCGGTCACATCCGGCCGTCAGAGCGAGGGTGATAAGGGCGAGCCGGAGCACGACCGATCGGCACATGGCTTGATGCTAACAGGCGGACGAGCGTTACTCCTCCGTCACTAAGCGATACCCGACCCCGGTCTCCGTCAGCAGATGGCGTGGTCTCAGCGGGTCGACCTCGAGCTTGTCCCGCAATTGCTTCATGTAAATCCGCAAGTAGTGCGTGTCGCTCTCGTGAGTCGGACCCCATACCTCCGTTAGAAGCTGGCGGTGGATAACGACCATACCGAGGTGCGTGGCCAGCGACGTCAGCAACCGAAACTCGATCGGAGTGAGGTGAATCTTCTCCGCGCCGCGGTTCGCCGTACGTTTCTCGAGATCCACGACTGCATTGCCGAAGCGCAAGATCGGCGTGCCCGATCCGGTGCGTACCGCGTGACGCAACGCTGCACGCACTCTCGCGAGCAACTCGTTGACGCCGAAAGGCTTGGTCACATAGTCGTCTGCGCCCGCGTCGAGAGCTTCGATTTTGGATTGTTCCTGAAGACGTGCCGATAACACGATGATCGGCATCGGTGACCACTTGCGAATGCGGCGAATCACTTCGATACCGTCGACGTCCGGTAACCCGAGATCGATGATCGCGAGATCGGGCTTGTGTGTTCCCGCATCGATGGCACCGCGTCGGCCCGCGGTCGACTCGACGACGCGATAGCCTTCGACGCCGAAGGCCGCGCGCAGGAAACGCCGTATTTCAGGCTCGTCCTCGACGACAAGAAGCGTGGGACGCGGATCGGTCATCTCTTCAAGCCGACGCCGGCTCCACAGGAACGGACGGCGCGTCCTCCAGTGGAAGCGTGAAGTGGAATGCTGTTCCACCGGCGCTCACTCGTTCGCCCCAAGCCTGCCCGCCGTGCAGACGAACGATTGCGCGGCAGATCGCGAGCCCTAGTCCTACGTCGGTTCCACCTCCTTGGACCAGGCCATGATGAAATTTCGAGAAAACGCGTTCGAGCTCGCTGTCGGACAGTCCACCGCTGTAGTCCTCGACAGTAACGATGATCTCGCGCTCGCGTTGTTGCGCGCGGACCCTCACCACGGTTCCACGCGGCGTGTGCTTCGCGCAGTTCTCGAGCAGGTTGGCGAGCGCCTGTTCTATCAACGTTGCGTCCACACGCACCAAGGGCAAGTCGTCCGGCAGCTCCACGATGACGCGATGCTCCGCCAAGCGCTCGCTCAGCCGCGCGAGCACAGATCCGACGATCTCATTCAAGGCCGCCCAATCGCGGTCCACCCTGATCGCCCCCGTTTCGAGACGCGTCATCTGCAATATCTTCGCTACATGCTCCGACATGTCGCGCGCCGTGTCGAAGATGCTTTTGGCCAGTGCTTGACGGTCTGCGGCGCTTAACCGCTCGCCGCTTTCCGCCAGGCTCGATGACGCACCTGCCATGACTGCGAGTGGTGTACGTAGATCGTGCGATATCGACGCCAGCAGCGCACTGCGAATCCGCTCGGTCTCGGCTTCAATTGCAAGCGATGTTTGTGCTGCTGCCTGACGATGAACGTTCTGGACCAGTCGCGAAATAATCAGCGCCAGGGCCAGCATGATCGCGAATGTCAGCAAGTACTGAGCGTCGTCCACGCTGAATCCGCCGCGCGGCGGAACAAACAGGAAGTCGAACGCAGCGACGCAAAGAATCGACGCTGCAATGGCAGGGCCGCCCGGGTAACGCAGGGCAATGATCACAACGGCAAGCAGATAGACCATGGCGATGTTCACCAGGTCGAATCTTGGATGCATGGCGAATCCAGCCAACGTGCAGGCGGCTGCAGCAGCCGCCGCCCATGCGTAGCCCGCCCATTGCCGTTTGTGGTTCACTGCAAGACTGTACGCACTATCGCCGTAAAATTTTCATAAAGAATCGACGCTGTGTGCTCAAGTCAGCGTCAGCGCATCTAAGCTTTCCGCATGACCGCTGCGATCGATTCAATACTGACGCCATCCGCTGATGCCGAACCGGCGCACCGCAAGCAAACAACCGCCGCGCTAGCCCTCCTGGCGCTGGGTGTTGTCTACGGCGATATCGGCACCAGCCCGCTCTATGCGGCAAAGGAAACGTTCAATCCAGAGCACGGGATCCCGCTGACTCCGGAGAACATCATCGGTGGCGTCTCTGCGATCTTCTGGTTGCTGATGATCATAGTTTCTCTGAAATACGTGACGCTCGTACTGCGTGCGAACAATCGCGGTGAGGGCGGCATCATGGCGCTGCTAGCTCTGGCGACATCGTCGGTCCGTGACAAGCCGCGATGGCGGACTGCACTGCTCGGCATTGGCGTGTTTGGAGCATCGTTGTTCTACGGCGACGCGGTGTTGACGCCCGCGATCTCGGTTCTTTCCGCAGTCGAGGGACTGGAGGTAGGCACCGCGGCGTTCAAGCCTTACATCGTGCCGATCTCGACCGGAATTCTTATCGCGCTTTTCATGATTCAGCGATCTCGGCACCGGGGTCATCGGCCTGCTTTTCGGCCCGGTATGCGCGCTCTGGTTCATTTCGCTCGGCGTTGTCGGAATCTGGAACATCGCGAAGGCGCCGTTGATCCTGCACGCAGTCGATCCGAGCCACGCGCTGCATTTCGTGACGGGGCACGGCGTCGCATCGTTTCTGGTTTTGGGTTCAGTGCTGCTCGCCATCACCGGCGCCGAGGCCTTGTACGCAGACATGGGCCATTTTGGCAAGCGAGCGATTCGAATTGCCTGGTTCAGCATCGCGGCGCCGGGCTTGGTGCTTAACTATTTCGGGCAGGGCGCGCTTCTTATCGTGCAGCCTGCTGCGATACAAAACCCGTTCTATCTCGCTTATCCGGATTGGGCGCTTTATCCGATGGTGGCGCTTGCCACCGCCGCGACCATCATTGCTTCGCAAGCAACCATTTCCGGAGCTTATTCGATGACGCAGCAGGCGATTCAACTCGGTTATCTGCCACGCATGAGGATCCAGCACACGTCTTCGCGCACGATCGGCCAGATCTACGTTCCGGCGGTCAACTGGACTTTGCTGGTGGTTGTTACCGCTGCAGTTCTGGGATTCGGCAGTTCGACGCGGCTTGCGTCAGCGTATGGCGTTGCAGTGATGGGCACGATGCTCGTGACGACTTTACTTACGTTCTTCGTCGTGCGTTACAGCTGGCGCTATCCGTTATGGCTCTGCGTGTTGGCGACGGGATTCTTCTTGTTGATAGACACTGCGCTATTTGCCGCGGCGATGCACAAGGTGCTCGACGGCGGTTGGTTCCCGCTCACCCTGGGTTTGATCGTGTTCTCGATCATGGTCACATGGCGACGCGGACGCGAATTGCTGCTCGAACGCCTGCGCGGTGCGTCACCGCCGCTGGTCGGTTTCCTGAATGCGCTCTTCCTACAACCGCCGCATCGTGTGCAAGGCACCGCCGTGTTCCTGACGGCGACCCCGGATGCGACGCCGAATGCGCTGCTGCACAGCCTCAAACACTACCGCGTGCTTCATCAGCGAAATGTTTTCCTAACGGTCGAATATCGCGACGTTCCGTGGGTGCAGGCGAACGACAGAGTCCGGTGCGAGCATATTGCCCATGAGTGCTGGCGCGTCACAGCGCGCTACGGATTTATGGAGCAGCCCGACGTCGGGTCCGCACTGGAGCAGTGTGCGCCCGCAGGGTTGCAGGTGGAGCCGATGGAGGTGACGTACTTCCTGTCACGCGAGCAGATCGTGCCGGGGATGACCGAGAAAGGTATGGCGCACTGGCGCGACCGCATGTTTGCCGCGATGACTCGAAATTCCGGAAGCGTCGCAGACTTCTTCAATATTCCAACCAACCGCATTGTCGAGTTGGGCACTCGAGTCGAGATATAGTCGCTTGACCACCGCCTAGTTCGCTAACAGGCGTACGAGCGCTGATGGTGGTGAAGTGGCAGCGAATCATGGTTGGAGTCTGCGGGCGAAGGAACTGAGGGTGCGGCTCCATTTAGGGTGGTGCATGTCGCCGCGATGCGGACTAATCTCTGCTTTTGCCAGAGCCAAGCAAGAAGATCGAGTTGGAGGATTGCTCAGTCAGCTTCGACAACTAGGAGAACTGTCCATGCGCCTGCTCTTCACGTCCTTCGCCGCTGCCGCGGCAATTGCAACCCTCGCGGTGGCTCACGCCCAGACCCAGAAGGGCGACTTGTGGGACATCACGTCGCAAATGGAGATGCCGGGTATGCCGATGGCCATGCCGGCCAGCACTCAGCGGGTTTGTGCTGGCAAGGAACAGGCCCCACTTCAAGCCCGCGACAACTGTCAGATCACCGAGCAGCAGAAACTACCGAACGGGTGGCGCTGGAAGATGACATGCAATGACGGCTCGACCGCCGACGGCAACATGACCTACCAAGGGATGGAGGCGTGGAACGGCGTGATGAACATGAAAATGAAGGAGGGTGCGATGAGTATGAAGTTGGCTGGTAAGCGCGTCGGGGAATGCGACTACAAGCCCTCTGCCAGTACCGACCCGGCCAAGAAGTAGCCGGAGTAGATTTTCGTCCGGCAACAAAAGTGTGTCGTTTCTGTCCCTACATCAGGAGGTCATCATGCAAAGGGTCGTCGCTTCGCTAAGCGCATTGCTCATGTTTGCCGCCGTCACCGCGGTGGCACAGGAAAAAGCGAAGGCTCCACCGGCGTCCAGCCACGCTGGAATGGCAAAGTCCAGCGGGGCCAAATCCGACGCCGCCGTCATCGCGAAGGCGACGAGTGCCGCGCCGGCGGACATCGGCCGCAACGCTGCGGTCATGGGCGTGGGCGCCGACGGCAAGATGAAGGAGTTGCGCGCCGGTACCAATGGGTGGATGTGCATGCTCGATCTCGTCGGCGACTCGATGTGCCTCGACAAGGAGTGGCAGGCGTGGGGCGACGCCTGGGTGAACAAGAAGGAGCCGCCTAAGCCGAAGCAGGTCGGCGTCGCCTACATGCTCAACGGCGACAAGGGGGCAAGCAATACCGATCCGTACGCGACGAAACCGACGGCTGACAACAAGTGGGTCGTGAGCGGACCGCACATCATGATTCTTCCGACGGATGCCGCTCAGCTTGACGCGTACCCGACGGACTGGACCAAGGGTGGCCCGTGGGTGATGTGGAAGGGAACGCCTTACGCTCACATCATGGTCCCGACCACGTCGATGGCGAAGTCGCCGTCCAAGGCGCCCGCCGCTAAGAAATAGCTAGCGAGGTTGCCGCGTTCAGGTCGTGCCCACACTCTGGGGCACCGTTGCTGATCGGGCTTTGACTTACGGCTGCACCCGGATACTGGCGCGACGCGCCTGTTCGTGGGTGCCCGTGCCGGTCGCATCCTGCGGCTTTTGCAGTACCACACGCTCCTCCGCGATGCCGGCGGTTATGAGCGCACCGCGTGCGGCCTTGGCACGACTTTCCGCCAGTTCCTCGTTGTCAGCGGGGCTGCCGGTCGGATCGTGGTAGCCCGAAATGATGGCCTTCGCAGAAGCATTGGCCTTCAGGTACGCGATGATCGGGGCCAGCTTGGTGCTGGCGTCTGCCGGCAGATCGAACTTGTCGAGTTCGAAGTAGAGGTCCGCGGTTGGGATGGGTGTGACCGCTGTGGCAGCCGGCGCCGTAACTACCGGTGCCGCACAGCATCCGGCCGTGGCAGGACCGCGCCCGAAGAGCCATAGCAGGATTAGCACCAGCAGCAAGGCGAGCGCGACCCAGAGGTGAAGCTGGTCGCGTCGCCGATCCGCCTCGGCCCAGGCTTGGTGAGTCGTTCGCATGGCCGCTCCTCAGTTGCGTCGCACGCCGATATCTAGCGTGTCTTGCAGTGCTTTCAGTTCAGCCCAGCGGTTGTCTGCAGCAAGGCGCGCCTGCTCAGGCCACGTATCCGGCGCGGCGAGCCTGAAGCGAGGGCCGGCGTCGTTGAGAATTCCCTGCAGTCTAGTTACCGGTGTGGTCGCCAGCCTGGCGAATGTCGTGATACCGGCGCGACGCATCAGCCCGGCGATCTGCGGTCCGATGCCTTCGATGATCTCGAGACTCTCTTCGCTGGTCACAGCGAATCCCGCCGCGCGCGCTTTCGCAAAATCAACGAGGCTTGCCGGTGCTGCGGTGTCGGCTGTTACCGCGGGCGCCTTCGCGCGCCCGAACAGCCAACTCGCGAGCCATCCAAGCAGGAATCCCAACAGTAACCACCAAAAACAGCATGCAATCGCTCCCATTGCCGCCCCCTGTGTTCGCTTCGATTGGTTTTGTGCCTATCCCTCTGCGCGATCAAGCCGCCCACAGTATGAGCATGACACCGGCGCACCTGCGTGACAACAGATGCGTTTCGATGGCCTTGCTGCGTCAGGCACCACGTCCGACGCGACGTGTAATCCACGCATCGACCCACCAGAGGAGCCCTGCGAGCACTACCGCCGCCATCAACCAACGCAGCAGTGACGCTGCACTCGCGGCGTCGAGCGTGGGCAATGGAAACTTTTTCCACTGCTCGCCACGTTCGATCATCCAGTGCCATGCGGTGTGGGCGACCAGCACCGACAGCACGATCGTGCCCAGGCGCACCGGTACAAAACGGAATGCAAAGACGAGCAAGGGCACCAACACGAGCAGCACGGCGACCTGGCCGAGCTCGACGCCGACGTTGAACGCGAGCAGTGACGACACGAGGTGCGAGCCGGCGAACTGCAGCGTTTCGCGCAGCGCAAACGCGAAGCCAAATCCGTGCACCAGCCCGAAGACAAATGCGGCGATCCAGCGCCGCCGCAGGGTGGTGCCGAAGATGTTCTCGAGCGCCATGTAGACGATCGACGCCGCGATCAGCGTTTCGACCAGTGGTGGGAACCACAGCCCATTCGGGCCCAAACCGAAGGCGGATGCGATCAGCGTGATCGAGTGCGCCACGGTGAAGGCGGTGACGATGATCAGCACCGGCTTCAGTCGTCGGAATGGAATCACCAGACAGGCGATGAACAGCAGGTGATCCGTGCCGTCGAGGATGTGCCGCACGCCGGATTCCACGAAGCGCAGGACCGCCTGCTGCCAGCTCGGATCGAGCCGTACGACACCGGGATCGCCATGCAGTTCGAATGCCCGCTCCGCCCCGGCGGGCGGCAGAAATCTCAGCACCGTCACGACCTGCACTCCGAGCCGCGCGAGCCGCGGATGGATCGTGAACTTCGACTGCTCGGAGCCAATGGAGTACTCCAGCGCCACGTCGAGCAGCTGTTGGCTCCAGTACAAGTCGACGTCATTCGCAACCCGCGGTGCGCTCATGTGGCCGAGCGCCGACGCGTACGAAGCGAAGGAGCGATCGGACGCGAGCGATACTCGCGCATCGACGATACGCGGCCGCGGCAGCTTCGCTTCTCCTTCCCACACGTCGATGTTGTCCAATAGCCAGAGTGAGACCGCGGTCCGCAATGCGTTGTCGGCCCGCGCGAGGTCCAGATAGCCGGGGCCGCGCAGTGGCACGTCGACTTCGCGCAGCGCCGCCATCGGCACGCGCAGCAGCAGTACGAGGCGTTGCCCTTCGGGCTTCAGGTACGCCTGCACCCGCACGTCGTTCGGAATCTCGTGCGACACACCCCGCGGCGGGCACGAGCAACGCGGTCAACAGCGCACACAACGCAAACGCGCGCTTGCCGATCACCGACGCTCGCATTGCTCCCCGGGGCCTCGTTTTGGAGTTGCGCAAGTTAGCGGAACGCGGCCGCGGTTGCCACTGCTATCTCGCGCGACCATAATCGTCTGCAACAAGATCACGAGGAGATACCATGATTCGCACGTCACGCGGGCTCGTCGTCGGACTCGTCGCGGTCGTTAGCGCACTCGCTATCGGGCAGGCGGTGTTGCAGAACTACGCCGATGCGCAGGACCGCAGCGTGGAGGCACCGCGCTTCGAGGTCGATGCGCTCTGGCCCAAGCCGCTACCGAACCACTGGGTGATTGGCCGCGGCGTGGGCGTGTGGGTCGACGACCAGGACCATGTGTGGGTTGCCCATACCGGCAACAATCACCTCGATCCGAACGAGCGCGCGCTGGAGCTCAAGGTGGCCGGGTGCTGCACGGCCGCGCCACCGGTGCTCGTTTTCGACCAGGCCGGCAATCTCGTGCGCTCCTGGGGCGGGCCGGGCGCTGGATACGAATGGCCGGCAGGCATTCACGGCGTTCACGTCGACTACAAGGGCAACGTCTGGATCGGCGGCAACGATGAGAAGGACTCGCACATCCTCAAGTTCACCAAGGACGGCAAGTTCCTGATGCAGGTCGGCAAGATGAATCTGAAGACCGGCAGCAACGATCCGGACAACTTCGGCCGTGCCGCGAAGGTGTGGGTCGATCCGAAGACCAACGAGGCTTACGTCGCCGACGGCTATCGCAACAAGCGCGTGGCCGTGCTTGATGCGGACACCGGCAAGTTGAAGCGCTATTGGGGTGCGTACGGCAACAAGCCGGACGATGCGGACCTCGGCAAGTACGACCCCGCCGCGCCGCCGCCGAAGCAGTTTCGCAACCCGGTGCATTGCGTCGAGCGCAGCAACGACGGGCTGGTGTACGTTTGCGATCGTCAGGCCGACCGCATCCAGGTCTTCAATGCCGACGGCACGTTCGTGAAGGAAGCGCACTTCGCCAAGACCACGCTGGGCTCCGGCTCCGCCTGGGATATTGCGTTCTCGCGCGATCCGCAGCAAAGGTACCTCTTCCTCGCCGACGGCATGAACAACGTGGTGCGAGTCGTCGTGCGCGACTCACTGCAGGAGGTCACCAATTTCGGCGATGGCGGCCGCCAGCCCGGACAGTTCTACGGCGTACACAGCATCGCGACAGACTCCAAGGGCAACATCTACACGGCCGAGACGTTCGAAGGCAAGCGTCTGCAGAGGTTCGTGTTCAAGGGGATGGGCAAAGTGGCGCCGAGCCAGGGCGTTCCCTGGCCGCGCGGCTGAGCGCGGGCGAAAGACTCACTCTAGGTGAAGCCGTCCGTCAAAGCGCGTAAGGACTCTGGCGCTCGAGATCCTGCACGTTGACGGCCAGCTGCTGCGAGCGGAGCGTCAGTTCACCGATGCGCGCGACGAGGTCCGAGCGCGCCTGCGTCAGGCGCACGAGTTCGGTGGCCAGGAACGCACGGCGGTCGGTCGCCACATGCGGTAGCACGAGTTCGGCTGTGACACTCGCCATCGCGGCATCGGTCTGCGCAAGTCCGTCGCGCGCGCCGCGCAGACGCGTCTGCGTGTTGTGTAACTCCGAGCGCGCGTCGTAGATCTGGCGCCCATAGCGATAGCTGTCGACGAACACCGGCTCGATCGGACCGGAACACACGTTGGCGTAGCCGCCGCCGTGCAGCCCAACTCGGAAACCGTTCTTTGGCTGGCAGTACTCGATCAGGCCGCGCTCGCGCCCATCGGTATAGGCGGCCAGGTTCGGCGTGATCTGATGTTTGGCGCAGGCGACGCGATGCACGCCGATGCGGTCGGCCGGAAATCCGTGCAGACCATCTTCGTAGCCGATGGTGCGCCAATCGGCCGCAACGCATTGGTCCTTGCCCATACCGGTCGAGCAGCCGGAAATCTGCAGCGCGCCTAGCAAGCCGGCGGCGCAGGCGAGAACGAGACGACAAAGCGCGTTCATGACGATGTCAATTCTGAGCAACTTCGGCCTGGCCAAAACGCGAAATTGCAACCGGAAACCATGCGAACGCCGGCGGTCAGATCCGCAACTTCGCGTTTTCTCCGGCGACGCTACGCCGTCGAATGCGCAGCGTTGAGCCGTAGTGCAGTGACGGCGGGTAGACTGGATCGCGTCACGCGAGACGCACAACTGCACGGGAATCAAGAATGCACCGACGCACTTTCATCGCGCCTGTTGTCGCCTTAGGACTCGTCGGCGCGTATGTGGGGCAGCCAACGCTCGCTCAGGAGTTGCCGAAGCAACCGATCACGCTCGTCGTGGGATTTGCTCCCGGTGGCGCCGCCGACGCGGCCGCGCGTCTCATTGCCAAGAAGCTGCAGGAAAACCTCGGGCAATCGGTGGTGGTGGATAACCGAGCCGGAGCGGGCGGGAACATTGCACATCAAATAGTGGCCAATGGTCCTGCGGACGGGTCGATGATCCTTCTTGGCTCAATCGGTCCGTTGACGATTGCGCCCCATCTGATGAAAGTGGGTTACGACCCTCAAAAGGACCTCGCGCCACTGACCATGGCGGTCAGCTTTCCGAACACTCTCGTGGTGCATACGGGCGTTGGAGTAAAGACGTTTGCTGAATACCTCGCACTAGCGAAGGCCAAGCCTGGCTTCCTGGACTTTGCGTCGACGGGTGCGGGATCCGCTTCCCATCTGGCTGGCGAGTTGCTCAATCAGCGTGCGGGCATCCACGTAGTACACATTCCCTACAAGGGCGGAGCGCCGGCAATGCAAGACCTGCTCGGCGGTCGTGTCGCGTCGTACTACTCGACACCCGCCACGGCGGCGCCGCACATTGCGGCTGGCAAACTCATTCCACTTGCAACGTACCGGTCCGCGGCGAACGGCGCTGATGCCCGATGTACCCACCGTGGCGGAGTCGGGTTTCCCGGGATTCAGCGCCACCAACTGGTACGCGTTTGTCGCGTCGGCGAAGATGTCCGTCGCCCTCCAAGACCGGTGGAACCGGGAGCTGGTAAAGGTGCTGAGCGCACCGGACGTCAGTGTGGAACTCGAGAAGCACGGTTTGACTCCGGCGCCGAGTTCGCGTGAAGAGCTGGCGGCGTTCATAGACAACGAACTGAAGACGTGGGGCCGGTTGGTAAAGGAGCGCGGTATCAAGGCCGATTAGGCGAGGTCTATCGCCGATACTCCGCTAACGTTTGACTCTGTTCCACTTGCGAATGCCGTCTACACGCGTCTCGCCGGAATGTGATGTCCTGGTGATCGGCGGCGGCAACGCGGCCCTTTGCGCAGCACTGATGGCGCGCGAGGCCGGCGCTAGCGTGCAACTTCTCGAAGCCTCACCGCGCGAATGGCGCGGCGGCAACTCGCAGCACACGCGCAACCTGCGTTGCATGCACGATGCACCGCAGGACGTACTGGTCGACGCGTACTCGGAGGAGGAGTTCTGGCAGGATCTGTTGAAAGTTACGGGCGGGGATACGAACGAGCAACTCGCCCGCATCGTCATTCGCGCCTCGTCGAGCTGTCGCTCGTGGATGCACAAGCATGGCGTGCGTTATCAGCCGGCGCTGGCGGGCACGCTGCATCTGTCGCGCACCAACGCGTTCTTCATGGGCGGAGGCAAAGCGTTGGTCAATGCGTATTACCGCAGCGCGGAGCGTCTGGGGATAAGGATCCGCTACGACTCGCCGGTGGACTCTCTGGAACTTCGCGACGGCCGATTCGTGGCGGCACGCGTCGGCGGGGAGCGCATCGAAGCAAAGTCGTGTGTCCTCGCCGCCGGCGGCTTCGAGTCCAACCGCGAATGGCTGCGCGAAGCTTGGGGCCGCAACGAGCGTGGCGAATGGCCGGCCGACAACTTCCTGATCCGTGGCACCCGTTTCAACCAGGGAGTGGTCCTCAAGCACATGATGGAGCAGGGCGCGGACATCATCGGTGATCCGACGCAGGCGCATTGCGTCGCCATCGACGCGCGAGCTCCGTTGTACGACGGCGGCATCGTGACGCGCGTCGACGCGGTCACGCTCGGCGTGATGGTGAATCGCGACGCGGTGCGGTTTTACGACGAGGGCGAAGACTTCTGGCCCAAGCGCTACGCCATCTGGGGACAGGCTGGTGGCGCTGCAGCCGGGCCAGATCGGTTACTGCATCATCGACAGCAAGGCCATCGGGCGCTTCATGCCACCAGTCTTTCCCGGTGTTCAGGCCGACACATTGCGCGAACTCGCACGCGCGCTCGGACTCGACGAACATCGCTTCACGCAAACGACTGACCGAATTCAACGCTGCTTGCCGCGTCGGCACATTCGACCACACGGTTTTGGATGACTGTCATACCGAAGGTCTCGCGCCGCCGAAAACGCACTGGGCACGGCCGATCGACCGGGCCTCCGTTCTTTGGCTACGCGCTACGACCCGGAATTACTTTCACGTATCTGGGGCTGAAGACCGACGCGCGTGCGCGCGTGCACTTCGACGGCACGCCGAGCGACAACCTATTCGTGGCGGGCGAAATGATGGCGGGCAACGTGCTGGGCAAGGGGTACACGGCGGGGGTCGGCATGAGCATTGGCACCGCGTTCGGGCGCATCGCCGGAGGCGAGGCGGCGCGCGCAGCACGCAGAGATGTGGCCGATGCAGTCACTTGATGCGCTGACGCGCGAAGCCAGCGCGCTCGCGAGCGCCGGCGCGGCGGCGGAGGTAACGCGCCAGATGCAGATCTGCAACGCGTGCCGCTATTGCGAGACCTACTGCGCAGTCTTCCCGGCGATGACGCGCAGACTTGATTTCAGCGCAGGCGACGCCCACTACTTGGCGAATCTTTGCCACAGCTGTGGCGCTTGCCTGCACGCATGTCAGTACGCGCCACCACATGAGTTCGCCGTCAACGTCCCGCGTGCGATGGCGCGGTTGCGGCTCGAGACGTACGCGGAGTTCGCATGGCCCCGGCTACTTGGTTCGCTCTACCGTCGCAACGGCATTGTCGTGGCTTTCGCAACCGCCGGCGGACTCGCGTTGTTCCTGGTGCTGCTTCTTGCGCTCAGGGGGACGCTCTTTCATCCGCCACTCGCTGGAAACTTCTACGTCGTCTTTCCGCATTCACTGATGGTCTGGATGTTTGGAGCCGCCTTCGCGTGGGCTGTGTTGGCGCTGGCTGTCGGAGGCGCAAGATTCTGGAACGGACAGACACCAGGCCCGGTCACCACGGCTTCTGCAATGGAGGCGACCCGCGATGCACTGGCTTTGACGTACCTGGACGGTGGTCACGGCGACGGCTGCAATGAGTCGGATGATCGTTTCACGTTGCTGCGCAGGCGCTTCCATCACCTGACCTTTTACGGTTTCCTGCTGTGCTTCGCATCGACCTGCGTGGCGACGCTGTACCACTATGCGCTCGGAGTGCCCGCGCCGTACCCCATCACCAGCGCGCCTGTTGTCCTTGGCAGCGTCGGCGGTCTGGGCCTCCTGGTCGGACCCGCGGGACTGCTCTGGTTGAACATGCGACGCCATCCGCTTCATGACGACCCGCAGCAGCGACCGATGGATCGCGCCTTTATCGTGCTGCTGTTTGCCACCAGTCTTACCGGCTTGGCTCTCTTGGCGCTGCGCGACTCCGGCGCGATGGCGTTGCTGCTTTCGGTCCACCTTGGAACCGTGATGGCACTCTTCCTCACACTTCCCTATGGAAAATTTGCCCACGCCGTCTATCGCACGGCGGCGCTTCTGAAGTGGGCGATCGAGAAACGGCAGCCGAACCGTTCGCGGTTGAGTGCTGAGTGACGAACAGGAGAAACTCGAATGGCTGAAGGCGCATTGCAAATCCCATCGATGAAAGGCCGGTGCTCTCCCGAGGAATGGCAGGCTCGCGTCGACCTGGCTGCCTGCTATCGACTGGTCGACCTCTACGGCATGTCGGACATGATGGCCAATCACATCTCGGTGCGCGTGCCCGGAGAGGAAACTTTCCTCATCAATCCGTACGGGATGATGTACGAGGAGATCACTGCATCGTGCCTGATCAAGCTCGACCTTGCCGGCAACATTCTGTCGAAGCCGGACTTCGGAACCCTCAACTACGGCGTCAACAAGGCCGGTTACGTCATCCACAGCGCGGTGCACGAGGCGCGTCACGAGGTCGGCTGCGTAATTCACACGCACAGTTGGGCGTCGATGGCGGTTTCGTCGCTCGACTGCGGACTGCTACCGATTACGCAGACAGCGATGCGCTTTCTCAAGATCGGCTATCACGAGTACGAGGGCGTGGCGCTGAATGAGTCCGAGAAGAAGTCGCTCGTCCGCGACCTCGGTAAAGGCGAAGCCTTGATCCTGCGCAACCACGGTGCGCTGGTTGTCGGCCGCACTGCCGGCGAAGCGTTCAACTGGACGCATCGACTCGAGCTCGCGTGCCGCTCGCAGATCGCGGCCATGTCGTGCAACACGAAGCTGCGCGAAGTTCCACAAAACGTGATGGAGGAGACGTGGAACAACTACCAACCCGGCACGCGACGGCCGTATGGCCTGATGGAGTGGTCTGCGCTAATGCGCAAACTCGAACGCATCGATCCCAGCTATCGCGACTGACAGGAGAACAGAACATGCGCTCATGCATCCAAAGCATGCCGCGCAGCATTTTTGCAGTCGTGGCTGCGGCCTGCATTGCGAGCCCTCCAGCGTTCGCCCAGACGAGCGACTATCCGAATCGTCCGGTACGCGTGCTGGTCGCCTTCACCGCTGGCGGAACGACCGACATCCTCACGCGCGCCGTGAGCCAGAAGCTGTCCGAGCGGACGAAGCAACAGTTCGTCGTCGACAACAAGCCGGGCGGTGGCGGCAACATCGGTACCGAACTCGCCGCACGCGCAACTCCGGATGGCTACACGCTGATCGTCAACTCGGTCGGGCCGATCACAGTCAATCCGTCGCTGTACAAGAAGCTGAACATCAACCCGTTGGTGGACCTCGTCCCGATCGTGAAGATCGCCGACGTCCCGAACGTTCTGGTGGTACATCCATCGGTGCCGGCCAACACGCTGGACGAATTCATCGCGTACATGAAGGCCAACCCGGGCAAGCTCAACTACGGCTCCACGGGCATCGGCACGTCGTCGCACCTCTCCGGCTTCATGCTGACTCAGCGCACGGGCGCCGAAACCGTGCACGTGCCGTACAAGGGCGCCGACGCGCTCAACGATTTGCTGACCGGCCGCGTGCAGTTCATGTTCGCGACGATTCCGTCCGTCATCCAGCACATTCAGGTCGGCAAGCTGCGCGCGCTGGCGGTCACCAGCGTGCAGCGCTCGCGCGCACTGCCGGACGTTCCCACCGTCGCCGAAAGGACCTTTCCCGGCTTCGAGGCCGGCTCCTGGTTCGGTTTCTTCGCGCCGAAGGGCACACCGCAGAATGTGATCGCCGAGTTGAACAAGGCCGTCAACGAAGTGCTGCCTTCGCTCGAAGCGCAGATGATCCGCGAAGGCGCCGACCCGGCCGGCGGCACGCCCGAGCAGTTCGCCCAGTTCGTGCAGAAGGAGTACGACAAGTGGAAGGTCATCGTGCGAGACTCGAAGGCGACCGCGGAGTAACGAGCGTCGGGCAACGCCGCGACGCCGTTGCGTCTGCTGCTTTCATCCGCAGCAGCACGCGACCTCTCCGCCGCGGGTGAGCGATGCCCTCGGCGGCGCGTCGTGGAAGCACGTCGCGCCCGGCGACACGGGAGACGGACTTCGACGTTGCCTTCGTTTCACGCGACGTCACCGGTCTGTCCACCAAACATGAGGTGCAGCCTGCAACGCAGGTGTTCTACGACGCGCTGCTCGCCGCACCCAGCCTGCGATGGGTACATGTGCATTCGGCGGGAGCCGACCGGCCTGTCTACGTGACGTTGCGCGAGCGCGGTGTGCAGGTGACGACTTCTTCTGGCGCGAACGCCCCGGTGGTGGCTGTCAGTGCGTTAGCGGGGATCCTCGCGCTCGCGCGCCGCCTGCCATTGTTGATTGACGCACAGCGCGAGCGGCGCTGGGCGCCGCTGTTCGCGTCCGGAGTGCCCGCGCGACCTGGAAGGGCAGTCAGCGGTTGTCGTCGGCTGGGGCCCGATAGGACAGCGGATCGGTGCACTGCTGCAGGCGCTCGGCGTCCGAGTTGCAGTCGCGCGTCAGTCGCTATTGTCAGCGGGTGCAGACATTCCGACGGTGCAGTACCCGCAGCTGCATCAGCTGCTGCCGCAAGCGGACTGGCTGGTGCTGTGCTGCCCGCTCAGCGCGGAAACGCGCTTTCTTGTTGACGCGGCGGCGCTCGCACGTCTGCCTCGCGCAGCCCATGTAGTCAACGTGGCTCGCGGTGACGTTGTCGACGAGGACGCACTGATTGCCGCGCTTGGCAGCGGCGCTATCGCTGGCGCGTACCTCGATGTCTTCGCGCATGAGCCGTTACCTGCGAACTCCGCCTTGTGGGCACTTCCGAATGTGATCGTCACGCCTCATAGCGCCGGTTTTTCCGACGGCAACCAAGAGCGCGTCGCGCGCATGTTCCTGAGTAATCTCAGCCGCTGGGCTCGCGGAGAGCCATTGCCGAAATTGTTGAGCGACACCGTGGCGCAACCGTAGAACGTGCAGACACCTTTTAGAAGTGCGCAAACTTGCGTACTGGTGCGGGACGTAACAAGTCTGCAAGAATTGACCTCGGTGAGTGTTGGGCAACGTCTGCCGAGGCGACGCCCTAGATGCTGTGCCTTGCGAATGATCACCATTACAAAGGAGGAAACAACAATGCTCCTGAAACATGCGTTGGGTTTAGCTGCAATTGTGTCGCTGGCTGCATGCTCCAGCTTTAACGTCGTCCAGCCGCAGGACGGCACGATCGTGACGCTTCCAGCGACCGCGAAAGTGGTGATCGATGGCAACCCGAGCCTTTCGGGGGTAAAGGTCACGGCGGGCACCACCGATTACAGCAACCAGTTCAACTATGTCACGGCTTCAAGAAGCGAAGGCAACTTGAATCTGCCGGCTGGGAACCACACGATCGCTGTGGAGGGCGACGTACCGTGTTGGTACTGCTCCGGACAGTCGTTTCACCATACTGAACAACGAAAGATCTGTGTCGTCGCGGCGGGCCCACTGACGGGTCCTTCGAAGACGCCGCGTTCCAATGCGGCGGGCAACCTGAGCTGGTCGACGGCCGGCGGCAGTACCGGCGTGGGGGTGGCTGCGGACACGGGTGCTGCGAGTACGCGCTGGAATTTCCGTCGTCTCGGCGGGATCGGCAGTAGCAGAGGGTTGATCGAGTCTGTCCAGTTTCCGTGTCGCTGCCTGATCTCGACGGATGCCGCCCAGAACACGCCGATTGGCTTGGCAATGTGCGACGCCAACGATGTGATGCAACATTGGACGTCGCTTCAGGCAACCGGCGGCGCCGCGCCCGGGAACTTACGTTTCCAGAACAATGGCCGTGGAGTGAGCGATGCGTGCTTGACCGAGAGCGCCGGAGTACTCGTGCAGCGTGGGTGCAACGACACTCCGCCGCAAGTGTGGTTGATCAAGGACAACGTTACCGGCATGACCGGTGGCTCGCCTTGGTTCTAGCGAAGCTCGCTCAGTAATTTCACATCGTTCTTCCGCGCATCGACGCGGGGCGACCCGGAAGTTTCACCAGCGTGCCCGTGTTGGTGACCGTGTCGCCGTCGACACGCAGCACCGAGATGTCAGAGTCGTTGAAGTTACCGACATAGAGCCAGCGTCCATCCGGACTGAACACGGCGCCCTCGGGCAGGCCCCGAACTTCGACCTCGCCAATCTTGGTGACCTTCTTGCCGTCGATCTTGAGCACGGCGACGCTGCCGTTGCGGTTATAGAACCAGTCGGTCGTCGCGTTGTTGGAGCCGCGCAGCAGGATCGCGGCGGCCATCTTGCCGGTCGGGCTGATCGCGATGCCTTCGGGCCCGTCACCGACGACCACTTTGTCGATCACGCGCTCTGGATTCGCTTCGAGATCAATTATCGAGACGGTGTCGACGTTACCGTCGGAGCTGCCGCTCAATCCGTTGTCAGCGGTTAGTGCGATCTTGCCATCAGGTGCGATGTCCAGGTTGTACGGCCACAGGCCGACAACGAGGTCGCGCTTGGTGTAGGTCACCTTCTGGCCATCGACCGTGAGCAGCGCCACCTTGTGACCGGGAAACTTTGCAGCGAGCGCACGCTTGCCGTCAGGCGTGAACGCCACATGCGCCACGTGTTCGCCGATCTGCACCGTGTCGATGAGCTTGACCTGCTTGCCGTCGATCGCGAGCACGCTGATCGAGTTGTCGGCGCGGTTGGCAATCAATGCGAGGTTGCCGGCGCGGTTGATCGACATGCCGGACGGCTGCCGGCCGACATTTGTGATCGTTTCGATCAGGCGGGGCGGATTCGTTGTCAGGTCGATCACATGCAGCCGACTGGTGGGCCCCGATTTCCAGCCGGAGCCATCGGCGGTGTACTCGACCGAGTCCGCTACCAGCGCGAGCTGGCCATTCGGCGTAATCGCGAGGTTAGTCGGCGGGCCGAAGATTGAATTCGAAAGCGGCAGCGTCGTGACGATCTTCGGATTGGCGGGATCGGTGCCGATGTCAACGATCGCGACTACGTCCTTGCCGGGCGCGCTGAGTACGAGCTTGCCGCCCGCGTCCCACGTCGTCTTGTTGTCGATGCCGACGATCATGTATTCGGGCTTGCCCGGCAGCGGGCGCTCCATGGTTGCACAAGACGCCAACATTGCAACGGCGCACAGCAGCGCCAACGGAAGAAGTCGATTCATCATGTCCCCTTGTTAGAAAGTTCTGACGCGTCGTCGCGCGTGTTGGCACAACCGTACTGAGCTGGGCAACGTACCGGGCGCACCGGCACGTGTCAACATACCGATTGCCAAACCCCAACCTGACGACTCTCGCTATGGGCCTCGCCGATTGCCACAGCTTTCATGACTTTCGCCGGCTGGCGATGCGGCGGTTGCCTAGTCCGATCTTCAACTACATCGATGGGGCGGCAGACGATGAAGTGACGTACCGACGGAATACGGCCAGCTTCGAGGACTGCGACCTGGTGCCCAACGTTCTGCGCGGGGTGGAAGACGTAGATCTATCGGTGACAGTGATGGGGCAAAAGCTCGCGGTGCCGTTTTACTGCTCGCCGACCGCGCTGCAGCGCCTGTTCAACCACGAAGGCGAGCGCGCGGTCGCCGCCGTGGCATCGAAGTGCGGAACGCTGTTCGGTGTGTCGTCGCTCGGCACAGTCAGTCTGGAAGAACTGCGCAAGAAGTACCCGACCCCGCAGGTGTATCAGTTCTACTTTCACAAAGATCGCGGTCTGAACCGAGCAATGCTGCAGCGGGCGAAGGACGCGGGCGTCGACGTCATGATGCTGACCGTCGACAGCATCACCGGCGGAAACCGTGAGCGTGACCTGCGCACCGGTTTTTCGATTCCGTTCCGGCTGACGATCGAGGGAATGCTGCAGTTCGCAATCAAGCCCGCGTGGGCCTTGAACTATCTCACCCACGAAAAGTTCAAGCTGCCACAGCTGGATCAACACGTCGACATGAGCGGCGGCGCGATGTCGATCGGTCGCTACTTCACCGAAATGCTGGATCCGTCGATGACCTGGAACGACGTCGCCGAAATGGTTCAACAGTGGAACGGGCAGTTCTGTTTGAAGGGTGTGATGTCAGTGGAAGACGCCAAGCGCGCGGCGGATATCGGCTGCACTGGAATTGTTCTGTCAAACCACGGCGGGCGACAGCTCGATGGTTCGCGCGCACCCTTCGATCAGCTGGCGGAAGTCGTCGATGCTGTCGGCGATCGCCTAGACGTGATGATGGACGGCGGTGTCCAGCGCGGCACGCACGTGCTGAAGGCGCTGGCGCTCGGCGCCAAAGCCGTGGGCTTGGGACGCTTCTACTTGTTTCCGCTGGCTGCTGCAGGTCGCGCCGGCGTTGAACGCGCACTTGGCCTGATGCGTGCGGAAGTCGAACGCGGGATGAAGTTGATGGGGTGCAAGTCGATCAGCGAACTGTCGCGCGAGCACCTGCGGTTCCGATAGTCGAGGTGCGCGCGGCTGGCACTCGCGCCCGCCGGCGGCAACTAATGTCCGGCGTTTTCTTCTGCGAGTATCGACGCTGCCGCATCTGCCAGCACCTGGCAGCCGAGCACGATGTCCTCATCGCGGCTGTCTTCCGCGAAGTCGTGGCTGATACCGCCGAGCGACGGGATGAACAGCATCGCCGACGGGATCGACGCGGAGACGATGCCGGCGTCGTGAAACGCGCCGCTGGGCATGCGCTGCCAGTTGCCTGGTGCATTACGTTCTGCCGCAGCTTCGATATGCACTTGAAGAGCCGGGTCCATACGCGCCGGCGCAATCGGCGCGCGTGTCGGAATAGCTTCAATACTGACGCCGCCGCGAGCATTTATCTCAGATACGAGGCGCGCGACAACCGCTTCGAACGCATCGAGCGGTGCTTCTGATTGATCTCGAAACTGCAGATCGAGCTCGGCATACCCCGGCACGATCGAAGTGGCGTTGGGTTCGACGCGTACGCGGCCCATCGTCCAGACGCTTCGCCCGGCAGCGACCTTCGGAAATTCCAGGTTGATGCGGTGCGCGAGCTCATAGAGTGCGGCGGTTGCGTCGCGGCGGCGCGCCATCATCGTTGTGCCCGCGTGGTTTTGCTGGCCGCGAAAGACGAAGCGAATGCTGCGCAGGCCCACGATGCCAGTCACAACGCCGATGCGGAGTCCGGCATCTTCAAGATGCGGGCCCTGCTCGATGTGTGCCTCGATGAATCCGGCATATCGCTCGCGCGCGAGACGCACGCGCGGCACATTCTCCAGCCCCGCTTCGCGCAGTGCATCCGCCAATGTGACGCCGTGACTATCGGCCGCTGCCTGTTCGATCTCCGGCGCCAGTGCGCCGATTAACGAGCGACTGCCGAGACAGCCGAGGAAGCGCGCCTCTTCATCCTGGAACGACACTGCGTCGACCGCTAGGGCTTTTGTTTCGCTGTCGGCGGTGAGCGCTCGCACGACTTCGAGTGCGTAGATCACGCCCAATGCGCCATCGAGCCAGCCGCCGGTGGGCTGCGTGTCGGAGTGCGAGCCGATCAGAAGCGCTCTGCCGGAATGTGGCGAGCGACCCAACACATTGCCGACGCCATCGATCGTCGCTTCGAGCCCGGCCTCTTCGTACTTGTTGTTCGAGCCAGCGTCGAGCTTGCATGTCGGCGGTGCTGAACGCCGGTCTGACGACGCCGCGGCCCTGCGCGCCTATCGCGCGCAACGCACGCAAGTCGGAAAGCAGGCGATCTCCATCGATGTGTGGCATAGCGCGGATTCTAGGAGTCCCCGGCGCAGCGAGCACCAAGAATCAGACTAAGCGCTAAGGCTTTCCGAAGCCAACTCACCGCGATCGAGACCCATTTGCGCAAAGCGGCTTCGATACTCGGCTGGCGTCATACCTGTATGCCGCTTGAACAGACTTCTGAAAAACGCAACGTCTTCATAACCGGTCTTCGAGCACACGGTTTGAATGGACGGAGCGCCATGCTCGAGTAATTCCTTGGCCGCCGATACGCGAAGCATTTGCGTGTAAACACCCGGCAGGCGGCCGGTGGCGGCTTTAAAGCGGCGAATGAAATTGCGCGGGCCCATTCCGATGCGGTCGGCGAGACTGTCGATCGATACGTCGCGATCGAAGTGTTTCTGCAGATATTCCTCGGTTTGGCGGATCTTGTCGTCGGAATGAGGGCGCGACAAAGGCAGCATCGAATATCCGGACTGTCGGCTTCGCGGCATGCTGACGAGTAATGATTTGGCGCATTTCAGCGCGATTTCGTGGCCGCAGAACTTCTCTACCAAATACAGGCTGAGATCGATCGAGGCGTACACCCCGCCGCTGCATAAGACGCGTCCATCTTCGGTGACGAACTGTTCGGGCCGCCACAGAACCTTCGGATAGCGCTCGCGCAGTATTTCGGCCACGGCCCAGTGCGTTGTCGCTTGCCGACCGTCGAGCAGTCCACATTCCGCGAGGAACGCAACGCCTGAGCAGATGCCTGCAATGTAGGCTCCGCGCGCGTGCCACTTGCGCAGCCAGGGCAGCAGCGTTGTATTACGTGCGATCCGATCCTGTACGTCCAGACCTGACGCCGGAAGGATGATGATGTCGGTGCGCTTGATGTCATGGATCGCGCATTCCGGTGTCAGGCCCAACGAGCAGAGGCTCGTCACAGTGGTGCCATTAATCGAGGCGATGCGCACGCGGAAACGTGGCTTAACGGTTTCGCCATGCAGCATGTTCCACAGCACGCCCGCGGAGTGAAACACCTCAATCGGTCCGATCGCGGTCGATGCATAACCTGCTTCCAGTAGCACGACGGTTACGTCCAACACCGCATCACCGAGTTTCGTCGATGAACCATGTTGAGCCACTTGGCACGCTCGGCCAGTTTGCTTGGCTTGTCTCGCTGTGTTCATCTGCTTGGGTGTGCGCATGATTAAACCGCCGTGCTTCTCAGCACGGCGGTCGCTCAAATCAGGAAATCGCTGTCATCGGATCGATGATGCCGCGCACTTCGCTGACCTTATTTGCCGGAAAGCCGCTCAAGCGAGCGTGCTCTTGAACCGAGTCTTCATTGTCGGCGAGATAGATGCAGAAGGTCTTGTCGTCAGCCACAAATGACTGCACCCACTGAACCTTTCCCGGAAGCTTCGCGAGCGCGCTATTGGAGGTTGCGGCTGCACCCTTCAATTGTTCACGATCGAGACTGCCGACTCCGGGCAAGTTGCGTTCAATCACATAACGTTTCATGGTTTAACTCCGAACTGTTTAAGGAGTTAGGAATATGGGCCAAGGCACGTGCATAACGTAGATGACGGTATTGACAATCTAGAGGGGTGATTCTGCCACCAAAGAGGCAACGCCGATGCGCGAAGTAGTGCTTCGCTTCTGCCGACAGGGTCAAACCATCCCGATGCGCACCGCGGCTTGTCTGAACAGCGCCTCTGCGTCAGGCGAAAACCGAAAGGCGGAAAAGAAATCATCGAGCCGGTAGCCGGGAAGCGCCTTGTGGACTTGCGCATTGAAAGCCATCGCTTCGTCGATGCGCTCAGCGAGCGCCAGACAAAAAGCCGTAATCGCCAGAATGTGTGCGTGCGCGTTAGGACGCGCGGCCGCCTTGACCGCCCAGTTGGCGGCTTCTTCGAATTCGCCGAGGCGAAGAAGCGCCATTGCGCGCGTTCCCAGGATGCCAAAGAGCAATGGATCGAACGGGCTGAGATGGCGGGAGTGATCGGATGAATCGATCGCGGCCCGAGGATCGCCGGACGTTGCGTTGACGAACGCGAGCATGTAGTGACCGAGCGCGAAGTTCGGGCTCAAATCCACCGCGGTCTCCAACTCCGTGAGGGACTCGACACGGCGGCCGCCCAGCCACAGTGCTCGGCCCATCGCCCAGTGCGCGGCGGGATCGCGATCATCGGCGATAAGGCTCTGGCTAGCCGCCTCGAAAGCTCTCTCGCTTTCGCGCTCGCGCTCTGCCCAGCGCTGAAATGCGTTCTGCCAATGAGTAAACGACACGCCGGCATGTGCGCGCGCGAACGTCGGGTCGAGTGTCACCGCCATCTGGAAGAAGTGGGCGGCGTGATCGTTGTCGGCCTTGTTGAATCGATACATGTGCCATAGGCCGCGGTGATATGCCTCCCAGGCGTCCAGCGAGTTGGGGGGCTTGAGGATCGCCCGGTTGCGCTCAACTGTTTCTATCTCGCCTGCAATCGAAGCGACGATCCGGTTACCGATCTCATCGAGCACGTGAAAGGCGTCGTCCAGCCTTTCATCGAAAGCGTCCGTCCATACGATTCGCGCGGTGCGCGCTTCTGACAGCTCGACTGTCACGATAACTCGGTCTGCTCGGCGCACTACTGAGCCACTGGTGACGTAATCGACGTTAAGGGTGCGGCCCGCCGCTTCGGCACCGATACTTCGCTCGCCGAGAGCGAACACAGTGCCCTGCGCGATGACGAACAGGCTGCGCAGCTTGGCGAGCCGTGTGATGACGTCGTGCGTGAGACCGTCAGCGAAACCGCCTTTCGAGCCGCCGCGGTCTTCATGGTCGACGAAAGGCATCACAGCAATCGATGCGCGACGAGATGTGGGGGTTGCGGTGGCGGTCGTGCCAAGGGCGATTGCCACGCTCGAAATACGTGTTGTTTCTGGCAACGGCGCCGCTTTCGCTTGTGCGGCTCGGGCGACCTGCCACATCTGTCGAATTGGCGTCCGGTCTAGTCCTTCCGCTTCGAAGAGCCGCTCGGCGACAGCCAGGTGCTCCTCGCCTTCGCGAAGACGACCGCGTTGCGCGAGCGCGACCAGCAGGTGTTCGTGCGCGGCCCGATCGAACGGAGCGAGCTCGAGCCACCTCTCCAGATAACCGAAAACTTCTTCGGAGTCGGTCGGAAGGCTCCTTACTAAATGCTCGAGTATGGCGGCGTGACATACACGAAAGCGGCGCCGCTGCGCGGTTAGCCAGCCATTGAACTGCGCGTTGCGGTCGATCTCGAGACCGTCGAGAAACTCGCCGGCGAACATCGTCGAAAGCACTTGCAGCCGACTCAACTCGAGGGTTTGAATTCCCTGCTGGGTAGCACGCACAATCTCGACGGCATCGACGAAACAGTCGGTGAGGTCGAGCGTGATCGCGTCGCCGGGGGCTTGCACCCTCCGGCGTCTGGGCTCGTCAATGACGCTTCTGATCTTGCTGAGGCACCAGCGCAGCTCCGACCGTGGATCGTTGGGAACATCCCACAGCAGCTCGCAGAGCTGGCTGCGGCTGACGGGGCGCGGTGCGAGGGCCAGATAGGCGAACAGAGCGCGAACTTTGCGCGATGCCGGCAGCGGCTGCACGACACCGTCGCGGCTGATTGCAAGCGGGCCGAGCATCCGTACTTGCACGCCACGCCAATCGCGCGGGCTTGCTTGCTCGTTGGTGGACCGCTCCGATGTAGCGGCGTCCACATGCGTTTCCACGCCGACTCCCACGCTCGCCTCCACGCACGGCCCTTATCGTGGACCGCACTCACCACAAAAGGAGTTTGACATGAACGAAACGCTGGTCGCAGCACGTCCCGTAACGAATACCCCGCAGCCCGACTTGGCGGCAATCAAGGCGCGCCAACAGGGCGCGTGGTCCTCCGGCGATTACGCTGTTGTCGGGACGACGCTGCAGATAATTGGCGAACAGTTATGCGAAGCCCTCGATATTCGCGCCGGACAGAGAGTGCTCGATGTGGCGGCAGGCAATGGCAATGTGGCTCTGGCGGCGGCGCGCCGCGGCTGCGATGTTATTGCCACCGACTACGTGCCGGCCTTGCTGGAAAAGGCCGCTGAGCGCGCCGCGGCCGAGCGGCTGCAGATCGACTTCCGCGAAGCCGACGCGGAAGCGCTGCCCTTCAAGGACCGCAGTTTCGACGTCGTCGTCTCTACGTTGGGTGTCATGTTCACTCCGGACCAGCCGCAGGCTGCGGCGGAAATGATCCGCGTCTGCAAATCAGGAGGCAAAATCGGCCTCGCGAATTGGACGCCTGACGGCTTCATTGGCCAGTTGTTCAAGACGATTGGTAAGTACGCGCCGCCGCCTGTCGGAGTTAAATCCCCGGCGTTGTGGGGAACACAAGCGCGTATCGAAGAGTTGTTCGGATCGAAGGCCTCCGCGATCCACGCCGAGCCACGTGACTTCGTATTCCGATATCGGTCGGCGCAACACTGGCTCGATGTCTTCAAGACCTACTACGGTCCGCTGCTGAAAGCGTTTGCTGGTTTGCAGCCTGCGGCTCAAGCCTCACTGGCGAGCGATGTGATTGCGCTGATCGAACGGTTCAACCGCTCCGGCGATGCGTCGATGGTGGTTCCAAGCGAGTATCTTGAGGTTGTCATTACGCTCTAACGCACAAGTAGGAGAACACTATGAGAAACACGTTAGCCACACTGTCCGCAAGCCTTGCGTTTTGCATCGCAGCACCCGTCGCTTTGGCGCAGTCACCTGGTCACGCGGGAATGGCGAGCGACCACATGATGGCCACACCGGAGGAGTTCAAATGGGTCGACATTCCCTCGTTGCCGCCGGGCGCGAAACTGGCTGTCATCGAAGGTCCGCTCAATCAGTCGGGGCCGGTGACCTTCCGCTTAAGACTTCCCCCGAACTACCAAATACCGGCGCACTGGCATCCGGCGATCGAACACGTCACCGTGATCTCCGGCACGTTCCACATGGGAACGGGAGATCAGCTTGACCGGGCCAAGACGAAAGCTCTGACCGCTGGTGCGATTGCGATCATGCAGCCAAAGACCACTCACTTCGCCTGGACGAAGGAAGAAACGATCGTTCAGGTGCACGGAATGGGTCCATGGGGCGTGACTTACGTGAATCCAGCGGACGACCCACGCAAGCAATAGCGATTAATGAAGGGCTCAATGACTTAACTGCTAAGGCACAAACAGGGCCTAATTTCTTCATCAGTTTGAAGTGTCATTTCCTCTGATCAAAGGCCAGTCCACGCGGTAGATTTTCGGTACTCGCTTCCGCGTGGATTCCTATGAATAATCATTACCGAGCGCCGGTATCAGGTAAGCGGTTACTTGCAGCGGCGATTATTGCTCCGGTCGTGTTGGCGGCGGGCGCCTACGTGGCGCTCGACCGGCCAAGCATCTCGGTGCCAGCGGTGGTGACGTCGCCCGATACCGCGCAGCGCTTCACGAAAAACGAGCCGGTGTATGCCACGCCGCCGATGCCAAAAGCGGCGCCGCCTGCTGTTGCTCCACCCAAACAAGTTGCCTCGCGAGCGTTGGGTCCCGGTGTTTTCAAGTGCGAGGAAGCCAATGGCGCGGTGACATATTCGCAATATCCGTGCGGTCACGGCCAACAGATAGATACAAGACCGACATCAGGCGGATTTTCCGACCAATGGTCGATCAGCGTCAAAGGGCGCTGAGTGCATCGTGAGACATAGTTGCACTTGAGTTGCAGCGACTCTTACTGCGGCTGAAAGCCGCTTTTCTTAATAATCTGAGCCCATGTCCGCGAATACGCACGTTCGCGCGCTGTGATCTGCGACTGCGGCATGAACTGCACCATCAGTCCCCAGCGCGTCAGCCGATCGCGCACCTCGGGCTGGGCAATCACCTTCGATAGTGCGGCCGAGAACTGATCGACCGCCGCTTGCGGCGTGCCGGCGGGTGTGAAGAACGCGTAGTACGGCACATCTTCGAACCCTGCCAGCCCAAGCTCCGCAAACGTCGGCACGTCGGGCAATGCAGCTTGCCGTGCACCTCCGAGCACTGCCACCACGCTGATCTTGCCCGCCGCATGGTTCTCGATGAAATCTGGCACCGAGCCGACGCCGGCATGAATCTGATTGCTGAGCATGTCGCCCATCATCGGCGCACTGCCACGGTACGGAGCTGAGACGAGATCAAGGCCGTATTTGTCACCGATGACCTTGACGAGAAATTCGGGTACCGAAGCGGGCGCTGGAATGCCGATCGCGCTCTTGCCGCCCTGACTCCTCACCCATCCGAGATAGTCGTTGAAGTTTTTTGCGGGAGTGCCGGCTGACAGTGCGAGTGCGTTGACAAACGTGGCGAAGCCCGCCACCGCAACGAAATCCTTAGCGGGATCGAAGCCCGGATTCTTCATGACCAAGGGCAGGATCGAAATCGTGTGATCGTGCGAGATGAAAAACGTCGTGCCGTCGGGTGCGGCACTCTTCAGCGCCAGTGCAGCGATCTGTCCGCCCGCGCCGGGTCGGTTCTCGACAATGACCGCCGTGCCGAGTTCATCCTTCAGCTTTTCGGCCAAAGTTCGCGCGATGGCGTCGGTACCGCCACCGGGCGGGAAGCCGACCAAGATGCGGACCGCTTTGCTGGGTTGTGCGAGCGCCGCGCAGCTTAGCGTGGCGAGAAAAGCGCCCGCACAAATCAGGCGAACAACATGGGCGACAACAGAAACACGCATACACGCTCCAGTGAATTGGTTTCTCACGAAGACGCAAACCGCATCAACGTCTGCGCGTACGCCGGCGCGGTGGGCTCGTGCATGAAATAAACGTAAATTTCTCGCCAACCTGTCGCCGCCAGCCGCTCCGCCCACTGTTGAAGATCGGCGTCCGAATACGCTTCGAGACGCAAACGGACGTAGCCCCAGTCTGCTGTTTCGATCAGAGGCGGAGGCGCGCTGTCCTTGCCTTCCGATTCGCGCTCGGAAAGGCACAGTGAAGCGCCCGCTGTTTTCAACGCATCGTAGACGTCGTCGTCGAACCAGCTGTCATTGCGAAACTCAAATGCGGCCCCGTGCCCCTCGGGCAGCAGATCCAGAAATTCGATCAGGCGCGCTAGATCCTTCTTTAGAAATGGCGGCAGCTGGAAAAGCACGGGCCCGCGCTTCGCGCCCAGCGCGGCGAGCGTTGTGTACAGAAAACCAACCGAATCGGCGGCTGTGTCGGCCTTTAGCCGCGACATGTGGGTAATGCGACGCGGCGCTTTGATCGCGAACTTGAAATTTTCCGGTGTCGTCCTCGCCCAGTTTTCGAGTACGGCGGCTTTGGGCATTTGATAGAAAGTGTTGTTGATCTCCACAGTCGGCAGACGCTCGCTGTACCACGTGAGCATTTCTTCCGGTTTCATCTTTTCCGGATAGAAGGTTCCCTTCCACTCCTTGAAGGAATACCCGCTCGCACCTGCCACGATTGCCTGAGCCGTCATATGTCTTGATCCTAGAATTCCCCGCGTGAAGAAGAGCGAGCTCACCGAATATTCCGCCAAGCGCAGTTTTTCGGCTACTCCCGAGCCGGCCGCTGCGCTCCGCGAAGCCCACAGCGGCCCGCTGTTGTTCGTGATTCAGCAGCATTCCGCACGAAACATGCACTACGACCTCCGTCTCGAGTGCGATGGAGTGCTGAAATCGTGGGCCATCCCGAAAGGACCATCGCTCGATCCGAACGACAAGCGACTAGCGGCACAGACCGAAGATCACCCGTTTGACTATGCGTCGTTCGAGGGTGTCATTCCGCCCGGCCAATACGGTGCCGGGGAAATGATTGTGTGGGACTGTGGCGTCTACTCGCCCGATGAAGGCCAGCAGTATTCATTTGACGATCGTGCGCAAGCCGAGGAACGTGTTCGGACTGAGCTCGAAAATGGAAAACTGAGTTTTTTGCTGCGTGGCGAAAAGGTCAAAGGTTCGTTCGCGTTGGTGCGAATGGCCGACCGCAAGAACTGGCTGCTGATCAAGCACAAGGATCGGTTCGTGGCCAAGACGGATCTAACCGCACAGGATCGCTCGGTGCTTTCGAACGCATCGGTCCAGGAGATGAAGAGCGTGCCTGCGCATCGCATCGCGGCCGAGCGGCTGGTCGTTGCCGGATCTTCCGAGAAACTGCCCGCGACGTTGGCTCCGATGCAGGCCGAACTCGGCGATAAGGCGTTCAATCACGCAGACTGGATGTGGGAGCCGAAGCTCGACGGCTATCGCGTGGTTGCGTTCGTCGACGGCACGGGTGAACAAATGAACGTCAAGCTGCGCACGCGGCGCGGCCTCGATCTGGCTGCCGATTTTCCGAAGGTATGCACCGAGCTGGGCAAGCAAGCCGTAAAGACGATGATTCTCGATGCGGAAATCGTCGCCTTCGATGCGGCCGGCCGGCCGTCATTCAATGCGATGCAAAACCGCAGCGCGCAAACAGAACGTGCGGTGCTCTACTGCTTCGATCTGCTGCACTTTGCGGGGATCAACCTGCGCCAGGCACCGTACGCCGATCGGCGGCGTTATCTCGCGCAATGCTTGCTGCCGTCGCCGCTGGTTCAGTTGGTGCATTCGGTGGACGACGGTGTGGCTTTGCAGGCGGCTGCGGCCGCAAGCGGCCTCGAAGGAGTTGTCGGTAAGCGCAAGATGAGCCGCTACGAACCGGGCAAGCGCTCGGCTTCGTGGCTGAAGGTCAAATCGATCACGAGTGCCGATTTTGTCATTGGCGGCTACACGCAAGGCAAAGGCGCGCGCTCGCCGCTGGGCGCACTGCTGGTCGGCTACTGGGACAGCGGCAAGCTCGTCTACGCGTCGCACGTCGGCTCCGGCTTTAACGACGGTTTGTTGTCGGATGTGCGTAAGCAACTTGAACCGCTGCAAAGAAAAACCAATCCGTTCTCAACCAAGCCGGAACTGAACGCACCTGCGACATGGGTAGCGCCCGAGCTCGTCGCTGAAGTGAAGTTCCAGGACTGGACCGAAGACGGGCATTTGCGCGCGCCGGTGTTCTTGCGTCTGCGCGACGACATCGACCCGAAAGCAGTGCGGCGAGAAGTGGTGGTGAAATCGGAGATCGCGCCGGCCTCGAGCAGGCCCGCACAATCGAAGGCCACTTCACTCAGACCTGGTGCGACGGGCCGCGACACACCGAATGCGAAGAAGGCCGCAAATGGCGAGATCGACGATGTGCTGCGCCAGCTCGACAACGACAAGGCCACGTTCACGATTGCCGTTGGCGCGCACACGCTGAAGCTGACTCACCTCGATCGCGTGTACTGGCCGGCCGATGCGGCACTGAGCCAGCCGGCGCTGACCAAGCGTGACCTGCTGCGTTATTTCGCGCAGGTCTCGCCGTTGATTTTGCCGCACCTCGCTGATCGTCCACTGACGATGATCCGTATGCCAGACGGCATCCACGGTCAGCGGTTTTTCCAGAAACACTGGGAGCAGGAGCGCCCCGCTTTTGCCGACACGATCACGGTCTTCTCCGGCCACAAGGACGAAAGCCATGACTATCTGTTGTGCAACAACTTGCCGACACTGCTCTGGCTCGCGCAGTCCGGCACGCTGGAATTCCATGTCTGGCATTCGCGCGCGAAGATCGGGCCCGATACCTCGATCAAGAGCGCCGATTACGCAACTTCGCTCGAGTCGCTCGAAGGCTCGATCCTCAACTATCCCGACTACGTTGTGTTCGACATTGATCCGTACATCTACTCGGGCAAGGAAGCAGCGGGGGACGAACCCGAGCTGAACACTGTCGCGTTCGAGAAGGGCAAGGAAGTCGCGTTCTGGCTGCGCGAGCTGCTGCACAGCATGTCGCTCGAGCCGATCGTAAAAACGTCGGGCAAGACGGGCTTGCATGTGTTCGTGCCGATCAAGCGCACGATCGATTTTGACGCCGCGCGCGAGATCTCGGAGCTTGTCGGACGGCACTTGATGCGGCAGCATCCAAAGGACATCACCATGGAATGGAGCGTGCCGAAGCGCACAGGCAAGATCTTCATGGACTACAACATGAACGTACGCGGCAAGACATTGAATGTCGCCTATTCGCCACGCGGGGCGAGCGGAGCGCCGATATCGATGCCGCTCACATGGGACGAACTGGCCGGCGCGCATCCACTAGACTTCAGAATCACCAACGTCGGCGAACGCCTGGCAAAGGGCGATCGCTGGCGAGACGCACTGAAAGCGAAGCAGAGCCTCGAACGCGCGGTCAAGCGCGAGGAGAGTTAGCGTTGCGCTGTCAGCGTGAGAGATAAACACATCGGGAGGAAGGCATGGCTGCACGATCGATCGGATCTCTGACCATCGCATTCGGATTGGTATCGATTCCGGCGAAGATGTTTTCGGCGACCGAAGCGAGCAAGGCGATCTCGTTCAACATGTTGCACAAGGACTGTGGGTCGCGGCTGAAGCAGCAGTATCTCTGTCTGAAGGAAGAGATCCCGGTCGCGCGCGAAGACATCGTCAAAGGCTACGAATTCGCAAAGGATCAGTACGTGATGTTCACGCCCGAAGAGCTGAAGGCGCTCGAGGAAGCGGGCACGCAAACCGCCGAGATCACCGAGTTTGTGCCGATCGAGTCGATTGACCCGGTGTACTTCGACAAGGCGTATTACCTCGCACCCGATAAAGGCGGGGCCAAGCCGTATGCATTGCTGACGCGCGCTTTGCGCGAGTCCGGGCGCTGCGCGGTCGGCCGCTACGCGGCGCGCGGCAAGCAGTACATCGTGATGCTGCGTCCGATCGAAGGGGGTCTGGTAATGCAACAGCTGTTGTATGCAGCTGAAGTTCGGTCGATCAGCGATATCGAAATTCCGCCGACCGAAGTCAAGGACGTCGAGTTGAAGTTAGCGCAGCAGCTGATCGAACAGCAGGCATCCGATACGTTCGATCCGACGGCCTACACCGACGACGTGCGGGCACGCGTCGAGGCCGCGGTGCAGAAAAAGGTCGAAGGCCAGGAGATCACGATGGCCGAGGTGCCCGAAAGCGGCGGCGCGCAGGTTATCGATCTGATGGAAGCGCTGCGCGCAAGCTTGAACAAGAAAACGGCCGCGCCTTCCAAGGCGAGCGCGCCCGAGGCGGCCCGCGAAACTCGCAAGCCCGCGAAGCGTGCGGCGCAGGTGGAGCCTGCAGCGCGCAAGGCAGCAAGGAAATAGTAAATAGCGAACAGAGCTGCGCGTGATGCATGACTACGGCGTGCGTGACGTCGAGAAGTTGCTTGGCCTGCCGCGCAGCACGATTCGTTCGCTGATCGTCGCCGGCTTCGTCTCACCCGCGCGTGGAGCGCGCAACGCTTGGCGCTTCTCGTTCCAAGACCTGATTGTTCTGCGCACTGCGCGGGCACTGGCCGTAGCTAACGTTCCGAACAAGCGCATCACCCAATCGATGCGGGAGCTCCGCCGCCACTTGCCCAAGTCGATGCCGCTGTCGGGGCTTTCGATCTGCGCGGTGGCTGATCACGTCGTGGTCAGAGAAGGCGGAAGCCGCTGGCAAGCGGAATCGGGCCAGTATCTGCTCGCGTTCGAAAGCGATGCAGACGGCAGCTTGAGCGTTATTGAGCAGATGAGCGCGCAGCCTGAGGCCAGCGCTGAATCTCACTTTGCAGATGGTGCGGCGCTGGAAAACGAGGATGCCGACGCTGCGGTGGAGGCATACGAGCATGCCGTTGCAGCGGATCCCAATCTGCTCGACGCGCACATCAATCTGGGCAGGTTGTTGCACGAAAGTGGCCGGTATGCCCACGCTGAGCGCGTCTATCGCAATGCTATCGAGGTTTGCGGTGAGGAGCCGCTGCTGCTCTTCAACCTTGGCGTGCTGCTCGACGACCGGGGTCGCAAGAGCGATGCGATACAGACCTACGAAGCGGCGCTGCGCATCGATCCCGCCCTTGCCGACTGTCACTACAACTTGGCGCTGCTGTACGAGGATGTGAAGAAGCCCAAGAACGCGATCCGCCACATGGCGCAATATCGTCGGCTGATCGGGACTCAATCAAGCTAGCGGCAACGTAGTTTCGAATTAAGGCAAGATTCTTACGGGCGTATTCTCGGCACGCGTGCACACAGCCGCGGAGCCCCGGGCATTCACGTTGACCCGCTTACCTGATCACTGCAGCCTTGGGCTGTGACAAAAAAATACGGAACCAGCAGGGATGAGCTTCAGAGCATCGCGCACGAAGCGATGCTTCAGCGCGGACTGCTGCCGGATTTTTCAGCTGCTGTTATCGCTGAGACCAATCAGATCGCGCACGCTGCCATAGCGGCGGACGCAACCACTCGCGATTTGCGCGGCCTGCTGTGGGCGTCAATCGATAACGATGATTCCCGCGATCTCGATCAGCTGTCGGTTGCGGTACCAGGGCAGGCCGGAGTAAAAATCCTGATCGCCATCGCCGATGTTGACGCGCTGGTAAAAAAAGATTCCGCGATCGACGGCCACGCGTGGGCGAACACAACCTCCGTCTACACCGCTGCAAGAATATTTCCGATGCTGCCGGAGAAACTCTCGACCGACCTGACTTCGTTGGGTGAGGATCAGGAACGGCTGGCAATCGTGATGGAAATGGCGATTACCTCCGACGGCACAGTGTCAGCTTCCGATATCTTCCGGGCAATCGTTCGAAATCACGCCAAGCTAGCCTACAACGCGGTTGCCGCATGGCTCGAGGGCACGGCGGCTGCGCCGTCACGAGTTACCTCAGTGCCTGGACTCGAAGAGCAGCTGCGCACTCAGGATCAAGTAGCACAGTCGCTGCGACGGATGCGTCAAACGCAGGGTGCGCTGCGACTCGAGACATTAGAGGCGCGCGCGGTGTTCGATGGTGGCGCACTGGCTGATCTGGTGCCGGACGAAAAAAACCGCGCGCGGGAACTGATCGAGGACTTCATGATTGCGGCCAATGGCGTCGTCGCAAAATACCTTGACAGCAAGGGCCTGCCATCGCTGCGCCGCGTTCTGCGCACACCAAAGCGCTGGGACCGGATCGTCGCGCTGGCCGCGGAATCAGGCGAACGATTGCCAACAACACCGAACGCTGCTGCGCTGGACGCTTTTCTAACAAAGCGCCGTCAGGTGGACCCGGTACGTTTTCCTGACCTTTCGCTGTCCGTCATCAAGCTGCTGGGCTCCGGCGAATATGCGCTCGAGTTGCCGGGCCAGCCATCACCGGGGCACTTCGGTTTGGCCGTGAAAGACTACACACACTCGACGGCACCGAACCGCCGGTTTCCCGACCTCGTGTCGCAACGCCTGGTAAAGGCGGCGCTTGCGGGACGATCGTCGCCATATGCCAGCTCCGAACTCGCCGCGCTGGCTGTGCACTGCACCGTTCAGGAAGACAACGCAGAAAAAGTGGAGCGTCAAGTGCGGAAGTCTGCGGCGGCGCTGCTGTTGGCACCACGCCGTAGCGCACAGTTCGATGCCATCGTGACCGGCGCGTCGGACAAGGGAACCTGGGTGCGCATTACACGCCCAACAGCGGAGGGTAGAGTCGTCCGCGGATTCGAGGGCCTCGATGTCGGTGACAGAGTGCGCGTCGAGCTTGTACACACCGATGTTGCGCGCGGCTTTATCGACTTCGCCGCAGTGAACAGGAAACGATGAATTCGACCGAACGCCCGCACGCGTTACTTGCCTACAAGAACGAGCAGTTCCTCGATAGCGAGGATGCGCGCCCACTGCGCATCCTCGCTGAATATCTGGGCCCGATGCATGCTTTCCAGCGCGAGCACATTTGCGACACGATTGTGTTCTTCGGCTCGGCACGGTTGCAGTCCGAAAGTCCAATGGGCCACTACTACGCTCAGGCGCGCGAATTGGCGCGCCTGGTCACTACGTGGTCACGGAGTCTTCCATCAAAAGCACGCAGGTATGTCGTGTGCACCGGCGGCGGCGGAGGAATCATGGAGGCCGCTAACCGCGGCGCTTCGGAAGCGGGCGGCAAGACGATCGGCCTCAACATCGGCTTGCCGCACGAGCAACTGCCAAACCCCTACATCACGCCTCAGCTTTCGTTCGAGTTCCACTACTTCTTTATGCGCAAGCTCTGGTTTGCGCACCTGGCGCGGGCGATGGTGGTGTTCCCGGGGGGATTTGGAACGCTCGACGAGATGATTGAAATTCTCACGCTTATGCAGACTCGAAAAATTGAGCGTCGTATTCCAGTCGTGCTCTACGGCTCTAGTTATTGGAACGAGATCATCAATTTCGAAGCTCTCGTGAGGCATGGGATGATCGACGGCGAAGATCTCGCGCTGTTCCAGTTTGCCGACGATCCAGCGACGGCACTCGGTCTACTGCAAGCCGGAATCGAGATGGAGCCCGAGGAAGCGACTCCGGCCATCGCGCATTCGAAAACGCCACGATCCTGAATCGATCTACATCAGGCGGCACTTTACCGCGAGTGGGGTGCACGCCCCTTGAGCCGAAGGACGTTCATCAGCTCGCCCACATCGTTTAACTCCTCGATGCGCCACACGAGGTCGAGCACCGTTTTCGTCTGATCGCGGTTAAGGCCACCCCACGCCGCGCACTGGCGGAATTTCTCCGCGAGCTCGTCGTCGGTCATCGGGTTCGCGGGACTGCCCTTGCCGAAGTCGGCCTGGCCCTTCACGACGCTTGCCGTCGTCGAGCTCGACTTCGATGATCGTCGTCATCTTGTCGAAGCCCGCGGCCTCGGCCTCGGGATGCACGCCGAAGTCGACCTTCTCGATCATCGCCTGCACGTCGGCGCGGTTGACGACGTCGTCGGTGAACTGCTCGAGGCCCGCCTTGCGCTCGAGCAGCAGGATCGCCATGCAGAACTCCATGCTGAACTTGGCCTGCAGCTCGTTCTTCGGCCGATGGTGGATGAGCGCGTTCGGCATGTTGTGATTGGTGCCGACCGCTGACGCGCTTCACCCGCTCCGGCTTGCAGATCGTGGCGCTGGATGAGCTCCAGCATCACGCCCATGCCCGGATGCGTGAGCGAGCCGCTCGGATGCGGCTTGATCGACACGCCCGGGGAACGCGAACGTCCACGGGTCGCCGAGCTTGCCGTCGATCATCTCGGCGCTGTAGCCGCCGCCGGCCGCGCGGAAGAATCCGCGGTCGGCTTCGAGGCCGTTCGGCGATGCGGTGAATCCGAGCGCGGCGATCTCGGCGGCGACGACGCCGCTCTCCGCGGCGCGGCCCGCGTGAAACGGCTTGGTCATCGTGCCGAAGTTCTCGCGCAGCCCGCCGGCCTGCGTCGCGCCGATGCTCAGCGCGCGCCGCGTGGTCTCGCGATCGAGGCCGAGAAGCTTCGCGGCGCCCGCGGCGGCGCCGATCGACCCGCACGTCGCGGTGCTGTGGAAGCCGTGCTGGTAGTGGCGCGGCAGGATCGCCTCGGCGACCTTGCATTCGACTTCGACGCCGATCTGATAGGCGAGCATCAGATCGCGTCCGCTGCGCCGGTCGCGCTCGGCCAGCGCCAGCACCGGCGGCAGCGCCGGCGCGGTCGGATGCGTGAGCAAGCCGTAGACGCGATCCTTGGCGACCGCGAGCTGCGTGTCGTCGTAGTCGTCGGCGTGAATCGCGAGGCCGTTGGCGAACGCGGCGAAGCGCGCGGGCACCCGCAGCTCGCTGCCGATCACGGTGCTGCCGCTTGTCGCTCGCGATGCCCAGCTGAGCGAGATAGCGCCGCGCGATGTCGCCCGTCTGCGACGCCGCGCCCGCGAGCGCCAGTCCGATGCCGTCGAGCACCGAGCGCTTGCCGAGATGCGCCACGTCCGCCGGAATGTCGCGCGTCTGCGTGCGCGACGACGAAACCGGCGACGTAGTCGGTGAGCGACGAGTCCGCAGGCTTGGCCGTGGCGAGGGTTGCGGTGCAGGAGCAGTCGTGGTTTGCATGACTGGAATCCGGTGATCAATGGGAGGAGGTTGCGAGGTGGGCCGGCGCGCGCAGTGTCCCTGCGGCTTGCGGCGAGGCGCGCGCCCAGGCGCACCGCTTGCTCGAGCGCGCCGGTCGTCGCGACGCCCTTGCCGACGATGTCGAACGCGGTGCCGTGCGCCGGCGTCGTGAAGACGGTCTCGAGACCGGCCGTCACGGTGACGCCGCGGTTGAAGCCCTTGAGCTTGGTCGCGATCTGTCCCTGGTCGTGATACATCGACAGCACGCCGTCGAATTCGCCGCCGAAGGCCTTGAGGAAGACCGTGTCCGACGGGAACGGCCCGTTGCAGCGCAATCCCGCGCGCGGCGGCCCTTGCGACGGCGGGCGCAATGATCTCGATTTCCTCGCGACCGAAGAGCCCGTTCTCGCCGCCGTGCGGATTGAGCGCGCACACCGCGATGCGCGGCGTCGCGAAGCCGGCGCCGCGCATCGTGCGATCGGCGAGCGTCAGCGCATGCGTCGATGCGCTCCGGCGTGATCTGGTCGAGCGCGGTGCGCAGCGCACACGTGCGAGGTCACGCGCGACATCCACAGGTTGTCGAGCACGTTCATCTCGCCGAAGAATCCCTGGTGGCGCGTCAGGTGCGCGAACATCTGGTGCTCGTCGTTGAAATGCCAGCCGCCGGCGTGCAGCGCCGCCTTGTTGAGCGGCGCGAACGTGATGCCGTCGAGGCGCCCGTCGAGCGCCAGCTCGATCATGTGCGCGAGCGTCTCGCCGGCGATGCGGCCCGACTCGGCCGACATCGCGCCGCGCGGGATGCGTGCCGGATCGCAGTTGGCGAGATCGATGATCGGCACGCCGGCACGCGACCAGTCGACTTCCTCCGGCGTGCGATACGACTGCGCGTACGCGAGAGTCGACACCGGCGTCGCGCGCGCCCTGCTCGAGCACGCGCGCATCGCCGACGACCAGCAGGCGCGCGACGTCCGCGAGGCGCCGGTCGGCGAGCACGCGCGCGCATTGCTCCGGGCCGATGCCGGTGCAGTCGCCGAGCATCAGGCCCAGCAGCGGGTAACGGTCTGCGTGTTCAAGTCATGCCTCTCGATCGGTGAAGCGGTTGATCGCCGCGATCATCACGAAGGTGATGACCAGCATCGTGATCGACAGCACCGCGATCGGCCCCCAGTCGTTGCTCTCGCGCAGGTCGAACATCGTGACCGAGATCGTCTTGGTGCGGGCGGTGAACAGCAGGATCGTCGCCGACAGCTCGCGAATCGAGCCGATGAAGATGAAGATCCAGGTCGCGATGACGCCGTTGCGGATCGAGCGGCGCCGTGATGTCGACGAGCGCGCGCAGCCGCGTCGCGCCGAAGATGCGGCTCGCGTCCTCGAGCTCGGGATGCACCGACTTCAGCGACGCCGCGATCTGCTGGTAGCCGACCGGAAGCTCCTTCGTCAGGTAGGCGAGGAAGATGATCGACAGCGTCCCGTACAGCACCAGCGGCGGCTGCGTGTAGCTGAGGAAGAGCCCGACGGCCAGCACGATGCCGGGAATTGCGACCGGCGCCGTCGCGAGGAACGCGAGATAGCGATGGCCCCACACGAGCTTGCGCAGGCTCAGATAGCCGACGATCGTGACCAGCAGCGTGCCGGCGGTCGCCGCGGCGACGCCGAGCACGAAGGTGTTCTGGAACGCGAGCCGCGTCTGGCTGAATTCGAAGAACACGAAGCGCCAGTGCTCGAGCGAGAGGTTGCCGATCACCGGCGCCGACCAGTTCTTCACGAACGCCGTGCGCAGCAGCACGCCGTACGGCAGCACGATCGAGCAGCCGAGCACGACGACGAACAGCGCGAGCGCGGGAACCTTCCACGGCGCCGAGCCGAATCAGGCGCGCGCCGCGTGCTCTTGCCGCCGATCGATCGAATAGCCGCGCCGGCCCATGATCGCCGTCTGCGTCGCGCAGCAGCGCGACGGTGATCAGCAGCAGCGGCAGCGACGCCGCCGCGGCAAGTCCGAGCTGCGGCGGAAACTGGAACAGGCTCCAGATCTTGGTGGTCATCGTGTCGATGCCGGCGGGCAGCGCGAGGATCGCCGGCGTGCCGAACAGCGTCATCGACTGCAGGAACGCGACGATGAACCCGGCGAGCAGCGCCGGCAGCGACCAGCGGCAGCGTGATGTCGAGCGCGGTCCGCCATGCCGGCGCGCCGAGGATCGCCGATGCCTCCTCGAGGTCGCTCGGAATCAGATCGAGGCTGTTGGCGACGAACGTGAACACGTACGGAAACGTGTACAGCGCCATCACGAACACCATGCCGCCCGCGGAAAAGATGTTGACCAGCGGCGTCGTCGTCGAACGGCTTCACGCCGAAGCAGCGCGTAGTACCCTGGTTGATGAGCCCCGCGTTGGGTCCGCCGAGCAGCACCCAGGCGAACGCGCCGAGAAACGGCGGCGTGACGAACGACGCGAGAATCAGCATGCGCAGCAGCCGCTTGGCCGGCAGGTCGGTGCGCGCGACCAGCCACGCCATCGGCGCGGCCGTGATCGACGCACAGAACGCCGACCGCGGCCGAGGTCCAGAGCGTCGTCACCAGCGGCTTCACGAACGACGGGTCGACGAAGAGCTGACGATAGTGCTCGAGCGTGAACGCTTTCGCGTCGTCGCTGCAGGCTCGTGACCAGCGAGCCAGACCATCGGCAGCAGCACCAGCACCGCGAGCAGCAGCGCCAGCGCGATCGAGAACGGCACCGTCCAGTCGATGGACCGCGCCGCGTTGCGGGCGCGCGGCCTCGAGCGTCGCTTCCATGCCGCGTGTGCTGCGGCTCTAGCGAATCAATTGCCGAACAGCGCCGTGTAGCGCTTCTTGATCTCGGCGATCTGCGGCAGCATCGCCACCGGGTCGTCGGGCAGCATCTTGATCTGCGCGAGCGGCGTGCGTCCGGCGGGCTCCTTCACGTCGGGATGGACCGAGCGCGTGCCGCCTTCGTTGACCAGCCAGCTGCTGGATCTTCGCGGTGTAGAGGAAAGTTCTGCAGCACGCGCGCAGCGTTCGGATGCGGCGCGTCGGCGAAGATCGCGGTCGGCGAAGTCACGAACGGCGTGCCTTCCTTCGGGTAGATGATCTTCACCGGGCTCTTGGCGTCGATCTCGATGAACATGTTGTATTCGTTGCCGTCGACCATCACCGCGCGCTCGCCGCTCGCGATGCTCTTCGGCGTCGCGGTCGTCGACTGCAGCTGCTGCACGCCTTGCTTCGACAGCTTCTCGAGGTAATCCCAGCCCAGCGACCTTGGTGATCGCGTAGGTTCCGGTGAGGCTCGTGCCGCTGTAGCCGGGATGCGATTTGACGAGCTTGCCCTTCCATTGCGGATCGAGCAGGTCGGCATAGCCGGTCGGTGCGTCCTTGCGGCGTCGACGAGGTTGGTGTTGTAGCCCATCACGCGACAAGCGTCGCGCGCCATACCGCGTAGTAGCCCTCCGGGTCCTTGAATTGCGCCGCGATAGCGCTTCACGTCGGGCGGCGTGTGCGGCGCGAGCCACTTCTGCTGCTTCCAGAAAATGAAGTGCGACGCGTCCGACGAGTTGACGACGTCGACGTTCTTGATGTTCGACCTGGTACTCCTGGTTGATCCGCTGGAAGACGCGCTCCGATCCCGAGCGCTCGACCTCGATCGTCGATATTCGGATACTCGGCGCGAAACGCCTTGGCGACCACCTCGGCGACCTTGACGTCGACCGACGGTGTACCAGACGACCTTGCCTTCCTTGGCTGCGGCCGCGACCATCGCCGGCGTCGTCTCCTGAGCCGACTGCGGGCACCGCGATCGCGCAGGCCAGCAGCATCGCGGGCAAGTGTCTGATGCCTGTAACCCATTTCATTGACGTCCTCCTTTGGTTACAGCGTTTGTCAGTGTGACTGTTGTTAGCGAGCGAGGCCGCGACATCGCTCGGCGCTGAAATCGGACCGCTGACTTTCGCGCCGGGGGCAACGTTCGAGCGCTGCCGGTGCGGCGACCAAGAGCTCCTGTCCGACATCGACGATGTAGTCGCGATGGCTGCCGAGATACGCCTGGCTGCGCACGACGCCCGGCAGCGTGTTGTCGCGACGGCATCTCGTCGGCCAACAGCTGCGACGTCGTGCGTCTTCACGCAGAAGCTCATCGGCTCGCCGGGGCCGGCGAATTCGCCTTCACCGATCTCGAGCACATGGCCGGCGAGATCGACGCTTGTTGCCTGACCACGTGCGTCGCATCGAGAACATTGCTGCCGCCGATGAAGCGTGCAACGAACTCCGAGTTGGGGCGCTCGTACACCTCCTCGCGGCGTTCCGATCTGCTCGATGCGCCCGGCGTTCATGATGACGATGCGATCCGCCATCGTCATCGCTTCGACTCTGGTCGTGCGTGACGTAGATCGACGTGTAATGGAACTCGTCGTGCAGGCGGCGGATTTCGAAGCGCATCTCGCCGCGCAGGTTGGCGTCGAGATTGGACAGCGGTTCGTCGAGCAGCAGGATGTCAGGCTTAGGCGCCATCGCACGCGCGAGCGCAACGCGCTGCTGCTGGCCGCCGGAAAGCTCCGACGGATAGCGATCCGCCTGGGCACTGAGCTTCGTCGTCGCCAGCAGCGCGTCGGTACGAGCATCGCGCTCGGCCGCGGGCATCGACTTCATCTTCAAACCGTATTCGACGTTTTGCCGGACCGTCATGTGCGGCCACACCGCGTAGCTCTGGAAGATCATGCTCATGTTGCGCCGCTCGGGCGGAACGACGGCGCCGGGGGATGACACGACCTTGCCGCCGACGCGAATCTGGCCGGCGTCGGGCTCGATAAAGCCGGCGATCATTCGCAGCGTCGTGGTCTTGCCGCAGCCTGAGGGACCGAGCAAGCACACGAATTCGCCGTGCTCGACCGCCAGGCTGATAGAGTCGACCGAAACCACTCCCGGATACTGCTTGGTCAGATTTTCCAGCTCGAGGGTGGCCATACTTTGATCTTATCCCGCTGATTGATAAAAACGTCACACAACGCCGCCATAGAATGACTATCCGCGGCCTTAACACCTATGCGGGTTTCCACTGAAGGAGTGCGAATGGGACACATTGTTCATCTGGCGTTGAAAGTCGACGAAGTCGAGACGACAGGCGAGTTCTACAAGAAGGTGTTCGGCTTTCAGGATGCCGAGACCACCAAGACGCGCGACCACATTTCGCGCCACATGACCGACGGCGAGATCGACTTCACCTTGTTGCAGTACGACGCTGGTACGCAATCGGCGGAGTCGAAGGCGTCGGGCGACGGTCCTTGCATCCATCACTTCGCGATCGAAGTCGAAGACATCGCCGCGGCGACCGCACAGATCAAATCCTACGGCTGCGAGATCGTCAGCGATCCGGGCGTGATGCCGGTGAAGTTTCGCGCGCCGGGCGGCACGGTTGCCGAGCTGGTGCAGATCGGTCGCTACAAGAAGGTGCCGGGTCGAGCACAAGACCGACCGCATCGTGCACCTGGCGCTGAAGGTGGACGAGATCGAGAAAACCGGCGACTTCTACCAGAAGGTGTTCGGGTTCCGCGATTCGGAGACCAAGAAGACGCGCGATCACGTGTCGCGCCACATGACCGACGGCAACATCGACTTCACGCTTCTGAAGTACGACGCGGGCACGCAGTCGGCGGAATCGAAGGCGGCGGGCGACGGCCCGTGCATCCACCACTTCGCGGTCGAGGTCGAAGATATCGAAAAGGCGACGCGGCAGATCAAGGCGAACGGTGCGGACATCGTCAGCGATCCCGGCGTGATTCCGGTCAAGTTTCGCGCGCCAGGCGGCACGATTGCCGAGCTGGTGCCGTCGGTCGCTACCAACGCTGATCGTGCGACGGAAGTCGGCGCACGGGAGATCGGAATGAGCGCGTTCCTCCGCAGGGCCGACTTCTGGTCAGGCCTGGCGCTCGTTGCCCTGGGCGCCTACATCGTCAGAGAAGCATGGAGCTGGGATTACATGGGCGATGACGGCCCGGGTCCCGGCTTCTTTCCGATGTGGTACGGCGGCGCGATGATTGTTCTGTCGCTGCTGTTGGTGGCCGGCGCGGTGTTGAAGTCCGATCCCGCGTCGTCGCAGAGGCAGCGTCAACTGGAGCGAGCTGCGCCGTGTGATGACGTGCTGGGCGGCCTTCGTCGCGTGCATCGCGTTGCTGAATGTGCTCGGGTTCGTCGTCTCTTTCGCCTTGATGACCTGGTTCATCGTGGCGGTGCTGTTCCGCAGATCGCAGCGCCTTGCCGTCGTGCTCGCGGCAGGGGGTGCGTTGGGCTTTTACGCGCTGTTCTCGCTGGCTCTCGGCATATCGTTGCCTGCGGGATTCTTGTTCTAGCGGCGCGACGGCATGGATACTCTGAGCGGGCTGCTGCATGGCTTCGATGTCGCGCTAAGCGCGAGCAATCTCGCGATGTGCTTCATCGGTGTGCTGCTCGGCACGGTGATCGGCGTGCTGCCCGGGCTGGGCCCACCGGCCACGATCGCGATGCTGTTGCCGTTGACGATGAGACTCGAGCCCACCGGCGCGATGATCATGCTGGCGGGCATCTATTACGGCGCGAAGTACGGCGGCTCGACCACATCGATCCTGCTCAACGTGCCGGGCGAGTCGGCTTCGGTTGTCACGTGCTTCGACGGCTATCAGATGGCGCGCAAGGGTCGTGCGGGGCCTGCGCTCGGCATGAGCGCGATCGCATCGTTCATCGCCGGCACGTTTGGAGTGGTCGCGCTGATGCTGGTCGCGCCACCGCTCGCGAAGCTGTCGCTCGCGTTCAGCGCGCCGGAGTACTTCGCGCTGATGGTGCTTGGGCCTTGCGATGGTCGTTCTGCTGTCGGGCGAATCGCTGACCAAGGGGCTGCTGTCGATGTTGGTCGGCTTGTGGATCGCGACCATGGGCACCGATCTGTTCAGCGCGACCTCGCGCTTCACCTTCGGCCAGACCGCGCTGCTTGGCGGCATCGATTTCGTCGTCGTTGCCATCGGCATCTTCGCGATCGGTGAAGTCCTGGCCAACATGGAGCCACAGGAGCCTGCCGACATGCTGCCGGTGCCGAAAGGCCTGAGGAATCTGCTGCCGACCTGGCAAGACATGAAGGACTGCCGCTTCGCGTTCGTCAACGGCTCGTTGGTCGGCTTCATCGTTGGGATTCTTCCCGGTGCCGGTTCAACGATCGCCTCGTTCCTCAGCTACGGAATCGAGAAGGCCGTCTCCAAGCATCCGGAAAAGTTCGGCAACGGCGCAATCGAAGGCGTGGCGGCACCCGAGGGTGCAAACAACGCCGAAACGGCGGGTTCGTTGGTGCCGCTGCTTACGCTCGGCATTCCCGGCAGTGGCACCACGGCGATATTGCTCGCTGCACTCGTGCTGTGGGGTTTCAAGCCGGGCCCGCTGTTCATCGCGGAAACGCCCGCGCTTTTCTGGGGGCTGGTCGCGAGCATGTACATCGGCAACGTGCTGTTGCTGATTCTGAATCTGCCGCTGGTCGCGGTGTTCGCGCAGTTGCTGAAGATGCCCGCTTACGCGATGTATCCGCTGATCCTCGGCGTGTCGCTCGTCGGCGTGTACAGCGATTCGTCAAGCATGTTCGAGCTCGGTCTGCTCGCGCTCTTCGGCCTGCTCGGCTACGCGATGCGCAAGCTCGACTATCCGACCGCGCCGTTGGTGCTCGGCCTCGTGCTCGGCGATGCGATGGAGCGCGCTCTGCGCCAGTCGCTGATGATGTCCCAGGGGGATATCTCAATATTGTTCAGGCCGATTCCAGCAGGGCTGTTGCTGATCGCCGCCGTGCTGCTGATCGTGCCGCTATTCAAGAAGTTCAATGCGATGCGTTTGCAGGTGCTGGATCAAGAGACTGAATCGTGAATCAACAAAGAGGAGACAACTTATGACCTACGCTCGAATAACTCGCGCGGTTGCCGTGTCGGGGGCTTTGCTGTCGTTGCTATGCATGGGCGGCTATGCGCACGCTCAGTGGAAACCCACCAAGACGGTGGAGATGATCGTGCACACCGGGCCCGGCGGCGGCAGCGATCTGCTCGCGCGGGCAATCGCAACGATGCTGGAGAAGGAGAAGCTGCTGCCGGTTCGCATGCAGGTGCTGAACAGAGCGGGCGGCAACGGCGCGGTGGCCGCAGCGGCGATCGCCGAGCGCAAGGACGACCCGCACACGATCGGCCTCGTGACCAGCGTGTGGATCGCGGGTCCATTGACCTCAAGCGAAGCGAAGATCACCTTGCATGACCTGAAACCGATCGCGGGCCTGCTGATGGATCCTGCGGTATTCGCAGTGCGCGCCGACTCACCTTACAAGACGTTGAGCGAGTTCATCGAAGCGGCGAAAGCACAGCCGGGACAGTTGAAACAATCCGGAGGTTCGGTCACGTCGCGCGACAACATCATTCGGCAGAGCTTGCAGGCTCACACCGGCGCCCGCTGGGCATTTGTTTCTTTTCCCGGCGGTGGTGAGCGCCTGGCTGCGCTGCTCGGCGGGCATGTGGACATCATGGTGATCGAGCCGCAGGAAGCCGGTGAGCAGGTGCGCGCGGGAAAGATGCGCGTCTTGGCGCAGCTGAGCGAGCGTCCCCTGCCGGGCTATCCCGGCGTCCCTACGCTGAAGGAAGCCGGCTACGACATTAAGGCGACGCCGCAGATCCGCGCGGTGGTGGCGCCGCCCGGAGTGTCCAATGAGGTCGTTGCGTACTGGGAAGATCTATTCGCTAAATTGCGCGCCACGCCTTCGTGGAAAAAGTACGTCGAAGAGAACCAGCTCGAGGATCACTTCGCCAACAGCGCCGAACTTTCGAAGATGATCAAGCAGATCGAGGACGAGCTGCGTACGCAGTATCAGGCGGCGGGAATCAAGGTCGTGCGCTGAGCGGCGATCGTGTCGCTAAAACAAGCACATGAGTCCGTTTCTGAACGACTCGCGCGCGCCATCGTCAGTGCGCAGCCCGAGAGCGCGGCGGGCACGCGGGAGACCGCTGCGAAGTTGGTGCTCGACATTACCGGCCTTTGTGTCGCTGCGCGTGAGCAGCCGTACGTACGCGCTGCGTTGCAGTCGATCGACCAGACCGGACCGTGTACGGTCATCGGCCACGCGCACCGTTTTGGGGTCGAGGGCGCGTCGTTCGTTAACGGAACCGCGGCGCACGGCGAGGACTTCGACGACACTTTTGAGGGCGGGCCGGTTCATGCCGGAGCGGTAATCGTCCCCGCCGTACTGGCGGCATGTGAGCGACATCGATTGTCGGGCGCGGATCTGCTGCGCGGGTTGGCGATGGGCGTCGAGGTCACGTGCCGCTTGTGTCGGGTCGCACCCACGCGTATTCACAAAGCGGGCTTTCATCCGACGGCCATCTTGGGCGCAATCGGAGCGGTCGCGGGTATCGGCGCCGCGCTGCGTTTGCAGCAGAAACAATTGGTCAACGCATTTGGGATCGCAGGCAGCCTGGCCGCGGGAATCATCGAATACCTGGCGGATGGTTCGTGGACGAAGCGCATGCATCCCGGATGGGCTGCGCAATCGGGTTACCGCGCAATTCGCCTAGCGATGGGCGACTTTGAAGGACCTCGCACGGTGTTCGAAGGAAAGCATGGTTTATTTAGAGCCTTCGCCAACACCGATGGCGGAGACTTCGACGCGATGCTCGAATCTTTCGGAACCCAATGGATCTGGCAGTCGATTGCATTCAAGCCGTATGCATGCGGAACGATGGCGCATCCTTACATTGACTGCGCGCGTGAGTTTCGCAAGAAGGGAATCGATGCCGCGCTGATCGAGCGCATCGAGTGCGAGACGGCCGAAGGGATCGTGCACCGGCTGTGGGAGCCGATCGACCTGAAGCGATCGCCTCCCAACGGTTACGCAGCGAAGTTCAGCATTCCTTACGCGATCGCGGTGGCTATTCTGAGAGACGATGCCGGTCTTGTGGAGTTCGATGACAAATTGGTCAACGACGCCGCGGTCGTCGCGTCTGGCGAACAAGGTGAACTACATCGTCGATCCTGCAAATCCGTATCCCGATCGGTTCACGGGTCATGTCCGCGTCGTGCTGGCAAATGGGGCGGTTCATGAGCATCGACAGGACTTCTTCAGAGGCGGAGTCGATCATCCGTTGAGTGAAGCCGATCTGCAGCGGAAGTTTTTCGCGAACTGCGCGTATGGCGGCCTGATGAAAGCGGGCGCGCAACGTCTGGCCGGAGAAGTCGGCTCGTTGTTCGATATGGCCGAGCTGAATTTCTCCGGAGCGTTCGCGGACGACGGGGCGGCGCGATGAGCAAAGAGCCGCTGGCTTCCAGGGTCGCGTTGGTCACGGGGGCCGGTCGCAATATAGGCCGCGAGATCGCGTTGAGCCTGGCCGCTGCAGGCGCCGCTGTCGTCGTCAATGTGCGCTCGTCGGTGGAAGAGGGTCAGGCAGTCGTCGATCAAATCAAATCACGCAACGGACGCGCCATGCTGTGCGTTGCCGATGTCGCCGAGCAGTCTGCTGTGCGCGAGATGATCGCCACCATCGATGCGGAGTGGGGCCGCCTCGATGTTCTGGTCAACAACGCCGCTGTGCGGCGTGAAGCGAAGCTCGACGATATCTCGGCGTCGGATTGGCATCGCATTGTCTCGATCATCCTTGACGGCGCATTCTTCTGCAGCCAGGCCGCGCTGCCTCTGCTGCGAAAATCGGAGCAGGCCGCGATCGTAAACATCGGCGGCATGACCGGCCATAGTGGAGCATCGAACCGTGTGCACGTCGTCACTGCGAAAGCCGGACTGGCGGGCATGACGCGCGCCCTTGCGCATGAACTGGCGCCTGACGGCATCACCGTCAACTGTGTGGCGCCCGGCATGATCGATACGGTGCGACACGCAGCCAGCTCTGCAGCGTCTCCTGATCATCGACGCAGGCATCACACGCTGCTCGCGCGACACGGCACCGCGGTGGACATCGCCCAAAGCGTGGCCTGGCTCGCGAGCGACGGTGCGAGGTTTGTGACGGGCCAGGTGCTTCACGTCAACGGGGGTGCTTACCTGGGCAGTTAGGTCCGCAAATTGGGGAGGCAATCTGGAATACGTCATCGTCGTTGTTGCCGCGCTTGCGCTCGGGTACGGTGTTTGGGTGTTCAACCGTCTGGTATCGGACCGCAATCTGGTCGCTCAGGCGTTTGCCGATATCGACGTTCAGCTAAAGAGACGCGCCGACCTCGTTCCGCAGCTGGTCGAGACGGTGAAGGCTTATGCGGCATACGAGCGGCAGACGTTGCAAGCCGTCGTCGAATTACGCGCGCGTGCCAGCACACTAAGTGAACGTGAGCGTCGGCCAAGCGCATCGCGCTTCGGCGCAGAAAGCGAGCTGGGCGCTTCGTTGCAGAAGCTCATTCTTTTGCAGGAAAGCTACCCGCAACTGAAGGCCGATCAGAATTTTCGGGACCTCTCGGCCAAGTTGGTCGACGTTGAAGATCAGTTGCAACATGCACGGCGCTTCTACAACGGTGCGGTCAAGCAATACATGACGCGACTGCAGACCTTTCCGGACCTCTTGGTGGCGCGCCTGCTCGCGTTCCGCAGCGCAGCCTTTTTCGAGACCGACGATCGCTCTGCGGTGAAGGTATCGCTATGAAGCGCTTCATCTGTGCGCTGGTGCTCGTGCTGTTCAGCGGCGCGGGCTTCGCGCAGGAACGCATTATCGATTTTGCGAGCGATGTCTCGATCAACGCGGATGGCTCATTGCTCGTCGTCGAGACGATCGTCGTACAAGTCGAAGGCGAGCAGATCAAGCGCGGAATATTTCGCGACTTTCCCACCCGCTACGAGAATCACCGCGGACTAACAGTGGTGGTTCCATTCGAAGTTCTTAAGGTCCAGCGCGATGGAGCGTCCGAGCCGTACAAAGTTGAGCCGCTGACGAACGGAATGCGCGTTCGTATCGGCAATCCGCAACAAATGCTGCCGCGCGGTCAGCACATGTACCGGATTTCGTATCGAACCGCACGTCAGATCGGATTCTTCGACCGGCACGATGAGCTGTACTGGAACGTGACCGGCAGCGGCTGGGCGTTCGCGATCGACCGCGCAACCGCGCGCGTTCGGTTGCCGCAGCCTGTAACGGCCGAGAAGCTCAGCGCCGAGGCGTACACCGGTCCCCAAGGCGCGCGCGGTCGCGATGTCAAAGTCAGCGTCGCCGAAAGCGAATTCAACTTTGAAACGACGCGCCGCCTTGCGCCTCACGAAGGGTTGACGATCGTCGCGATGTTTCCTAAGGGCATGGTTGCCGCACCCTCCCCCCTAACGAGGTTGGGTTGGGCGATTGCCGATAACGTCGGTGAGCTGCTTGCCATTGGCGCGGCCATGCTGATCGTCGGGTTTATGTTCGTGATGTGGTGGCTCGTCGGCCGCGATCCGCGTAAGGGGCCGAAGTTTCCTCGCTACGACGCACCGGCCGACATGAGCGCGGCGGCAGTTCGCTTTATCGATCGAATGGGCTTCGATACGCGTTGCCTGGCGGCAGCGGTGCTTGGCCTGGGCGCACGCGGTTATTTGAGGGTTCATCAGCGTGAAGACGGGTTTGTCGTTCAGCAAACCGGCGCGACCGTTCCCTGGCTACCGGGCGACAAGCCGCTCGCCGATGCGCTGTTCCGATCGCGGTCGCAAGCCGTGCTGAGTAAGACCTACGATCCCGCGATCGCCGAGGCGCAGAACGAACTCAGTTCTGCGCTCACTCGGCATTACAAGGGCACCATTTTTAGGCGCAATCGCTGGCCGCTCGCGCTGGCCGTCATCGCCGGTGCCGGCGCGTTCGGGTTTGCGGCGGCGTTGGGGGCGAATCCTGCACTGATGATCGCGCTCGTCTGCGTGCTGTTGCTGGCGCTGTTCGCGTTCTTCAAGCTGATGCCTGCCTACACGCGAGAAGGGCGAAAGGTGCAGGACCATATCGAGGGACTGCGGCAATACCTCGGTGTAGCCGAGCGAGATGATCTTGCGCGCATCAAGGCACCCGAGATGACGCCGGTCGAATTCGCTCGCATGCTGCCTTACGCGCTTGCGCTCGACGTCGAGAAAACGTGGGCCGATCGGTTCGCTGCAGTGCTGGGCACCGCGGCGGTGGCTGCAGCGGTGTCTTCGTACTACGCCGGCGATACGAGTTCGTGGGGATCGAACTCGACACGTGGCTTCACCAATTCGTTTAGTGCGCTCGACAGCACGGTCAGCGCCGCGAGCACGGCGCCGGGCTCGGAATCGGGCGGTAGTGGGGGTGGGGGCGGCGGGGGCGGCGGATCAAGTGGCGGCGGTGGAGGCGGTGGCGGTGGAGGAGGCTGGTAAACATTCAACTCGCTCTATCGTGCCTTGAACGTCACGACAAGCACGTCTCGATACGCCGCGTGCTTCGGTTCAATCGGCTCGACCGCGGTCACTCCGTGCTTGACGCGCGCGTCGTCAACGATGGCGGTGTCTAGCGGCGTCGTCAACGTAAAACTGCCGAGCGTATGGCCATCAAGGTCATGCACGGTGGTCGTACCGCTCTTGATGTTGGTGCGATTGACGAGCAGCACCAGCGCATAGTCGACGCCGTCGCGATGAACACCTTCCGGGTGTCGGCCGTCCGGGCGCGTCAGAGCGTGCTTCGATGCGAAACTGGTGGCACTCGATCTTCCAGTTTGTGTTCGGGCGCAACCCGCCGAACAGGCGGCAGCAGAACGCAAGGATGCATTGCATCGTCGGGCCGGCGACAACTTTGGCGTGCATCGGCTCGAACCAGCGCTGGATGCCGCCCACAAGTGGGTTGTAATCGATGCTCTGATAATGTGGCTGATGCTGCTCGGGCGTGGCGCTTTCTGCGCCTGCGCGTGCCGACAACGTTGCATGGCGGCGCCGCCGATACCGATGGCCATCCGGCAGATACGTGTCGAGCTGAAGATCGTTCCAGCTTTCGGTAAAGCTCGCCCAGTCGGTCAAGACGCCGCAGTCGCCCAGCAGCGGGCACATATCGGCGCCCGCAACGAACACGAATCCGTCTCGATCGACGCGCTCGTGCAGCGCGCTCGTCATGTGCGTACCCGAGGCGGTTGCCGTGGGGGACGTACCAAGATCGCCAGCAGTGCGATCGCGCTGAACACTGCGCCGGCGATGAAAGTTTGCGGGGCACCCAACTGATCCCACAGCAGGCCCGCGAGTGCACTTGCTATCAGCAATGCAATGCCGCTGACAAGATTGAAAAATCCGAAGGCCGTGCCGCGCAAGTCAACGGGAGCGGCGTCGGCGACCATTGTCGCCAGCAGCCCTTGTGTAATGCCCATGTGCAAACCCCACAGCGAAACACCGAGCCATACCCACGTCCACTCGTTGCTGTATGCGAGCACGACGTCGGCGCCGATCAGCACTGCAAGGCCTAACGCCAGTAGCCGCGCGTGGGTAACACTGTCCGACAGCCGCCCGAACGGATACGCCGAAAGCGAATAGACCAAGTTCATGCCGATCAGCACCAGGGGCACCAGCGCGATCGGCAATCCGCCTTGCGCTGCTCGCAGCACGAGAAACGCCTCGCTGAAGCGCGCCAGCGTGAACACTGCGCCGATCGATACCACCCACCAATACGCAGGCGACAATTTGCGCAGGCTCGCACGCTGGATCGGATTGGTCGAACGTACCGTAGCCTCGCGCTCGGGTTCGCGTACGCCGAAGACAAGCAATACAACGGCAAGAACCGCGGGAATCACGGCGACCCAGAATACGGCGCGAAAATCGTTCGCCCATAGCAGCATCAATCCGAGCGCGAGCAAGGGTCCGATAAAGGCGCCGACCGTGTCGAGTGATTGCCGCAGTCCGAAAGCCGCGCCCCGTATTTCGCTTGGAGCAATGTCGGCTACCAGCGCATCGCGCGGCGCACCGCGTATGCCCTTGGCGATGCGATCGATAAAGCGCGCGGTGAACACCATGCCCGCGGTCGATGCGATGGCGAACAGCGGCTTTGACAAGGCGGCCAGCGTGTAACCGATCACGGCTAGCGATTTGCGCTTGCGCCAGTAGTCGGACAGCACACCTGAGAACACCTTGACGATTAATGCGGTCGCCTCGGCAACGCCCTCGATCAATCCGACTACCAGACGCGCTGGCACCTAGCGTCGTGACCAGGAACACCGGCAGCAGGCTGTGGATCATCTCGGACGAGATGTCCATCAGCAGGCTGACAAAGCCGAGTGTCCAGATCGCCGCAGGCAAGCGGGATTTTTTCGTCACGTGCGTTGGTAAGTCGCGATCACCGATGGCGAAATTTAGACGCAAATAAAAAAGCGCCGAAGATCGGCGCTTTTGTTATGAGACTGCGCGACTACCTGCGCCGTGTGCGACTCACTCCGAGCAGTGTCAGCAGCCCCAGCAAATTCAGCCAACCAAGTGCGCCCGCGCCTGCGTTTAACGGCGCGTTTGCTGACGAGGTCGGCGCAGTCGAACCGCCGGCCCCGGTTGCAGTGCCCTGCAGGGTTATATCGCGTGCCGGCACGTTGCCGACAAAGGTGACGCGCCAGGTGGCGGTGCTAGCTCCGGCGGTCGGTTGGAACGAACTCAAAGCCTATCGCGCAGCTTGCGCCCGGTTGTATGACTCCGCCATTCACGCACACGGTCTGGCCCGCGGCGACAGCTAGCGCTTCTAAAATTCGGCGACCTGTCCGGTGCTGGCATTTATCGCTGGATTTGCAAGCGTGATGGCTGTGCCAGCAGCGTTCGTTAAAACAACCGCGATCGGCGCACTAGTGGCACCCACGGCTGTGCTGGGAAATGTGACCGCACTTGGGGCCGCAGTCGGTGTCGGTAACGGAGCAAACGGTGGGGGTGCCGGCGGCGTGACTGCGACAACGAGGTGCGCCGCGACGTCGGACGTTTTCTGCGCTGACCATGGGGCGTTCTGAAACACGGCCATCACTTGGCCGGCGTTGCTGTTGATAGCGGCTTGAATGGCTGCGCGGATCGTCGCCTCACTTGCGCCAGGGAAGCGAATGTCTCGAAACGTCCCGGCAAAGCCGTGGCAGTCCTGGCAGCTTGCGTCCGCTGACTCTCTCCATGTAGGCAGTCGCGCCGTTAGCCGCGTTTCCGACCTGCGCTAACGCGCTCGTCGTGCCGCCGGCAGCGATGGCCAACATGGCATACAGCAATGTGCGCAAGCTCAACAACTTTTGACGAGTCAGCATAGGAGGGCAGAAACCGTAATCGGGTAGATGGCCAGTCTATCGACGCTGCAAGACGCTTACCGTCGTGCGAACGGCTTAGCGCCTCCCCCACAAATCTGGAATTCACCCGCTATGCAACCGCTTCTCGCTCGATAAGCGCGCGTTTGCGCTCGACTCCCCAGCGGTAGCCGCACAGTGATCCGTCGTTGCGAATCACGCGATGGCAAGGAATGGCCACCGCCAGCGGGTTGGCGCCGACCGCGGCGCCCACGGCGCGTACCGCCTTGGGTGCGCCGATGCGATTTGCTATCTGCGAATAGCTCACTGTCCTGCCCGCGGGAATTTCGCGCAGTGCCTGCCACACCCGTTGCTGGAACGCAGTGCCCCGAACGTCGAGGGGCAAGTCGAGACCAAGTGCGGGCGCTTCAACGAATCCCACAACCTTGGCCACTAGCTGCTCGAACTGCGAATCACCGCCGATCAGATGCGCGCGCGGGAATCGATCCTGCAGATCGCGTGCCAGCGCATCGGGATCGTCGCCGATCAGGATCGCGCACACTCCGCGGTCACTGGCGGCTACCAGGATTGAGCCCAGCGAGCACTCGCCGATTGCGAAGCGAATTTCGGCACTCGCGCCGCCGGAGCGATACGCGGTCGGCGTCATGCCGAGGACGTCGTTCGATTGCTCGTAGAAGCGGCCACTCGAGTTGTAGCCGGCGCCATAGATCGCCTCGGTCACCGTGTTGCTTCGACTGAGTTCTGCCTTGACTCGCCTAGTGCGATGCGCGGCGGCATACTGCTTCGGGGTCAATCCGGTAGCCGCCTTAAATACTCGGTGCAGGTGAAACGTACTCAGACCCGCATGAGCGGCGAGTTGTGCAAGCGTGGGCGGTTGGTCAGCGTTTTCGATCGTGCGGCACAACTCGGAGACTGTCGCCGCGTGCTGCTCGGCTAACGGAAGTTGATCCGGTTTGCAGCGCCTGCAAGGGCGAAAGCCCGCGCGTTCGGCTGCTTCAGCGGATACGTGGAATTCCACGTTCTCGGGGCGCGCCCCACGCGCTGCGCACGACGGCCGGCAGTACACCCCCGTGGTCTTGACCGAGTAGAAAAATCGGCCATCGGCGTGCCGGTCGCGCCTAACAACCGCGTCCCAGCGAGAGTCGCTGACGGTGGCCGCCGCCCGCATTTCTGATTTTGTTGCCATGTTCACTTCAGCTCTCCCGTCATCTTAGCGATGCCAGAAGTTAGACCGTGCGGAGCTTCGCCGAACTCCGGGTCTTGCTTTCAAACTGGAAGTGTCAGATCGCCGGCGCAGCGCTCGCTGCTAGTTGCCCTTCCCCTTGCCGTGGCCTTTGCCGTTCGATGAAGGATGCGCTTTTTGGTAGTGCGGCACATAGACGTTGTTGTACCAATCATCCTTGACGAAATAAACCGGACGGCTGCAGGCGTCGTACTTCTGGCAGTGCTTGCTCCAATTCTTCGCGTGGCCGGGGGGCACATGCAAGTACATCGGCGGTGGCGGCTGAGCTACATAAACCTTCTGAATGATGACCGGCTGCGGGTAGATCAGTACAGGCTGTGGCGCATTGCCGATGTCGATGCGACCGTAAAAGCCTGGCTGGCCGACAGTGACCGAAACATCTGCGGCGAACGCGGGCAAGGCCGCGGCGGCCAGCAGGAATGACAATAAGTAGCGCTTCATGGTGACTCCTTTGGGAAAGATCCCTGCCTGTTTAACGTCGCAGGGGGCCAAAGCCGAATACCAAACTCACTCTATTGCCGTGATCAATTAGGCCGATTCCGCAGGATCGAAATCGAGCTCCACCTTGGCACCACTGGGGTCATAGCAAAACAGCTGCCAGGTGCCCGCACCGCGCTGACGGCGTAACTCATAGCTGATCTTCTTGGCATCCAGTTTCGCCTTGACCTCCGCCAGGCCGCTCGCCGAAAACGCCATGTGATCAATCACGCCTGCAGGTTGTTGGGGTACACCTCGCCCAGCGATGATGTGCAACACAGCGGTATCGCCGGCGTACAACCATGCCCCGGGAAAGCCGAGATCGGGGCGCGGTCCCGGCTTAAGACCGAGCAAATCCACGTAAAAGCCGAGCGTCTTGTCGAGGTCGTCGCTAAGGACGGTGAAGTGGTTCATACCGTGAATCATTTGTCACTCCTGCGCGTGACGAGTTCTGAAACCATCAACGCAGCGCCGTGTAATTGGCCGGGATCCAGTCATAGCCCTTGCCGTCCGCCCGCAAGTGGCCGATGCCTGGAAATGGCAGATGCGCGGCGCAAACCCAGTGCCCGCGCTTGGCGGCATCGGAGTATTGCGTCTTGCGCTGCGCGGCGGCTGCTTTCGAGTCGGTGTCGAACTTGATCGTTACCGACGGATCCGGAAACTGCACAGCGGCGGAGTGCATCAGATCGCCCCACAGCACCAGACGTTGCCCGTTGCTCTCAACCACGTACACAGTGTGCCCCGGCGTATGCCCGTACGCAGAGACGGCCTTGACGCCAGGCGTCAGATCGGTGTTTCCGTTGAACGGTTTGAACTTGCCGGCAGCCACGTAAGGGTTGACTGAAGCCATTGCGCCTTCGAAAACCTGTTTGGCGTCTTTGGGCGCTGCGTCCATGTTGGCCTTGCTCAACCAGAAATCGCCTTCCCGTTGATCGGCGCGCACGATCGCATTCGGAAACGCGATCTGGTTGCCGGCGACAAGCCCTCCGACGTGATCGGCGTGCATGTGCGTGATGTAGATCTCATCAACCTGCTCGGGCTGATAGCCTGATGCCTTAAGGTTCGTCATTAGCTTGCCGACCGTTGGGCCGAAAAACGTCCCCGAGCCGGCGTCGATCAGCACCAGCTTGCTGCCGGTGTTGATCAGATAGGCGTTAACCGACACCTCGACCGGATCTCTCAGGTACTGCTTCGCTAGTGCGCTTCGAATTCTGGCTGGGGTGATGTTCGTCAGTAGATCCGCCATGGGCAGATCGACTGTGCCGTCCGATAGTGCAGTGACTTCGAAATCGCCGAGCATCATCCGGTAGTAGCCCGGTGCCGAAGTCTTCAGCTGCGGAGCAGCCGCACTTGCGATCAAAAGGGGAGCCAGCAACAGAAAGAAGCCAGCGACGGCACCACAGGTAGCTCGCAGCAATAGACCAGTCTTCATTGCAATCCTTCGGTGAAATGTCTAGGAAAATACCTGTCGAATCCGTGCCAAGCTACCTGCATCTTTGGCACGTGTCGAGTGTTTCAACAAGCCCATGTCCTTGCGCAACATTCTGTGCCTCGCTGATTTCGAACTGGCCGCTCGCCGTCATCTGCCGCGGCCGATTCTGGGTTACGTCGCAGGCGGCGCCGAGGACACGATTGCGCTGCAGGCGGCGACAGCCGCGTACCGGCAATGGTCGTTCGTTCCGCGCGTGCTGGTCGATGTCTCGCAACGCTCGCAGCAGGTGGAGCTTTTCGGCGAGACCTATTCGTCGCCGTTCGGCATCGCCCCGATGGGTATCTGTGCGCTGATTGCCTACAAGGGCGATCTGACGCTGGCGCTCGCGGCCGAAGCAGCCAACATTCCGATGATCGTCAGCTCGACGGCGTTGACTCGGCTCGAGGATGTGCGTGCCGTCGCGCCGCGCACGACGTGGTTTCAGGCGTACTTGCCCGGCGACGCAGCGAAGATCGATGCGATGGTGCAGCGAGTGCAGAGCGCGGGTTACCGAACACTCGTTCTAACCGTCGATGTTGCAACGCTGCCGAGCCGCGAAAACAATATTCGCGTCGGCTTCACGATGCCGCTGCGGCCCAGCGTGCGGCTTGCGTGGGATGGCATCGTCCGTCCGCGGTGGACTCTCGGGACGCTGCTTAGGACCTTGCTGAAGAATGGCATGCCTCACTTTGAAAATTCGAGTGCGACGCGCGGAGTGCCAATTTTCTCGAGCGCCGCAGTACGCGAATTCGGCTCGCGCGACACGCTGTCATGGACGCACGTCGATCAGATCCGGCGTATGTGGAGCGGCAAGCTGGTGCTGAAGGGAATTTTATCGGCCGAAGATGCACGTATCGCCGCAGATCGTGGCGTCGATGGCGTGATTGTTTCGAGCCACGGCGGGCGTCAGCTCGATGCGTCGATCGCGCCGCTGCACGCGCTGCCGGCGATCGTGCGTGCCAAGGGCGCCATGAAAGTGATGATCGATAGCGGGATTCGTCGCGGCAACGATGTGCTGAAGGCGATTGCGCTGGGCGCGGACTTTGTCTTCATCGGGCGGCCGTTTATCTACGCGGCGTCAATCGGCGGTCAAGTGGGCGTCGCGCATGCGATTCGATTGCTATCGCACGAGATTCAGCAAGACATGGCGTTGATCGGTGTGAGTTCGCTGCGCGAGCTCGGGCCGCATTTGCTGGCCCCGCAACACGCGCCGCCCCTCACCGTCAAGATTGCTTGATGCCGGCTTTGACGCCGCTCCACCAGCGCTCGAACGGTTCGCGCTTCGGAATGCCCGCGCGGCCGCCGAATCGCGTGCACTTCATAGCTGCCACTGCGGTTGCAAACTCAATCGCTGCGGGCAGCTCCTTGCCCTCCGCCAGCGCGAGGGCAAACGCACCATGCCACGTGTCACCGGCCGCTAGGGTATCGACCGCTTTCACGGCTGGCGATGGCGCGCTTGACAATGCCTTCGCCGTCGAACCACATCACGCCCGCTGCGCCGAGCGTCACGCCGCAGGCGATGTTGCGGCCTCCGAACAACTTCGGCAGCGCATGCTGCGGTTCGCCGGTCTGCAAGTTGTGCAGCATTGATTGCGACAGGAATGGATGCGTGGCGAGCCGCGCGGTCTCGCGCACTTGCTGCGGATCTCCGGCATCGCCGTCGAACACGCTCGGCTTGCCCGCCATTGCAGCGGCATCGAACAGCCGCTGCGCACCGGCCGGCCAGCGCGTGTCGGCCAGCACCGCATCGGCGTCGGCCACGCGCTCGACCGGCAGCCAAGAAGCGTCGGGCGGATACCCCTGCGGCTGCACGGAGACGACCAATCGCTCGCCGCGCGCATCGATCAGGATGGTGGCGATCTTGGTGCGAAAGCCGGAAAGACGCAGCAGCGTCGAAACGTCGACGCCTTCATGCTTCAGAAGCGCGATGACCTGGTCGCCGGTCTCGTCGTCACCGACGCGTCCCCAGTAGACTTGCACGACCGCCGAGTCGCTGCACCGTGACGGCAGCGTTGGCGCCCATGCCGCCGCCGGTCTCGACGAAGTCCGTCGCGGTGATCTTCACCGACGGCAGCTTGACTTCGTCGACCAGAAAAATCTGATCGATCGTCGCCGAACCACCGACGCAGATAACGCACGGCCGGCGTGCACCGTTCGACATGGCCATCAGTGTCGGATCAGCCGCTAGCCGCGGGCTGCTCGTTTCGCTTGCGCCGCCGCAGCTGCAGAACGATCACGGCGGCCAGCAACGCGATGCCGATTGCGTCTAGCCAGGCGCGGGGATAAATGATCAACAGGCCAGCAATCGTCAGCATTACCTGTTCGACGCGCGTGGTCTTGGTAATGAGCCAACCCTCCGCTGCTCCAGCGAGCGCGGCCAATGCGATCACTGCAAGGCGGTGATCCACGCCACGTCCCACCAGCTTCCGCCGGGTGGCAGCGCAAGCAGCAGGCCGACGCCGATCGGATCGAGCACGAACACAAAGGGCACAACGAATGCGGGCAGCGTGTACTTCCACGCCTGCAACGTTGTCTTGTACGGATCGCCGCCGGTGATCGCGGCAGCAGCAAATGGAGACAGCGCGGTGGGCGGCGACACTTCGGACAACACCGCGTAGTAGAAGATGAACATGTGTGCGGCGAAGTCTGGCACGCCAAGCTTGATCAGCGCCGGAGCAGCGACCACCGCACAGATGATGTAGCTTGCAGTCACGGGTACCGCCAGGCCGACGACCCAGACGATCAATGCGGTGTAGATGGCGGTCAGCAGCAGGCTGCCGCCCGCGTACGAAACAATGATGTCGGCAAAGCGCAGTCCGAGCCCGGTTAACGTCACGACACCCACAATGATGCCGGCCGCAGCGCAGGTGGCAGCTACGCTCAACATTCCGATCGAACCGGCGGCGAGCGCCTGCATCAGCTTCGAATGCCGCAGTGTTTCGCGCACCCAACCCGTTGGTCTGCGCACGAAAAGCGAGAGGTCGAGCAACGCGCAATCGCGGTTCAGGAAACTGATCAGCACTGCCACTATCGTCGCCCAGAACACTGAAGCGATCGGCGAAAAGCCGAGCAGCAGGAACACGACAATCGCAACCAGCGATATGAAGTGAAACCCCATCGTCTTCGTCAGCTGCCACACCGTTGCACTCGTCTCGACGCGAACCTGCACCATCGCGTGCTTGCGTGCATCGATCTCGACCATGAACAACAACGACAGGTAGTACAGGCAGGTCGGAATGACCGCCATCTTGATTACTTCGAGATACGAGATCTTGAGAAACTCGGAAATCAGAAACGCAGCAGCGCCGAGCACGGGCGGCGACAGAATCGCGCCGAGCCCGCCCGCGGCAAGCAATCCGCCGGCAGCATTTTTTTCGTAGCCCGCCTTGGCGAGCATCGGATATGCGACCGTGCCCAACGTTACCGTCGTCGCGACGCCGGACCCGGAGGGTCCACCCGAGCAGAAACGAAGCGGCGGTCACGGCACGGCCGGCCCCGGTCGCCTTGCGACCGAACGCGGCAAGCGAAAAATCAATAAAGAATTGGCCCGCATTCGAGAACTGCAATACCGCTCCGAAGATCGTGAACAAGATGATCAGCGACGACGAGACATCGATCGGAGTCCCGAAAATGCCTTCGAGCGTCATGTACATCGTGCCAACCAGCCGATCGACGTCATAGCCGCGATGTGTCCATGGTGCGGGCAGGTAGGGACCGACCATCGCGTAGACGACAAAGAGCACGCAGATGAACGGCATGATCCAGCCGGTGGAACGCCGTGCCGCTTCCAGCACGAGTACGGTCAGCGCGACACCCATGATGATGTCGAGTGTGTTCGGTGCGGTGCTGCGATCCAGAAAGTCGTCGCCGCCCATTAGGGCGTAAACGCTGGTCGCGACGCCCACCAACGCGCAGATCAGGTCGATCCAGCTGAAGCGATGGCGCAGGCGCCGCACGGCGGGAAACAGCAGGAACACCAGAAACAGCATGAACGCCACGTGCACATAGCGCAGTGTCGTCGTGGTGACGATGCCGTACGCGGCGTACAGGTGATACAAACTCATCGCCACCGCAACGGCGAAGAGAAAAGTGCCCCACGCACCCGCGAACTTGTGGTGGGCCCCTTCCTCTACTGCGATGAATTCCTCGGCCTGGAGCCGTTGCTCGTCGGTGACGATCGGCACAGGGATCGCCTGCGCTGATCGCACCGTCGGTTCAGCCATTAATTGCTAAGAGCGGTTGCGCAGCACGCGCCTATTTGATCTTGATGCCCTTCTCGTTGAAGTACTTGATCGCGCCGGGATGAAACGGAATCGGCGACGCGTCGTTCGTTTGCAATTTCAAGTCGAAGTTGGTCGCTTCCTTGTGCACCAGGATCAGCTCGTCGCGCTTTTCGAAGATCGTTTTGACGATGTTGTAGGCGACCTGGTCCGACATGTCGGCGCGCGCGATGATCAGGTTCTGCACGGTTGCAACCTGGTTGGGCTGGTCCTGTCCCGGATACGCCTTAGCTGGGATCGTGTCGCGGATATAAAGCGGGCCGTACTTCTTGTTCATGTTGTCGACGACTTCGGCGTGATCGATCAGCTTCAGCTTGGTGCCCGGCGTCGCGCCGAGGTCGGTGACGGCTGCGGTCGGAATTCCGCCGACCCAGAAGTAAGCGTCGAGCTTCCTGTCCTTGATCGCGTCGGTCGACTTGCCCGGGTCGAGACGCTCGCGCCGGATGTCTTTGTCCTGATCAAGCCCCGCTGCTTCGAGCACTCGTTGCGCCATCACCTCGGTGGCACTGTTTGCCGCGCCGGTCGACACGCGCTTACCCTTGAGGTCGGCGAGCTTGTTGATCCCAGAGCCTTCGACGGTCACGATGTGCATCCGGTTCGGGTACGCAATCATTAGCGTCCGCACCGGGATCGCGTTCGGAAACCTGCCCTGTCCCTTGAAGCCATCCCATGCGGCATCGGCCATCGAAAGCGCGATGTCCGACTTTTTCTGACTCATCAGCTGCAGGTTCGCCACTGAGCCGGCCGTGGTCTCGGCGTTGGCGGCGTAGCCCGGCACATACTTCGAAAGAATATTCGCGATGCCGCCACCAAGCGGGTAGTACACGCCGGTGGTGGGCCCGGTTGCTACCGACAGCGTGACTTTTTCCTGCGCCGGAACGCTGACGGCGAACACAAGTGCCACAGCCGCTAGCAGCGCGCGCGTAGGTGTTTTCATCGTGTCTCCTGTTGTAGTCAAATGTGTGCGGATTGTATGCGGCCCGCGCGCCAATGCGACGGCGATTGGCTGAGTATTAACGCGCGGTCGCTACGCTTAGCGCCGCTGTCCGGTCGTTGCATCAAACACGTGCAGCGCCTCCGGCGCAGCAGTCAGGTGAACCACATCGCCCTCGCGAACGGTAGGCACGCCGTCGATGCGCCACTTGATCGGCACATCACCGATAGTGCAATCGACGATCGCACTATCGCCCATGTTTTCGATCAGCTCGACGCGGGCGGGAATGCCGTGCGCTGCGACCCTCAGTGCACCCGGACGTATGCCGAGCACGACATCGCCGTCAGGCCCGCAGCCCGCCGGTGCGGTGAACCGAATGCCTGCGACATGCAACTGCTCGGCTTCGAGGCGTGCGCGCAGTAAGTTCATCGGCGGGCTGCCGATGAATGCCGCGACCGCAGTAGTCGCCGGGCGCGCGAATACTTCGGCCGGTGTACCGACCTGTGCAATCTTGCCTTCCATGAACACCGCCATGCGATCGGCGATCGTCATCGCTTCTTCCTGATCGTGCGTCACGTACACCGTCGTTACACCCAGCGAACGCTGCAGCTTGCGCAATTCGACGCGCGTTTCGAGACGCAGTTTGGCGTCGAGGTTCGACAGCGGCTCATCGAGCAAGAACAGGCGCGGCTTGCGCACGATTGCGCGCGCCAGCGCGCAGCGCTGCTGCTGCCCCCCAGATAGCTGGCCGGGTCGACGTTCGAGCAGATGATCGATGCGCACCTTGGAGGCCGCGTCGCGGACCGCGCTTGCAATCTCGGCGTGCGGCATGTTGACCATACGCAACGGAAACGCGATGTTCTCGCCAACCGTCATGTGCGGATACAACGCATAGCTTTGAAACACCATTGCGACGTCGCGCTCGCCGGGTTCGCGTGTGGTGACATCCTCATCGTCGAGCCACACCTTGCCCGCGGTGGCGGGTTCGAGCCCAGCGAGGATCCGCAGCGTCGTCGTCTTGCCCGAACCAGACGGCCCGAGCAACGCGAAGAACTCGCCGGGAGCGATGTCAAGGTTTATGCCGTGCAGCACGGTCAGCGCGCCGTGCTGCTTCACTGCACCCTCGAGCCGTACGCGACCACTCGTGTTCACTCGTGTCCTTTCATCGGCGGCCGCCTCCCTTGACCGCACCGACCGTCAGCCCCTTCACGATATGGCGCTGCGCGAGCAGTCCGAGCAAGATCACCGGGGCCATTGCGAGCATCGCGCCCGCGGCGAGCCGCGCCCACTGCGTCTGCTCGACCGAAATGAAGTTGAACATCGCTACTGTCACCGGTCGCACCCGGTTGCCCGCGAGCACCACCGCAAACAGAAACTCGTTCCATGCATTCAGAAACACAAAGATGGTCGTCACTGCGATTCCACCCCGTACTTGGGGCAGGATCACGTGCCAAAGTGCGCGCAATCTTCCGGCGCGGTCGAGCAGCGCCGCTTCTTCCATTTCTGGTGGCACGTCTTCGAAATACGACACCATCAGCCACACCGCAAACGGCAGCGAGAATGTCAAATAGATTCCGATCATGCCGCCATAGGTATCGAGCGCGCCTACCTTCTGCAGGATAAGGTAGTACGGAATGATCAGCCCGACCGGCGGCAGCATTTGCGTGGCCAGCACATAGAACCCGCCAGCGCGCTTGGCGGGCAGTGCCAGTCGTGCCAAGGCATACGCGGCGGGCACCGCGAACAACATCGTCAGCACCGTCGCGCCGCCGGCGACAATCACGCTCGACACTAGATTCGGAAGAATGCTGCTGGCGCCGAACAGCACCTCACGATAGTTGGAGAGCGTAGGTTCAAAAAACACGAGCGGCGGATACGCCAGCACATCGCGCTCGGTCTTGAACGACGTCAGCAGCGCCCACAGCACCGGAATCACCCAGACGGACAGCAGCAGCGCCGCAATCAACGTCAATCCGATGGTGTGCCAGCGCCGGCTGCTCATCGCGCGCGCCGCAGCCGGAACAGCATGAACGAGATGGTCATCGTCATTGCCAGCAGCACCATCGCCAGCGCTGCGCCATAGCCGAGATTCAATTCGGTAAACGAGGTGCGATACGCGTACAGATTCAGGATCTCAGTCGCGGTGCCGGGGCCGCCGCCGGTGGCAGCAAAGATCGCGGCGAACGCTGACAACGCTGTCATCAACCGCAGGATGATGACGATCACGATCGCGGGGCGTATCAGCGGCAACGTGATGTAGACGAACCGCTTCCACGCACCGGCGCGATCGATGCGCGCGGCCTCGAAGACGTCGGGCGGCAATGATGCGATGCTGGCAAGAATGACCAGGAATGCAAACGGTGTCCATTGCCACGTATGCATCGCGATTACCGAGATCAGCGCCAGTTGCGGATCGCCCAGCCAGTTGTGACTGCCTAGACCCGAGTGCGCGTGTCGCGACGTCGACGAGCCCGACATCGGGAGCCAGTACCAGCGTGCGCCAGAACAGTCCAACGACCACCGGCGCCAAAACGATCGGCAGTATCGCGGCGACGCGCAGTGCGGCGTGTCCGCGCGGGATCCGCATCACCAGCAGCGCAAGCGCAAGGCCGATCGCGACCTGCAGAACTACCGTCGCCGCCGTGTAGATGACCGTCAGTGTCAGCGAACTCCAGAAGCGCGGATCGCTCGCCATCTTGGTGTAGTTGTCGATACCGGCAAAACCCGAGAGCCAGGGCATCGAAAGATCGACCCGCTGCACGCTGGTCCACGCCAGATACACCAGCGGTGTCGTGGTCGTCAGAATCAGCAGCAGCAGCGCCGGCAGAAACAGCACCAACGCGAAGCGCCGCTCCTGCTGCGCCAGCGTGCGAACGGAGGCAGCCATTGAATGCTAGGAAGGTTCGCAGCGCAGCGCCCGGCGGCCGATGCGACACCGGGCGCCGTTCATCAGCTCTTTAGTATCTGATCGATGCGTGCCTGTGCGTCGTCGAGTGCTTCTTTCGACTTCTTCTGTCCGACCAGCGCGGCCTGAATCGCGGTGGCCATCGTGTCGCCAACCGCGGGCCACTGTGGAATACGCGGACGCCAGTTCACATCGGTGTCTTGCTCGAGTGATGTAAGCGCTGCCTCAACGAAGTTTGGCCCGATGTCTTTCGTCATTGCGACGAAGTCGGGTGAACGCCACAGCGATGTGCGATTTAGACCCGAACGCTTGGCTGGGCCGGCAAACTTCCACGAAGTACGCGCCTGCGTTTCTGCTGCGGCCGCCCACTGAATGAAAAGCCATGTTGCACGCTTCTGCTTTTCATCGAGCGCGGCGTTGATCGGAAAGCCCCAGTTCCATATTGACGTGCAGCGTTTTCCCGTCGGTCCCTGTGGCCAGCGTGCGAACGCCATCTTGCCGATCACCTTCGACTTCTCCGGATTCATCAGCACCGCGGCAGAAGAATGTGCGTCGATGTACGCACCAAGCGCCCCCTGAGAGAACGCGTCGGCGATATCGGGCCAGTTCCAGTTGCGCACTGCCGGCGGTGCGTACTTCGACTCGGCGTCGACATACCAGTCGAGTGCACGCACAGCCTCCGGCGAGTTGACGACGATACGATTCCCCTTGAACCATTCACCGCCGAATTCCTTGAAGAGCGACGGATAGATGTACATGTTCTGACCGGCGCCGGCGAAACCGCGCAGCGCCATGCCATACACGCGATTGGCTGGATCGTTGATCGCCGCTGCGTTCTTGATGAACTCGTCAAGTGTGTCGGCAGCCTTCAATCCCTTTGCGTCGTATAAGTCCTTGCGAAAAACCTGCACCGTGACTTCGCCGTCGTATGGAATGCCGTACGGCTTGCCATCCATCGAATCGGCATCGCGCCACGCCTTGAAGATGTCGTCGTAGCGGAACCAGGCGGCGTCGGTGAGCTTGGCGTCATTCAAGTACCGATCAAGCGGATCGATCCATTTGTTCGCAACGTACAGCGGGTAATACATCGGATCAGTGGCGGACGTTGCGTACGTCGCCGTTTTCGATGACAGGTCAAGCATCGCCTTCTGGCGAATCTGTCCGGGAGGGACCTTCTCGAAGCGCACCTTCGCTCCGGTCAATGCTTCGAACTGTGGCGCGAGTGCGATCAGGTTGTCGAAATAGCTCGCGGGTATGACGGCCACCGTAATCTCCGCGCCTTCGGCCTGTCGCCAGTTGATCTTCGAATTTTGGTACGGCCCGAGATCGGCCGCCTGAGCGTGCGCGAAGCGCGCCACCCACGGTGCGCCCAGTACAGCAGCTGACAACGCACCGCCGGCAGCGATGGCGCGTCGCCGAGCCGTTTGCACCGGATATTTGATCGAACGTTTATTCATGGTGTCTCCTGTTGCTCGTCACTTGCTTAATGCTTCGCGATCGACTGGATCGTGCGGCTCGTCACGCGCGCTGCGTTCTCGTATCGCGGCAAACGGGCTGCAGCCTGGTGCATCGCCGGCGCCTTCTGCCTGCTGCAGCAGATATTCGGGAAACGAACCGCCGGCGTCGGCGCAGCCAAGATCGAACAGGCGCTTGACTACATCCGGATGTTGTTGCGCGAGATTCGGTGCGTCGGGAATTGGGCGTGGTGAGTCGTGCAAGAAAGCGCCGCGGCCGTTGATTTTTGCGTTGAACCACCAGTGGTCATCGATCACCGTCATTGCGCTGCCCCAGCCGATCGTGACATGGTCGCGGATCGCTAGCGCCATCTGCAAAGGCGGTATCCCAGAATGACACGCCGTCGATCGGCGCCGGCGGTGTGATTCCAGCGGCATCGAGCATCGTCGCGGTGATGTCGTGGTGCTGCACGAAAGCGTTGCAGGCAGTGCCGGCGCCGACCTTTTGCGGGTGGCGCACCAGCAACGGCAGCTCGTAACTCTCGGGATCGGATGGATAGCCGCGTTTACCGATGTAGCCGCGACGTTCCCACAAGCTGTGGCCATGATCGGACGTCACGATTACCAGCGCCTGATCTAGCACACCGCACGCACGCAGCTGTGCAATCAAGTGGCCGAACCAGCGATCGCACATCTGAACCAGGCCGGCGTAGTTGGCGCGCGTGCGCGTCACCAGATCTTCCGGCAGCCATGGCATTTCGGCATACGGGGAGATGACTTGCTCGCGGCCGTCGCCGTTGTCGTAGTGGCGCCGATAGTGTTCGGGCACGAACCATGGCTCGTGCGGATCGAACGATTCGACGGTCAGAAACATGCGCTTCGCATCGACGTTCTGCTCGACCCAGCGCGCTGCTTCCTGCATCACCTGCGCGTTGAACCACTGTTCTTCGCGTACGCGCTCGCGCATGTTCAGCAAGATTCGACTCGAGAACCATGCAGCGCCAAAGCCCGGTTGCTCCAGCCCGGTCGCCTTGCCGCGCAGCTCCTGCAACTCGCGCGGCACCCAGTAGTCGATCTCCTCCTGCGTCGGCCACGGTCCGCTGCGCGCGGCATCGGCTTCCTGCCCGCGAATGAACGACCATTGATGAAAGCCCCGCCAGAAGTTTTTCGACGGTTTGAACTGGTGATACAGATCGGAAATCAGTCCGGTGCGAAAGCCGTTGATCTCGCAGATCTCGGCCATCGTGTGCTGGTTCTCCGGAATCGGACCCCAGCCCGGCGCGATGCCGACAAAGTCACCCTTGATATGACGAAAGTCTCCGTTGTGAAACGGATAGGTGCGCAAGCCCGTGTAAAGCGTGCGGCGCGCGCAAAGCGTGGGCAGCGCTTCCGGATACGCCCGATCGAAGCGCACCGACTCAGCAGCGAACGCATCGAGATTCGGCGTTTCGATCGAACCCCATGCGGCCGGCGCTTGATAACAGCCGAGCGCATCGCGCCGCAAGGTGTCGAAGATCACCAGGATGATGTGACGAACTTCTGGTTTGGGTTTGCCTGCCGCCATGTGCCTTGTATCCGACCGCGTCCTAGCTACCGTCGCCGGATTATGCCGGTGCCACGTCGGACTCACCCACAGCGGCAATTGATCGTGAAGATCACGATGGAAGCGCAGCTGACTCCCTAAACCGGCACAACGTCGAACGCGACCGATAGGCGAGGCTGTTCGCTTTCGAAAGGCTCGACTCCGTGCCACATGTACGCCGGAAAGAGCACCAATAGGCCGGGTCGTGGCTTGACGAAGTGGTCTGCGTCCAGCAGCGGGAGAGTCTTGACTCCCGGGCGACCAAACCGCAGCCACCCGGCGTGACCTGAGGGTGTCGTGGAACCTGCGCCTATCGTGGGCGGTAGCGCGATGTAGCAAGCTGACGATAACCATCCGTGCGGGTGCACGTGATCGGCGTGATGCCCGCCCGAGCGCAGTCGTACGCTCCATGCGCCCGTGAGCGCAGCAGCGCCGCTGTTCCGTGCTCGCAGCGGATCGCTGCCACTGTGAAGCTGTGCGAGGTAGCGTCGAATCGCGGCATCGATGGCGCCGAACAACATTGCGATCAGCGGGCGCGCCAACTCCGCCGACTGGAGCGTCAACTGACTTCCGCCGCGCACCGACTGATGCAGCGGATGCGTATGGAAACTGTGCAAGGCTTGCAGCTCCAGCGACAGTTCGCCTAGGAACGAGCCCAGGCTGTCAAAGCCGGCCGGCGTGTCGAGCTCTTGCTCGGCGACCAGCGATCGATAGTCGTAAAGCGCTGAATAGCGAGAGTCGCCCAACAGTCTCCATGCAGTCGCCCGAAGCGCCAGGGCGTATTGATTGGTCGGCAAGGCGCTGCACAGCTCAGCGGCTTTCGCCTCCGCATCTGCCGCCCGCCCGACAGCCAACAACGATTCGCACAGATTGATTTGCGTGCCGGTTTCGCCCGGTGCCAGTTGCATCGCGCGCATCGACAGCGACAGCGCGCGCTCCGCGTCGCCGGTCTCGGTGTACAGATGAGCGGCTTGCCGCAGCAGCGGTAGATCCTTGGGCATGTGTGCCAATCCGCGCTCGGCAGCGGTCACGGCACCCGTTAAATCGCCCGCGAATTCGAGCACACTCGAGTGCACGAGGTGCAGAGCCGGGTCCGTCGGAGAGTCGCGCAACGCGCGTGACAGTTTTTTCAGCGCGTCTTCGGTGCGACCGGTGCGCATCCATATCAGTTGTGCGAGGTCGCGATGCGCATCGGCGTAAGTGGGCCGAAGCGCAATTGCCTTCTTGAACATGCCTTCGGCTTCGTCGAGCTTGCGTAACGACTGCAGAGCGCGCGCCAGCACCAGGCGAGTTTCGGGTGCGGTAATGCCAAGCTCGATCGCGCGTCGTGCGGCGGCCTCTGCTTCAGCGGAGTGTCCGAGATCGCCCTCGGCCGCTGCGAGGTTGTGCCACGAGACGCGATCGGTGGGTTGAGCGGCTAGGGCGGCACGCCATCGTGCAACGTCGGCGGCGCGGGTGTTCATTGCGGGTCACCGCTCTGATCGTGACTTGCTGCGCATCGCTCGACACCTACTGCAGCTCGACGCCTGCCTTCTTCACGAGCTTCGCGTACTTAGCCATCTCATCACGGAAAAACTTGGCGGCAAATTCCGGCGTGCTGACATTGATCGTGTTGCCCTGCTTGGCCATCGTTTCACGCACTTCCGGGTTCGCAAAGGCCGTGACGAAAGCAGCGTTGATTCGCTTGACGTCGGCCGCAGACATCTTGGCCGGCCCGATCACCGCGAACCATCCTTCGACCAGATAACCCGGCATGCCTTGTTCGGTCATCGTCGGGATGTCGGGCGCGGCGGCGAGACGCGTCGCAGTGCCGGTGCCGATCGCGCGCAGCGCACCGCTCTTCAAGTGCTGCTGGATCGACGGCAGCGACAGTGTGCCCATTTCAACCTGCCCGCCGATCAGGTCGGTCAGCATCGGCCCGACGCCCTTGTACGGCACGTGCGTGGCCTTGACACCCGCCTCGTCCATGAACATCTCGGCCGCCAGATGCAGGATCGTTCCGTTGCCGGATGATCCGTAGTTGTATGCCACCAGGCTTCGCCTTCAGCAGCGCGATCAGCTCCTTGGCATCCTTCGCGGGCACCTTCGGATTGACGACGAACACGATCGGCGTCGAGCCGATGACCGCGATCGGCGTGATGTCGTTGATCGGATCGAACGGCACCGACTTGTACACGCTCGGATAGATCACATGATTGTTGGAAACGATGCTCAGCGTGGTGCCGTCCGGTGGCGACTTGATCATCGCCGACGTACCGACGATGCCACCGGCGCCAGGCTGGTTCTCGACCACAACTGACGCTCCAAGCGCCGTCGACAGCGCCGGCGAGGCAGCGCGCGTAATGGTGTCGACGCCCGACGCAGTGGCGACCGGCAGGATGAAACGGACCACCTTGGTTTGGCCCGACGCCATGTTCGACCACAGCGTCGATGCTCCGAGTGCCGATGTCCGATACCAAAGCCGTCATCTAGCGTGCGGCGCTTCGATGCGTGTGTTCATGCGTTTGTCATTCCTGTCTCCTTGTTTCAACTACGCAACTGCTGCCTGCGCCAGCAGCGTGTCGATTTTTTCCTTCGAATAGCCGATACCTGTCGAGCAGCTCACGCGTGTGTTCGCCCAACTTCGGCGGACTCATCCGCACACCAAGACGCTGGCCTTGCAGCGTGATTGGGAACAGCGTCGTCTTGACTGTCTGACCCGCACGTTCGCCGTCCGGTAACGAGATGTCAGCGAGGCCACCCGTCGCTTTCAAATGTGGGTCGTCATACAAGTCTTCGGGCTTGCGAATCGGCGCGAACGGTAGTCCAACTTTTTCGAACAGTGCCGCTAACTCATCGGCGGTGTGAAGCGCGAGGCGATCGTTAATTGTCTTTAGCAGCGTGGGACGCTGATGCACGCGTTGATTGTTGGTCAGCAACGCCGGGTCAGACTTCAGATCGGAGTAACCGAGCGCGTCACAGAACGTTATCCATTGCGCATCGCTGACTGCCGCCAGAAAAATCTGCTCGCCGTTTTTGACGGTGAACACGTCGTAGATCGCCCATGGACTGACGCGCGCCGGCATCGGTGCCGGATGCTTGCCGGTGACCGCGTACTGCAGCATGTGCTGGCCCATTAGGAACACGTTGTTCTCGAACAGCGCCGATTGCACTTCCATGCCCTTGCCGGTAATGCCGCGTTGAATCAATGCACCCAAGGTGCCGATCGCGCCGAACATTCCACCCATGATGTCGTTGACACTGGTGCCTGCGCGCAGCGGATCGCCGGGCCGGCCGGTCATGTACGCGAGGCCGCCCATCATCTGCACGACTTCATCGAGCGCGGTTCGATGCTCATAAGGTCCGGGCAGAAACCCTTTGTGGCCGACATAGATCAAGCGCGGATTCGTCTTCGACAACGACTCATGGTCGAGCCCGTACTTGTGCATCGTGTTCGGTTTGAAATTCTCGAGCACGACATCAGCGCTGGCAGCGAGCTCGCGCGCCGTCTGCGCTCCGGCCTTGTTGCGCAAGTCGATCGCAATGCTTTTCTTGTTGCGATTGAACATCGGAAAGAAGCCGGCACCAGCGCCCAGCAGAAATCGCGTGCGATCGCCGTCGATCGGTTCGACCTTGATCACTTCGGCGCCCATGTCGGCGAGCACCATGCCGCACGTCGGCCCCATCACCATGTGCGTGAACTCGACGACGCGCAGGCCTTTCAGCGGCTGTGGAGTCGGTTCACTGCTCATGCGGTCGCGGCAAGCATCGTTTTCGGCAGACCCGCGCGCCACAGGGAGCCGTGCAGAGTTTCGCCTTCAAGCCAGCGAGCGACCTTCGAGCGCAACGCAATCAACCGATCGAAGTCCTGGCCTGTAGACACTCCCATGCTGGCAAACATGTACACAACGTCTTCTGTCGATACGTTGCCGCTCGCGCCCGGTGCGTGCGGGCAGCCGCCGATGCCCGCAAGGCACGCATCGAAGCGCGTGATCCCTACTTGCCACGCCGCGAAAACGTTCGCCATTCCGAGTCCGCGCGTGTCGTGAAAGTGTCCGCAGTTCAAACGGTCGCCCGCGATCGGCAGCGCTTGCTCGAACAAACTCTTGACCATCGATGGATCGGCATAGCCCACGGTATCCGCCAGTCCGACGCGATCGACGCCGGCATCGAGTACCGCGCGCAACAGGCGCAACACCTCGGCTGACTCGACCTTGCCCTGCAATGTGCAGCCGAATGCGGTGCTGATGCCGACTTCGATCAGGCACTTCGACGCCTTCGCATCGCGCAGGTCGCGAATGCGGGCAATCTCTGCCACAACGTCGTCCGGCGTCTTGCGCAGGTTCGCCAGACTGTGTGCATGGCTTGCAGACAGAGGCACCAGCATCGCATCCGCGCCGGATTCGATCGCGCGCTCGGCACCTTTCAGATTCGGTACGAGCACGGACACGCAAAGTCCGGGCAACGTCTTCGCAAATTCGACCAATTGATCGGTGTCGGCCAGCTGCGGTAGCAGACGCGCGGGGACGAACGAGCCGACTTCGATCTCGCGCTGCCCCGCCGCGTATGCGTCGCGGATCCATTCGAACTTTTGCGTGGTCGGCAGTACTCGCGCAATGCTTTGCAGCCCGTCGCGCAGGCCCACCTCACGAACGATCGCCGATTGAGTTTCAAGCTTCATCTTGTCTATGGCAGATGTTAGCGGCGCGAGCCTTTGGCTGTCGCTTGCACCTGCCGTCGCAGTTGCTCGACTTCCTCGATCAAATCCGCCACCAGTGCTGCAACCTCCTGGTTGGCGTCGAAACGGCGTTCGGTCGTCACCATGCGGCGCGCACGCACCAAATGGGCGCTGGCAAATCGCATCTCGCCCGAAGATGACTGGCATGCAAGCAAGCCCGCTTCAACACGTTCGATCACCCAGGTGGGCGGAACCGCGCATGCCGATGCGAGCTCTTGCAGATCCAGTGTTTCTTCATCGACCAGCACCGCGTCCACTTTATGTCGTGTCATCGTTGTCCTCCCACTTGCTCGCGCGGATTGAATGACGAAAACTCGCGCGCCATCGTCTGGTACACCTCGCGTGCCTTTTCAGTGTTCGCCGGAGGTGACACCAGCTCGAGCTCGAGATACAGGTCGCCCGGCGGATTGCCTGGAATTCCGCGTCCCTTCAGTCGTAACTTGCGGCCGTTGTTCGAGCTGGGTGGCACCTTGACCTCGACACGGCCCGCCGGCGTCGTCACTTCGATCGACGCGCCCAGTGCCGCCTCCCACGGCGCGACCGGCACCGTCTGCGTCACATCGCGCCCTTCAATGCGATAACGCGCGTCGGACTCAAACTCAACTTCAAGATAAATATCGCCTGCCGGCCCTCCATTGAGTCCCGGACTTCCCTGTCCACGCAGCCGAATGCTCTGACCTTCCTTGACGCCCTTCGGAATGTGCACGTCAAGTACGCGCTCGGCGCTGACCACATTGCCGGATTCATCGAGGCGTGCTTCGCGCAAAGCAAGCGAGCGCGTCGCACCGTGGTACGCGTCGGCCAGGTTGATGGAAATCTTGGCGTGCTGATCTGCGCCGCGCATTTGCGCGCGTGCTCCACCGCCCTGTCCACCACCCCGTCGTGCTCGCGCGGCGCGGCCAAACAGCGCGTTGAAGAAATCGCTGAAGTCGCCGTCGTCTCCGCCCGGAGAACCCGCATTCGAGAATTCGAAACCCGCGTCCCAACCCGGCGGTGGCTGAAAGTCCTGCCCCGCTGCCCGGCGCTGCGCGAGCTTGTCGAACGCGGCACGCTTTTCCGGATCCGATAGCACTGCGTACGCTTCATTGACCTCTGACATGCGCGCGGAAGCATCGGATTCCTTGCTGACGTCCGGGTGATATTTGCGTGCAAGCTTGCGATACGCCTTCTTGATCTCGTCGGCGCTTGCAGTTGGTTCGACCCCGAGCGTCTTGTAGTACTCCTTGAACTCCATCAGTGATCCCTGTCTCGCGGTCAGAGCATGCGAAAATGCCGCTCAGACCGTATGTTAATTACGCCGCCACTGTCGATCGACATTGTTTCCGATGTCGTGTGTCCCTGGTGCTATGTCGGCAAGCGCCGGCTTGAGGCTGCGCTTGCGCAGCGCGCGAGCGATGATGCGCCGGTTCAAGTGCGCTGGCTCGCGTTTCAGCTCAACCCCGACATTCCTGCTGGCGGCGTCGATCGGCGCACCTATCTCGAGCAGAAATTCGGCGGACCTGAGCGCGCCAAGCAGATTTACGCGCGCATCAAAGCGGCCGGAGACGAAGTCGGGATCTCATTCGACTTCGAGCGCATTGCGCGCCAGCCGAACACGGTCAATGCGCATCGTCTGATTGCGTGGGCACAGGATGTCGATTTGAACGCATCCGACGCAGTGATCGAGCGACTGTTCCGTGCCTATTTTGTAGAGGGCATCAATATCGGCGACATCGACGCTCTCGCGCGCTTGGCAGGTGACGCAGGTTTTGATGCGACCGCCGCGCGAGCGTGGCTCGTTTCCGACGCTGGACGCTCGGCAGTCGAGGCCGAAGAGCAGCGCGCACGCGCACTCGGCGTCACCGGCGTACCTTTCTTTGTCTTCAATCAGCGCTTGGCGGTGTCGGGCGCTCAACCGCCCGAGGTGTTGCTAGGCGCGATCGAGCAGGCCGCGATGGCAGAGCTTGAAAGTGGCCCCGCTTAAGGCACCCGCCAGTATCGCGTGATGTGAAAGAAAATCGGCGCGGCGAATATCACCGAATACAGCCGATCAGCGAGTTCGCTCGGTATGTCGCAGACTCGTTAAGCTTCGACCAGACTAGAAACAACAATAGTTTGCAATGAGTTCCAACTTCGCAGCGCCGCTTTGGCGACGCTACGTTGCGCGCGCACTTTCGCAGCTTCGACTCGCGCCCGACGATCTTTTGCGCGACGCCACGTATCGCCGCTTGTGGACGTCGATCCTGATCAGCTCCTTCGGTGGCCAGGTGACGATGCTCGCGCTGCCGCTGACGGCGGCCGTGTTACTGCACGCGACGCCGACGCAGATGGGTTTGTTGACGGCGATGGAAGTCGTGCCGTTCGTTCTGTTTTCATTGCCTTCGGGCGTGTGGCTCGATCGCGTGCGCAAGCTGCCGGTGTATGTGATCGGCGAGTCGATATTGGCGCTGATAGTCGCAAGCGTCCCGCTCGCGTGGTGGTTGGGCTGGCTGTCGATGCTCTGGCTGTATATCGTCGGCTTTGCAATTGGCACCGTAGCGACGATCGCTGGCAGCGCGGCGCAGATTGTGCTGACGCAAGTTGTCGCGCGCGAGCGGTTGGTCGAAGCGCACGCGAAGAACGCGCTTGCATCTTCGTCCGCCGACGTCGCTGGTCCGGCTGCGGCGGGCGTGTTGATCAAGCTGGTCGGTGCACCTCTCGCGCTGCTTGCCGATGCGGTGCTGCTTGCCATTTCCGCTGCCATCTTGCGCGGCATCCAGGTGCAGGAGGGCGCGCAATTCGCGGCGGCGCGGTTCTGGCCGGCGATGCGTGCCGGCCTTGTATTCGTCGCACGGCACCGTTTGCTGCTGACGATGGCATGCATCGTCGGCGGATGGCAGATGTGCCATCACGCTGCGCTGGTGGTTCAAATCCTGTTTGCCACACGCACGCTCGGATTGTCGGAGGGTGCTGTTGGATTGTGTTTCGTCGGGCTCGGCGTCGGCACGATTGCGGCCAGCACGGTAGGCAATCGCATCGCGCGCCGTCTGGGCCCGGGCCCGACGTTGGTGCTTGGCGTCGCAACATGCGGCGTTGGCTGGCTGCTCGGATCAATCGCACCGGCGTCGGCGGTCGGCGTGGCGATGTTCGCGGCCATGTTGATGATGTTCGGCGTCGGCGCGGTGCTGATCTTCATCACGTTCCTTGCGATGCGGCAAGCCGTTACGCCTGCGCCGCTGCTGGGCCGCATGACCAGCACGATGCGCTGGCTGATTCTGCTACCCGCAGGGCCTGGCGCGCTGCTTGGCGGCTGGCTCGGTGAGCACTACGGATTGCGCTCGGCACTGGTTTTTGCGGGAAGCGCGGCATTGGCGCTCGCAGCGCTGGCATGGCGCCAGCCGGTGATCCGAAAAACGCGCGCACTACCGCGCATCGACGATGACTCGCTGTCGGAAAACTCCGATCAAGCGTCTGCCGCCAGCAGTGTCTAGCTACCTAGATCCGACAGACACCGACTTGCCGGTTGCTACGTCGAACGCGGTGCCGTTTTCGAGGTTGATGCGATAGAACTCGCGCAGCACATTGCCCGAGAAGCCGATCTCGACGATCGAAACGTCTTTGAAGGAGGTGTTGATCCCGTCCGGTAGCACCTTGTTCAGATCATCGGCGACCTGTTTCATCGCCGCCTGCACATTCGGGTCGAACTTCGTCATGCTGTAGACAAGCGTGTTGTGCGGATTATGCGAGCGCACTTCCTTGCCGTCCTTGATCACATTCACACCGCTCACCCCCATCGTTCGCGTCAATTCCTTCGCGCCATCGCTCATGTTGGCGTAAACGGGGCCGGTGCATCGCGGCAGCGGACCGTCTCGCAGCGGTGCAAGCGCCGCTGTCGCCACCGTATTGAACGCCATCATGTCCTCGAAACCCTTGCCGCTCTTCACAATGCCTAGATCGAGCCACCAGGGCTGACCCGCGCCCTTCGACGCTTCGGTCGTGTAAAAATCCTTCAGCGTGATGTTAAGAACCGGCGGCACCTTGGGCAGTGCGCTGAGCATCTTCTGTGGCGTCGAGGGATCTGCGCTGTGGATGTGAACCACCGTTACGTGCGGCAGGTTGAAGGTTCTCGCTTCGGCCTCGAGTCCGTTCTTGACCAGGCGTTCTTTCAATGGCCCGCTGACCCGGGCATCCAGCACGTCGGTGACGTCTTTCGGCAGGCGATACACCACGCCATAGGTGGCCTTGTGCTCGCGAAATTCGGGCTGACCGATTGAACTGTTATCGATAGCATTCGCAGCGGTGGCGATCATTGTGCCGGCGATTCCTGCTGCAACTCCGAACATCGCGTCACGGAATGCGTTCATCGGTCCTCCCCATCGAATAATTAAACGAGATGCGGTTCAGTTTACTGTGCGACAACCGCGTGCGCGCTTTCTCCCGCTCGCGCGCAATGCGCTCACCGCGCCGTTTGCGCAGCCACACCCAAAGGCCGGTAAACACCAGCAGCATCGGCACCAGCCCGGTGGTGCACATGGCGATCTGCCCCGCGGTCCCGAACGCGGTTCCGCTATGCAGGGGAAATAACCAATGCATGAAGCCTTCGCCCGCGGTGCGGGTGCGCGGGCTGCGCTCGATCATCATCTCGCCGCTGAGCGGATTGATCCACGCGATCGTATCGCCGAGGCGGTGCACGTCGCCGGGTCTCTTCAGATAGTAAAGATGCCCGGCCATCTGCCGCGGTGAGCCGTGCACTTCGAGCAGCGTGTGTTCAGGGAAACGCTGCCTGACGTCGGCGATCACGCGGTCGAGCTGCAACGGTTCTTGGCCGTTTTGCGTCGCCCACGGCACCGTTGGAAAGGGCGCGACTTTCGAAAACACGCTGACCAGGTCGCGCACATAGTTCACATAGACAAGCGTGGCGCCAGTCAGCGTCGCCAGCAGCAGTGTTATTGCGAAGAGGATTCCGGTCGAACGATGAAAGTCGTACGCGATCCGCGTCGCCGACGTGCGCGGGTTGAGCCACACGAGACGTCGCAGCGCGGCACGAGTACGGGGCGCGGCTAGAACGAAACCGGTGATCGCTGACGTCAGCAGCAAGAGGCCGGCGATACCGACGATGTTCGATCCAACGTTGCCAAGCAACACGTTGCGATGAAACTCGTACAGCGTGCGCAGAAAATCAGGCTCCGAGACGCCGAGCGATTCAAGCGAGCGTGCGCCGAGAAACGCTCCGTCGACCGGATCGAACATCGCCTCGATTCGCTCGGCGCCTACGCGTCGCGGCCTGACACGCATCGTCAGCCGGTAAACCTGGCCGTCGGCAACAGGAAACCGGATTTTTTCGACGAGTCCGAGCGGATATGCAGAGTCGGCGCGCTCGACGATTGCCTGCGCACTCAACTGCGTGCCGTGCGAAGCGGTAGTCAGCAGACGTGGGTTAAGCCACGCGTCGATTGGGTCTTCGAATACGAGGATGGCGCCACTGAGTCCAACCAGAGCGAACCAGACACCGAGACCGATGCCAAGCCAACGGTGGACAGTGAACCACTTCGAGCGCGCCCGCACGCGTCACCTCCATCCATCGCGGAGCTTGCGGAAACGCGAATACTCTAGCGCAGGACGCTACCTACGAGCCTATTCGTCGATAACGCGCTTTTTGCGCCAGACCTCGAGCAGCGCCTTGAACTTGTCACGCGTCGATACTTCTTCATCCGACAGTACATCCAGGAAATCCGACAGGCGCCGCGATTTGACGATCGTATAGAAGGTCAGGAACGCCGTCGGCACAAAGACCACCACAAAAAAGATGACTTTCTCCGCCAGCGAAACCTCGGTTAGGCCAATCAGGTTCATGCCGATGAAACCGGTTGTTATCGTGCCTATCAGCCCGAAGGTCGTCACCACTGTCAGTCGCAGCACCGTGTTTGTGTGACGACGTATGGTGTCCGTTTCCAGGTATTGGTTCATGCTGTAGATGCGCTCTCTAACGTCGTCATACAACGCATCGAGTTTCAGGTGGCCAGCGGTCAGTTCGAATAGCGACCGCGACTGTGATTGCTCCGACACCTCGTGGAACCAGTAGCGGTGGGTGAAGCGCAGGAAGATCTCGAAGTTCTGTCGCACGCTGCGCTTGAAGCGCCGCACCGAATCGGCGCTTCCAATATCAAGGCGTTTTAGCGCCTCTGCCAGGCGATCGGCGAACATCAACAACGCGGCGCGCTGAAAATGCGCAATCAGGAACAGTAAGAACTGCTGATGCCTGAATTGCCCGAGCACGCCGCGTTCGTTGTCCAGAAAATATTTGGATTGCGCGTCGCCGATGACGATCAGGCTGCGTCCGCTCGCCAAATAGCGCGTATTCGGTGACGGCCCGACGTCGCACCAGAAGCGGTCGTCGCAATATCGCTGTTCAAAATCTGCAACGTGACTCTCCGAATACGGCATTCCGCTTTCGGCGCTTGCACCGGTGCCGAGCCCGAGTCGGATAAAGTCGTTACGCGCCAGCTTGCGCGGTTCATCGACCGCGATCAACGCCATCACCGGCATCCGGTAATACTCGATCTGCCGATAGCGGATCACGCCAGGCTCCTCGACGTGATCGAGCACCAGCGGCCGCATCAGAAACGCCCAGTGTGAGCTGATGCGCGGTGCCCGATGCTTCGACACAAACGACAGGAATTTGTCGCGATCACCCGAATCCGACTGCGCCAGGACCGTGCCGTCCGTGGCGAGCCACTGCAAGGTGTGCAGGCAGTGCAATCCGTCGCCGTTGGCTTCCCAACCGGCGGGGTATGCGCGGCCGAAGCGATACAGCAACTCCTGCGTTTGCTGCAATGTCAAATGATCGCCGTGCACTTCAACGTTCAGTAACACGACGTCGATGTCGTAGAAGAAGTACAGGTCCACGTGCGCGATCGACAGCACGATCGGCTCCGCACCGGCACGTGGAACCATGCGCACCGACGCGATGTCATGCCGCCGATAGACGCGCATCGGTGAGCTGCCGGGTTCTTCGTCCTTGTTGCCGCTCTCCTTTTTCAGGCGGCTCTCGCCGTAAATGAATCGCTGCACGTAAGGCAGGAACGTGACGAACTCGCTGTAATGACGGAGTTGAAACTCTTTGCCGTCGGGTGTGAACTCATCGAGCAACTCACGCCACGGGTTCTCGGCGATTTCCTGATCGAGCAGCTCCCAGTGTTCCTGAATCTGCGTCCCGTGCCGAATCGGCATCAGCTGCAGCGGCCACAGCAGGATCTGCCTGAAGTGGCGTACCACCGTCGTCGAATTCGTTGATTGCTCGGTCACGATTGCCTCCCCGCAGCCGGACCGAGTGTAGTTCGCGGCAGTGAAGCGCGCATGTTTACCCCTACACTTTGGGCGATCGATGACCGATTCCGCGCAGCTGCAAAACGACCTTGCCCGCGTCGCCCTAGGCGATCGCGCCGCATTTGCGCGCGTTTATCAAGCCACCAGTGCGCATCTGTTTGGCGTCGCGCTTCGTATATTGAATCGGCGCGACGTGGCCGAGGACGTTTTGCAGGAGGCATTCGTGAGTGTCTGGCATCACGCGGGCAGTTATCAGGTCGCCAGCGGCCAGCCGATGACATGGTTGATTTCGATTGTTCGCAACAAGGCGCTCGATGTCGTGCGCAGCGCGGCTGTGCGGCATGAGACCGAGATGCCGTTGACCGCTGAAGGCGAAGCAATCGATGTTCAGGACGATCGGCCCAGTCCTCTGCAGCTGTTGACGCAGGCCACCGATGCGCTGGCGATTCGTGGCTGCATGGAGGCGCTCGATGCTTCGCATCGGCAGTGCCTGGCGCTCGCTTACTACCAGGGCATGTCGCACTCCGAAGTGGCAACGCATATGCGCGCTCCATTGGGCAGCGTGAAGGCGTGGGTGCGGCGCGGCCTTGAACGATTGAAGAAGTGCCTGGAGAGCGGCCAGTGAATTACAACCGCGCCGATCTACTCGATCGCCTGGCGTCTGAGTACGTGCTGGGCACGCTGCACGGTGCTGCGCGGCGACGCTTTGACAAGCTGCTGACCGAGTCTCCGGCCGCGCGCACCGCGGTGCAGGCCTGGGAGATACGGTTGGCCGCGCTGGCCTCGTCGGTACCGTCCGTTGCGCCATCATCGCGTGTGTGGACGGCGACCGAAGCGCGGATTGCCTCGACCGCTTTGCGCCGCGGGTCGCGACCTTCCTGGTGGTCGAGCCTATGGAAGCCGGCGCTCGGCTTTGCATTGGGTGCAGCGTTGACGGTTGCACTCGTGCAGATGATGCCGGGTGCTTTTGTTTCGCTCGACGAGCTCGCGCAGCGCGAGCAGGCATTGCCGCAAAGCTACGTCGGCCTGTTGCTCGACCGCGAAAATCTGCCCACGTTGTTGATCAGCTCGACCCGGCATGGCACGCGCGTCACCGTCAAGTCGCTGCGTCCGGTCGCGGTACCAGCCGGCAAGGTCGCGCAGGTGTGGGCGCTGCCGAAAGAGGGTGCTGCATTCCCAATCGGTGTTGCCGTTCCAACCAAGCCGCCGGGCAGCACGTCATTTGAAATGAGTGCCACGTCGGAGAAGTTGCTCACCAATGTGACGCGGCTCGCGGTCTCGTTCGAAGATGCGCCGGCGCGTGCGGGTGCCACGCCCGCCGAATTCGTTCTTCTTGGCCCCTGCGTCAAGCTTTGGTAGAAAAACTCGGCGCGCGCTGCATCCGCTTCGCAATCCGCTGCGTATGTCTGCCAGGTGCTCGATGAGCGCCACTACTACGCAGAGGAAACCGAATGAAACACAGCATGATGTTTGCCGCGATCGCGGTCGTTACCCTGGCGGTTCACGCCAACCCGACGCAAATCTCCAACGGCGTTCTGGCCAGTAAGGAAGGCAAGACGCTTTACATGTTCGACAAGGATGCGTCAGGCAAAAGCAATTGCACCGGCGGTTGTGCCGCGGCATGGCCTCCGTTCGTGGTCGCAAACGCGGCGCTGGCGGACGGCGACTTTTCGATCGTCAAGCGCGATGACGGCACATCGCAATGGGCGTTCAAGGGCATGCCGCTGTATTTCTTCGCGGGTGATGCCAAAGCGGGCGACACTAACGGCGACAACCAAGGCGGCGTGTGGCACGTGCTGCGCGGCGAGTCGAAGAAGACATCGGCCGCACCGCATACCAGCTACAGCGCGGGCTACCGCTACTAACCGGTGGCAATCGCGTCCGACCTGTGAGGGGTCGGACGCGCGTCGCGCTCACTGCCCGCAAGCGATACCTTCATGGAAAGGGCCGGCTAACGCTGGTGACCGAGCGGTAAGATGTTCGCGGACCTTCACGAACTGTGCGGATCATCATGTCAGACACATTGCGTCGCTTGCTTGATGCTGCAATCGCGATCGTCTTCGCGTCGGCAACCAGCTTCGCATCGGCGCAACCGTATCCGTCGAAGCCAATCAGATTGATCGTGCCACTGGCGCCCGGAAGCACCGCCGATATCGCCTCCCGCTTTACCGCAAACGAACTCGGCAAGGCACTCGGACAGAGCGTCGTAGTCGAAAATAAAACCGGTGCGGGCGGCACCATCGCGATGGCAGAGCTCGCGCGTTCTGCTCCCGACGGCTACACCATCGGCTTCGCGTCGCAAGGCACGCTCGTATTCAATCAGGGCATCTACGCCAAGCCGGGCTACGACTCAACGAAAGACTTCGCGCCAATCGCGCTACTCGGCGGCGTGTCGAACGTGATGATCGTTCATCCGACCAACAAGGCAAGCGCGCCATCGGACGTGATTGCCATCGCCAAGGCGAAACCGGGCGAATTGACTTTCTCGTCAGGGGGCGCCGGCACCAGTCATCACTTGTCCGGCGTTTTATTCGGGCGCGTCACCGGTACCGAGCTCGTGCACGTGCCATACAAGGGCGCACCACAAGGCGTGCTGGCGGTAATGGCGAATGAAGTGACGATGGGATTTTTCAATACGCCGACGGTCATCAGCCAAATCAAGGACGGCAAGGTCAAGGCGCTGGGAGTAACCAGCCTTGCGCGCTCACCGTTGTTGCCGAATGTGCCGACGCTCGACGAGCAAGGCGTCAAGGGATACGAGGTCAACACCTGGTTTGGATTCGTCGCACCGGCCGGTACTCCACCCGAGGTCGTTAACCGCCTCAATACCGAGCTGAACAGGATTTTCGGCAGCGCTGAAGCAAAAGAAAAGCTGGCACCGCAAGGGTTCGATCTATCGCCGCCCATTACACCAGCGGCATTCGGAAAACTCATTGCCGACGATATGACGCGCTGGGTGCCGATCGTCAAGGCATCCGGGGCAAAGGCGGACTGAAGCCATAGCGCAACTTGCCGCGAGCTGATTTCTGGCAGCAAATTGGAACCGCGCGAACGCCATTGAACATAGCGAATCTACTAACTGAGTCGCGATTGACATCGTGTGTTATCCGGCGCATCGTGCCTCGGCCATGGACGCACGCCCGGTCTCGATAGCCCTCGTTGCAGCGACGCTAGCCGTCGCTCCGCACGCCGCAATGTCCGAAATCTACAAGTGGACCGAGGCGGACGGCGTGGTGCATTACAGCAACACGCCTCCACCGAAGTCGAAAAACGGGCGTCAGGTCGGAAATGAATCGGGCACCCTCAGCGTCGTACCCGGCATGTCGAAGGAGGAAAAGGACCGGTTGCGCGAACGCGAGGATCAGCTGCGTCTGCAGCGCCTTGAACGCGAAGTCGAGGAGCTGCGTGCCCGTGAATTGGCACGCGAACACGCTCAACCGGAGGTCATTTACACCGACGTATATGTACCGGCGTACGGGTACGGGCGACCGTTGCATAGGCGCAATACTGATGATGTGAAGCCGCGCCCGGAACAGCCGATCGCCAAACCCAGACCGCCTCAGCGAACGCCGCCTATGGAGGATCTAAGCGCCCCTCGTTCACCCACTGGAGCCCTAAGCCGGCGCTAGTTTGGATAGCGAGCGGTCGGGCCGCGCACCTCGCGAGGACACCGTGAACAAACTTCTCTTTGCCATTGCGCTTGCAGCTCTCGCAGTACCCGTCAGCTTTGCGGGCATGTACGACCAGCCGTATGCCATCGTCGAATCAGGCGACGCATCGGAGGTGCGGAATGAGGCGCGCCTTGCGATCAGCAAGGTGGATGGTAAGAGCACGCGCAACCCGCGTAAGAGCGATCCGATCGCGCCCGGCAAGCACAGCATCACGTTGCACTTCGAGAGCGCGCGGGGACTCTTCCGCCCTGCGTCTCTCGACGTCGAGATCGACCTGCAAGCCTGCACGCGCTACCGCATCGTGGCGAACTACGAGAATAAGACGGGAGGAGATTGGAAACCGAAGGTCTATTCCGAGTCGATCGGCGAATGCGTCAGGAAATTCAAGAAGTGAGATGCAGCGCACGCCGCTCTCAAACTAAATCTCCGGCTTCGCGTCCCATTTGGGCTTGGTCTCGCGGCCCCACTTTTTTGGGTCCTCGTTGTGCATCTTCTCCATGGCCTTTGCAGTATCGGGATGCCTCTCCATTACGTGCTTGGTCATGGTCTTGACCATTTCATCCCAGGTTGGCGCTGATAGCTTTTGATCGCAAGGTCCACCAAGTTCGCGGCAGCTCATAACCTTCATCGGAACGCTCCATTTCCCGTGAATGAGACAGCGTTGCCGCAATCGACGTGCCCAAGTACAGCCAAGTGCCAGCGCGACTCAGTTGCCGAAAATGGCACTGGACGTGCGTCAACGTCTCGAATCTGCGGTTGCGGTTTTTCTCGGATTTGTTAGTACTGTAGATATATACAGTATTCAGCCCGAAAGCCAGTACTCATGCGGCTTGGCGACGAACGGGCGGTCCGTGTTAAACCGCACCCGCCACATTAAGGAGCAGAATGGTGCGGTCTAAAACACGTTAGAGCGCAAATGGAACGCGCCATTGAATTGGTCAACTCGGGAGTTGGGCACGTTGCTCAGTTGACTGCGCTCTTGGCGAGCCTAAAGGCGCACGACATCGCGTTGTTCGAGCATGCAATATTTAATGCTGGGTTTTGGGAGCTTTGTGCTAGTTGTGGGACGCGCTCACGATCGATGAAATTCTCGTGGGACGGACGTGAGTTCTCCCTCGATGTGAGTCGAAGCGGTGTTGGCAATTTGAGCGCTACTCCGAAGTGGCAGCATGTCGCTAACACCACGGTTGCAAATGGCGAAGGCCTTTTCGAACAATACTGTCTCGCACGAGGAGAGAATTTGCGATCTAACATGTCGTTGGAGAGCCGACGCTCTACGAGCGCGGCTCAACTCAGACGTTAGGCCCCACCGACAACCACCGAGAGTGGGGTTCCAGCTCTCCCACACCTCAAGGCGAAGGAGAATTCGAATGACTCAGGTTCCGCGACACTCGTCCGCATTTGCATTGCTACTGGCAGGGCTCCTGATTACGGCACCAACTGGAGCGCTCACGCTCAAAGCACAGAAATCTTCGCGCCGACGACTGGTAGCGGACCTGGCGTGCTTTTGATCTCCGGGGTTTCCGGAACCGCCCTATACCAAGATTTCGGTCGGGCCGTTGCCGACTTGGGTTACACGGCGATCCTGGTGAGCGGAAAGGACGTATCGAACCAACCAGGCGAGGCAACTGAAAACTTACGGAAGATACTTGCCACAATCCGCTCGGACTCAAGAGTGAAGCCTGGAAAGATCGCGGTCGTAGGCTTCTCGCTGGGCGGTGGAGGAGCACTACTCCACGCATCAAACGAACCCGAACTTTTTTCCGCCGTGGCCGCCTACTATCCCGCTGTGACTCGTTTGCCGAGCATCGCTGATACAGCAACGCGAGTGACTGTCCCGACGCTGATACTCGCCGGAGAGAAAGACAAATTCAATAACTGCTGCCTCATCGAGTCCATCCGCGAGTTCGAGGCGGCGGCCAAGGCAGGCGGACGGCCGGTAACGGTCGTCACATATCCGGAAGCTGAACACGCATTCAACCTTAAGGTGCCAATGTTCAGGCCCGACGATGCGGCAGACGCGTGGCAAAGAGTGCAAGAGTTCTTGGTCAAATTCCGTCCAAAGTGAGGCCTAACCCCTCCATCGAGCGGACGTCCCCAGGCGGCTTCGCGCCCTTGGCCCGCCGCTCACGTCGGACGTTAGGCCGCAGGCCATTCGCCATGCGACTGTGGACGCTTCAGCCGCCAAGTACCTTGACGCGCAGGGCGTGGTCACGCTTTGGCGCGAGGCGCTACTCGCCCGCGAGGTGCTTCGTGGGCGCACCTATGGTTATCGCCAGACACCCGCAATTGATGCGGTTTCGGTCTTGTGCTTCGCCTCGCTCTGCGATCGAACCGATATCTTGCGCTTGTCTACGCCGAAGCTCGCTCTCGCGGCTACGCGTTCGATCAATCCAAGCTTGGCCGCCTGGGATCCGGACAACGCATTCTCGTCGCCGACGGACAATTGCAATACGAATGGGCTTGGCTTCTGAGTAAGTTCGGCGGCGCAGTCGCTTCTGTTCATCGTCGTCACCTCGGTGTTTCCCATCCTGTGGCGCATTGCCACTGTTTCGATCACACCGGGTCCGATTGCCAGTGCGGCAGCATGTGCATGACGCTGCAGCCTAACCGGGCGGTCAACACGGACGCCGACCGGTGGGGCTGCGCACGCGGTCGGCCGCCGGTTACCTTACTCGTTAGGCGTCACCCTCGTTCGACGGGTCACACAGACTCAAATGAGTTCTCTTGGCGCTAGGAGACGATATGACAGCCGAGTTCTTTGAAGAGAACAATCCGGGCACACGAACATTGCCGCGCTCACTGGTGACGAAGGCAGGCGGCTTGGTATTCGTTGGCGGCCAGGTAGCTAGAGACGAAAGCGGCGATGTCATCGCAGGCGGCATTGAAGCCCATACGCGTCAAACGATGAAAAATGTCGCCGCCGCGCTCGCATTGGCCGGTTGCAGGCTCGAGGACGTGGTGAAGACCATGGTCTGGCTCGACGACGCACGCGATTTCGATGCGTTCAATCGCACTTACAGCGAGTTCTTCCCTGGAAACAAGCCAACGCGCTCGACAATACAGGCGAAGAACATGGTCGGCACCAAGGTCGAGATCGAGGTCATTGCCTATAAGCCATGACGCCGATGGCAATCTCGTCTTCATGCGTGTTCAAAACGTCGCGCCTACTTTGTGCGGCGACGCCTAACCCTTCCATCGAGCGGACGTCCTCCGGCAAGCTGCGCTTGCCTGCGGCCGCCGCTCATGTCAAACGTTAGACGCCACCACATCCCCACACTCTGATCGTCCAGTCGAAAGGTCAGCAATTGAACAATGCAACCCAAATCATCTACCCAGCGCCATGTTCGTACACGGTCGCAGACGCTAGCAAATGGTTCATCGCATCTGTGAAGCTGATACCAGACGCGGTCGCAAGCGTATTCGACAACAGGAGCGGCTACAAGAAGCCTGGAGCCTTAAGAGTCAACTGCGACTCGGGGCTGCTCTATCGCTCTACGATCAAGAACTAGTTCAGGAGTTCTTTGCCGTGTTCCCACTCCCATCAATGTCCGAACTCCTTGAAGGGGTCCGGTCGGGTGGGCTTGATACGACGTCTGCCCAGTCTGCCATCAATGCACTCTGCACGTTCACCGAGAGGCAAACAAGAGCATTCCCGGGCACCGTGGTGAAGCCATAGGTCTGGAATTGCGAAACGTGAATGGGCAGAACTTTGTTATGACCGAGAATGGTTGGCAGCCTATGGATTCGAACTAAGCACTTCTCAAAGTGTTCTCGACGAGCGCTTCTGCAGTGGCGCCTAACCTCTCCATCGAGCGGACGTGCCAAGGGCCGCTTCGCGCCCCTTGCCCCGCCGCTCATGTCGTACGTTAGGCGTCAGAAGTCGCAGCACTTGGCGAAGAAGCGGGGCAGCATCATGCTTACTGCACTTAGGAGATTCGGTATGCGCGCTTTGCTCACTCTTCTGGCAGCAATGCTGCTCTGTCCGCTAGTGCATGCAAATGACGCGACAAAGGTCGTCGGCACATGGAAGCTGGTGTCGTTTGTCAATGAGTTCCAGGACGGGTCAGAGGCTAAAGGCGCCTACGGGAATCGTCCTACCGGTTACGTCATCTTTACGCCTGAGGGACGCGTGATGTTTATGGTCGAAGCGGAAGGCCGCAAAGCGCCTGAGAACGACGAGCAGCGGGCCGCAGCGTTTCGTACCATCATCGCCTACACCGGGCTGTACAAATTTGAAGGGGACAAGTTCATTACGAAAGTCGACGTCTCTTGGAATCCGAGTTGGGTTGGGACAGAGCAAGTCCGCGACTACAAACTCGACGGTGACACCTTCAAAGTGATCTCGCCTTGGGTCATGAGCCCAAACCTAGGCAAGATGACTCGAGCCACCGTCACCTGGGAACGAAAGTAGGCGTCCTCATCCAGCCCGATCGAAGCTGACGCCTAACCTCTCCATCGAGCGGACGTCCCAAAGGCCGCTTCGCGCCCTTTGGCCCGCCGCTCATGTCGAACGTTAGGCGGCCCGTTAACTCGGGGCTACACCGTTGAAGCGTTCATACGTACCGGAGATCTAAATGAGACTACTCACTGCCTTACTAATCTTCGCGTTGACGGTCCCACTCGGCGCTCAGCCATTACCCGATGAAATCGCGATTCGCAACATTATCGAAGACGAGAACGCTACGTGGAACAACGGCGATGCGGTTGGCTACTCGCGCCACTTCGCCGAGGCGGGCACGTTTACGAACATCCGAGGTCAATTTTTCACCGGACATGCGGCGTTCCTCAAGCAACATGAAGTGATCTTGGAAGGCATATTCAAGAATACGACGGTGAGCCAAGACATCGTCTCACTCAAATTCATCCGGCCTGATATCGCGATCGTCGAGACGCTGACAGCGGTCGCCGGCATCGCCCAGAGCGCTCCCGGCGTAACGAGAGATGACAAAGGGCGACTCCGCACACGACTTCTGCAGGTTCTCGCTAAGGAGGACGGAGTGTGGAAGATCGTCTCATATCACAATGTAGACGTGAAGCCGGGAATCCCGGTCCCTGATCCAAGATGATGTTTCTTCAAACGGCGGGCCGCCTAACCCGGCGGTCAACGCGGACGCGCCACCGGCGTGGCTTCGCCCGCGCCGTGGTCGCCGGTTACCTTACACGTTAGATCGCTGGCAATCTGTGCAAGTGAGCATGATGAAAGCTCAAGCGCTCAATGTCGTTGATCGCTTTTCTACTTAGCTTTCCAGCTCGATCTCGTGCTTCATTGGCAGCTCGAGAAGCGTGTCAAGCACTCATAGGTAATGAGCCGATCATTGGTACGCATGTTTGCGCTGATGAATCGAGTCGGTACGTCGTACGAGTATTTTGGGGAAGACGTAAAGGCCGATTGGAAAAACAGCCCCCATGGCAGGAGTGCTGGACATTCGCAGTCACAAAGGGCAACAATGCCGCCGAGCGAATCGATGGTGAAAAGTACAGACCCGTTATTCGATAACAATCGCGCGGCTCAGCGACCCAACAAATGGCTTAGCTCAATAGTTAGACCTCGCTGCAATGCGAGTCCTAGAAGGGAATTTGCTATGAAACGTCCCGTCGCCATTGTCGCGTTTGCTGCCCAGTTCCTGATGCCGTGTCTCGCGGGTGATCTCGAGGAAGGCGTGAAGTTTCAGCAGCGCAAGGACTATGCAAAGGCAGTCGTCGCCTTTGAGAGGGCCGCTGCACATGGAAGCGTCGACGCCCAACGGCAACTGGGATTCATGTACTACCACGGAGAGGGTGTCACCCAAGACAATCAGCGCGCGACCTCACTATTCGAAAGGGCTGCCGAGGCTGGCGACATCCAATCAGCCTCCAACTTGGGCATGATGTACGAGTTCGGAATGGGTGTGCGTCAAGACGACAGTCGCGCGGCCTCGTGGTACCAGAGGGCTGCGGAATTGGGGGATCCCGGCTCGCAATTCAGAATCAGCGTGATGTACTACCAAGGCCAAGGCGTGCCTCGTGATCGTGTCGAGGCTGCGAAGTGGTGGACTATTGCGATGAGTCAAGGACCTGAATGGGCGGAAAAGTTTCGCCCGTCGGTCGCATCGGCGGAGGCCAAGCTCACACCTGAGGAAAATGCGGAAGGAAAGAGCCGGGCAGCGGAGTGGCTCAATGCGCGCAAGTCCAAGAAGTGAAAGCGCGTCTAGGACTTGGCAATAGTGTTGGATGCGACTTGGTCGGAAACAATATCGTGTATCGCCCTTCGAGCGAACTACAAGCCAACCGCGTCCGTGACCAGGCGCCTTAATTCGCGGCGCAATTTGTCACGCACCGGTGCGAGCTTGCGACTGCGATTCAGGTTGTCGAGCTCGAACGGATCGCTCTCCAGATCGTAGAGTTCGTCGAGCTCCCCCGCCTTGCCCCGGTTGACCCAATGGATGTACTTGTAGCGATCGGTACGCACCGCTTTGTATGTCATGCCCACCAGCCACGGCATCGCTTGTTCGGCCCAGTATTCAATCAGTATCGACTTGCGCCACGCCGCACGGCGGGCGGCAAACAACGGCAGCAACGATCGGCCCTGGATCTGCGAACCCGGTTTACCTCCTGCTAGTTCGATCAGCGTCGGCGCGAGGTCCTGGCAGATGACAAGTTCGCGTCGGCGTGAGCCTGCCTTCACCCGGCGCGGATAGCGAACCACGAACGGCGAGCGAATGCCCTCTTCGTACGCGAAACGCCGCTCGGGACCGAGTGCATGCTCGCCAAAGAAGAAGCCGTTGTCGCTGAAGAAAACAATGAACGTGTTGTCCAGCTCGCCGCTTTGCTGCAGCACATCGACGATCGCGCCGACTCCCTCATCGACCGCCGCCATCATCCTGGCGCGCAGGCGAATCTCTTCCTGCTCGCCCGATTGCAGCGCGGACAGGATCGCTTGCGACGCGGGACCTGACTTCAGCGCGAAACTCTCGGCCCACGCCGGCTTGCTCTTGATCACCTCGGCCGGCGGCAACATGTTCGGTGTGCGCGGGAACACGGCGTCGCGATACAGATCCTTATGGCGCTCCGCGACGACGTAACCCCCTTGTGCCGAGATGCGCAACGTGCCGTCAGCCGCTTGCTCGGCGTCGGGGTGCACCGCCTTGTGCGCGAAAAAAAGCGAGAACGGCTTCTTGCGCTTGCGCTTCAGAAAATCGACCGCCAGCCCGTTCATGAGGTCGGTGATGTAGCCGCTGTGCTGCACGTAGTCGCCATCGTGATTCAGCCGCGGGTCATTTAGCTTTCCGTGCCCGTCATAGCTCACCCACGTGTCGTAACCGGGCCGCGGCATGCCGTCATTGCCCATGTGCCACTTGCCGATGTGAGCGGTCTCGTACCCGAGCCGCTGCAGCTCGAGGTGGTAGTTCGGCAAGCGATGGCTCATCGCATCGCGCGCGACGTTGTCGATGATTCCGTGCCGGCTGGCGTACTGACCGCTGACGATCGAAGCGCGATTCGGCGAACAGATCGGCGTCGTGTGAAAAGCGCGCTCGAAGATCGCGCCTTCGTGCGCAAGCCGATCGATGTGCGGCGTCTTCATGTAGGGATGGCCACCGGCGCCAAACTCGTCGTAGCGCAGATCGTCAATCAGAATCACGAGAAAATTGGGCTTCATGCAAGCGTCGCGACGTGGTGGACGTGTGTCGCATCGTACGTCAGTGCTCGCCGTGTAGATTGCAGACGAGACCGTTCAGTGAACAGATGCGCCAGGCCCATACCAGCTTGCAAATACAAACGCCCGGCCGCGCGTTCGTCGAGATCACGCGCGACATCCAAAGCTGGGTGCGTGACTGCAAGATCGCCGACGGGTTGCTGACCGTTTTCATCCGGCATACGTCGGCAAGCCTGCTGATTCAGGAAAACGCCGACCCGGAAGTGGTGCGCGATCTGGAGCGGTTCTTTGCACGTCTGGTTCCCGATGGCGATCCGTTGTTCGAGCACCGTGCCGAAGGCGCCGACGACATGCCGGCACATGTTCGCGCTGCGCTGACTCAAACTCAGCTATCGATTCCGGTTGTCGGAGGCGACCCTGTGCTCGGAACCTGGCAGGGCATCTATCTCGTCGAGCACAGAACTCGTGCTCATCGGCGTGAAGTCATGCTGCATCTAATTGGGCAATAGCGAGCGTGCGATTATTGGAGCTCGATTCGTGACAGCGGGAGTTCTGATCAGCGATGGCTCGTAACACTCAAGTGGCCGCCGACCACGACGCGCCGCCGATCACGCAGATTCTGGCGCGCTTCGTTGCGGAGCATCCGTCGCGCGGGTGGACCGACGCGGTGGACAAAGAGGCGCACCGCACGCTGCTCAACTGGATCGGCTGCGCGGTCGGTGCCGCGAAGCATGAAGCCGCAGACGCGGCTCTGGCCGCGGTGCGGATGTTGCAGCCGGCGGCGCAAGCGACTGTGCTCGGCCGCGCCGAACGTGTGGACATTGCGAGCGCCGCACTTGTCAATGGCATCACTTCGCACACATTCGACTTCGACGACACGCACCTAAAAACAATCATTCATCCGGCCGGCCCGGTCGCCTCGGCGGCGGTCGCGCTCGCCGAGCTGATCGGCGCATCGGGGCGCGAGCTGATCGATTCGCTGGTGCTGGGTATCGACGTTGCGTGCCGGATCGGCAACACGATGTATCCGGATCATTACGACCGCGGTTGGCACATCACGGGTTCGACCGGCATGTTGGGAGCGGCTGCCGCCAGCGCGCGATTGTTGAAGCTCGATCAGCAACGGACTGCGATGGCGCTTGGCATCGCCGCGTCTCAACCAATCGGCGTACGCGAACAGTTCGGCACGATGACGAAGCCGTTTCACCCCGGCGGCGCGGCGCGAGCAGGGTTGATGGCTGCGTTGCTTGCGAAGAACGGATTCACCGCGAGCGCAAAGGCGATCGAAGCACCGCGAGGTTTGGTGCAGGTCGTGTCGGACAAGCGCAGTTGGAGTGAAGTCACCGACGAACTGGGTGAGCGCTTCGAGATATCGTTCAACACCTACAAGCCATTTGCGTGCGGCATCGTCATTCACCCGAGCATTGACGCGTGCGTGCAGTTGCGCGAGCGTGGCGTGCGGGCCGAGCAAGTCGAGCGTATCGAGCTCAAGGTGCACTCGCTGGTGCTGGAGCTGACCGGCAAAAAAGAGCCGGCGGATGGACTGCAAGGCAAGTTCAGCGTGTATCACGGTTGCGCGGTTGGGCTTATTTTTGGACGCGCAGGCGAGCACGAGTTCTCGGATGCGGTCGTCAACCGGCCGGATGTCGTCGAGCTACGGCGCAAGATTGTGGCGACCGTCGATCAGAACATCGACGAAGCATCGGTCGACGTGACGGCGATACTCGGCGGCGCCAGGCGCGAACACGTCTTTGTCGAGCACGCAATCGGCTCGCTGCAGCGCCCGATGACCGATGCACAGCTCGAAGCGAAGTTCACGGAGCTGAGCGCTCCTGTCATCGGCGCCGACAAGACGAAAGCGCTGATCGCGGCGGCATGGAAGATCGGAGATGCCGCTGATGTCCGTGGAATGACCGCGATCGCACGGCCGCAGTGAACACCCAGCGTCCGCGCATCGTAGTGCTCGATGACTACGAGCGGGCGCTGCGACGTCTGGCGGACTGGTCCGAGATTGACCGTCGGGCCGACGTGGACATCTATCACGATCCACTACGCGGCGATACGCTGTACGCCGCAATAGCCGATGCTGACGTGATCGTGCTGGTACGTGATCGCACGCCGTTGCGCGCTCAGTTGATTGAGCGTCTGCCGAAGTTGCGCTACGTGATCTTTACCGGCGCTCGCAACAATGCGCTCGACGCAGCGGCGTTAGCCGCGCGCGGCATCCCGGTCAGCCATACCGAATGGGGCCCGTCGAAGGAAAGCACGTGCGAGCTGACATGGACGCTGATTCTTGCTGCGAGCAAGCGACTCGAAGCAAAGTTGGCGGCAATGCGCACTGGCGGTTGGCGTGACGATCAACCGCTGCCGGGTGTGCTGGGCGGTGAGCGACTGGGTCTGATCGGACTCGGTGAGATCGGTGGTCGGGTTGCGCGCGTCGCCCAAGCTTTCGGCATGCAGGTCGTTGCGTGGAGTCCGCGCATGACGCCCGAGCGCGCCGCTGAAAAGGGTGCGACGGCGGTGTCGATCGAAGAATTGCTTTCGACATCGAGAGTCGTGAGTCTGCATCTGGTGCCGACCGATCAGACGCGTGGACTGTTAAATCCGGCGCGGCTGGCGCTTGATGCGCGATGATGCAATTCTGGTCAACACGTCGCGCTCGGCGTTGATCGATATGGCGTCGCTGCTGGCGGCTTTGGGCGCAGGTCGGCCCGCGATCGCGGCGCTCGATGTATACGACGACGAGCCACTGGCAGCCGATCATCCGCTGCGCTCGCTGAAGAACGTTGTGCTGACTCCGCACATTGGCTTCGTGTCGCAGCCAGTATTCGAGGCGTTCGCCCGCGGTGTCAATGAATGCCTGATGGCGTGGTTGCGTGGTGAGCCGATCGTGCGCCAGTTGAAAATCGACTGACTCCGTCGATGCGCGTTCTGGTGCTGGGCGGCGCGGGTTTTATCGGACGCCATGCCGTGGCAGCGCTGCTTGGCCGTCGGCACGAAGTCATCATCGGTAGCCGATACCCTGACCGCGCCGCGCGTCGTCTGCCGTTGCAAGCGCATCGATGTGAGCGCCGCGCAGTGCGATTCGAGCAACTGTTGACCGCCGATGCCTGGCGGCCGCTACTCGCAGATGTCGAAGTCGTGCTGAACTGCGTCGGCATCCTGCGCCAGCGTGGCGCCGAAACGTACGAGAAAGTGCATCATCGGGCGCCGGCAGCGCTCGCGGATGCCTGCGGCCTGGTCGGTGTTCGGCGTTTGGTACATGTGTCCGCGCTTGGGCTCGATCAGCACGTAACGAGCGGTTTTCTGATATCGAAGCGGCACGGCGAAGCGGCGCTGCGAGCGCGTTCCTTAGATTGCGTGATCGTGCGTCCGTCGTTACTCAATGGCGCCGATGGCTATGGCGCGCGCTGGTTCCGCCAGGTTGCGCGCTGGCCGGTTCACTTCATTCCCGCCAGTGCGCTCGGGCGCGTCGCCCCGCTTGACGTCGATGATCTCGGAATCGCGCTGACGGTGCTGTGCGAAATCGACAATCCTCCATCGCGCGAGATTGAACTCGGTGGCACCGCGCTTGTGTCGATCCGCGAATACCTCGCGCTGTTACGCGTCGAGCAGTGCGGCGTGAACGCCCGGCCCGCGATGACGATCACTCTTCCGCATTGGCTGGCGCGGATCGGTAGTCACGCCTGCGACCTGCTGCACGTGACGCCGTTTTCGTTCGGCCATCTGCAGCTGATGCAGCACGACAATGTGCCGCGCGTGAACCACTTGTCGCAGCTACTGCAGGTCACGGGAAAAACGCAAGAAAAATAAACGCCGCGAACAACACCAGGTGGACCGCACCCTGCATCACGGTCGCGCGGCCGCTGCCCAGTGTCAGCACCGCGACGACAAACGTCATCACCAGTAACACCGCTTCTTTCGCTGGAATGCCGAGTTCGAGCGGCATGCCGGTCACAATCGACAGGAGCGCGACCGTGGGGATGGTCAGGCCGATACAAGCGATCGCCGATCCGATGCCGAGATTCAGGCTGGTTTGCAATCGGTTGCGAGCAGCGGCGCGCACGGCGGCCGCGGTTTCAGGTAGCAGCACCAGCATTGCGATGGCAATACCAACGACAGCCAGCGGCGCCGATGCGGCGGCGACACCGGCTTCGATCGACGGCGCGAGTGCTTTCGCGAGACCGACCACTGCTAACAAGCTGATCGCAAGCAAGCCCAGGCTCGTCATTGCAATCTTCCGCGACGGCGGCGAAGCGTGGCTGGCTTCATTTCCCACATCCGACGGCAGAAAGTAGTCGCGATGCCGCACCGTCTGCACGAATACGAAGATGCCGTAAAGCGCCAGCGACATGACACCGGCGAATGCCAGTTGCAGCGTCGAAAACGACGGACCGGGAGTCGTTGTCGTATAGGCGGGCACGACCAGTGTCAGCGTCGCCAGCGCAACCAATACCGCCAGCGCGGGACTGGTGCCTTCGATCCGATATTCAAGCTCCCGGTGGCGCAAGCCACCGACCACCAGGCACAGGCCGATGATGCCGGTATTCGTGATCATCACAGCCGCGAACACGGCGTCGCGCGCGACGATCGCCGCCGTCGGACCGCCAGCGAGCATTACCGAAATGATCAGTCCGACTTCGATCACCGTGACCGCTACCGCCAGAATCAGCGTGCCGAAAGGTTCGCCGACGCGCAGTGCGACGACCTCGGCGTGGTGCACGGCGGCCAGCACCGCGGCGACCAACGCCAGCGCGACGACCGTGATCAGCACCCATCCAAGCGGCCGGTTCCAGACGATCGCCAGCGCAATGACGGCCGCGATCGGCACGCCGATGCTCCAGCGCGGAAGTGCGTGCGAAAATTCAGTGGTCATTGTTTGCTTCGCGAAGTTGTCATGCAGGCCAAGGATACCGTCGCCACGGTAATTTCTAGCGATGTTATCGAGATGCCGCGCTACCGAATCGTGCAGGACTATCAGATGAGCGCTTCCGCGCGCAGCACATCTTCTCCATGGCCAGAGCTGCCTCTTGCTGCATGGAGCGACACGTACCAGACCCTGCACTTATGGCTGCAAATTGTCGGCAAGGTGCGGCTGGCAGCGACTCCTTGGATTAATCATTCATGGCACGCCACGCTGTATGTGACGGCCAGAGGATTGACGACTTCACCGATCACCATCGGCACGCGGACCTTACAGATCGACTTCGATTTCATCGATCACCGGTTGATGGTTCAAACGAGCGATGGTCGTACCGACGGATTTGCGCTCGTGCCGATGTCTGTCGCGACGTTTTACGCGCGTTTGATGAAGCAGCTCGAAAAGCTCGATATCAATCTGAGCATTTATCCGCTTCCGAACGAAATCGAGAATCCGATTCGCTTCGATCACGATGAAGTGCACCACGCCTACGATGCCGAATACGCCAATCGATTCTGGCGCGCGCTGGTGCAGGCCGACCGCGTTTTCAAGCAATTTCGCGCCCGATTCATAGGCAAGGGGAGTCCGGTGCATTTGTTCTGGGGCGCACCGGACCTGGCGGTCACGCGCTTCTCGGGGCGGCGCGCGCCCGTGCACCCGGGTGGCATTCCCCATCTACCCGATTGGGTGACACGCGAAGCCTATTCGCACGAAGTGAGCAGCTGCGGCTTCTGGCCCGGCGGCGGCGCGATCGCGTATCCGGCGTTTTATTCGTACGCTTATCCGGAGCCGCCGGATTTCACACAGGCGCGGATAAATCCCGACGCCGCGTTCTACAGCATCGATCTGCACGAATTCATTCTGCCGTACGACGCCGTGCGCCAATCGACATCGCCGGATGCGACCCTGCTCGAATTTTTGCAGACGACGTATGAAGCGGCAGCGAATTTGGCCAAATGGGATCGCGCGTCACTCGAGCGCGATGACACCGCAATTCCAGAAGGTGCTACGCGAGAAACTTAAGCGTTGCCGGTACCTGGCGGCGCAGCAGTGCATTGCGGGCCGTCCATTCCGCCTCGGGCTGCGAGTTGCTCGAGAAAGCGCGCTTCGCCGGCGACCAGCAAGGCAATCGGCACGCCGTCTCGATAGAGCACGCGATTGCCGGTGAGTGCGGGTAATCGCGCACCGGGACTCAGAATGCCCACCAGGTTTAGCGGATCGGCACCGCTCAGGCTGAGCAAAGCACCGGACGGCTCGCGCCGTCTGACATCGCGCAGTAGTCCGATCGCTTCGGGCGCAGCGAACTGCTCGCCAGAAGGTCCCGCGACGAAACGCCCGCCGCGAATTTCGCCGCGCGCTTCGAGCCGTCGATAACAACGCAGCAGATCGCGCCACGGAGGCAGCCATTGTGCTTCGCGTGCGATCAGCCGCCAGAACACCACGCCGTAACGGCGTAGCAGGGTGCGTGCGACGTGCTCGACGACGTCGGCGCCTTCCGGAGCACGCCGTTTTCGCACCAGCGCCCAGCGCCCGGCGTCTTCGATGCCGAACAGCGCCGTGCGACGCAGACGCTTGTGTCCGTCGAACGTCCGACGGCGATCGGATGGCACGAGCAATGCTCGCAAACCACCGAAGCTATCGGAATTGATCAGCCCCTGCGCAACGAGCTCGGCGAGGGCTTGCTCGACCTGCGTGCGCAACAGCGTCGTGCCTTCGACGATTTCTTCGAAAAACGAAGCGCCGTGCGCCGTGATGAACTCGGCGACCTGCTGTGCGTTCGACGTCAGCGTTACGTCATTACCGTCCGGCGCAAGCGTGGCCCAGATGGCGAGGTTGCGCCGTGATGCAAGCGCAATCGGCGTCGTGCGTACAGGACTCGGTGCGCGTTCGCCGCTTGAGTTGAGCGGAGCGATGCGCGTCCACACGACTCTGCCTGCGCGGCTCAGCTCGTCCAGCCACGCCGGATCGTATTCATTGACGCGCGCTGGAAGGATCTCGGTCTCCCAAGCAGCGGCGGGTGCTTCGAAACCTTCGAGCTGCGACACGATGTTGGCCACCGCATCCGGGCCTTCGACTCCGCGCTTCCGGTGCGACTCGTTGCCATTCGAACAAGAAGCGCATGAAGTCGCGCGCTTCGACCGGCTCGATTTCGCGGCGCAGCCGATTCACGGTGTACCGGTGAATGCGCGCAAGCAGCCGCCGCTCGCACCATTCGGTCTCCTTGCTGTCGGGACTGAACTGTCCACGCATCACCGAGCCTTCGGCTTCGAGTCGTACCAATGTGGTTTCGACTTCGCCAGCAGCCAGGCCGAGCGGTGCGGCGAGCGCGCTGACGGTTACGGGCCCCAGCCCTTGCAGGCGATCGCGCAGAATTTCGACCAGCGCGTCGTCGCGGGTCCACGCCTTCTGATATTGAATCGGCGCTGCAATCGCAGGCGTGCGCTCGGCCAGCGGGAACAGTGCGTCGAATTCGGGCAAGCGCTCAGCGGCCACGAAGGCAGCGCTTCCCGTTAGCGCAATTGAAGTCGCACGCTTTGTAGCCACGAGCTCCCCGAACAGTGCCGGCCATTCCGGCTGCGCACTGATCTCCGCCTGGCTCAAAAAACCCAAGCTCATCAGCGCATCGTGCAATTCGTCGGCGCCCCGCGGCTCGGGCCACACTTCCTCGCGCACTCTGCGGATCGCATCGGCGTCGAGCTTGCCGAGATCGGCGGCAGTTTCGGGATCGATCCAGCGACGCGCCATCACCGCCTGCGTGCGGCGCTCCTCCAGCGGTGCATCGTCAAGGTACGCATACGGCCTCGCAGAAAGAATCTCGAGCGCAAGCGGCGAAGGTTCGGTCAGATCGCGCGCGATCACCTTGATGTCGCCACGCTCCATTGCGCGCAGCACACGCTCGAGGCCGTCGATGTCCATCGCTTCGTGCAGGCAATCGTCGATCGTCTGTCGCACCAGAGGGTGATCGGGTATTTCGCGGTCGCCGACGATGTTCTCGCCGCACGCCACCTGATCGGGAATATGGCTGCAAGCAAATCTTCGGACGCCATGCGTTGCAGCTGCGGTGCGACTTTATGGCCGCCGCGAAAGCGCAGCAACGCGAGCGCCACCACGGCGTTCCAGCGCCAGCGCGTGCCGAACATCGGCGCGTCCAGCAGCGCCTGTATCAGCAACGGCCGCACGGTCTTTGCAGACAGATAGCGCGCCACGTCTTCAAGCGGAAAACTGTGGCTGCTCGAAAGCGATAACACGATCGCATCCTCGGTCGCCGCCGCCTGCAACTCGAAATCGAATTTGCGACAGAAGCGCTTGCGCAGCGCCAGGCCCCACGCGCGATTGATCCGGCTGCCGAACGGCGCATGCACGATCAGCTGCATGCCGCCCGACTCGTCGAAGAATCTTTCGAGAGCGACGGTGCGAATGGTTGGCAGCTGACCCAACGCGGCCTTGGCTGCCGCAAGATAATCGACGATCTGCTCTGCCGCTGCTAGCGCGATGCCGACTTCATCGGTGAGCCACGCGATTGCCGCGTCGCGCCCGCCGCTATCGAGCCGCTCTGCAATCGTGTCGCGCAATCTGGACAACGACTCCGAAAACTCGTTGGTGCGTCCTGGCGCCTCGCCTAACCAGAATGGAATGGTGGGCGGTTGTCCTTTTGCATCCTCGACGCGCACGGTGCCGCGCTCGACGCGGATGATCCGGTAGGACGTGTTGCCGAGCTGGAACACATCGCCCGCCAGCGACTCGACCGCAAAATCCTCGTTCACGGTGCCGACGACCTGCGACTGCGGTTCGAGCATCACCGTGTAGTCGGCCGTATCAGGAATCGTTCCGCCTGACGTCACTGCCGACAGCGCTGCACCGCGCCGCCCGCGCAAAACGCCATTGACCGCATCGCGATGCAGATGTGCGCTGCGTCGCCCGCGCTGCGTATGAAAACCTTCGGCCAGCATCAGCACAATTTCGTTGAACTCATGCACGCGTGAGATCACGGAACGGATAGGCGCGCTGATAAAGCGTGAAGAGCTCATCCTCGCGCCATTCCTGCGACCCGACTTCGGCCACGATCTGCTGCGCCAGAACGTCGAGCGGCTTCGCAGGCACGGCGATGTTGTCCAGCTCGCCACGCCGCGTCGAGTCCAGCAGCGCGGCGCAGTCGCACAGTTCGTCGCGCGACAGCGGAAAGAGCCGGCCCTTCGATATGCCGCCGACCGCGTGACCGGCGCGGCCGACGCGCTGCAGGAACGCTGCGATCGAACGCGTCGAGCCGATTTGGCACACCAGATCGACATCGCCGATATCGATTCCCAGCTCGAGCGACGCCGTCGCGACCAATGCGCGCAGTTCACCGCGCTTCAGTCGCTGCTCGGCATTCAACCGCTTGTCACGTGACAGGCTGCCGTGATGCGCCGTGACGTTTTCATCGCCCAGCCGTTCGGACAGATGGCGCGCCGCGCGCTCGGCAAGCCGCCGTGTATTCACGAAGATCAACGTTGTCCGATGCTCGCGCACCAACTCGGCGAGCCGGTCGTACACCTGTTGCCATACATCACCGGACATCACCGCTTCGAGCGGAGCCGACGGCAGCTCGATCGCAAGATCGCGGCGGCGCACGTGCCCGGTATCGACGATCGTGCAGCGTGCGCTGTCGCCGACTAGAAATTTTGCGATTTCACTGATCGGCTTCTGCGTGGCGGATAGGCCGATACGGACGAAATCTCGTCCTGCAAGCGCCTGCAGCCGTTCGAGTGACAACGCCAGATGCGCGCCGCGCTTGTTCGGCGCTAGCGCGTGGATCTCATCGACGATCACCGTGCGCGTCGTCGCCAGCATCTTGCGACCCGACTTGCTGGTCAGCAGGATGTACAGCGATTCGGGCGTCGTGACGACAATATGCGGCGGCCGTCGCCGCATGCTCGCGCGATCCGCTTGCGGCGTGTCACCGGTGCGCACCATCGTGCGAATGTCGATATCGGGCAAGCCGAGCCGCTCAAGTTCGGCGCGAATGCCGGCGATCGGAACTTCAAGGTTCTTCTGAATATCGTTCGATAGCGCTTTCAGCGGAGAGACGTAGACGACGTGGGTTTCATCCGTCAATCCGTGTTCGATACCTTCGCGCACCAAGGTGTCGATCGCCGCGAGAAAAGCGGCCAACGTCTTACCCGATCCGGTCGGCGCGGCGACCAGCGCGTGTTGACCCGCCTTGATCGCCGGCCAGGCGTCGGCCTGTGCGCCGGTCGGCGCCGCAAAGGCTGAGGTGAACCACGCCTGGACAGCGGGATGAAATAGTTCGAGGACGGGAGTTTGCATCGGTAATGTCGCGCCAGTCGCAGACGGCGGCGACCGCATTTGCACTAACCACAGCTCGCGAGAAGCGGAAGTATATTGGGGTTCGCCCCTGCCGGAGAGAACGATGACCGATCGCATATCGCGCAGTGCCCGCCGTCGTGTTCTCGCGAGCATCGCTGCCGTCACGCTGCTACCTTCGAGCGCCGTCTTCGCGCAAACGTATCCGGCGAAACCCGTGCGCTGGATCGTGCCGTATCCGCCGGGCGGCGGATCCGATTTCCTGGCGCGGACGGTCGGTGCGCAGATGGAAAAGCAATTGGGTCAGCCGCTGGTGATCGAGAATCGGCCAGGAGCTGCGACGATGATCGGCGCCGAAGCGGTGGCGCGCGGCACCGCCGATGGCTACACGTTGTTAAGCGGTGACAACGGTACGTTCGTCTTCAACGCGGCGCTTTACAAGAAAGTGCCGTATGACCCGGCGAAAGACTTCGCGCCGATCGGGCTGATGGCGCGCTTTCCGCTGATCGTGGTCGCGAATCCTGCGACCGGCTTCAAGACGATGCGCGATCTCATTGATGCCGCAAAGAAAGAGCCTGGCAAGCTGTCGTATGCATCGGTCGGCTCCGGCAGTCCGCACCATCTCGCGATGGAGCTGATCAAGGATCGCACCGGCGCATTCATCGTTCACATTCCGTACCGCGGTGCGGCGCCCGCGGTGCAGGACGTGCTCGGCAATCAGTTGCCGGTGATGGTGATCGACACTGCGGTTGGCTTACCTCACATTCGCGCCGGCAAACTGGTGCCGCTCGGTGTACTGAGCCGCCAGCGCCTCGCCGCGCTTCCGAATGTGCCAACACTTGAAGAACAAGGTATTCGTGACACCGAGGTGTACGCGTGGCAGGGAATGGCTGTGCCGGCGGCAACGCCGCGTGAAGTGACTGCAAGATTGACGGCCGAGCTGAATCGCGCGATCGCGACACCGGAAGTGACTCGCAAGCTGCAGGAGTTCGGGCTCGAACCGATCTCAGGTAGTGCGGAGCAGATGACCGCGTACATCAAGAGTGAGACGGCGCGCTGGCATGCACTGATCAAGCAGCGCAACTTGACGCTGGAATAGGCTACGTAGTGGCAAGGCCGCGCTTACGCCTCGGCGGCGGATATTGCGCGTCCACCTGCGCCAGATCTTCTGCGCTCAGTTCGATGTCAGCGGCGGCGAAGTTTTCGCGCAGATGCGACTCGCTGGTAGACATCGGGATAGCGATCACCCCGGGGTGCCGCATCACCCACGCAAGCGCGGCACTCGATGCACTGACGCCGTGTCGTCGCCCGATCGCAGCGAACGTTGCATCGCGCGCCAATGCGCCCTGATCGATGGGCGAGTACGCCATCGTCACTACTTCATGCTCGCGGTGCCACGGCAGCAGGTCGAACTCGACACCGCGTTCGCTCGCCGAGTAGTAAACCTGATTGGCGACGCAGTCAGAGCCCGCTGGCAGTTTCCACAGGTGCTGCATGTCTGCGGTGTCGAAGTTGCTGACACCCCAGTGACGGATACGACCTTCGTTGCGCAGCTGCTCGAATGCGGCGACGGTGCCCTGCAGCGGCTCCGAGCCGGGCCAGTGCAGTAGATAGAGATCGATGACGTCGAGCTCCAAACGCTTCAGGCTGCGTTCGCACGCGCGCATCACTCCCATACGGCTGGCGTTGCTTGGCAGGACCTTCGAAACGATCGTCAGCTCCGCGCGCGAGACGGTGTTAGCGCGCATTTCCTCCTTGAGCGCGGCGCCAACGACCTCTTCGGCACCGCCATCGCCGTACATCTCTGCAGTGTCGATCAGCCGGTAACCGATCTGCAACGCTGTCCTGACGGCGGCGATCTCAGCCGTACGGGCGCGTTTGGTCTCCCCCATGCGCCACGTTCCAAGGCCCAGCGCAGGTACTTTGGCTCCAGCCAATCGAACAAATCGCATCATCACCTCCGGAAACTCAGCGTCCCTAAGCCCCGCCTAGGCATCCACCTTGCTTTAGCCTGTTGCCACGCCACTCGGCGTGCAATTTATTCCAATGATCCGAGCTATCTGGCTTGCAGCTATTGCATTCCTACTCGCTGCGACGGCGCCGGCTGCGCACGCGTTTGGCTTCGCGGATGTCGACCGGCGAGCGCGCGAGCTGGCGAATCGGCCCTACACCAAGTCGGCGGTTGTGCTGCCGAAGCAACTAAAGGACCTGACCTACGACCAGACACGCGACATCCGATTCGATCCGTCTCAATCGTTATGGCGCGCGCAAAGGTTGCCGTTCGAGATCCAGTTCTTTCATTTGGGCGGCATCTTCGACCAGCCGGTGCGGATTTACGAGGTCGTCGGTAATGAAGTCAACGAGATCCCCTTCGACCCGACGCATTCGATTACGGCAAGAACAAGATCGATCGGTCGCAGCTCCGCAAACTGGGGTTCGCCGGCTTTCGCATTCATTTTCCGCTCAACGTCGTGCCGAGTGCCCCGCGGTACAAGGACGAGCTCGTGTCGTTTCTCGGCGCCAGTTACTTTCGTGCCTTGGGCAAGGGCCAGCGCTACGGCACCTCGGCACGCGGTCTGGCGATCGACACGGCCGAGCGCGGCGGCGAGGAATTTCCGCGCTTTGAGCAGTTCTGGATCGAGCGGCCCGCGCAGCGGAGCGCGCGAGCTCGTCATGTACGCGCTGCTCGACTCGCGTCGCGTGACCGGCGCCTATCGCTTCGTCGTTCGGCCCGGCGCAGACACGGTGACCGAGGTCCGCACGGCTGTACCTGCGCGAGCCGGTGGCGAAGCTCGCATCGCGCCGTTGACGTCGATGTTCTTCTTCGGCGAGAACCAGCGCGCACCGTCCGAGGACTTCCGTCCGGAAGTGCACGATTCGGACGGACTTGCGATCCACTCGGCCAGTCCGGGGAATGGATCTGGCGGCCGCTGGTCAATCCACGTCGCCTGTTGGTGACTTCGTTTGCACTGACCGACCCGCGCGGCTTTGGGCTGATGCAGCGCGACCGGCAGTTCAGCTACGAAGATCTCGAAGCGCGCTACGAGTTGCGACCCAGCATCTGGGTCGAGCCCGCGCAAAGTGGGGCGCCGGACGCGTCGAACTGGTGCAGATTCCCACGCCGAATGAAACGAACGACAACATCGTCTCGTACTGGGTGCCGAATACGCTGCCGCCACCGGGCACGCCAATGATTTCTGCTACCGCATGCTCTGGCTGAAGGAGACCGATCGCCGCCCGCCGATGTGGGTCGTGCAGACCCGCCGCGGGCAGGGTTATCAGCCGCAGCCTCTGCGTCAGGCAACAATTCGTCAGCCGATGACGTGTAAAATTCACGGTCGACTTCGATGGGCCCGCACTGCGCAAGCTGCCGGACGACGCACCGGTGCAGGCCGACTTGCCATCGGCAACGGTCAAGAGCACCGATCTCGTCATCTATCGCAACGATGTGACCGGCGGCTGGCGCATGGTGCTGCAGGTGCGACGCACGACAAGGAAAAACCGATCGAAGTGCGTGCACTTTTTCGCAACGGCAAGGAAGTCATGAGCGAGACATGGAACAACATCGTTCCGCTGAACCAATAGCCGGCGCGGCATTGGCCTCGCGTGGGCGGCCTGCCGAGGTTCCGCATTTGCCCGGCCTTGCCGGCCGCGGTGCCGTCATGTTGCGCACGCCAATGACGCCGACCCTGGGGACGTGTAGGGCCGGGTCATGGATGCTGCGCCGACTGTTGGCCTCGATCCGCGGTTGCCCGACATCAAGGGCCCGGCGCACGGTGCCGGGCGCCGTCGCCGCTTCGTGCTTTCTCACTGTTGTCTGTGCTGCCGGCACTTTATGCGACCTATGTGCTTGACGGGCTGCTGCCCAAGTCACGGCAACGAGACCGTCGATCTCGCGATCACGGGGGCGGCCGCCTGCTCGTCGTGTTCGCGCTGTTGACGTGCTGGCTCGCGGCCGGGTTCTGGACTGCGATGCTGGGACTTTGTGCTCGCCTGCGGGCGGCGATCGGTACCTGATTTCGCGTTCGGCGAAGCTTCCGACGGCTATGTCGCCACGCGGCCCGCACTGCGATCGTGATGCCGATCTGCAACGAGGACGTGCAGCGCGTCTTCGCCGGTTTGCGCGCGACTTACGAGTCGGTGGCGCGCACCGATGCACTCGATCACTTCGACTTCTTTGTGCTGTCTGACACAGCAACCCGGACACCTGCGTCGCGGAGCTTGATTCCTGGCATGCGCTACGCGACGAGCTCGACGCCGAGTCGCGCCTGTTTTACCGGACCGCCGCACGGCGCGTGAAGCGCAAGAGCGGCAACATCGACGACTTTTGCCGGCGCTGGGGCGCACGCTACCGCTACATGGTCGTGCTCGATGCCGACAGTGTGATGACCGGCGATTGCCTGATCACGCTGGCACGTCTGATGGAGGCGCGGCCGGACGCCGGCATCATCCAGACCGCGCCGCAGGTGGTCGGCGGGAATACGATCCATGCGCGCACGCAGCAGTTTGCCAATCAGGTGTATGGACCGGTGTTCACGGCCGGCCTGCACTACTGGCAGCTTGGTGAATCGCACTACTGGGGTCATAACGCGATCATCCGGCTCGAGCCGTTCATGAGGCACTGCGCGCTGGCGCCCGTGCCGGGTCGAGGCTCACTCTCCGGCGAAATTCTTTCGCACGACTTCGTCGAGGCGGCGCTGATGCGGCGTGCGGGCTATCGGCGTCTGGATCGCCTACGACGTCGAGGGCAGCTATGAGCAGACACCGCCGAATCTGCTGGACGAGGTCAAGCGCGACCGGCGCTGGTGCCATGGCAATCTGATGAATGCCAGGCTGATGTTCGTGCGCGGCCTGCATCCGGTTCATCGCACGGTGTTCTTCACCGGTGCGCTCGCCTATTTGTCGGCGCCGCTGTGGCTCGGCTTTCTCGTGCTGTCGACCTGGCTGCTGCTGCAGCACGTCACCGCCGATCCGCAGTACTTCGTGATGCCGCACCAGCTCTTTCCGCTCTGGCCGTCATGGCGCCCGGAGCATGCGTGGGCGCTATTGGCGGCGGTTGCTTCGGTGCTGTTCGTACCCAAGATCCTGGCAGCGATGCTGGCGGCGCGTAAAGCAGCCTCCTATGGCGGGACCTTGCGCCTCGCATTCAGCGTACTTGGCCGAAATGCTGATGAGCGCTTTGCTCGCGCCGGTGCGCATGCTGTTTCATTCGCAGTTCGTCGCCGCGGCCCTGCTCGGTTGGTCTATCCAGTGGAAGTCGCCGGCGCGAGCCGACAAGTCGACGTCAGTCAAGCAGGCGCTGCGCCGGCATGGACTGCAAACGGTGATCGGACTGGGATGGATGGGGTTGGTCGCGTGGAAAGCACCCGACGTCTTGCCATGGATAGCGCTGGTTGCCGCAGGCTTGCTGTTGGCGATACCGATTTCCGTACTGACCAGCTCCTCGGGCTTCGGGCTGCTTATGCGCAGAGCCAAGCTTTTCATGACACCCGACGAAACACGGCCGCCGCGTGAAGTCGTTGCCACCGCACAATATGCACGCAACGCCAGGGCGCTGCCGCGCTTCGCGGATGCGATCACGGACCCTGAGGTGTATCTGGCAGTGCGTAGCGCGGCGCGCGGTTCACGGTCGACGCTCGCCTCGGCACGGCGCACAGAGCGTGTCGAGCGGCGTTACAGGCGGGACCCGACGCGCTTAGCCTAAGCGAGCGCGTTGCTTTGCTGCACGACGGCGCAGCGCTGGATGCCTTGCATCGCTCCGCCAGGGCTGCACCGATTCATTCATCGTGGTACTCAAGTTCCTCAACGCCGGATCGCGCAACGATCAGGGTGTTTGGTCGGCAGCCGAACGTGCGCAATGCGACCGTTGCTACGCTGGCGCGCGTGCGCTAGCGCTCACCGCTTCGACATAAAACAGTTCCAGCTCCTACGCCATTAGCTGCAACGCCCAGCCGATGCCAAGCAGCCAGATCATCGCGGCCACGCTGGTTGCCGCTATTCCCACCCTTTGAATGCGACGCCGTGCATCCTTTGGCAGCGTATGTACGTGGACGTGCATGCCTGACCACCCTGAAGACTATGGAGTTGACCAGCTCGGAATCGCACTCAAATTTGACTGGTTCTTGACTTCCATGCCGGCTCCGTAATCGATCCCAGTTAGCCGTGCTGTGAGACACCGTCGAGACTGCGCAACGCCGGCTCCAGCAACGCCGGCTCGCTGTCGCGAACGACTGTTGACGTCTGTGCTGAGCTAGACGGCGCCGAGTCGGTGATCGTCTGCTCGGATGCAGCAAACGGACTCGATAGAAGAAACAACGCACCAAATACCAGAACCACCGCAACAGCGGCAACGGCGCACATCTCTGACTTTTGCAGGGTTGCATCGATTCTCATGGTGTTCTCCCAGTGAGCTGTTAAAGGAAGGTTGGAGGCGCTCATTGGGACATACAGCACGTTCCTTCGAAACCGGCCATTGCGTATCGGCAATGCCGAAAATTCACAACCGTCGCTCTGTTCGCGGCCTATTCGTACACTCGCGGCGGCATGCGCCGGCGTTGCTGGGTGCTCAACGCCACGACGATGCTGGTCATTGCGTCGGTCGTTTATGCAGTCTCATACGTGTCGACTATTCATCTGGCGGAATAGGCGCATTGACGGCGTAATGGCGGCACGAGATTGCAGACGAGTTTGCGAACTCTTCCGGCTCGGGCGCGGCGGATTCACCGATGCCCATACTTGATGAGGTTGACATGAATCGCTTCAAAGCAATTGGCTCTACGCTTCTTCTCGTCCCGGCCCTGGCACTCGTTTCGGCGCAAGCACGTGCCGAATTCAAATGCGATTCGCCGACAGTACGTGTCGACCGCGTCGCGTGCGAGAAGGCCAAAGAAAGTCCGAGCGCACTGCGTCGGTACATAGAGCGCATGAGAGTTATCGAAAGCCTTGACTTCTCGGATTACGTTAACGATGCGCAAGCCGCCGCCTGGGCGCAAAACGAATCTAGCCGCGCTCCTGCGAAGAAAGCGACCGTTCACTCGGCCAAGTTCGTGCAGGAAAATCCGGGTGCGTAACGATGATCAAGCTTGGCGCGGCAGCTCAATGCCGCGCACTTCATGCGCGAGACGCTGAAAATACGCAGCGAACTCCGGGTCTTCACCCTTGAGAAGATGGGCAGCCGATAGAGAAAGCGTCGCGCTGTAGCCACTCGCGCATGAAGTCTTCCCATGAATTCCAGCGACGGCGCTGGGCCGGCGTCATGTCGTCGCTGTGCGCGGTCAGATACGCGCGCGCGAGCAGCGAGATCAGCATGTCGAAGATCAACACTCATCGCTAGCTTCCGTAGCGGCGCAGTGCCGCCAGATCGACGATGCGAATGCTTCCGTATTCGACTTCGACCAGCTCCGCGCGTGCCAGGACCTGCAACGCCTGATTAACCCGTTGCCGCGATACTCCAGACAAGTAGCCGATTTCTTCCTGCGAGATCTCGAGTTCGTTGCGATGACCGGGGTACAAGCGCGGGTTGAACATCTCGGCCAGGCAGCGCGCCACGCGCGCATCGGGTTCGAGCATCCGCTCGTATTCCACCAAACCGATGAACTGACCCAGACGCTCATTTAGCTGGAGCAGCAAAAACCGATTGAATGCGATGCTGGTTGAGAGCAGCCAATCGAAGGTCGAGCGCGGCATCCATGCCATCCGTGTGTCACGCAGGGCGACGATGTCGTATTTGCGGGCCTCGCTCTTCAGCAGTGAGCCTTCGCCGAACCAGCCTCCTGCGCCGACGCCGGTAAATGTCACGCTTTTGCCCGCTGCCGAGACCGAACTCATTTTGACAAGTCCTTCGATGACGCCGGTCCATGCCTCGACAGTTTCACCCCTGCGCATCACTACGGTGCCGCCCGGAAAGCGCCGTTCTTCCACCTCCGCCGTGACCCGCTTGCGCTGGACCGGGTCGAGGCCGGTCCACCAGGCGCTGGCGGCCAGCATGTCGACCAATGGAGGCGGGTGAGGATCGAGTTCCGACATAGAGCGTCAGGGCGAACAGGCCCGACATTCTCGCGCAGACTGTCGCCACGATGACAGTTTGCCAAGCGGCCGCGCTTTACCGTTCGGGATTGTGTGGCAACCAGCGGCGCGACCTGTGAAGTAAGCTAGCTCGCTTACGGTGTGGCACAACCGGCGACGCGATACAAATCGCGCAATCAAGGAGACAACCCGTGAATTCGGTGCCCAGCGCTGACACGTTTCCGCGCTTGCTTGCGCACCACGCGAGTACACGTCCGCGTGCAACCGCGATCCGCGAAAAGGATCTCGGCATCTGGCAGAGCTGGACGTGGCAGCAGATGCACCAGGAGGTGAGCGAAATCGCGGCCGGACTTTTGCAGTCCGGCTTCCAGCGCGGCCAGCATCTGGCGATCATCGGAGAAAACCGTCCGCGGCTGTACTTCACGATGACCGCCGTGCAATGCCTCGGTGGCATACCGGTGCCTATGTACCAGGATGCCGCTGCCGCCGAGATGATGTTCGTGTTCGATAACGCCGAGATTCATTTCGCGGTGGTGGAAGACCAGGAGCAAGTCGACAAGGTGCTGGAGGTTCGCGAGAAGGTGCCGCACTTGCGACATATTTTTTACGACGATGCGCGCGGCCTGCGCAACTATCAGCAGGCGGGCTTGCAATCGTATGACGCCTTACGCGCAAGTGGCCGGCAGCTGCTGCAGCAGCAACCCGTTGTCGTTGACCACGAAATTGGAAAGGGTCGCGCGACCGATGTCGGTGCCATGTTTTACACGTCCGGCACGACTGGAAATGCCAAAGGTGTCGTTCTTGGATATGACAACCTGATAGCGGCGGGGCGAGCGGGCGCCGACATGGAGGCGCTGAGTTCCGACGAACAAGTGCTCGCGTATCTGCCGATGGCGTGGATCGGCCAGAATATTTTTTCTTATACGCAATGGCTCGTGTGTGGTTTTACGGTGAACTGCCCGGAGTCGGCGGCAACGGTCACCGCAGACATGCGCGAGATCGGTCCCACCTACTACTTCGCTCCGCCGGCCGTGCTCGAGGCGTTGCTGACGCAGGTGATGATCCGAATGGAAGATGCCTCGGCGATCAAGCGGCGCATGTTTCACTACTTCATGCGAGTCGCGCGCAACGTCGGCGGAAGATTGTTGGATGGAGAGCCGGTCGGCGTTGCAGACCGACTTCTCTATTCACTTGGCAACTGGTTCATCTATGCGCCGCTGCGCAACTCGCTTGGCATGAGTCGCATCAGGGTTGCATACACCGCGGGTGAGGCGATTGGCCCCGATCTGTTTACGTTCTATCGCTCGCTGGGCGTCAACCTGAAGCAGCTGTATGGCTCAACCGAGACGTCAGTGTTCGTGTGCGTTCAGGAAAACGGCGGTGTCAAGGCAGACACGGTCGGCCCTCCGGTCAAAGGCGTCGAAATCAAGCTAACCGATGGCGGTGAAATCCTGATTCGCTCACCGGGACTGTTTCGCGAGTACTACAAAGCGCCTGAGGCGACGCACGAAGCGAAGGATGCCGAAGGCTGGTTTCACACTGGAGACGCCGGCTACTTCGATCAGGGCGGGCACTTGAAGATCATCGATCGTGCGAAGGATGTCGGCAGACTGGCGGACGGGACGCTGTTCGCTCCCAAGTACATCGAGAACAAGCTGAAATTTTTTCCGACGATCAAGGAAGCCGTGGCGTTCGGCGACCAGCGCAAGATGGTCACTGCGTTTCTCAACATCGACATGCAAGCCGTCGGCAACTGGGCCGAGCGCAATAACTTGCCGTATGCCGGTTACACCGATTTGGCTGCAAAGCCTGAAGTCCTTGCGTTGTTGCGCGAGGCCGTCGGTAAGGTCAATGCCGATCTCGCCAACGACCCGGCGCTCGCCAACACGCAGATTCATCGCTTCATCGTATTGCACAAGGAGCTCGACGCCGATGATGACGAGCTGACGCGTACACGGAAGGTTCGCCGCCGCTTCATCGCGCAGAAGTTCGATCAACTGGTTGATGCGATGTATGGCGGATTGGACGAGCAGTACGTCGAAACCGCAGTCAAGTTCGAGGACGGACGCACCGGCAAGATCAGCGCAACCGTGAAGGTGATCGATGCCGAAGTATTTTCCGCGATGAAAAAGGCAGCGTAGGCAATGACCGCGCGCACGGTGGCTGCCATCGCGTGCCTGATAGTCGGAGTCGGTCTCGCTGCATGGTCATTAGCCAGCGGTCAGTTGCCGCTTGCCATCATTGGCTTCGCCTTGATCTTCACGTTTTTGTACCTGGTGATGGAAGCGGCCAACAAGGCAGGCAAGCCGAAGCATCAGATCAAGCGTGCTGCCAACTCTGCGTGGGGCATGAAGGACGAGCCGGCGCAAACGACCGAAGAGGGCAAGCGGTGAGCCGCGCGCGTATTGGCGACGCGGGCGACGTATTGCTCAATGTCGAAGACGTCTCGCTTGCATTCGGGGGTGTCAAAGCGCTGCAGCAGGTGTCGTTCGACGTTTATGAGCACGAGATCCGCGCGATCATCGGCCCCAACGGCGCCGGCAAGAGTTCGATGCTCAACGTGATCAATGGTGTTTACACACCGCAGCAAGGCCACATCACGTTTCGTGGCAAGGTGTACGCCAACATGGACCCTCACGGAGCTGCCGCTGCCGGCATCTCGCGTACGTTCCAGAGCCTGGCACTGTTCGGAGGCATGAGCGTGCTCGACAACATCATGACCGGCCGCAACCTGCGCATGAACACCGGTGTGCTGTGGCAGGCGCTGCATGTTGGCCCCGCACAGCGCGAGGAATTGCGTCATCGCGAGTTCGTCGAACACATCATCGACTTCCTCGAGATTCAGGCGTACCGAAAAACTGCCGTCGGCCGCTTGCCGTACGGTCTGCAGAAGCGCGTCGACTTGGGGCGCGCGCTGGCGATGGAGCCGCTGCTGTTGCTGCTCGACGAGCCAATGGCAGGCATGAACCTCGAAGAAAAAGAAGACATGTGTCGCTTCGTGCTGGATGTCAACGAGGAGTTCGGCACGACGATCGTGCTGATCGAACACGACATGGGCGTGGTGATGGATATCTCCGATCGCGTCGTCGTGCTCGATTACGGCAAGAAGATCGGCGACGGCATGCCCGACCAAGTTCGCAACAGCCAGAACGTGATTGACGCGTACCTGGGGGTCGCGCACTGATGGGCGCCTATCTGCTCAAGAATTGGGCAGTTGTCGCACTGATCGCTGCGCTGGTGATCGGCATGGCGTTGCCGCTCGCTACCGGCATCAGTGCTCCGGGTTTCTATTTTGAAGTGATGCTCGGTGGATTGATGTCGGGCGTGCTGTATTCATTGGTCGCGCTCGGCTTGGTGCTGATCTTCAAAGCATCGGGCGTATTCAACTTCGCGCAAGGCGCGATGGTGCTGTTCGGGGCGTTGGCGGTTGCGCGCATGAGTGAAGTGATGCCCTTACCGGTCGCATTTATTCTTGCGATCGGCGTGATGGCGATTCTCGCGTGGCTGATCGAGCGTCTGGTGTTGCGGCACCTGGTCAATCAGGACGCAGTCGTTCTGCTGATGGCGACACTAGGTGTTTCGTTTTTCCTCGACGGCTTCGGACAGACCCTTTGGGGCAGCGACATATATAACATCGACACCGGCCTTCCGAAGACTCCCGTGTTGGTTGCGGAGAACATCTTTCAGGGCGGCATCCTGATCAACACCGAAGATCTGGTTGCCGCCGCGGCGGCGGCGTTGTTGGTGATCGCACTCGCGCTTTTCTTTCAGAAAACGCCGACCGGGCGTGCGCTGCGCGCTGTGGCTGATGATCATCAGGCCGCACAATCGATCGGCATCCCGCTGAATCGCATCTGGGTGATCGTGTGGACGGTTGCGGGCTTCGTTGCACTGGTAGCCGGCGTCGTGTGGGGATCGAAGCTCGGCGTTCAGTTTTCGGTATCGCTGGTTGCACTCAAGGCGCTACCTGTGGTGATCCTTGGCGGATTTACGTCGGTGCCGGGCGCGATTCTCGGCGGGTTGATCATCGGTGTTGGCGAAAAATTTGCCGAAGTTTTTCTAGGGCCAGTCCTCGTTAGGCAATTTGATCTAGCCGGTGGCGGCATCGAAAACTGGTTTGCATACGTGCTGGCGTTGCTGTTCCTTCTGGTTCGGCCGGAAGGCTTGTTCGGAGAGAAACATATAGATCGCGTGTAGTTGGTCTTAGCGGACCACCGTCACCGGTCGCGATCACCATGCTCTATCGGGAAAACGGTCAATTCAAGTCCAGTTATGCGGCCGATCAGCAGTTGCTGCCGATCGCGCAAGACCGCTGGTTCATGCTGGCGCTGATCGCGTTCGCATATCTGGCGGTACCGGCGCTCGCGAGCGACTACGTGCTGCGCGCACTGATCATCCCGTTCGTCATCCTCACGATCGCGGCAATCGGACTGAATATTCTGGTCGGCTACTGCGGCCAGATTTCGCTCGGCACGGCCGCCTTTATGGCGGTCGGCGCCTACGCGGCTTACAACCTGACGATCCGAGTTCCGCAGTTGGGGTTCTTCGTCGTACTGGTGCTGGCGGGCGGGATTGCCGCGTTGGTCGGGGCGTTCTTCGGCATCCCCAGTTTGCGCATCAAAGGGCTTTACCTAGCGGTGGCGACACTGGCGGCGCAGTTCTTTATCGACTGGATGTTTGCGCGCGTCAAGTGGTTCACCGATTACTCGTCGTCGGGTTCGGTGTCGACCGCGCCGATCGAGGTTTTTGGCTGGACCGTTACTACTTCTTTTGACAAATATCTGTTCGTTCTATCAATCGCAATCGTGCTGACCTTGGCCGCAAAAAATCTGGTGCGCGGGCATCTGGGGCGCGCCTGGATGGCCACGCGCGACATGGACGTTGCTGCCGAGGTGATCGGCATCCGGCCGCTGCCGGCCAAGCTCTCGGCTTTCGCGGTCAGTTCGTTTTATGCCGGCGTGGCGGGCGCCCTGTGGGGGTTTGTCCACCTAGGCGCGTGGGAGCCATTAGCGTTCAATATCAATCTTTCGCTTAACCTTTTGTTCATGATCATCATCGGTGGTATGGGTTCATTGCTCGGCGCATACTTTGGCGCGGCTTTTATCGTCCTGTTGCCGATTCTGCTGAATCAGGTGCCCGGCTGGTTCGGCTTGCCGATTTCGACGGCCCTGGCCTCGCATTTGGAAGCGATGATCTTCGGCAGCCTGATCGTGTTCTTCCTGATCGTTGAGCCGCGTGGGCTCGCACGTTTATGGGCAATTGGAAAAGAGAAATTGCGGCTTTGGCCGTTTCCGCACTGATGAGGTCCAACGCGGCAATGGCGATATCTAACTTAAACCGGACCAAAGGAGACTCACCATGGCAGTTTTTAAACGAATGAAGGCAAGCGCGATAACAGCGCTGGCTGGAATCGCCGCCGCCGTCACGCTGGGCATGTCGAGCCCAGCGGGCGGGCAACAAAAGGCGCCGACGGCGACCGGCAAGGGCGAACAGTTTTTCCCGGCGCTGGTTTATCGGACGGGTGCGTACGCGCCCAACGGCGTGCCGTTTGCCAACGGCTACATCGACTATTTGAAGCTGGTCAACGCACAGGGCGGCATTAACGGCGTGATGATCACGTTCGAAGAGTGTGAGACCGGTTATGCCACCGACCGCGGTGTCGAGTGCTACGAGCGCCTGAAAGGCAAAGGTCCGACCGGTGCCACGTTGTTTCAGCCGCTTTCCACTGGCATCACATTCGCGCTGACGGACAAGACGGCCGTGGACAAGATTCCGTTGATTACTGCCGGCTACGGCCGCGCGGATTCGGTCGAAGGCGAGGTGTTTCCGTATAACTTCCCGCTGCTCGGCACCTACTGGGACGCCGCCGACATTCTGGTGCAGCACGTTGCCAAGCTCAACGGCGGATTCGACAAGCTGAAGGGCAAGAAGATCACGCTTGTCTATCACGACTCACCTTACGGCAAGGAGCCGATTGCGCTGCTGACCGAGCGTTCGAAGCTGCACGGATTCGAGTTGCAGACCATTCCGGTTACTCATCCCGGCGTCGAGCAGAAAGCGGCGTGGCTACAGATTCGTCAAAACAAGCCTGACTACGTTTTCCTGTGGGGCTGGGGCGTGATGAACTCGACCGCGGTGCGTGAGGCGGTCGCCACCGGCTTTCCGCGTGACAAGATGTACGGCGTGTGGTGGGCCGCAGCCGAACCCGATGTCACGCCGGTCGGTGCCGATGCGAAAGGCTACAACGGGCTGGCGTTGCAGCACAGCGACGAGCGCGCCAGAATGCACGACGACATCTTGAAGCTGGTTCATGGCAAAGGTCAGGGGACCGGGCCGAAGGAGGAAGTCGGGACCGTGCTGTACACGCGCGGCATGATCAGCGCAATGCTTGGTGTTGAGGGTGTACGGCAAGCACAGTTGCGCTACGGCGTGAAACCGCTGACCGGTGAGCAGGTGCGGTACGGCCTCGAGAACCTGAACATCGATGCCAAGCGGATCGAAGCGCTCGGGCTGACAGGGGTCATGCGTCCACTCGCGACCAACTGCCGCAATCACGAAGGTGCGCGAGTGGCGCGCATTCACCAGTGGGATGGAAAACAGTGGAATGTCACGTCCGACTGGTACGAGGCCGATATGCAGATCATTCAGCCGATGATTCGCGACTCCGCCGCGCGCTACGCGGCGGAAAAGAAAGTCACGCGCCGCAGCTGCGAAGCCGAGATGAAGGAGGCGGCAGCGCCGGCGAAGGCAGTAACGACTGCAGCGAAGAAGTAAACGGCCCATCAATCTTGACCGCGGGCATGTTCACATGCCCGCGCCTTCGCATATGTCTTCCTCTCTTCTCGTCGTTAACGGCATCGAGGTCATCTACAACCATGTGATCCTGGTGCTCAAGGGCGTGTCGCTGACCGTGCCGGAAGGCGGCATCGTCGCGCTGCTGGGTGCAAACGGCGCCGGCAAGACCACCACGCTGCGAGCAGTATCGAACCTGCTGCAGGGTGAACGCGGCGACGTCACCAAGGGCTCGATCGAATACAAGGGTGAGCGTATCCAGGGGTTGACGGCCTATGACCTCGTCAAGCGTGGAGTGGTGCAGGTCATGGAAGGTCGTCGCTGCTTTGCGCACCTGACCGTCGAAGAGAATTTGTTGACCGGCGCGTATTCCCGCGGCTCGTCGGGGCGCGGAACGTCGCGCGCCGACATGGCCACCGATCTGGACAAGGTCTACTCGTATTTTCCGCGGCTCAAGCACCGGCGCACCAGCCAGTCGGGCTACACCTCGGGAGGAGAGCAGCAGATGACCGCGATTGGACGCGCCCTGATGGCCAGACCTTCGATGATTCTGCTCGACGAGCCATCGATGGGTTTGGCGCCACAGGTCGTCGAAGAGATTTTCACGATCGTGCACGACTTGAACGGAAAGGAAGGCGTGTCGTTCTTGTTGGCCGAGCAGAACACCAACGTCGCGCTCCAGTACGCCAAGTACGGCTACATCCTCGAAAACGGACGCGTGGTGATGGATGGTGAAGCGCGGTCGCTGCGCGAGAACGAGGACGTCAAGGAGTTCTACCTCGGCTTGTCGACCTCGGGGCGAAGGAGCTTCAGAGATGCGAAATTCTATAAACGCCGCAAGCGTTGGCTAGCGTAAGTTGGCACTGTGAGCGTTCGCGTATTCCTTTTGGTGGCAGCAGCTATGGTGGTGGCGTGCAATTCGCGCGAGGCGAGCGAGCCCGCGAAAACGCCGCTGCCCACGCGCCAGACGACGATAGATCCGGTCACAAAGAAGCTCGATACGGCGCGTGAGGATGCAGAGCGTCGCCGCAGGCAAGCCGACGAGGTGGCGAAATGAAGAGAATGGGCAAATGACTGAGCATCTTGATAACCGCGAAGCGCGCGACCCGCAACGGCGAGAGCTCGACCTCATGGGCCATTTGCCGGGCCTGCTTGCGAAAGCGTTGAAGTCTCCCGGCTGGCAGCGCCATTTGGGTGATCTCGACACGGCACAGTTCAACAGCCGTGCCGCGCTCGCGCGGCTTCCGCTCCTGCGCAAGTCCGAATTGCCGGCGTTGCAAAAAGCGAAGGCGCCGTTTGGCGATTTCGTATCAAGTGATCTCGAGCGATTCGGCCGATTGTTCACGTCGCCAGGACCGATTTACGAGCCCGAGAGCAAGCACGACGATGCATGGCGCGCGTCACGCTCGTTGCACGCGGCGGGCTTTGTCGCCGGTGACATCGTGCTCAACACCTTTTCGTATCACCTGGTGCCGGGTGGTTTCATCATGGACGGCGGTGCGCGCTGCCTGGGATGCACGGTGATTCCCGCAGGTCCCGGCAACACCGAACAACAGCTCGATGTGATCGAGCATCTGAAGCCTGTTGCGTACACAGGAACCGCCGACTTCCTCAAGATTATTCTTGACGCGGCAGAGGCAGGCGGTCGAGATGCGTCTTCAATCAAGAAGGCGGTCGTCTCGGGCGCGGCGTTTCCGGCCTCGTTGCAAGCGAACATCAAGGCGCGCGGCATCGACGCTTATCAGGCGTACGCGATCGCCGATGTCGGCGTAATCGCCTACGAGAGCCGAGCGCGCGAAGGGTTAATCGTCAATGAAGACGTGCTGATCGAAATCGTGCGACCGGGAACTGGCGTTCCGGTGGCCGATGGCGAGGTCGGCGAAGTCGTCGTCACATCGTTTGACCAGGATCGCCCCTGGATTCGATTGGCACTGGGCGACTTGTCGGCGATCTTGCCCGGAGTGTCGCCGTGCGGCCGCACCAACGCACGGATCAAGGGTTGGATGGGCCGCGCCGATCAGACGACGAAGGTAAAGGGCATGTTCGTGCGGCCCGAGCAGATGGCCGAACTGGCACGTCGCCATGCGGAGCTGAAGCGTTTGCGTCTGGTGGTCACGCGTGCCGGCGAGGTAGATGCGATGACGTTGCGTGCGGAGTCCGAGTCGCATGATCCGTCGCTGCAGCGTGCGGTCGGCGAAACGTTGCGTTCTATTACGAAGCTGGGCGGCGCAGTCGAATTGCTTGCGCCCGGATCATTGCCAAATGATGGCAAGGTGATCGAGGACGCGCGCAGTTTCTAGCGGAGCGTCGTTTACTGGCGCGATGCCAATGTCAGCGGCGACGCGCCGCGACCGATCCTTTTTTTGCCGCTTTCTTGGGCGGCGGGCGCGTGGCGGTTTTCTTTTTGACCGCACGCCGGGTGGATTTCTTTGCCGCCGTCTTCTTCTTGGCGGCGCGCGACTTGATCGGCGTCGCGCCATTGCCGGTGCCAATGCTGCCGGTCGCGATGTCTATCGCGGCGACCATCGCGTCGCGCATCGAGTGCGCCATCGCGTTGATCGCTTCGGTCATCGCAGTGGCCGGCTTTCCAATCGCAAGCTTGACGGTTTTTGCCGGAGGCGCGGCGTCTTCTTCTTTGATGTCCCACAGCTTTAGCAACTCGGCCTGCGTCGGCACCGAGCCCGAGGCGACGCGCTGCCTGCGTGCTGCCACCGAATCGCGCACGATGCGTTCAACGACATCGAGCGGCAACCGGTTCAGATCTGAAAACTTGATGAAGCTCTTGGCTGCGTTGACCCCAGTCAATGCATCCTTGTGCTTTAGCACGACGTCTTTTTCAGCCACGTAGAGCGACATATGCCGTCGGCCGGATTCCAGGGCGAACAGCGGCCCGTCCAATTCATAGAACGCCAGGCCGTAGCGCATGCTTTCGCGGACCCCGCGCGCGGAGCGCCGGATCATGCTGCATAAACGCGCCATTGCCACGCGACGATCCGGCGGCAGATCGCGCAAATATGCGCCTACCGTCGAAGCAGTCGAGGTGGTCATGTCATTTCCTCCGGCACCTACACGCAAACAGGCGATTTTACCGCGTTCGTCAAGTACGGTGTATCAGTCGGGGCGCGGCCGGTAGAAAACGAAGTCAGAGGTAAAGTCGACGCGCAGCAGTTGATTCAGCTGTGAGGCGTCGCATCGCGCGGGAGGCATGCCGCCCGATGTGTTGATTCGCTGCACATGGGTGACGTTCTCGAGCGCGCCCTTGCCAAAACTGCGCGTTGTCAGCAGCAGCCAGCGCAGATCGGTCGGTTTTGACGCTTCGTCATACGCCGCGATCGTCGAAACGAGCCTGCTGCCGTCGTCGTGTTCGAAAGAGAAGTTGGCTCCGTGCTTTCCGACCGTCTTGCCGGCGGTGTCTAGCAGATCAGCCTGCGGCTGGCGAAACACCCACACCTGACCGGCGTCTCGTTTCTCGCACCGGAATATCTGGACTCCGCGCGATGCGAGTTGCAGCGTGGGCGCATGCGTCGACGGGACTTTGATCTTCGAGAAAAAGCCGAGGCTTGGGACAGGGACCGGAGCCGGCGCGGTCGACGCCGAACCCGGCGGGAACGCCGGACCCGGCGTAGCACACGCCGTCAACAGAGCTACACATCCTGTGCCGATGAAGAATTGAATTCGATTCATAAAAGTAATTTTCTCGCAATTGGAGATTGCACAAACGAGCGTTTGGTTATTGCATTGCAATATCGCGTATGAGTTGAAGGCGTGGCGCGGCGGGCCTATAGTGCGCGCGGCACCTCATGTTTTATGGCGCATGAATAAGCGCTTGCGTTGAAGGTTATCTGAATTCTTTGCGCGAGCAGCCAATACTCAAAAAGTGCGACAGCATCAATACCACCGGGAGATTCAATGAATGCACCACTGAGTCGACGCCAGTTCTTTCGAATTTGCGCGACAGGACTCGGCACGTCGTCGGCGGTCGGGCTCGGGTTTTCGCCGCAGCTCGCACTGGCCGAAGTACGCACGTTCAAGCTCGCGCAAACGACGGAGACACGGGGTACCTGTCCGTATTGCTCGGTCAGTTGCGGCGTCATCATGTACACGCGCGGCAACAAAGAGAAGAACACCAAGACCAGCATCATTCACGTCGAAGGCGACCCCGATCATCCGGTCAATCGCGGCACGCTGTGCCCAAAAGGTGCCGCGCTGCTCGACATGGTGCATTCGTCGAACCGCCTGCAACATCCGGTGGTGCGCGAGCCCGGGGCCAGTGACTGGAAGCGAATCAGCTGGGACGACGCGCTGACGCGCGTTGCGAAGTACATGAAGGCCGACCGCGACGCCAATTTTGTCGAGAAAAACGACAAGGGCGTGACGGTTAACCGCTGGAACACGACCGGCTTGTTGATTTCGAGTGCGATCTCGAACGAGCCGGGTTACCTCGCAGTGAAAATGGCACGCGCGCTCGGGATGGTCGCGCTCGATACCCAAGCGAGGGTTTGACACGCGCCAACGGTGTCCAGTCTGGGCCCGACATTTGGCAGAGGTGCGATGACCAACCACTGGGTGGACATCAAGAACACTGACCTCGCAATCATCATGGGCGGCAACGCCGCCGAAGCACATCCGTGCGGCTTCAAGTGGGTAACCGAAGCGCTCGAGTATCGCAAGGCGAAGCTGATCGTCGTCGATCCGCGCTTTACGCGCTCGGCGGCAATCTCCGATCTCTATGCGCCGATCAGAACCGGAACCGATATCGCGTTCCTGGGCGGGGTCATCAACTATTTGCTGTCGAATAACAAGATTCATGAAGAGTACGTCAAGGCGTATACGAACGCTTCGTTCCTGATCAAGGACGAATTCGCATTCAACGATGGGTACTTCAGCGGTTACGACGCCGAAAAGCGCACGTACGACAAGACGAGCTGGGGCTACCAGATCGGCGCCGACGGGTACGCGATGGTCGACGACACGCTGCAGAATCCTCGCTGCGTGTATCAGTTGATGAAAACGCACTTTTCGCGCTACACGCCGGACGTCGTCAACAACATCTGCGGTACACCGAAAGACAAGTTTCAGCAGGTTTGCGAGCTGATCGGTTCAACTGCGGTTCCCGGCCGCGTGATGACGATCTTGTACGCGCTCGGCTGGACACAGCATTCGGTCGGTTCGCAGAACATCCGCACGATGGCGATGATTCAGCTGCTGTTGGGCAACATGGGCCGCTCGGGTGGCGGTGTCAATGCGCTGCGTGGCCACGCGAATGTGCAGGGCATCACCGACATGTGCGCCTACTCGGAGGTGTTGCCGGGCTATCTGTCGGCGCCGACCGATGCCGACGACACGCGCGAGAAGTACAACGCTGCACGCACGCCTAAGCCTCTGCGTCCGAACCAGATGAATTACGGGCAGAACTTTGCGAAATGGCACGTCAGCCTGCAAAAGGCGTGGTTCGGTGACAACGCGACCAAGGAAAACGATTACGCGTACGACCTCGTGCCGAAACGCGACGGCGCGTACGACGTGCTCGCGATCTTCGAGCGTATGTATCAAGGCCGTCTGAACGGCTTCATTACGCAGGGCATGAATCCGCTGGCAGCGTTGCCGAACAAGAAGAAGCTCACCGCCGCGTTGTCGAAGCTGAAGTATCTGGTCATCATCGACCCGCTGCGCACCGAGACCGGCGACTTCTGGAAAAACTACGGCGATTCGAACAATGTCACAGCGGCCGACATCAAGACCGAAGTGATCATGCTGCCGGCCAACTGCATTGCCGAGGAAGCCGGGTCGTTCACCAGTTCGGGCCGCGTGGCGCAGTGGCACTGGGCCGCCGCAGATCCTCCGGGTGAAGCGAAGATCGACCGCGAGATCATCGGCAGCCTGTTCATGAAGCTGCGCGAGATGTATGCCAAGGATGGCGGCAAGTTCCCCGATGCGATCATGAAGATGACGTGGAACTACGCCAATCCGAATGTACCGAGCGCGCGAAGAGTTGCTGCGCGAAATCAGCGGGCGCGCGCTGACCGATGTGGTCGATCCGAAAGACAAGACCAAGACGCTTGCCAAGGCGGGCGAACAGCTCTCTGGTTTTGGCATGTTGCAGGACGACGGTTCGACCGCTTGCGGCAACTGGCTGTATTGCGGTTCGTGGTCGCAGGCGGGCAATTTGACTGCGAGGCGCGATTCGAGCGATCCGGGCAATCTCGGCAATAACCTGACGTGGGGCTATTCGTGGCCGGCCAACCGGCGCGTCTTGTACAACCGAGCCGGTGCCGATCCGAGCGGCAAACCGTGGGATGCCAAGCGTGGCGGTATTCGCTGGGACGGCACGCGCTGGGTCGGAATCGACGTGCCGGATATCGCTCCCACTCTAGGGCCCGACAGCGGCGCCGGGCCGTTCATCATGACGAACGAAGGTGTCGCACGTCTGTTCGCGCCAGCGCTGAACGAAGGTCCGTTCCCCGAGCATTACGAGCCGTTCGAAACTCCGATCGGCACGAATCCGATGCATCCGAAAGTCGTCAGCAACCCGGTTGCGCGCGTGTTCAAGGGCGACATGGAATCGTTCGGCAAAGCCGAACAGTTCCCGTATGCGGCCACGACCTACCGCCTGACCGAGCACATGCACTTCTGGACCAAGAACGTCGAGTCCAACGCGATCGTCCAGCCTGCGCAGTTCGTCGAGATCGGCGAGAAGCTGGCGAAGGCAAAAGGCATCGCGAACGGTGATCTGGTGAAAGTCAGCAGCAATCGCGGAGAGATACGGGCCAAGGCGGTCGTCAGCCGACGCATCAACGACCTGACGTGCAACGGCAAGGAGGTATTCACGGTCGGAATACCGATTCACTGGGGGTTTGTCGGGGTTACGAAGAACGGATTTCTGGCCAATACCCTGACGCCCTATGTCGCCGACGCCAATTCGCAGACGCCGGAGTTCAAGTCGTTCTTGGTCAACATCGAGAAAGCGTAGGAGGAAACCATGCCATCTATGCAATCACTCGATATTCAGAAGCGTTCGGCGACTACTACCGCTTCGCCGCAGGCTCGCATTGCCGGCGAGCCCGTTGCCAAGCTGATCGACATCTCCAAGTGCATCGGTTGCAAGGCGTGCCAGGTTGCGTGCATGCAGTGGAACGATCTGCGTGACGATATCGGCACAACCGTCGGCGTTTACGACAATCCGATCGATCTGACGGATCAGTCGTGGACGGTGATGCGCTTTGCTGAAGTGCGCGCGCGACGACGGCTCGATGGAGTGGCTGATCCGCAAGGACGGATGCATGCACTGCGAGGATCCGGGCTGCCTGAAGGCGTGTCCGGCCCCCGGTGCGATCGTCAAGTACGCCAACGGCATTGTCGATTTCATCTCCGAGAACTGCATCGGCTGCGGCTACTGCATTGCAGGCTGTCCTTTCAACATCCCGCGCATCAGCAAGAAGGACAACAAGGCTTACAAGTGCTCGTTGTGCTCTGATCGCGTCGCGGTTGGAATGGCGCCGGCGTGCGTCAAGACCTGTCCGACCGGCGCGCTGCAGTTTGGTACCAAGGTCGACATGGTGGCGCGCGGCGAAAAAAGGGTGGTCGATCTGAAGGAGCGTGGCTTTCAGCAGGCGGGTCTTTACAACCCGCAGGGCGTGGGCGGTACGCACGTGATGTACGTGCTGCAGCATGCCGATCGTCCTGGCTTGTACAACAACCTGCCGACGGATCCGACGATCAGTCCGTGGGTCAGCCTGTGGAAGGGAATCGCCAAGCCGCTGATGGCACTAGCGCTTGGCGTTGCGGCGCTCGGCGCATTCTTCCATTACGTCACGCGCGGTCCGAAGGAGGTCGACGAATCGGCCGATTCCGGCGGACGCACTCGCCACACGCCACGATAGGGAGGTCTGATGGCGATCGTGATGAGAAGTGGAGAGATCCGGCGCTACGACGCGAACGAGCGGCTAAATCACTGGGCGGTCGCGATCCTGTTCGTTCTGCTCGCCGCGTCGGGGCTCGCGTTCTTTCATCCGGCGTTCTGGTTTTTGAGCGTACTGCTGGGCGGCGGCACGTGGGCGCGCATCCTGCACCCATTCCTCGGCGTGTTGATGTTCGTGCTGTTCTTCGTGATGGCGATGCGCTACTGGAACGACAACAAGATCCAGCCGTACGATCGCGAGTGGGGCAAGCGCTTATCCGACGTCATTAACAACCGCGACGACAATCTGCCGGCGATCGACAAGTACAACGTCGGGCAAAAGCAGTTGTTCTGGACGATGGTCGGTCACGATGGCCTTGCTGATCGTGTCAGGCATCGTCATGTGGCGACCGTATTTCGCAGCCGCGTTCCCGATCGCGCTGATTCGCATCGCGGCGGTGGTGCACATGCTGTTCGCGCGTTCATGCTGATCCTCGGCATCATCGTGCACGTTTACGCTGGCGTTATTCTGGGTACGCGGTTCGTTGCGGGCGATGACGCGCGGCACGGTGTCGCATGCGTGGGCCCGGCATCATCATCCGCTGTGGTACCGGCGCATGACGGGCGGTAACGCCGAATAGCCGGACCGCTGACTTGGTAAAAGCGGCAGGAGCGATCCTGCCGCTTTTGCTTCACACTTGAGCTTATGGCCACCCCGATCATCACCGATGGCAGCCTCGATCGTGTGCGCAAGACGCCGCGCGTCGTGCTACCCGTCCGCGCGGACATCTTCGCCGACCGTGCGGCGCGCTTTGTAAGCGTAGCGGCCGGCAATGCGATGTCGGGCTATCTACAACTGATGGCCAAGGTGGCGCACGCGCAGCAGTCGACGCTTACGAACCGCACTGCGGACGCTGTGCCGGAAGTCGCGATGACCGCGAGTCGCGAGTACGGAATGCCGCCGCTATCGGCGCAGTCGCATGAGCGTTCATCGCAATGGCGCGAGGACCTAGCCGATATTGTCAGCCACGTACGTGCGCAATCCACCAATGGTGTGCAGGCCGCTCTCACCGAGCTCGACGCGCTCGACGCGGCGGCGCAGGAATCGCTGGCCGACCGCGTGCTCGCCGGCACTTCGCTTGACGATGAGGCCGCGCTCGTGCCGTTCGTCGGCGCCGCGCTGCAAACCTATTTCACACGGCTCGCCGCGACGCTCGACGTGACGTTGGTTGAGCAGTGCGACATCCCGGGCATCTGTCCGGTGTGCGCGTCGCGGCCCGTCGCCAGCGTGCTCCGCATCGGTGGCGAACAGGCGAACTTGCGCTATCTGGTGTGCTCGCTATGCGCGACCGAATGGAACATGTCGCGCATTCAGTGCACGTCATGCGATACCGACAAAGGCGTCAAATACTTGGTGCTGCAAGCCGAAGGCGACTCTGAGACCGAAGCGGCGGCGCGCGCTGAGACATGCGACGAATGCAAGAGCTATTTGAAAATCTTTTACCAGGAAAAAGATCCGCAGCTTGATCCGACCGCCGATGATCTGGCCACGCTGGCGCTCGACCTGCTGGTCGATGAGCAGGGCTATTCGCGCTCGGGGCCGAACTTGTTGTTTCATCCCGGAAGCTCGTAACGATGCCGAACTTGGCTCTGCCCGGTACGGGCGAATCAAGCGAAGGCAAGACAGGCGGATCCAAGTCCGACTCTTCGCCCGGCGCAGCGATTCGCCTGCCGGCGGTTGATCGGTTGCTGGCATCGCCGCAACTCGCCGCGGTCGCTGCTGAGCATGGGACGTTGCAGGTCAAGCGCGCGGTGCAGGACGTGTTGGCCGAGAACCGCGCGGCGATTGTTGCAGGCGCACCGGTCCCCGATAACGAAGCCCTGATTGCGCAAGTGCGGCTGCGTCTATCGCAAGTCAGCGCTTCGAGGCTGCGGCGGGTGTTCAACCTGAGCGGGACCGTGATCCACACCAATCTCGGGCGGTCGCTGCTAGCGGAAGAGGCGATCGCAGCCGTCGCTGACGCGATGCGAAATTACGCCGCGCTCGAATATGACATTGCCAGCGGCGCGCGCGGTGACCGCGACCATATCGTCGAAGATTTGCTGCGCGAGCTGACCGGTGCCGAAGCTGCAACGGTTGTCAATAACAACGCCGCCGCCGTGCTGCTGTCGCTGAAAGCGCTCGCCACGCGCAAGGAAGTGATCATCTCGCGCGGCGAGCTGATCGAAATCGGCGGCGCCTTCCGCATGCCCGACATCATGAAGGCCGCAGGCTGCAAGCTGGTTGAAGTGGGTACGACGAACCGCACGCATGCGAGCGACTACGAAGATGCGTGCGGACCGAAGACCGGATTGATCGTCAAAGCGCACTGGTCGAACTATGCAATCACCGGATTCACCGCGACGGTCGACGATGCAACGTTGGCGCAGATTGCACACACGCGCGGCAGTGCCGTACATGGTGGATCTGGGCTCCGGAGCGCTGATCGACCTGGCGTTGCATGGCTTGCCAAAGGAGCCGTTGCCGCAGGAGTCGCTCGCCGCCGGCGCGGATGTCGTGACATTTTCGGGCGACAAGTTACTCGGTGGGCCGCAAGCGGGATTGATCGTCGGCCGGGCAGACGCGATCGCGAAAATCAAGAAAGACCCGTTGAAACGTGCGTTGCGGGTCTCGAAGCTGACCATGGCGGCGCTCGAGGCGACACTGCGCATCTACGCAAGCGGGCATCGGCTCGAAGAGCGTTTGCCGACGCTCGCCTTGCTGACGCGCAGGCAGGTAGAAATCCGCGCGGCGTGCGAGCGAATTGCGGTTGCGATGAAAAGGGCGGTTGCGCCGACTTTCTCGGTCGCGGTTGAAGACTGCGCGAGCCAGATCGGCTCAGGCAGCATGCCGACCGAGACGGTTGCCATCGGCGGCATTGGTACTGCGTCCGGCAGGAAAAGTCAGCGGCCGTGCGATCGAACGGTTGCAGGACCGACTTCGCGCGTTGCCGACGCCCGTAATCGGTCGTATCGCCGACGGTGCGCTGTGGCTCGACGTGCGCTGCCTTTGGCCGCGCGATGAAGCCGCGTTTTCTGAGAATCTAAAGGCGCTGGTCACACCATGATCATCGGAACCGCGGGCCACATCGATCATGGCAAGACATCGCTGATCAAGCGTTTGACGGGTCGCGACACCGATCGGCTGCCTGAGGAAATCAAGCGCGGCATCTCGATCGAGCTCGGCTATGCGTATGTGCCGGTCGGCGACGATGTTCTGGGCTTTGTCGATGTGCCGGGACACGAGCGCTTCGTGCACACGATGTTGGCGGGCGCGACTGGCATCGACTTCGCACTGCTAGTGAGTTGCGGCCGACGACGGTGTGATGCCGCAGACCGATGAGCATCTGGACATCCTGCTGCTGCTCGGTATCGATGCAGGCGCAGTCGCGCTGACCAAGATCGACGCGGTGTCCGCGGAACGCGTCGATGAGGTGCTGCTTCAGCTATCCGATCGTGTACGCAACACCGCTGCCGCGGGCTGGCCGGTTTTTCCGGTTTCATCGCTGAGCGGCGACGGTATCGACGCGCTGAAGGCCCATCTGCTGGATGCGGCAGCGAGCCGCATAGCAAGAACGAATCGCGGGCAGTTTCGGATGGCGGTCGACCGTTGCTTTACGTTATCCGGTATCGGCACGGTCGTCACCGGCACCGTGCACGCGGGCGAGATTCGAGTTGGCGAATCAGTGAGCATCGGACCGACTGCCCACGCTGCGCTGACCGCGCGCGTGCGTACGATCCATGCACAGGATCGAACGAGTACGGTCGGAGCCACCGGACAGCGCTGCGCGTTGAACCTCGTCGGCGTCGAAAAAGCTCAGGTCGAGCGCGGCATGTGGGTGCAGGCGCCGTCGCTGACAAACATGACCGAGCGATTCGATGCGACGTTAACCTTGTCGGCGCGCGTTGCTAAGTCGCTTGGTAATTCGTCGACGGTGCATCTGCACCATGGCACTGACGATGCGATGGCCAAAGTAGCGGTACTGGATGCCACGCGCATCGAGCCGGGTGAATCACAGTTGGTATCGGTGACGATCGACCGTCCGCTCGCCGTATGCCGTGGCGACCGATTCGTGGTTCGCGATGCCTCGGCACAGCGCACGCTCGGCGGCGGCACGGTGCTCGATGTAATGACGCTCGGCTCCGCCGCGCGACGTGGTCGCCGTGCTCCTGCGCGTCTGCAGTTGCTGGCGGCGCTGCGCGACAGTTCGCCGGTTGATGCCTTGCGCGCGTGGCTCGATCGCGAGCCAGTGGCGCTGTCGCGCATTGCGTCGTCCTGGAATCTGCGTGACGACGAGTTACATGAGCTGATCGACGCCAGCGGTGCGCACGTTGCCATCGCTGTGGCCGTCTCCGCGAAACACTGGCAGCGCTTGCGCAGCGAAGTCATCACTGCGATCGGGTTCGCGCACGAGAAGGAGCCCGAAATGCCCGGAGTCGAGCAGCAGAGACTGCGGCGCATGCTCGCACCCTCGCTCGACATCGATGCGTTCGGCTCGCTCATCGATGAGTTACTGGAACAGTCAGCATTGCAGCGTCGCGGCGCGTTTCTGGCGTTGCCGACGCACACCGCAGCGTTGGGCAAGGATCAGCGTGCGCGGTGGGAGCGCATCAAGCCGTTGCTCGATGATCGCAAGTTTGATCCCCCTCGAGTACGCGACATCGCGCGCGACACTGGTATTCCCGAAGTCGAAGTACGGCACTTGCTGAAGACCGTGGCCCGTACCGGCGAGGTTGCACAGGTTGCGCACGATCATTTTTTTCTAACGAGTGCGGTCGCCGAACTCGCCGACATTGCAGGCAGCGTCGCCGAGCGCCACGGTGCGGCGCGCGCGGCGGAGTTTCGCGACCAAATCGCCACCGGACGCAAGCTGGCAATCCAGATTCTGGAGTTTTTCGACAAGGTCGGTTACCTGCGCAGAGTGCGCGACGATCACCTGGTCAGGCGAGCAAATCCATGGCGCGCCTAAGATCGTTTTCGCCATCACTAATCCGGAAGAGTGTCGTGTCCCGGTGGGCCGGCCAGACTTCAAATCTGGTAGGGGTTGCCAGCAATCCCTGGTGGGTTCGACTCCCATACTCTTCCGCCAGTACAACGCGCTGCGTTGTACTGGCGGGTCCGGCGCTTTGCGCCGGCCGCATCATTAAGAACGAGGGGGCTCGGCTCGCCCCCTCGTGCTCCCTGAGCCAGCACGAAGGGCGCTAGCGAATGAGTTCGGTACTCGATCAACTGGCCACCGATTGTCTTTACGCGCCTGAGCAGGATATGTGGGTGCGCTTCGACGCCGATGGGCGCGCGCGCGTCGGCGCGACACACCTCGTGTCGGCGCACGGCCAGTTCATGCTGTTCACTCCGCGTCCGGCCGGCAGCACGATCGATCGCGATCGTTCGATGGGTGTGATGGAGACCGGCAAGACCGCGGTCGCGATTCATGCGCCGCTGTCGTGTCGCATCATCGAGGCGAATGCTTCGGCGGTCGACAACATTCATCTGATCATTACCGACCCGTACGGTGCAGGCTGGCTGTTCAATGTCGAGCCGACCGCTCTGGAGACCGAGCGCGCGTTGCTAATGGACGCTGCGGCTTACCGCACATGGCTGCAGCCACGATTGGCGGAAAAACTGGTGCCGCCAATCGACGACTTCTATACCGAAGACTTCGACATCGATCCCAACCGTGGCTACTGATCGAATGAACGCAGGCATCGACAAGCTGGTGATCGTGCTGTGGTCGGCGGGTCCGAAAGTTCCGGACGGCGCTGCGCTGGCAGCGGCCCCGTTCGTCTATGCACTCGCGGCGCGTGCGCTCGACATCGACGTCGATATGCACTTCACGTCGAGCACGGTGCGGTGGTTGCTACCCGGCGTGGCGGACGCCGCGCATACCGATGCGGAGCGCACCAAGACCGTCGGCGACTTCATTCGCGAAGTGAAAGTTGCAGGCGTGAAGCTGTATGCATGCGGCATGGCGATGCACGAACACGCGCGCGGCGCGTCGCTGATTGCCGAGTGTGACGGCCACGCAGGCGCGGCTACCGTCGTTGCCGCAACGCTGAATCAGCGAACGCGAACGTTGATTTTTTGAGCTAATCCATCAATCCATTTGCGTCGTCCGTCAGGACGATCAAATGCCGCAACGCAGGCGCCGATGTTTTAGTTAGGGCGTAAGCAATGGAGGCGGGAATGCCGGAAGATGTCCCAAACGGTTCTGATCTGGGAGACGATCTGAACCTGTTGGCGGGTGTCGTCGCGCTGGTATCGCTTGCACTGATGGCGACGGCTCTGCTGAGCTAATTAGCGGGCCGGATTAATCGAGATTGGCGACGATGCCATTGTCTAGCAGCAGCGCGCCACTGGCCGCGAGCTCCTCGACGGTGCGCGAAATGAACTTGGCAAACGGCAATCGAAAGAAACGCTCGTTAATAATGCGCGCGTAGTGCCATCCGCCGCAGCGTTGGATTAACTCGTCCAGCGTGACGTCACGCACGATTAACAGATGGAACTTAAGCAGCGCCTTGATCACGCTGCGCGCGTTACGTTCGGGGCTGGCCTCGAGCGCATCGAGGCGTGCAAATGCGCGTGCGAGCGCCTGATCGACTTCGGTAAACGGCGCGCCATGGCCCGGAATGACCAGCCGCGGCTTTATCTCGCCTATCAACTCGAGAATTGCGCGTTGCTCGACGAACCCCGATCCATCCTCGACTTCGGGAAAGATCGCGCCGAAGCCGTGCTCCCACAAAGCGTCCGCTGAAATGAGCGTGCGGTCATCAGCATTCCAAAGGACGATCGAGTGTGGATCATGTCCAGGCGATGCGAACGCTTGCCACTCAGAGCCGCCCGTCATCAAGCGCTCGCCGGGTTGGATGATGGCGTCGACATTGAACCGATCGCAGGCTTGACCGCACGCTGAGAAGCCGAGCACCGTGTCGTCCCAGCGCTTTACGGCCTCGGCATGGCCGGGCGGAATCGTGATCGTCGCGCCGAGCTCTCGGCTTAGCAGGGAATTGCCGCCACAATGATCTGAATGCAAGTGAGTATTGATGATGCGTGTGAGTTGCCTGCCAGCAAGGGCATGGCGCACGAGTTGCACGGTTTGTGTGCTGTGAGTCACATAGCCGGTGTCGATCAATGTCGCCGAGTGGTCGTCGTCGAACAACAAAACATTGTTCGAAGAAACCCAGCCGCGTTCGAGAACGCGCACCGTCGATGGCAAAACTGCCGAAGCAGCGGTCATGCTGTGCGCCGTCCTGCCAGTTGTGCCCACACCGCACGCTTTTCATCTTCGCCCATTTCCGACCACCGCGCGATTTCATCGATCGAGCGCAAGCAGCCCTCACACCACCCGCTGGTCGCATCCATTCTGCAAACCGAAACGCACGGCGATGGCACCGGCGAGTCCGGTAATGCAGGAGGTACTGCGTTCAAACCGTCGCGCTTCGTTTTGATTGCAGCCTCTGATTGAAGCGCGCCGCGTCGATGATCACGCGCTCGTGCGTACCCTCGGATATCAGGTCGTGGCCGTCATGCGCTCGCGCGCGAAACATGACTTTGCGTCCGTCCACGCTGAGCACTTCACAGTGGACACGTACGGTCAGGCCCGGTGGCGTCGCTGCCAGGTGCGAAAAGTTGACATGTGTGCCAACCGACTGCTCGCGCGGCCAATCCAGGAACGGCTTGATCGCCAACTGGCATACGCCTTCCATTAGGCCAATCAGGTATCCGGTGGCGAACACTTCCGGCATTTCGCCGAACTCCGACCATTCGGGGTACAGGCGCGGCACTGTCTTGCTGTCAGGGACCTTGTATTCAAAATCGAACTGAATGCCGGCTTTCAGATCGGGTGACATCGAATCGTTGATGAGGCTGCTCAGGCGGCGAGTTTGGCAGTGACGGCGTTACCTGCCCGCGAGTGTGCTTTGCGGTTAAGAATGCCGCTGATCCACTGGCCAGTCGCGACCGCCTTCGCAAAATCGATGCCGGTCTCGATTCCGAGGCCGTTGAGTAGATACAGCACGTCTTCGGTCGCGACGTTTCCGGTCGCCCCTTTTGCATAGGGACAGCCACCGAGTCCCGCGATGCTGGAGTCGAAACTCGAAATGCCGAGCTCAAGACACGCGTAGACGTTGGCGGTGGCCATGCCGTAGGTATCGTGAAAGTGGCCGCTGATGTCATTGAGCTGGTAAACGCCGAGCACTGCGTCCATCACGCGCTTGGTCTGTTCCGGCGTGCCGGTGCCAATCGTGTCGGCGACGCCGACATGTTGGACGCCAATGTCCTTCATCCGCCGCGCTACATGCGCGACTGCACCGGCGTCGACCTCTCCCTGGTATGGGCAACCCAGCGCGCATGAAATTGCACCGCGGATTCGCATGCCGTGCTGCTGCGCCTGCTCGGTGACCGGCCGAAAGCGTTCGATCGATTCATCGATCGAACAGTTGATGTTCTTCTGTGAGAACGCTTCACTGGCAGCAGCGAACACGACTATTTCGTCTGCTTTTGCCGCGAGCGCACCTTCCATCCCTTTTACATTCGGAACCAGCACCGAATAGGTGACACCAGGTCTGCGCCGAATCCTCGCCATCACTTCGGTGGCGTCGCTCATCTGCGGTACCCATTTTGGCGAGACGAACGAGGTCACCTCGATGTTGGTAAAGCCGGCGTCGGTCAGACGATCGACCAGCTCGACCTTGATGTCGGCCGGAATCATCTGCTTCTCGTTCTGCAGTCCGTCGCGTGGGCCAACGTCGACAATGCGCACTCGCTTCGGAAGCGTCGGCATGATGAACCCCCTGAATAGTTCCTTGATGTTAGCGCTGCTCCGGAGGTGCATTTAAGGCCTCGGATACCGCTCGCGGGACTATGATCGCGCGACCTCTGGAAATGCATTGTGCCGCCAGTTCCACGCCCTCTATTTTCAACGGCTATTCGAAAACCACCGGGCTCGCAGCTGACCGCGATGGTTACGTTCGTGGTGGTGACCGGCATCCTTTATTTCGGTCGCGACGTGCTGATCCCGCTGGCGCTGTCGGTGCTGCTGGCCTTTCTGTTGGCTCCCGCGGTACGACGTCTCGAGCGTCGCAAAGTCCCGCGTGCTGTTGCCACCGCGATCATGGTCAGCCTGTCATGCGTTGTGATGGCGGGGGTAATTTGGGTATCGGTCGTTCAGTTCCTGAATCTGGCCGCGAGTCTGCCCGAATACAAGAAGAACATTCTGAGCAAAGTCTCAGTCCTGCGATCGGATCTGGAAGGCAGCCTCGGCAAAGCGCGCCGCACGATCGATGAGATCAGTACCGAGATAGCCAAAGACGGCGCGTCTGGAACGCGCAAAGCGCCGCCGGCGCGGCTGCAGGCACCGGCTGATCGGCCGATTCCCGTGACGATTGAGGAAGCGCCATCAACGCCGTTTGAGTTCATGCGCGACATCGTCATGCTGTTGGTTGTGCCACTGACGGTGGCCGGCGCAGTGATCCTGTTCACATTCATCATTCTTTTGAAGCGGGAAGACTTACGCGACCGCTTGATTCGACTGGTCGGACGCGGGCAGCTCAACGTCACCACGCAAGTGTTCGAAGAGGCCGCCGACCGCGTCAGCCGCTATTTGCGGGTCCAGCTGATCGTTAACGTCAGCTACGGGCTTCCGGTGGGGATCGCGTTGTACGCGCTTGGAGTGCCGAATGCGGCACTGTGGGGGTTGCTGGCAACGGCTTTGCGCTTCATTCCTTACATTGGCGCCTGGATCGCCGCGGCAATGCCGATCGGTCTCGCGTTTGCAATCTCCGACGGGTGGTCGCTGGTGGTGTGGACGGTGGCCGTGTTCTTGGTACTCGAACTCGTTATCGCCAATGTTGTAGAGCCGTGGGTTTACGGGTCGAGCACGGGGATGTCGGCGATCGCAATCATCGCAGCGGCCATCTTCTGGACGTGGCTATGGGGCGCCGTCGGCCTGCTGCTCGCGGTGCCGCTCACCGTTTGCTTGGTGGTGATGGGGCGATACGTCCCTCAGTTTGCATTCTTGAGCATCATGCTCGGCGATCAGCCGGTGTTGCCACTCGAAGAGCGTCTTTATCAGCGCCTGCTCGCGCGCGACCAGGAAGAAGCCCTCGAGCTGGCGGAAGCCTACGTTGAGGAGCACGGGCTCGAAGCACTGTATGAGTCAGTGCTGATTCCGGTTCTTGCTCTGGCCGAGCGCGATCGGCATAACGAAGAGCTCACGGACGACCGCATGCGTTTTGTATTCGACAGTTTGCGAACGCTGGTCGATGACATCCCGGATCGCGTAGTCAGAGACAAGGAGAAATCCGCCGAAACGCAGGCCACCGCGCCGACAAGCGGGGCGCCTCCTGACCCAATTACCGTCTGCATCGTGCCCGCGCGTGGCGAGGCCGACGAGATCGTCGGCGCGATGCTGCTACGGCGACTGACTGCTCGCAATGTCTCGGCTGAATTACTGACCGCCGCCGTGCTGAAAAGCGAAGTACTGGAGAGGGTGGCCAAGCTGGCGCCGCAGGCGGTTTACATCTCCGCGCTGCCACCCGCCGCGTTGTTGCATGCGTCATTTCTATGCAAGCGACTGCGCCCGCGATTTCCCGACTTAAAAATTGTGGTCGCGCTATGGCACGCCGAGGGCAGCATGGAAAAAGCTCGTGCGCGTCTTCTCGCGGCCTCAGCGTCCGAGGTCGTCGCTACGCTGAGGGATTCGATCGAGAAGCTGCCTCCCGCGGCGCTGGTCACTGCGATGCGGTCTCCCGACGTTCAACCCGATTCGGTTGCCGGCGAAAATCGCACTAGCTCGGCGCCTTCGACGACCTGATCGCCGACGGCATACAAGACTTCGCTGACGACGCCGTTCGATGGAGCCAAGATCGTGTGCTCCATTTTCATTGCCTCCATCACCAGCAGTGGAGCACCCCGTTCTACGCGCGCGCCAGTTGCCGCATGGATCGCAATCAGCTTGCCGGGCATCGGAGCGGTTAGCTTGCCGGTTTCGACCTCCGCCGCTGCCGACTGCGCGATGATGTCGGCAAGCGCCAAGACGCGGTGCCGCCCGTTATGGAAGACATGCAACTCGTCACCCGCGCGCACCACATCGGCGGTCAGCGTGTGCTCGCCGAAGCGAATCGACATACCGGAACCCGCACTGGCGGTGAACGCCAACGCGGTGCTCGTCCCGTCATAGTGAAATAGGTAACCGTCGCGAGCGTATTCGATGACGACGTCGTGCGCGGCAGTGCCGGAGTTCAGCGTCATCGTGCGCCGATACGTCGTATTCAAGCGCCAGCCATGCGCCGAGCTCCACGGGTCAAGCGCTGCGTGGCGTGTTTCGTCGGCCAGGAACCGAGCGCAGGCAAAGGCGAGCATGATCTGCGTTACTTGTGACTGGCCTTCGTCCGGATCCGGGAAAAGGCGCGCACGTTCCTGTTCAATCAGACCGGTGTGAACGTCGCCGCGTGCGAAGGCTTCATTCATGACCAGCCGCGAAAGAAAGTCAACATTGTTGGCGACACCGACTATGTGGAATTCGGTTAGTGCCGCCTGCATGCGCGCGAGGGCATGGGCTCGATCCTCGCCCCATACGATCAGCTTCGCGATCATCGGGTCGTAGTACGGCGTGATCTGGTCACCGGCGCGCACGCCGGCATCGATGCGGACTGGCGCTGGATCGTGAAAGCCGTTGTCATCGTGATTGCGCCGAAACTCGACGGCTGTGGGTTGCGCCAGATGCAAGATCCGTCCGGTCGCAGGCAAGAATCCCTTGTCAGGATTCTCCGCGTAAATGCGTGCCTCGAATGAGTGACCGCGAATTGAAAGCTCCTGCTGTAGATCCGGAATCATCTGCGTCAATGCTTCGCCGTCGGCGACCCGCAATTGCCATTCGACCAGGTCGTAACCTGTGATCATTTCGGTGACTGGATGCTCCACCTGCAACCGCGTGTTCATCTCCATGAAGAAAAACTCGCCGGAAGGATCGGCGATGAATTCGACGGTGCCGGCGCCAACGTAACCAACTGCTTTGGCCGCGGCCACTGCCGCTTCGCCCATCGCGCGCCGGCGTGCTGCGGTCATCCCGGGTGCGGGCGCCTCTTCAATGATCTTCTGATGCCGGCGCTGCACCGAGCAGTCGCGCTCGAACAGGCTGACGGCGTTGCCGTGACCGTCGGCAAACACTTGAATCTCGATGTGTCGCGGCCGCTGCACGTATTTTTCGATCAGTACGTGATCATCACCGAACGACGCCTTCGCCTCGCGCTGGCACGAAGCTAGCGAAGCCGTGAACTCATCGCTCCGCGTTACGACGCGCATACCTTTGCCGCCACCGCCTGCGCTGGCCTTGATTAGCACCGGGTACCCGATGCGGTTGGCTTCCGTTTGCAGTAGAGCCGGCTGTTGCTGATCGCCGTGATAACCCGGAACCAGCGGCACCTTGGCGCGCTCCATCAGCTTTTTGGCTTCGCTCTTGCTGCCCATCGCGTGAATCGCAGACGGCGGCGGGCCGATGAACGTGACCTTTGCGTCAGCGAGTGTCCGCGCAAACGCTTCGTTTTCTGACAGGAAGCCATAGCCGGGATGGACCGCATCTGCACCCGTCGCGTTAATCGCCGCCACGATCCGATCACTGCGCAGGTAGCTCTCGCTAGCAGGCGCCGGACCGATGCGCACCGCTTCGTCGGCCATCGCTACATGACGGCTGTTTGTGTCGGCATCCGAGTACACCGCGACCGTGCGAATTCCCATCCTCCGCGCGGTGGTCATCACACGACAAGCAATTTCCCCGCGGTTAGCGATGAGTATTTTGCTGAACATGTCGATCCGCAGGAACCGAAAACACGCTACGCACAATGCGTGTGATGAAACGTACGAGTTTGGGCAGCAGCCAGACCGCGAGTATCAGTAATACGATTACGATGCCGAGCGCAACGAATGGATAACTGAGTACGAGCCACATCAAGCCCGCAATGCCTATGTCTTCCGCTACCGACAGGCCGATGTTGGAAAACGGCTCGGGCGATGTATTCGCGGCCGCGCGCGTACCCGCTTTTGTGAAGTGGCTGGTCGCTGCCAGCGATCCACCGACAATCGCGGCAACGGTCGTCCATACGGCGTTGTCCATTCCGCCGAACACGCCGGCGGCCAATGCTGCGCCGGCCGGAATTCGAACAAAGGTTTGAATCGAATCCCAAACGGTGTCGACTCCTGGAATCTTGTCGGCGACAAACTCGACTGCGAACATCGAACCGGACGCAGCGAGGACCCACGGGTGTTGAAGAATCGCAAGACCGCCAGGCAGTTCAACCCAGCCCGCATAACCCACCATCCCCGTAATCAGCAGCACCGCGTACAGGCGGATGCCGCTCGCAAAGCCGAGCACGGTAGCCAGCGCGATCAGTTGCGCGATGTCGAACGTCTGCATCACTGTGGCGAATCGTCGTCTGCCTCGGCCATCGTTTCGTATTCGACGACCCAGCGTGGCTTACGTTTCTCAAGAAACGACCGCACGCCTTCGCGTCCATCCTGGGTGATGCGAATGGCTGCGATGCGCCGGGCGGTATCGGCGACCAACGCGTCATCGATCGTCCGCGCGGTCAGGTCCCGCACCAACCGCTTGGCTTCTGCCACTGCGGTTTGGCTTGTCAACATCAACGCGCCCAGGATTTCGTTGACCTTGCCGTCGAGCTCTTTCGGCACGGTGATCTCGTGCACCAGTCCGATGCGAAATGCCTCCGCTGCGTTGAACTTCTCTGCGGTAAGAAAGTAGCGCCGTGCGATGTTGGCGTTCATGGCCCGCAGCACATACGGGCCAATCGTCGCCGGGATCAATCCGAGCTTGGTTTCGGACAGGCAGAAATTTGCATCCAACGACGCCACCGAAATGTCGCATGCGGCGAGCAGCCCGACGCCACCTGCGTATGCATCGCCGTGCACGCGCGCGATGACCGGCTTCGGGCATTCGTAGACGGTGCGCAGCATCGTCGCCAGTCTCATCGCATCGGCTTGATTCTCCGCGTTCGTGTATTCGGACATGCGCCGCATCCAATCGAGATCGGCACCTGCGCAGAAGGCCGGTCCCTGGGCGGCGAGCACGATCGCACGCACGTCGTCATCGTGTCCAAACTGGTCGAACGCCGCAGTCAGTTCTGCGATCGACACTTCGTTGAACGCGTTGCGCACTTTTTCGCGTGCGAGCCATATGACCGCTACGCGATGATCAACGCTGACTTCCAAAGTCTTGAATTTCATTTGGATTGCAAATATCGAGCGAGAAACTGATCGAGCTCGGCCAGCGATGCTTCGCGCGCAATGGCGTTGCCGCCCACATGCACGCCACGTTTATCGGCGCCTGCGGGTATGTCGGAGTGGAAACGCACGGGCCCTCGCCTGTCAAAACCGTGGTAACCGTCAGCGTAAGCACGCACGGAAACGATACCCGGATGTTCCGATTGATAACGGTCGGCCAATTCCTTGCAGGGAGCCGCGGGAGTCCAGTCATCGGCTTCACCGAGCAACATCAACATCGGCGCCGCAGGTTGGGCCAAAGTCCGCCGCTTCCATCCGCCGCAGCCGGGGTAGTACACAACGATCGCTGCCGGCGGCTGCGATCGCCATAGAGATCGGTCGATGACCTCGAGGGCTGTCGAGCCGCCGTGCGACCACCCGACGATTGCGATCCGTTGGGGATCGACATCGTTGCGATCCATCAGCCACGCTGCCGTGCGCAGCACATCTTCGCGACGGTGCGCGACTTTAATCGTTCGGTCGCTCGGAGCCTGCGCGCAGATGCTGCCCTGGCCGCGCGATCCGAAGCTGTCCGGCGCGACCACATGCCAGCCGGCAGCATTCCAGCGCTGGGCGTACCACGTGTATCGATCATCGAACCGACCAGGGCTGTTATACAAACCGCCGCAACCATGCAATGCAATGATCGCCGGGCGACGACCGACATCTTTCGCAGGTTGCCATTGCACCTGTAAAGATGGCTCGCCCGCGACAATTAACGGCTCGAACGCATGCGCGAAGCTCCCGCAGGCAGCGATAACGGCCGCTGTGAATGCTCTAGATAACTTCACGCCGGCTGCCATCGTTTAGCGACTTCCTCGAGCATCACTTCGGTGGCACCACCGCCGATCGCCAGCACGCGCGCATCACGCACCAGTCGCTCGATGGCACTCTCGCGCATGTACCCCATGCCGCCGTGAAACTGCTGGCAGGTGTACGTGACCTCGTTGACCAATTCACCGGTCAGCGCTTTCAGCATCGAAACTTCGCGCACGGCGTCGTGCTGCTGGTCGACCATCCACGCGCAGTGATACAGCAGCTGGCGCGCTGCTTCGGTCTTTGCTGCGAGCATCGATAGCTGTTGACGCACCGTTTGTTTTTCCCACAGCGCTGCGCCGAATGCTTTGCGCTCGTTGACGTAGCGATATGCGAGGTCAAGCGCGGTCAAGCAATGCCCGACTGCCATCGAGCCGAGCGCGATGCGCTCCGTCTGAAAGTTGCGCATGATCGCGTAGAAGCCGGCGTTTTCTTCACCGATCAGCTGGTCGGCGGCAATACGGCAGTCATCGAACACCAGCTCCGCAGTATCCGAAGCGAGCCAGCCGCTTTTCTTCAACGCGCGGCCCACACTAAAGCCCGGCGTGCCTTTCTTGACAGCGAAAATCGATAGACCCCGTGACCCCTTTCCGCTCGCATCGGTACGCGCGGCGACGAACACCAGGTCAGCGTGCACGCCGTTGGTAATGAACATCTTGCTGCCATTGAGCACCCAGGTGTCGCCGTCGCGCTTCGCGTGAGTCCGAATCGCCGCCACGTCGGAGCCTGCGTCGGGTTCGGTGACCGCAACTGCGGTGATCAGCTCGCCGGCAACCACCTTGGGCAGCCAACGCTGTTTTTGTTCAGCCGTGCCGGCGTGCGCAAGATGCGGACTCGCCATGTCCGTGTGCACAAGCACGGTAATCACGAAGCCACCCGACGTCGCGCGTGACAGCGCTTCCTGAAAGACAACGTTGGTCGTCATGTCGGCACCCGCACCGCCATAATCGGGCGAGTACATCAGGCCGAGCCAGCCGAGCGTGCCCATCTTTCGCAGCACGTCGCGCGGCGTGAATCCGGCTTCATCCCATTCGAGCGCGTGCGGCTCGACTTCGGTCGCGACAAAGCGAGCAACTTGTCGCCGTAGGTCTTCGTGCTCGGCACGCGTGTAGATGCTGATGCTCATCACATGCGTGTTTACATTCGGAAGACGCCGAACTTCGTCTCCGGAATCGGCGCATTCAACGCCGCAGATAACCCAAGCGCGAGGCACATGCGGGTGTCGAGCGGATCGATGACACCGTCGTCCCATAGACGTGCGCTCGCGTAGTAAGGATGACCCTGGTACTCGAACTGTTCGAGAATGGGCGCCTTGAAGGCGGCTTCTTCCTTTGCGCTCCAGGCGCCGCCGCGCGCCTCGATCCCGTCTCGCTTGACAGTGGCGAGCACGCTCGCGGCCTGTTCACCGCCCATCACGTTGATGCGAGCATTCGGCCACATCCACAAAAAGCGCGGCGAATACGCGCGGCCACACATGCCGTAGTTACCGGCACCGAAGCTGCCGCCGATGATCACCGTGAACTTCGGCACCTGTGCGCACGCCACCGCGGTCACCATCTTCGCGCCATGACGTGCGATACCTTCGTTTTCGTACTTGCGCCCGACCATGAAGCCGCTGATATTTTGTAGGAATACCAGCGGCACCTTGCGCTGACAGCAAAGCTCGATGAAGTGCGCAGCCTTCTGCGCGGTTTCGGAAAACAAAATGCCGTTATTCGCAATGATGCCGACCGGCATGCCTTCGATCCACGCGAACCCGGTGATCAACGTCGTTGCGTAGCGTGCCTTCCATTCGTCGAGCTCCGAACCATCGACGATGCGCGCGATGACTTCGCGTACATCGTACGGCCGGCGCGTATCAGTGGGGATCACGCCGTACAAATCGGCAGGATCGTGCTTCGGTGGCCGCGGTTCGCGCACGTCCTGTGCGACTGCTTTGACGTAGTTGGTGGTCGCCATGATGCGCCGCGCAAGCGCCAGCGCGTGCGCATCGTTTGCAGCAAGATGGTCCGCGACGCCCGATAGCCGCGTGTGCACATCGCCGCCGCCGAGTTCCTCTGCGCTGACGATCTCGCCGGTGGCGGCCTTCACCAGAGGTGGGCCGCCCAGAAAAATCGTCCCCTGATTGGCAACGATGATCGATTCGTCGCTCATCGCCGGAACGTACGCGCCGCCTGCGGTACACGATCCCATCACCACGGCGATCTGCGGAATACCGGCCGCCGATAGTGTCGCCTGATTAAAAAAAATGCGGCCGAAATGGTCGCGGTCTGGAAAGACGTCATCCTGATTAGGCAGATTGGCCCCCCCGGAGTCGACCAGGTAGATGCAAGCCAGCCGGTTCTCGCGCGCGATTTCTTGCGCACGTAAGTGTTTCTTGACGGTGATCGGGTAGTAGGTGCCTCCTTTCACCGTCGCGTCGTTGCACACGATCACACACTCACGGCCCGCAACTTTTCCTACACCGGTGATGATGCCGGCCGATGGGGCGTCGCCGTCGTACATGCCGTAGGCGGCGAGCTGCGACAGCTCGAGAAACGGGGTGCCGGGGTCGAGCAGCATCTGCACGCGATCGCGTGGCAGAAGCTTGCCGCGCGCAATGTGCTTGCTGCGTGCCTGCTCCCCTCCACCTGCGGCGATCGTGGTGATTTTGTCTTTCAGATCGGCGACCTGAGCGCGCATTGCCTTCACGTTGGCCTGAACTTCGGCGCTACGCGGGTTAAATCTCGTCTCGAGCACACTCATGGTCGTATGTTAGTGCCAGAGCTTCCTTGGAGCCTAAGCACGCTGTCCGAACAGATCATCTTCGGTCCAGCCGAGTGCAGCGAGGTCGTCGGTTCGAAAATGCGCTTCGCTAGGCATCACAAACTCGTCCAGTTGCGGTGGCTTGATCGGCGTGCCAGCGAGCATCGCGTGCACCTGGCCGCGATGGTGAATTTGATGTGTCAGCAAGTGCATCAGCACGTGCCGTGCAAGATCGCGTTGTACGAACGTTTGGCGATCCATTTCTATCACGGCATCGAGCGCGGTGTCGTCGGAAGCGTCACACCAGTCGATCAGCCGCTGATCGGAATCGACCTGGGCGACAGCTAGTTGGCGCATGTCGTCATAGGGCGTTGCTGATCCGAACGCGCGCCGCATGTCGCGCTCGCGGTACAGCGCAGCGATGTAGTACCAATCGACGATCAGGATGTGATTCAGGGTCGCCCACAGGCTGGGGAAGAAACTGGTGCGCGTTGCCTTGAGTTCGTCGTTGGTCAGCTGGCTGCACGCGCTGTGCAAGCGATGATTAGCCAACCGGTTCGCGCGCGCCAGCGTACGAAAGTGCTGCAACAAAAGGCTCATGGTGGTGGCATTGGAGACACACCGGGTGCGGCCGCGACTCGCTCAAGCCACGCACGCACAGCAGGATACGGCGTGATGTCGAAGCCACCTTCGTCGGCTTTGTGTGTGTAGGCGAACAGCGCCAGGTCGGCAATCGATAGCGCTTCGCCGACGAAAAACGCGCGATCGGACAAATGCCGGTCCATCACGCCCAGCGCTGCATAACCGCGCTTTTCCAACGCAGGCAGGCGCGCGTCGTCGTGCTTTTTCAGGAACACTCGGATATAGCGCGCGACCGCGATCGCCGTCTCATGGCTGTACTGCTCGAAGAACATCCACTGCAGTACGCGTGCTCGTTGGAACCTGTCTTCCGGCACCAGCGGAGTTCCTTCGCCGAGATACCACAGGATCGCATTTGATTCGGGCAAGAACGTGTTCTGGTCAACGGCGAGCACCGGTACCTGACCGTTGGGGTTCATCGCCAAAAACGACGGCGTTTGCGTTTCACCCTTCAACGTATTGATCTCGCGCCATTGATATGGCAGGCGCAGGTGCTCCAGCGCCATCTTGATCTTGTGGCAGTTGCCGGACGACGCCATTCCGTAGACAACGTAGCTCACGAGGCCTCCCTTTTGCGAACGGAAACTAAAGCGAGACCGAAGTTTGCCATTGCGCGCATCAGGCAAACTTCGTCCGCAATGGACGCCCAGTCAGGTTCGGTCGGCATCATCACGCCGCAGCTGTTTCGATTCGACGCCGCGCTGCAGTTGTCGAGCGGTGCGTCGATCGACGGCTACTCATTGATGTACGAGACCTATGGCGAGCTCGAATGCCGCCCGCAGCAATGCCGTCTTGATTTGCCACGCACTCAATGCATCGCATCATGTGGCGGGCACGCATGTCGACGATCCGGATTCTGTCGGATGGTGGGACAACATGGTAGGTCCGGGGAAATCGGTTGATACAAACCGCTTTTTCGTCGTTGGCGTCAATAACCTAGGTTCTTGTTTTGGTTCCACCGGGCCGATGTCGATCGATCCGTCGTCAGGCAAGCCGTACGGAGCGAGTTTTCCGGTAGTGACGGTGGAAGACTGGGTCAATGCGCAGGCACGGCTGGCCGATGTGCTGGGTATCGAGCGCTGGGCGGCTGTGATGGGCGGGTCGCTCGGTGCGATGCAGGCGCTGTCGTGGACGATCCAATACCCTGAGCGCATTGCGCACTGTGTGATCGATTGCATCGGCGCCCAGCTCACCGCCGAAGACATTGCATGAACCATATGAACGAACGAGTAGACGACAT
>CAWBRQ010000004.1:0-101191 GCA_963791315.1 uncultured beta proteobacterium
CGTGTCAGGGATGCGGAGTATCCGCGCTGGTTCGGTCGACTCACTGTCACCACCGAACTTGTGCGCGAGTGCACCTAACCATTGATACGCTCGTGCCCGTCCGAGCGGGGTCGCGAGGTCAATGGGTTCCGAGAGCAACCAATACACATGAAGCCCACCACCTGAATGCACGATGGCTGACGGGAGCAGCACGCCGTGGGCGAATGCGTCGTCGTTCGACTCGAACGGCAGCGTGGGTTCGAGCGTGAGCTTGTGCCAGATGTCAGCGAGCGGAATGCCATGCTTCAAATCGATCTCGATGTAGAGCGCATGGAGGTGCGAACAGTTGTCGAGCTTTCCGTCAACCTTCGTCGCCCGAGTCGCGACGCCGTGGTAGACGTTGTGGTCCTTGCGATAGGCACTCGCGAACGCTTGCACCTTAGCCATCGCAGCATCGTCGAGCGGCAGCGGCACGAAATGCTGCACTTTCTGCTTGCCGAATGCGCGAAGTTCGAGGAACCCGTCCGTGTCAGGGTGCACTTGCCGGAGGAACTCTGCGGCCGAGAAGCGGAAGGGCGTGCGGTCTTGCTTGATGCTCGACTCAACGTGAAGTTCCCACTCACGGTTACCATCGATCACTGTTGCCACGATTCTGAGTCCTATCTGGTCCTAGACATTTGTTAAGGGGCACGGCCTGCATCAGGGGACCAGCCCGATGCAGACCCCGGGTGTCTTACGTCCGGTTAGTGCCGATGCCGGTTAAGAGCGCACCTCGGTCATGTTGCTGGCGATGAACTTTTCGAGATCGGTGCGGCGCACGAGATAAGAGCGCACGCCATCACCGAGATAGGGGAGCTTCCCGGATCGGACCCATTCGTAGAGCCGACCGTACGGAATGCGTATTCGGATTCAGCGACGCGAAGCGAAATGAGTTTCCCGTTGAGACGCGGACGCACGCGCATACATCACCTTCGTGGTGTTTGCGCGGCTCGTCGTCCCTTGGGCAGGGCGAGTTGAGTCGGGCGATTATTGGCTGCCGCTGCGAGTTGGTGACCGTCCTCTTTGGAAGAGGATTGGCGTTCAGCCGTTCGGCCCGATCTCGCTGTAGCCCTTGGTTAACTGACCGGACGGATCCGGTCGCGGCAGCAGGTGTTCAACGACACTACGCGAACCGGGGTTCGGGAGTCAATGGATCGTCAAAGCGCTCAAAATGAGAAAAACTCGCGTCCTTGAAAAGACGCAAGATCACGAGAGTCAGTGAATTTCTGATCAATTTGATCGAATTCACCCAAGCATTCGAAGTCGGTTTCGCTTCGTAAATCTCCAATTCCGCTTCTGTGAACGTTCCCTCAACGAGTTTGTTTTTCTCGTCGAACCATCGGCACTTATATGACTCGCTGGCTCCATACCCATACTGGCCGAAGTCCACCACCGTCATCTTCGGCCCGCCGGACTTCAGTCGAACGACAGCGCCCTCATCGAATTTCTGTTCTGCCATTTCTAATCCTCCAAATGAGAGGCCGGCAGGGTTCCGGCCTCCCACCACTACTTGCCCTTCTTGTTCGGTGCCTGCGTCAACGCCGATGCCGCTACGCTCTTCACCGCCTTTGGCGTGCTCGGGTTTGACAGCAGCTTCGACGCTTTTGAGGCAACCGACGACGACGTGCGTTCACTGCGAGCCATAAGCTCACTCCTTCCCTCACGTTTGGTTGTGAGAAAAAACGCGCAAGGATCGCGCAGTTCCTAGTTTAAGGCTGAGGCGAAGAAAAAGCAAATGAAGTTATCGGAAAAACCGCGGGCGCCCTCACGGCAAGCGATACATCTGCTCGCCCTTCATGACCACGATGGGCTCATCTCGTCCGAACCAGAGAACGGGAACCGTCGGATTATCCGCAACCGCCTTCGAGTATTTCGGGTCTATTTCCACGGACCAGATCGCTCCACTGACGACGTCTTCGACAATCAAGGACGTCATTGGGAGCGATTGCCGACGAGCGGGATGGAAAAACCAAACGTCCCCGCCTTTCTCACCCGGTGCGGCGGTCACAGGCGGATAGAGCAGCTGTCCTGAAGCCGGCGTATCCGGCATTTGTCGGCGCATCACTTCGTATTTGGGAGCCGCTGCAAGGACTTGCATTCGGCGGGTTTCCTCAGTGACGTGTGAATCCGCAAGGAACAGTTTTAGCTTCGCAGCAGAATCGGTGCTTTGATTTGTGATCGCGAGCTGCATTGCGACACAGGTTTCACCAGTGCGGCCGAAACTCACTGCGATTGCGACGATCCGGACGTCCAACCAATCGAGCTTCTGTCCTCGAGGTGGCTTCGCCGGCGGCGCAGTGAAGAATTTTCCATCAAACTTCGAAGCGGGTTCGTCCGACTGCTCTCGGTGGGAATACCAGCGCCACCCCGCCCACACGGTCAGACCCCACGTGGGCGCCGCCAGCCACCATCTTTGAAGGCCAGGCGTAACGGTGAGCGCGACAGCAAATGCGGTGCTTACGATTGCTGCATACGCATCTTTCTGCATGTCGGATAAGAGTAGCAGAGCCGTTCGCCGACAGTCGTTTCGCCGTTGACCTCGCGTTGACCAGCCGACAAAAATCTACAAAACGTAGAAAATCTGGAGACCCAAGAAAAGGCCGATTTCCTCAGGGAAAGGACCGATCTGTGGATTTGGCGTGAGCCTGCGAAAAGGCCACCAAGGATCTGCAAAACCTCCATCCCCGGTTCAAATCCGGGCGGCGCCTCCAAAATCCTTCGGGAAATCCGCCAGTTTGTTCGTAGTGCGCACAATCGGAACGTCGAATGTGGAGCCAAATGGACCCAACATTCGGACACCCGGCTCGGCTACGGACGCGCAACGTGTTGAATGATAGGCGCTTGGCCGATGGCGATCTTGAAAAGGATAGAGGTCCAGAGAACCTCACCCCAACCCGAGTGGGCGCGAGGAACCGCGGACTGTTGTGAACGGCCGCGTAGGGAAAGTCAGAATTCCCATTCAGCCCGAGAACGCCACCATCGACTCGGCCACATCCCTTTATAGGCGGGAAAGCGCGCCCGGAACTGTCATCGCGGCGTTGATCTGGTCGACGCCGCGGAATCGGCGACGAATCGATTCACAGGAGTAAGATCGTCCGCGTTTTCATGACCGACGCGGCTTCCGACAGTCCGTCTCGACGAAGCGTCACGGCGCTGCTGACCGCGTGGAGCGGGGGCGACGAGTCCGCGCTGCACGAACTGATTCCGCTCGTCCATGCCGAGCTTCGCAACCTGGCGCGCCGGCTGATCGCGGCGAGCGAGGCGGCCACACGCTCCAGACCACCGCGCTCGTCAACGAGGCCTACGTTCGCCTGTCGACGTCACGCGCGTGCGCTGGCAGGACCGCGCGCACTTCTTCGCGATGTCAGCAAGGCTGATGCGACGCATCCTGGTGGATCACCGCGATCGCGCGCGTATTTCAAGCGCGGCGGCGGCGCCAGGCGCATTTCGCTCGACGAGGCTCTCGTCGGCGCCGACAAGGGCGCCGATCTCGTCGCGCTGACGACGCGCTGGCGGCACTGGCGGGTATCGACGAACGCAAGAGCCAGGTCGTCGATTGCGTTTCTTCGGCGGCCTGACCGTGGACGAGACGGCGGAGGCGCTGCACATTTCGCCGGAGACGGTGGCGCGCGACTGGCGCTTTGCCAAGACATGGTTGATGCGCGAGCTCAGCATCAGGACGTGACATGACGCCCGATCGCTGGTCGGAGATCGATCGGTTGTTTCATGCCGCGCTGGAACGAGGCGCGGACGAACGGACGGTCTTCCTCGCCGCTGCGTGCGCGGGCGACGCCGAGCTCATGCGCGAGGTCGAGTCCCTGCTCGTGCACGCCGCTGCTGCGGCGCCGTTCCTCGAACAGCCGGCCCTCCAGCTCGAGGCCGGCCGGCTGGCAAGCGACGCCGCGGCGGGCTACAAACCGGAGATCCAGGGTTTTACGATCGTGCGCACGCTCGGTGAGGGCGGCATGGGCATCGTGTACCTCGCTGAGCAGCTAGAATCATCCTGCTGGCCGAAGGCAGGCTCGTGAATCTAGGCTGCGGCACCGGTCATCCGAGCTATGTGATGTCGAGCTCGTTCGCCAATCAGGTGATCGCGCAGATCGAGCTGTTTACCAACACCGACAAGTATCCGGTCGGCGTCTACGTGCTGCCGAAGCATCTCGACGAGAAAGTGGCGCGGTTGCAGCTGAAGAAGCTCAATGCGCAGTTGAGTGAGCTCACCGACGCGCAGGCGCGTTACATCAGCGTCGCGAAAGACGGGCCGTACAAGCCGGATCACTACCGCTACTAACGCCGGCTGGAGGTTCCCGATGCGACTACTGTTGGTTTGGATCCTGAACGCGATCGCGCTGCTCGCTGTCGCGTACCTGTTCCCCGGTGTACAGATTCAGGACTGGAAGGCGGCGGCAGTAGCCGCGCTGGTGCTCGGCCTGGTCAACGCGCTGATCAAACCGATCCTGGTGATTCTGACGCTGCCGGTCACGATTCTTACACTCGGTCTGTTCCTGCTGGTCATCAACGCGTTGCTGTTCTGGGCGGTTGCGACGCTGCTGCCGGGCTTTAACGTCGGCGGTTTCGGCTCCGCATTTGTCGGCGCACTTTTGTACAGCGTCATCTCTTGGCTGCTGTCGATGCTGATTCCGGACCGGAAGTAGGAACAGCATTTGGAAAACATCAGCTTCGAGTTCTTTCCGCCGCGCACGCCCGAAGGAGCCACCAAACTTCGTGACGCTCGGGCGCAGCTCGCGCGACTGAAGCCCGAGTATTTCTCGGTGACCTTCGGTGCGGGCGGTTCAACTCGCGAGGGCACGTTGAACACGGTGATGGAGATCCACCGTGACGGGTTGTCGGTCGCGCCGCACATCTCTTGCATCGGCACGTCACGCGAATCGGTTCGGGCGCTGCTCGAAGGTTATCGCGGTCACGGCATTCACCGCCTGGTTGCATTACGAGGTGATGTCCCGTCGGGCGCAGCCGGCGGTGCGGGGGACTTTAGGTACGCCAACGAGTTGGTTGAATTCATTCGCGCAGAAACGGGCGACTGGTTCGAGATCGAAGTCGCCGCGTATCCCGAATATCACCCGCAAGCGCGCTCGCCAGCCGACGATCTGCAAAGTTTTGTGCGCAAGGTCAATGCGGGAGCGGATTCGGCGATCACGCAGTACTTTTACAACTTCGATGCGTACGCCAGATTTGTCGATGACGTACGTGCACTGGGCTGCAATGTGCCAATCGTGGCTGGCGTCATGCCCATCGTCAGCTACACGCAGCTCGCGCGCTTCTCCGATGCGTGTGGCGCCGAGATTCCGCGCTGGGTCAGGCGGCGGCTCGAAAGTTTCGGCGACGACCGGGCGTCGATTCGTGAGTTCGGCTTGGACGTCGTCACCGACCTATGCGAGCGCCTGCTCGCGGCCGGCGCACCCGGCCTGCACTTTTACACGCTGAACCAGGCCGAGGCTACCGTCGAATTGTGCGAGCGCCTGCGCTAACCGCAGATCTTTTGACGCTGCCTTGGGTTGGCGCGGCGTCGTCAGCCATAACTCGCTCAACCCTCGCGCAGCCAGCCGTGCAGCGTTCTTAACTACGGTCCACAGACTCTGCGGCTCAACGAGCTGGACCCGCGCAGGCGTCAGCGCTTCAAGCACGGCCAGTCCGTGACCGCCAAGCGCGACTTCCTCGCCACTGGCCAGAAATTCGTCGTTCAGATCGCCCTCTTCCGTTAACCAGACGCGGCCCGATAGGACTCGCACCCGCTCGCCGCGTATGGACGAAATCGGCAGCAGCGTACCGCCTGGCAGGTCTAGCGTTTTGAAGACTGTCGATCGGTGTTCCATGGTTTCACTCCTATGCGCTTTTCGCATGATGTTCGTAGCGATGTCCGCATTACATGCTCCTGTAGCCTCAGTGACAAACGAAATAATCGCAGTTGATGCATGCGTTATTCGCATGTATCGTGCTGAGATGAAATCGCCGAGTCCCGCAACTCCCGTCCGCCGCGAACGCACGATTGGCCTCAGCGCATTGCGCGGTTTTGAAGCGTCGGCGCGACGGATGTCGTTCACGCTCGCCGCTGCGGAACTGAACCTGACGCAGTCGTCGATCAGCCGTCAGGTGGCTGAACTCGAGCGCCAGGTCGGCACGGCACTATTTGCACGGCAAACGAGGTCGCTGGCGCTAACTGCGGCGGGACATCGGCTGTTTCAGGCTGCGCAGCAGGCACTCAAACAGATCGACCGTGCCGTCGAGGACATTCGCGGGCCCCGCAACGCGGCGCGAGTGACGATCACGACCTACGCATCATTCGCGTCGCTCTGGCTGGTCCCGCGTCTAGCGATGTTTCAGCGCGAACATCCGCAGATTGAGCTGCGCATCGACGCCAGCGATCGCTTTATCGATATCGATGCCGAGGGTGTCGATGTGGCAATCCGCTGGACCCGCTCGACGTCGTTGCCAAGCGACGCAGTGCCGGTACACCACGAAGAAGTGTTGCCAGCCCTGTCGCCGCTGCTGCTCGAGCGCAGTGGAATCGTATTGAAAAACCCGCAGGACCTGTTTCAACTGCCTCTGTTGGAGCTTGATGAGTCGATGCCGACGTCGGCGTCCAGCGCCTGGCCGATCTGGTTTCAGTTCGCCGGCGTGCGCTCGGCCCCACCGACACCGCGTCTGATGTTCACGTTCGTCGATCAATCCGTGCAGGCCGCCGTGCGTGGGCAGGGTGTAGTGCTTACACGCACGCCATTCGTCGATGAGCTGGTGGCGAGTGGCGACCTGATAGCGCCATTTCCGAAGCTCCGAATGCCGACCGGCTATGCGTACGCGCTGATCGCGAACGCGAACACGCGTGAGACAGCCCACGTTGCGGCGTTTTGCGACTGGATCCGCGCGGAATTCGAGCGTGGGCCGTTGCGCCAAACATGACGCGCTACTGCTAATACACCTCGGCGTCGGTGATCACGACGTCCATCTTCACGTCGTGCGGCTGAGGATCGATTGTCTGCAGCCGCGCTGCATCGAATGCAACGCCCACAACAAGCGGAAAAGGTATCAGAGCGGCGAGTGTTCTGTCGTAATACCCGCCCCCGTAGCCGAGCCGAAAGCGCTGGGTATCGAAGCCAAGGCAGGGAATCAACAGACACTCGGGCTGCACCGCGCGGCCCTGCGCGGGCACCGGAATGCCGAACTCGCCCGCGCGCATCGGCGCGTCCTTCGTCCACGCGTGAAACGCGAGTACCCTGCCATCGACGACGGGGAGCGCCGCGACCCGCCTCGAATCCAATGCAAGCCATGCGGCAATGACAGGCCGCAGATCGGGTTCACCACGAATCGGAAAGTAAAACCCCAAGGCGTGCACACCGGCGTGAACCAACCAGTCGGCCACACGGCGTTGCAACGCCGTTTCAAGTTGTTCCCGGTCGACCAGCGCTGTGCGCGACTCGATCAGGCGCGCACGCTGCAACTTCTTTTGGGCTCGACTATCCAACCGCCGCCTCAGGCCACGAATAAACGCTGCGCATCAGTCGCAATTAACCGCTTCGAGCGCGCACCGCATGATCTAATTCGCGTCCGATGAAAGTTCAACTTGCAGTCTATACGCTGGCGGCAATTGCTTTCACACCAGTGAGTGTGTCGGCCGCACCTACGCGCGCGCCAGCGGCGGCAGCGAGCGAACTGTCTGCATCCGACCAAGCGTTTCTGAGCGCGCGCGATGCAGTGCGGGTCGGCGATCGCGATCGGCTCGCGCAGGCGGCCACGCGCCTTTCTAATCATCCTTTGGCGGCATACATCGAGTACTGGCAGCTGCTCGGACAGATCCGGGGCGCAGAACCGAAAGCGGCGTCCGACGTGGCGCAGTTCATGAGCCGTCATGCAGGGACCTACATTGCCGATCGGCTGCGCTTCGATGTGGCGCTCGCTTTGGCCAACCGCGGCGACTACCAAGGGTTCGAGCGTGAGGCGGCACAACTTGCGTGGTGGACCGACGACGCGCAATTTCGCTGCTATTCGGCATTGTCGAAGTACCGACGCGCTGTCGCCAAGCAAGCTGACACAGTTGCGCGCGAAGCGCGGCAGCTGCTCGCAAACACGACCAACGCGGCCGGTGAAGGCTGCATCGCGCTCACCGAGGCGCTGCTGACCGACAACCGCATTTCTGTGTGGGAACGCGTTCGCGCACTCGTCGAGCAGAATCAACTCGATGTCGCCAAGCGTATCGGCACGCGTGCACTCGACGCCAGCGGGCGGCCGGTCGATCAGAAACTGTTGACGCAGGCGATCGATCGGCCGGCAGCGTTTTTGACGGCGCACGAGCGGCGGCTGACCGAAGTGCAGCGTGAGCTGGCGATGGTCGCGGTCGTGCGGCTGGCGCGCGACAACCCGCAGGACGCCGCGGAATACGCAGGCGCTTTGAACTTGTTGCTGACGCCCGAACAGCGCGGGATCGTCTGGGGCCGCATCGGCCACATGGCAGCGCTACGTCTAATGCGCGAAGCCAACGATTGGTATCGGCGTGGTGGTGAACACGTCGGTATCGGCCCCGATGCGGCCAGAGTCGACGAAGTGCTCGAGTGGCAGGTGCGCAGTGCGCTGCGCGTCAACGATTGGAAGACAGTCAAGGTGGTGATCGACCGCATGCCCGCAACGCTGCGCGACGATCCCACATGGATTTACTGGCACGGCCGCGCGCTTCGCCAGGCGGGAAGCGTCGTCGAGGCCCAGGAACAGTTCTCGCGCATCGCTCCGCAGTTTCACTTCTATGGGCAGCTGGCAGCCGAAGAGCTCGCGCAACCGATCGCGCTGCCGCCGCGTGCCGAGGCGCCGACTGCGGAAGAGATTGCACCTTTCGAATCCAACGCCGGCTTCGTGCGCGCGTTCAAGTTTTACGAGCTTGGGATGCGGCTCGAAGGCAATCGCGAGTGGAACTGGCAGATGCGCGGACTAAGCGATCGCCAACTGTTGGCTGCGGCCGAGTTTGCGCGCAAGCGTGGCGTTCTCGACCGCATGATCAGTACGTCCGATCGGACCAAGGCCGAGTTTGACTTTGCTCAGCGGTTTCCCGCGCCGTTTCGCGAGTCGCTGATTCAATATTCGGCGCCGCTGGGCCTCGACGAAAACTGGATCTACGGGCTGATTCGCCAGGAGTCGCGTTTCATCACGGACGCACGCTCGTCGGTCGGCGCCAGTGGATTGATGCAGTTGATGCCGGCGACCGCCCGCTACGTGGCCAAGCGTATGAACGTTGCCAATTTCACACCTGCGCGCGTCAACGAGCTGGACGTCAACCTGCAGCTGGGCACCGGTTACCTCAAGATGGTGCTCGACGATCTCGACGGCTCGCCGATGCTCGCCACCGCCGCATACAACGCGGGGCCGGGCCGCCCGCGTGCATGGCGCGCATCACTGTCCAAGCCGGTCGAAGGTGCGGTGTTTGCGGAGACGATTCCATTTAATGAAACGCGCGACTACGTCAAGAAGGTCATGTCGAACAGCGTCTACTACGCCGCATTGTTCGACACCAAGACGACGCCATCGCTTAAAGCACGTCTGGGAACGATCGCTCCGAAGGCGGCAGGCACGACAGAGCTGCCTTAATCATTGAACGGGCGCGAATAGAATTCGCGGCATGCAACATTCCAACATTCTCGTCATTGGCGGCGCCGGATTTATCGGACGCCACATTGTCGCCCGCCTGACTGCGCGTGGTCTGCGGGTAACCGTACCGACGCGGCGGCGCGCGAGGGCGCGGCACTTAATCATGTTGCCGACGATCGATGTCGTCGAGTGTGACGTACACGACGATGCGACCCTGGACCGCTTGATCTGGGGCAAGGATGCTGTGATCAACCTTATCGGTGTCCTGCATGGATCGCAGGGGTCGCCGTACGGGCCTGAGTTTGCGCGGGCGCATGTCCGTCTTCCGCAGCGCATCGCCGCGCTGTGCCGTAAACACAGCGTCCGCCGTCTGTTGCACATGAGCGCAATGGGCGCCGATTCAAACGGCCCATCGATGTATCAACGCAGCAAAGGCGACGGCGATGCGGTCGTGCAGTCTTCCGCGTTGGACTGGACGATCTTCCGACCGTCGGTCGTGTTTGGGCCCGAAGACCACTTCTTGAACATGTTCGCGACGCTCGCCAAGTTTTTTCCGGTGCTGCCGATCGGTTGCGCCAACGCGCGCTTTCAACCGGTGTGGGTAGGCGACGTCGCTGATGCGTTTGCCAACGCGCTTGACAATCGCGATACGTTCAAGCGTCTCTATGAACTCGCCGGTCCGCAGATTTACCGCCTACGCGATCTGGTCGCCTTTGCCGCAGCAGCGAGCGGACATGCGCGACCGGTGCTGGCGCTACCCGCTACGTTGGCACGGCTACAGGCAACGCTGATGGAGCTTATGCCCGGCGAGCCACTGCTGTCGCGCGACAACTTGGATTCGATGAAGGTGGATAACATCGCCTCCGAGCAACCGTTTCAGCCGGCGCCGGAACTCGGAATCGGCATGACACCGATGGAAGCGGAAGCACCGACGTATCTTTCGCGCGCGCATGCTCGTAGCCGCTTTAGCCTTTACCGCGCGCACGCAGGCCGCTGAAGTGCGGTGAGGCAAACAATCGTGGCGACGCAGAAATACGAACTCCCGGACGATTTTCTCGAAGCTGCCGATCGCTTCGTAACACTCGCAAACGAAATGGGCGAGCAGTATTCCGCCGACTGGATACGTGCGGTCCTGATGTACGCGGCGGCGCGTTACAACGCATTCAACTGGTTAACGAGCGATGAGCACCGAGGCCAGTCGGTCGACACGGCGGCCACCTATTTTCGCAATGAGTACGAAACGATGTTCCGCGAAAACCTGAAGGAAATCGAGCCGGTTTATCGCGGCGGCATGACCGGGAAACCGCAATGAGCCTGACGCTGGTGATCGGTAACAAAAACTATTCGTCGTGGTCCCTGCGAGCTTGGCTTGCAATGAAACAGGCGGGAATTGCCTTCAACGAAACCAATGTGCTGCTGCAACGCCAAGATACAACCGACAAGATTCTTCGCTATTCGCCGAGCGGACGCGTGCCGTGCCTGATCGACGGCGAGCTCACGGTGTTCGATTCGTTAGCAATCTGCGAGTACGTCAACGAAAAAAACGCCGGCGGCAGCCTTTGGCCGCGCGATATGAACGTGCGTGCGCGGGCCCGCTCCGTGGCCGCGGAGATGCATTCCGGTTTCGCAGCGCTGCGAACGCATATGCCGATGGATATTCGGTCGCGGGACAATGACAGAGGAAAGGCTGCCCTTCAACGCGCCGACGTGGCAGCCGATATCGCGCGAATTCAGTCCGTCTGGAACGAATGCATGGTTGAAGGTGGGCCAATGCTGTTCGGAAGTTTTTCGATCGCCGACGCGTTTTACGCACCGGTCGTAACGCGTTTCGCGACGTACGGCGTCAAACTGTCTCCGCTGCTTGAGGCGTATTCGGAAAATGTATTGGCACTACCGGCCATGCAACAGTGGATCGCAGCGGCCAAAGCAGAACCCGAAACGCTCGAGACCTAGGCCGTGAAAGCGTATCGAGTCGGCGGCTTCGTACGCGATCAAATGCTGGGCAATACGCGTCGACACTTGGGCGATCTGGACGCCGCGTTGGAAACTGATCGCGATTGGGTCGTCGTGGGTTCGACACCCGAGCAGATGACGGCACTAGGTTACCGGCCCGTCGGAAAGGATTTTCCGGTGTTTCTACATCCGGAAACGCAGGAGGAATACGCACTGGCGCGCACCGAGCGCAAGACCGCGCCCGGCTACAAAGGGTTCGTTGCTCACGCCGCGCCCGATGTAACACTCGAGCAGGATTTAGCGCGGCGCGATCTGACGATCAACGCGATGGCGCTTGATGAAGCGGGCACGCTGATCGATCCGTATCAGGGCAAACGCGATCTCGACGCCGGCATTCTGCGGCACGTCAGCCCGGCGTTTATCGAGGACCCCGTACGCATATTGCGCACCGCGCGTTTCGCTGCGCGCTTTGCAAATTTCAAGGTGGCACCGGAGACCGCCGAGCTGATGCGCGAAATGGTGCGTAACGGAGAAGCCGATGCGCTGGTTCCGGAACGCGTAATGCAGGAAATTTCGCGGGGGCTGATGGAAGCGAAGCCGTCGCGCATGTTGAACGTCCTCGTCTCGTGCGGCCTGATCGACCGATTGTTTGCCGAGCTCGAAGACCTGGGCCCCACCAGCGCCGCACTCGACCGCGCCGCGCAACGCGAGCTTGTCTTGCCGTCGCGCTTCGCAATTCTCGCGGGGGCGTGCCGATCGTCGCGTGCGGTTTCCGACTTTCTCGGCAAGTTGAGGGTTCAGCAGGATGCCGGGCAGCTGGCGCGGCTTTTAGTCGAGTTGCGCGAGCCGCTAAAGAACGCCGAGACATCGGCAGCGATCGTCGACGTGCTCGAGCGCAGTGACGCTTTCCGCCGGCCCGAGCGCTTCGAATGGTTGTTACAGGCGTTCGAAGCGGCGGCCGATGTGTCGGCCGAACGCTTCCGACGCGCGCTGCGAGTCGCGGGTGAAATCGATGCAGGCGCACTGGCAAGCTTGCACCGCAACGATCCAAGCCAGATCCAGCGCGCGGTCAGGCAGGCGCGCATCGTTGCCGTCGGCGGCGAGCTGCGCGGTCCGCCGACGCTAGATCAAACGCGTAAGTAACATCAGCAGAAGTGACAGAACGATCGTGCTGGTAAACGGCAGCACGTACTCGCGCCCGTTACGCCTAAAGCGCAGATCACCGGGTAGCCGGCCGATGCCAAGCCGGCTCAGCCACGGTTGCAGAGCGGTCAACACCAGCAACGCAATGAAGGTCGTCAACAGCCATTTCATTTAGCGGCAGTTTACGCAGCGCTGTATAAAACGATCGCTACAGAGCGTGCAAACGATCACCGTGCGTGAAGCCGATCAGCGGACCTTGCACGCCCCGCCCCACCATCAAGACTTTGACCAGCTCGCCCATTTCAGCTTCGGAGACAAGCCGATGCAGTGCGGCCGAGTTTCGAGCGGTGTACTGCGCTTGCAGTTGATCGAGCACGCCGCAGTTCAGCAGAAAGTGCGCTTGCGAGGTGTAACCCATCACGTCGAGGCCTGAGCCATGCGCTGCGGCTGCCATCGCGGAGAAATCGACGTGCGCGGTGACGTCGTTCAGGCCCGCCATCCAGAGTGGATCGCTGTGCGCGTGATGCCGAAAGTGGCACATGACGGTGCCCATCAAGCGCTGCGGGTGGTAGTACTCTCGCTGCGGAAACCCGTAGTCGATAACCAGCAGCGCACCGCGCGCGAGCCATTGCCCGCTTGATCGCATCCAGCCCTCGGCAGTCAAGTTGACTTCGGATGCATAGCCGTCTGGGAGCAGACCATGTTCAGCTTCGATCGCCGCTACCGCTGCGTTTAGGTCTTCGTTTGCCGGACGCTCATCGAAAGCGAAGCCGCCGGATCGATTCACCACACCGCGCTCGAACGTTGCGTTGCCGCGCTTTACGAAAAGCTTCGCTGGCATCACATCGAGCACCTCGTTTGCCAGCATGACGCCCTCAAAAGCGTCCGGCGGCGCGTCAATCCAGTTCACTGCCGACCCTTGCAGCCGCGAGCGTTGCCGATCAGTCAGGTCGGACGAAACGTCAACAATCGAGTAGCTTTCCAGCGCGACTTCCCTTCTTCCGAACTCAGCCATTAGATCGTGCGCCAGCACTCCGGAGCCGGCACCGAATTCGACGATCCGCGCTGGTACTTGTTCGAACAGTTGCGCGACCTGCTGCGCCAGCGCTTGCGCAAACAGCGGCGAGATTTCCGGGGCAGTCACAAAGTCGCCACCCGAAGCAGCATCTCCGAACTTATGTGCGCCGGCTGCGTAATAGCCGAGCCGCGGCGCGTACAGCGCCAACTGCATATAACGATCGAATGCAATCCAGCCGCCTGCGCGCTCGATCTCGCCCGAGATGTGCGTAGCGACACGTTCGCTGTGTTGGATCGCCGCCCCGCTCGGCAAGGGCATCGACGAAGATTGCAGAGACATCGATCAATCGTACTGCCGTTAAACTCCCACGCGTCTTGCCACTGGTCTGAACCGTCGATCTCCCGCATGTCTGACCCATCGAACCGTACCGCACTCGTCACCGGTGGCGCGCGCCGCATCGGCCGCGAGATCGCGCTTGCGCTCGCGCGCGATGGTTGGGACGTTGCGGTCCACTATGCGACTTCGCGCGCCGATGCACTTGACACCGTCGCGCAAATTGCGGCGCTCGGTCGCCGTGCGATCGCGGTAAATCGAGATCTAGCGATCGAGCCTGGCGTGATGAGCCTGCTTGCCGAGTGCGCTAACGAACTCGCCCCGGTAACTTGTGTGGTCAACAACGCATCTCTGTTCGAATACGACAACGTCGCACGGTTTAGCGCTGATCATCTGTTTCGTGCGATGCGAACGAATACGGCGGCGCCGATTTTGCTGGCACGCTCGCTGCACGAACATCTGGCGCACGACGCGCGCGGTGTGGTGATCAATTTGCTCGATCAAAAACTCGAGAACCCGAATCCGGATTTTTTCTCCTACACGCTTTCCAAGGCAGCCTTGAAGGAAGCGACGAAACTGCTGGCGATTGCGCTGGCACCGAAGGTGAGAGTCGTCGGTATCGCACCAGGCATCACACTCGCATCGAATTTGCAGAGCGACGCTGGTTTCGCAGAAGCGCATCGTCGCACTCCGCTTAATCGATCGAGTACCCCGAATGATGTTGCGCAGGCGGCGGTCTACCTGGCAAATGCCGGGGCGGTGACCGGCACAGTGCTGCTGGTCGATGGCGGCCAACACTTGGTGCCAAGCTCGCGCGACGTGATGTTTCTGACCGAAGCGCAAACCAAGCAATGAGTGCGCTGTTGCTCGACGCCCGCCTCGCCGAGTGCCGCAGGATTTTTCTGCGCAACTACGTGCTGGACGCCAATATCGGCGTTCACGCGCACGAGAAGAACGGCGCGCAGCGCATTGCGCTCAACGTCGACGTGTTCGTTCCGCTCGCAATGTCGACTCCGCGCCATGACCGGATTCATGAAGTCGTCGACTACGACTTCATTCGGCTCGCCATCAGTCACCGGGTTGAACAGGGGCATATCAACCTGCAGGAAACGCTTATCGACGACATTGCACGCGTCTTGCTTGCGCATCCGGCGGTGCGTGCCGTGCGTGTGTCGAGTGAAAAATCCGACGTTTACGATGACGTTGACGCAGTAGGCATCGAAATCATGCGATTCAGGGACAGTGCATGAACGCTCCCCTCAGAAAGCTCGCGTTCGAGAACAACAAGTTGGAGAAGCGCCTGCTACGACTCACCGGCCAGGCCATCACGCAGTTCAACATGATCGAGGCCGGTGACAAGGTGATGGTGTGCCTGTCGGGCGGCAAGGACAGCTACAGCCTTCTGGATGCGCTGCTGCTGTTGCGCGAGCGCGCGCCGATCGACTTTGATCTCGTGGCGGTCAACCTCGATCAGAAGCAGCCCGGATTTCCGGGAGAAGTTCTGCCTGACTACCTGAGAAGCAAGGGCGTTCCATTTCATATCGAAACGCAGGACACGTACTCGATCGTCAAGCGCATCATTCCTGAAGGCAAAACGATGTGCTCGCTGTGTTCACGTCTACGACGTGGCGTTTTGTATCGCGTTGCTGATGAACTGGGTGCGACCAAGATCGCGCTCGGACATCACCGCGACGACATCCTTGGCACATTTTTCCTGAATATGTTCTACGGCGGCACGCTGAAGGCGATGCCGCCCAAGCTGATGTCTGACGACGGCAAGCACATCGTGATCCGACCGCTCGCGTACGTCGAGGAAGCAGACCTCGCACGCTACGCCGAGGTCAGGGAATTTCCGATCATTCCGTGCAACCTGTGCGGCTCGCAAGTCAATCTAAAGCGACAGGAAATCAAGCGCATGTTGATCGAGTGGCAGAAGCGTTATCCCGGACGCGTGGAAAACACATTCAACGCACTGACGAGAGTTACACCGTCACACCTGCTGGACGCAGATCTGTTCGACTTCGCGTCGCTGCGCGCCAGCGGCAGTGTCCACTTCGATGGTGATATCGCATTCGATGAACCGCTATGCGGCACCGAAGAAGATGCAGCGGCCGACGTCATTCGCTTTGCTTGAAGCGCGCTCACGCTGCGTTTAGCGCCCGCTCCGCCTCGTCGACTAAGACGTCACTTGGCTCACACCCGACCGAAACCCGAATGAATCCATCGGCCACGGCATCGCCCCAACGCGCGCGGCGCTCCGCGCAGGTGTGAACGCTGCCGAAGCTGGTCGATTCCCGCATTAATGCGCAGCCTTGAATGAAGCGCTCGGCAGTTGCTTTGTCGGCAAGCGTAAGTGCGATCAAACTCCCGCCACCTGCCATCTGCGCCCGCGCGAGTTGATATGACGGGTGCGACGCGAGGCCGGGGTAGCGAACCGTGGCGACCTTCGGATGTCGCGCGAAAAGCTCCGCCAGCACGAGGGCATTGAAGCGCATCCGCGAATAGCGAACTTCGAGCGTTTCAAGACCGCGATGCACGAGCCATGCTTCATGCGGACCCGGCACCGCACCCGCGATCTTGCGCCAGTCGCGCACGGCGCTCATTAGCGAAGCGTCACGCGAGCTGACGTGACCGAAAAGCACGTCGGAATGCCCATTGAGCGCCTTCGTATCGGCAGAGACGACAACATCCGCGCCGAGGTCAAGGGGGCGCTGGCCGAGCGGCGTCATTGTCGTGTTATCGACTGCGACGATGGCGCCAGCCGCTTTCGCGTTGCGCACGACGGCGACGATGTCAGCTAGGTCGAGACCCGGATTCGAAGGTGTTTCAATCCACACCAGCCTGTACCCATCAAGCGCGCGTGCGGCGACCTCTGCGGTCGCACACAAATCGACAACTACACCCATCGGCAGCAGATATTTCTCAGCGAACACGCGCACGGTGTAATAGCCGTCCGACGGCAGCAGTACACGGTCGCCGGACTTCAGTGTGCTGTAGAGCACCGAGGCAATGGCCGCCATGCCTGACGGAAAGGTGATCGTTTCGGCGTCTTCGAGAATGGCGAGAGCGTCCTCGAGCGCGGTCCAGGTGGGATTCGCCCAGCGCGCATATTGATAAGGGCCGCTCGGCTCTGACGCCAGGCGGTAGACAGACGTGTTGACGATCGGCGGTGAAAACGCCTCGCCAATGCCGGTAGCCTTGCTTGCGTGATGCAGCGTGCGGGCGAAACGCTTTTCCGACTCGTTCATATGAGGCGCACCTGATCGTCACCAGGGTGTGATGCTAAGCGCCGCTGCGACAACGTGCCGTGTTTCAGCACGCCCACTGAGGTTTGTTTTCGACCGATAGCGTGAACAACGTCCCGGCATTGCCCGCGCCGGGCAGTTCGAGGCGCATGAACAACGGTCGTTTGGCGGGCAGTGTCACGCGATACAACCGTGCGCTGCCGACTCCCGTCTTCGTTCGACAATCTCCGCCGATCTGTTCGATCAGCGTGGCCGCAGAGAACTGCGCTTTGAGCGTCTGCGCGAGACCTTTCTTCTCAAGCAAGCTGCGCATCGATACATCGATATCGAACATCATTTGACGCGCGCCGACGACGAGCACTTTGGCCGGCCCATGCCCATTGAGGGCGACATCGGCTTCCTGGGCGAATGCGCTGCGTGCTTCCTTCACCGTAGTTTCGCGCCACTTCACACCTTTAATCGCCTTTAGCGTGTTCCAGTTGTTGGCCGAATACTTTGCAGCAACCGGTACCGCAAGCGCGCCTGCAAACTCGCCGAGCGTGACTGCGCTCGCTGTCGCTTGTAGCGCGGCGAATGCCAAGCCGACGATCCATGCGCGCATACGGTTGGGCGGATCAACGCGTCAGCAGGTCCACCGCTTGTTCCGCTGCGGCTCCATCTCGAAACTCGTGAAGTTCCCGCTGCGATCATCCACCTGCATTTGCACGTGCATGTACAGCGGCTTGTGGCCGGCGAGGGTGACGCGATAAATGCGCGAGGCACTGGTTCCTTCGCCAGGACATGCCCCGCGGATCAATTCAAGCTGCGCATCCTTTGGAAACTGGGCGGCGAGCACCTGCGGCAGCTTGTTACGGTCGACTAGTTTGGTGGTGTTGACAGTCGCATTCATCACGGTCGTCTTCGAGCCGCTGGTTCCAATCCCCCCGCGACCCAATCCATCGATCGTCGTGTCGCCATTCCAGTAGTACGTGTTGCCGCCCTTTGCCGGGGCACTTCCCTTCCACTTAACTCCCTTCAACTTTGAAAATGAGGCCCATTCGTTGGTGGATTGCGCCGCGTTGCTCGGCGCTGCTATCGCCGCTGCCACATCACCCAGCGTTGTTGCCTGTGCTGAGACGCTCAATGTGAGGCCGAATATGAATGCGAAGGCCAAAGGCAGAATGGAATTTCTCATGACCTCATCCCCATCGATTCAAGTTTCTGTACGCCTACTTCTTCGCCTTGTATGCCTCCAGCAGCAGATTCCGCTCGGGCATGTCCTGCAGGACCAGCCGGCCCATTATTGTGTCCGCTTGCAGGCGTCCCGGTGATTGCGGCGGGGGCAGGCCACCGGGATTGGCCCGGGACAGCGTCTGCACACGCTCCTGAAAGATCGGCGCCGGCGCCGGCCCGGGCGGACGCTCCCAGACAAACGTGATCGACTGCAACATTTCATTCCCGTCGAAGTCGTACAGCGTCGCCTTGACGCGCGGGTCGTCGCAGGCGCTACCGCGCAGGTCGAGGCGCAGGTTGTTCGTGTTGGGCACTTTTCCTTCGATCGCGGGTTCCTTGAAGCGCACGTCGGACATCGCCCGCACCTGGTTGACGCCGACAACGCCGAGTTTGTCGAGCAAGTTCTGGCGACAGACTTCGGGCGACGGGCGCGACAGCGTTGACGGTGGCGCCGAAGGCGCAACAGCGGCCACTTGCGGGCCCGTTGAGGACTTCGTCGGGCCGGGCGCCGGTGGCGGCGCACCGGCGGCCGATGCTGATGGCGCGCGGCTTGACACACCGCTTTGTGTCGTTGTCGTGGTGCCTGTCACGCGGTTTAAGGCGCAGCCCGCGAGGTTAAAAACCTCAATACGATTCGGACTTACGACATCGAACCCCATTATTTCAATACCCTTGGCTGGCAGCGCGAACAACCGCTTGCCGTCGGCGCGATAGGCGATCGCGCCGAGCGAGTCATCGCCGTACCCATCGATGCTGGCCCAGGTTTTCGACTTGAATTCGACAATGCCATCCCCGAACGTAAACTGGCAGGCGGCGCCGCCGGGGTTGGCCAGCATCGCCATCGCTTGCCCCAGTTCGTCCTTCCTCTTGGGCTTGCCGTCACTCTCGACGCGCCAGCGACCGAGCAGCGTATTACGCTCGTCAGGCAACGGCGGCATGCGGAGAAGCTTCGCGCGCAAGGCCTGCAAGTCGGCAGCGCCGCGGGCATCGTAAGAGGAAGAGGCAGGACGAGCATTGGCAGAACGCCTTTCGTCGTCGTACTGCTGTTCCGTTTTCTTCCTCGCGTCTTCTGTTGACCTCAGCTGCCGCTGATACTCTTCCTGCGCCCGGCGCTGCTGTTCCTCGCGCTGCTGGTCCTGCTGGCGGTAGTACTCGCGCTGGCGGTCCGCTTCAGGTGTCTGCGCCATCGCGCAGGGCACCAGCAGTGCAACGGCGCACGCCAAGAATCGTCTCATCATGGTTGTTTCCTCCGCCCACGAGGTAGGGCAGCGAACTCTTGACCGGGCCTCCCTGTGAAAACGTTAGGGCTCATTTGGAGCTTCAATTGCAGTTCGCAGGCTTGCGTGCGGCCGTGGTTCGCACCGGAGTGTTGCCAATGCCTGTTCCCTCGACGCCCACGTAAGCGCCAGCTGACGGCATAGGACAGGTCACGAGGATGCTGCATTTGGTGGCACCGCCGCAGTTGACCATGCCGCCGTTGGGGACCGTGCACGGCCCTGTACCCTTCGGCGAGCCCGGCGCAGCCGCCAGTGTCACTTTGTATGTCGGCCAGGGCTTGCCCGCGGAATCGAGGAGAAATGGCGGTCTGTTCGTCAGTGGATCCTTAGGCTTCGTCGGATCGAACAAAGGCAGCCAGTTCGCGTTGTACTGCCATGTCCCCTTGAGGTTCGAGCATGTCAGGTCACTGGGCGGCTGCGGTGTGATTTGGGGGTGTATCGCATAGGCTGGGCTTGAAACGGTAACAGCCAGGAAACTCGTGACCAACCAAATTTTTTTCATGTCACTTTTCCTTTCTAATGAGCGTCGAAGCGACGAATGTTCTGACGATGGTGATGCGTCTGTTTCAGCAGTGGACGCTACTTCGGTTACGACCGGAACTGCTTCTTCCACAGTTTCTCGAGTTCCGCCGCGACGGCCGGAGGTGGGTCGCCGATCAGGGTCGACTTGCCCTTCTGGTAGACCTTGCCGTACACAACGTTCTGCACGCCTGACCACAGCAGGACGACGTTGTTGTCGTGGCAGTCGTGGTTTTTGCAGGTGTAGAGCATTACGTAGTCGGAGTCAGCCACCTTGACCGCCGTGTTCTCCGAGCTCGGGCCCTCAAGCCTGGCGAGCCACGACTCCTTGACGAGCGGACCGAGCGCCTTGTAGTAGATCTCCTTCGCCTTCGGGTTGAATAGCAGCCCCGACGCGCTCAGTTCAGTCAGCGCGTACCCGTTGAACTTGGTCGGATCGGCTTTTGCCTGCGCGCTCGGGCCGGCTGCTGCCCCCGGCGCGACGTTGCGGTTCGGGTCACAATGCCGCGCGCGCTTGCCCTTGAATGCTGCCGGCAGCGCAGCCATCACCTTCGGTCCGCCCTCGACAGCGGCGAAAAGACCCGACGCATTACGGTAGTACACGAACACCAGCGCTTCACCGCCCGCGACCTCGCTCGTAAATGCGGTTTCGAATTCCGGTGGGGGTGTTGCGCCGAAGTACTTGGGCGCGGGCTTCACCTTGGTCCCGGTCAGCACCGCCTTGCCGCCGTCCTGCACGACCAGCGAATCGCCAAGGTTCTTGAGCTGAGGCAGCATGTAGTTCGAACAGTCGGGTGCCAGCACGCCGAGGTAGGGCTGCATCCGCTGTATATCGCTCTTGCTCTGTGCCCAGGCCGGCGTGCTGGCAACGGCGACTAACAGCACGGCGCTTTGAATTAAACGGTTCATGATTTCTCCTATCGTCGGTGTCATTGCTATCGCGCCCCTACGCACTTTTCGAAGATAGTCGCCGCACCTTTCATGAATGCCATCTGGTCAGCGTCGCTCATCTTCGAGGAAATTGCGCTTGCCTCCTGCTTCTTGCCCTGCATGTCCAGGATCATTGCCCGCTGGGCGTCGGTGGAGAGGGTTGTTCTTGCTTCCTTCGCCCCACATTTGCAGAATTCGTCGCCCTTGACACCCATTTCCCTGCGCAATGCTTTGTTGGCGACGCTCCTCTCGCCTTCCTTGAGGCACGCTCCCACGAACTCTGCTTCGCTGGGCCCGCTGTTGCATGCGACCAGCAGGGCGGCCAGGATGACGGCCGTCAGACGCGCACTGCATGAGGTTCCCTTTCGCGATCATGATTTCTCCCTGAGATGAGTCGGCAATGTCGAGTGAAGCGATCATGCAGCCGGCGGGTTACTTGATCCAGCGTCGCCAGCAGCACCGTGACGCGTCGCCAGGTTCTGCTGCTGCACGCGCTCGCGTGCAGCCTGCGCTTGTGCGCGCACTTGCGCCAGTTTTGCCTGCATTTCGGCTTCAACAGCACTGACATCGAGATCCTTCGCGGTCTGCAGATAGATCAGACACCAGCCTTTCTTCAGCACCAGTGACAGCAGCGTGCCCACTGCTGCCATGATCAAGCCGATGCCCACCAGCATCGCAACGCCATAGCCTCCGCTGCTGGCACCTGTCATTGCTCCGGGCATCGTCATGCCGCGTGGCGTGCGGCCATACCCGCCAAAGCCGCGGCCGTATCCGCCATCGAATCCACCGCCGAACATTGATGTCAGGCTCGACAGGTTGGCGTCGACGCCAACGATGCCGAGTGATAGCGAACCCGCGGTAAGAGTCCCTGACAGCGCAATCCACCACAGCACCATCGCCGTCACGATCAGCAGAACGAACAATACGCAGGCGCGCACGACGACGCCGACCAATCGCTTGCGGATCACCATCGCGACGCGCGCGAGCGCCGTACCGATCGATTCGCCTGACCAGATCGCCGCGCTGGCGATTGGTGCGAGCACGAATGCGAACGCGACGAACAGCACGCCAATGGTCACCGCGCTTAGCGGAAAAACGATAAAGAACAGCACCGGCCCGACGACCGGGATCTTGCAGATCCACAGCAACAGTGCGACCGCGAGCACGACAGCGAGGAAGGCCAGGCCAGCGAGGATCATCACGACAATTGCCTTGCCCAATGCGAACAGGCCCGCCAGCAGCGCATCGGTAAACGAGCGCGATAACGCGCCGGACGCTTCGTCCATCAGTACAACACCGGCGGCGTTGAAACCGGTGCCGGCACACATCAGGAAGAGCAGAAAGGCAAGAGCGAACGCGCTGAACGACATCGAGCTCATTCCCATTGATGCGAACAACCCGAACAGCGCGACGCCGACGGCCATCGCGACGAACTCGACCGCGAGCGCTTTGGTGTTAGTGATGGCATCGACCGCCGGAAGAATCGCGCCGGCATCGCGTACTTGACTGGATACTGCACTCATCGTGATCTCCTCAAATTTTCAGTTGTGATTGATCACAGCTTGGGCACGCCGACCTTGCTCGCGGTGTCGCGCGTCGCCTGGTTGGCAAAACGAGCGGCCGCCTGCCTTATCTCTTCGAATGAAGAATCGTCGATCAGCGACACGCTGAGGTAATCGCTCAAAGGGCCGTTCAGCGAGGCACGCCCGATCCGTGCGTGAACGGTCACGCCGCAGCCCTGGCTCTTGTAACCGTTGAACAAGATGTTCTGACCGCGCGCCGGCGGATCGGTCGGTGTAAATTTTCCGCAGCGCGCTTGCGTCGACTTGTCGATGATCTGAACACCGGCGGCATTAAACGTCCATAGCAGGCCGTAATCGCCCGCACTCTCTCGGACCGCACTCGGCGGGCCGAACTTTTTTATCAGCGCTTCCTTGATCGCGTCGCTAAGCGGCTGCTGGTCGCGCTGAAAGCCGGTGAAGCGCTCGACAAAAATCGCACGGTGCGCGTTCGGCGGCGGCGGAAAGTGAATGCCAATGGCATCGGCCGAACCAGCCGGAGCGCCCTTGGCAGCTCGGGCAATCAGCCACGACATGTAGGCCGTCGCAGGCGCGTTGTTGATGATTCCGTTGTTTTCGCTGATCTGCATTCCGGCCGAATGCGCCTGCACCGCACGCTTGACTTCATCGAGCGTCATTCCGAGCTTGATGCCGACGATGTCGACATTGACCGGTGCCGCTCCAGGAACTGAGCCCAGAACGCCCGCGGTAGAAGCCGCAGCGGCGCCTGCAACTTCGCCGCCCGCTGGAGGCGCGCCTGGAACCGTCGATGCGGGCGCAACACCTGCGTCCGTTGACATCATTGGCGGATTGCTGAGCACTGCACCCGCTTCGTTACCGGCCTGATCACGCGCCGGTTTCGAGCCGCCACCGCCTAGCAGCGTGCCAGCAGCGCCAACCAACCCGCCGATCACACGATTGACGTCGACCTGCGAACCGGAAGCAGGAGGTGCGCCCGAGGTACCACCGCCGAGCACGACCGGGCCTGGTGCAACGGCAACGTCCTGATCGGCAACGACGATGTTGAGCTTGCCTGGATACACAGCGAAGAAGCCGGGGCCGCGTCGGTTGTTGCCCTTGCGCACGTTGAAACCCACGTGGCGCACGCCTGACGGCACCGACAGCTGACGCACCAGGTGTGTGACATCGATCGCCTGGTTGAACGCCGGGTTGTCCTTGCAATCGGCCGACAGCGTCGCGATGCGCGTGCCGGCGGTCGAATCGGTGACGTCGCTCCTGCCGTCACCCTGATACGCGAAGACGTCGACCACGACCTGTTCGTCGCCGGAGCACTGGATGGCACGCCCGCTGAATTGAAAGATCGCCGACCGGATGCGCGTCGGTTGCACTTCGGGCAGCTGGTACTCCATGGTGGCAATGTTGTTCGAGCCGACTCCCTGTGCAGCACCGGAGCTGCGCTGCCAGAAACCGACGGCAACGCTTTGCGCCACCCCCCAAGGACTCGGCGCACCACCGGTGAGCTGCGAGTAACCGACCTTCAGTGACGCGTCGACGCCGATTTGTCGATCGACACCCCAGGCAGTCGAACTCGCGATCGCCAGCATCGGCACGACAAAGTAGCGTGCAGGAACGCGTCGTGACATAGATCGCCCCGTTGCCCCAAGCGTTGATTCCGGATTGGAATCAATCGGAGCGCAACGTAGCGGCGGTGGCGTTACTGGGGCGTTACTGAGGTGGGCAGTCGTCGGCTTGCGGCAGGATGGCAACTACTATGCAGGGTGGGCCGCAGCCAAGAATCGTCGCGAGGGCCTTTCCATTCATACAGAACGCTTAACGTAATTGATTCCGGCCGCGTCACCGTCGTCGTGACGCGGTCGTCAAAATCGCACGATTCACAGGATTGCGATTGAGAAAACTGTCGCTGTACTCATCTGGAATGTTGGGCAGTGCGACGTCGTTGATCCAATCAACGGCGCTCGCAAGTGACGTTGTCGCGTCAACGTGGTCACCTGCAGCACTGAACGCCTGGAAGATCAGCCACCAGTATTCGGCGGGGTACAAGCCAATCGCCGCGCGCGTTGCCAGTTCGTCGGTAAGTCCGCGCGCGGTGCGTGTGGATTCATCGTGTCGGCCTGCGCGGCGTAACCCATCGACCAGCATCGCCTTGGCGGGCAAGTAAGCCGAATAGGTTCGCTTCGCCCGGCTTTCGTCGACCACCTGCTGCGCGAGCGCAACGGCTTCAGCAGCGTCCAACTCTCGCGCAAGTTCGATCTGCACTTGCCAGGTCAGACGTTCAGCGCGTGGGCTGACGACGGCCAGCTCAGCCATTTCGTCGATCAGTGCGCGCGTCGGCTTGTTTTCTGCGCGCGCAAGCCGGACTTTCGCATGCAGCCATCCGATCCGCGCCACCGAATCGGCCGGAGGCGCGCTGCCGAGCAGGCGCCGCGCACGCGCTGTCTGCCCGAGTGTGATGAAACAATGAGCGAGCGTCGCTGCGCATTGCGCGCTGACCCAGTCATCAGCTGAAGCGTGGCCTTCGAGCACGTTGGCCAAGACTTGATGCGCCTCGCGATAACGTGCAGCTTCCTGCAGGTAGCGCCCGAGCATGATGTCGTATGTGGTCCAGGCCATGGTTCCACCAGCGCCTTCGATCTGCAAGCGGCGTGCGGCGTGGTACTCGTCGATCGCGGCGTCGAGCTGGCCAAGGTTGTAGAGGCATGCACCGCGAATGACCAGAGTCTCGCTCACGAGGCCGAGATTGCCATCGGCCCGCGCGCGCACGATTGCGGAATCTGCGAAATCGATCGCCTGCTCGAACTGGTTATCCATTTCCAGCAGATACGCGTATTGCCGTCTTCGCATCGCCATCTCGGTGTCCTGCGGGTTGGCTTCGATGAAAGCGCGAAGCGTCTTGCCGACTTCGAGCGCTTCCTGCTGCCGCCCTAGAAAGCTCAGAGCCAGCGCCTCCCATTCGGCGAGACTGCAATCGGAAGGTGTGTCTCCCAACTCGCGCGCGAGCAGTCGGGCGGCACGCATCAGCCGGATCGATTCATCGTCGTGTGTGATCTCGAACCGGCTCTTGGCGAGCGCGATGAGTGTCCACAGTTGCTCGCGCGGAGTGACGGCGAGCGAGCTCATCTTTTGCGCCACGGCCGCGTACTCCGGGAAGCGCTTCATGAAGTGCAGACAGATGCCATGCCAGTTCAGCGCCTCCAGGCGTTCGGTTCGCTGCCCGGCCTTTTCCAAACTGTCGGCGGCACGCTGATACAGCTCTGCCGCGTTCGCTCCGAACGCTATGCTGCGCGCACGATCAGCCGCAATTCTGTAATGGGCGCCGGCCTTGCTCCATTGCTCGGCTTCGTAATAGTGCCCGGCTATGCGCGCCGGCTGCGCGCCGTGCGTTTCGAGGAATTCGGCAATGTCCTTGTGCATCACGCGCGCGATCGCGTGCGGCACGGTGCGCAGCGTGGTCTCGAGAATCAGATCGTGCGCGAACGCACTGCCGTCTCGGTCGGCACGAATGATCTGTGCAACTTCCAGCTCATGCCAGGCTTCGGCTAAATCGAGCGGGTGTGCACTCAGCACGCAAGCGGCGAGTCCGACGCTGAAATCTTGGCCGGCCAGCGCAGCGACCCGCGCTAGCCTCAGTGCATCGCGTGAGAGCTTGTGCAGACGTCGCTCGATCAACTGGCCTACGCTGCTCGGTGCCGGGAGGAGCGCAACACCACCTCGAAGCGCCGTCGCATCCTGTGTCAAGGCAGCAGATAACGTCTCGAGAATGAATAGCGGATTGCCGCCGGTGTGGCGTGCCAGCGGCTCGGCCCACGCGCGCGCGTCGAAATCAGGCAACACAAGCGAGATGAGCAGCGCTTCGATCGCTTGCACATCAAGTGGTCCCAGCTCGATACGCGCAACTTCGTTGGGCTCGGTGCGTTCCAGCCACTCGAGAAGACGTCGCGATATTTCGGCCGCGCGCACGCCGACCAGCCAGCGCATATCAGCCTCCTTGCCGGCAATCAACGCGAGCAGTGACTCAACGCTCGCGTCATCCGCAAAATGCAGATCGTCGATCGCACATCCGGTTAAGCCTGCATTGCTCGCCACAAGCAATGCATGCACGACAGCGCGTTGTAGGCGTACCAACTGCAGCTTGGTCTCCGGCGCTGCACCAAGCTCCGGCAGCAACCGACTGAGCTCGGCCCTCGCCCAGTCCTCAAGGATGGGTGTATGCCGCTGCGTCACCGCACGCAGCAACCGTGCCAACAACGCGAATGGCACGCGCTCGTCGCCGGGACGTGCACCGACGACGATCGCACCGTCGTGCCGCGCGACAAAATCGCCCAGCAGGCGCGTCTTGCCAATGCCGGGTTCACCGCACACGAGCGCCAAACGCTGCTGGTGCCATGCGATTTCCAGCTCACCCCACTCGCGTCGCGACCGACCAGCTTCGGCGGCCGTCAGCACTGAGACCGGCTTTGCAACGATCGCGGGCGGAAGACAAAACACCGCTCGACTCGATTAGTGCAGCCAGTTCGAGTGTTTCGTTGCCGGGTGTCGTGCCCAGCTCGCGTTTCAGTAGCTCGAGACAGCGGTCAAAGGCCGCCAGCGCGGCAGCTCGATCGCCGCGTAGATAGTGCAGTCGCATCAGTTGGCGATGCGATGCTCGCGCAGAGGCTCGTCAGCGAGCAGACGCTCGCCATATTGCAACGCAAGTGCGATATGCCCATCCGCTTCGCGCTTGGCGGCTAGCTCGGCCAGCGCATCGCGTCGCCTTGCGCGCCAGTGCTCGCGCGCGATGCGCACCCAGTCCTCGAGCTCTGGGCAATCTTCGTAGACGCACGTACCGAGCAGGTCACCTGCCGCGGCCGTCGGATCGGAGGCAAGTTGCTGCATAGGTGAAACGAGGTTGTGCTCGACGCGGTCGGCGAGACGCAGATTCTCATCAGGCTCGATCAACTCCGTGCCCGCCGCACGGCGCAACCGGAATAAGCGTTGCCGCAGACTGTTGCGCGCCTTGTCCGCATCGGCATCGGGCCATAGCAGCGCTGCGGCGCGCGAACGTGACGTCGGTCCATCGAACGCGAGCAGTGCGAGCAAGGCCGCGTCCTTGCGCTCAAGCGGTACGACGGTCGTCATCGGGGCGCACAAGCGCAGGCGCGGCTAGTAGCTGCAGCCGTGCCAATGCGCCCGCTCTTAAAGTTGTTTCGACCAAGGGCAGCCCCGCAAAGCGCAGCAGGCTCTGCAGCCGCGGCGCGATTCCCGCCCCACGCGCGACTTGCCACCGCAACTGATCCACACCGACCCCTCGATGTCGTCGATGCAGCGATCGTTGCGCGCGAGCGTTACCGGAACGTTATAGCGCTAAGTTTGCCTCCGTCCATCGAGCGTCCGAATGGCCTGGGGCGTCGCAAGCGGACGAAATGCCATCCCTGGCGCCGGCGCCTGCGACATGTTTGCTAGAGTCGTTCCCAAGCCATGCCCCGCCCAAAACACGCGCTAAAGGCTCGACTCGTTCAACCCGGGCTTATCGTGGCGCCAGGCGTCTTCGACATGGTGTCGCTCCGGCTCGCGGACAACTTCGGCTTCGATGCGCTGTATATGACCGGATTCGGCACGGTCGCTTCGCACCTGGGCTTGCCCGACGCAGGTTTGGCGACCTATAGCGACATGCTCGGCCGCGTCACAGCGATGGCCGCGATGGCGCGGACGCCGCTGATCGCAGATGCCGATACCGGCTACGGCGGCTTGCTCAACCTGCGGCACACGGTCCGCGGATACGAAGCGGCGGGCGCCGCGGCGATCCAGCTGGAAGATCAGGAGTTTCCGAAGAAATGTGGGCACACGCCGGGTCGTCGTGTGATTCCAATGGACGACATGGTTGCGAAAATCCGCGTCGCGATCGATTCGCGTAATTCATCGGACTTCCTCGTCATTGCACGTACCGACGCGCGCTCTGCTTTGGGACTCGACGAAGCGCTGCGTCGCGCCGACGCGTATGCGCGTGCGGGCGCCGATATTCTGTTCGTCGAATCGCCAGAATCTGTCGACGAAATGCGGCGCATCGGCAGCGCCTTCGATCTTCCGCTGGTGGCCAACATGGTTGAGAAAGGCCGCACGCCCGTACTGACGCGCGCCGAGCTTGAAGCAATCGGCTACAAGATCGCGATTTTTCCAGTCTCTGCGCTGCTGGCGGCGGTACAAGCGATGACCGGCGTTTACCGTACCTTGAAAGTCAATGGTTCCACTGACGGCATCGACGTGCCGTTGGCCGACTTCGGCGAGCTGACGAAACTGATGGGCTTCGAGGATATCTGGGCATTCGAGAAACGCTACGCCGAAGCAGCCGTGGCCACACAAGGAGAGCAAACATGAATCGTGCGCGACGCGACTTGTTCATCGGCGCAACGCTGGCGATTGCCTTCGCGTTACCGGCGCTCGCGCAATCGACGCTATCCGAATAAGCCAATTCGCCTCGTCGTGCCCTTCACCACCGGCGGCGTCACCGACACCAGCGCACGCGTCGTGGCTGACGCCCTGAGTAAGCGACTCGGGCAGCAGGTCATCGTCGATAATCGACCTGGGGCTTCGGGCAACATCGGCACGCAGCAAGTCGCCAGCCGCCGAGGCTGACGGCTACACATTGCTGCTCGGGTTCGACGGCACGATGGTGATCAACCCGCACGTGTTCGACAAGGTGCCGTTTAACACTGTGAGGGACTTTGCACCGGTCGGCAAGATCGGCGATGCGATCCTGATCCTGGTCGCCTATCCCGGCCTGCCGGCGAAGAATCTACGCGACGTTCTTGCGCTGTCAAAAACACAGTCGGGCGGACTGTTCTACGGCACCTCGGGCACCGGCGGCACACCGCACATTGCAGGTGAGCTGCTGAAGCAACGCACTGGCGCCAATCTGACGCACGTGCCCTACAAGGGCGGCGGCCAGGCGATCATCGACGCGATGGGCGGCAACATTCCGCTCGTGTACACGGCAGTGGCCGGCGCGCAGCAGCACGTCAAGTCAGGCAAGTTGATCGGGTGGCCGTGTCAAGTGCGCAGCGCTCGGCGTCGCTGCCCGACGTGCCTACGTTCATCGAAAGCGGCGTTGCTGATTTCGAAATCAATTCGTGGGTTGGCATCCTGGCGCCGATTAAGACACCTAAGCCGATCGTCGACAAGCTAAACGCGGAACTCAGTGCGGCGCTTTCCGATCCTGAAGTGCGTGAACGGCTTAGCGTGCTCGGCATCAACGCGACGCCCGGTACGGCTGAAAAGTTCGGTGACGAGATCAAGCGCGATCTTGCGCGCTACGGTGCGGTCGTCAAGGCGGCCGGGATCAAAGCGGAGTAAATGCGCGCCGCTAGCGCCGGCGCCTAACGCGCTTCGCGTCGTCGACGATATCCGAAATCGACGCCACGCACGTCCAGATACGGCTCGCCTAGATGTTGCTGAAGCAGCTTCAGGTTGCGGCGATGCGCGCGAAAGTAAATGTCAAAGACGTCGCCGGCTAGCGGGACCGCACCGAAAGCGGCATCGACCACCAGGTTGCCGATCATCTTGCCTTGCAGCCAACGTGACGCGCCCAGCTCTCGCGCCTGAGCAACCAGATAGACGCCGATCGCAGCCGACAGCAGATCGCCCGCGACCGGCACCACGCCGAGCAGCGCGTCGAGCCCAACCTTCGTGCGCAACAGCGGCACATCGACGGCAGAATCCATCAATCGCGTCAGCGTGATCAGCCGTTCGCGCGCGCGACGTTTGCGCTCGGCGGACGTGAGACCGATTGAATGCGATGCGGCGGTCATCTTCCCTAGCGGTGACTTGGTGGCAATCAACAGGACGTTGGCAAAGAGCGTTCCCTCACTCATCGGTTGCGCCACGACGGCATAGCCAATCGATTCGAGCAGCAACGTCCATTGCGCAAGCGACCGGCAATGCAAGCGCGGCCATCGCCTGTCGCGCAGGATCGTCACCCACCAATCGACCATCAACGTATAGCGCGAGCGCCAGTTCGAGGTGATGTCTGCAACGCGAAGCAGCACCGTGCCGCCCGGAGCGAGCACCTGGTGTGCGCTCTTCAGCAGTGCTTGCTGCGCGTCGCGATCCATGTAATGCAGCACGTCGAGCATAACCACCACGTCGCATGCCGGAAGCGATGTGTCGCGCGCATCGCCGACGCTCAATGAAACACGATGGCCGAGATCCGATAGCGCACATTGCCCCGCCGTGACTGCTTGCGTACGCAAGTCAAATCCGTGCAGCGTCCAGTTTTTGGGTGGCAGCGCCCATGTTTGCGGCCATTCCGACGCGGAGCGCGGGTCGCACACCTCGGCGTTTGCCAGCCAAGCCGCGAGTAGCCCCAGACCGCAGCCGACATCGACGACGCGTGCAGCGTCGTTAACGCGGCCATCGCGCAACAGCGCCGCGAAAACCGGATCGCCGCCCAGCTTTCCGCGCGCGAAGTAATACGCTGCGCGCCCCGCCTGCCGGTAGCGCTCCGCCGCGCGCAACACGAGCTGGCGCTGTGCATGCTTGGGATGGGCGCGGACCGGGTCGGCGACATTATTCGGAGGCGCGGACATCGCCGTGTAGGCCGCCGACGTACTTGCTGCCTTTGCCGACGAATCGATGCCGCCATCGCGCATCATGCGGGTAGCGCGCTGCGCAGCGTTACCGAACACCACGCACGCTCGCGCATCGTCGCCAATACCAGCGGCAGAGCGCCCAGCATGCTGGGCGCTTCACGTTTGATCTGCCGGGCCCTGCTCCGCCCTTCCATGCCGTCATGCATCAAAACAATCGCGCCTGGCGCCATACGGCGACTGATGCGTGCTGCCACGCGGTCAGCGCTGCGATCAATGCTGTCGAGCGAGCGAACGTTCCACGCGACACACCGAAGGCCAAGTCGAGCCAGCGCCGGCTCGGTCAGCGGAGTCCGAATTCCGAATGGGGCGCGAAAAAATTTCGGCGCTTGGCCGGTGATATCGGCCAACGCCTTCTGCGCGTCTCCAATGTCGCGCACCATTCGTCCCACTCCCCAAAAACCCATCGCACGCGAGTGGCCAAAGGCGTGGTTTTCAACTGCATGCCCGCGCGACGCGATTTCGCGCACGATGTGCGGGTAGGTTCGAGCACGCATACCGACGCAAAAAAATGTCGCCTGCGCGCCGGATCTATCGAGCAGATCCAGCACGCGCGGTGTCACTTCTGGGTCCGGGCCGTCGTCGAACGTCAATGCGACTTCGCCGCGCTCCGCCGATGCTGGCGACAGCTCGGATATCACTGGCCCGAGGGCTGTGGTTGCCGGCGCAAGACCAAAAGCCAGGTTCAGGGCATGGCTGCCGCACATTGCGGCGACAGCCCATGGCCAGAGTGCCGGCTGTATCGCAATCGACGCCAGCCCCGCGACGTGGCTGCCGGCGAGCACCCAATGCAACGGCCCCGGTTGCCACGCGCGAGGCGGCAACGACTGATGCAACGCGAAACGCGAGACATTGAGCGGAGAAGATGCATCCGCTTGAGTCCTCACATTTCGCCTTTCACGGTTTCGACAGGCTTCGATCCGACATATTCGGAAAAAATACCGAGCACGACATTTCGCGAGACGTCAGTGAACCCGGCCGCGCACATCTGCTCCACGACCTGTTGCGGCGGAACGCAAGCTTCGATCGAATCCCATAGATAGCGCATCACCTGCGGCGTATCGCGCGAGCGTCCTACCCAGCCGGCCACGGCCGGCACCACATAGCGAAGATAAACGCGCAACCAGCGCGTCGCACGGATCCCGGTTGGGCGCGTGATCTCCAGTATGCATACACGACCGCCGGGTCGCAAAGTGCGGAAGAACTCGCCAAACATGGCGCGCAGATCGGCTACGTGGCGCAGTGCATATCCCATGCTGACGAAGTCGAAGGAGCTATCCGCCGTGGGGAGTGCCTCGGCGCGTCCTTCGACCACTCGCATTCCTTCGGGCAGTCGAGCGTTCGCAAGCATGCCGACGCTCGGATCCACCCCGGTGACATTTGCTCCGCCACCGCTTAGCCGTGCCGCCTGTTTTGCGGTAAGTCCGGTGCCGGTGCCAACATCGAGGACCCGCATCCCACGCGCTAACCCCGCACGGCGCAGCGCCTGCCTGCGGTACCAGGGACCGCTGCCGAACGCCATTAAGCCTTCGATGCGGTCGTAATCGACAGCGCTGGCGTTGAATATGGTGCGCAGCCACCGGTGACGCGCAGTTTCGTCCGCGTAGTAATCCGTCAATGGCGGGTGCGGTGCGACTGTCTCCGTCTTATTCATGCTGCCAAACCTCCGTTAACACCAATCACCTGCCGCGTAATGTAAGCGGCATCGGCAGAGAGCAGAAACGCAATCGCCGCAGCCACTTCATCAGCTTCGCCGATGCGTCCCGCGGGAATCATCTTCGTCATTTCGTCAATCGGCAATTCGCGCGTCATATCAGTGGCGATCAGGCCGGGCGCAACGCAGTTGACTGTGATGTTGCGACTCGCAAGCTCAAGGGCCAGAGATCGCGTAGCGCCAATAATGCCCGCCTTCGATGCGCTGTAGTTGACCTGGCCACGATTGCCGATCTGTGCAGCGACCGATGCCAACGTCACGATACGCCCCGGCAGACGACGCCGAATCATCGGCATTACCAGCGGATGCAATACGTTGTAAAAACCATCGAGGTTGGTGCGTAAGACGCGATCCCAATTTTCACCCGTCAGCGCCGGAAATACGTCGTCGCGCGCGATGCCGGCATTTAGCACGATGCCGTACGGCGCGCCGCGCGCGTCGAGCTGAGCGCTTAGCGCCCGGACACAGGCGTCGCGGTTGGCGATATCGAATGCAAGGACGTCGACCGCACGGCCCATCGCCCGCGCTTCATCGGCAACGGCGTCAATCGCGGCCGCATCGGAATGACCGGAATGATGCAGCCAGAGATCGTAGCCGTCGCGCGCCAGCCGTAACGCCGTTGCACGCCCGATCCCGCGGCTCGAGCCGGTGATCAGCACGGCGCCGGGATTCATCTCGATGTGCGCCAAAACGTAAAAAAGTTAAACCATGCAAGCGGCGCCTCGCGGCACGCGCGTTCGAGGTACCGCACATAATCGGCGATGACCTCGCGCAACGCCGCATCGCGCGACTTTCGCGGCAGCACGACTCGCTCGCGCAGCAGCTCGCATATCAATGTATAGCGCCCGCTATCGCCCGGTCGCTGATAGCACGCCAGCCAGTACACCGGGCAACCGAGCGCCGCAGCGAGCACCCATGGGCCGATCGGAAATGCAGCCTCGGCACCGAGGAACGGAACATTAAGCACTCGTTCGCTGCTAACCGGCACGCGATCGGCGGCAATCACGACGAAGTCGCCGAGCTCGACACGCGCCGCTAGATGCGCGATGGTGGCCGTGTCAACCTCGGTGACCTGCAGCAGGCGCTCCGCACTGTGCGGATTCATGCGCGCCAGCATCCGATTGAAGCGCTCGGCGTGCCGCGTGTGCACGAGGATATGGAGTCGCAACTGCTTCGCGCGCTCTCCCATTCGACGCAGTACCTCGAGATTGCCGAAGTGCGCGACCACCAGCACGCCGCCGCGATTGGCATCCACCGCGTCGTCGAAGCGCGGATCGACTTCGCGCCGTATGCCGTCGAGCGCGAGGCCGCCGGTCCACACCAGCGCCTTGTCGAGCAGCGTGTCTGCAAAGTGGCGCAAATGCACAGCGGCCGCACGCCACGCCTGCCATGCGCCCGAGTCTGCGGGCAACACCCCGACGCGGCGCTGGTACTCGATCGAGGCCCGGCGTGCCACCGGTCGCGCTGCGACGAAATACCACGATCCAGGCCATACCAGAAGGCGAAACAACGGGCGTCCGATCCAAACGTAGCTCAGATACATGATCCATAGCCAAGCCGTGCTTCCCGATTCGGGAAGCGACGCCCAATGCGAATTCGGCCGATCGGTCGACATGTGAACGCTGTTCATGGCGCCAGGCCCGCGAGACGGCGCGGCAGCAAGCGCGGCAGGCGCAGCAGCATTCCCGTGAGCAACCGCAGATGCAGCCACGCCATGCGCAGGTTGTCGCGCAACATCCGGAAGTGCGAGACGCCATCGGCCGGGTAGGTCACCGGCGTTTTCAGATTGACGACGGGCGTGCCGGCCCAGAACAGACGCACGATGATGTCCGTGTCGAACTCCATGCGCCGGCCGATTCGAACCCGGTCATCGAGTGCGACCGCCGGTGCGATCGGGTACAGCCGAAAGCCGCACATCGCGTCGGCTATCTGACGCGACAGGGTGTGGACCCACACCAGTACGGTCGTAATGCGCCTGCCGTGCAGTCTGGCCGCCGGTACGCTCGCATCGTATTGCGGCACTCCGTTGATAACCGCCGCAGGATTGCACTCCGCAGCCGTTATAAAGTCGCCAATGCGCGATGGATCGTGCTGCAAATCGGCATCAATCTGCACCGCGTGCGTGAACCCTGCAGCTTGCGCAGCGCGCAGCCCGGCGAGCACGGCAGCGCCCTTCCCCTGGTTAGTTTCGAGCCGCATGCGACGCACCCATTGCGAATTATCGGCGCACAGCCGCTGCACCGCCTGCGCACAGGGAGCATGGCTGCCGTCGTCTACCAGCCAGCATGTCAGCCCGCTCGGTCGCAGCGCATCGATCAGGCGCGGCAGCGCTGCGTGATGGTCGTACACCGGCACGATGACGCAGACGCGAAGCGCAGACGATGAGAGCAACGTGCCGATGTGAAGCGACCGAGAGTTTCAGCGCACGTTACGCCGCTTGCGCAGCACCTCGTTGGCTTGCAACGAACGCGGCCAGCGCGCGCACGTTTGCAAAATGCCTGCGGTTATTTTCGTTGTCCGCGGTGAGCTTGACGCCATAGCGCTTGGCGAGCGCCACCCCGATCTCGAGCGCATCGATCGAGTCCAGCCCCAGCCCCTCGACGAACAACGGCGCGACCGGATCGATGTCCTCGGGTCGCATGTCTTCCAACCCAGTGCACTCGATTATCAACTGGGCGATCTCTTGTTCAAGCGGATCCACGACGGGCAAGCTCCCTGACGTACAACTCACGCAAGTACTCGGTCAATGCGCGCGCAGCAAGCGAGACGCTGCGATCGCCTTGCAGAAACTGTGCCGGATTGATCGCGGGATATTGCGCCACGCGTACTTTGGGCCGCACCTTCGGTGCCAGCCACCAACGGCTCTTCTTGGTCAACAAGGGCTCCGAAAATTCAATCGTCACCGGAATCACAGGGCACCCCGAGCGCACCGCGATGTGCGCTGCGCCGCGCCGCAACCGGATCACTCCGTCGTCGCCGGTACGTGTGCACTCAGGGAACAGGATCAACGTCTCGCCCGCCGCAATGCGGGCGCAACACTCTTCAATGAGCGCCTGTGGATCGGCGTTGACAACGTAGTTCGCGCCACGAATGCCACCCCAAGTAAACGGGTTGACCTGCAGCGACCGTTTCGCGATCACGACGCCGTCTTCGACGTGACCCAGCAAAACCAGCGCGTCGATCAGCGACGGATGATTGGCGACGAGCAGAGAGCCGGGGGCCGGGACGCGATCAAGGTTCACATCGAGATCGATCAGACGAAGCGCTCGCATGCTGCCGACATAGATGCGCATCGTGTAATACATGACGCGGCGTATGCCGTGCGCACGGCGTACGCGATCGCGCACGACAACCGAATACGCCGGCATGATCAGCGCGCTCATCAACGCGCCATAGAGGCCGAATACGGTGAACAAAGCGATTTGCCCGATGGATCGGGTGGCGCGGCCGACCCGGGCACTGAAGCGGGTAGGCCGCTCCGCCACAGCCTGCGGGCTAATCCGCTTTTCGCGCCCGGTCTCAGCGCGCTCGGTCAGAACAACTGCCATTGAAGTTACCTTGTGCCGACGCCCACCGCAGACCGTTAACTTCCGGCAACCATTGCCAGACTGCGATTAAACCGCTTCCCACTGCAAGACGGTGGCATTGTAAATCCCGGCCATCCCATCGAACACGCCGGTAAGCGGCGGGCTTGGGATTCCCGCAACGGCAAGTTGACAGGCTCCCCAGCTAGACAGCCAGACCTGGGAACTCGCGCCGGGGCCGGCTTTCAGTCGGGCTTCGGCTGTTACCCATGCGCGCAAGACCGTAGCGTCGCTAGCCTCGTCGCCGCCAAGGCTCAGCATCGCAGCGGCGGCCTTCAGATCGCGTTTGCGCCGCGTTGATTCGAGATCGACGCCGATTGGGTCACCGGAAACGATCGCGGCGACGGAGTCTGCGCTGTGCGCGATGCTGGCGTATACCGGCACGCTCGCATGCAGCAATGGCCGGCCTTCGTGATCGACTTCAATCGTCGCATTTTCGAGCCCGGCGGTCTTGAGGGCCCAGCGCAGCGCGCAATGAGCCACCACAAACTGCGCACGTCGCTGAGGGCGGGAAATACGCGCCAAACGCGCACGCTCGGTGGATGTCAGCCGTGCAATCTGCTCCACCTGCCACGCATTGCTTAACGGCCAGCTGAAGCGACTCAAGTAAAGCGATGGTGTCATCGAACGACTCAGTGTTTAGCCACGCTCACCGAGCGCTACGACCCTCAATCGGTGCGCCCAACCGGAGCGCCAAGCAGCACGCTGGCCCGACCGTCCAGCAGCCCCACGCCGGAGGCACTGATCTCGAATCGATAGGCAACCTGATTGTCGGACCGAAATTCGCTGACCGCCTTGATCACCAGCGGCGCACACTGGTCGAGGCGCTCGACTGTCCACCGCAAATCGGACGCCGCGACCAGATAGCCGTGCCGCCTCGGGGCGCCGGGCGACCCACCGCTTGCCAGCAGTGCTCCATGAATCGCCATCGCCTGCGCGCCGTATTCGAGTCCACAGATAATCGAAAGCACGCCTGCTTCGGCCAGCGGATGATCGGCGGCGCGATGCGAATCAGTCTCACAAACAATCGCTTGCTCGTCGTACGACACAACGCGGTCAATCAATCGCATGCGACCGGCGTGCGGCAGCAGCGTCTCGATCGAAGGAATCAACATCCCGACGTCGCCACAAACAGGGCGCGGCCATTGCCTTGACGCAGCACGATCTCGCTGGCACCAGGTTGCGCGAGCGCCGCGAACAGCGGCAACATCCGCGCCGTCGGATTGCCGAGGCGTATCGATTCCAGCTGCGGGTTCGCCAGCACGGTATCCGCTGCATCGTCGCTCGCACGCGCCGCACCGTCGGTCAATGTCAGCTGCGCCACCGCGGTTTCGATCCCCGGTGGAGCGAGTATCAACGCCAGCGACCATGCATCGATCGTAGGCCGCGCTTCCGACAGCGGAAATGGATACGGCAGGTCATAGGACACCATCAATACCGGCGAGCGTGCGGCGATTGCCTGCACTGCCGTTTCGAGCAGCGCCGCCGTGGCGGTGCCATCGAACGCGCACAAACTGGTTACCGCGCAATGACTCGCGACCGCGATGCTGTAGTACCCCGATGCTGCGTTGTGAACCGAGTTGTGAAATTTGGTCGGAGAGATCTGATAGTCCCCCGCAGCCAGCATGGCGCAGATGTCGTGAATGATGTCGGGATTGCCTGAGCTGCTGCCGAACACCGCGGGCAGCGTTTTGGCGTCGAGCCCAGCGTGTGTCAATGCCTGCTGCGCGGTCGTCAGTGCAATCCGTGTCGATGGCGTCGCGCGCCTGCGCTCCGCGGGGGGCAAAAGACCGCTCGGCGGCGCTGCGTTCTCGGCGCGGGCGTAGGCCGCGGCGCCCGAGAAGACTTGGCGCGCCGCTTCCCAGTCGGCAAGACCGGGTCCGTAGACGCCGATTCCCAACACTGCGCAAGCAATCACGAGAGTATTGGCGTCTTGTGTTCGCGGCCGAAAACAACGCTGCAGTTGCTGCCGCCAAAGCCGAATGAGTTCGACAGTGCCACGTCGACTCTGCGTTCTTCGTTGTCGAGCACGACTGTGTTTGGACAGTCAGGATCCACATCGGCCGTGTTCAATGTGCCCGGCACCAGCCCGTGTTCAATCGCCAGCAACGTCACAATCGACTCGACGATACCGGCCGCGCCCAGCAGATGACCGAACCAGCCCTTGGTTGAACTGCTGGCGGTGTCTCCGAATACAGAGGCCACTGCGCGACCCTCTGTGGGATCGTTGGAGCGCGTCGCCGTGCCATGCAGGTTCACGTAGTCGACCGCATCGAACGCGAGTCCTGAACTTTCAAGCGCTCCGCTCATTGCCAGGCGCGCGCCAAGACCTTCCGGATGCGGCGTCGACATATGGTGAGCGTCGCTCGATTCGCCCGCACCGAGCAGGTACGCGGGCGCCTTCGCGCGCGCCTCGAGCAGCGCGAAGCCGGCGCCTTCTCCAATCGATATGCCACGCCGGGCGCGATCGAATGGGCGGCACGGGTCGGGTGACAACAATTCAAGCGCGGAAAATCCGCACAATGTCGTCAGGCAGAGCGAGTCGACGCCGCCGACCACCGCGGCGTCGATCCAGCCGGCGCGCATCAGGCGTGCAGCGGCGGCGAACACCTTGGCACTAGACGAGCATGCGGTCGAGATCGCCAGCGTCGGGCCGGTGGCGCCGACCGCGCGCGCCACCAACGCCGGCGCCGAATAATTGTTCAGCGTCGTCGCATAACTGAAAGTTTCCGGCAGCCGGCCCTGTGCATCTCGCGCGCGATACGCACCTTCGGCGTGTGCGATACCGGAAGTGCTGGTGCCGATGATCACCGCGACCCGCTCGGCACCGTGGCGCGCGACAGCCTCGCGTGCGCGTACGACAAAGTCGTCCTGATGGAGTCCGAGCCACGCGAGCCGGTTGTTGCGACAGTCATAACTCGACAACCAGTCGGGCAGCGCAATCGATTGCAATCCCTCGACCTCGCCGATCCACGTGTCGAGCGCAGGTCCATCTATGTCGAGCGCGAAATCGCGCCGCGTTTCATAGCGCTTCAATCCGCTGCGTCGAGCACGCAACGCGTCGAACAATGCACCGTGTCCGCGACCGACGGCAGTCGTGGCCGTGTACGCGCTGATCGCGACCGGATCAAGCTTCATGCAGCGATCTGGCGCGGCGGACGCTCGGGCGCCAGCGCCATGCTGACAACGAGAGCGACAATCGCTCCGATGGCGACTGTGATGCCGATCATGTGCAGAACCGGCGTCGATGACATTGCAAGGGTTGCAAAAGCGATCAATGTCGTTCCAGCAGCGAGCGTGACCGATAACGTAACCGGCAGCGCATCGGCTGCCGACTTGTCTCGCCGATCATCGCGCGGCATGCCGATGAACAATGCGTAGTTCGTGCCAACCCCTGCTGCCAGCAGCAGCGCGACCAGATGAAACAGCGTCAGCCCACTTTCGATCAATACCAATATGGCAGCGGTAATCGCCATTGAGATTGCGACCGACGCCGCGATGCGTGCAGTCGCCGCCAGATTTCGCAATTGCACCGCCAGAATCAGCACGATCAGTATTCCCCCTGCCAGCGCCGCCCACGCAGCGCGGGATCTGTAGTCAGCGACCAGCGCCTGGACGTTGGCAAGGTCGATTAATGAAACACCCTCAACGTTTTTTACAGCGCCGGCAACGGCTACGGCGTCGCCGACACCGGTTAACGTTATCAACACCGCCACGTCAGACGTTGTGTCTTGCTTGCGGTCGATCACCTGGGCCTCGAGCCGCTGACCGAGGGCAGTCCCTGCATAGTAGCCGGGCGTAATCGTGAGTTGCCGCGCGCGTTGCACATCGGCAATGAACGGCTCGAACGCCTCGGCGCGCAGCGCACTCTGTGCCAGCGCCTGCGTCAAATGCTCACGCAACGTCGCTGCGTCTGGCAACGCGGCGCGGCGGGCCTGCTGCGTCGCGGCGCTCGGCAGCAGCGCTGCTGGTGAGTCGAACCCGGCGATGGCGCCGCGCGCTTGAAGCTCGCGCAAACGATCGTGCAGCGCCTCGGTACGCTTGATCGCCTCGTCCAGCGTCGCGCCCTCTATGGCAAGAACGAAGCGCAGATCGCCAAGCCCGGTGTCGCTACGCAGACGCGCGTCGAGTTCTCCCGACCCTCGCGCCAGCGGAGAGATCGCTGCCAGCTGATCGTTCCACAACCGATCCCCGCGCGTAATCAGCAACAGCACCGCTGCGACACCGAGCAGCATCAGCGGAACCCGCCACCGCGACATCGCCTGCGCAAAGCGCGCGAGTGGCGCGAAGCGCGCAAAACGAGTCGCGGCAAGCGGCTTCAGCACGTCGGGCAAACAAAAACGCGCGACCAACGCCGCGACCACAATGCCAACGATCGACATCAGGCCCAACTGCATCAGTCCAGCAAAGCCCGACAGCATCATTGCGACGAAGCCTGCGCTCGATGTCAGCACCGCGAGCCACAAGCCTTTCCACAAATAGGTGTTGTCCGCTTCCTGCCGCTGCACCTGAACGTAGACCGCGTAATCGACGGCTTCGCCAATAAGCGTCAGTCCGAAGCCGAGTGTGATTCCGTGAATGCTGCCGAACGCGACCGACACTGCGGCAAGCCCCGCAAGCGCACCGGTAGCCGTTGGCAGCGCGGCCCACAAGAGAAAACGTGGACTACGCAGCACGAGCAGCAATAGCAAACTCACCGCGACCGACGCAATCAAGGTCAAACGTCGCGCGTCGTCCTGAATTGCGCGCCGCGATTCAACTGCGAACACACTCGGGCCGGTCAGATGCAGCTGCAGTTGCGAGGTTTCGGTCGCCGCCGGCACGCCGAAGGCAGCACGTATCGCTGCGACCGCTTCGGATTGCGCATCGACATCGAATCCCGGCGCGCGCGTTGTTGCGAGCAGCAGCGCGGTTCGGCCGCTCGAGTCGAACCACACTCCGTGCGCACTGACCGGCGAGCGCCCCGGCCTGAGCGCCGCCGCAACGTTCAACAGTTCTCCGGTCAAATCGCGTGCGGCGGTCGGCTTTATCAGAGGCGCCGCCGACGAGCGCAACAGTGCCTCCAGCTCGTCAGAGGCAGCACGCAACCCTTCGACCGAGAACCGTTGCGGCGTCACCTGCGGACTCAGCAGGTAGCGCGCATCGAACAGATCGATCGCGCTCGCTTGCAAACATCGCCGGATCGCCATTGGCGATGAAGGCAAAGCGCGGATCCCCGCGCAGCGTCAGCGCAATCTGCTGTGACCGCTTCGCCGCTGCTTGCGTCTGGTCAGCGCTCGCCGCCTCGATGCCGATCAGGATTACGCGGGAAGCGACACCGTCGCGCAGCTGCTCGGCGAGCATCGCTTGCTCGCGTGTCGCCGGGCCCGGCAGGAACGCGGTGATATCGGTAACGATCATCGCGCGTGCGACGATCACTGCGCACACAAGCACACCGAGCAGCCACGTGCCCCATCGCACGGCGCGACTTATCATTTTTTTGTCGGTGCGGAAGGAGCTGGAAGCGCAGAAATCTGCATCAGCGTCAGATCACCAGTGGTTTCGACAATCTCAACCGAGGCGATTTGCGCGCCAGCGCCGCGTAGCACCACCTTCGACACGGCATCAAGTAATGCGCGCTCGCGCGGCACAAGGGTGAGCTGCCATCCCTCCGTTTGCGCCTGCGGCACCGGCGCACTCCAGGACACGTCGTAGTGTCGACGCAATGTGGGTAGGTCGCCGGCCAGCGTCGCGCGCAAACTTTCGATCAACGCTGCGAGCGGCGGCGCATCCGACAGTGAAAAGGTGCGCGTTTGCACCCCACCCCGCTGCGCCGCCCTTTCGTAGGTCACGACACTTCCCTCGATTCGCACCGTCTCAGGCTGTGGCTCAACGGTGCGCTTCTCCAGATAATCGGGTGCGCGAAAAATCAGCGTGCCGCTCGATTCGACCGGCGCCTTTAACAATGCGGAAGATTTGCGCTCACTGAATCGAGCGTGTCGCTCGCGCTGCGCACCAAGCTCCGAGAACAGGCGCTCGAGTGGATCGTCCGCAGAGCGGACGATCCCAGGCGCGATGCATGCAAGCACTGCTACTGCTAGCACGCAGCGGCGCGTAACGAGACCGTGCGTCATCGTGCCGGCGCAAGCACCTGCTGCAACAGCAACGATCCTTCGGCAATCACGCCGCTATCGCTGCTCACCGTAAACCGCATCGTGTCGTTGCGACTGGCTGGATCCAATGTGCATTCGAAGGCACAGCCCGGTGCAAGCGGTCGCAAAAACTTGACGCGCTTTATCGCAGCTATTGAGCGCGATTCGCCTGTCGCCAATAAACGCCGTCCCGCCGCGGCAACCACCCATGCCAACAACCACGCGCCGGGCACGATCGGATGACCGGGAAAGTGTCCGGCCAGCATCGGATGATCGACAGTCACGAGGCCGCGCTCCGGATTCGCTGAAGGCTCGTCATGCGTCATGCGGTCGTCATTCAACATGAACTAATCGAACCGAACGTCCAAGGTCCGTAGAACACCTTTAGACGGTGGTTCACCCGCAGCGAACCCCTGCAGCGCTTTCTTTGCCAGGGCCAGCAGCTCCGCTTTTGGCAGCTTTCCTTGTGCATTGCGCGGCAATGCATCGACCCACAACAATGGGCGCGGCCAAAACGCAGGGTCCATCTGTGCGCGCAGCGCGGCAAGCAGCTCGGCGCGCGTTAAGTCCGGCGCCACCACCAGCGCCATCAGGCGCTGTTCACGCGTGGCGGTGGGCGCCTTCGGCGGCTCGAATATCACACCGTCGACCACGCCGTCGATCGACAGCAGCACGCGGTTGAGTCCCTGCAGCGATGCGCGCTTGCCTCCGATGTTGACGACGTCATCGGTGCGTCCTTCGAGTTCGAAACTCGAAGCACTGATGAGACGCAGGCGATCGGCAAGCGGTCCCGGCTGAACGTGACCGCCGTACGCACGGAACCCATCGCCACTCGGCTCGATTTTCACGTCGCGCATCGTTGTCCACAGCGCGCCATCGACCGTGCGTCGCGTCGCCACCATGCCGGTCTCGGTGCACCCGTACACCTCGAACACGCGCGTGCCCCATAGCGATTCGCAGCGCTTCGCCAATTCACGCGTCAACGGCGCGGTCGCACTGACGATGCAATCGAGCACCGGCATTGCGTGCGCGGACTCAGCCAAAGCGCGCAGGTGTACCGGCGCGGTGATCAGCACGCGCCGCCCGCTCAGCCGCGACAACACGGCAACGACTTCATCGGGGTGTAGCGGATGCTCGGCTGCGAACGCGCAGGGACCGTGAAGTGCTAGCAGAACCGTTGATTCGAACCCGAACATGTGCTGCGGCGACACTGTGCCAGCCAACACCACGTCGTCCAATCGGTTTGCCCCGGGCGCATCGTCGAGATGCAGCGCGATGATCTCGGCGCGCGCGCCGTCGACGATTCCACCCCATATTTTCGGTTGCGGTTGCGGTTCACCGGTGCTGCCCGAGGTGAACGCGATTGCAGCCACGTTGTCACGAGAGATGGCGGGCGGCGGCCATGCCTGCGCACCGGCATCGTCCTGCCACTTCATTGCGGGTACCGCGGAGCCATGCCAGACGATATCGCCGGCCTCTTCGCCCAGATACAGCGTGTCCGGATAGCGCGTCGCCAGTTGCGCCAGCGTTTCCGGCGTACGCGATGGAGGCAACAGGCTGGTGCGTCCGGCAATCAGCGCTGCACAAAATCCGACCGCAAACAAATACCGGTCGCGACAGCTATTCAATACGTACTGCGCGGGCGGCAACCGCTGCGCCAAGGCCTGCGCGGCTGCAACAAAACGACCTGCAGAAACGGGCTCGCCGTTACGCACGGCAATGCGTGCACTAGCCGCACGATGGGCGATCAATAGCTCGCTCGTCATTCGGTGCGCGGCCCTATCCGCATCTGTGCGACCTGCCGCTGGTAGGCAAGAACTCTCGCCACGATATACAGCGGTGTGTGCGCCGGCAATTTCCGGAAAGCAACGCGACGCACAGCCCATTCGCAGGCGAACATCACGCCGATCAGCGGCCAGGTCAGTACGTTGACGAACAGCGACCACCATTCGAACGGCGCATACAGCATTAGCAGCAGCGACAAGCCCGCCATCGCGGCAAAAAATATCGCCCACACGTGCGTCAGCCCGCGCAAATAGCGCCTGAACTGCGGCGTCAACGCCCCATCGTCCAGTTCCGCCATACGTACGATCAAAGGCGTCTCGCCCCGCCGCAGCGTCACGGCGAACACGCTCGACAGCATCAGGTTCAGCGCAATCGACGGCAGCGCAGCCAGCAGCTGCTGATGCGATAACACCGCCGCACCGAGCAACGCAGCCAACAATATTCCGACGAGCAGCGCAGTTCGGCTGCGCACGATCAGCGCAACGATGCAGGCATCGACTGTCATCAACACAAGCATCGACCAGGCCGGGTCGACCCAGTCGCGCATCAGCTGCGGAACGACGTGCAGCGCAGTCGACAATACGATCGCACCTACCGCCAACAACCAGAGGCTGCCGGGCAAGCTCGAGCCAGCTGCGCTATCCGAGGGCATCTCAATATTCGTCCTGACGCGGCGGTACGAGGGTAGACGATTGGGCGAACACATAGGTCAGCGCAAAGCCGCCGCTCACCTGCCGCCGCTGAGTGACGAGTGGCGAATTCGCAAATACGGCATCGCTGACGTTGTCGTACTTGATGAAGGCACCGAACCACCAGCGGTCTTTTCGGTGCGACAGCGCTGCCAGCGCCTGCCAGCCACCGTAGCCCCCGCTGGCACGATATTCCGGACGCGTCGCGGTCGCATTGGCGGCAGGTACGTCGTAAAAGTATCCGTTCAAGCGCCGATCTGAAAAAGGTACTTCAACCAGCAGTCCCAAGTTCCAGCGGTCGAGTGCTGTCGCGGAAGGCCAGCGCAGGTCGAGGTTTATCAGCGGACCGAAAACGTAGCCGACATTGCGGACACCATCACGGAAAGTGAACGCCGCGCGGACCGGCAGGCGCAGATCGAGCGCTGCTCGGCGATCATCGGTACGCCATAGATGAACATTAACCACCGGGCCGAGTTCGAACAGAGGACTTAGATCCTCCATACCCTCGCGCGCTCGATTGCGATCGCTGTCGACCGGGACACTGCCGCTTACGCTCAAGTTGACCTTGACCCGCTCGCTATCGAATAAGCGGGCACGCGCGCCGTCGCGGTCAGCGCGAAAAATTTCACCGCGATAGACAAACCACGGAATGGGCAGCACGTAGTTGCGAACATCCTCCGAGCCCCGATAGTCGGGCACGCGCAGGAAAGTGGCGCCGCCACCGACTTCCCACAGCGGCAGATCCTGCTCTTGCGCGATCGAAGGCGACCATGCGCTGGCCAGCAGCACACCGAGCACTGCGCAAAGCGCTCCCTTGCATCCTTTCGCCGGCACTGCTATCCCGATCCGTCGGTGGCGCAAATCGCCTGCGGACGAATGGCATTACTGCGGTTGACCACGCTGCGCCATGTCTGACGCCAGTGCTTCAGTGCACTCAGATAGTAAATTCCGCGAAACATCATCACCCGCCGCCGCACCGGTCCCGAGTCATAAACGTCTCCGGCCAAGAAAGAGATGACAGCGCGCTGCACGCCAAAAATGTCGCGCGGACGCATGATCAGGTTGCGCATGATCGGCGACGTCATCCGATAGATCATCCACGTGAAGGTCTTGAGCCCGCGCCGTACACGCCGCTCGAATGCGCGATTCAGCCGCGCCGCCGACGAGGGATCGCGTAATGCGCCATCGATAACACCGGCAGCAAATTGCGCGCTGTTCATTGCCAGGTACACCCCGCTGGAAAAAACCGGGTCGACGAAGGCGAAGGCGTCACCGATCATCACGAACCGGTCGCCCGCCATGCGCTCCGATGTATACGAATAATTACCGGTGGCCGTTGCCGGTTCGATCAGCGTCGCGTCCTTGACGCGCTCCCACAAAGGCGGGCAAGTCTGCAGCGTGCGCAGGAAGAAAGTCGAAGGATCGGTATCGCGCGTCTTCAAATAGTAGGGCCAGCAGACCGCGCCCACACTCGTAGTGCCGTCGACCAACGGAATGAACCACATCCAACCGTGTGCGAACCAGTAGATTTCAATGTCGCCTTCGGCATCGCCGACGTTGCGTTGTGCACCGCGAAAATGGCCATACAGTGCCGCACTCGTGTGCTTGGGATTTTTTCGCTTAATGGCGAGCCGCGACGCCATGAAGGTGTCGCGGCCCGTCGCATCCACCAGATAGCGGGCAGTGGCGCTGACCACTCGACCATCCTGGCACGTCGCTTTCACGACAACGCGCTCGGATTCAAAACTGACGTCATTGGCACGGCACGATTCAATAACCTCGACGCCGCGCGTGCGTGCGTGCTGCAGCAAGGCATGATCGAATTCGGAGCGACGCACCTGATAGGCATACTTCGGCACACCCTCCCACGCGTCAGCGAACGCAAACGTCTGGCTGGCTTCATGTTCCATCGAATGAAACCGCACCGAATTCTTGACCAGGCCGACCTTCTTGACCGCCGGTGCGCAGCCGAGTTGCTCGAACAAGGGCAGATTCAGCGGCAGCAGCGACTCTCCGATATGAAAGCGCGGGTGCCGATCTTTTTCAAGAAGCAGAACGCGCCAGCCTTTTTGCGCCAGCAGCGCGCCGGCCGTGCTGCCGCCCGGACCACCGCCGATGATCACGACATCGGCGTCGTGTTCGTCGATCGGAGCAGCGGCAAGCGGAGCGTCCGCGCGTCGTTGGGGAGCCGATTGGGTGGCTGCATGCATCGCGCCGCAAGTGTATCAATCGGGCCGGCACTAATGACTAGAATCCGCACCTTTTGCCCGGTACCAACACCTTGACCAGCCACCCGAAAAATCGCCTTGCAATGCAGTGGATGCCGGCGGCGGAGTTCGCCCGCTCGCCGCTACTCCATGACCCCAGCACACTGGGTGTCGCGGTCCACGGCGGAGCGCTGCCATTGGCCTCCGCGTCACATCTGCCGCAAGCGCATTTGCTGAAGGGCATCCTTGGCAAAGGGGTGACCGACGACGACGGTCAGGTGATTGAGGTTTGGTGTGGGCGTTCCGAGGCGACCGATGGCATGGTCGGCACAACACGGTACCGGCACAACGGTGAAGTCCTGTTTGCGACCGTGTCGGTGACCGCGCCGGACCGCGGCATCGACGCGCTCGGAATGGCGACGTACGCCGCATACCGCTCGTTGCTCGAGGCGCTGCACGTTTCCGGCTACCCGCATTTGCTGCGAGTCTGGAATTCAATTCCCGGCATCAACGTTGACGACGGTGGGCTCGAGCGCTACCGCCGCTTTAACCTGCATCGCTTTAAAGCCTACGATGAAGCCAAGTGCCCAACCGACGCCGGCGCACCCGCCGCGTGCGCGCTTGGCAGCTTCGGTGGGCCATTGGTGCTGTATTGCCTTGCGTCAAAAACACCGCCCGAGCCGATTGAGAACCCGCGCCAAACCAGCGCCTACCGATACCCTCAGCAATACGGGCCGCGTGCGCCGAGTTTTTCGCGCGCAGCGCTGTGGCGCGGCGACGGTGAAGACAGTGACGTGCTGTTCGTCTCCGGAACAGCGAGCATCGTCGGCCATCAAACGCTGCACGAGGGCAACGTCGTGGCGCAGGCGCATGAGACGTTGACCAATCTGCAATCGGTCGTCGCGGCGGCTGTAAGCCGTGGCGCGCGGGATGTCGCGTTACTTTCCGACCTGCTGCTAAAAGCGTACGTGCGCCACCCGGACGATCAGCCGCTGGTGCGACAAGTTCTGGCGGGACACGGACTAGACGCCGACGCAGTGCTGTACCTGCACGCCGACATATGTCGCGCCAATTTGTTGGTGGAGATCGAAGCCATCGGGCCGGCGCGATCGATGCAGATCAGGACAGGAACAACCGGTACGCAGGATTCTCGGTTTCATTCCAGTACCGATAGCCGAGCGCTGTCAGAAAACGGCTGAACGCGCGCCGTTCATAAGGCGGTATCTGCAGACCCACCAGTACGCGCGAATAATCGGCACCCTGGTTGCGATAGTGGAACATCGAAATGTTCCAACTTGGCGCCATGCTGGTTAAGAACTTCATCAGCGCCCCGGGTCGCTCGGGGAATTCAAAGCGATAGATCAACTCGCCCGCAGCCAAAGGGCTCTTGCCGCCCACCATGTAGCGGACGTGTTCGGCGGCGAGCTCGTCGTGCGTCAGATCGACCGTGGCGTACCCGTGACGCCGAAATTGACGCGCTAGCTTTTGGTTGTCACCCGCACTCGCGGTGCCGATCCCGACGAATACGTGAGCGATCGATGAGTCCGAGATGCGGTAATTGAACTCGGTAACGCTGCGGTTGCCAACCAACTTGCAAAACCGCCTGAAGCTGCCGCGCTCCTCGGGAATCGTGACCGCGAACAGCGCTTCGCGCGCCTCGCCGACTTCGGTGCGCTCGGCAACGAAACGCAAACGGTCGAAATTCATGTTGGCGCCGCACGCGATCGCGACCAAGGTTCGCTGCTTCAGTTTTTCGCGCTGCGCGTAGGCCTTCATGCCGGCGATCGATAGCGCACCGGCGGGCTCCAGAATTGAGCGCGTGTCCTGGAACACGTCCTTAATGGCGGCGCAAATCGCATCGGTGTCGACCCGCACGATGTCGTCAACGTGGTCGCGCACCAGTTTGAACGTGTGCTGCCCGACTTCACGCACTGCTGTGCCGTCCGAAAACAGTCCCACGTCATGCAGCTTGACCCGGCGCCCGGCTTTGAGCGAACGCGCCATCGCATCTGAATCGGTCGTCTGCACGCCGATCACCTTGATCTGCGGCGCGAGCGCCTTGATGTACGCGGCGACACCGGCGATCAAACCGCCGCCTCCGATCGCGACGAAGACTGCGTGAATCGGCCCGTGATCGACCGGATGATGTTGCCGCAGAATTTCCATTGCGATCGTGCCCTGGCCTGCGATCACATCCGGATCGTCGAACGGATGCACGAACGTCAGCTTGTACTTGCGTTGCAGCTTCAAGGCGTGCGTATATGCATCCGAGTACGAATCACCGAACAGCACGACTTCGGCGCCTCGTGTACGCACCGCATCGACCTTGACCTCGGGTGTGGTCACCGGCATCACGATCAGCGCGCGGCATTCGAGTTTCTGCGCGGCAAGCGCGACACCCTGCGCATGGTTGCCCGCCGAAGCCGCGATGACTCCGCGCTTCAGTTGATCGCGCGACAGCTGCGCCATCTTGTTGTACGCGCCGCGCAGCTTGAAGCTCTTGATCGGCTGCAAGTCCTCGCGCTTCAGCAAGACCCGGTTGCCGAGCCGCTCCGATAATCCCGGCGCGAGCTCGAGCGGGGACTCAATCGCGACGTCGTAGACGCGCGCAGTCAGAATTCGGCGCAGATACTCCTGGGCCGGCATGGCATTCGCTCCTCGATGAACGGGCAAAGTATCACGCCTGCGTACCATGCCGGGATGCCACTGAATCCCCCACCGTACGCAGGGCTAACGCCCGACACCGTGCTGAACGCGATCGACAGCACGGGCCTTGTCAGCGATGGCCGCCAGCTCGCACTGAACAGCTACGAGAATCGCGTCTATCAGGTCGGGCTGGAAGACGGACGTTTCGTCGTGGCCAAGTTCTACCGTCCGGGCCGCTGGTCCGATGCGCAGATCCGCGAGGAGCACGCGTTCATCGCAGAACTGGCAGAGCACGAGATACCAGCGGTTCCGGCGCTTTCCATCGACGGCAATACGCTGCACTCGTTCGATGGCTTTCGCTTCGCTGTTTTCGCGCGCGCAGGCGGCCGAGCGCCAAATATGGACGACCCGAGCGTGCGCGAATGGCTCGGTCGTTTTCTCGGCCGCATCCACGCGGTGGGCCGCGTCAGGCCCTACACCGATCGGCCAGCGCTCGATATCGCGACCTTCGGCGTCGAGCCGCGTCGTTTTCTTCTCGAAGGCGATTGGCTGCCACCCGAGCTGAAAGGCGTGTACGACGGCGTCTCGCAGCAGGCGCTCGACCTGGTCGCCGCCCAGTACGACCGCGGCGCGCATCACTCGTTGAAGCTGCACGGCGACTGTCACGAAGGCAACGTCCTGTGGACCGACTCGGTCGGCAACGTAGGACCGCACTTCGTCGATTTCGATGACAGCCGGATGGGGCCCGCGGTGCAGGATTTCTGGATGCTGCTCGGCGCAGGCCGTGCTGAACAGACTGAGAGGCTCGCGGACCTGCTCGAGGGTTATGAAGATTTCGCCGAGTTCGATCGTCGCGAACTCGCTCTGATCGAACCGCTGCGAACGCTGCGCCTGCTGCACTACTCCGCATGGGTCGCGCGCCGCTGGGACGACCCCGCATTCCCCGCTGCGTTTCCGTGGTTCAACACGCCGCGCTACTGGCAGGACCGCATCCTCGAACTACGCGAGCAGATCGCGGCGATGCAGGAGGAAGCCCTCGTCGTCTAGCGTGATGCGAGTCGTTACACTTGCACGCCAAGCACAACGAGCGCGCTTCGGGCAACGAAGATGAACGCCCCGCTGTCCCCTCAATCGATGCGCACACAAGCCGACGCCGATCACCCGGCGCGACTGCGCGAGATTCCGTACAACTACACGTCGTTCTCGGATCGCGAGATCGTCATGCGCCTGCTCGGAACCGAAGCGTGGCGCGTTCTCGACGAATTGCGCAGCGAGCGCCGCACTGGACGCTCAGCGCGGATGCTGTACGAAGTGCTCGGCGATATATGGGTCGTCCGCCGCAATCCCTACCTGGAAGACGACCTGCTCGATAACCCGAAGCGGCGCGCGGCATTGATCGAAGCGCTGCATCATCGTCTGGCCGAGATCGACAAGCGTCGCGAGCCCGAAGATGGCGAGCGAGATGCAAAAGTCGGTCAGCTACTGGTGGCCGCGCGCAAGGCGGTTCAGGCCTTCGAATCAGAGTTCCGCGCAATGTGGGATCTGCGCAAGAAAGCGCGGCGCTTACTGGCGCGCCACACGCGCAACGACAACGTGCGCTTCGACGGCTACGCGCGGGTCACGCATGTGACCGATGCCACCGACTGGCGGGTCGAGTATCCGTTCGTGGTGCTGCACCCCGATAGTGAAGACGAAATTCCAGGCCTGGTTCGTAGCTGCATCGAGCTTGGCTTGACGATCATTCCGCGCGGCGGCGCGACCGGATACACCGGCGGCGTGATCCCGCTGACGCCAATGTCGGCAGTGATCAACACCGAGAAGCTCGAGAACTTGTCCGAAGTGGAATCGGTGTCGCTTCCTGGCGTAAGTACGGCCGTGCCGACCATCGTGTCGGGCGCCGGGGTGGTGACGCGCCGAGTCGCGGAAGCGGCCGAGCGTGCCGGCTACGTGTTCGCTGTCGACCCAACGTCGGCCGATGCCTCGTGCGTCGGCGGCAATATTGCGATGAATGCCGGCGGCAAGAAGGCGGTGCTCTGGGGCACTGCCGTCGACAATCTCGCCTGGTGGCGAATGGTCGACCCGCAGGGCAACTGGCTCGAAATCGAGCGCATCAGTCACAACCTCGGCAAGATTCACGACGCGCCGGAAGCGGTCTTTGATCTGACCTACAAGGATGGGACGCAGCCCGCGGACCGGGCGAAGGTGCTGCGTACCGAGCGTCTTCAGCTCACCGGCGCGCAGTTTCGCAAGGTGGGTCTCGGCAAGGACGTCACCGATAAATTTCTGGGCGGCGTGCCGGGCGTGCAGAAGGAAGGTTGTGACGGGTTGATCACGTCGGCGCGCTGGATCGTGCACAAGATGCCGCCGCATGTCCGTACCGTGTGCCTTGAATTTTTCGGGCAGGCGCACGAAGCAATTCCGTCGATCGTCGAGATCACCGATTACCTCGCTCAGCGTCCTGGCGGAGTATTGCTGGCAGGGCTGGAACACCTGGACGATCGTTACCTACGGGCGGTGGGGTATACGACGAAGTCAAAGCGTGGCAATTTGCCGAAGATGGTGCTGTTCGGCGACATCGTCGGTGACGACGACGCGGCGGTTGCGCGCGCTTCGTCGGAGGTGGTGCGGCTCGCCAACGCAAGGCACGGCGAAGGATTCGTCGCCGTCAGTGCGGAGTCTCGAAAGAAGTTCTGGCTCGATCGTGCCAAGACCGCGGCGATCTCCAAGCATACGAACGCTTTCAAGCTGAATGAAGACGTCGTCATTCCGCTGCCGAAGATGGGCGATTACACCGCCGCTATCGAGCGCATCAACATCGAGCTATCGCTCGAGAACAAGCTCGAGCTGCTGGACGAGCTCGGACGGTACTTCGACAGTTCATTCGCGCTCGGCAAGACAGGCGACGCGGAGTTCGACCGCTTGCCACGTGACGAGATCATCGGCGACCGGCTGGGTGAAGCGCGCGAGCTGCTCGCGTACACACGCGAGCGTTGGCGCTATTTGTTGAACCAACTTGACACGCCGCTGGCTGCTGCGCGTTCCGAGCTGTCGAGGCTGGGACTGACCCACCTGGTGGGCGAGTTCGAGCGCCGCGTTGGCGCCAGCAGTGCCGTCAGCGTATTCGACGTCTTGCAGGATCACACGATCCGCGCTTCGTGGAAGACCGAAGTACGGGCGCCGCTGCACCGCATCTTTTCCGGCGATGCGTTCGCGCCAGTTCTTGCGGAAGCCGACGCGATTCACAAGCGCGTGTTACGCGGCCGCGTGTTCGTAGCGCTACACATGCACGCAGGCGACGGCAACGTTCACACCAATATCCCCGTGAATTCCGACAACTACGTGATGCTGCAACGGGCAAATGCCGCGGTGGCTCGCATCATGCAGATCGCGCGCGACCTGGGCGGCGTGATCTCAGGCGAGCACGGCATCGGCATCACGAAGCTCGAGTTCCTGACCGACGAAGAGACATCGGGTTTTCGTCGCTACAAGAATGCAATCGATCCGGAAGGCCGTTTCAACAAGGGCAAGCTGATGCCCGGCGCAGACATGTCGAACGCGTACACGCCGAGCTTCGGCCTGATGGGCCACGAGTCGCTGATCATGCAGCAGAGCGACATCGCGAGCATTGCCGATGCGATCAAAGACTGCCTGCGTTGCGGCAAGTGCAAGCCGGTGTGCACGACGCACGTACCGCGCGCAAATCTGCTTTATTCGCCGCGCGACAAGATTCTGGCGACGTCTCTGTTGATCGAGGCGTTCCTGTACGAAGAGCAAACGCGACGTGGCATTTCGATCAGGCATTGGGATGAATTTTCGGACGTTGCCGACCACTGCACCGTGTGCCATAAGTGTGAATCGCCGTGTCCGGTCGATATCGATTTCGGCGATGTCAGCATGGCGATGCGTGACCTGCTTCGCCGCATGGGCAAGAAAAAGTTCAACGCGGGCGCGTGGGCGTCCATGTTTTTCCTGAACGCCACTAATCCGCAAACGATCAAAGTCGTCCGCACCGTTCTGCTCGAGTGGGGCTTCAAGCTGCAGCGCTTCGGCAATCAGTTTTTCAGGCCGGCGGCCGCGCTGCAGGTGCGCCGCCCGCCGTCGACGACTGGCGGCAGGCCGAAGATGACCGAGCAGATCGTTCACTTCATCAACAAGAAGATGCCGGGCAATCTGCCGAAGAAAACGGCGCGCGCGCTGCTCGATATCGAAGACTCGCGCTACGTCCCGATCATTCGCGATCCGCAGCAGACGACCAGCGAAACCGAAGCGGTGTTTTACTTTCCCGGCTGCGGCTCGGAGCGTTTGTTCTCACAGGTCGGGTTGGCAACACAGGCGATGCTGTGGCACGCCGGCGTGCAGACGGTGCTGCCGCCCGGGTATCTGTGCTGCGGCTATCCGCAGCGCGGTGCCGGGCAGTTCGACAAAGCCGAGAAGATCATCACCGACAATCGCGTCTTGTTCCATCGCGTCGCCAACACGCTGAACTATCTGGACATCAAGACCGTGGTCGTCAGTTGCGGCACGTGCTACGACCAGCTGCAGGGCTACAAGTTCGAGGAGATTTTTCCAGGCTGCCGCATCATTGACATCCACGAATACCTGCTAGAAAAGAATATCCGCATCGATGGGATCACCGGAGTGCGATACATGTATCACGATCCGTGCCATACACCGATGAAGCTGCAGGCGCCGCTGAAGACAGTCAACGCGCTGGTGAAGACAGTCGATAACGTCGCAATCGAAAACAACGACCGCTGTTGCGGTGAATCCGGAACGTTCGCGATCGCGCGGCCTGACGTGGCGACGCAAGTGCGCTTCCGCAAGGAGCGCGAAGTCCGCGCCGGGGCCGACAGGCTGCGTGCCGATGGATTCGACGGCGAAGTAAAGGTGCTGACGTCGTGCCCATCCTGCTTGCAGGGACTCAAGCGCTACAACCACGATGCCGAGATCGACGCCGACTACATCGTCGTTGAAATGGCCCGCCACGTGCTCGGCGCTGACTGGCTGCCGGCGTACGTGGAGCGCGCCAATCACGGCGGCATCGAACGCGTGCTGGTGTAACCGTGAAGCTGGCCGACTGCGAGCTATGTAGGAGTGACGGCGGCACCATTGTGCTGGCCAACGAGTGGCTGCGCGTCACGTTGGTCGATGAGCCCAATTACCCCGGCTATGTGCGGGTGATCTGGAACGAGCATGTGCGCGAGATGACCGAGCTCAGCGATGATGAGCGGCTGCGGTTGATGCGCACGGTGTTCGCGGTCGAAGACGCGCAAATTGAGGTGCTCGAGCCGCTGAAAATGAATATCGCCAGCTTGGGCAACATGACTCCACATCTGCATTGGCATGTCATTGCCCGCTTCGCTGACGACCTGCATTACCCGCAGCCCGTGTGGGGTGCACCGCAGCGCACCCCCAACGATCAGACGCTGCTGGCGCGGCGCGCGCTAGTCGATCGGCTGCGCGAAGTGATTGCGGAAAAAGTTTCGCGCGTTAGCTAATGCGAGGCCCCAGGGCCTAGTCGGAGTTGCCGCCGAAAATTCCGAGCAGTGCAAGCAGGCTCTGAAACACGTTGAACAGGCTCAGATAGATACCCAGCGTTGCGGTGATGTAGTTCGTCTCTTCGCCGTCGCGCACGCGCTTCAGGTCATACAAGATGAACGCGGTAAAGATGCCGACCGCAAGCACCATCATCGTCAGCATCAGCGCGCTCGACTGTATGAAAAAGTTGGCGATCATTCCGACGAACACCATGACCGCGCCTACGAAAAGCCACTTGCCCATCGTCGACAAATCGCGCTTGATGACGGTCGACAGCGCTGCCATCCCGAAAAAGACCGCGCCCGTTCCGGCGAACGCGACCATGATCAAGCTCGCACCATTGCTCAGGCCAAGCACCGCACCGAGCAGCCGCGACAGCATCAGGCCCATGAAAAACGTGAACCCCAGCAAGATCGGAACGCCCAGTGCTGAGTTCTTCGTCTTCTCAATGGCGAACATGAGTCCAAAGGCGCCCCCGAGAAAGACGATCAGGCTGATGCCGGGTGACATCGATCGCACGATTCCGGTCGACACTCCGAGCCACGCGCCCAGGACGGTGGGAACCATCGACAACGCCAACAGCCAATAGGTATTGCGCAGTACCCGATTGCGCTCGACAACCAGCGCATCGGAATCGCGATAGCCAGAAGTTTGCAGGCTGGGATTCATAGGTTCTCCAATAGATGATCGGTGACGCGTAACGGTCCGCGGCAACAGTTTAGCTTGTCATTTGAGCGGTCGGGCGCGGGACCGACCGATGGCAAACCCCTGGCCGCTACTGCCCGATCGCCGAATCTGGGCCGCCACTTTTTGCCTGGCTCGCACGCTCACGCAGCTTCTGCACTTCTTTTTCGCTAAGTACGCGAAAACGCTCGGCCTGGATCTGGCGCGCCACGCGCTCCGGTTCGCGACCACTTTCGCCGACGCGCCCGAACGCACCCTGCTGCCACGCGAACAGCGCAAGGTTCAGCAATACCAAGATGAGAAACGCGAGTTTCATTGTTCCTTCGAATCGAATTGCGCGCGCAGTGCAAGGCCGCGCAAGACAAGATTATGTTCGATCTCTGCGGCCATCGACAGGCGCGTCAGCAGTACCTCGGCATGGCCGCCGGTCAGAATCAGGCGCGGTTCGGCATACAGATGCACGGCAAAGCGATGCCAGATCCGATACACCAGGCCGGCCTGAGCATCGAGCACGCCGGTAACAATGGCCGCATCGGTGTTGTCCGGAAAGTCTGCGACGTTCGCGGAAAAATCGGCGTCAGCGTGAGGCAGGCCCGCCGTGCGAAGCGCGAGGGAGTCGAGCATCAGGCGCACACCGGGCGCGATCACGCCGCCGATGAATTTCCCGACAAATCTTGTTTGCTCGTCATCGCCATCCGCATCGACACAATCGATGGTCGTAGCAGTGCCGGCGTTAACGACTACGAGCGAGCGTGCCGCGCCTTGCAAATTCGATGTCGAGCACGCTCCCAAAAGGCAGTGCCAGCGATCAGCGCCGAGCTGCGTCGGGTTGCGATATCCATTGGTCAGCACAATCGGCCCAGCGAACTGTCTCTGCGAGCGCAGCCACCGGACCGGCTGCGACTGTGCCATCTGGGCTGCCTGTTCGACGGCGGCAACAACCTGCGCGTCAGCGACGTTGCAAGCGAAAACCTGTGTGCCGGGCGCCACACTGTTCCGCCAGTGCTCCAGCAGACACGCGGCGATTTCACTGACGCCTTGGTGCGACTGCCTTTGCGGCGCGCGCAGTTCTCCGTTCGCCGCCATCTGCGCCCATTTGATCGCCGAGTTACCGACGTCGACCAACAGCGTCATTGCCGCACCGACACGTCTCCCACGCTGACAGCGTGGCGTTGCCCTTCGGCTTCAATGACCAGGCGGCCGTGACGATCGACCTCGATCACGCGGCCGCGCCGGACGCCTGGCCCGTCGTGCAGCACATCGACGCATTCACCGCGGAATTCGAGTAGCTGATTGAAGCGCGCGCGAAAGGGATCGAAACCGTCCCGCATGAAGCGCGCCGCTGCGCTAAAGATTGCGCTCGCGAACAGCCCGATCCACTGCTCGCGCGAGCGCTGGACGGCCGCATCCAGCAGTTGGTCGAGCGCGATTACCGGCTGCCCTATCGAGCGTCGCATCGCTTCGTCCAGATGAACATTGATACCTACACCCACCACCAGCGTGTGCTGTGCATCGCGATCGGCCACAAGCTCAGTCAGAATGCCTCCCAGCTTGCAGCCCTGAATGCGAACATCGTTCGGCCACTTGAGCTGCGCTGCGATGCCACACTCAGCGAGACTCTCGGCCAGCGCAACACCGCACACCAGGGTTATCGCCGGCAGCGATTGCGAAGCGTCGGCAATGGGAATCGCAACGCTAAACAACAACGCATCGCCGGGCGCCGCACGCCACTGTCGCTCTTTACGTCCGCGGCCGCCGCTTTGAAAATCAGCGGCACGCAGTAGACGGTGGGCCGGCTGTTGCACCCTGGCGCGGCCGACCAGGTCGGCGTTCGTGGACACCGTCACGGCTACCGCCTCTGCCGCGCAATGGTTACTCCATTCGGGCGCCAGTGCTTCGGCGATCGCTGCCGCAGAAAGCGGCGACGCACCGGCTTGAGCCAAGGGCTGCATTGAATTCAGCATTGCAAGCAAACAATCGTCTCCAAAATCTGATCCCCTTCACACGGCAATCGAATTTAACATCGGTTCCCTCGTCATTACGCGCGGTTGTCAGTGCGCGCACATGCATCCGACAATGGTTTCATGACGCCTTTGCACTTCACCGGCAAGCCCTGGCATTCGCGGAGTTCACCGCTAGCGCGCGCTGCTTGTGCGACGTATGCACTGCTGCTGCTCTATGCGGGGTTGGCACCCTGGAGCGGCTGGCGTGATCTTGGCTTGAATCCGTTCGCGTATTTATCGGCGCCGATTCCTGCGCATGTCACGAACTTCGATCTCGTCGTCAATGTGCTCGCCTATCTACCGTTCGGTGCGTTGCTGGTATTCGCGCTGCACCCGGCCAAGCGCGGGATGACTGCCGTGTTGATCGCGCTATCGCTCGGGCTATTGCTCGCCGCCTTTGTCGAGGCGGCGCAAACTTTCTTGCCGACGCGGATTCCGTCGAACCTCGATCTACTGACCAACACCGCCGGCGCCGCGTTGGGAGCCCTGATCGCGGCGCCCTTCGCTTCAAACGTGATCGATCGCGGCCGATTGGCCGATTGGCGGCTACGTTGGTTCGAACGCGATGCATCGCTGTTGCTGCTGCTGATCGCGGCGTGGCCCGCCGCGCAAATCTATCCGGAGCCGATGTTGTTCGGCAACGGCAACATCACAAGCACGCTGAGCGCGCTGGTGACGGCGTTGGGTGCGATGCTGCCAATCGACGATGCGGTGTTCGCTGTGACCGAGTTTGCCGATTCTTTCGAAGTGGCCGAATTCACACTGGCCGAGGCGTTCGTGGTGGCGGCGGCGGTTCTTGCGGTGGGGCTCACGTTCAATTCGACCATGCGACCCAATGCACCGCGAGTGAAGCTCCTACTAGCGCTGCTAGTGGTCGCCCTGTTGTCCAAGACCCTCGGCAATGCGGTGCAGTTTGGTCCGGAGCGCGCATTGGCGTGGCTGACGCCTGGCGCTTACGGTGGGCTGGCGCTCGGGGTCCTCTCGCTATTGGCTGCCAGCGCCGGACCGCGCATCTGGTCCGCGCGCTTCGCGATGCTGGCGCTTGTCGCACTCGTCGTGGCAGTCAATCTTGTGCCGGAAAATCCGTACTACATTGATGCCATCAGCGCGTGGCGCCAAGGCAAGTTGCTGAACTTCAATGCGCTGGCGCACTGGCTGTCACTGCTGTGGCCGTATGCCTTGGGTTTCGGGCTCGTCATTGCGCTTTTGCCGAACGCCGCGGCTCGGCGCGGCTCCCCTGCGTCCCTATAATTGCGCATGAGTTACTACAAGCGTCACGTTTTCTTCTGCCTGAACGAGCGCGACGACGGTTCGGCATGTTGCGCCAACCATAACGCGGCCGCCATGCAGAAGCACGCCAAAGGTCGCATCAAAGAGCTTGACTTGAACGGCGAAGGAAAGATTCGGATCAACAAGTCCGGCTGCCTCGATCGATGCCAGGAGGGTCCTTGCGTCGTCGTCTACCCCGACGGTGTCTGGTACACCTACGTCGATGAGAAAGACATTGACGAGATCGTCGACCGCCACCTTGTGAAAGGCGAAATCGTCGAACGGCTTCGCATTTAGCAAGCCTTCAAGACTTCCAAACGATGCTGGCGTCGATCGAGAAATTGCTGGTCGACGGGCCCAATGGCGCCATCGAAGTTGCGCTCGACTGGCCGGCGGATGTGCCGCAGGGGATTGTCTATGTAGGGCACCCGCATCCGCTCTACGGCGGGACGTTGGACAACAAGGTCGTGGCCACTATCGCGCGCGCGTTCGCCGGCATGGGGTGGCTCGCAGTGCGCTTTAACTTTCGCGGTGTGGGACGCTCGGCCGGTGAACACGATGAAGGCAACGGCGAGACCGAAGACTTTCTGCACTTGATCGAGATGGTGCCCACGCTTCCGGCCGTGAGTTCGAGGCTTTCCAGTCCGCTGCCGATCGCCGTCGCCGGTTTTTCGTTCGGCAGTTTTGTTGCCGCCAAAGCCGCGCATGCACTGTCTACGTCGAACCGCGGGGTCAAGTACGTAGTGCTGATCGGCGCGGCAGCCGGCAAATGGCCGATGCCGCCTGTCGCACGCGAAGCGCTCGTGATTCATGGTGAGCTGGATGAAACGATTCCGCTTGTCGACGTGCTTGACTGGGCGCGCCCCCAAGAGTTGCCGATTGTTGTTATTCCGGGGGCGGAGCACTTCTTTCACCGCCGGCTGGGGCTGCTAAAGCGCCTGATAAGTGCACATATTCTCGGCATGCGCGCAATTGACGCCGCCTCGCAAAGTGATCAAAGTTACTGAATGGATGGAACTCTCGTCTATTCGAAGACACCGCGCGGCATTGCGGAAATCTCACTGCGCAGCGCACAGCTGCCGATGACGGCGCGCCGCGTGCTGATCATGATCGATGGCAAGCGCACGATCGATGATCTGTCGGTTCTCGGCAAACAAGATGACATCGAAAACGCCATTGCAAGCCTTGAAAGCGGCGGACTCATTCAACGCGTTGCATACCAAAGCGCAATCGACGTGCCGACGATCAATGGCCGCGACACAGATGCCGCCCTCTCGAGCGCGCTCGGCGGTCCGAGCACTAGCGGTGGACTCGACGATCGCGACCAGAACCCGATGACGCTAGACGAAGTCAAGCGTCGCGCCGTGCGTGGTCTGCACGATCGCCTCGGGCCCGAAGCCGACACCTTGGCAACGCGCATCGAAAGCTGCCGCACGATCGAAGAATTTCGCTATCGCGTGCGCGAAGCCGAGCGCCTGATTTCGACCGCGCTCGGTCCCGGTGCGGCGCAGGAATATCTGAAAGCGCTGCGCCGCCGCGCCTGAGGGGCCGAGCACCTGGTGAACGCGCACTGAACCACGGCGGGAGTTGGCGCTCCAACTTCAGTCCCGATCTCGTTCGCTTGCTTTCGCTATTCTGCTACCCCGACTACCCACATCAACCTGCCGTTGATCATTTTGCGTTTTACCGTTTCTCTTTTCATCGCCTCCTTGCTTGGGGCGACCTCGTGCGTGTTCGCGCAACCGGCGCCGATGCTGGCAGCGCGCGCCTGGATTCTCGTCGACGCCACCAGCGGTGCGCGCCTGGCAGCGTTTGAACCTGCGGCGCGTCTGGAGCCGGCGTCATTGACGAAGTTGATGACGGCGTATGTCGTGTTCACGGCGCTCAACGAGAAGCGAATCGCGCTTGCCGACAAGGTCGCCGTTTCGCCCGCCGCGTTCGCAACCCCCGGCAAGCTGGGCTCGCGCATGTATCTCGAACCCGGCCGCGAGGTCAATGTCGACCAGCTGTTGCGCGGAATGCTGACGGTGTCAGCCAGTGATGCTGCCGTCGCGCTCGCGGAGCACAGCGCGGGAAGTGTCGATGCATTCGTCGAGAGAATGAACGCTGAGGTGCGCCGTCTCGGGATGAGCAACACGCACTTCTCAAACCCAGCCGGTCTGTCGGATGCGCAAAACTATTCGAGCGCCGAGGATATGGCGATCCTCGCGCGGCGCTTGCTGACCGATTTTCCGCAGCACGCATCCTTATTTGGCCAGCGCGACTTTGCCTATAACAATGTGTCGCAGACGAATCGCAACCGACTTTTGTGGACCGATTCGCATGTCGACGGCATGAAGACCGGGCACTTGTCGGCCGCGGGATGGTCGGTCGTGGCGACAACGGCACGGCCGCAGGGCGATGGTGAGCGCGCGTTTCAGCGGCGACTGATTGCGGTGGTGCTGGGAGCGACGAGCGACGCGGCACGTACGCAGGAGACGCTGCGCCTGATCAATCACGGATATGCGGCTTTTGACACGGTCCAGGTTTATCGTCGCGGCGATGTGCTGGCCACGCCCGTCATCTGGAAAGGCGATCGCGGCATCGTGCCGGTCGGCGTTGACCGCGACGTATACGTTACCGTTCCCGCGAGCGAACTGCGGGCACTCGGAACCGAGCCGTTGAAATCGTCGCTCGAGCGTTCCGATCCCCTCGTCGCGCCGCTGCAACGTGGCGAGACGGTCGGCCGGATGACGATCAGCGCCGGCGGGCGTCAAGTTGCCGAAGTTCCGGTCGTGGCTCTCGAGCGAATCGAGTCGGGCGGTTTGTTGCGCCGCGCGTACGATGCCATCGTGCTGTGGTGGAGGAAGCGCAATGGTTGAATCGCGGGGCGAGACCGCTGACTGGCAGCGCGCTACCTGTTATTTGAATGGCGAATGGACGGCGTTGATCGACGCAAAAGTGTCGGTGCTCGATCGCGGATTTATCTTTGGTGACGGCGTGTACGAAGTGATTGCCGTCGACACGGTGGGCGGGATCCAGGCGCCGTTTCGCGCACACGCGCACTTCGCACGCCTGCAGCGTAGCCTCGATGCGGTTCGAATTCAGAATCCGCTGCAAATCGAACAATGGCTCGATCTGACCGCGGAGGTCATCGAGCGCCACCCATGGCCGCGTCAGTTGGTCTATGTGCAGATCACGCGCGGCGTGGCAAAGCGAGACCATCCTTTTCCGGCCGGCGTCGCGCCGACGGTGTTCGTTTCCACTTCTCCGTGGCCATCGATTCCGCACGAACAAGTCGAGCACGGAGTCGCTGCGGTTACTCATGTAGACGAGCGCTGGCTGCATTGCGATATCAAGAGCACTTCATTGCTCGGTAACGTTTTGATGAAGCAGTACGCGATCGACCAAGGTGCAAGCGAGACCGTGATGTTGCGCGACGGGTTTTTGACCGAAGGGTCCAGCACCAATGTCAGCGTGATCAAGCACGGTGTGATTGCTACGCCGCCGAAAACCGTGCAGTTGCTGCCCGGCATCACCGTTGACGGCATTGCGCACATTGCAGGACAACACGGCGTCAGAGTCGATGTTCGACCGATTGCGGCGAGTGAGCTCAAGGGCGCCGATGAAATATGGCTCAGTTCGTCCGGCCGTGAAGTCCTGGCCATCGTTTCGCTGGACGGCGCAGTGGTCGGCGCCGGAACAGATGCGGGCAAACCCGGCCCTATGTATCGGAAGATGCATCAATGGTTTCAGCAAGCCAAGCAAGAAGACGCGCGTGAATGGGCAGCGCAGCGAGATGCACACCTCACAAGACGGCGCGCGAGCGAGCGAGTCGCATGAGTAACGAACCCAAACCCTCAGACCTGACGCCCCGCCCACCGGGATTGACGTTTCCGACTGATTTTCCGATCAAGGTGATGGGACGCCGGGTCGATGAGTTCGCGCAGGCAATCGTCGAGGTCGTGCAGTTACACGCACCGGATTTCGACCCCAGCACCCTCGAGATGCGAACCTCGAAGGACGGCAACTACCTGTCGGTCACCGCCACCATCCGCGCGACGTCGCGCGAGCAGCTCGACGATTTGTATCGGGCCTTGACCAGCCATCCACTGGTCAAGGTCGTGCTGTAGGGCTCTGCCGATGATCGTTCGACACTTGGGACGCGCTGAGTACCTTCGCACGTGGCACTCGATGCGTGAATTCAACGCGAAGCGCGATTCCAATACCGATGACGAGCTTTGGATAGTTGAGCATCCGCCCGTTTTCACTTTGGGGCAGGCCGGGCGGCCGTGCGCACCTGCTTGCAGCGTCCGCGATCCCAGTCGTGACGACCGATCGCGGGGGCCAGATTACCTATCACGGTCCCGGCCAGGTGGTCGCGTATCCGTTGGTCGACCTGCGACGCCTTCGGATCTATGTCAAGGAGCTTGTCTTTCGCATCGAGCAGTCGGTGATTCAGACGCTGCAGGTATTTGGGGTCGACGGGCGGCGTGTCGCAGGCGCTCCCGGCGTCTTCACGCCATGGCCCAGTGATGCGTCGCCGCCGTTCAGTGGCGTCGCAAAGATCGCCGCGCTCGGCATCAAAGTCGCCGGCGGGTGCAGCTATCACGGCGTCGCCCTGAATGTCGCGATGGATCTGACGCCGTACGCGCTGATCGATCCCTGTGGCTACGCTGGTTTACGAGTCGTCGATCTCGCGACGCTGGGCGTGCAGGCTGATTGCGAAGATGTTGCAATGCACCTCGCGGAGCGACTGCAAGCGCATCTGTCTGCACCCGCGTCCGCTCCCGAACACGCGTTCGCTAGACTGTCGGCCTGATGGACATCTCCGCACCCACGCCCAGACTTTTCGAAGAAAAAAGGCGAAGCCAAAACTGGCAAGGTCTTCAAGAAGTTTGCAATCACGCCGTTGCCAATCGGTCAGGCACTGAAGAAGCCCGATTGGATTCGGGTGAAAGCTGGCTCACCGGCCACGCGCTTTTACGAGATCAAGAACATTCTTCGCCAGCACAATCTGCACACCGTGTGCGAAGAAGCGTCATGCCCGAATATCGGCGAGTGCTTTGGCAAAGGCACCGCGACATTCATGATCATGGGCGACAAGTGCACGCGGCGCTGTCCGTTCTGCGACGTCGGCCATGGCCGCCCCGATCCGCTCGATGTCGATGAGCCGCTTAATCTGGCCAAGACAATCGCCGCGCTGAAGCTTTCCTATGTCGTCATCACGTCGGTCGACCGCGATGATCTGAAGGACGGCGGAGCGCAGCACTTCGTCGATTGCATCCGCGCAACACGCGAGCTTGCGCCGGCGACGCGTATCGAAGTGCTGGTTCCCGATTTTCGCGGCCGGCTCGATCGCGCATTGCAAATTCTCGAAGCAGCACCGCCTGATGTAATGAATCACAACTTGGAGACCGTGCCGCGGCTTTACCGTCATGCGCGGCCGGGATCGGATTACGCACACTCGCTGAAACTGCTGGCGGAATTCAAACGCCTCGTTCCTGGCGTACCGACAAAGAGCGGCGTGATGGTCGGATTGGGCGAAACCGATGAAGAGATCTTGCAGGTGATGCGCGACCTACGAGCGCACCATGTCGACATGCTGACGGTGGGCCAATATCTGGCGCCGAGCACGCATCATTTGCCGGTGTTGCGCTATGCGCACCCCGAGACGTTCCGGATGTTCGAGGCAGAAGCACGGCACATGGGCTTTTCGCATGCAGCGTGCGGCCCAATGGTGCGATCAAGCTACCACGCCGACCAGCAGGCACACGCCGCGGGCGTCGCGGCCTAGGGCGATCGAAAATCGCCTCTGACCGGCGTTAGCTGGACGAACGGGGCTGCGCCTCGTACAACTCGAACAAACCGAGACGCCGCTGCCGACGCGGCCGTGCGTCCGCCATGAAATAGAACACATCCCGACATTCGAAGCAGGCGAACAATCCGACCTCGGCCGGTTCGTCGTCGACGATCGCTTCGACGTCGAACGAGACGCATGCCAGACAAATAGGTTTCAACGGCTGCATTATTTCTGATCTCCTGTCTCGCTACGCCACCGCTTCTGTCGCCGCAATCTGCGGCGGCAACGGCGCATCGAGTGCAGCACAAATCATGCGCAGCGTACTGGCGGCACGCCAGTTGGTCTCGCTGTCGACGAACGCTGCGGCGGTTGCAGCCTTGATCAGCTGCGGCTTGGCAAGCGGTGCCAATTGATTCAAACGATCGAGCGCGGCCGCTACGTCGTCAAGCTTGATCGCTTCCGCGCCGACGAACTCGACATCCGACTCCGGCAGCAGCAACGCACCCGCGTTGAATGAGTGCTCAGGCTGCTTCGGCAATCTGACCACGGCGATCAACGACAGGACCAGTGCCGCGTCCTGCGCTCGTTCACTGACTGCGCGGTAGCGGACCGGTACTGCCTTACTAGCGTCCGGACCAAGCCGGCGCTTCAGGATGGTGAACAGCAGAAACTCGCGCACCGATACTCGGCCATCGGCCACGATCAGCACATGAGCGAGCTTCAAAATGCGCTGCCGGGCCGCATCCGGCAGCTTGCGCAGAGCGGGCATCGCCAAGTCCAACAGCGGCTGACGTGCGCCGGGCGGCAGCTGATGAATCAGGCCGTGATAGCGGTCTGCCAGTTGCGAGGCTTCGGTGCCGTACGTCTCTGCGATCAGCTCGCACTGCTGCGCGCGAAGCTCGCTGTCCTTCTCGACCAGCAGCGCAAAAGCGATCAACTGTGCGTTGATCGCGTCGCTCGCCGCGGCACGCAGTGTGCCCACCGTCGCTCGCTGCTCGTCATCCAAGGCAAAGTCGCGCTGAGCGGGCGGTGTGACGGTCCCGACCGCTGCGGCAATCTCGGCATGGGATGCAGTACCACCCGCCGCCGCCGCGACCAGGCCAGCCACGGGTGACAAAGCATTCGACCCCGCTGCGCGCGGACGCTCGCTCGGGGGCGCCGGATCCTGTCCTCCCATCGCGAGCGCCACCGCGTTTTCCGGTGCAGGCAGGAACGCCTGCTTGCGTCCATAAATCCGCTGCACGCGTTCTTCGAGCGGCGGATGGGTGGCGAACAGGCCACGTACAAAGGTGGGCCGAGCCGCGCCAAGAAACAAATGCGAAAGCGCCTCCGCTTGCGGATGGTCAATGCGAGTTCCGAGTCCGCTTGTTTCGCTGAGCCCGCCGATTTTGCGCAACGCACCGCCGATGCCGTCGGGATTGCGCGTGAACTGCACCGCGCTTGCGTCGGCGAGAAACTCGCGCTGCCTCGAAACCGCCGCCTTGATCAGACGCCCAAAGAAAACGCCGATGTAACCGAGTATCCACAGTGCAACGCCAGCGAAAAACAAGATGGCGATCGCGCTCCCGCCGCGCCCACTGCTGCTTCCGCCCCGGCTGCGGCCGCCCACTTCGAGCAATAAGCGGCCGGCAATCGCAACGATCAACAACCCGTGCAGCACGCCGATCAGCCGCAGGTTAAGCCGCATGTCGCCGTTCAACACGTGCGAAAACTCATGCGCAATCACTCCCTGCAATTCGTCGCGTGAAAGGCGCGTCAGCGTGCCGCGCGTAACGACAATTACCGCGTCGTTGATCGAATGGCCGGCAGCAAAAGCATTGATCGACGTTTCGTTATCCATCACGTACACACGCGGCACCGCGACGCCGGAAGCAATCGCCATTTCTTCGACCACATTGATCAGCCGCCGATCAAGCAAGTCCCTTGTGGTCATGTCGACCTCGCGCGCATCGACGAGGTTGGCCACTGCGGCGCCCCCCGCGCTCAGGGCACTCATCTTGTAGGCCGTGCCACCACCGATCAAACCGAGCACGATGCACGTGTTGATGAAATAAAACCCGGCCGGGAGTGCGGAGCTGACACGAGCCATGCCCGAAGGCATTAGGAACCCGAAATAGATCGCGGTGGCAGCGAAGTTCACCGCGATGACGATTGTGACGACGGCAATCGCAAACAGCACGACCAGACGGCGCGTTGACCGGCGAGCAATCTCCTGGTGCTCGAAAAAATCCACGGTGTTGTCGCGCTACAGCGGACGCGAGCCGTAGCCGGCCATCGCACCGGTGCCGATCGCTAGCACCGCCAGCGTGAAGATCAGCGACACAGTGGTCCAGAACATCGTTGGATCATCATCGCGCCGGATCCAGTCGCCTGCGATCTCGTTATCCCACACCGTTCCGCGCCGAATGCTGATCACGCCCCATGCAATCAGGCCCGCGCCCACAGCGAACAGGACCCACATCGCGACCATGAGCCTCGGCAGACTAACAAACTAAAACTGAACGCGAACCGCTTGCTTTTCCTCTTCGCTTTCAGTCGATTGCAGCAGCTCGGCAGGCGTAAACGTGAATGCACCCGCAATGACGTTGGTCGGAAACTGCTGCACGGCTGTGTTGTAGCTCATCACCGAATCGTTGAACGCCTGGCGTGCGAACGAGATCTTGTTCTCGGTGCCAGTCAACTCTTCGGTCAACTGCATCATGTTCTGATTTGCCTTCAGATCGGGATACGCCTCGGCCAGAGCAAACAGCTTAGACAAGGCACCACTTAACGCTCCTTCGGCCACGACCAATCCCTGAATAGCCTGTGCCGAGCCTGGATCAGCGGCAGCCGCGGTATTTGCGCTGACCGCCGAGTTGCGTGCGCGAATCACGTTTTCGAGCGTCTCTCGCTCATGCTTCATGTACGCCTTGGCCGTTTCAACCAGATTCGGAATCAGGTCATAACGGCGCTTCAGCTGAACATCGATCTGCGCAAATGCGTTCTTGAATTTGTTGCGCAGACTGACGAGCCGGTTGTAGGCGCCCACCACCCAGAAAACGATCGCTGCGATGACGACCAGCGTGATGATCCAACCCATCGAATCCTCCTGCAGTCAAACCCAATCAGTCGGCACTTGCCCGGCTCGCCGCAACCGCCGTAACCTCAAGGCGCGCGGACTATAAGACAAACACCTGCGCACGCAAGTCCTGATTGACGGACGGTGCCTGCTCCCGTTCGTCGATGTCAGCGAGGTGTGGTGGGGGACGTCGTCACCGGCGCCGTCGTGATCGGCGCAGCTGCAGGCGCCGGCGTCGCGGGCGGAGGCGCGGCGCGACCGCGATTGATCTCCTCGGCAGAAGCGACATCGAACAGCTTGACGACCTGCTTTACACCTGGCACGCGGCTAGCGACATGTGCTGCGACATCAGCCTCTTTCTGCGTGACCGCGCCCATCAGATAAATCGTGCGCCGCTCGGTGACGATGTCGATCGAGTTAAACGCGATTTCCTTCGTGTTGACAAACGCTCCGCGCACACGTGCTCCGAGCGTGTTGTCATCGGTGCGCTCACTGAAGGTCGATGGTTTCGCAACGATCAGTTCGTTGTTGACCATACGAACTTCTTTCGAGCGTGCAGCAATATCGCCTGCTTGAGCTTTGATCGCTTCGGTGTTCACTTCTCCGGTCAGCAACACGCGCCGCTCGAAGCTGTTGACATTGATATGAATGTCGTTACCGCGCAGCGCATCCTGCAAGTCGTTGGCAACCCTCACCTGGATCGTCTTGTCGTCGAGCTGCGTACCTGTGCTGCGGCGATCGGTGGCAACGATCGCGGTGCCCGCTGCCACAGCGCCGATCACGAGCGGCGCACATCCCGACAGTGCCAGCGAGGCCATTGCCACCGCCAGCGCGGCCAGAAACCATCTGTGACTCAATTTCATTCGAATCTCCTGCAGAATTCGTTCTCGCTGCCTATTTGGATTGAAACGCGTCGCGTATCCACTCGATTGTGCCACTGCCATCGACCGTGACGACGTCGAACCGGCACGCGGGCCAGCGCTCGCCGTACTCGCCGAACAGCCAATGCTGAGCGGCGCGCGCGATTCGCTTCTGTTTCAACGAATTTACGCTGACCGCGGCGCCGCCGAAGCGCGAGCCGGCGCGCATGCGCACTTCGACAAACACGAGCACATCACGTTCGCGTGCTACCAAGTCGACCTCGCCGTCGCGGTAGCGCGCATTGCGCGCGACGATGCGGCAACCCGCCGCCGTCAAGTGCCGCGCGGCTGCATCTTCCGCTGCGTCCCCGGCACGCTGTTTCGGGGTTCGGACCGCGCGCGGCTGCATCAGCGAGCGGCCTCTTCGCGCTCGATCGTTCCGTTGCGATAAATTGCCGACACCGGGATCCTTTCAACACGCACGCTTTGCGCGCGATCGACGCGCAGCCGTCCCGTGACGCCGTCCACTTCGAAGCGCAACTCGCCCGTCATCCAGACCTGCGCGATGCGAAACGCGTCGATTCCGAGCGCGTACAACCGCGCCGTTTCAAGCGTCGTCGGCCGCCCTGCCGGTGGATAGACCATCACCGCCGGGTGATCGGGCTGCAACAGCCATGGCATGTCGACAAACCGGACGCCTTCGAGGTCAAAGGCGAGCGCAGATGCCGTCGGCGAGCCTGCAGGATCGCCGACATTGAGCAAGGATGTCCCGAAAATCGCAACACCACGTGGAATGCGCGGCCGCACCAACGATGCCTCGCGCGCGCCAAGTGCCAGAAACACCGCGTCATAGCTGCCGGTTTCGAATTGCCTGCCAAGGCGATTGAGCGCGGCAGGTGTGGTTTCGACTACCAGAGGCAACTCGCCCGCCGCACGCAGCGCGTTCACATAGGCCTGGGCGACGCGCCGTTCGAGTGCACCGACGCCGGCAAGCACCATGATGCGCGCGCCGGTCGATACTCCAGGCCGCAGATTGATGAAGCTCGCCAGCGCGGTCTGGACAACGCGCTCGGCCTCGGCTTCGGCCGAGAGCCCAAGCGCAATCATCGTCGGCGGTGCACTGGCATCGCGGTCAGGAAAGTTCAACGCCACCAGCGGCAGCACTGCGCGCCCGCCTTCAACGATCGCGTTGACCTGGTCGCGCCGCAAAGGCCCGACGGCGACTCGTACACCGCGATCGCGCGCGGCAGCAAGTGCCACGGCGATCTGCTCAACCTCATCGCCAACCTCGATCACCTGAATTGTGGCGGTGCTTCCGCTGGCTTTGTGCGCGGAGAAAAATCCCTGCCGCACGGCTTCGGCGGCGGCAGCGAAAATGCCTTGCTGATTCGGAAGCACCAAGGCAATTGCCGGTGCTGCCACCGGCTGAGTCGTGTCAATTCCCGGCGCTGTCTGCGCAAAGGCGTGCGTAACAAGGGTGCATGCCACACTTGCCAGCAACGCCAGGTGCAAGTTCAGCGAGCGAAGCGCAGCGATGGGAACAATCACGCAAGACCTGCAGCAGGATCGATTGATTGCATTGTCGGAAGTGGCGGCACAGGACATGCCCGCTGGCTCATTGTATGTAGTCGGCCTGCCGATCGGCAATGCGGCCGACATCACGTTGCGCGCGTTATGGGTGTTGTCTAACGTCGAAGCCATCGCTGCGGAAGACACGCGCGTTACGCGACCGTTTTTGACACGCTATGGAATCAATACACCGTTGATCGCCGCGCATCAGCATAACGAGCGTGAAATGGCGGCGCAGATCGTTGAGCGGCTTGAGCGTGGCGATCGGATCGCGCTGGTCACCGATGCGGGGACGCCCGGCGTCTCGGACCCGGGAGAAGTGATCGTGCGCGCCGCTCTGGATGCGGGCAGGCGCGTGATCCCGATTCCGGGGCCCAGCAGCGCGACCGCTGCACTGTCGGTCGCAGGCCTGGGTGCCGGCCCATTTGTATTTGCCGGCTTTCTGCCAACCGGCGCGCAGCAGCGTGAGCGAACCCTGCGAACGCTGGCTGCCGACAAGAAGGCGTTCGTGTTATTCGAGGCGCCGCATCGAATAACGGAGCTGATCGGCCTGTTGGCCGCCGTGCTCGTCCCGGAGCGGCGTGTTGTTCTGGCGCGTGAGCTGTCGAAAAAGTTCGAAACCGTGTCGGTGCACAAGGCTTCCGAGCTAGTTGCACTACACCTCGAAGAGCGCGGTGAATATGTCGTCTTGGTCGACGTCGCCGCTGACAACGGTGCAGACGACATCGATCCGTCAGTCGTTCACTGGCTCAGCGTCCTGCTGGAAGAGATGCCGCCGTCGCGCGCAGCGGCGATTGCAGCGAAGGCGAGCGGGCAATCGAAGCCGGCGCTGTATGCGTTGGCGCTGCAGCTCAAGTCCGCCTAGTTGTCGAGCGGCGTGGGCGCCCGCTCGTTGCGCCACTCACCCGAAGCAATCTGCGCATGAGTAATGCGCTCGATCTCGACCTGGCCGGTGCCGGCGGCCACAAAGCCCAGCCTCGACGCAGCCGCGTACGAAAGGTCGATGATGCGATCCGATTTGAACGGGCCGCGATCGTTGACACGCACGATGATGCTTTGTCGACTGCGAACCCCGGTGACCCGCACGTAGCTGGGCAGCGGCAGTGTCGGATGCGCTGCGGTCATCGCGAACATGTCGTATATCTCACCGCTCGCGGTGCGATTGCCGTGAAACTGCTTGCCGTACCACGATGCAAGTCCGCGCTCGCGAAACGCAACGTCGGTCGTCAGCGGCGTGTAATTGCGGCCCAGCGCAACGTAGGGACGATTCGCACGCACCAGAAAAGGCTCGATCCTAGGCACTGCATCGGGAGTCGACACAACATCGCTCGGCGCGCGGTCGGGAGGCCCATCGTTCTGGTAATAGCCGCCTCGCTGGGTGGTGCCACATGCTGCCAGGAGCAGCACTGAACAAATCGGGGCCAGACCCCGAAGGCTCACGACTGAACCAACTTGCGGTGCGCGGAAATCGCCATTAGCAATCCACACGCCATGCCCAGCGTGACCAGCGCGGTTCCGCCGTAACTGATGAACGGCAATGGCACACCCACCACCGGCAGGATGCCACTCACCATCCCCATGTTGACAAACGCGTAGGTGAACATGATCAGCCCAATCGCGGCGGCGAGCAGCCGCGCGAACAATGTCGGCGCATTGATTGCGATCGCGAACGCGCGCCAGACGAGCGCGAAGAACAACACCACCAGGACGACGTTGCCGACGAGCCCGAACTCTTCCGAGTAAACCGCGAAAATAAAATCACTGGTGCGCTCCGGGATGAACTCCAGATGCGCCTGCGTGCCCTGCATCCAGCCCTTGCCAAAAACACCGCCCGATCCGATCGCAATCATCGCCTGCAGCGTGTGAAAACCTTTGCCCAGCGGATCGGTCGACGGATCGATCAGCGTCATCACGCGCTCGCGCTGGTAGTCGTGCAGCATCGTCCACGCCACCGGTAGCATCGCCAGGCCGCCCACCAGCATCACGGCGAGCCATTTCCACGGCAAACCGGCAAAGAAGATCACGAACACGCCGGCGGCCAGTACAAGCACGGCGGTGCCGAGATCCGGCTGTTTGAGGATCAGCGCGACCGGCACCGCGAGCAACAGAGCAGCCACTAGAAAATCGTACCCGCGCAACGCACCCTCGCGCTTGTGGAAGTACCACGCAAGCATCATCGGCACTCCGAGCTTCATGATCTCGGACGGTTGAATCCGTGTCACCTTGATATCAAGCCAGCGCGTGGCGCCTTTAACCGTTTCACCACTGATCTCGGTTGCGATCAGCAGCACGACGCCAATGACATAAACCGGAAGCGCGAGCCGCATCAACCATTGCGGCCTGACATTGGCGGCGAAGAACAGCACAACAAACGCGATTCCGAAATTGCGAATCTGATCGGTCACGCGCCATGGAAAGTCGTTGCCCGCTGAATACAACGTAATCAGGCCGATCACACCAAGGCTGCCCACGATTGCCATCAGGGCCGGATCGAACACCGCAACGTAGGGGCGGGCGATGCCGCCAATGCGCTGCGCGATGGTCGCGTTGTTCATTGCACCACCTTGACCATCGCGCTGGCAGGAGCGGGCGCCATCGCCTGGACGCGCAGGGCCGCGCCAGGCAGTGGCGTCTCGTCGTCGGGACCTTCTTTCGCGGGAGCGCTGGGCACCTTGCCCAGCAAGTGATAGTCGATCACCTGCCGCGCGATCGGTGCCGCCGCGCGCGCACCGAAGCCACCGTTTTCAACCAGCACCGCGAGCGCGATCTTAGGATCATCGGCTGGAGCGAACGCGATGAATAACGAGTGGTCGCGATGGCGTTCGTCAACGCGGCTCTCGTTGTACTTTTCATTCTGCTTGATCGAGATCACTTGCGCGGTGCCGGTCTTACCGCCCACCTTGTATGGCACACCTTCGAACGCACGCCGTCCGGTGCCGCTAATGTTGACTTCGACCATCGCCTCGCGAACCAGCTTTAGATGCTCGGGCTTGATCGGGATGCGGTAGCTTTCCTGCGGTACGGTCAGACGCTTTTCGCCGGTGCGCGCGTCTTCGACCGACTTGACCAGATGCGGTTTCATCACGACTCCGTCGTTGGCCAGAATCGCGGTCGCGTGCGCCAGCTGCAGCAGTGTGAATGAGTTGTAGCCCTGGCCGACACCGAGTGAAATCGTTTCGCCCGGATACCACTTCTGCTTCAAGCGCCTTTCTTTCCAGGCGGTGGACGGCAGCAACCCCATCTGCTCGCCTTCGATATCGATGCCGGTGAGCTGGCCAAAGCTCCACGGCTTCATGAAGTCGTGGATCGTGTCGACGCCGAGATCGTTCGCCAGCATGTAGTAATAGATGTCGCTCGACTTGACGATCGAGCGCTTCAGATCGACCGGCCCAAGGGGAACCTTGTTCGAATCGCGGAAGCGCCGATTGCCGAACACGAACACGCCGTTGTCCTGAATGACCTGCTCGGGACGGCGCTTGCCGGTCTCGAGCGCGGCCAACGCCAAAAACGGCTTGTACGTCGAGCCGATCGGATACGTGCCACGCAAAGCGCGGTTCAACAGCGGCTTATCGGGATCATTGTTCAGCTCGTCCCAGCTTTTCGGATCGATACCGTCGACGAACAAGTTGGAGTCAAACGTGGGCTTCGCGACAAACGCAAGCACGTCACCAGTCTTCGGCTCAATGGCGATCAAAGCGCCGCGCCGGTCACCAAAAGCGTGCTCCGCAATCTTTTGCAGCTCGATATCGACCGACAAAACCAGGTTGTTTCCGGGCGTCGACGGGCTGCGCGATAAGGTGCGCACTGCGCGGCCACCTGCCGTGATCTCAACTTGCTCATGGCCGGCGATGCCGTGCAACTCGGCTTCGTAACTCTGCTCGATTCCAACCTTGCCGACGTGGTGCGTGCCCTGGTACGCAGTCGCTTCGCCGCGCTTTTCCAGGCGCTTCATGTCATCCGGGGAGATGCGGCCGATATAGCCGATCATGTGCGACGCGATCTCGCCGAGCGGATAGTCCCGAAACAGTCGGGCCCGCAACTCCACATTGGGGAAGCGATATCGCTGTGCGGTGAAGCGCGCCACTTCTTCGTCGGTGAGACGGGTGCGTATCGGTATCGCATCGAAGTGCTTTTCGTCGAGCAGCTTCTTGAAACGCCGCCGGTCGCGCCCCTGCACCTCGATCACCTGCGCCAGCGCATCGATCGTTTGCTCGTGATCGCGCAAACCCTCGGGCGTGATTTCGAGCGTGTAGGCCGAGTAGTTGCGCGCGATGATCTTGCCGTTGCGATCCTTGATCAGTCCGCGATTCGGCGCCACCGGCAAAATCGCGATCCGGTTGAGCTCGGCCTGCGCCATGTAGGCGTCGTGCTTGACCACCTGCAGCCATGCAAGCCGCGCCAGTAGCGTGATGAAAGCCGCGAGGACAAACACTGTCGCCACCGCAATGCGAATCCGAAAATAGTGAACCTCGCGCTCGGGATTGCGCATTGCCGTCGAGCGCGGGCCGAACGAAAGTTCGTCACCAGTCGAGCGACGACGACGGAACAAGCGCCTGGAGGCCATGGCGCGGCATCATAGTGGACACAGAGCGCAACCAATGGGATTTGATGCGTGGTGCGCCGCGCCCAATTTCGGCGCCTGACAAAAACCCTCTGCGCTCGCAGAGAGCGCGCCTACAGCGGACGGGTCTCGTCAGGATCGATCGGCCGCCGCTGTGGCGCCAGCAGCAGCCACGAAATCAGCGGCCACAGGACGGCGCCTACGGCGCTCTCGCCGAAGTACATCCAGCCCGGCCAGGTGCCGCCGACCCACACGCGGATTGCCAGCGATGCGAACTGCGCGATCAGTAGCAGCGGAAACACGTGCAGCGCCTGCGCGCCGAGCGGAAACCACAGAATGCGCCGATGCAACGTAATGGCCCCGTACGAGATCAGCGTGTAGGCGAGTGCGTGCTCGCCAAACAGCGCCGCCTCGTGTACGTCCATCAGCAGCCCGAAGGCGAACGCGGCCCCGATGCCGACGCGGCGCGGCTGATGGATATTCCAGAACACGATAGTGATCGCCAGCACGTCGGGTACCAGCGGCGTCCGCCCCCATGGCAGCAGATTGATCACCAACGCTGCAATCAGCGACGCCCAGATGAACAAGGGGTTCGCCGGGCGCAGCAGGTACTGCGGGCGGTACCCCATACGGGTACCCGGAATCTCGATCGGATCCGTCGGGCGCAACGCGAAGTTGCTGCCGAGCCAGCCCCGAACTCCCGCCGGCGAGCGGGCGGCAGAGCGATTCGAGTCGTTGCTCACGTGCGTCCCCCTTGCGCCGTCACTTTCGCACCCCTTTGCGCGTGGGAACGGGCATGACCGCGGGAGGCGCCGATTGCTTCGTTGGCTGGACGAGCAACACCAACAAGTGCTTGTTGCTTTCGATACCCGCTACCGGCGTCATTACGATGCGAGCGAACTGATCCTTCGCTGCGCGCTCGACGCGGCTAACGGTAGCGACCATCAACCCGGACGGATAAACGCCGTCGATACCCGAGGTCGTGACTACATCGCCATTGGCGACGTCTGCATTGGCCGCCATGAAGCGCAGGTCCAGCGTTCCCGGCTCTGCCCCGCCAAATGCAACACCGCGTAGCCCGTTGCGCAGAACCTGCACCGGGATCGACTGATCCTTGTCGGTCAGCAGGGTCACTTCGCTCGTATCGTTGAATACCCGCGTGATTTGACCCACCACGCCGGCATCGTCGATCACCGGACTGCCCGCGCGCACCCCTTCATTGGTACCGGTGTTTAGAACCAGCTTGCGCGCAAAACGATCGCGCGACTCATAAAGCACATCGGCCAGCACCGTCGCGTTGCCGAGCCGTTCGCGCGCACCGAGCAGCTTGCGCAAGCGTTCGTTTTCGACCAAGAGCTCGCGCGCCTGCTGCAGGGATTGTGCAGTTTCGAACTGTTTGCGCTTTAACTCTTCGTTTTCACGCGTCAGACTGGTGACCGACGTAAAGTAGCCGCCCACGGTGTCGGCAAGGCGGCTCGGCACCAGCAGAACCTGCTGAACCGGGTACAGCACGACGCCGAGCCCGATCCTTACGGTTTCAAGCATGCGCACGCGCGAGTCAATGATGATCAGCCCAACCGCGAGAAACGAGAAAAACGCGACCCGCGCACGCGCCGAGACGCCTTGATTAAATAGCGGCGGCGGCCCATCGAATGAGGCGCGCATCGGGCGTCGCTTGGCAGCGCGGCGTTAGCCCGTCGCGAAGATCGTTCCGAGCTTGTCCATCCGCTCAAGCGCGATGCCGCAGCCGCGCACGACGCAGGTCAGGGGCTCTTCGGCGACAACCACCGGCAGCCCGGTCTCTTCCATCAGAAGCCGGTCGAGATCGCGCAGCAACGCGCCTCCGCCGGTCAGCATCATGCCGCGATCGGCGATGTCGGCACCGAGTTCGGGCGGAGTTTGCTCGAGTGCAATTTTTACGCTCGAGACGATCTGGTTCAGCGGATCGGTCAGCGCTTCCAGGATCTCGTTGCTCGAGATCGTGAAGCTGCGCGGAATGCCTTCGGACAGGTTGCGGCCCTTGACCTCCATCTCGCGTACCTCCGAGCCTGGAAACGCCGAGCCGATCTGCTTCTTGATCAGCTCAGAAGTCGGTTCGCCGATCAACATCCCGTAGTTGCGGCGGATGTAGTTGATGATCGCCTCGTCGAACTTGTCGCCGCCGACGCGCACCGAGCCCTTGTAAACCATGCCGCCCAAGGAGATCACGCCGACTTCGGTCGTGCCACCGCCGACGTCGACCACCATCGAGCCGGACGCTTCGGACACCGGCAAGCCGGCGCCGATGGCCGCCGCCATTGGCTCTTCGATCAGATAGACCTGAGAGGCACCGGCGGCTTCAGCCGACTCCTTGATCGCGCGCCGCTCGACCTGCGTCGAGCCACATGGCACGCAGATGATGATGCGCGGATTCGGTGCGAACAGGCTCGATGGATGAACCATCTTGATGAACTGCTTCAGCATCTGCTCGGTGACGGTGAAGTCGGCGATTACGCCGTCCTTCATCGGGCGAATCGCCTCGATGTTGCCGGGAACCTTGCCGAGCATCTGCTTGGCTTCTTTGCCAACCGCTTGGATCGTGCGCTTGCCGTTGGGGCCGCCTTCTTGCCGGATCGCGACCACCGAAGGTTCGTCGAGCACGATGCCCTTGCCACGCACATAGATCAGCGTGTTGGCGGTGCCTAAGTCGATTGCAAGGTCGTTGGAGAAGTAGCTGCGAAGAAAACCGAACATGAGGGATGGTGGGGCAGCAGCGAAAAACTAGACTACCCAGGCTCGAAAGTGGGGCGAATGATAAACTTTTTTCGCAGCTGATCTGCTCGAATACCCTATTTTTCCCCGCGTACATCTTCACAAAACCATCCCGCACGCATGTCACTCGATCTCGAGCAGGTCCGGCGTATCGCGCATCTCGCGCGCATCGAGATCACCGATGAGGAGGCGCAGCGCGCGCTGGTACAACTGACGGACATCTTCGCGATGATCGAACGGATGCAAGCCGTCGACACCACCGGTATCGAGCCCATGGCAGATGCGCTGGGGGGCTCCCAGCGCTTGCGCGATGATGTGGTGACCGAAGGCGATCAACGCGCGGCCGTGGTGGTCAACGCCCCGCAACAACTGGACGGTCTTTTTATCGTTCCGCGCGTCGTCGAGTAGTGATGGAGATCGCACACGGATCTCTCGCAGAACTGTCGCGCGCGCTCGCCGAACGGAAGGTATCGGCGGTGGAACTCGCACAGGCGCATCTGGGCCGCATCGAGTCGCACCGGAATCTAAACGCGTTTCTCGACGTTAGGCCCGAGGTCACGCTGGCTCAGGCAGCCACGGCCGATTCCCGATTGGCCCAGGGTACCGCGACCCCTCTGACCGGCGTACCGATCGCTCACAAGGACATTTTCGTCACCAAGGATTTCTTCTCGACGGCTTCGAGCAGGATTTTGAGCGGCTATCGGAGCCCGTTTGACGCAACGGTGGTCGACAACCTGACGCAGGCCGGCATGGTGACGATCGGGAAGACCAACTGCGACGAGTTCGCAATGGGCTCGTCGAACGAGAACAGCGCCTTCGGCAATGTGCTGAACCCGTGGGATCACGGGGCGGTTCCCGGCGGCTCGTCCGGTGGATCATCTGCCGCCGTGGCCGCCCGCCTGGTGCCGGTCGCAACGGCCACCGATACCGGCGGTTCGATCCGCGAACCCGCGGCGTTCACCGGCGTTACGGGCACGAAGCCGACTTACGGCCGGCCGTCACGGTGGGGAATGATTGCCTTTGCGTCGAGCCTCGATACCGCCGGGTTAATGACGCGGTCGGCGGAGGACGCCGCCCTGGTGTTTAACTACATGCTGGGGTTTGATCCGAAGGACTCCACCAGCGCAAATCGCCCGCGCGAGGACTACGCGCGACATCTGGAAGGCAGCATCAAGGGACTGAAGATCGGCGTTCCGAAGGAATTTTTCGGCGGACCGCTACAGCCTGACGTCGAATCCGCCGTGCGCGAGGCGCTTGCCGAGTATCAGCGTCTCGGCGCAACGCTGGTCGACATCTCACTTCCGAACGCCGAGCTCGGCATTCCGGTGTACTACGTCGTCGCCCCAGCCGAAGCATCAAGCAACCTATCGCGCTTCGACGGCGTGCGCTACGGGCATCGCGCTGCTGAGTACAGCGATGTGACGGACATGATCAAGAAGTCGCGTTCCGAGGGATTTGGGGCAGAGCCGAAGCGCCGAATCCTGATCGGCACCTACGTGCTGTCGCACGGTTATTACGACGCCTATTACATCAAGGCGCAAAAAGTGCGCCGGATTATCGCTGACGAATTCAGCCGAGCGTTCTCCCAATGTGACGTGATCGCGGGTCCGGTCACCTTGAGCGTAGCCTTCGGCTTCGGGGAGAAAGCGGCCGATCCGGTCGCTATGTACATGGCGGACTACTACACGGTGCCGGGTAGCCTGGCGGGCGTCCCGTCAATGAGCATTCCATGTGGTTTTGGCGCCGGTCCGATCAATGGCAAACGTCCAGTGGGGTTGCAGCTGATTGCAAATTATTTTGACGAAGCGCGCATGCTCGGCGTGGCGCACGCCTACCAGCGTGCAACCGATTGGCATTTGCGTCGCCCTGCCGGGTACTGAGGCGCAGTGTCGCAACGATTGTTGGAGGCCAACCAGCGCAACGTTGCCGCGGCGCCACACGTGAGTGAGCGCATCCGCTTGCTTCAGGATCGAGCCGTGCTGCTTGCCCGTCTGGGTAGAGTGGCCGAAGCCGAGCGAACGCTGGCGGACGCCGAGAATCAGATGCCTGCCGACGCGCCGCGCGTGTTGAAGCTGCGCTTCGCCTACGTGCGTGCGATCGATACATACTTTTCAAAGCGTTTTGCCGACGCGCAACACAAGATGTACGCGGCGCTACGCGACGCCCGCAAGTCGAACGAGCTCAGCCTAGTCGCCGAGTGTGAATCGGCATTGGCGCTATTTATGCAGCGCGAAGGTGATGTTCGGGCCGCCGTAACGCATGCAAGGTCGGTTCTAGCGAACTCCGATGCCACGCTTGAGGCGCGCTATCGCGCTTCGCTCGCACTCGCGTCGCTGCACCAGGACGCCCACGACCATGAAACAGCCTACCGCCTCTATCGAGAGACACACGATGTGGTGAAGAATCTCGACGACGAGATTGCAATGGCTAGCTGGCTGCAACGTGCCGCGCTCGCGAAAGCTGCGCACGCCCGGCAATCCGCCGGATGCGGTGAGCTCGACAGGTCCGGGGTCAAGCAGGCAATCGCAGATTTGCAGCAGTGCATTGAATACGCCGCGCAGATCCCTGACGGACCCACAACAACGCTCGATCATTTGCTGCTCGCCGAAATGTATGTGCTGCAGAAACACTACCAACAGGCGCTTGAGCTATACGACCTGCACTTGCCCCAGTGCGAGGGCGAGGGGTTCCTGCACGAATGCACGGCTGCCATGGCCGACCGTGCAAACTGCCTGCTGCAGCTCGGTCAAACCGATGCAGGCTACGCACAAGCGGTGGCCGCGCTACGACGGCTGGATGAAGCTGCACCAGCCGACATTCGCGCCATCGTGCACGAGAACATGGCAGCCGCGCTCGATATCGTGAAGCAGCCGGCGCAAGCGCGCCAGCATCGACAGCTGGCGCAGGCTGCCTGGGACGCACACGGTCACGAGCAAAGTGAAACACGACGGCTATTGCACGAAAAAATAGTCGAAACGTTGCATTGAGCCATCATGCAGTGGGAAGTCGTCATCGGAATTGAAACGCATGCGCAGCTGACCACCGGGAGCAAGATTTTCTCGGGCGCGTCCACCCGCTTCGGCGCAGAACCAAATTCACAGGCAAGCGTCATTGATCTCGCGCTTCCGGGCACGCTACCGGTGTTGAATCGTGGCGCCGTCGAGCGTGCGATCCGATTTGGCATTGCCACGGGTGCAGAGGTTGCGTCGCACAGCATTTTCGCCCGCAAGAATTATTTCTATCCCGACCTGCCGAAGGGCTATCAGATCAGTCAGTACGAAACCCCCGTGGTCAAGGGCGGCACCCTGACGTTTGTGGTACAGCCAAAGGTTGGAGACAAAGGCGCGGGCGAGCCGTATATCAAGACCGTACGGTTGACCCGCGCGCATTTGGAGGAAGACGCAGGCAAGTCGATGCATGAAAACCTCGGTGCCGACGGCGTATCGGGCATCGATTTGAATCGCGCCGGCGTGCCGCTGCTGGAGATCGTTTCCGAGCCGGAGCTGCGCTCCGCCGCCGAGGCGGTTGCATATGCGAAAGCGATGCACGCGCTGGTGATATGGCTCGACGTGTGTGACGGCAACATGCAGGAAGGGAGCTTTCGCTGCGACGCCAACGTCTCCGTGCGGCCAGTGGGAGAAACTCGGCTCGGCACCCGGTGCGAGATCAAGAACCTGAACAGCTTTAGGTTTCTCGAGCGCGCCATCGAGTTCGAAGTCCGGCGGCAGGTCGAGCTGATCGAAGACGGCGCCGCTGTCGTACAAGAGACCCGACTGTACGACGCCGAGCGCGATGAGACGCGCCCAATGCGCGGCAAGGAAGATGCGATGGACTATCGCTACTTCCCCGATCCCGACCTGCGGCCGCTCGCGATCCCCACCGACTGGATAGAACGCGTGCGCCGCGCGATGCCCGAATTGCCCGGTGCGATGCGCGAGCGTTTCGAGCGTCAGTACAGTCTGCCCGCTTACGACGCGCAGACGCTGACTGCGTCGCGCGAAGTTGCCGCGTACTACGAATCAGTGGCGGAACACGTCGCCGACAAGAAAATGGCCGCGAACTGGGTGATGGGTGAGTTTGCGGCCAATTTGAACGAATCTGGACTCGCGATCGCAGACGCGCCGGTATCGGCTGCACAGCTGGGCGGATTGATCGCCCGGGTTCTCGACGGAACCATCAGTAACAAGACTGCGAAGGAAGTATTCGCCGCACTATGGCGACGTCAAGGCGTGACGGCTGACGCAATTATCGAAGCGCAGGGCTTAAAGCAGATCTCGGATCTGTCTGCCATCGAGAACATTGTTGACCAGGTGCTTGCCGCGAATGCACGGTCGGTCGAGGAGTTTCGCGCCGGCAAGGAAAAGGCGTTCAATGCGCTGGTCGGTCAGGCGATGAAGGCCACTCGCGGGAAGGCCAATCCGCAACAGGTCAACGATATCTTGCGCCGAAAGCTGCAGGCCGCGTAACGCGGCGCTACGTGCACGTCGAGCGGAGGCGCCGCAGCACCTCTGTCGAGCTCGGTAGGTTGGAAGCATCTTCGCCGCGGTAATACTTACTGCCTTCGGGCAACTCGACGCTGCCCGGCGCCGGCCAGCCCTTGACCGCTACGACACCCGAAATCAGGTCCGTCAACTGGAAGGCCTCGCGCTCGATGTCGCGCCGGCACACTAGGTAAACCGCGCCGCGGGCGGCACCGCGATTGCGGACTTCGACCAGCTCGGGAGGGGCCACCACCGAAAGGCCGCGCACTGCGTCGCCGGTGGCCAACACGAAAAACTTGGAGGGCGATGAATGCTGCGCTAAAGCGCGCTCAACCGTCTGCGCGAAATCAAAACCGTCGCCCGCAACATACAAGCCGCCGGCACTTTGCGCGCTCGCGGCACTTGCCATCGCACACCCGCACCAGACGACCCAGCGTTTCATCTTCGGCGCTCATTTTGCACGCTTATCCTGGAGGCAGATATGCCACGCTCATTTTCCACGGAAGCGTGGATCGAGAAGAATGTCGGTCTCCGGATTGCGCTGCACCGGCCGTGCGCCTTGCGCCAGCAGTTCGCGGAAGCGCTTTTTCTCGGCATCGAACCGCTCGTTGATGCGCTTCGTCTCCATCAGTGCATCGTTTAGGATTTTCTCCGCCTGGCTGATTTCCTGCTCGTTCGAAACGAAGCTGCGCTTGATTTGATCGGGTAAAACTCGCTTCTTGTAGAACTCCGCTTCGTCGTCGAGCTTCTTGCGCTCACCGTTCAGGTTGTCGATACGGGCCTTGGCGCGCGCCATCGACTGTGTCACCGATTCAAGAGACTTCGTGCGCGCCACTTCAATCTCTTCATCGCTTGCATACGCTTCGAGCAGCGATTTGTCGCGACGCCGCTGAGCCAGTTGCTTGTCTTCTTCTTCGAGCCGCTTTTTTGCTTCCAACGCACGTGCGCGCAACTCTTCTTGCGTTGGGGGACGTGCGATAACGCGGCGCACAGAGCCGTCGCGGTTCAACTCGCGCATGTCGGAGTTGGCGCACTCCTGCGGAGGACGATCACCCGAAAAGGTCTTGCCGTTGATGCTGCAAGTGAATATCGACCCTTGGATGTCTCGGAGGCGGCCCATGCGCCAGCTCGCCACCGTCAGCAGGAATACAGCCACGGTACCCGCACGCCCTCGGCGAAACCGTCCGGCTCGGACAGAATGGTTCATCGAATCATGCTGCATATTTGGCCCGATATTGTTCCATGGCAGGACGAAAAGCGCGCGCACCCCGCGCGTAAGGTGAATCGGAATCGAGAAACTGAATCAGGTCGCCGAAATCCGCAATCGATATCACCGGAATCCCGAACTCCTGTTCAAACGCTTGAACCGCCGACTGCGACGACAGGTGTTCACCACTGCCGGCACGCTCGACACGATCGAGCGCTATCAATACCGCCGCCGGCGTCGCACCATGCGCACGTATCAGCTCGACGGATTCGCGCTTTGCCGCACCGTCGGTAATCACGTCGTCAACGATCACGACGCGCCCCGCAAGCTGACTGCCGACAATGACGCCACCTTCTCCATGATCCTTTGCTTCCTTGCGATTGAACGCAAACGGCACATCGGCGCCGAGCTCAGCCAGCGCCACCGCGGTAGCCGACGCCAACGTGATGCCCTTGTACGCAGGGCCGAACAACATATCGAACTCCACACGCCCCTCCGCGCGCGCCTGCAACAGCGTCTGCGCATAGAACTTCGCCAGCCGCCCCAGAGTGGCGCCGCGATTGAACATTCCCGCGTTAAAGAAGTACGGCGACAGACGACCAGCCTTGGTTTTGAATTCACCAAAGGCCAGCACCTTGCTGGCAAGCGCAAACTCAATAAATTGTTGCTGCAGAGAATCCACGTCGCAAATCCAGGCGTTAGGTCAAACAGACGATGCGTATAACGCTCATGCCGGTCGCACCAATTTTGCCGCATGCGCCGGCACCGTACGACCAAAATTGACGTGATTTTGCGGCATACCTTGCAATGACCGGGCTTTTGCAATGTTTCGTATCGCCACCCTTAACGTTAACGGCATTCGCTCGGCAACACGCAAGGGCCTTACTCAGTGGCTCGAGCAGGCGAACCCTGACGTCGTCTGTCTGCAGGAAGTGAAAGCCGATGAATGCGACATCCCCGAGGAGAGCCGCCCGTCCGGCATGCGCGCGTGGTATCACTGCGCCACCAGACGCGGCTACGCTGGCACCGCACTTTATTCAGTGAAGCGACCGCGCGATGTCAGGCTTGGTTTCGGATCGAAAGAATTCGATGCCGAAGGCCGCTATGTAGAAGCACAGTTTTCGACCGTCACCGTCATATCCGTGTACTTTCCGTCAGGCTCATCCGGTCCGCACCGACAGGAATCCAAGTTTCGCTTTCTGGCCAGGTTTCTGCCGCATTTGAAGCGGCTTGCCGCGAGCGGGCGCGAGTTCATCTTGTGTGGCGACATCAACATCGCGCACCGCGAAATCGATTTGAAAAACTGGCGCAGCAATCAGAAGCACTCCGGGTTCTTGCCCGAGGAGCGGGCGTGGCTGTCGCGCCTGTTTGATCAGCACGGGTGGGTGGACGTGTTTCGCACTCTCGACCCACGCCCCGAGCGTTACACCTGGTGGAGCAACTTCGGGCAGGCTTACGCGAACAACGTCGGCTGGCGGATCGACTATCAGATCGCGACGCCGGGCGTTGCCAAACGCGCGCGAACCGCGGAGATCTACATGGGCCAGCGTTTCTCTGATCACGCGCCGCTGACCATCGAGTACGCCGGCCGACTATGAACTCGTGCGCATAGGAATGATCGAGCCTTCATCCCACACGACGGTGGCTGACCGCAGCTGGAGCGACACGCTGCGCGTGTACGCCGAACCTGCCACCGTGCGTATGTTTTTTCTCGGCTTCGCAGCAGGCCTGCCGTTGCTGCTGGTGCTCGGAACGCTGTCTTTCCGTCTACGTGAAGCTGGCATCGACCGCACCACCATCGGGTATCTGAGCTGGGTCGCCCTCGCTTACGGATTCAAGTGGGCGTGGGCGCCTCTGGTCGATCGCCTTCCCTTGCCCGGTCTGACTCGCGTCTTGGGCCGTCGCCGCAGCTGGTTGCTGGCGTCGCAACTCGCGATCATTGGCGGATTGATCGGCATGGCACTGATGAATCCACTCAACGGATTGCAGCCGCTGGTGTTGTTCGCGCTGATCGTGGCATTCGCGTCGGCGACACAGGACATCGCCCTCGATGCCTATCGCATCGAATCGGCCACGGTCGAGAAGCAGGCCGCGCTGGCCGCGATGTATCAGACCGGTTACCGGCTAGCGACTATCTGGGCGGGTGCAGGCGTGTTGTGGATCGCGGCGCGAGTAGCTGGTGATGTCAGCCCGGGCACCTCACAGGCCGGTATTCAGGTTTCATCGGCATGGACTACCGCCTATCTGGTGATGGCCGCGTCGATGCTGGTCGGCGTCGTTGCTGTCTTCTTTGCGCCCGAGCCGATGGTGAGCGAGGCACGCGACGAAATTGCAGCAGAAGAACTCGCGCTCGCGCACAGACTTTCCGCTGACCGCGGCCTCGCGCCCTGGCTGGCGCGTTTACTCGCTTGGTTGCAGACCGCAGCCGTCGGGCCGTTTGCGGATTTCATCCGGCGCTTTCGCTGGCACGCGCTGCTGCTACTCGCATTGATCGCCACCTACCGGATTTCGGACGTCGTACTGGGCGTCATGGCATTTCCGTTTTATGTGGACATGGGCTACTCGAAAGACGAGGTGGCAGCGATCTCGAAGGTGTACGGCGTATTGATGACGCTAGCGGGTGCCTTTGTCGGCGGCGTGCTCGCGCTGCGCTTCGGCGTTATGCGAATCCTGTTTGCGGGTGCCGTGTTGTCGGCGGCGTCGAATCTGCTGTTCGCCTGGCTCGCCACACGTGGTCACGACTTGACCGGACTGATCTTCGTTATCTCGGCCGACAACTTATCGGGAGGCATCGCATCAGCCGCGTTCATTGCGTATCTGTCGAGCCTGACCAATGTTTCATATTCGGCCACGCAATACGCGCTGTTCTCGTCAGTCATGCTGCTGCTGCCGAAATTCGTCGCCGGTTTTTCCGGCGCCTTCGTCGATGCGTACGGCTACGTCACGTTTTTCAATACGACGGCGTGGCTCGGCGCGCCTGTGCTGCTACTGGTCTGGCTGGCGAGCCGCGCGCAGGCCGCGAGACATCAGAGCTCGCCGTCCCAGTAGTCGAGGTCCGTGTCGGGGCGGTGCATACGACCTTTCTCGAGCAGCGGGCCAGCAACGGGTGTAAACGCCAGGTACTTGCCGGAGTCGGGGTATTCGCACACTTCCGGAAACTCTTGCGTGCTGATCGACAAATACTTGAGCGGTGCATCCGAAGTGTTGATCAGCTGATGCGGATATTCCGGGCCAGCCGGAATATCGATCACATCACCCTGTCGCACCGCGATCCGCTCGCCCGCAACGCGCAACGTGCCTGAGCCTTCGAGGATCACGAACATCTCTTCCTGCGCATAGTGAAAGTGATACGGGCAGGTGGCTTTGCCCGGCGGCACCAGATCAACCGCTGCACCCAACTTCTTCGCGACGGTACCGGCGACACGCCGGCCAATGACACTCGCGGATCGAACCCCTTCATAAAGCGGCGAGTGAGCCTTGTCCGCGCGCCATTCGACGTCGTCGATATTGCGGATCAGTTTGTCGCGCAGCGCGTGATTCATATCTGATTCTGGGATCACTTTTTCTTCGCAGATTTGTAGTCGTTGACGTTGAATCTCATGCCATTGGACATCACGACGTCGCCCGCCTTCATACCGGACTTGCACGGGCCGCTCCACTGGGCCGCGGTTTTCGTGACGCCCTCGCGCATGCCCGCCATCGGCGGGTCAAGCTTCGTGGTCGACTCGAGCGTATAGCCGGATTTGAAATCACCCACGAACACGCCGCTTGTCGTCGATTTCGTCTTTCCGCTTTTGCAAACAGTATCAAAGGTCAGGCGGTCACCTGCGCGCTTCGTCTGACTCGTACACGACTGTTTGCTCTTGTCCGCCGTCGCCGCGGTTATATCGTCGGTTTTCTCGTCGACACACTGCTGCATCGTCAACGGGACCGACGCGCCTGGCATCGTTACCGACATGGACCACAGGCCCGACTTGCGTCGCGGTAACTCATCCGCAGCGGCCGCACTCGCGCCGATCACTGCGAGGATGCCTATCAAGAGACGAACCATCTCGAATCCTTCAGAGTTGAAGTGGCTGAAAAGTAGACCCGGAGCACCGCCACGGCAAGTACGCTACCGTGTCTCAAAGCGGTACACGGCCAGCGCACCCCGTAATGCAGGCCACGTTGTTACGCGAGACCCGCTGGTAAACACCGCGCGGCCGGTAATGTTCAGTCCCAATTGCGTCGCCAGTGCCTCGAAGTCCTTCAGTGTGCACAGATGAATATTCGGCGTGTCGTACCACTGATACGGAATGTGACGCGTCACCGGCATGCGACCGCGTAGCAGTGACACCACATGCTTCCAGTGACCGAAGTTTGGAAAGCTGACGACCCCCTGCCTCGCAACGCGGGCCATCTCGCGCAGAATGCCTTCGGCATTGTGCATCGCTTGCAATGTCTGAGATAACACTACGGTGTCGAACATGGCATCGGCAAACATGCGCAGACCAGCGTCGAGATTTGCCTGTATCACGTTGATACCTGAGCGCACGCATTCGGCGACCTGATCGTCGCTGATCTCGACTCCGTAGCCATGGCACCGCTTGTCTTCACGCAGGTGCGCGAGTAGCGCGCCATCGCCGCAACCGAGATCGAGCACGCGGCTTTCGGGCCGTACCCAATCGGCGATCTGTTGCAGGTCGATCCGAAGCGATCGAGCTGTCATCGGAGCGCCTGCGCAATGTTGTCGAAATACTCCCGCACCGCGCGGTGATAGCGGGCAGAGTCCGCCGACGGCGCACTCACCCGCTGCGCGACTGTGGACGACCCTCCCCCGACCCCTCCCCACGGGAGGGGCCACAGCAAGATCACTGCGTGCGTTTTCATCCTGCTAAGGACCTCGCAATGTTGTCGAAATACGCCCGCACCACGCGGTGATAGCGGGAATCGTCGAGCAGGAACGCGTCGTGTCCGTGCGGCGCGTCGATTTCGGCATAGGCGACGTCGCGCCCATTGTCGATCAGCGCTTCGACGATCTCGCGCGAGCGCGCCGGCGGAAAACGCCAGTCGGTGGTAAATGCAGCCAGCAGAAACTTCGCGCGCGCCGGCGCGAGGGCCGCCACGAGGTCGCCATTGGTCGCCTTGGCAGGGTCGAAATAATCGAGCGCCCGCGTAATCAGAAGGTAGGTGTTGGCGTCAAAGTAATCGGAAAACTTATCGCCCTGATAACGCAAATAGCGCTCCACTTCGAATTCGATTTCGTAGTGGAACTGATAGTCAGCCTCGCGCATCGCCCGGCCAAATTTTTCGGCCATGTCTTCGCCGGACAAATACGTGATGTGACCGATCATCCGTGCGACGCGCAACCCCCGCTTCGGCACGGTTGCGTGCGCGTAGTAGTCGCCGCCGTGAAAGTCCGGATCGGAGCGGATTGCGGTGCGTGCGACTTCGTTGAATGCGATGTTCTGCGCCGATAGTTTGGGCGCCGATGCAATCGATACACAGTGCGCAATGCGCTCAGGGTATTGGATCGTCCACGACAGCGCCTGCATCGCACCGAGCGACCCGCCCATCACAGCCGCCCAGCGCTCGATGCCCAGCACGTCGGCCAGTCGTGCCTGCGCGTTGACCCAGTCTTCCACCGTTACTACCGGAAAACTCGCTCCGTACGGCTTGCCCGACGACGGATCGATCGACATCGGCCCGGTGGAACCAAAACAAGAACCTAGGTTATTGACGCCAACGACGAAAAAGCGGTTTGTATCAACCGGTTTTCCCGGACCTACCATGTTGTCCCACCACCCGACAGAATCCGGATCGTCGACATGCGTGCCCGCCACATGATGCGACGCATTGAGTGCGTGGCAAATCAAGACGGCATTGCTGCGGGCGGCATTGAGCTCGCCATAGGTCTCGTACATCAATGAGTAGCCGTCGATCGACGCACCGCTCGACAACTGCAGCGCGGCGTCGAATCGAAACAGCTGCGGCGTGATGATGCCGACCGAACCTGACTGGGCGTCCATTGCGGACGAAGTTTGCCTGATGCGCGCAATGGCAAACTTCGGTCTCGCTTTAGTTTCCGTTCGCAAAAGGGAGGCCTCGTGAGCTACGTTGTCTACGGAATGGCGTCGTCCGGCAACTGCCACAAGATCAAGATGGCGCTGGAGCACTTGCGCCTGCCATATCAATGGCGCGAGATCAATACGTTGAAGGGTGAAACGCAAACGCCGTCGTTTTTGGCGATGAACCCCAACGGCCAGGTACCGGTGCTCGCCGTTGACCAGAACACGTTCTTGCCCGAATCAAATGCGATCCTGTGGTATCTCGGCGAAGGAACGCCGCTGGTGCCGGAAGACAGGTTCCAACGAGCACGCGTACTGCAGTGGATGTTCTTCGAGCAGTACAGCCATGAGACGGCGATCGCGGTCGCGCGCTACATCCGAGTGTTCCTAAAAAAGCACGACGACGCGCGCCTGCCCGCGTTGGAAAAGCGCGGTTATGCAGCGCTGGGCGTGATGGACCGGCATTTGTCCGATCGCGCGTTTTTCGTCGGCGAAGCGCTATCGATTGCCGACCTGGCGCTGTTCGCCTACACACACAAAGCCGACGAAGGTGGCTTCGACATCGCGCCGTATCCTGCTGTGCGTGCGTGGCTCCAGCGAGTCGCAGCAGCACCCGGTGTGTCGCCGATGCCACCACCATGAGCCTTTTGTTGCAGCATTTTCGTACGCTGGCGCGCGCGAACCGGTTGGCTAATCATCGCTTGCATAGCGCGTGCAGCCAGCTGACCAACGACGCATTCAAGGCAACGCGCACCAGTTTCTTCCCCAGCCTGTGGGCGACCCTGAATCACATCCTGATCGTCGATTGGTACTACATCGCTGCGCTGTACCGCGAGCGCGACATGCGGCGCGCGTTCGGATCAGCAACGCCCTATGACGACATGCGCCAACTAGCTGTCGCCCAGGTCGAGTCCGATCAGCGGCTGATCGACTGGTGTGACGCTTCCGACGACGCCGCGCTCGATGCCGTGATAGAAATGGATCGCCAAACGTTCGTACAACGCGATCTTGCACGGCACGTGCTGATGCACTTGCTGACACATCAAATTCACCATCGCGGCCAGGCGCACGCGATGCTCGCTGGCACGCCGATCAAGCCACCGCAACTGGACGAGTTTGTGATGCCTAGCGAAGCGCATTTTCGAACCGACGACCTCGCTGCACTCGGCTGGACCGAAGATGATCTGTTCGGACAGCGTGCTTAGGCTCCAAGGAAGCTCTGGCACTAACATACGACCATGAGTGTGCTCGAGACGAGATTTAACGCGCGTAGCGCCGAAGTTCAGGCCAACGTGAAGGCAATGCGCGCTCAGGTCGCCGATCTGAAAGACAAAATCACCACGATCGCCGCAGGTGGAGGGGAGCAGGCACGCAGCAAGCACATTGCGCGCGGCAAGCTTCTGCCACGCGATCGCGTGCAGATGCTGCTCGACCCCGGCACCCCGTTTCTCGAGCTGTCGCAGCTCGCCGCCTACGGCATGTACGACGGCGACGCCCCATCGGCCGGCATCATCACCGGTGTAGGAAAAGTTGCGGGCCGTGAGTGTGTGATCGTGTGCAACGACGCGACGGTGAAAGGAGGCACCTACTACCCGATCACCGTCAAGAAACACTTACGTGCACAAGAAATCGCGCGCGAGAACCGGCTGGCTTGCATCTACCTGGTCGACTCCGGGGGGGCCAATCTGCCTAATCAGGATGACGTCTTTCCAGACCGCGACCATTTCGGCCGCATTTTTTTTAATCAGGCGACACTATCGGCGGCCGGTATTCCGCAGATCGCCGTGGTGATGGGATCGTGTACCGCAGGCGGCGCGTACGTTCCGGCGATGAGCGACGAATCGATCATCGTTGCCAATCAGGGGACGATTTTTCTGGGCGGCCCACCTCTGGTGAAGGCCGCCACCGGCGAGATCGTCAGCGCAGAGGAACTCGGCGGCGGCGATGTGCACACGCGGCTATCGGGCGTCGCGGACCATCTTGCTGCAAACGATGCGCACGCGCTGGCGCTCGCGCGGCGCATCATGGCGACCACCAACTACGTCAAAGCAGTCGCACAGGATGTGCGCGAACCGCGGCCACCGAAGCACGATCCCGCCGATTTGTACGGCGTGATCCCCACCGATACGCGCCGGCCATACGATGTACGCGAAGTCATCGCGCGCATCGTCGATGGTTCGGAGCTCGACGAATGGAAGGCACGCTACGCAACGACGTTGATCACCGGGTTCGCGTGGATCGAAGGCATGCCGGTCGGCATCATCGCGAATAACGGCATTTTGTTTTCCGAAACCGCGCAGAAGGCTGCGCACTTCATCGAACTTTGCTGTCAGCGCAGGGTGCCGCTGGTATTCCTACAAAATATCAGCGGCTTCATGGTCGGGCGCAAGTACGAAAACGAAGGTATCGCACGTCACGGCGCAAAGATGGTGACCGCGGTGGCGTGCGCACAGGTGCCGAAGTTCACGGTGATCATCGGCGGCAGCTTCGGTGCCGGTAACTACGGCATGTGTGGCCGCGCGTATTCGCCACGCTTTTTGTGGATGTGGCCGAATGCTCGCATCAACGTGATGGGCGGTGAACAGGCAGCGAGCGTGCTCGCCACTGTCAAGCGAGACGGGATCGAGGCGCGCGGCGGCGCCTGGAGCGCAAAGGAAGAAGCCGCCTTCAAGGCGCCCATTCTCGAACAGTTCGAGTACCAGGGTCATCCTTACTACGCGAGCGCACGTCTATGGGATGACGGTGTCATCGATCCGCTCGACACCCGCATGTGCCTCGCGCTTGGGTTATCTGCGGCGTTGAATGCGCCGATTCCGGAGACGAAGTTCGGCGTCTTCCGAATGTAAACACGCATGTGATGAGCAGCATTTACACGCGTGCCGAGCACGAAGACCTACGGCGACAAGTTGCTCGCTTTGTCGCGACTGAAGTCGAGCCGCACGCCCTCGAATGGGATGAAGCCGGATTCACACCGCGCGACGTGCTGCGAAAGATGGGCACGCTCGGCTGGCTCGGCCTGATGTACTCGCCCGATTATGGCGGTGCGGGTGCCGACATGACGACCAACGTTGTCTTTCAGGAAGCGCTGTCACGCGCCACGTCGGGTGGCTTCGTGATTACCGTGCTTGTGCACACGGACATGGCGAGTCCGCATCTTGCGCACGCCGGCACGGCTGAACAAAAACAGCGTTGGCTGCCGAAGGTGGTTGCCGGCGAGCTGATCACCGCGGTTGCGGTCACCGAGCCCGACGCTGGCTCCGACGTGGCGGCGATTCGGACTCACGCGAAGCGCGACGGCGACACCTGGGTGCTCAATGGCAGCAAGATGTTCATTACCAACGGCGTGCACGCTGATCTGGTGTTCGTCGCCGCGCGTACCGATGCGAGCGCGAAAGGGTCACGCGGTCTGTCGATTTTCGCTGTCAAGAAAGGCACGCCGGGCTTTAGAGTCGGCCGCGCGTTGAAGAAAAGCGGCTGGCTCGCTTCGGATACTGCGGAGCTGGTGTTCGATGACTGCCGTATGCCGCCGACCAGCTGATCGGTGAAGAAAACGCCGGCTTCTACGCGATCATGCGCAACTTTCAGACGGAGCGCATCGCGCTCGGCTCGATGGCCGTCGGGCATTGCTTGACTGCGCTTGACCTCGCATATCGCTACGTCAACGAGCGCAAAGCATTCGGCGCAGCGTTATGGGAAAAGCAAACGGTGCGGCAGCAGCTATCGATGCTCGCAGCAAAGACCGAAGCTGCGCGCCAGTTGCTGTATCACTGCGCATGGATGGTCGACCAGCAGCACGACGCGGTGCGCGAAGTGTCGATGCTGAAAGCGCTGACCGGAGAGTTGGTCAACGAAGTCACCTACACCTGCCAGCAGTTTCACGGCGGCATGGGGTACATGCGCGAGAGTGCCATCGAGCGACTGGTGCGTGATGCGCGCGTGCTGGCGATCGGTGGTGGCGCCACCGAAGTGATGCTCGAGGAAGTGGCGAAGAGATGGGAGCCGGCATGAACTTGTCAGCGTACACGTCTACGCTGATGGCCACCACGGGTTTGACGGCCGAGCGCCTGTTCGCTTCCGCTCCGAAATCCCGACCGGCGCCGATAAACGTGGCGTGCATGTCGGCGGCACCGCCATTGCGCGCGAAGCATCGCTCGCCGAACTCGATCAATTTCTCGCCCGGTATCTGCAATCGAAATGAAATTCAACACTCTGGAAGTCAGCATCAATCATCGCGTCGCGGTCATATGGCTCGCGCGCGAAGCCGTGCGCAACGCGTTCAACGAAGTGTCGATCGCGGAACTGACAGCAGCGTTCAACCAGTTCGGACAAGACGACGACGTGCGTGCCATCGTGCTCGCCGCTCAAGGGCCAGCGTTTTGCGCCGGCGCCGATCTCGATTGGATGCGACGCATGTCGGGATATTCGAACGCAGAGAATCAAGCCGATGCGATGAAGCTTGCGACCATGTTGCGCACGATCTACGAATGTCCGAAGCCTGTGATCGCTCGCGTGCACGGCGATGTATACGCCGGTGGCGTCGGCTTGGTCGCGGCGTGTGACATTTCTGTTGCATCGTTGGACGCGAACTTCTGTCTTTCCGAAACCAAGCTCGGATTGATTCCGGCGACGGTCGGTCCGTACGTGTTGCGTGCGATGCATGCGCACATTGCGCGCCGCTACTTCCTCACCGCCGAGAAGTTCAACGCCGCCGAAGCGTTTCGCATCGGACTGGTGCACGAACTTGCACTGCCCGAAGAGCTGGACGGCAAAGTCAATGAGCTTCTGGGCGCGTTAATGTTGACCAGTCAAAACGCAGTGGCAGAAGCCAAGCGGTTGGTGCGGGACCTGACGGCACGGCCGATCGATGACGACCTGGTGGCCGACACCGCGCAACGCATCGCCGACATTCGCACCAGCGCAGACGGGCGCGAAGGTGTCCGCTCGTTTCTGGAAAAGCGCAAGCCGCAATGGGTTCTCGACTACGAAGCGATGACTGCGGCCGAAGACGAGTCAGTGCGCGAGTGATGCACGCGCTCGATATTCCACAGTTGATCGCGCTCGCCGCAGTGCTCGGCTTTGCGAGCGGCATCCGCTTGTACGCGGTGCTGCTGATCGCCGGCCTGGTCGGGCTATGCGGGCTGGGTCGAGCTGCCCGGCGGCCTGGCGATATTGCAGCATCCGTGGGTGCTCGCCGCGTCCGGTGCCATGTTCGCAGTCGAGTTTGTGGCCGACAAGATTCCGGGCGTCGACACTGTTTGGGATGCGATTCAGACATTCGTTCGCATTCCGGCCGGCGCAGCATTGGCCGCCGGCGTGTTCGGCGGCATGGATAACGCAGCGTGGACGACGGCTGCCGCGATCGTCGGTGGTTCGCTGGCAGCAACCAGTCACTTCACCAAAGCCGGCACACGCGCCGCCGCAAACACGTCGCCCGAGCCGTTTTCAAACGTCGCGTTGTCGGTCACAGAAGACGTCGGCGTCGCCGGCCTGATGTGGCTCGTGCTTAGCTATCCATTGGTCGCGCTAAGCATCGTTATCGTGCTGCTGATACTCGCGATATGGCTGCTGCCCAAGCTCGTACGCTTTATTGCGCGGGTAGTGCGCGAGGTTGTTTTCAATATCCCCGAATCATCATGTTCAGCAAAATCCTCATCGCTAATCGCGGGGCGAGCGGCCTTCAGCCGCGAGCTACATCACGCCTGCATGCGCAGCATGCGGCGATTTCTCCGCGCGCAACAATGTGGATCAAGGTACTGATCTCCAATCGCGGAGAAATTGCCTGCCGTGTGATGACCACCGCGCGACGGATGGGAATTCGCACGGTGGCCGTGTACTCGGACGCCGATGCGAACAGCCGTCACGTAGCGATGGCCGACGAAGCGGTGCGGATCGGGCCGGCGGCGGCGAGCGAGAGCTACTTGCGTAGCGATTGGATCGTCGCGGCGGTGAGAGCGACGGGAGCCGACGCCGTGCACCCCGGCTACGGTTTTCTTTCAGAGAACGAAGCGTTTGCGCAAGCACTTGCGGATGCCAAGATCACGTTCATCGGCCCGCCGCCGTCGGCGATTCGTGCGATGGGCAGCAAGAGCGAAGCCAAGAAGTTGATGGAACGCGCCAAGGTGCCATTGGTGCCCGGATACCACGGCGACCAGCAACAACAGGATCTGCTGCTAACGGAAGCCAACCGGATCGGCTACCCGGTTCTGATCAAGGCGAGCGCGGGCGGCGGCGGCAAGGGCATGCGTGTAGTAGCCGAAACGCGACGAGTTCATCACGGCGCTCGCTTCATGCCAGCGCGAAGCCAAGGCATCGTTCGGCGATGATCACGTGCTGATCGAAAAATACGTGCAGCGGCCGCGACACATCGAGATTCAGGTATTCGCCGACCGCCATGACAACGCGGTCAGCTTGTTCGAGCGCGACTGCTCGGTGCAGCGACGGCATCAGAAGATTATCGAAGAGGCGCCCGCACCCGGGAATGACGGCGGCGCGCCGTCGGGCGATGGGCGAAGCCGCGGTTGCCGCCGCGAAAGCGGTCGGCTACGAAGGCGCCGGCACAGTCGAGTTCATTGCCGATCAGGCCGGCGAGTTTTTCTTCATGGAGATGAACACGAGATTGCAGGTCGAGCATCCGGTCACCGAAATGATCACCGGTTACGACCTGGTTGAATGGCAACTGCGGGTAGCCTCCGGCGAAGCGTTGACCAGCATGATCCCTGATCTGCAGGAGGAGCTGTCCATTCGCGGTCACTCATTCGAGGCGCGCATTTACGCAGAGAATCCTGATAAGGGATTCTTGCCAGCGACCGGACGGATCTTGCATCTGGCGCAGCCGGGCGCCGTCGAGTTTCGGCGCAATCACGATGACAACGGCTTTCATGATCCAGCGCCAGTGCGCATCGATGCCGGCGTGCGCGCCGGCGATCAGATCACGCCGCACTACGACCCGATGATCGCGAAATTGATCGTATGGGGCGAGGATCGTGCCGCATGCTCTCGCGCGCATGCAGGCGGCGCTGACCGAATTCCATATCGTCGGCGTCGCCAATAACGTCGATTTTCTGTCGCGTCTGGTTGCCAACGACGCCTTTGCACGCGGCGACGTTCACACCGGTCTGATCGAACAGGAACGTGAGCGACTGTTTCCCGACTCCGACGGCGACGAACGCCAGTCGCAAGCAGCGCACGACCATGCTCGCGTTCGCTTGCGCTCGTATCCTGTCAGATGAAACGCGCAACGCAGCGGCCGATCCGTGGAGCTCGGCGCACGGATGGCGCTTGAATACGACCTATCGACGCGTGATCACGCTAAATGCCGATTCCACCGCGCACGATGTCGTGATCGAATACGCGCGCGACGGTTACGTGTTTCACTATGGCGGCACGAGCACCGCGTTGGCGTTCACGGCCCACGCCGGTTCCGCGATGTCGATTCGCTTCGGTGAGCACACGTTGTCGGCCGATGTCGTGCGCGCCGGCGACGAGCTGCACGTGTTCTACAACGGTCGGCACCGCGTACTCGCGCTCGCGGACATCATTGCGCAGTCGGCAGCGGCGGAGGTCGAAACCGGGCGGCTGACCGCTCCGATGCCCGGCAAGCTGATTGCGATCCATGCGGCAGCTGGCGCGCGCGTCGAGCGCGGTACTCCACTGCTGGTGATGGAAGCAATGAAAATGGAGCACACGATCGTCGCTCCATCCGACGGCGTCGTCAGCGAAATCTTGTATGCAGTCGGCGATCAGGTCGTCGAAGGCGCAGAGCTCGTGCGATTTTCATCGGCAACAGAAGCTGTCTGAGCATCAGGCGCCTGCATCGCATTGACCAACGCGGCCGGGGGTAGTTTCTCGATCGAATCCTTTAGCGTGGCTACGACCTCGGAAGCACCCGCGGCGATCAGTCGATCGCGTCCCTTTTGCGTGTCGCCCTCGGCATGCCACAGCGCAACGACAATCTTCAGATCGGGAAAGCGCGGACGTAGCCGTTTGCACAAGAAAGACGCGTGCAAGACCGCCGCCGGCGGCAGCGCTGAGACATAAACTGCTTGCGGTGCGAGCTCCGCTACCCGTTCCAGCACTTCACTCTTCAGTAGATCGGTCGTCAGTAACTCTGCTCGGACGTGGCGCGCTGTGAGCCGCCGTAACAGCATCGTGCCTACGATCTCATCGGCCTCGTCACGAGCGGGCACAATGCAGACGATGAGAGGCCCCGCAAGCGTCGTCGACTCCAACGCTTGCGCTGGTTCCGACTTGGCGGATTTCTGCTTGTCTTCGACCGGGCGCTCGGACAAGTCGTCGACCAGCGTGCGCATGCTGTCAAACACGAAGCGCGTGCGGTCCTCAGAAAGCACGTCGTTATGCCGATCCCGCTCGGCCAGATCGAGCACTGAAATCAGCACGTCTTCGTACAGCGCCTCGAGCCCGTGCTCGGCGACGTAGGTCTCAGCAAGCTCCACGGCTTCTTCCTGATCGCGCGCGAGCAGTCGCTGATAAAAGCGGTCTTTCAATGGCAGCACCGGCTGGTCGCCGAGCATGATGCTCAAGAACGCGAACTGCGGAACATAGCGGCCCATCACGACCAGACAAACCGTCAGCGGCACGGCAAGCAACAGGCCTACTCCGCCCCAGAGCCATGTCCAGAAAATGGCAGCCGCCATCACAGCGATCGGCGACATTCCCGTGCCTGGCTCCATACAACCCACGGCTCGACAATATTGGCAATAACGAGTTCGAGCACCAAGAACACGGCCACTGTCCACAGCGCTAGCGACCAGCCATCGGAAATCGCAAACGCAAGCGCGATCGGCATTGCGGCTGCGATCCACGCCCCGATATAGGGAATGAATCGCAGCGCGGTCGCCAGCAGACCCCACAGCGCCGCATTCGGTATATCGAGCGCATACAGCGCGAGCCCGACCGGCAATCCGTAACTGATATTGACAATCAGTTGCACGCGCAAATATCGGCTGACGCGATCGGCCGCCTCTTCGAATACCTGCGTCGTCACGTTCAGCTGCCCACGGCTGACCAGGCGAATCAAGCGGTCCCTCAGATCCTCGCGCTTCAGGAGAATGATCGAGGTGAACAGGATCACTGCGCCTGCCACCGTCAGCGGCACGAGCATTAGCGTGACGATTTCACGCATGAACTCGAAGGGCGTCAGAGGAGCCTGCTCGATCGTCACTGGGACCGCACGATCTGCCGGCGTCTGCAGACGAGGTGAAGACGGCGCCCTTCGCGCCGGTGCGACATCCTTCGACATCTCCGTGCTGATCTCTTCAATCGTGCGCCGCGCCTTGCCGAAACTACCTTCCGCCTCGGATCTCAGAATTGAAACCTTGCTTTGAATATTTTTCTTGTACTCGGGCAAGCTCGCGGCAAAGTTCAGGAATTGGGCCACCGACAACCAAATAATCCCCGCCATCACGCAGCACGACACAGTCACCATGAAGGCGGTAGCGGCCGCGCGCGGAACTTTGCGACGCTCGAGATAGCGCACCGCCGGCGCTAACAAGAAACTCAACAGGACCGACAGCGCCAGTGGAATCAACACGTCGCGACCGAAATACAGGATGCCAGTCACGACGACGAAGGTCACCATCGCGGTTAGTTGCGAGCCGGGGAGCTTTGAAACCGGAGCTAAAACTGAAGGGCGCAGAGCGGTGGCACGATGGCATCCAAGACGTCCGCACGTTCATGGCCCGTGGTCGCCGCGTTAGCCTTCCGATAACGCCGCCGAACCGGCGCTAACATCGAGGCATTGCGGAGGAGCCATGCCATGCCGACACTTCCAGAGCGCGTCCACATTGTTCGATGTCGGCCCGCGTGATGGGCTGCAGAACGAGAAGCAGATGATTCCGGCGGACGTCAAGGTCGAACTGGTCGATCGGTTGACCGACGCCGGCTTCACCAACATCGAGGTGACCTCGTTCGTCTCGCCAAAATGGGTACCGCAGATGAGCGACGCCACCGAAGTGATGGCGAGGATTCGGCGCAGACCTGGTGTCACCTATTCGGTGCTGGTTCCGAATGTAAAAGGGATGGAAGGTGCGCTCGCGGCAAAAGCGGACGAAATAGTCGTGTTCGCTGCTGCCAGTGAAGCGTTCTCACAGAAGAACATCAACTGTTCGATCGATGAATCGATCGAACGCTTTCGGCCGGTCACCGAGCAGGCGCAGCAGCACGGCATGCGAATCCGCGGTGCAATTTCATGCGCGCTGGGTTGCCCGTACCAGGGAGAGGTCGACGCCGGTGCAGTCGCGCATGTAGCGCGGCGGATGAAGGACATTGGCGTCAGACATGTAGGCGTCGCCGACACGATTGGCACCGGCACGCCGGAACAGACCAAGCGCGTGATGGACGCAGTGCTCGGCGTTTACGACCTTAATGACATCAGCGGCCACTTTCACGATACCTACGGCATGGCCACTGCCAACGTCTACGCGTGTCTTGAGCTCGGCATTTCGAGTTTCGACTCCAGCATCGCGGGACTCGGTGGCTGTCCCTATGCAAAAGGGGCGACCGGAAACGTCGCCACCGAAGACGTGCTGTATCTACTCAACGGCCTCGGAATCGAGACCGGCATCGATTTTGTGAAGGCGGTCGCGACTGGCCAGTGGATCAGCGGCATTCTTAACCGCAAAGCACACTCGCGCGCAGGTAACGCCGTCACTGCCAAACTCGCCGCCTGAGCAGCCTCATCAGCGATTCGATGTCACCCGATCTGAAAGCCGGCATTCAGTTCGATTTTGAATACAAGGTCCCCGACAGCAAGACAGTGCCGCGCCTGTATCCCGAATGGTCGGAGTTCGGCGAGATGCCGGAAGTGTTCGCCACCGGATACCTGATTGGTCTAATGGAAGGCGTATGCCAGTTGGCGATCAAGCCATTCCTGGATTGGCCGCGCGAGCAGTCGGTTGGCACACATGTCAACTTTTCGCACCTGGCAGCGACGCCACCGGGCCTGACCGTACGTGTCCACTGTGAGGTGCTCAGTGTGGACGGACGCAAAGTCACGTTTCGCGCGCAGCGCACGACGGCCACGACCTGATATCCGAGGGTACGCACGAGCGCGTGATTATCGACGCGGCGCGCTTCAATCAGAGGTTGCAATCAAAACGAAGCGCGACGGTTTGAACGCAGTACCTCCTGCATTACCGGACTCGCCGGTGCCGTCGCCCTGCGTTCGGTTTGCAGAATGGATGCGGCCAGCGGGTGGTGTGAGGGCTGATTG